>JBDHQD010000005.1:0-414394 GCA_039806835.1 Prosthecobacter sp. | reverse complement strand
CTGGCGGATGCCTGGGGACGCGCGTCGGAAAACTCACGTTTTCCGCTACGGGCTGCGGAGTCCGTAGCGGAACTCGTGAGAGTTCCCGGCTTGGACGCCGGAGCACTGGCGGATGCCTGGGGACGCGCGTCGGAAAACTCACGTTTTCCGCTACGGGCTGCGGAGTCCGTAGCGGAACTCGTCAGAGTTCCGGGTTTGGACGCTGGAGCGCTAGCGGATGCCTGGGGACGTGCGTCGGAAAACTCATGTTTTCCGCTACGGGTTGCGGAGTCCGTAGCGGAACTCGTTAGAGTTCCGGGCTTGGGTGTCGGAGCGCTAGCGGATGCCTGGCGACGTTCTTCGGAAAACTCACGTTTCCCACCACGCAGCATGACAAACGCGCCCACCGCAATGGCTGCTGCCGCACCGATGCCGAGGAACAGCAGCCCCTTTGATTTCGCAGGCACCTGCCCTGTCGAAAGCGGCGTCGCAGCCGCCGCACTCCCAGAAGCTTCGCGACTTCGCGGCGCGCCTGCCTGCGCCCCTGCCGTCTTGGACTGCGAGGGCGGTGACACCGCTTTCTGCGGTTCGGGAGACGCCTTCGCCATCCCCACACTGCTATACCGCTGCAAATCCGGAGCGGGCACGGCGGGCATCAGCAGCGTGTCCAGATGCTGCCGCAGCTCCAGTGCGCTGCGATGCCGCTCCTCGCGATCCGCTTGCATCGCTCTGAGGATGATTTGATCAAAGCGCCTATCGATGCCCGGCATGATCACGGACGCGGGCTTGAACGCACCCCGCGGAATCTGTCCTGTCAGCATCTGATACAACATCACGCCCACGGCATACAAGTCCGCCCGCCCGTCCAGCGACATCCCCGGAATGAGTGCCTCCGGTGCTACGAAGTCCGGCGTGCCCACCGCCATGTTGCTCTGCGTGAAACCGGTGTTGGCATCCACCGTTTTCGCTAGGCCGAAGTCTGCCACCTTCACCCGGCCCTGTGTATCCACCATGATGTTCGCCGGTTTGATATCGCGGTGGACGATGCCATTGCCATGCGCATAGGCCAGCGCATCGCACACATGCGCGACGATGGCATACGCATACTCCGGCGGCAGGCGTCCAGATGCGGCGATCATCTGTGCCACATCCGTGCCTTGCACATATTGCATCACAAAATAGAGCAGCCCGCCCGGCGTCTCGCCTGCATCATACACGGCGACGATGCCGGGATGTTCCAGCTTTGCCATCGCCCGGGCCTCGCTCTTGAACCGATCCGCAAAGCGCATCGCCCCATCCTCCTCAGCCATCGGCGGCAGCACCTTGATGGCGACCTCACGATCGAGCGACATCTGTCGTGCCTTGTACACCGCGCCCATGCCGCCACGGCCCAAAAGACCCAAGATTTCATACGCGGGAAGCTCTAGCGCGAGGTCTTCCGGTGCTGGTGGCTGCCAGGCTCTGTTGGGCGAACCGGGAGGAATCAAGGTGTCCATGGCACTGGAGAGTTTGTGAAATGAGAGGATTTTTGACAAGAATATACTCTTGTGCCTCCGAACGGAACTCCCGCTGCCTTAAAACCCTCTCCCACGACCGTGCGGGGGAACACGAGCACACTCACCGTTCCGGGAGGAAAGCAGCGCGCGGCTCGTCAATCCAAACGTCCCGGCAGGCAGAGGTCTCCAGCACACCAAATCGCAAACCGTCCTGGCAACTCGGAGGCTCCGCTGTCTCAATAAGGAAAGTCTATTGAGACACCTGAGACTCGGCAACGTCATTTCGGAATCCGAATTGGCACCTCGGAGACTCGGCAACGTCATTTCGGAATCCGAATTGGCACCTCGGAGACTCCGGCACGTCATTTCGGAATCCGAATTGGCACCTCGGAGACTCGGGAACGTCATTTCGGAATCCGAATTGGCACCTCGGAGACTCGGGAACGTCATTTCGGAATCCGAACTGGCACCTCGGAGACTCGGGAACGTCATTTCGGAATCCGAACTGGCACCTCGGAGACTCGGCAACGTCATTTCGGAATCCGAATTGGCACCTCGGAGACTCCGGCACGTCATTTCGGAATCCGAATTGGCACCTCGGAGACTCGGGAGCGTCATTTCGGAATCCGAACTGGCAGCTCGGAGACTCCGGCACGTCATTTCGGAATCCGAACTGGCAGCTCGGAGACTCCGGCACGTCATTTCGGAATCCGAATTGGCACCTCGGAGACTCGGCAACGTCATTTCGGAATCCGAATTGGCGACTCGCCCCCGGTGGGTGGGTGGCGGAGCGGTGCTGCTCGCCAGGGTGCGTCTCCACTTGGTGTGTAGCAATTCTACTTTCGCGGCGTTATCTGCGCACGCATGCCCCGCATTGTCTGGCAAAACATGAGCTTCGTCTGGCTGGCCGCCGGGGTGGCGGTGCTGGTGCTGGCATTGCTGGTGTGGGGGTATGCGCGCGCGCCGCTGCGCGGTGGGCGGCGGTGGGCGGCGGCATGGTGCAAGCTGACGGCGCTGGCATTGCTGGCACTCTGTCTGCTGGATCCGCTGTGGACGCGGCAGCAGCCGAAGAAGGGTGAAAACGAGGTCATCGTGCTGGTGGATACCAGTGCCTCCCTCGGCGTGGCGGAATCCGCCGGCGGTGAGACGCGCGCGGCGCAGGTGCAGGCCGCGCTCGCCGACGGGGCTGCCGATGCGGCGTGGATCAAGGCTCTGGGGGATGATTTCCGCCTCCGCTTGCTGCGCAGCGGCAGTCAGACGGCGAGCGTGCCGCATTTCCGTGGCCTGACGTTCGATGGCACGCGCTCGGATTTCTGCCGCGCGGTGATGACGCTGCGGGCGGGCGGCTCGATCCTCGCGGCGGTGATCGTGGTGAGCGATGGCAATGCCACGGATGCTGCGGCGTGGCAGGCGCAGGCCGGAGGCGTGCCGGTCTTCACTGTGCTGGTGGGGGAAAAGGCACCGCCGAAGGATCTGCGCATCGAGGAGGCGCGGGTGGCGACGAGTCCGTTTGAGGATGCGCCGGTGACGATCACCGCGCGTGTGGCTGGCAGCGGCAAAGCCACGCTGCGGGTGCTGGACGAGCAGAAGAAGCCCGTGGTGACAGAGAAGGTGACGCTGAGCAGCGGCGTGCCGCAGACGGTGCGGCTGCGCGTGCCGGTGGCGAAGCCGGGAGTGTCTTTTTACCAACTCGAAGGCAAGGCGGAGGAGGTGCAGGAGACGGTGCTGGCCAATAACACGCGGCTGCTGGCGGCGGATCGCGGCGCGGGGCCGTATCGCGTGCTCTACGTCACCGGGAGGCCGAACTGGGAATACAAATTCCTGCGCCGCGCCATCGCCGGTGACGATGACATCCAGATGCCCGCGCTGGTGCGCATCGCCAAACGCGAGCCCAAGTTTCAGTGGCGCGGGCATGCGGGCGAGAGTGTGAATCCGCTGTTCCGCGGCTTTGGTGCGAAGGAGGGCGAGGAGGCGCAGCGCTACGACCAGCCGGTGATCCTCCGCCTCGGAACGCGCGATGCGAAGGAACTCAGCGAGGGCTTTCCGAAAGCAGCGGAGGATTTGTTTGCCGAATTCCGCGCCATCATTCTCGATGACATCGAGGCGGCTTTTTTCACGCAGGAGCAGATGCACCTCATCGAGCGCTTCGTCAGTGAGCGCGGCGGTGCCCTGCTCATGCTCGGCGGGCAGGAGTGCTATCAAAGCGGCGGCTATGCCAACACTCCCGTCGGGCGCATGCTGCCGGTGTATCTCGACCGCGCAGCCAGCGCGCCGCCGGTGCAGGATGCGCGCTTCAATCTCACTCGCGAAGGCTGGCTGGAGCCGTGGATGCGCCTGCGTGCCGAACGCGCTGAGGATGAAAAACGGCTGGCCACGATGGCTTCGTTTTACTCGGTGAATCCGGTGTCTTCCATCAAGCCCGGCGCGAGCATCCTGGCGACGGTGTCCGACGCGCAGGCCGCGTATCCTGCCTTGGTGGTGCAGCGTTTTGGCGAAGGGCGCGTCGGCAGCGTGCTCATCGGCGACATATGGCGCTGGGGACTGCATGACGACGAATCGCACAAGGACATGGATCGTTTATGGAGGCAGCTCATGCGCTGGCTGGTCGTCGATGTGGCGGATGCGATTTCCTTTGCCGCAGAAAACGATGCGGCGGATCGCGAGCATGTGCGGCTGGCGGTGCGCGTGCGCGATCGCGCTTTCAAAGCGAACAGCGACGCCCTCGTGAAGATCGAGGTCACGCAGCCGGACGGCACGAAGTCCCAACTCTACGCCGAGCCGAGTCTGAAGGAGGCGGGCCTGTTTGAGGCGGAGTTTTTTGCAGCCAAGCCGGGCAACTACCGCGCCACGGCCAGTGTCGAGGATGCAGAAAAGCGCAAGCCCCTCGGCACGAAGGCTGTTGGCTGGACGCACGATCCGCTGGCGGCGGAGTTTGACCGACTGGAGCCGAACCGCGAACTCATGCAGCGCATCGCCACCGAGACGGGCGGCAAGATGATCGCCTTGAAGGAGATCGCAAAGCTGCCGGAGATGCTGAGGCGCATCCGCGTGCCGGTGGAGATCACGCTGGCAACGCCGCTGTGGCATACGCCGTGGATTTTTCTCGCCATCGTGGTGTTGCTGATCGCGGAGTGGCTGCTGCGCAGGAAAGGAGGCATGGCATGAGAATCTGGCTGGCTCTTTTGTGCGCTGGCACGCTTCACGCCCGGAACCTGGAGGTCATCCTCGTGCGCGGTGCGGATGGCGCGGAGGAGTATGGGAAGAAATTCACCACGCAGGTGGAGGCGTGGCAGGCGGCCTGCGGCAAAGCGGGAATCACGCCTGAAGTCCTTCGCGGGGAGAACACCGCCGCTGCGCTGGAGCAAAGGCTCGCGCACAGCCAGAGTGCGCATCCGCTCTGGCTCGTGTTGATCGGCCACGGCACCTTTGATGGACGCGAGGCGAAGTTTAATGCGGAAGGGCCGGACTTTAACGCGCAGCAACTCGCCGCCTGGCTCGCGCCGCTGAAGCAGGAAGTCGCCATCATCCACACGGCCTCGGCCAGTGGTGGCTTCATCCGCACGCTGGCGGGGAAGGGGCGCGTCATCATCACGGCGACGAAAAGCCCGGATGAAGTGTTCTATGCGCGATTTGGCGAGCACTTCGCCGAAGCCATCGGCGGTCTGGCCGAGGCGGACCTCGATCAAGACAAGCAGGTGTCGCTGCTGGAAGCCTTCCGCCACGCCAGCAAGGCAGCCGCGATGTTTTATGAGAACGAAGGTCGGCTCGCGACGGAACATGCGTTGATCGAGGACAACGGCGACGGCACCGGCACGCGGCGCGAATGGCTCGAAGTCCCGCCTGCCGATGCAAAACTCGACGGCGAGCGTGCTGCACAGCTCGTGCTGGTGCTCAGCGATGAAGAGAAACAGCTCACCGACGCGCAACGCACCAAGCGCGATGCTTTGGAGCGCGATCTGAAAGCACTCAAAGACCAACGCGCGAAGCTGAGCGATGATGATTACTACTCAAAGCTCGAAAAGCTGCTGCGCGAGTTGAGCGAGGTTTACGGATCATCGCGACCGGCGACATAAGCGCGAAACGCCTGCGCGACGCGCTGAGTGACGGCCCCGGCGGCGCCGGGCATGGCGCGCTGGTCGATGCGCGCCAGCGGATGCACATCGCGCGTGCTGGAGGTGAGGAAGGCTTCGTCGCAAGAGTGCAGAACCGAGATCGGCATGGCGATCTCTTCGACGGCGATGCCCGCAGCCTGGCAGGCCTCCAACGTCAATGCGCGCGTCACTCCGGCGAGACAGCCGGAGGACAGAGGCGGCGTTTGCACGCGGCCATTCACGACCACGAAGATGTTGGTGCCGGTGCCTTCGCAAAGCTCGCCGCGGGTGTTGGCAAAGATGGCCTCGCCCGCTGCCGCTGCATGCGCGTGAGCCAAGGCGCGCACATTCCCGGCATACGAGATGGATTTGACGCCGGTGAGCGCGCCGCGCTCGTTGCGCATCCAAGGCACGATGACGATGGACTCCGTGGGCGGCCATGGTTTGAGCGGCGTGGCGACGACGGTGAGGGTGGGCGCAGCGTCGCCGCGATCCGAGCCGAGCGGGCCATCGCCACTGGTCACCGTGATGCGGATGCGGGCATCGACGAGATCATTGGCGCGCATGACTTCGTGCATCGCCTGAGTGCAGGTCGCAAACGAAGGCGACGGGATGCTCATGGCCTCACACGAGGAAACGAGACGCCGCCAGTGCCGCGTCGGAGTGAAAGGTTTGCCATCGCGCGCAACGAGCGTCTCGAACACGCCATCACCGACGATGAAGCCGTGGTCGAAGGGAGAGATGCGCGCGGCGGTGGTGGCAACGATGCGACCGTTGATCCAGAGATGTTCGGGGAGTTTCACACGCACATGATGGAGAAGGCGCAGAGATTCTCAAGAGAGCGAACTTTGCGCTTGCGCGGATGCGTGATCGCGCCACTATGCGCGCCCAACGTTTTGCGGGTGTAGCTCAGTGGTAGAGCACTTCCTTGCCAAGGAAGATGTCGCGCGTTCGAATCGCGTCACCCGCTCCATCTCCTCCAGGGAGATTTGGGCGTTTCCCCTTCCCGACTTCAGCATGTTCGTTTGGTCCAAACTCTCCGCCGCGCAGTGGGCCGATGCTTGGGAAGAGAGCCTCGGTGGCCTGCGTGATGCGACGCTGGTGATGACCAGTTTCCCAGGGCGCAAAACGATACGCGTCGAAGTTTACTGCGCGAACAAGAGGCAGGCTGAGGCGATTCAGAAAGAATTTGGCGGACGCATCCGCGTCCTGAAACAGCAGAACTGGGCGGCCATGTCCTCACAACGACCACCGCCCGTCAAAGTGCGCGATGCCTTAGTCATCTGCGATGCACGGACGCGCGCCGAAGCCGCCAAGGCGCGAAAGAATTATCCGGGGCGTGAAGTCATCGCGATCCCCGCCGACATGGCATTCGGCACCGGCCACCACGCCACCACGGCGACGGTGCTGCGGCAACTCGTGGATGCGGCAGCCCCTCTGTGGGCAGCGGGTAAAACCTGGAGCCTGGCCGATCTCGGCTGCGGCAGCGGCATTCTCGCCATCGCGGCATCCAAGCTCGGTGCCAGCCGCGTGTGGGGCTGCGATTACGATCCCGCAGCGGTGCGCATCGCCAAAGAGAATGCCGTGCGCAATGACACGCCGAAAGTGCGCTTCACCAAGATCGACGTGCTGCAATGGCAGCCGCAACAGACCTGGGACATCGTGGCGGCGAACATCTTCCATGATGTGCTGGAGGCGGCATTCCCTCAGTTGCTGCGCGCCGTCGCACCGGGCGGCATCCTGATGCTCTCCGGCATTCTCCACACTCAGGCAGCGAGTTGCCTGGCCGCAGGCCGGAAGGCGGGATTCCGCTGCCAAAAGAGCATCAAGCGCGGGAAATGGGTGACAATGGTCGGCACGGTGGCGCGAGAGTAAGCAGCGAGTGAAAACTCTGGGGGCAGTTTGTTTTCAAAATACCTCCGGAAATTTGCTGCGGTCGAACGCCCTTTCAGATGGAAGAACTGAGAATGGGAAAATGCCCATGGTGGAAATGCCTTGAGCAAGCATGTTTTGCGAAGGCGAACTCCATGAGTGTTTTCACTGCGGTGCCGCGCCAGAAATCCATTCTGCCATGCTGAGTTCCGCCCTTTTCATCTCCTCCATGTCTGGATGGGATGACCTTGCCCCCGACGTGACACTCTTTCGCACTCAAACCCAACGCAAAGCAGCACCGCCGCAAGAGGGCGGCACCCAACTTGGGGCTTGTCTTTGAGGCCTTTCGTCTCTAGTTTCCCTTAGCTTCAAGCATCCGGTCATGCTTTTCGATCCCGCATCTTCGTCCAGCGGGGCTGGCTTCTTCAGCCCGCGGAAACGACGTGCCTTTCTGGAGCAGGTGCAGTCCAGCGGCAATCGCGTCGGCTTGCTGCCAACGGAAGGCTGGCGCAAACGCAACATGCAGTTCCTCAACGAAGTGCTGCTGCCCGTGCTGCTGGCTCCGCGCAAGCCGGGGCAGGATTTTGGCCGACTGCCCATCGCGGCGGAGAACGAGATCGCGGTGACCTGGCTCGGTCATGCGGGGTTTTTTGTGCAGATTGGCGGCGTGAACATCGCCATTGATCCCAACTGGGCGCTCTGGCATGGCCCGGTGAAGCGCGTGCGCCTGCCCAGCGTCTGGGCCGGGGATCTGCCGCCGATGGACTTGGTGCTCGTCACGCACGCTCATTACGATCACCTCCACCTGCCCAGCTTGCGCAAATTGGCCGCCGCGCAGCCGATCATCGTGCCGGAAGGTGTGGGCAGCCTCGTCAAGAACTGCGGCTTTGGTCGCGTCGTAGAGCTGAAACTCTGGCAGAGTGCCAGCTTTCGCGATTTGCGCATCACCCTGACTCCCGCGCGCCACTGGGGAGCGCGCATGATTCATGACACGCATCGCGGCTTTGGCGGCTACCTCATCAAATCTCCCGAACGCTGCCTGTTTCACTGCGGAGATAGCGCGATGTTTGATGGCTTCCGCGAGATCGGCAAACGCGCCAGCATCGACCTCGCGCTGATGCCTATCGGTGCCTATGACGCTCCCAGCGGACGGCCCGTGCACATGAATCCCGAGGAAGCACTCGATGCGTGCGAGATGCTCGGCGCACACTCGATGGTGCCGATGCATCACGACACATTCCCCCTCGGTGGCGAGCCGATCGAGGAGCCTGCGGAGCGGCTTGTCAGGGCAGCCATCAAACGTCAGATCGACCACCGAGTTCACCTCCTGAGTGAAGGCGAATCCGCCATCTACTAGGTGAACACGCCGAACACGCGCCCGCTGCTGACGCTCGTCGCTGCCGTCTCGCGCGATGGCTACATCTCCACAGGGCGCGGCGTGCCCTGGGATTTGCCGCGAGACCGCGCGCACTTTCGCCGCCTCACGGCGGGCCAGTGGCTCCTCCTCGGTCGGCGCACCTATGAGGAAATGCTCGGTTGGTTTCACCACCATCATCCGCTGGTGCTGAGCCACGCGGCGGACTACCAACCTCCAGTCGGCGAGCGAGTGCGCACAGTGGAGGAGGCTCTGGCGCGCGCCGCGCGAGGCGGAGCGCGCGAGGTATTCGTCTGCGGCGGCAGTGGTGCTTACTCAGCCGCGCTCCCCCTGGCTGACCGTCTGGTGCTGACCGAGGTGGACATCCTTTTGGGCGGCGGCGTCTCTTTCCCGGTGATCCTTCCCGAGCAGTGGCAGCTCTCGGATCGAGAAAACTTCCCCGCTGACTCAGAAAATGCGCTGAGCATGGTTTTTTCCACCTATCAGCGGCAAGACCCGCACAAACTGCCGCATTGACGAGCCACTTTGAAAACATCAAGATGAGCGAAAACGCCGCTGTGGCATCTAAGAGAAGCTGATGAGCCTGAAACGACATCTCTGCCTGCCTGCTGCCCTCGGGGCCGCTGTCGTCATGGCATGCGCCAGTTGCGCCAAGCTGGATACCGCAGGTGCCACAGCCTCATCCTCCACCAAACCGGAGACCAAAGCCGGTGCCCAGCTCGTCAAGGCACCGATGGACTTGAGCTTCCTGCTCAGCATGAGCTTCGTCGAGGCCAAGAGCATCTCGACGCAGCAACTGGAGTTCCCGCCGCATCTCAAAATCGCCGCAGACTCCATCGAAGTCTTCAAATACACCGCCGACGGCAAACCGCGCAAAGCGCGCGCTCGCGGCAAGGTTTTCATCGAGATGGATTTTAGCGAACCGGTGAAGGCACTCTGCCAGGAGGCGTTCATCACGGAAGACGAGGTCATCTTGCGTGGCAGTCCCATCTTGCAGCGCGGCGGCAGCATGGTCGAGGGTCTCGATGAAAGCACCATCTTCTATCTCTTCGGCAGTTCGCTGCGTGTGATCGGCCTGCACCGCGTGAACAATCAGTCCGCCGTCGCCTCTGTGCTCCCCGCGCTCGGCACTTGGGCACAGGGGCCGAACCCGCTGCTGCCGCCCCTCACCGAAAGCGATGTGCCCTCCAGCATTCGCGACGCCATGCAGCGCGCGGCAGAGGCGGAAATGCTGCATCAGAAGACGCGCGAGCTTTACGGCCCTGCGACTCCGACGCCCGCCGACTCCCCGCCAGAGACACCGCCTCAGAAAGCTCCCGATAAAGTGAAGCAAGCCCCCCAGCCCACCACCGTGCAGTCCAAAAAGACGACGGTGGAAATTCGCCGGGCAGTGCCAAGCAAGCCGTCGTTCTGGAGTCGCCTGCGCAGAGACAAATCGCGCGCGTAATTCTCCGCGCTGCGGCCAGTGCGCTCACGCCACGATCGCCTGCGGCACGCGCCCATGCACATCCGTGAGCCGGTAATCGCGTCCTGCGTAGCGATACGTTAGCCGCTCGTGATCGAGGCCCAGCAGATGCAGGATCGTCGCGTGGATGTCGTGGATGTGCATCTTGTCCACCGCCGCTTTGAAACCGAACTCATCGCTCTGACCATAGGCGAGTCCCCCGCGCGCGCCGCCACCGGCGAAGAACATGCAAAAGCCATGCGGATTGTGATCGCGTCCGTTGCCATTCTCACTCACCGGCGTGCGGCCAAACTCACCGCCCCACACAATGAGCGTGTCATCCAGCATGCCGCGCTGCTTCAAATCGCCGATCAATGCCGCGATCGGGCGATCGATGTCTGCGGCGAGTTTTCTCGTCTGCTCGTCGTGCTTCGAATGCGTGTCCCAGGGCTGGCCGTTGCCATAATAGAGCTGCACAAAGCGCACGCCGCGTTCCACCAGTCGCCGCGCCATGAGACAGCCATTCGAAAAATGGCTCTTGCCATACATCTCCCGCACTTTTTGCGGCTCCAGATTCACATCGAACGCATCCGTCGCCGCGCTCTGCATGCGATAGGCCGTCTCCATCGCCTGAATACGGCCATTCAGCGCCCCATCCGCACCGCCGCGCAGTGACAGATGCTCCGCATTGAGCGCCTGCATCAGATCGAGCTGCCTGCGCTGGTCTGCCAGACTGAGACGCCCGTTCGTCAGCCACGGGATCATCTGCTTCGGATCGAGGTTCGAGTGATTGATGTAAACGCCCTGATGCTGCGCAGGCAGGAACGCGCTGCTCCACAAGATCGAAAATCGCACCGGCCTCCCCGGACACAACACCACGAACGACGGCAGGTTCGCGTTCTCGTTGCCCAGGCCATAGCTCAGCCAAGAGCCCATGCTCGGCACACGCTCAGTCATCGTGCCATTGTTCATCAGCAGCAAAGCGGGGCCGTGATTCGGATTGTCCGTATGGCAGGAACGCAGCACACAGAGATCATCCGCATGTCGCGCGATGTTCGGCAGCAGCTCACTCACCTCCAGCCCGCTTTGACCATGCTTGGCAAACGCATACGGCGAGGCCAGCAGTCCGCCGGTGGGCCGCTCCGTGCGCAAATCGGCACCCGCAGGCTTTTGTCCCGCATACTTCACCAGACCCGGCTTGGGATCGAAAAAATCCGGCCCGAACGGCCCGCCATTCATGAACAGATGAATGACCCGCTTTGCCTTCGGCGCGAAATGCGATCTCGGCGCGCCCTGCATCGTCGAGGCAAGACCAAGCGCCCCCAAACCACCTCCCATGCGGGCCAGTAGTTCACGTCGAGAGAGTGCGGAGAGATCAGACATCTCCGAAAATACGCATTCATCTCCGCATCCTTGCGTCATCTCACCTAGCTAGCGCGCCCCGTTTCGCGAGCACGACTCGCTCCTATCAAAAATGGTATGTGATCTTTTCGTCCTTCGAGATGCCGATCCACTTCTTCTTTTTAAGCCCGTCCACGACTCCCCTGACATTCTCATCCGTCAGCAGTTTGTGGAAGACCGCATGAATCGACGCGCAAAGAGACTTCACCTTCTTGGGGCGACCGTCTTTGTCCGGTTTTTTCAGCTTCGTGAGCTGCTCCTTCACGCGTTCAAGTCGCTCATTCAGCGACAGCGCCCGCAGGTCTTGCAGAATCGGAATTTCGGCAAAGACCTCCGTTCGTGCGATCAGGATTTTCTGGTGGGTGAGATGGGCGACGAGCGCATCGAAGCCTTGGTCGCGCGAGAGAATGTGGAAGTAGCCCTGCGGATCAGCCGCAGCCACTCTGCCTGTGTGATGAGCGAGAACGAAATCGAGGGCGTTCTTGCCGGTGCAGTCCACTTCGATCAGTTCCACTTGGGCGTGGAAACGATGCACTTGCTTCATCAAGTCTGTCGGCACCCGATTTTGCTGCTTGCCGAGAAACAAATAAACCCTCACCGGTTTGTCAGCGATGAGGTCGAGGTTGACCTTCTGCACGTTCTCGAAATCGACGAAGATGTGGTTCGTACGGATCATGCGGCAGCGCTGGCTTTTAATGCTTTCTGAATCGGGATCATCCCCAGGCAATGAGGATAGCGTGAGCAGACCCAGAAGTGTCCGCAGCTTTGGGCGTTCGATGCACTACCGCTCCGACCCATGCTTGGCACTCGTGACTCGCAGTCTGAGCAGCAGTCCTTGTGCTCGGAATTGCTGAAGTCTGTGACGAAGGAACCATTCAAAAATCTCCGCACCGTTCTTCACGCTGTCACGCATTTTCCCATCCATTGTTTGCGACGCGAATTTCAGAAACGGAGCACCTCTGAAAAGGAGAGCGGGCCTCCGAGCCCGCAGAAGGCCGGGTGCGGTTGAAGTGTGGAAGTCTTCTTCCGCGTTGCAAACAGGGTGCTCTCTGGCGGAGCGGCAGGTGCTTGGCTACGCGGGGCATTGGTTGTTGGCGGAGTGCTGCGGGCTCGGAGGCCCGCGCTCCTTACCGTCTTACCGAGTCCGCAGAAGGTGCTTGGTCAAGCGGGGTGCTGGTTGTTAGCGGAGTGCTGCGGGCTCGGAGGCCCGCGCTTCTTGCCGTCTTACCGAGTCCGCAGAAGGTGCTTGGTCAGGCGGGGCATTGGCTGTTAGCGGAGTGCTGCGGGCTCGGAGGCCCGCGCTCCTTACCGCCTACCGTGCACCGCCGAGGACTACGCGGCTTTTGAATATCTCCTGCAACTCCCTGCTTTGGCGAGGGAGAAGTGTGGGTGAGTTCGGTGCGGTGACGCTCTGTCTTGTGCTTACTTTTGATTCTTTGCAGCCGCGAGTGCGGCACGGTCTGCGGCGAACTGGGCCATGGCGGCGGCTTGGCGGGCTTTCTGTTTGGCTTCGTATTCTGCGATGGTCTTTGCCCGGGCGGCGGCACGGCGCGCGCGAGCTTCCTCCTCGATCTGCGCGGCTTTCTGGCGTTCGGCCTCCTCTTTGGCTTTGATGGCGGCGAGTTCAGCAGCGCGCTTTTCCTGTTCAGCGCGAGCGGCTTCTTTCTCCGCGAGCGCTTTGGCCTTGGCGGCGGCTTTCTCAGCAGCGGCCTGTTCTTTGGCGAGGCGCGCCGCTTCTTTGGCGGCAGCCTTTTCAGCATCGGCTTGTTCCTTGGCCCTTCGAGCAGCTTCTTTTTCGGCGAGCGCCTGAGCTTTGGCTGCGGCCTTCTCTGCATCCGCCTGTTCCTTCGCGAGGCGCGCGGCTTCCTTCGCGGCGGCCTTCTCGGCATCCGCTTGCTCCTTCGCAAGGCGTGCGGCTTCTTTGGCCGCTGCCTTTTCAGCCGCTTCCTGCTCTTTCGCGAGACGAGCAGCCTCTTTCGCGGCCTCTTTCTCCGCCTGAGCCTGGGCCTTGGCGGCAGCCGCCTCTTCAGCGGCTTTCTCGCGCGCAACGAGGATAGCCATCTTTTCAGCCAGAGCGGCGGCTTTGGCCGCTTCCTTCTCGGCGAGTTGCGCTGCTTTCAATGCGGCGGCGGCAGCTTTCATGGCTTCGACTTCCTGCTGCGCCTGAATCCGGGCGGCTTCTTTCTCTGCCTGAATGCGGGCCTTTTCAGCTTCCTTCTCCGCCAACGCACGCGCACGCGCGGCTTCTTTCTCCGCCTGAATGCGGGCTTTTTCGGCTTCCTTTGCGGCCTGATCAGCATCGGCCTTCGCCTCCAAAGCCACCGTGAGCCGAGAAGAGAATGCCTGAATCATCTCGCTCAATTCCGCCGCTGCGGCATTCACTGCGGCAAGTTCCTCCGGCAGCACACGCGAGGCAGTGTCCAGACGCAGGAGTTTCTGAGAGGCGTCTTTGAGGAAGGTGAAAAATTTCGGATCCAGTTTCGTGGCGGCCAGTTCGGCTGGTGCCGCTTCTTCCGTGGTTGCCTGCGAGGCGGCTGCTTCGCTTTCGGAAGAGGAACCCGCGGCGTTGTTGTCCGTGGAAACGGCATCAACCACCACGGCGTTCTCTGCCACGGAGGCATTTTCAGAGTCGAGGTCGGCGGAGGTTTCAGTTTCGATAGCGGTCACAGGAATCGGTTGGTTGGGGAGAAAAAATTGGGCCGGGACGATTGGGGAAAGATGCGCTGATGTAAAGCGCGGACAGCCGATGAAAAGCGAGTGCGCCAGAGGCTCAGGTTTTTAACGCGAATGAAAACTGAATCGCCGCGAATGTGCGCGAATGGTGGAGAGGCATCGCGATTCATGGTCATTCGCGACTCATTCGGATTGGATTCGCGTTTGAAGCCTTCTCTGCTTCGGCATGCCGGTGGATGACTGGCCGCGCCTCCAAGGATTGCACAGCGAATTCAGGAAAGTCAGCGCGAGTGCGTCAGAGGCTCAGGTTTTTAACGCGAATGAAAACTGAATCGCCGCGAATGTGCGCGAATGGTGGAGAGGCGGGCAGGCTTTGCCGGACTCGCGCTCCTTTTAATCCACGAACAGCAACTCGTTGCCAGCCAACAGGGCTTGCGCGTATTGCGACCACACGGAGGCATCGGCTTCGTGACCGGCGAGAAATTGTTTGGCCATCATCACTTCATGCGCGCTTGGCTGGCGGCCAAACAGGCGCGCGTATATGTCGTCCACGCTGCGATGCATCGCCCATTTGCCGAGTTCGTCGGCCTGCCGTTGCATGAAAGGCGAATTCAGTGCGAACAAGCCCTGCAAAGGCGTGATCGTCTCGGTGCGCCATGGATTGTGCGCGCCGGGATCGGGCACATCGTGGATGCGCAGCATCGGATCCATGTCCTGCCGATCTGACGCGCCGTAAAGGGAGCGGCGCACGTTCTTCAAATCGCTGATGGATGAGGCCGGGCCGCCCATCTTCAAGTCGATCTGTCCCGTCGCGGTCAGGATGGCGTCGCGCCACGCTTCCCAGTCGAGTCTGCGGCGCAGCATGCGGGCAAAGAGCTTGTTTTCGGGATCGCTCTTCTCGGATTCAGTGGCCACACTGCTCTGCTGCCATGCGGCGGAGTTCAAAATTTCGCGGTGCAGCCATTTGATTGACCAGCTGTGCTCCATGAAACGCCCGGCAAGATCGTCGAGCAGTTCGGGATGCGTCGGCAGATCGCCCAGATTGCCGAATTCGCTCGGCGTATCGACCAGACCGCGACCGAAGTGATGTTTCCACACGCGGTTCACGATCACGCGTGCCGTCAACGGCGCGGCGTCCTCTACGATGGCCTGCGCCAGTTCGAGCCGACCGCTTCCCGTGGTGAACTTGCGCGGCAGGCCGGTCTTTGAAGGAAACGCAGAGAGGAATCGACGTGGCACCACTTCGCCGAGGTCGTTCGGATTGCCTCGCCGCATCATGTGCAGATCGCGGGCCATGCCCATCTTGTAGTCGAGCTTGGTGCCGTGACCTTGATCTTTGTTCACGACAAACAGTGCTGCTTCCTCGACCGCGTTCGCCATCTCCATGTTGTAATGCGGCGTGTGAGCTTTGATCGCGGCGATTTTTTCTTCCATCGCCGCTGTCTTCTCCTTCAAGTCCTTCGGCTTCTTCTTCGCCATCTCCTTGATCTGCTTTTCCATCGCGGCGACTTGGGCGCGAGCCTTTTCCACCGGCTTCCAGAATTCATCCTTCATCGTGGGTAGTTCGGAGAGCTTCACGGAGGCGAACACTCCGGCGAGTGCGTAGTAGTCCTGCGCCGTGACGGGATCGGATTTGTGATCATGACAGCGCGCGCAGGCCAGTGTGAGGCCGAGGAAGGTGCGCCCGATCGCATCGACATGCTCCTCCCATTCATCGGCCACGGTCGTTTTGATGATCTCTGGCGGCAGTTGCAGCTCTTTGAAATAAGTCGGGCTCAGGCCGATGAAACCCAGTGCCACGCGATCCTTCGGAGTGCAGTCCGGCAAAAAGTCCGCAGCAAGCTGGCGCAGCACGAAGCGATCATAGGGCATGTCCTCGTTGAAAGCCTGCACGACCCAATCGCGGTAGAGGTAGGCGTATTTGGTCGAATCGAGCCAGTTCGGCGTTTGATCCACATAACGCGCCAAATCGAGCCAGTGCCGTGCCCAGCGCTCGCCGTAGTGGGGGCTTCTCAAAGTCTCGTCCACGATTTGGCTCCAAGCCGACGCGGTGAGCGGTGAACGGTGATCTGCCATCCGTCCAGAGGCTGACGGCTCACCGCCAACCGTCCACGGCTTACCGGAATTTGGCAATCCCGTGAGATCGAAAGCCAAGCGCCGCCGCAGAACGCGCGCGTCTGCTTTTGGTGCCGGCTTCACTCCCGCCGCCTCCATTTTGGCGAGGAGATAGTAGTCGATCCGCGTCTGCGGCCAAGTGGTGTCCTTCACCTTTGGCAGAGGCGTGCGTTTCAGTGGCGCAAACGACCACGGAATCGGCTTCGGGCCTTCGTCTTTCTTTGCCAATGCGAAGCCTTCCGATGCCAGCAGCATCAGCATCGCCATGACTCCGGTTCTCCAAGCGGGAAAAATCACCTCCAAACTACACCCTTCACGCCTCGAAGCTTTCATCGCCGCCATGAGACATTCCAAACTCGATAGTTCGCACTCCAATGCCGCCTTGTGAATTTTTTCACAAATCCCGGTTGCCGCCCTTATTCACACTGGAATACTGCGGCCCATGGCCTCCACCGTCCAGTATCTCCCCGGCAAAGAACCGCATCCGCGCGAGCATCGTCTCATCTTCAAAAACATCGACCGTGTCGGCTGGAACACCTCCATCGAATGCGCGATGGCCGATGGCGGCTACGAGATGCTGAAAAAAGCACTGAAGATGGAACGTGCGGCCATCACAAGCGAAGTCAAAGCCAGCGGCCTGCGCGGGCGCGGCGGCGCGGGTTTCCCAACCGGGGTGAAGTGGGGCTTCATCCCGCCGACGAACACCAAGCCCGTCTATCTCATCTGCAATGCCGACGAATCCGAGCCAGGCACCTTCAAAGACCGCTACATCATTCATCAGGACCCGCACCAGCTCATCGAGGGCATGACGATCTCCTGCTTCGCTGTCGGCGCGAAGCTGGCCTACATCTACATCCGCGAAGAGTTTCCCGAAGGCGCGAAGATTCTGGAGAAGGCCATCGCCGAAGCGCATGAGAAGGGCTTTCTCGGCAAGAACATCCTCGGCAGCGGCTTCGATTGCGAAATCTATGTCCATCGCGGTGCCGGAGCCTACATCTGCGGCGAGGAGACCGGCCTCATCGAGTCCCTCGAAGGCAAGCGTCCTTATCCGCGCATCAAGCCGCCGTATTTCCCCGCCGCACTCGGCCTCTACATGAGCCCGACCATCGTGAACAACGTGGAATCGCTTTGCCATGTGAAGCACATCCTGCAGATGGGCGGCGCGGAATACGCCAAGCTCGGCACGCCGAACAACACCGGCACGCGCATCCTCTGCGTCAGCGGCGACGTGCAGAAACCCGGCTACTACGAAGTCCAGGTCGGCAAAGTCACCATGGGCGAGGTCATCAACGATCTCTGCGGCGGATTGAAAGCCGGACGCAAATTGAAGGCCATCATCCCCGGTGGCTCCTCCGCCAAAGTGCTGCGCGCAGATGAGAAGTTCAAAATGAAGGACGGGCGCGAGCTTACCATCTGGGACATCCCGATGGACTTCGACACCATGGCCGCCTGCGGAACGATGGCAGGCAGCGGCGGCGTCATCATCATGGACGACAGCCGCAGCATGAGCTGGGTCATCAACAACCTGAACAACTTCTACGCGCACGAAAGCTGCGGCCAGTGCACGCCCTGCCGCGAAGGCAGCCTGTGGATGAAAAAGATCAGCGACCGCATCGTCAGCGGCCACGCCAGCCCCGACGACGTGGACACGCTCGAAAGTGTCGCCGTGCAGATCGACGGCCGCACCATCTGCGCCTTCGGCGAAGCCAGTGCCTGGCCCACGCAGTCCTTCGTCCGCAAATTCCGCGATGAATTGAAGGCCGACTGCAAAGCCGACCTCGCTGGCAAAATCGTCAACGAAGAGACGCTCGTCGCCGCAGCGGGTTTGGCGGTGTGATGCGGAGCACCGACGAGTCGTCGGCATTCATTCGAACCTCGACAGAGAAAGCATCTGTCGGGTAAAATCCTCCCATGAACGGCGAACGGCGCATTGACCGCATGGCGAGATGCGCATGTCTTGGGAAATTCATGTTGGAGTTAGTCGGCTCAGCATTGGCTGTCTATTGCGTGCTCAATCTGAACCGCTGCTTTATGATCATATGTTATGCACCTTCGGAAGATCAGCGAATGCTCAGAGACCTCAAAATCGCAATCACCGCTTATGACTTGGAATACAATCGCTTTCCGATCCTGGAAACGGGTTCGCCCGGACTCGATGTTTCCATCCGCTCACGAGGTATCATGCTGCCCATGCTCGGCGGGCAACATCACGCGGTGCTCAATCCCAAAACCATCCGATTCGTCGAACTTCCCCTAGCCAAAGACCGCAAACACGGCCTCTGGCAAGACGGCTCGGAATGGGGGCTTAGCGACAGCTGGGGCGAGCCTTATCACATCATTCTCGACACCAACGAAGACAAGGTGATCACCAACCCCGAGTTCGGAGCCGACCAATCCGATCCGAAGTATGCGGAGAAGTGTAGGGACAACCCACCACCGGCATTGCCAGCCGAAGTCATCATCTACTCCTCAGGCCCTGACCGCGATCCCAAGACGTGGCACTACACATCTGCTCGTGGCGGTAGTGACGTGAGCACTGTGATGCCGACATGCTCAATCTTCCCGCAGCGGCAGCAGCTTAATCCTCTCGCGGAAATCATCGACCACGGCAAGACTGCCAGCATCCAACTCCTTCCCAATGCGTTTGATGATGGATGCGACGCGTCTTTGGCAGAGCGGATCGAGTTCATTGCGCAGCCGCAGCAGCACCACGCTGGGACCGACGGCATGTGTGGAGGCCAGCAACCACGGGAAATCGAGGTCTTGAGTGAGGATCACGGCTTCATTCTTCGCCGCCCATTCGAGAATAACGGTGTCCGCGTCCGTTTTGCCGCCCACCTCCCGCCAATGCACAGCCTCCAGCCCCTCAAGCTGAAGAATGGACACCCACTCGACACTGAGGTTCATGTCGATCACGATTTTCACGCAGCAGCAAATTCAATATCACGCTCGTCCACACGCATGGCTGCAAAGGCCAAGCAGGCGTCAATGTCAGCGGCCTCAATGTCTGGATAAGCCTTGAGGATGCGTTCATGCGAGTGCCCGACGGAGAGCAGCCGCAACACGTTGGCCACCGTGATGCGCATGCCGCGAATGCACGGCCTGCCGGTCATAACACGCGGGTCGATCGTGATTCTTCGCAGCAGGTCGTCCATACGCCGTTAAATAACGCATCAAGCTCGGGTTTGCAATCTCCGCGCCATCCCTGCGAAGACGCCTTCGGCGAAGCCAGTGCCTGGCCCACGCAGTCCTTCGTCCGCAAATTCCGCGATGAATTGAAGGCCGACTGCAAGGCCGACCTCGCTGGCAAAATCGTCAACGAAGAGACGCTCGTCGCCGCAGCGGGTTTGGCGGTGTGATGCGGCGGGGAGAGCCGACGAGTCGTCGGCTTTTCGGAATCAGGCGAAGCGCAGGGCGTATCGACCACCGCGCTGCGTGAGGCGGATGTTTGCGCCATAGATGGTGCTGAGATTGGCGCTGGTGAGCACCTTCTCTTTGGGCCCGGCTGCATAGACGCTACCTTCTTTGAGCAAGAGGCAGTGAGTGGTGGCAGGGAGGATTTCTTCGACATGGTGCGTGACCATGACGAGAGCGGGTGAATGTGAGCGCATCGCGAGGGATTGCATCCAGCCGAGGTAATGCTCGCGTGCGACGGGATCGAGCCCTGCACAGGGTTCATCGAGGATGAGCAGATCAAATTTAGCCATCAGCGCACGGCAGATGAGCACTTTTTGCTTCTCTCCTTGGGAAAGTGGCCCCCAGAGCGCGTCGCGCAGATAGCCACAGCCTACTTTGCCCAGCAGACGCGCGGCTTCGCGTCGCACGGAGGGAGTGGGTGCCTCAATGAGGTTCAATTTGGCATCTCGTCCGCTGGAGATGACATCGAGCACAGGCTCACCGCTTTCGAGAAAGGTCGTGAGCGTGTTGGTGACGAGGCCCACGCGGCGGCGCACCTCCCGCCAGTCATCGTCGCCAAAGACGCTTTCACCGATGCGCAGGGTGCCATCCGTCGCGCAATCGTAAGCGGTGATGAGATTGATGAGCGAGGTCTTGCCGCAGCCATTGGGGCCGAGAATGCACCAATGCTGGCCGCGATCGACACGCCAGGAGATGCCTTTGAGAATGGGACGACCGCGACGGAAGGTGAGGTCGGAGACTTCGAGAACGGGAGGGGGCATGTGCCGCATCATTGAACGGCGGGAATCCATTGTCGAACGGTGAGTCTTTGGCAGCGGGCGCGAATGGACAGAAATAGCCCTTTTTCCTTTTCTGCCGTGACAAAAATGACCATCCTGCTAGTCTCAAATTTATTCGCGAAATGTCTGTTTTTTTTGCAACCCGGCCAAAAACCGGAAAAAAACTCGGTGCAGCACGCAATTCCATGCTTGCGCGTAGTTGCGCCCATTTTGTAACCTGTTCGACCTTGGAAAGAATTTCGCAGCACATGAGATCGATTTTTTGCGCCGCTCTGGCGCTGACCGCCAGTACGCCCGCCTTTTCTCAGGCTCCGCCCGCCGCCCCGCCCGCCGCCCCGCCCGCTGCACCGGGCACTCCGCCAGCAGCCCCTGCTGCGCTCAATATCCAGCAAGAGACGGAGGGACTCATCAAGGCTGCGGAAACGGCCTTCATGGAGGCCAAGTACCAGGAAGCTCTGGCGAAAGTGCTCGAAGCCAAGAAGAAGGTGAACAACAAGCCTTTCGAGGGGATGCTTTTCCTTGAGGGTGCCTGCCATTACAATCTTCAAGACTACGCCAAGGCCATTGAGACGCTGGAGACCTTCAAAAAGGAGTTTCCCCAAGGAGCAGCCATCATTGATGTGCGCATGGCGTTAGGCCGCTCTTACATCGCCACGAAAGAGATCGACAAAGGCATCGCCGAATTGAAAGAGGTGGTCACGAATTCGCCTGAGAAGAAGGGAGAGGCGGGTCTGATCATCGCAGACGCTTTGATCAAGCAGGACAAGAAAGATGACGCGATTGCCATCCTCAACTCCGTGATCTCCGGCGGCATCCGCAGTGCGGAATCTATCCAAGCAGCGATGATGGCAGCCAACATCTACGTCAGCCAGGGCAAGCTCGATGAAGCCGGCTCGCTGATGGAGAAAGTGCGCAACTTTGCCTCCGGCGGCGACAGCGTTGCCCAGATGAATAACATCTACCTGAAGCTCGGAGACGAGATGATGGAAAAGAAGTCCTACAAAGAGGCGCTGGGCGCGTACCAGTTGGTGCGCAAGAAGAGTGAGATTTCACGCATCCAGACAGAGCAGATCGCCAAGCTCGAAGCGCAGCTCAAGACCGCCAAAGGCGTGCGCAAAGACGAAATCGAGACCAAGCTGAAGGCCAACAAGGAAATCATGGAAGAGATCGAGAAGCGGGCGGACTACGACGCTTCACTCTATTATCGCCTGGGGCGTTGCTATTATGAGATGGGGGCGCCGAAAGAGGATGGCACAGCCGGAGATCCCTCACGCCTCTGGCAGTCGATCCTGGCTTTCGAGGTCATCGTCTCCGATTTCAAAGAATTCCCCCAGCGCGACAAATGCCTCTATGGCCTGATCATGGTGAATGCCGCGCTCAAGCGCATCCCACAAGCGCGCGAATTGTGTCAGAAGTTCATCGAGGACTTTCCTGACAGTGAGATGGTGGGACAAATCTCGGAGATGTACGGCATGCTGGCCTACCAGAACAAGAATCTCCAGGCAGCCGTGGACGCCTTTAACAAGGCCGAGAGCTTCCCCAAAGCAGACAAGGCGCGGTTGCGTTTCCTCCGTGGCAGTGTGCTCTTCGAAATGCAGAAATTCGACGAAGCGCGCAGATCGTTTGAGATGCTGCTTCAGGACTTTCCCAACGAACTCGCCTACAAAGATGACGCGCTCTACCGCGTCGCGCTGACTTACTTCTACCAGAACGACTACAAGAGCGTGACCAAAGCGCTCAAGACCTACATCAAAGAGAATCCCAAGGGCCAGTATGTGGTGGATGCACGCTACCGGCTTGCCTTCATCAACTTTCAGGGAGGAGACAAGAAGGATGCCGAAGAAGAACTCCTGAGCATCGTCAAGGATGCTCCCAATGATCAGAACATCGGTCAGGTGCATGCCCTGCTGGGGGACATTTACAACCAGAAGGCCGACTATGAGAAGGCCATGACCCACTTTGCTGAAGCGGTGGATAAGTCAAAAACGCCCGACGTGCTCAACTACACGATGGATCAGCTCACCGATCTGTATGTGGGATCTGACAAGTGGAAGGAGCTGGCGGAGATGTGGCAGAAGTACTACAACACGCACAAGGACAACGACGACCTCTCCCTGAAAGCCATTCTCTGGATCAGCCGCGCACAGATTAAAGAAGGAAAAGTCGAAGACGCGAAGAAGCTGCTGGCAGAGCACATCAAGACCCGCATTGCCAATCCTGCCAACCAGCAGGTCGAAGGATTGATTCAGCAGTTGGTGAGCATCAGCGCGCCAAAACGCCGCCGCGTCTCCACGGCAACGGCCACGACGCCCCCCACACCCGCAGCCTCGGGTGACGGCAAAACGGGTGAAGCCGCAGCTGCCACACCTCCACCGCCCGCACCTCCTCCGGCACCCGAGGTGACGTTTGAGGACGTGGAAAAACAGTTGGAGGAGCTGCTCACCCCTCCGCAAGCAGCCATGAACGGCACTGCACAGATGCGCATTCTCTTTGCCAAAACCTGGCTGGCCAAAGTCATGAAGCTTCCGGAAAAAGCAGAAAAGTTTTTCAAGATCATCATCGAGGTGGCCAAGCCAGACGACCTCAGTCCGATGCTGCTGGCCACCGTGGGTGATAGTGCGCGCAAAGCCGGAGATCTCGACAAAGCAGCCGCCTGCTACAAGCGGCTCAAGGAGTTCTTCAAAGACAGCGAGTATGCAGACGGTGCACCTGTCGGCGAGGGAGAGATTTTCTTCCAAAAAGGCGAGTATGATAAAGCACTGGAGGCGTTCAAGGCTGCTTCCGAATTCCAAGGCAGCTCACGCATCCTGGAAGCCACTCAAGGCATCGCCAAATCGGAAGTGAAGCTCAAGAAGTACGAAGACGCGAAAAAGCTCTATGAGCAGATCGCCAACACCAAGGAATGGCGCGGCGAAGCCACCGCCAATGCCCTGCGCATGCTGGGCGAGATCGCCGTACTCGAAAATAAGCAAGAAGCCGCCATCGCCTACTTTCAGCGAGTCTTCATCGCTCACCAGAGATGGAAGGCCGAGATGGCTCGCGCCTACCTAGGCAGTGCAAAGGCTTTTAAAACACTGGGCAAAAACGACGAAGCCAAGAAGACTCTGGATGAGATGATCGCCCGCAAGGATCTCGAAACCCAGCCTGAAATGAAAGAAGCCAAAGCGCTTCGAGCCACGCTTCCTTGATTTAACCCGCGAACCCCACTGATTTCCGCATGCGCACGTTCGCCACACTTTCAGTCTTCCTCCTGCTTTGTGCTGCCGGCTCAGCCTTTGGCCAAGCTCTCGTCCTCAAAGGAGGAGACCGCATCTTCTCCAATGAAATCACCATTCAGAATGGGAAGATCGTCCGCACCATTCAGATCGGTGATAACAAATCCGTCGTCACCATCGACAAGAAAAGCATCGACTCGCTGGAGTGGCCCTACCCTGCCGAGTTGACTGAGTCAGCGGACCTCCTCGCAAAAGGGAAAACCGAAGAAGCCATCGCAGTTCTCAAAAAGGGGCGTGACTTTTTCGAGAACTTCGAGGGCATTGAGGGGAATTGGTATGTGGATGTTTACTTCGCCTACATCGAAGCACTGAACCAAGGCGGGAAGTTCGACGAAGTGGTCAAAGCTCTGCCTGCCCTGCGCGCGCTAAAACTCACCGACGCTCAGAAGATGCGGCTGCGAATCATCCAGCTCGACATTGAGCGGCAGACCACTTCGGATTACGCCTCGATTGTTGTCGAAGCTCAAGGCATCCTCAAGGAAACGGACGACTCCGCCATTGGTGCCTCGCTGTGGACGATTATCGCGGATGTTTACGCACGCAAAAAGGACTGGGAAAAGGCACTGCTGGCATACTTGCGCATCCCCGTCTTCTACGGCACGCAGATTCAGAAAGTGCCAGACGCGGAACTTCACGCCGCCGATATGCTCGTCAAAATGAAACGCTATGAGGATGCCAATGCCTTCCTGGCACGCATCATCGAAAGCTACCCCGGCTCTCAAGTCGCGGAAGCAGCCACCAAGCAAAAAGCCAGCATCTCAGGCATGAAAAACGCAGATCCTGAGGCCCCTCCTGCAGCAGACGGCAAAGCCCCAACTGAGAAAAAGGAAGGTGATGCCGCCAAGAAATGATTTGTTGAACTCGAAAATCCTCCACTCCATGCAAACCAACACCGCCAACCTCATGAAATACTCCATCCCTAACGGTCCCGCCCGTGCGTTCCTCTGCGTGCTGCTGGCGTTCAGCCTTTTCGCTTCCATCAACACCTTCGCTCAAGAACCGGCACCTGCTGAAGGCGCTGCGGCTGCTGAAGTCCATTCCGAATCTTTGATCGACCGCTTCATTGAAGGCGGCTGGGTGATGTATCCCATCACAGCCTGCTCGGTCGCCCTCGTTTGGCTCACCGTCGATCTCTGGATGCGCACCGGTATCAAAAAGCTGGCTCCTCCTGCCCAAGTCGCACAGGTGCAGGACCTCTTCCGCTCTGGTGATTACGTGGGTGCCTACCAATTCTGCAAAGGCAATCCTTCCCCCTTTGGCAATGTCACTCGCGTCGCTCTCAGCTTCCTTGGAGACGGACACGATGCGACTGAGGCGGCGCTCTTCACCGAGCTGAATAAAACCAACTCAGCAGTACAGACCCGCATCAACTATCTCTCCGTCATCGGGGTCTGCACTCCCATGATCGGTCTCACTGGCACCGTCACGGGGATGATGCGCGCCTTCTCCACTCTCAAAACCAGCGGCGCAGGCGACCCCGCAAAACTCTCTGGAGCTATCGGTGAGGTGCTCGTCGCTACGGCCTCCGGTCTCTTCATCGCCGTGCCAGCGTTCATGTTCTTCTACTTCCTGCGCAACCGCTTGCAGGTCGGCATGACGGATCTCCAGGAAATCGTCACCTCGCTCTTCCGCAAGATGCCCTACAGCCATCTTAAAGACGCTCATGTCGGCGAAGAAGAGTTCTATGCCGCCATTCCGAACTGGGTGGCTGGCACCGCAGAGGCAGAAGCCGTGCCCGCAGCGTGATGCGGCCTCTTTCCTTTTCAACCCACACCTCAATCTTGACCTTCTAACACTATGGCTGGCGGCGGCGGCGGCGGAGATGGCGAACCGGAGTTTCAAATCGCTCCGATGATCGATGTGCTGTTGGTGTTGCTCATCTTCTTCATGAGCATCACCTCAGCTCAGGTGTTGCGCATCGACAAGGATATCCAACTCCCTGTCGCTGCAGACGCCAAGAAGAAGGAGAAAAACGTGATGAACGAAGCCGCTCTCAACGTGCGGTGGAAGAACGGCAAAGGACTCATCACCTTCGAAGACAAGCAGTACGAGATCGTCGAGCCGCTGGTCGATCTGCTTCGCAAGCGCAAAGAAAGCAACGCGAAGTACCGCGTCGTCATCCGCGGTGACAAGCGCCTCCCTGCTGTCGAAATTCAGCGCGTCATGAGCATCATTGCCCAGGCTGGCATCGACGACATTTCCTTCTCTGCCCTAAACAAAGAGTAACCCTGACCGACCATGTCCGCCCCAGGCCATAAAAAACATCGCGAGATCGCTCAGGAGCAACTCGCCGTCGGCTTCCAGATCGCCCCAATGATCGACGTGGTGTTCGTCATCATGTTGTTTTTCATGGTCATGGTGGGCTCCGTCAAAGTCGAGCGTGAACTCAAGAGCCAACTTCCAGGCTTGGCCCCACCTTCTGCTGACACGCCTCAGGAGATGCCGGATGAGATCGTTGTGGGAGTCGAAGAGACCGGAGCCGTCACCCTCAACGAGGAGGAGTTTGACTCCCCCACCGACAAAAAGCTGCCGAACTTCACCGCCACCCTCAAGCGCCTCAAACAGGAAGCGGACAACCGCAACGCCAAAGTCATCGTGACCATCCAAGCGGAAGAACAGGCCACCTACGAGCGCGTGATCGACGTCCTCAATGCCCTCGCCGTGGCCAAGGTCGCCAACGTCACCTTCACCGTCGGTGGAGACGAAGGATTTTAAAAAACGACATTTCGGGAAACCTCACCCCAAGACAACACGCCCCAGCACCGTGTTAGCATTTGTACATCGACTGACCCCTTACCCACACCTGCCATGAATCCTCAGCAACCCGGCCAGCCTCAGTCGCCGCATCCAGGAGCCACGCAGCCCTTGCCCCCAGGCTATACACCGCCGCCGGGCTATCCGCCGCAGATGCCAGGGTATCCTGCCGGTTATCCCATGCCACAGGGTTATCCCCCGCAGATGCCAGGAGGCTATCCTCCGGGTTATCCCATGCCGCAGGGCTACCCTCCGCAGATGCCAGGAGGCTATCCTCCGGGTTATCCCATGCCGCAGGGCTACCCTCCACAGATGCCCGGAGGCTATCCTCCGGGTTATCCCATGCCCACGATGCCCATGCCTGCGGTGATGCCACCTCCCGCTCCAGCAGCGACCGGGGCGGTGCCTGCGGTGGCACCGAAACCCACGAGTGCTGCTGTGCCCCTGCCCATGCCGACGCCTGCCGTACCAGTGGCAATGAGTGCCGTCCCCATGGACGACGATGGCGGAGTGGCAGTGGCTGCCGCAGTGGCCGAAGAAAATTCAGCAACCGAACACCCCCACCACGAAGGAGAGGTTTATCATCCCCCAGCTCTCACACACATCGAGACAGGACCTCCGCCGAACCGCTTTGTACAGTTGTGGCGAAAGATGGGTGCCAGTTCGTTATTGTTTAGTATTTTGATTCACGTTGGGCTGGGCATCGCCGCGTTGTTCATCGTGTTCACCACCGGCGTGCTCGATAAGCAGGTGGACTTCCTGCCCGGCGGTGGCACGGCGCAGGGGCAGCAGGCCAGCGCGGACTTGCAGCACAAGGTGTCGCAGAAGAAGCGCAGCTCGATCAACAAGACGATGCCGATGAAGAAGCTGGTGAGCACGAGCATGAACTCAGCCATCACGCTGCCGGAGGCACCACCAGATGCGTTGGATATGCCCGATGTGAGCGCGATGATGGGAGGCGGAGCATTGGGAGCAAGCGGCGGCTTTGGCACAGGAGGAGCGGGTGGCGGATTTGGCAAAGGGATCGGCATGGGAGGTGCTGCAGGGTTTGTGGTGCTGCCGCCATCCATGCGCGCGCGTTGCTCGACACAGGAGCGATTGGAGAAGCTGCGGCAGAATGGTGGCACGCCGGAGTGTGAGGCGGCGGTGAGTGCCTCGTTGGAATGGCTAAAAAGCAAGCAAAACCCTGACGGCTCCTGGGGACGCAGCACCAAGTGCGCCTTCACCGGCCTCGCGCTGCTCTGCTATCTGGGTCGCTGCGAGACGCCGGAATCCCCATTCTATGGAGACAACGTGATGAAGGGCATCATGTACCTCATTGAGATGGGCAAAAAGAATCCACACGGCATCTTCTCCGAAACCTGGATGGGCAACAAAGGTGGCGCAGGCACTTACGAGCACGGCATCGCCACCTACGCGTTGGGAGAAATGTACACGCTGGCACGCCTCGGGAGCAAATCACTCCCCGGCATGCGTGAAGCCTTTGAAAAAGGCGTGCGCGTCATCATCGACAACCAAAACAAACGCGGCTCCTGGACCTACGGAGGCGACGTTATCGTGTACAACAAAGACAGCAACGGTGAAGACCTCTCGGTCGCCGGTTGGCAATTCCAAGCACTCAAGGCTGCCAAGAACACCGGCCTGAAAATCGACGGCCTACATGCCTCGATCAAAAAGATGACTGATTACCTCGAAAGCAAGCAGAGCAAAGACGGCGGCTTCGGCGGCACCAACCGCGACGCACACTATAATCAATGGAGCCTCTCCGGCGTGGGCATTCTCGGCCTGCAAACCATGGCCAAGGGCAAAACCACGCCCATCAAGAAGGGCATCAAATTCCTGCGCGAATTCATCACCGCAGAGCCACTGGACTGGAATAAAAACTGCAATCTCTACTGCTGGTACTACTACACGCAGGCCTTCTTCCAGCAGGGCGGCGACGACTGGAAGTTCTACAACCAGCAATTCCTTCCGCAGATACTCAGTGCGCAGCAAGCGGACGGTTCTTTCAAGGCCGGCCGTCCGAACTGGCCCGCCGGAGACGCGCGCGACCCCATCTACCGCCAGTGCCTCTGCACGCTCCAACTCGAAATCTACTACCGCTACCTCAAAGTAGGCGACCGCGAGGAAGAATCCTTCTTCGACAAGTAATCCAACGGCCGCTCAGCCGAGCGGCCTTCCCACGATGATGCCTGCGTGGCTCTTAAACGCGGCGAGGTATTCGTGCACAGGTGCATCCACCACGACCTTTTTGTAAGTGGCAGAAGCGTGCATAAAGCGGCAGGCACCATCGTTCGTGCGCAGAGCCAGCCCGACGTGAGAACAGAACACATGCTGTCGGTTTGTCACGATGCCCAGGATGTCCCCGCTTTGCAGACGCGACTCGCACGCTGCAACCTGCGCTTTCGGAATGTAATCAAACGGCACTCTCTCCAAGCGGTGCTCGATCGCCGCTAGCGCGGGCACTAGCGACGGATTCGCTCGCAAATAACGATACAATCGCGGATTGAGCGACATCTCATCGTTAGCGCGCCCAACGAGGCGCACTACGGGCCCGACGGACCTCGTCACATTGCGGATGTTTCTCCGCGCCACATTGTCGGTAAACCATTCATCGAGGTAATGAATGCGGTCGAGATAGTGGCCCCGGCACACACCTCCGCGATAGCGCGTGTGTTCGATTTGCCGCAAAAGGTCGGAGGGACGGTAAGGGCCACGCTTCTCGCCAACCATCCGGGCCAACGCGAGCGCAGTCTCGAAAAAAGTCCAGCAGTCCAGCCCATTAAAATTCACGGAAGGCGACTCGACATGATCGTCGATCTCAAGCGTCCATCCCACATACTTCGTGCCGCGCATGGCTTGCCCGAACTGCGCGACACGCGCGCCCATCGGCAGTGCGGCCCAATTTTCCGCTGCCGCTCGCGCCATGATCTTCTGAAACTTGTCCTCGCCGATAAACGTCCTTCGCTGCGGCAAAAACTCGCCTCCTCGCAGCAGCGGCACGCCACTGCCTAGGAGGCTGAGTTGAAGGAATCCACGACGCAACATCACACGGAAGAAGAAAGAGGTTCCGCGAAGTGTTTACGAACGGAAAAGAGAAGTCGTGCGAAGAAATCAGCCCAACTTCGCTAGCGTCGCTTTCACCGCCTCAAAGTTTGGCAGATCCTTGGGCGTTGCCGTCTGCTCGGAGTACTGAATGACGCCATTGGCATCGATCACAAATGCCGCACGCGCAGAGGTATCTCCGATGCCAGCAAGACCTGGAAAGAGCACGTCATAAGCCTTGGTGGTTTCTTTGTTGAGATCGCTGACGAGCGTGATGCCGATCTTTTCCTTCTGCGCCCAGGCTTCCTGCGCAAATGGGCTGTCCACGCTGATGCCGATGACTTCCGCATTCAGCGAGCTGTATGCCGAAAGCCCAGCCGTGATGTCGCAGAGTTCCTGAGTGCAAACACCCGTGAAGGCCAGCGGGAAAAACAGCAGCACGGTTTTTTTGCCAGCAGGCAGCGAGACATCGCTGAGGCCGGAAGCGTTTTTGGATTTAAGGGTGAAAGCAGGTGCTTTGGAGCCAACGGAGAGTGCCATAGGAGTGGGTGGTTGATTGAGGTTGAGTGAACACTCCCATCAAGCCCAGTTCGAGCACCGCGTCAAGCGACCGAGGCTTGCCCTGACATACGCGCAGCGTTCTCACTTCAGGCTTAAAACAAACGCCTTCACATCGGCGAACTCTTGCGGTTTCAGAATGAGGTTCATCGGCGGCATGGGGGAAATCGGTGTGGCCGTGTAGCCTTCGGCGAGCTTCGCGTTCGGGTTGATGAGGCTTTCCAGAATGTAGGCGTCGTCTTTTTTCGAGGCGATGCCATCCAGCGCTGGGCCGACCGCGCTGCCCTGTCCTTTGAGCAGATGACAGTTTTTGCAGGCGGCGACGGGATGCGTCCAAAAGATCGCTTCACCACGCTTCACATCACCGATGAGTTTGGATTCATCAGCCTCCACATCGGGAACGATCTCGCAGAGCTTCACGTCGTCGAAATAGACATCGCCTTTGCCAACGTGGAGGAGATTGATGCTGGCCTTCGGGCGTTCTTTGCTGTTGAAGACGACTTCCACCTCCGTCCAGTCCTGTGTGCGACTGATTTTAGGCGTGGTCTCAGCGCGCCCGAGGTGATCGTTGAGGCTCGCCTTGCCTTTGAAAGCGTGCGTTTTGATCCAAGCACTGAGGCGGTAATCCGTGTTCGGCTTCAGCGGCACGTCGGCGAAGAAACTGGTGTCCGCATCGGCGCGCGTGATGCAGCGCATGGCCTGCTTGCCGCTGTGGATCATCTTCGGATCGCTGACGATCCCCCACTGCGCGCCAGCGTTGCCAGGGCGCTTGCCGTAGTCGCGGTGCTTCCAGATTTGGCCGATGGGTTCTTCAAAGCCGGGATTCGGCAGCAAATTCGGGCCTTCCTTGTAGTTGAGAGCCTTGTGCTTCTTTCCGAGCATCTTCGCGGCCTCGGCCAGCCATTCGTCGTTTTTGACGACAGGATCGCTGGCGAGCTTTTTGACGAGTGTTTGGATTTCTGGCGTTGTGGGGAAGTCCGCGAGTTTCACAAACGCAGCAAGCCGCGTGTGCAAATCAGGATCGGAGATGACACCAGAGCCGAAAAAGAGGTCCTGCGCGGCTTTGTCACTACCGAGGGCGCGGATGGCGTTGCGGCGGAGTTTGGCGTCTTTGGAGATGAGAGCGGCTTGGTGGGTTTTGGCGTCGAGAGTGCCACGAGCCTGTTTGACCCAAAGAGCGTGGATGTCGGACAGGTCGGACACGCCTGACCCATTGGACGCGAGCCGCTGTTTCGTGAGCCTGCCATACAGCGTGTCCCTGGCCTTCGAGGCACCTTTCGCCACAATCCGGTAAATCCGCCCGCGTGAATGATCCCGCAGCGCATTCTCATGCGCGCCGCCGACGCCGGTCGTTGCCACATAGCCGCCGCGTTCTTTGCTGGGCGTGGGGTTGTGCTGGATGATGAAGTTTTCGAAATCTGCCACCCACACCGCGCCATCGGGGCCGACCTCGGCATGCACGGGGCTGTTCCATTCATCGCTGCTGGCATAGATGTTGAAGGCATTGAGGGCCTTGTAGCCCGCGCCGTCGGGCTGCACGTCCATGAGGGACACAACCTTCATCGTCGGCTCGCACACCATCGCCATGCCTTGGAATCGTTTCGGCAACGCGTCGCTGTAGATAAAGTTCGATCCCGCAGCGGCGGTGTAGCCGCCGAAGACATCCACCTGACGGAAATTCGGCGTGATGCTGTGGCAGGTATCGACCACGTTGATCTTCTTTGCCGTCATGCCGCGTGCGCCTTCGGGATAGACGGTGGCAGGGATGCCACCGAAGAAAATCGGCGCACCATTCGCGGTGCCGCCGAATTGGTCGCCCGCATCGTTGGTGCTGTGCCCCCAGGCGTTGTTGGTGAACTGGTGCAGAAACTCCAACGCGCTGCCGTCTGGCTTGAAGCGATACGTTCCCATCGAGAACTGCTGTTTTTTGCCGCCGACATAGCCCTCGATGCCGCTGTAGCCGACGCAGCCGTAGATCCAGTTGTCAAAGCCATAGTGCAGGCTGCTGGCCTGCGCGTGCGTGTCCTTGATGCCCCAGCAGTCGATGATGATCTCGCGCTTGTCCGCCTTGTCATCGCCATTTGTGTCTTCCAGATAGATGAACTGCGGCGGCGCGGCCACGATGATGCCTTTGCGGGCGAAAACGATGCCAGTGGGCAGGTTCAGCTTGTCGGCGAAGACGGTGAATTTGTCCGCCTTGCCATCGCCATCGGTGTCCTCGCAAATTTTCACGCCGTCCTGTCCTTCGTGGTTCTTGGTGATGCCGTGCGGATAATCTCGCGTCTCGACGACCCAGCAGCGACCGCGCTCATCCCACGCAAAGGCGATGGGCTTCGCGATGTCTGGCTCGCTGGCGAAGAGCTTCAGCTCGCAATCGGCGGGCACCTGCGTGCGCTCCATGCTGCCTTTCGGCGAAAACGGATGCTGGAAGGTCAGCGGCTGCGGGCGCTTCTCGTAATTGGCCACCTGCGGATGAGGCTCGCGTTTCTCAGGCTCTCTTTGAGCCAAGAACGCCTCGTAGGCGGCTTTACGTTCGGCGGAGAGTTTAGAGAGAATGAATGCCTTCAAATCCGATGCGCCCGTCTTCTTCAGCAGGTCAGATGCCTTGAGAGCGAGATCATACGGTGCATCCACCTTCTCCTTCGCGTAGTCGAACCAAATCGCGTCGCGTCCCAGATCACGCATCGCAGCGTGCAGCGGACCGATGGCGGTTTGCTCTTTGCCTTCGGGATCGAGGTAGAGAACGCGAATGGGGCCTGTGATCGCGGCATGAGCCGAAGTAGCGGCGAGAAAGGCGAGAAGGAGGATCTTCATACTCGGAAACCGTGGCGTGTTGCCCGAATCAACGCAGACAAGCGCGGAGTGCATGCGGACATCTTTTGGTGGGAATCGGACGGGTGAACGATCCATCACTAAGAGCACAATTTTAATGAATCGGATCGTGACTCCTCCGGCTCTTCCGTGAGAGATCGCGAAATCAGCGGCCATTTCTTCGGCACAAAATGATCGAATGGGAGTTTGGCTTTTGAGGGATCGGCGGCATCATCGGCTCTCGTGAACGACTTGAAAAAACCGCGCCTGCTCATGCTCCTTGCCCCTTTGCTCAGTGGTGGCTTGCTGGTGTTTGCGTTTCCCGGCTGGAACTCGCAACTCGTCGTGTGGCTGTGGGCGTTTCCACTGCTGGCGGTGCTGTGGCCGCTTTCGCGTTCCCAGTTTCAGGTTTCAGGTTTCAAGTTGGGGTATCTCGCGGGGTTGGCTTTCTTCCTGCCGAATCTCTGGTGGGTGCGGCATTCATCACGAGTGATCGGCGGCGCGTATGATGACTCTTGGGTCGGCTTGGGGCCGGAGTTGCTGGGCTTTGGCGCAGCTGTCGGTCTCTCTGGCTACTGTGCAGTGTATTTCGGCCTGTGGGCGTGGTTCACGCATCGTTTTGCACGGCCAAAGGTGACAACGCTGACCCAGGACACCTGGCAGGCCAGCACGGTGCATTCTTTGAAGTGCGCCTTCCTCGCCGCTGCGGCGTGGGTGGCGTGCGAGTGGCTGCGCAGCACGACGGTGTTCACCGGGTTTGGCTGGAACGGACTCGGCGTGGCCATGCGCCATCATCTGACTCTGATTCAGGCAGCGGATCTCGTCGGTGTGATGGGATTGTCCTTTCTGCCGATGTTCGTCGCATGCACGGCTTGGAACATGCTCACACGGCTCGTGTTTGCTTATCGCGGTGAAGGGACGTGCAAGACGCGGATCGACTTCACGATCGCTCTGTTGCTGCTGCTTGTCACCGCAGGCTATGGCATGCGGGAACTCACAACTCCCCGCAAAGACGATCTCAAAGTTCGCGCGGTGCTCATTCAGCCCAACGTGGCTCAAGTGGATGCCTGGACTGGACGCCTGGCGGAGCAGATTTACGAACGGCTGGACACACTCACGCGCATGTATGCCTCTGCTCGCGATGGCAAAACTCCCGTCGATCTCGTGATCTGGCCGGAGAGCGCGCTTCCCGTGAATCTGAACGACAAGTTTCATCAACTCTCCGAAGGCTGGCACACGCGTTACTTCGACGAATTGCTGCGCACGGGCACGTTTAGCCTACTCACGGGCACCGAATTACTCTCCGACAACGAGAGTCATGTCTCTGCGGTGTTGTTCCGAGGCCACGCCGCCTCTCGACAGACTTATGACAAAGTTCACCTCGTTCCCTTCGGTGAGTATCTACCACTGCGTGACATCCCGCCGTTTTCTTTTTTGCGCGGTGTGCTGCCCGGTGATTTCACACCGGGAGCGAGTACGCAGCCTTTGCAGTTGACTGATCCGCAGGTGCAGATCATCCCGCTCATTTGCTTTGAGGACACGGTGGGCCGCGTGGCGCGGAAATTTGTGCGCGAGGCACCACAAATGATCGTGAATATCAGCAACGACGGCTGGTTCCTGCAAAGCGTCGAAACCGAAGTGCATCTGGCAAACGCGCTCTTCCGCGCCATCGAACTGCGCCGACCAATGGTGCGCGCGACGAACACGGGCGTGACCTGCTTCATCGACACTCAGGGACGCATCACCTCGCGGTTGCAGGATCCTGACACAGGAAAATCTTTTGTCGAAGGTGTGCTGACGGGCGAAGTCCATGTGCCACGCGCGGGCCAGCTCACACTGTATGCGCGTTACGGAGATTGGTTTGCCCAATTGCTCCTTCTGCTCTGTGTCGGCACACTCTGCATGCGGCGCTTCATGGCAGCGCGCTCGTGATCGCGGTGGTTTGCGAGGTGCCGCTGCCGATGACAAGCCGTCCGTCCGAATATCCTGAAACGATGCCAACACCCGGTGCGACAAGCGTGAGTCCACCTCCCGAATTCGTAAACCACGCAGGCGTGCCATCAGCATCCACCGCACCGATCCTGGCCGCAGCCGCAAGCATCAGCACGACGGCGATGGCGAACACGATGGCTGGCAGACGATTTGAGCGCATGAAGCAGGTAAACCTCGCACAAAGCCCGATCAGCAGCGAGCATCTCGTTCGAGGAACTGCGCTCTTGCCGTTGCACGATGAGATGTCTAACCTCGTGCCGCATGTCGCAGAAAAAAGATGGGTGGGGATCACGAGCAGGCGTCATCATGGCCGTCGCGGGCAGCGCGGTAGGCTTGGGCAATTTCCTGCGCTTCCCAGGTCTCGCGGCGCAGTATGGCGGCGGTGCTTTCATGCTCGCCTATGCGATCTCGTTTCTCATCATCGGCCTGCCGATCGGCTGGGCGGAATGGGCGATGGGTCGCCATGCAGGCACACGCGGCTATCACTCAGCGCCTGCGTCTTTTGCGATCATTCTGCGTCGCCCCTGGGCAAAGTACGCAGGCATCATCGCGGTGATCGTGCCGGTGGTGATCTACCTGTATTATGTTTTCATCGAGTCATGGTGCCTCGGTTATGCAGTGAAATTTTGGCTTGGCGAAGTACACCTCAGCACCCCAGCGGAAACGGAGGCCATGTTCAAAACCATGAGTGGCCAGGCTTTTGATGGTGCCGCGCTGGCATTTTCATGGGATGTGGCACTGCCTTGGTTGCTGATCGTGACCGCACTCAATTTTTATCTCATCATCCGTGGTTTGAGTGGAGGCATTGAGAAGATGTGCAACTACGGCATGCCCGCGTTGATTCTGCTGGCACTCGTGGTGCTGGCGCGTGTGCTGACACTCGGCGCGCCTGATCCTGCACGCCCGCATGATAGCGTCGCCAATGGACTGGGCTACCTGTGGAACCCCTCCAAAGTGCAGATCGTGGCGACGTCTGCATCGTCTCCACCGCGAGATGTCGTCGGCACCGCAGCGCTCGCAGAGGCGCGGCAGGAAGTGGCGGCAAGTGACGGCGCGTTGAAGCTGCAGACCATGTCGCCTTGGCGGCAGTTGCTCAATCCAGCACTCTGGCTCGCTGCGGCGGGGCAGATTTGCTTCAGCCTCGCAGTGGGCTTCGGCATCATCATCGTCTATGCGAGCTATCTCGGAGAAAAAGATGACGTCGTGCTCAGTGGTCTCACGGCGGCCAGTGCCAATGAATTTTGCGAGGTGGCTCTCGGTGGTCTCATCACCGTGCCTGCGGCCGTGGCTTTTCTCGGTCTCGCCTCCGTGGCAGGCCAGGGCACTTTTGGCCTCGGCTTCACCGTGCTGCCGCTGGTGTTCGCCAAGATGCCTTTTGGTGCCTTTTTCGGCGGCGCGTTTTTCTTCATGCTCTTCCTCGCCGCCATCACCAGCTCCATTGCGATGTTGCAGCCTGGAGTCGTATTTCTGGAGGAGGCACTGGGGGTTGGCAAAGGCACAGCGGTGACTCTGCTGGCTGCATTGACGACAGCGGGCTGTGGCCTTGTGGTTTACTTCACCGGAGGGCAGATGAAGGCGCTCGACACACTCGACTTCTGGGCAGGAACGCTGCTCATTTTTATCCTCGCCACGCTCCAAATTCTCATCTTCAGCAGGCACTGGGGTGTGAAGCGTGGCTTTGACGAGCTGCATCTCGGTGCGGCCATGCGTGTGCCGTCCATCTTTCAGATGATCATGCGCTGGATCAGCCCCGTTTTTATGCTGTTGATCTTCTGCCTCTGGGTGTTGAAAGAAATCTTAGGCTTCGATCTCGCCACCTTCCAGACTGGAGGCATCTCTGGCTACGTGCGCGACCTCGCCGGGCCTCAAGCCAGCGCGCCAGCGCGCCTCAGTGTGGGGATGATCATCCTGATCGCGCTCGTTTTCACCTGTCTCACTGCACGCTCAAAAGCATTCAAACGCGCCGAGCGTGGCCTCCAGAAAACCGAAACACCCCATCTCTCATGACCTGGAGTGGATTCATCCTTATGGCCGCATCCGTCGGCACCGTCACCGTCCTTTTTGCATGGTGCATTTATCAAGTGCTCACCACATCGCAGGAGAGTGGCGAAGCCCGCTCCGTCGAACCTCACAAGCCAAACCAAGGCGCACCTCCATAAAGCATGGCGGCATGCGCATGGAGCGTTCCTCAGCCGCGCACTTCGGCGATGTATTCACGCACGGCGCGCAAAGTCTCCCCGGCGACATCCGCACGCACCTTCGCAAACGGCGGACGGAACCACGGGAAGCTGCCCAGGATGTCCGGCGTGACGAGTACTTGCCCGTCTGTATGTGGACCGGCTCCGATGCCGATGGTGCTTGCTGTGACTTGGCCTGTGATTTGCGTCGCGATCTCCGACACGATGCTCTCCAGCACCACGGCCACCGCGCCCGCCTCATCCAGCGCATGCGCGTCAGCGATGAGGTGTTCGATGGACTCGGCGGTCTTTCCTTTTTTCTTGTAGCCACCTTCCTCGCGCACGCTCTGCGGCAGCATGCCGATGTGGCCGACAAAGGGAATGCCTGCACTGACGATCGCGCGCACTTGCGGAAGCACGGAGACGCCCCCTTCGAGCTTCACGGCAGACGCGCCGCAGTCCATGAGCCGCCGCGCATTGGCGACCGCCTCCTCCGGCGTGCGATAACTGGCAAAAGGCAGATCGGCGATGACTGGCGCGCGTTTCACCCCACGACACACCGAGGCAGTGTGCATGAGCATCATCTCCATCGTCACGCCCGTGGTGTCCGGCAGGCCATGCACCACCATGCCGAGCGAATCCCCCACGAGGATGAGATCAATGCCCGCCTCATCGAGCAGGCGCGCCATCGGATAATCATAAGCCGTGAGCACCGCGAGCTTGGGGCCGTGCTGCTTGCGTTGACGGAGTTCGGTGAGACTGGAGAGCATGTGGTCACGCAGCACATCGCCGCGCCGACATGAAATTCAAGCAGGGCCGTGATGTCTCATTGAAATAGGGCGCCCGAGGAAATTTTATAGCGAGGTTGGCCGTCATCCGAGTGAATGCGAGGCCATGGCCTGCCCGCGCTGTGCCATGCGCGGCGGGAGTGCGGGATCAACGATCTGGCTGCGCGGGGGCGGGTGTGCGCGCGAGGTCGGGATATTTCGCCAGGGTGGCCTGGCGCAGGGCTTCGAGGGGGGCGGCCTCCGCCTCGGGCCAGCCCTTTCCAGCGATGGTTTTCGGGTCGGCCCAGTCGATGGGCTTCTTTTGAGCGCGGCCGGTCTCGATGAGTTGCTTGTAGGTGGCGACCGCCGCAGACTCGTCTTTGGTCAGCCAGTGGCTGATGGCGAGTCCGGCGAGGAGGTCAGTGTCGGGTTGGGTGACCTGCCCCAGGGCCGCGCGAACTGTTTGGAAGGAGCGCAGGGCTGCAGCGGGGTCAGCGAGGTTGAGGTGGCACCAGCCTGCCAGGTAGTGGACGTTTGCGTCTTGAGGGAAGCGGGCTGCCGCCTGCCGGAGGAGGGAGCGGGCGCGCTCGGCATCCTTTTGTATAGCCGCTTTGTAGGCGGCGTTGGCGAAGTCTTCTGACTTGGCCTCCGGCAGGGTGAGCAGGCGATCTTCCATGCGGATGCGCTCGGGGTCAGAGCCTTCGGAGGCGGCGATGGCGGAGCGCAGCAGGGAGGCGGACTGGGGATGGTGTTCCACAGCGGCGCGCAGAAACCGCCCTCTCCGCGCGGTGGTGGCAGCGTCTTCGCCCTTCTGCTTCTTTTCCAGGCCGGAGGCCACCGCTTCGAGCCAGGAGCGCGGTGCCGCCGCCACGATGCCCCGGGCGAGTTCGTCCCTCAGGCTCGATCTCTCGTCCACTGCCGCCCCGCCCGGTGCTCGCAGCAGGCGCGGGCTGGCCCGGGCCAGTGCCAGGGAAAAGACCGGATCGGCGAAGGCATCCTTGTCCGTCAGCGCGTTCAGAAGGTTCCACAGGTCGGGAGGAAACTCCGGTGTTTCCTGGGCCGCGAGGCTCCGGACGGCGATGAGCGCAGCGCAGGCGAAGGCGCGCCGCAACGCGGCATCCGCCTCAAGACCAGCGCTCCGGGCTTCCTGCCAGAGACCCGGCAGCATCTGCCAGACCCCGGTTTGGAGGCAGAGCTGCACGCGCAGCGTCAGGTGTGCCGCAGGGGAGAGTTGGGGATCGGCCAGTTGGGCGAGCAGATCGTTGTGGAGATGGCGCATGGGATAGCTCCGCGATGCCAGGAGGGAATCGTTGGCTCGCCACACCACCTCGCGATCACGCAGGGTGAAGAAATGGCTGCGCTCGCAGGCCATCAAGTCGGGGAGATCGCTTTGGGGATCCCTCGCCAAAAGAGCGGTGGTCTTGGCCGCGTCCCAGAGCTTCACGGTTTTGTCGTAAGACCCCGAGGCGATGCGCCTGCCGTCCGGACTGAAGGCCACGCTGCGGACCGATAACAAATGCCCAGTGAGGGTCGCCAGTTCCTTGCCCGTGGCCGCGTCCCAGAGCTTCACGGTTTTGTCCTCCGACCCCGAGGCGATGCGCCTGCCGTCCGGACTGAAGGCCACGCTGTTGACATCCCCTGAATGCCCCTCGAAGGTCGTCAGTTGCTTGCCCGTGGCCGCATCCCAGAGCTTCACGGTTTTGTCCTCCGACCCCGAGGCGATGCGCCTGCCGTCCGCACTGAACGCCACGCTGCTGACATAATACGAATGCCCATCGAAGGTCGCGATCTCCTTGCCCGTGGCTGCATCCCAGAGCTTCACGGTGTTGTCCCAAGACCCCGAGGCGATGCGACTGCCGTCCGGACTAAACGCCACGCTCTCGACCAATCCCGAATGCCCCGTGAAGGTCGCAATCTCCTTGCCCGTGGCCGCGTCCCAGAGCTTCACGGTTTTGTCCCTAGACCCCGAGGCGATGCGACTGCCGTCCGGACTGAACGCCACGCTGCTGACATGATCCGAATGCCCCGTGAGGATCGCCAGTTCCTTGCCCGTGGCCGCGTCCCAGAGCTTCACGGTGTCGTCCCAAGACCCCGAGGCGATGCGCCTGCCGTCCGCACTGAACGCCACGCTGCTGACAGCATTCGAATGCCCGGTGAGGGTCGCGATCTCCCTGCCCGTGGCCGCGTCCCAGAGCTTCACCGTGTGGTCCCCCGACCCCGAGGCGATGCGCCTGCCGTCCGCACTGAACGCCACGCTGCTGACAGCATTCGAATGCCCAGTGAGGGTCGCCAGTTCCTTGCCCGTGGCCGCATCCCAGAGCTTCACGGTGTCGCCCCCCCCGAGGCGATGCGCCTGCCGTCCGGGCTAAAGGCCACGCTCCTGACCCAATTCGAATGCCCCTCGAGGGGCACCAATTTCTTGCCCGTGGCCGCGTCCCAGAGCTTCACGGTTTTGTCATCCGACCCCGAGGCGATGCGCCTGCCGTCCGGGCTAAAGGCCACGCTGCTGACAGGCCTCGAATGCCCCTCGAAGGTCGCCAGTTCCCTGCCCGTGGCCGCATCCCAGAGCTTCACGGTTTTGTCCCAAGACCCCGAGGCGATGCGCCTGCCGTCCGGACTGAACGCCACGCTGCTGACATAATACGAATGCCCCTCGAGGGTCACCAGTTCCCTGCCCGTGGCGGCATCCCAGAGCTTCACGGTGTTGTCCGAAGCCCCCGAGGCGATGCGCCTGCCGTCCGGACTGAACGCCACGCTGCTGACAGCATTCGAATGCCCAGTGAGGGTCGCCAGTTCCTTGCCCGTGGCCGCATCCCAGAGTTTCACGGTTTTGCCCCAAGACCCCGAGGCGATGCGCCTGCCGTCCGCACTGAACGCCACGCTGCTGACAGCATTCGAATGCCCAGTGAGGGTCGCCAGTTCCTTGCCCGTGGCCGCATCCCAGAGCTTCACGGTGTTGTCCCAAGACCCCGAGGCGATGCGCCTGCCGTCCGGGCTGAACGTCACGCTGCTGACCTTATCCGAATGCCCGGTGAGGGTCGCCAGTTCCTTGCCCGTGGACGCGTCCCAGAGCTTCACGGTTTTGTCCCAAGACCCCGAGGCGATGCGCCTGCCGTCCGGACTGAACGCCACGCTGCTGACATAATACGAATGCCCCTCGAAGGTCGCCAGTTCCTTGCCCGTGGCCGCATCCCAGAGCTTCACGGTGTTGTCCCAAGACCCCGAGGCGATGCGCCTGCCGTCCGGGCTGAACGTCACGCTGGAGACCGGCCCGAAATGCTGCGCACGACGCGGACTGTACCACAGCGGCAGGCCGCTCGGCTGGATTTTCGCAGCATAGACTCTCACCTTCTGCTCCTCCACCTGGCGGGCGGCTTCATTTTCCGCATCGTCCATCGCTACGCCGAGCAGGTCGGGATAGCGTTCTCCGAACTCAGGCGGCTCCTCCGCACGCCTGCCAAAGCCATGAAAACCCACCGCCCGCCCGGCAAACATCAAGGCTTTCAGCGGGTTCTTTTCCGACTCCCACGCCAGCCTGGCCCGTTCCAGCCAGGCCCGGCCCTCTTCCAAGTGTGAGCGCTCCAACTGCCTGTGTGTTTCGACGAGCTGCTGCTTGGTCTTTTGGTTCGCTTCGTCCGTCGCACGCTCGGCGTTTTCCGCTTGGTGCTGCTTCTTCAAAGCCCACCAAGCACCGCTCAGCGCCAGGAGCGTCAGCGCGCTCAAGGCAGTCATCACCGCCCGTCGCACTTTCTCCCGCCGCCTGCGCCGGGCCTCGGCCTGCCGCACGCTGTCCTCGATGAACTTCCGCTGCTCCTCGTCAAAGGCTTCTCCCGTGGCCGCCAGATGCGCCTTGGCCGACTCCAGCAACGGGTCCCCCTCCAGCAGCGGACTGCCCTCCCGCCGACGCACCTCCACCCGCGCCCGTGTGCGCAGCAGCTCCCGGTTGCGCTCGGCCCACTCCACCGCCCGCGGCCAGACGCGCAGCAGGCTCTCATGCGCCACTCCGACGTTGGCCTCCCCCTCTTTGCCCTCCGGGCTCCTCGCCGTGAACAGGCGCTCCTGCGTGAACTGATCCACCAGGTGCCGCGCGGCTGCATGGCCTTCAAAACGGCTCAGGGGCACCCATTGCCGGACCACCCGCTCCGCCTCATCGCCTCCTCCCAGCGTGACCAGGCTCTGCAGCACCTGCGGCAGACTGCCCTGCGACTCGGCGGACAAGGCACGGTAAGCCGCCTCCGCCCTCGACGCCAGCGCGCCCTCGACGCCGCCGAGAGACTCGTAGGCGGCATAGGTCAGCAGGCCCTCCGCAGTGCGCTGCTCAAAGAGCTCGCTGAGCACAAACTCCACCAGCGGCAGCAGCTCCGCATGCGCGGCGGCCTCCCGCAGGATGCGCCCGGAGAGAAGCTGCCCCCCGCGCTCCTCAAAGCGCAGGCCCGCCATGCGCGCGGGATCCTCAATGAGCCGCCGCAGCGCGTCCGCCCCCGGCGGCAGCAGATCAAGCTGGCCTTTCCCCGTCTTCATGCTCACCAGTTCGGGCTGCTTTTGCGCCTGCTGGTAAAAGTCGCTGCGCAGGGTCGCCACCACCCACACACAACCGCTGCGCGCGAAAACCTCCAGAGCCGCAAAGAACGCCGCGCGCTCCGTGTCAGCAATGGCGGTGGAGGCGTAAAACTCCTCAAGCTGATCCACCAACAGCAGCAGGCGCACCGCCCCCTTTTGCCCCTTCGAAGCCCGCGCAAAGGCATCCTTGATTTTCAAATTGAAGGTCAGCCCGGGATCCTTGCGCAGGCCCTCCGTGATCGTTTCGAGCGAGGAGGCGTCGCCCCGCAGCCCCGGCAGCACATCGTCGGCCGCGAGCCGCCGCACCAGCGCAGCGAGCGGGTCAGGCGCGAGTTCGGAAGGCGTCACGATCAACGTGCGCCAGGCCGCAATCTGCTCGTCGATCTCGTTTTCCACAACCGCCGGCAGCAAACCGGCGCGCGCCAGCGAGGACTTGCCGCTGCCGCTCGCCCCATTGAGCAGCAGGAAGGCACAGCCCGCGCGCGCCTGCTCGCGCAGCGCTTGGCGGGCCTCCAGCACCTCCCCCTCGCGCCCAAAGAACACCGCCGCGTGCTCAGGCTCAAAGGCTCTCAGCCCCATGAAGGGCGGCCCTTGTTTTTCCACATCCCACACGGCCTCCTCCATGCCCTCAGCCATCTTGTCAAGCAACCCCTCCAAATGCGTGCGCAGACGGGTGGAAAACGTCTGCGGACGGTCAAAGCTGTGGTAGGCGCGCAGGTTCGTGCCGCTGCCGGCGTCGTGGAACTCCTCGGCAATGAAGCTCTCGACGAGTTTTTTCTGCGCGATGATGCTCTCTTTCTCCTTCGTGGAGCACCCCCGCAGCTTCTCGTCAAAGCTGGCCTCGTCCTTGCGGGTGTAAACCATCAGCGCCGGACGCTGCCCGCCGGATTGCTCCCGCGCCTTGAGCATGAGGTCCAGCTCGCGCTCCGTGCCGCTGCGGTAGTCTGTGCCGTCGGGCTTGCGAATGAGCGCCCCCAGCGGCGACCCCAACCGCGACCACAAGACGAAGACCGCGATGTCGATGCCGCACTCCTCGGACAGCACAAGATCAATGCCCTGCTGGAAGGACATGTCCGCCTGCAGCGGCAGCTCCTCCCAGAGCACCGCCTTCAGATCCAAGCGCCCGACATAGCGCCGACGCAGCGATTCGACAACCTGCCTGGCCCGCTCCCGCTCCTCGATCACGTCGCCCGGACTGGAAATGAAAATGCGAACTTTTTTGGGACTCTCTTTCATGGGAGGAGAAACGTGGCACTGAAAACAGCCGGTGATGCTTTCTGATTGCACCCAGGGGTGTCAATCCTGTTTGGCTGCACGAGGAGATTTTGTTGGAGGCAGTGCGCAAGCGAATGCGGCGAGCAAAAAATGCTTCCCTCCTTGCATGCTGGCCGCTAGCGTCTGCGACACGCACATGAAACAACTTTTCCGTACCAAGTCCATCGACCAACTCCGCGCCGAAGCCAATGACGACTCTCATGGCCTGAGACGTGTGCTCAGTCGCTGGAGCCTTGTGTCGCTGGGCATCGGCGCGGTGATCGGCACGGGCATCTTTGTCCTCACCGGTCATGCGGCGGCGGATTACGCAGGCCCGGCGGTAGCGCTCTCCTATGTGCTCTCTGGCCTCGGCTGTCTCTTTGCCGGCCTGTGCTATGCGGAATACGCCGCCTCCATCCCCATCGCGGGCAGTGCCTACACCTACACCTATGCCACGCTGGGGGAGTTCATGGCGTGGATCATCGGCTGGGATTTGATCTTGGAATACCTCTTTGCGGCCTCCACAGTGGCGGTGGGCTGGTCGAAGTATTTCATCTACTTCATGCGAGATGCCTTTGGCATCAACTTACCCGAGCAGCTCTGCCGCGCGCCGCTGGACTACAAGGACGGTCAGATCATTCACACAGACTTTCTGGTGAATGTTCCGGCCATGGTGCTGGTGTGGGCCGTCACGGTACTGCTGGTCATCGGCATCAAGGAAAGCTCCCGCTTTAACAACGCCATGGTGGCCATCAAGGTGACGATCATCCTCATGATCATCGGCCTCGGCTGGGGTTACATCAATTGGGACAACCTCACGCCTTTCATCCCGGAGAACACCGGCGAGGCAGGCAAATACGGCTGGAGTGGCATCCTGAAAGGCGCGGGCGTGATCTTCTTTGCCTATATCGGCTTTGATGCCGTCTCCACCGCCGCGCAGGAGACGAAGCATCCGCAGAAAGACATGTTCTGGGGCATGATCGGCTCTCTGGGCATCTGCGCGGTGTTGTTTGTCGGTGTCAGCGTCGTGCTCTGTGGCATGGTCAGCTATAAAGAGCTGCATGTGGATGCGCCGGTGCCGTATGCATTTGAGAAAGTGGCGGGCGACGCCCTGAAGTGGCTGCGCATTGCGGTGGAGCTGGCTGTGCTGGCCGGTCTGGCCTCGGTGATTCTCGTGTTGCTCATGGGACAGCCGCGCGTGTTTTTTAGCATGGCTAAGGATGGCCTGCTGCCACAGGCCTTTGCCAAGGTGCATCCGAAGTTTGGCACACCACACGTCACCACCATGGCCACCGGGCTACTCTGCTCCATCTTGGCTGGCTTTCTGCCGCTAAACTTGCTCGGAGAGCTTGTCTCCATCGGCACGCTACTGGCCTTCACCGTCGTCTGCGTGGGCATCATCGTACTGCGCCGGACAAAGCCCGACATGCCGCGCCCCTATCGCACGCCGTGGGTGCCATTTGTGCCGGTGATGGGAGTCATCATCTGCCTGGGACAAACGGTGTTGCTGCCTGCGGACACCTGGATCCGGCTCATCGTGTGGATGGCTCTCGGCATGCTGGTTTACTTCGCCTACGGACGGAAGCACTCCAAACTGCGCAACTAACGCTGCTCCTCTCCCCTGCCCTCATGTGAGCCCTTGAGAAAATGAACCTCAGTTCACTTTCCGGTAAGCGTGCCATGTGCCGCTGGCCCAATCGAGAATCTCCGTGCCGTTAAACTGCTTTTTGTAGTCGTACACACTGGCCTCATGCGTGGCGTAGCCCGGATAAAGCCAGCGCAGGCCCACGCTGTGAACATGCTGAATTTCCAACAGCATCGTGAAGATGCCGAGGCTGCGCCGCGCACACTCCGGCTCGAAGATGCCATACACACTGGAGGCAGCGACTTGCCCCACATCGAAGAAACTCGCGGCAATGAGCCGATCCACCGCAAACACGCGCAGCATGTGGCAGGCACACGGGCCCGACGCAGGATCGGAACCGAGGAATGTTTCGAGCGCATCGGGCACGTTGTGAGTGAAACGCTGCTTGTGACGATGAAACATCGCGCGCAGGCTGTCGTCGATCTGCGCGGGGACGATTTCCCAGCGTAAATCCTCGTTTTTGCGCAGGACTCGACGCTGGCTTTTCGAAGGACAAAAACGCGCCACATCAATGCGCAGCGGCGTGATAGTCTGCGCATCGCCATGCTCGCTCATCTGCGTGCTGTAACGAAAGAATAAATTCCCGAAATGCCTCCATCCCGCCTCCCATAGCTGATCCATGATCTCCGCGGGCACAGAGTCACAGATGAATGCATCATCGAATGCGGGCGTCATAGGCTCTCAATAATCCAGTCCAGCGGTTTGACAATCCCACCCACGCCCGCACACTCGCAGTCTGGCAACCCCACACGCCTATGAAATTCCTCGACCGCGTCGAACGCGTCTTCTTCTGGCTCTCCTCGGCCTCCTCTGACAATCTCGACGCCTGCCCGGCGTGGGAGAGGCGAAAGTATGTGGCTTTCGGCGCGACGGTGCTCGTCCCCTCCACTTTTGCCATCATCGCCTGCGCCTACGCACTCTCCACCATCACGGACAATGTGTGGGTCATCGCGCCAGTGTCTCTGGTGTGGGCCTTCATCATCCTCACCGTGGACCGCGCTCTGCTGGCGACGTATCGCGCCTATCAGAGCATCTTCCGCAAAGCCGCGCAGTTCTCCCTCCGCGTCGTGGTGGCCGCGCTGATGGGCATCACCATCTCACATCCCCTCACCCTGCTCTTGTTCCGAGACACGGTAAGTTCCGTCATTGAAAAACATCGTCAAAGCGACATCGAGGCCGCACGCGAAACAGCCAAGCAGCAGAAAGCAAGCGTCGAGGCACGCATCGCCACCCTGGAGACCGAGATCGCCAAGCAACGTGAGAATTGGAATGCCACCTTCAGTGCCAAGTTCCTCGATGAGCAAGGCAAGCCCGTCGAAGTACCCCTGAGCGAAGATGAAAAAAAAGCCAAGGCCGAACGCGAAGCAAAAATCGCCGAAGCTGTGGCTCCTGGGAAGGCGCGCCTCGAAGCGCTCGACAAGGAAATGGCCACGCAGAGTGCCAGCTACCAGAAAATCGCCGCAGAACTCAATCACTGGCAGACTGAGTTCGAGCGTGAGGTCAACGGCCAGCGCAGCGGCATCATCGGCCTCGGGCCACGCGCCAAGAGCATCCAAGAAGATCAACTCACGTGGCGTCGCGCTGAGTCCGCCCGCCTCAGCGGCGTGCTGGACACGATGACGAAGAACCGCGTCGCGCTCGTCGCAGAAATCAAAGCGGCTGAAGACGGCGTGAACGCTGCCCTCGATGCCAAAGCCGCTGAAATAGCCGCCGCCAACAAAGCGGAGGCCGAGCGCATTCTGGCACTGAAACAGAAGGTGCAATCAGAGCAGGCTGACGCCTTCGTGGGACAGCAGAATGCCATCCGTGAAACTTTGAAAGCCCAGATCGACGCCCTGCTCCTGCAAGAAAAAAATCTGCATGAGGAGATCACGGCGATCACGAATGATGAAAATCAGCGCGTGGCCGGAATCAGCGCAGAACCACGGCGCGACATTCTCAAACAGACTCTGGCCTTGCATGAACTCTTCAAGCAAGGAGCCGATGGTGGCACCTTTGCCCTCGTCGCGTATCTCGTGCTGACGCTGCTCTTCATGTTGGTGGATACCATTCCACTCATCGTGAAGTTCTTCTCCAAGCCCGGGCCGTATGACACGCTGCTGGATCGCGAGGAAGTGAAATTCGACGGCGAGCGCAAAGCCTTCCTGACCACCTTCAATCGCTATATGAAGGAATTGGGTGAGAGCAAACTCCTGCACCTGACACAGCACAAGCCGCTGGAACGCGCGCTGATCGAAGGTGTGGACCGCTCACGCGCAGCCAAAGGTTTCCTGGAGCACCTGATGGAACTAGAGCGCGCCTTTGAAGAGAAAATGCGTGTCGAGCGTGAACTGGCAGCCACCAGCGGCTTCAAGTACAAGGCGGATGCGCTGGAAGAGATGGCACAGCAATTCTACGCCGACTTGCACAAGCGCATGGAAGATTTCTTCCACGACGACCGCCGCACGCCCTCCACCGCGCGGGCGTAAGACGTTGCGGATGGCAGCCAGCGCAAGACCGTTTGCCCACGCTCGTATTCTCAGCGTGAATTTTGCCTCCCCCACATTCCCCATCGCCCGCCGCACCATGCTGCGGCAATCCTGCGCTGGCTTTGGCTGGCTGGCATTGCAGGGAGTACTGGGAATGGAGCAGGCTGGCGCAGCCGTCGCCGACCCATTGGCCCCCAAGCAGCCGCATTTCCCCGCGCGGGCAAAGCGGGTGATTTTTCTGCTGATGAAAGGTGGCCCGTCACAAGTGGACACCTTTGATCCAAAACCGCTGCTGGACCGTGATCACGGCAAGCCACCGCCCTTTGCACTGCCGCGTGTGACCTTCGCCAAGACGGGGAATCTTTTGAAGTCGCCGTGGAAATTCCGCAGGTATGGCCAGAGCGGCCTGCCGGTGAGTGATCTCTTCCCAAACCTCGCCAAACGGGTGGATGATCTTTGCGTCATCCGCTCCATGTATGGATCGAATCCCGCGCATGGAGGTGCCCTGCTCAAGCTGCACACCGGCAGCGACACTTTTGTGAGGCCGAGCATGGGCTCATGGATCAGCTACGGACTGGGCACGGAAAACACGGACCTCCCCGCTTTCATCACCATCTGCCCGACACTGGCGCACGGCGGCGTCAACAACTGGGGAGCCGCCTTCCTGCCCGCCTACTGTCAGGGCACTCCTCTGGGCAATGCCAGCGTGCCCGCAGAGCAAGCGGTGGTGAAACACATCCAGAATAAATCGCTGTCGCCTGAAATGCAGCGCGCGCAGCTCGATCTCGTGTCGCAGATGAATCAGGCTCATCTCAAGACCGCGGGAGATAATGCAGCGCTGGAAGCACGGATCAATTCGTTCGAACTCGCCTTCCGCATGCAATCGACGATGCCTGAACTCCAGGACATCTCGAATGAAAGCGAAGCGACGCGCAAACTCTACGGACTCGATGATCCCGTGACGGCAAACTTTGGCCGCCAATGCCTCATGGCGCGGCGATTTGCAGAACGAGGTGTGCGCTTTGTGCAGGTGACGCACAGCGACAGCTTTGTGCAGTGGGACCAGCATTCTGATCTGCTCAAAGGTCACACGAAAAATGCCGCCGAAGTGGATAAGCCTGTGGCGGGCCTGATCGCAGACTTAAAATCACGCGGACTGCTGGATGACACGCTGGTGGTGTGGGGCGGTGAGTTTGGCCGCACGCCTGTGGCGCAGGGCGCGGATGGGCGTGATCACAATCCTCATGGCTTCACCATGCTGCTCGCAGGCGGTGGCACCAAGGGCGGCATCGCCCACGGTGCGACGGACGACTACGGTTACTACGCAGTGGAAGACAAAGTACACATCCACGACTTGCACGCGACGATCCTGCACCTGCTGGGTCTCAACCACGAGCGCCTCACCTACCGCTACGCCGGGCGCGATTTCCGACTGACAGATGTCGAGGGAGAAGTGGTCAAAGGCATCATCGCATGATGCGCGTCTGATGCCTGCACACACTGCGTTGCGTCAGCCAATGTGACGCAGTGCTGCGATCACTGGATGAAGAAGAATTGCCGTGTGTTCAGCACTGTCCAGAGCACATCGCCACGGTCGGTCGCATCCGCCTTGTCAGCGACGGGTTTAAGCAGCGCGTGCTCCTCCGGCGTCGCCACGCGGCTCATGAGGCTGAGATAAACCGTGTCGATCAACGCATCGGAGCCGTTCTTCTTCGCACGCTCCATCGCACGGGCGATCATCGTGTAGCGGTTCAGCAAGCTGCTGAACAGTTTGCCATTGAGCAGCATGAGCGCCTGGCCCACACTCGCTTCCTTATTGGCGTTCTCGACGAGTTCGCGGTCGCTCTGCCCAAACTCCCGCAGGAAGTGGCCGTTCGGAGCCGGGCTGCGCAAGTCGGCTGCACGGAGCATGGTCGTGTCACGAAGATTTTCCCAAGTGGTGAGTGCTTCGCGCGCTTTTTTGTCTTTGACCTCCAATCGCTCGATATCAGCAATGCGGCGATTTTTTGCCAATTCCTTAAGTCTCGCACGGCGCTGGCGAGCCAGGATGTTCAAGGCCTCCTCCATGCCGAGAGATTCACCAGCCTTCTTCGACCTGAGCACGGCTCCGACTTCTTTAACGAACTGAGGATCGTCCGAAAACTCTCCAAGTCTGCCTTCGGCGATCATGCTAGAGAAGTGCTTGAATCCTGCGTCATAAACGAGAGCCTCCACAGCCTGGTCAATGCGTTTGCGCTGACTGCTGATTTCTTTCCTGGCAGCACGCACGGTGTCTTCGTCTTTTGCTTTGGTGGCAGCCTCCAATTTTTCCTGCGCAGCGCGTACCTCAGCAGCGAGTTCTTTCTGTTTGTGTGCCACCTGAATGGTGTATTCCACCAACTGCTCGGGCCTCAGACTGTTCAAAGCGCGATCCAGCCACTCGACGCGGCGCAGCGCAATTTCGGCATTCACCTTGACCTCGATGCTGGGGGTGTCTGGACTGGGTTTGTAGAGTGCCACCATGCTGTCCCAGATCTGCTCAGCCGACATACGGCGCAGCAGCGGCCCAGGGAAATGATAGGAGGCACCGAGCTCGACATCTTTGGTGTAGGCCTCACGCTGATAGGTGGCTGAGTTCAGAATGGCTCTCAGATAGCCCTTCATGTCATAGTTGAGTGCCTTCATCGTGTCTTCCAAGAAGGTCATCAGTTGCGGATTCGAGGGCACCGTACTGTCCGTGATCTCATCCACAGGCTCTATGATCCCCTGCCCCATGAGTTTTTTCCAAAGCCGATTGGCGATGACCGTGGTGAAGCGCGGATTGCTCTTACTCGTCATCCAGTCTGCATATGCCTTAATCGGAGATTCCTTCTTTTTGATGATGTCTCCGTCTTTGCTAAACGAGGCTGGAATGAAAGGGGAAATCACCTGCCTAGGCTTGGCATCTTCATACGCATAGTCCTGCGGCAGGCGGAGTGCCTTGCGGTGAGATTCATCGAGCACGGTGTTATACCGCAGTGGGCGGAGGATTTCCACCACCGCGCGGTTGACCTCTCTGCGCTCGAGATCCGCAGGAATATTGTTCTTGGCGACACTCCCACCGTAGGAGGACTTGCCTCCTTTTTTTGGGGTAGTGCCATAGAGTGCCCGGGTGAGCAGCGGATTGGTCAGGCCGTTGGTGCCCGTCATGCCGTAGCTGTATGCAGCCATCTGGTAGTAATCCATCTGCGTCCACTTATCGAAAGGATGGTTGTGGCACTGCGCACAGACCATGCTGGTGCCGAGAAAAACCTGCGTCGTCACCGCCATGTTATCGAGCGGCATGTTGTAGTCGCGAATGTAGAAGCCGACGGCTCCATTCTCATACGTCTTCCCCGCAGCGGTGACGACCTCACGCACCATGGCATCGTAGGGTTTATTTTCACGCAACGCGCTTTTCAGCCAGCCTGAATACGCGTAGTAGGCAGGCAGACTCTGCCCCCCGCCGATCATCTGCGTCTTCATGCGCAGGATATCCGCCCAGTAATTGAAAAAATTCTGCACATAACCGTCTCCAGCGAGCAGCTTGTCGATGAGCTTCGCGCGTTTGTCCGGCTCGCTGCTTTTGAGAAACTCCATCGTCTCCTGCAGCGTCGGGATGCGGCCGATCACATCGAGGTAAACACGCCGCACAAAGACCTCATCGCTTGCCGGCTTGTTCGGCGTGATCTTCTCTTGGGCGAGCCGTGCGTTGACCAGTTCGTCGATACGCGCCGAGACGGCAGACAGGCTGGGTGCCTCTCTCGCAGAGAGGACGACAGAAAGGGAGATGAAGGTGCAGGTGAGGAATGTTTTCATGGATGACACCGCTGGGGGAGGAGTGTGTCTGGGGTGCCGCAGAAACGCAGCCTCCCCCTTCGTCTTTCATGATTTCCAGCAGGCCATCACCCCGGCCGTCTTTTCACGGATTTTAGCTTTGACAACGCTGCCCAATTTCCGACAGAATCCCGCTTTCCTATGAAATTGCTGTTGTCCCTCTCCCTGATCTCCATCCTCGCTTCCTGCACCAGCATGAGGAGCAGCACCTGCACTAGCCTTGATGGCAATCCCCGCCCGACAGCCGAGTTGCCATGCAAAGCAGCTCCGAAAACCAATGAAGGCCTCTGCTATGTGAGCACCGCCATTGGCCAGGGAGTGAAGAGCACGGTGGATGTCGTGGACGACAGCACGGACTATGTGGGCATCGTCGGAGACCGCCAGTTGCGCAACTATACGAAAATCGGATCCGATGCGGTCTATCGCTCTGACGACATCGTTTACCGCGAAGCCAACCGCTATACCGACTACGTGATGGACACCTATGACAATGGTGCCGGCTTCGCCGCTCGCGCGATCCGCCGCTACCCCGGCTGGCTTACGAGCATCTATCGCCGTGGAGCAAACTCCACTCGCAAGCCCGTACAAGCTGCGATGTATGCCTACGGTGATGTGGTGGATGCAGGCATCTGGTCCACACTGCACATCATCAAGCCGCTTGATCCCAAGCCCTACATGGTCGGCAGCCTGAACGATCTGGATCAGGATTATGCACTTCCAGGCTCTGCTTGGCGCTGCCGTCTGCCGCAGCTCCCTGCGGAACCCATCCAGGAAACTTCGGGCAAAAACCCCAAGAATCCTTACACCGTCTCCAAGTAACGAGACATTCCCTCTTTCAGGAGCGACCTTCACGGGTCGCTCCTTTTTTTTGCGTCTGCCAGAGTCGTGCCAGCAGATGACTTCTTGGCGGGCCGCTCACAACGGCGCTGGCTTCATCCGTCCACGAGGCTATATTTCCAGTGTTTACAATCCGTTCAGCCCGGCATAAAAAGACTCCGTCCACATGGGCCGTGATCGCTGCGGCCTCTGCACTCTCCCACTTTCTCCCGATTCCGGCCTATGATTGACCTCATTTCCAAAGGCGGACTGCTTGTCTGGCTTTTGATCGGTTGCCTCTGCTTTGCAGGGGCGATCTTCATTGAACGCATGGCCTATTTCCACCGTGCGAGCATGAATGTCGGCGAGTTCCTTGCTGGTTTGGCCAGTCTCATCCGCCGCAAGAACTTTGCCGAAGCTCTCCAGGAATGCGTGGCAACGCGCGTACCCGCAGGGCGCGTCATCCATGCCGCGCTGTTACGGCACCACGCACCGCGGGAGCAACTCAAAGAAATCGTGCAGGAGGCCGGACAGCTCGAAGTGCCGCGCTTGGAACGTTTCCTCGGCATTCTCAACGCCATCGCCCACGCCGGGCCTCTCATTGGCCTGCTCGGTACCGTGCTCGGACTGCTAGATAGTTTTACTGGGCTGTCTTCCGCCAATGGAGTTGCCACCCCTGCGGACGTAGCTCGTGGCGTTTATCAAAGCCTCATCACCTCCGCGCTCGGCCTCGTCGTGGCCATTCCCGCCTATCTCTCCTACGCCTTTCTCAGCGCGCGCGCACGCTCACTCATGCACGACTTGGAGCGCGCAGGCATCGAGATCGTAAACCTCCTCGAAGACGCCAAAGGCAGCGACAACATCGTGGAATTCCGTCCTGCTGGGGCAGAGCCAGCTCCGACCGCAAAACGCACACGAGGACTGAAAGGGTAAGCCAGCCGTAAGCCCTGTGGCAGCCGCTCATGAAGCTCGAAAGTAATTTGCCAAAGCAAAGCCCGTGGCTCTACACGGCACCTCTGCTCAACACCATCCTGCTTCTGCTCGTGTGTTTCCTTTTTAGCAGCGGCTTTGTGCAGCAGTCCGGCATCCGCGTGGAATCCCCGGAGTCAAATTCCCGACTCACGGGATTTGATCGCGCGCACATCATCACCATCACCGCAGGGACGGAAAACGCTCTCTACTTTGACGGCATCCGCACCAACACCTCGGGCCTGCGAGAGAAACTGCGGGCAAATCGTGAAGGTGAACGCCGCGCGATCATCCATGCTGCCAGAGAAGCCCCGCACGGCAGAGTGATCGAGGCGGGCAACATCGCGCTCGATCTCGGCTATGAGGTGGCATACTCCACCGTTCCTCCAAAATCATAACGCCGCTTCTCAATGCCCTCTCGACAACGGACGCAGGAGCCGCTGATCTTCGCATGGAACACGAAGGATCACTCCACGTGGCATCTCGTCGCTGCCCTGCTGCTCTTGATCGGCACCATGGCGGGCTTTTTCTTTGTCTTTCGCATCGTACATCCCGCCGCACAGCGTGCTCCAGTGACGCCACAACACGTTCTTGCACTCGACCCCAAAGACCCCGTGGCGTTGGCACTCATCCATCGCGCGCAGGATCGCAGTTTTGCGCTCTTGAGTGATGCCTCTCCAGCGGAAGATTTGCGTGGCATCCTGCCGGACTTCCGTCCCTCTTTTGAAGGACATCACCTCGACTTAAAAACGCCTGCTCCCAAAGCTGCGACGCTGCGACGCCCGCATCTCTTCACCCCCGGCTCAGGCGTGCTCCCGCCCGTGCCTCCCCGTGTGATTGAAGCCTCCGTACGCCCCCCCATGGCTGAACTGCAAGCCGTGGTGAGCGGCACCCTCGCGAAGCGTGGGCTCAGTACCATCACTCTGCAAAACATCCCCCTCACCCAGCCAGAGCGTGTGCATTTTCGCGTAGCCGTGGGAGCACAGGGCCAGGTCATCTCCTCACTGCCTCTCTCTGGAATCGAGGATGTGAAAGTGATGAAACAACTCCAATCCGTGCTCGCTTCACTGCGCTTCCCACGCTCAGCCTCCGATTCAATCGAATGGGGAGAAATCTCCTTCCGCTGGGAAACTCCAAAGCCATGATCCCGATCCACCTCAGCAATCTGATCATCCTGTTCATGATCACCGGCGTGACGGTGGTGTGCGTGTTGTGGTTTTACAGTTTCTGGCGCGAGCGCAAACGGGAGGTCTATCGCCGCCGCGTCGCCATTCAATGCCGCATCTGTGGCACGGCCTACGCTTGTGCGCCGAAGGAGCGCCGTCCTGTCACCATCTGCCCAGTGTGCCGCACTCCCAACGAGCGAAACAAGCTGCAGCAAATCTGACAACTCGATTGCGCATCAATGTGGATGCGTGCTTGCTTTTTCCCCTCTGCCTGCGGACGATTCTGTCGCTGTCTCATGTCCTCACGCACGCCTCCTATCTCCGCAGACGCCATGCTGCCAGCCACCACCGCAGCCGAGGCTGCTCAGCGAATCCACACCGTCGTCAGCCGCATCTCACAGATCATCCTCGGGAAAGAACACACCGTGCGGCTCGCGGTGACATGCCTGCTGGCGCGCGGTCATCTGCTCTTTGAAGATCAGCCAGGCGTCGGCAAGACCATGCTCTCCCAGGCGCTCTCCCAGGCACTGGGCCTCGGCTTTCGCCGCGTGCAGTTCACGAGCGACCTGCTGCCAGCAGACATCCTCGGAGCTTCGGTGTACGATCGCGTGGATGGCTCCTTCCACTTTCACCGTGGCCCCATCTTCACTCAGGTACTCTTGGCAGATGAGATCAACCGTGCCACACCAAAGACACAGTCTGCACTGCTGGAAGCGATGGAGGAGGGCAAGGTGACTGCCGATGGCGTCACTCATCCCCTGCCCGAGCCATTCTTCGTCATCGCCACGCAGAATCCTTCGACCCAAATCGGCACCTTCATGCTGCCGGAATCCCAACTGGATCGCTTTCTCATGCGCTTAGAACTCGGCGTGCCTGATCGCGACGCCGAACGCCGCCTCTTGGAAGGCGCCGAGCGCCGGGAGTTGCTGCGTGAAATGGAACACGCCATCCCCACGAGCGAGCTGCAACAGTTGCAGACCTGGGCACGCGCCGTTCACGCCGCTCCCGCATTGCTGGACTACCTTCAGGACCTCCTCGCCGCAAGCCGCGCGCATGGACGTGGCCTTTCTCCGCGCGCCGGCCTCGCGCTACTCTCCGCAGCACGCGCACAAGCCTTGCAAAAAGGCCGCGCCATGGTGCTCCCCGAAGACATTCAAGACGTAGCCGTTCCTGTCATGGGACATCGGCTTGAGCATGCCGCCGACGGCTTGAGCGGGGCGGATCTCGCCCGCCGACTCATCTCAGAAACACCCTTGCCGTGAAGTGATGAAAACACGCGTCCGCTGGAACCGGCACACGCTGGCGTTTGCAGCAGTCGTGATCGCCATGTGGTACGCAGCCGAGGCGCAGTCAAATGGCGCTGCGCACCTCGTCGCGCTCTTATCCGCATGCCTGGGTGGGCTTTCATGGCTGCATGCGCGCGCCAATATACGCAATCTTGAGGTGCGCCTGACGGGCGGCACTGCACACGGAGGCACCGTCGCGTTGCGGGCCAGCCGCGCGGCACCTTCGTGCGGGCTGGAGGTCTATGTGGATGGCACCGAGAAGCCAGCCTTCATCGAAAAGGTCACCGCAAACCACGCTGTCACCGTGCGGCTCCCACCTCCCAAACATTCTGCGACTGATGGTGTGCGTGTTTATCTGCGCAGCTTGTATCCCTTGGGTTTATTCACGGCGGAGGCAGCGGTGCAGACTGCCTGGTCGTATCGCGCACATCCCAAACCGGCTGGCGATCTCCCACTGCCGAAAACGACGACCGGACTCAATGCCCAAATTGCGAACACGGCCAGCTCGTTGGCAAAAGGTAACGATGGCGACTTCTCCGGACTGCGTGAATGGCGTGTTGGCGACTCTCTCCGACGCATCGACTGGCGCCACGCTGCACGCGGTGATGCGCTGATGGTGAAAGAATGGAGCACCGATGCCGCGGACGCTGTGGTGCTGGACTGGGAACAGCTCACGAACACAGCAACAGAGACGCGCGCAGCGCAGATCGCCCGCTGGATCGAGCAGTGTGAACACGATAGCATCCTCTATGAGCTACGACTGCCACAGACTGTCATTCCGCCAGGATTCGGCACCGCGCATCGACGTCGCTGCTTGAATGCACTCTCGACTCAGGTGGAAGAGGCAAGTGGGAGCGCACCGACGCCTGCAGGCTTGGTGTCGATCCGCAGCTCCCGCGATAACGGATTTGAAAATTCCGCCAAACTCCAGCCAAGAGCGCTACTGTTTCTCTGCATGGTGCTGCTGCTGGCAGCGTGGCCACTGTATGGCTACATCCCAGGCTCCAGTCTGATCATCTGCGCGCTGTGCCTACTCTGGCGTGGCGTGTGGCGCGGCGGCGTGCCTCCCATTGCAGTTCGCGCAGGGGTGCTTGCCATCGGCTTTATCGGAGTGTGGGTACATTACGGACAGATCCACGGCATGGAGCCAGGCATCGCGCTGCTGCTGGTGCTCTCCGGTGCCAAGGCACTCGAAAGCCGCACGCCGCGCGAATTTCAAGTGCTCGCACTGCTGGGTTGGTTCCTCGCATTTTGTGCGGTGCTGTTGGAGAGTCACCTCGCCCGCTCACTCGGGGCCGTGACTGCGCTGCTGGCGATCGTCGGCTGCATGGTCCGCTTCCGCCGAAGCACGGCAGGCGCGCGTGCGCCACTGCGTGTGACGCTGACTCTCCTCGTACAAGCGTTGCCACTGACCCTGGTGCTGTTTTTCATCTTCCCGCGCGGTTTGCTCGATTTGAGCGCCGCACTCGGTCGCAGCCGCACTGCGCAGACGGGCATCGATGGCATGCTCGACCCGGGCAGCCTCGCGCGTGTCGCCTTGCGCACCGAAGTGGCCTTTCGTGCACGTTTCCCAGGCGGTGAAGCTCCGCAAAATGCAGACCGCTACTGGCGCTGCCTCACGCTATGGCATTGCGATGGCCTGCGCTGGACACGCGGCGCTTGGCTCGCACGCGCATCCAAAGAACGCCCACCAGAAAGCGAGCGCGATGTGCGGCAGATCATTGACTTGGAACCACACGGTCAAATGTGGATTCCTGCGCTTGATCGTCCGCTCAGCGGCACCAAGAGAGGAACACGGCTCACGATTGAATTTGATGACACTCTGATCACGGCCGATCCCGTTGTCAGCTCACAACGCGTGGAGGTTGTTTCGCGTTTTCCCCAGCCGCAAACACCAGTGCTGCCGCCAGATCACCGCGCAGCCGCATTGCAACTACCGGCAAAATTATCCTCCGAGTTGCGCCAACTCACCGAACACTGGCGCACACTCGCGCACAACGATGAGCAAATCGTACAAGCTGCCTTGCAATACCTGCGTACCCAGGGCTTCACCTACACGCTGGAGCCAGGGGAGTATCACGGAGACAAGGCACTGGAGGAATTTTTCCTGCATCGCCGCACCGGATTTTGCGAACACTTCAGCGCCAGTTTCGCCACACTCATGCGCATGTCAGGCATCCCTGCGCGCATCGTGGTGGGATATCTCGGCGGTGAGTACTCCGACCATAACGGCGGCTATCTCATCGTGAAGCAGAGCGATGTGCATGCGTGGACCGAAGTCTGGCTGGAACGACTCGGCTGGTTCCGCGTCGATCCCACGGCTGAGCTCGCCCCCGACCGGGTGAATGTGGATCTGCGCTGGTTTTTCTCCGGAGGCGCGGCGGAAATGGAACGCCAGCGGCGCAGTCTGTGGGGGCGCTTTGCACAAAGCACCCGCCTTTTGTGGGACGGCATCAGCTACGCCTGGCAGAACCAAATCATTGACTACAACCAGGAAAGTCAGCGTGGCCTGCTCCTCCTGCTGGGCTTGCAGCAGAATCAACTGCTCCTGCTTGTACCCAGCGCGCTCGCCGTGATGCTGGCCGCCGGGATCATGACCTGGTGGCTGCGACGCCCAGCGCGCCACGCCGATCCGTGGGCACGCTCCTGGTTAAAGCTATGTCAAAAACTTGCCACTTCGGGTTTGCCTCAACGCCCGCTTCATGAAGGGCCGCTGGCGTATGCTGAGCGCGTGTCAGCAGCACGCCCTGAACTTGCAGATGAAATGCAGCAACTCGCAGCCCTCTATGCGCAAGGCAGATATGGGAACGCGCCGGACGGCCTGCATGCTTTCAAGCAACGAGTGGCCTCGTGGCACCCCGCGCACCGCACCTCCGAATCTCCACACAGCGTCCGTGAATGAGGTGTCTGTTTTCATGACAGCGGCATCCATACCCGCGCTCAGAAGCGTTTATTCTTGCCGCCACGAAGTGAATTCGTCAAAGTTTGAACTCATTCGTGTGGCTTCGCCCACGTCACCTCAACCCACATTCACCATGAGCAAGATTGTTCCTCTTATCAGCTCCGGCATCGCCGGCCCTCTCGGCGTCCTCCACCTCCCGCGCCTCTGGCAGAAAGCCTCCCTCGCAGCAGCGGGTAAATTGCATCCAGACTATCCCGGCATCGGCTGTGGTTACGACCAGATGACTCTCGACGCGCTTGGCATCAAGATCGACGCGTTCAAAGCATTCATCGCCACAAAGCCAAGCTACCCCCAGCTCGAATCATGGATCAAACAGCAGCCTGGGGTGAACTTGACCAAGGGCAATATCTACAAGCACAACGCCGCCATCCGGGGATACATCCATGGAGACGATGTACGCAAAAGCATTCTCGATGCCGATGGCATTCCAGATGATGGCAGCGTGAATCCTGGCGCGGTCGATCTCAACAATCTCGACGACTGGCACATCTTCTGGGCGCAAGAGATCAAGTGATTGCATCGCGGAGCGCAGGGCATCCCCCTGCGCTCATTTCTTTTCAGATGCCTGCCTCCATCACCTTCATCCAGCGGACACGGAAAGGGCGATTCTCCTCCATGAGTTGAGCCGCGATGGTGGCAGAGAGTTGGGAAAGGCCATTGAGCCGCGCAAAGGCTGCGATGTTTTCCTGCCGACGGTAATACTCCGTTGAGTCCGTGACCTGCGCACAGAATGCCTGGGCGATCTCGACGAGCGTCTCCGGCGTGAGGCTATCGAAAGGAATGCTCAGCGTGCCGCGATCCAACACGATATGCACGGTGCTCCCGTCGGCATCACTGGTGACACGCCCGGTCATCTGCCCTCCTTCACGCCGCGTGATGGTGCCCACCCAGCCTTTGCTTGCTAAATCCGCCGTTGCTTGGCGAATGAAATCACGAGACTGCGTGTAAAGGTAAAGGCGGCTATCGAGCGCAGACCGCACATCCGCCGTGTCGAGATGTGTGCTGGAGAGCATCTCGATCGCGCGCGAGTAGTTGTAGCCTTGGACAAGCGCGGGAACGAGCGAGCTGGCCTCGGTGAGAAGCTCCAAATCGGCCTGCCGATTCTTCTTATCCTCCTCCATCTGATGCTGCTGATTTTCGAGGGCGAGACGCTTGATCTCACGCTTCAGCTCGGTTTGCCAGGCCTCGATCTCATTGCGAAAGGCACCATTCGTTTTGATCTGCTTGCGCGTTTTCTCGACTTCGGCAAGCGCTGCACGCAGCTCATCAATGCTGCCCGATTTCTGCGGTTTCAGTGCCGCCCTTACCAGTGGGAAGTCAGCCTTGTAATAGTCCACAAATGCACGATAGCCAGCCAGCCAATCGAGCGTGCCGACGCCGCCGGATACGAGCGCGAGCTTGTCGAGTTTCTCTTGGAACAACTCCAACTCGTCTGCGCCCAATCGTGAATCTCCGAAATGCCATTCGGCCAAGCCCTGAACGAGGTAGCCCAGCACCTCCTCGTTATCCGCGCGGTAATCGAGAGATTCTGGCGATGTACCAAGCCCCAGATTATGAGCCATGCGCTTTTGCACTTTCGTGAAGAAGGGAGCCAGCCCATTGAGCTCCGAGACTTGAGTGGAAAGAAGGGCAAACTCCTGCTGCGAGGAAGTCTTTTTATCTCGCATGGTGTTCTTGTCGCACATATCACAGAGCGCGGCATTGAAGCGCGCCCAGTTCTTCGTCGGCTGTGGCGTATCCTGGGATTCAGCCAGCTTGTTGAACTTATCGTGCGCGTTGCTGAATGCCTGGCGCAGCATGTCGTCACGCGCGTCCGCAAAACGCTCTGAAACGGTGCGCTTGCCACTTTCTGCCTTGAGCGTCACCCCTCCCCCATCAAGCTCTTTCCCAGTGCTCGGAGCGATCTGAATGCCACGCCGGGTGGCACGCCTCTCTCCGCCTTCACGCATCAGCCATCCCACACCGTATGCGAGTGCGATCGCAGCAGCGACGAAGGCAAAAAGCCTCGCCCGCCGTGAGAGCAAGCGTCGGCGCACCCCCCCACTGTCGAGCAAGCCCTCGGCGAGGCGCAGTTCATCCACCACCTCATCGTAGTTTGCAAAACGCTCCTCCGGTTTGGGGCAGAGCATGCCATTGACGACATGCTCCGTGCGTGGAGAGAACCGCAATCCTGAATCCCCCAAGGAGACGCTGCGCACTTTGATGCGTCGCAATTCCTCGATGGAGCGCGTATCTGCTTTATGCGGCGGATTGCCGGTCATCGCATGATAAAGCGTGGCCCCGAGACTGAAGATGTCGCTGCGGTAATCCTCCTTGTTTTCGATCACTTTCTCAGGCGCGACGTAGTAGGGCGTGGCCCAGATCTCGCCGGAATGATCCGCATCGCGGTTGGCGAAAATCGCCAGTCCAAAGTCCACCACTTTGGCCGTGCCCGTTTCGGTAAAGAGAATGTTGGCCGGCTTCACATCGCGATGCACCAGATTGAGCTGTTGCGCAGCGCGCAGCCCTTCGGCCACCTCACGCCCGATGCGCAAGGCCTCATCTTCTTTGAGATGTCCCTCCCGGCGAATGCGCTGCTCCAGACTTCCACCGCCGACCAGCTCCATCGCGATGTAGAAATACCCCTGATCATAGCCAACGGAGTAGAGCTTGATGACGTTCGGATGCGTCACGTTCGCGGTGATGTGCGCCTCTTGCCGAAATTGCTCCAGCCGAACCGCATCGCGCGAGTATTGGCGATTGAGGATTTTCAATGCCACGCGGCGGCCCAGTGTCTCGTCTTCCGCCTCGAACACGCGGCTCATGCCACCTTCCCCGATCTGACGCACGATGGTGAAATGATCAAACCGCCGACGCACCCGCACCATCTGCCCACAAAAAGGGCACTTCAGCTTGGTGTACGGCTCCAGCGACGTCACGTCGATCTTCTCCTGGCAGACAGGGCAGGTACTCAGATAGGACTGTTCGGGAACGAAATTCAAAGTGGGGGCAGAATCGGGCGACTCCATACCTCCATCGCTCATGGATTGCCAGAAATTACAGATTGCCTGATTAATTTGAATCATGAGTATGTCCCCGTGGAATGGACCATCACTGAAACCAGCGATCAGGGCGAACGTCTCGACAAATACCTCGCACGGCGTTTGCCTGAGTTGTCGCGTTCCCGCCTTCAGGACTTGATCAAAGGCGGACACGCCACCCTCAATGGCACGCCGACCAAAGCGGGTGTGGCTCTGAAACTGGGCGATGCGATCCACATCACCATCCCAGAAACTGCGCCGGTAGCCATTCAGGCCCAGGACATCCCCCTCACCCTTTTATTTGAAGACAACGACATCGTCGTGCTCGACAAGCCCAACGGCCTCGTCGTCCACCCCGCAGAAGGCAACCCGGACGGCACGCTCGTCAACGCGCTGCTGCACCACATCGACGATCTCAGCGGCATCGGGGGAGAAATGCGCCCGGGCATCGTCCACCGGCTCGACAAGGACACCAGCGGCTGCATGGTCGTCGCGAAGAACGATGCCGCTCATCGCTGCCTCACCTCCGCTTTCTCAGAGCGGCGCATCACCAAAATCTACCTCGCCGTCGTGCACGGCATCCCTCAGGCGCGGGAAGGACGCATCCAGAACCATATCGGGCGTCACGCCGTCGATCGCAAACGCATGACCATCCTCCTCGACGGATCGGGAAAAGAGGCTGTCACGGAGTGGAAGCTGCTCTCCACCCACCAAGGATGCGCGCTCATTCAATGCCGCCTTCTCACTGGGCGCACCCATCAGATTCGCGTTCACATGAAGGAGGCATTGCAGTGCCCCATCCTCGGTGATCCGATCTACGCCACTCCTTCGCGCCAGCGCTTTCACACCGGGCGCCTCATGCTGCACGCATGGAAGCTCGCATTCCATCACCCCATCCACGATCAACCACTTTCCTTTGAGGCCGCCCTGCCTCCTGAATTCACTCCCTGGCTGCAAGCCATCCCTGCATAATCACCCACCATGCTCAAGCTCTACGCCTACTCCGGTTGCTCGACCTGCAAAAATGCCATCAAGTGGCTCAACGCTCACAAAATCCCTTTTGAGGAAATCGCCATCCGCACAACGCCGCCCTCGTTTGGCGAGCTCAAAGCCATGCTCGCTGCGCACTACGGTGAGTTGCGGCGCCTCTTCAACACTTCAGGCCAGGATTATCGCGCCCTTCAACTCAAGGACAAGTTGCCCACGATGAGCCTCGAAGCCGCGCTCGATCTCCTCGCGACCAATGGCAATCTGGTGAAGCGTCCTTTCGTCATCGACACAAAGCGCGCCATCCACCTCCTCGGTTTCAAGGAGGATGAATGGCATCGCGTACTGCATTGTTGAAGATCGCAGAAGAGAGCGACAAAATCTGAGGGGACTCGTCAGAAGCTTGGCAGTTCCGCGACGAGGCGTGGCAGGATGCACCAGCATTCCGACATTGGAATCGCGTGATGAATCCCTATTTCGCGAGCCTCGATCATGCCCGAGAACACGGCGTTGCTTGCTCAGAAACTCAAGACTTCGCCGTGGACTCTACGCTCTGACATCCGTGCAACGCTGCGCTATTTCTTTCCCTTCTGCGACGCAGCGGTGAACCAATCGACACCACCGCCTCCGCCGCCAAACGGATTGCCCATGCCACCGCCAGAACTGCGATGACCACCAGCAAAGCTGCGCTGGCCGCCGCCCTGGCCTTGTCCACCAGCGGGGCGCGGACCGCCACCGCCCTGCTTCTTCTCGAAATCCGGCTTCGACTTCATGCTCAGGGCGATGCGCTTGCGCGGAATATCGACCTCCGTGACCGTCACAGTCACGCGCTGCGCCACTTTCACCACCTCGGCGGCATCACGCACAAAATGATCGGCCAACTGGCTCACATGCACGAGGCCATCCTGATGCACGCCGATGTCCACAAAGGCGCCGAAAGCCGTCACGTTCGTGATGATGCCCGGCAGCTTCATGCCAACGGTCAGGTCCTTCATCTCGTTCACGCCTTCGGCAAAGCTGAACACCTCGAACTGCTTGCGCGGATCGCGGCCCGGCTTCGCCAGCTCGTTCATGATGTCCTGCAGCGTCGGCAGGCCCACATCGGCGCTGACATACTTCTTCAAGTCGATCTTCGCGCGCAGCTCGGGCTTCTGCATCAGATCAGCCACGCCGCAGCCGAGATCCGCCGCCATTTTCTCCACCAACGGGTAGCGCTCTGGATGCACCGCGCTGGCATCGAGCGGATTTGACGCGCCACGGATGCGCAGGAAGCCCGCAGCCTGCTCGAAGGCCTTTTCGCCGAGCCGCGGCACCTTGAGCAGGTCTTTGCGACTCGCGAAAGCGCCGTGCTCGTTGCGGAAGGCGACGATGTTCGCCGCGTGCGCGCTGTTGAGGCCGGAGACGTAGCTGAGAAGCTGCTTCGACGCCGTGTTCAGCTCCACACCCACGGCGTTCACCGTGCTGATGACGACGTTGTCGAGGCTGCCTTGCAGCATCGTCTGATCAACATCGTGCTGATACTGGCCGACGCCGATGGACTTCGGATCGAGCTTCACCAGCTCCGCCAGCGGGTCCATAAGACGGCGTGCGATGGATACGGAGCCACGCACCGTCACGTCGTGATTCGGGAACTCCTCACGCGCCACCTCGCTGGCGCTGTAGATCGACGCGCCGCTCTCATTCACCATGATGACCGGGATCGAGGACGGCACGCCGATCTTTTTCACAAACATCTCCGTCTCGCGGCTCGCAGTGCCATTGCCGATGGCGATGGCCTGCACCTTGAAGCGCTCGATCAAATTCAGCAGCAGCGTCTTTGCGTGCATGAGGCTGTTGCCATCGCCGAGCAGGTAGATGACATCGTTATAGACGAGCTGGCCCTGCGCATCGAGCACCACGACCTTGCAGCCGGTGCGGAAGCCGGGGTCGATGCCCAGCACGCGCTTCTGCCCCAGCGGAGCGGCGAGCAGCAGCTCGCGCAGATTGTCGGCAAAGACCTTCACGGCCTCCGCGTCGGCTTTCTTCTTTGATTCGAGACGCGCCTCGGTCTCCATGCTGGAGCTGAGCAGGCGCTTGTAGGCATCCTGCGCGGCCAGCTTCATCTGCGCGGAGCAGGTGTTGCTGCCTTTCACCGTCAAACGCTCGACGAGTGTGATCGCCTCCGCCTCCATCGGCTGGATGCGCATGAGCAGAAAGCCTTCTTTCTCGCCACGGCGGATCGCCAGCATGCGATGTGACGGGATCGACTTCACCGGCTCCGTCCAGTCGAAGTAATCGCGGAACTTCTGCGCCTCGGGGTCCTCCTCTTTGCCAAACATGACCTTGGAAGACACCGTGCCATTGTCTGCGAAGAGTTTCCTCAGCGCCGCACGCACCTCTGCCGTGTCGCTGATGCGCTCCGCGATGATGTCACGCGCACCTGCGAGCGCCTCTGCGGCATCTTTGACCTTCAGTTCATCGCTCTCGGCATCCGGCTTCACAAACTTCGCCGCCTCGCCATCGAGATCGACTCCGGCGGTGAGCACGTTCTGCTCGATGAAATCCGCCAGCGGCTCCAAGCCCTTCTCCTTGGCAATGGTGGCCTTGGTGCGACGTTTCGGACGAAACGGCGCAAAGATGTCCTCCAGCGAGTTCATCGTGTCCGCCTTCTCGATCTTCGCGCGCAGCACGTCCGTCATCAGCTTGCGCTCTTCGAGTGATTTCACGATGGCCGCTCGCCGGTCATCCAACGCCACGAGCTGCCCGAGCCGATCTTGAATGGCCTGAATTTTCACCTCATCCAGTTCGCCCGTCGCCTCTTTGCGATAACGCGAGATGAACGGCACCGTCGCACCATCCGCGAGCAATTTCGCCGTCGCACCGACCTGAATCGGCTTGAGCTTGAGTTCTCCAGCGATGCGTTCGACGTGGGCGATGTTGATGTTCAGTTCGTTAGCGGCAGGCATGAAAAATTGCGGGTTTAAAGTTCCAAGTTTCAGGTTGGGAATGGTGGAGTTAGCGCATGCATGAAACACGGCAAGACTGGAACACTCCCTGTGAAAAACTTTTGTCCCCTGTCATGCTTGACATGTCTTTGCGCGTATTGAGCAGCACCCATGAAGAAAATTTTATTCACTCTTGCACTCCTATCCTCTCTCCATGCCCAGGACTGGCCGCGATGGCGCGGTGCGCATGGCGATGGGAGATGGAATCCGGCGGGCATCCCGGCTGATTTCGCGAAAAAAGAACCGCAGCAACTCTGGAGGGTGGAAACGGGCGCGGGATTCAACGGCGTGACGACGAGCGACGGACGCGTCTATGTGATGGATCGCCTCAAAACGCCGAAGGAAGTCGAACGCGTGCTGTGCCTTGATGCGGAGAGCGGCAAGAAGCTGTGGAAGCACGAGTGGGAAGTGCGCTACGGCGCGATGGAATATGGCACGGGTCCGCGTGCATCGGTGAACATCACGGAGGGCAGAGCTTATGCTCTCGGAGCCACGGGTGTGGCCGTTTGTCTTGATGCCACGACAGGCAAGGTGCTGTGGGAGGTCAACACCGTCGAAACCTTCGGAGCCGTGGTGCCGCAGTGGGGTTTTGCGGCATCGCCGGTTGTCGATGGTGATCGTGTTTTGCTGCACGTCGGCGCGAAGAACGGCTCTGTCATCGCTTTGGACAAAAACACTGGCAAGGAAGTGTGGCGCGGCGGCCCTGATCCTGCGGGTTACTGCACACCGGAGATCATTTCACACCACGGCACACGTCAGCTCATCGCCTGGGGGCCGGAGCATGTGCAGAGTCTGAATCCCGACACCGGCGCGGTGAATTGGCTCTATCCCTACAAGATCACTTACGGCGTCAGCATCGCGCAGCCGCTGTTTCACGATGGTGTGCTGCTTGTCTCCGGTTACTGGCATGGCGCTAAGGCTTTTCGCCTTGGCACCGGTGTTGAACTGCTGTGGGAAAATGAAACAGACATCTGCGGACTGATGTCCGCACCGTTGTTCAAGGATGGTGTTGTTTACATGCTCGACAAAAATCGCGGATTGCAGGCTTTTGAGATCATGACAGGCAAAATCCTCTGGAGCGACGACAGCACGCTCACGCCGAAAGACCGCAATCCGCAGATGAGCATGGTGTGGATGGATGAGGCAAAGGGCCTCGCGGCACTCGTCAATGCCAGCGGTGAACTCGTCTATGTGAAGCTGACGCGCGAAAAACGCGAGGAGCTGGCGCGCTGGCAGATCATCGGCAAGACCTGGGCGCATCCGGCCTTCGCTGGCAGCCGGATTTTTGCGCGCGATGACAAGCAGCTCACGGCTTGGCAACTGTGGTAGCAGCCACGTGTGCCCTCACCGGAACCAACCTCGGATGCGATCAAAGAGTCCACGCTGCGGCCCTCGGGGAACCTGTGGCGAGACCGGGGCGACACGCCCCTGATGTTCGAGGCAAAAATTTTGCGGAACGAGATCGTACGGTAGCGCCACCTCATAGGCAGCACCGGCATGGCTGCATCCATCCGTCGCAAGCTGACTGCTCACACGGCAGAGCGTCACCTTGGTCAGCGGTGGTTGCGCCTTCTGCACTTCCGTCTTGTAACCGAGCGCCACGGCTTTCTTCATCACATCCACCCAGATCGGGAGGGAGAGCCTGCCGCCATAGCCCTCATCGACGATTTTCTGTGGCTTATCCAAACCGACCCAGACACCACAGGTCACACGCTCCGTGTACCCGGCAAACCACGCATCTTTGTAGTCGTTGGTGGTGCCTGTCTTGCCTCCGCCTGGTTCTTTAAAGCCATACTCACTGCGCACCGCTGCCGCTGTACCACGATCGATCACCTGCGAGAGAATTCCCCGCATCAGGTAGGCGACGCTCGGCGTGATGACCTCCGATTCGAGCACCGGCGTCTGGTAAATCACATTGCCTGCCTTGTTAACGATGCGGTCGATGAGAAATGGCCGCCGCCGCACACCTTGATTCGGGAAGATGCTGATCGCACTGGTGAGCTGGCGTGGATTGCCGCCGATGTTGCCAATGAAAATCTGCGGAGTGCGTTCGGCAGGCTTGGGCAGACCTGCGTTGGAAAGCAGTTCCAGCACGCGATCGATCCCTGCATAGTTGCCGAGGCGCACGGTCATCGTGTTGCGACTCTTGACCAGCCCCTCCGTGAGCGTGGCCATGCCAAGAAACTTACCATCGGAGTTTTGCGGACTCCATCCCGTGGCAGCACCGTCGATCTCGCCGGGGGCAATCGGCGCGTCATTGAGGTAGGTGCCGGGCATGAAACCCGCAGCGATGCCCGCAGCATACACGAAGGGTTTCACCGTGGAGCCGATCTGGCGCTCCCCCTGCGTGGCGCGATTGAACTTGCTCTGATTGTAGTCTCGCCCGCCGACGAGCGCGAGGATGCCCCCCGTCTGATTGTCCAACGCCATCAAAGCGCCCTGAAGGTAGGGCGTGGATGAAATTTCCTGCGTACCATTCCAGGTTTTGTCAAAGTCCGCCTTCCGCACATGCGCGTAGCCGCGCAGCCGTTCGACTGCGGCCAGACGGCTCTCGACAGCTTTTTCAGCCGCATCCTGCAACCCTTTATCTAGCGTGGTGTAAACTTGCAGGCCACCGTCTTCGATCTCCTGCTCCTCCAAGATCAAATCCAAGTCGCGTCGCACGGCGTCGAGAGCGTAACCGCCCTGACTCTGGAAGACTGGCTGCGCGTGCAAAGCGATGTCCGCGTAGCGTGCCGCGATCTCCTCCTCCGGCGTGATCACCTTTGTTGCCAGCATGCGCTTGAGCACATCATCCCGCTCTTTGAGGGCACCTTCAAAGTTGCGAAAGGGAGAAAAACGCGCCGGGCTGCGGATGATGCCGGCAATCATCGCCGCTTCACTGAGATTGAGCCCGCTCGCATGCTTGCCGAAGTACACTTGGCTGGCGCGCTGCACTCCGTAGATGCCAGGCCCGTAGAAGATGCGATTGACGTAGTGCTCGATGATCTGCTCCTTCGTACAGGCTTTCTCAATGCGCCGCGCCAGCATCATCTCCACCAGCTTGCGATGCAGGCTCCGATCATTGAGATCGGGATAGCTGTTGCGCGCGAGCTGCATGGTCAGCGTGCTGGCTCCCTGCACCACGCGCATGTCTTTGAGATTGCGCAGCGCGGCGCGCAGCACGCCGATGAAATCAATTCCATGATGACTGTAAAAACGTGCGTCTTCGCGTGCCAGCAACGCTTTCACAAACCAAGGAGAAACTTCGCTCAGCGGCACAATGATGCGGTTTTCTCCGTGCATGCGCCCGAGCACCTCTCCCTTGCAATCCATCACGACCGTGCGCTCCGGCATCTGACCGAGTTTCGTCAGGTCGTACTGCTTTGCCAAATGACTGTAAATGCCCGTGACCACCGCCGCCGCCAGCGTGCAAAGCAGCGAACCGCCCATCACAGCGAACAGCGCGAGCCGTTTGAACGATTGCCAGCGCGACAGCGTGCGCTTCGCGGGCTTGCGTGCATCTGAGGGCTGTTTTTTCATGCGGGCTGCCACCGGGTCGCCGGGATTTGGTCAAAGATCAAGCACCGTAAGGTGAACTCGGTGTGAAGTCCGTCTCTCATCTCAAGAAGTACGCCTCAAAGCCATTGCGTTGTGCCTTGAACCTTGCGCTGCCGCTGTGACGTTGTCACCTCATGCGATTTGAACGCCTTAGCTCCATCGCCACCAGCGTCCTGCGCCACACGCTAGCCAAGCTTCCTGCGGAGCTTCGCGCCGAAGCTGAGGCATGCGCCATCGAACTGGTGGAGATGCGCACATGGATCGTGGATGAACCCGATCTCGATCCAGACTTGCTCGGCCTTTTTGAAGGAAACGCCCGCTGTGATCCCCTGCCCTCCGCGCCGGAGGAAATGCCACGCATCCGACTTTTTCTCGACAATCTCTGGGACGACAGCGGTGGTGATTTGCCCACCTTCCGCAATGAAGTGCGCATCACCCTGCTGCACGAGCTGGGTCATTATCTCGGGCTCAACGAGGAGCAAGTCGCAGCCCTGGGCCTCGCATGACTCATGCGTCGCTCTCGCATTCGACCACCGTGGTGTCGGCGATGAGATCATGCAGGCAACGGCGATCCTCACGGAAGATGAAGCATGCATCCACGATGCCGTAGAGGGGGACAAACTGAGCGATGATGGCATTGACCACCGCGCGCAGCATGAAGGCTTTAGCAAAACCTGCATTCTGCCCCTCTGGATGAGTAACAATGCGGATTTTCATCATGCGCTTGGCAATGGTCTGGCCGTAGCGTGTTAGCCAAATGGCATTCCAAACGAGAAGCGCCAAAGCACCCAATGCAGCAAGCGCAAAAAATGCCAGCGCACCGATCGGCACATCATCCTGGCCTCCCTTCTCCGCAGCATTCAGCAGCACCGCTCCGATCACGAGGGGCACACTGACAACGACTGCGAGGATGAGAGTGTCGATGATCGCCGCTCCGAGCCGCGAGCCGCGGGAGGCCAGCTTGAGTCCCTGCCCAATCGTCGGAGCCGCGATCATGGATTTCGGTGCGGCATAGGGATTGAAGAAAGTCCCATCCTGCGGCTCGGCACTCGCTGGAGGCGCGTTGTACCTGGTGCGCAGCTCCTGCCACTCCGCCATGCCCTCTGTCCAAAACAGATCACTCAGCAAAAAGCGGCCAGAGTCGATGCCTGGCTGAATTTCTTCTGCGGCATAGACGCCGAGCTGCTGACCGTTGCGGGCGATGTGGTGTTCCATGGAACTCTCCTGAAGATGTTGGATGTGAGCGCGGTGATTTAACCCAGACGCCTCCTCCCGTGCAACGCCTGAAAAAGCGTCAGCTCGTCCACATGATCGAGTCCTCCCCCCGCAGGCATCCCTTGCGCAAGTCGGGAAATTGAAACGCCGGAAGGGCGAAGCAGGTCGCCGATGTAACTCGCCGTGGCCTCACCTTCGACATCCGAACTGAGCGCGAGAATGACTTCCTCCGTCTGAAGAGACGCCACGCGTTTCACGAGTGACTCCATGCGCAAATCCTCCGGCGTGATGTTGTCGAGCGGAGAAAGGCGGCCACCGAGCACATGGTAAAGTCCGTGAAACGCGCCACTGCGCTCCAGCCGCAGCACATCCGCAGCTTGCTCCACCACACACAGCAATCTCTGCTGACGGCGCGGATCGTGGCAGAGCAGGCAAGCATGTTCGTTTTCGATAAAGAAACCGCAATCTGGGCACGCCGACACACGCGCCCTTGCCTCATTGAGTGAATCTGCCAGTGCGCTGATTCGCTCATCACGCATGTGCAGCAGCCACAGCATCAGACGCTCCGCACTGCGCGGGCCAAGCCCTGGCAGTGCCTTGAGCTGGGCCACGAGGCGCTGGATGGCGGGAGGATAGTCGATGCGCACGGTGAGGAAAAACGACGTGAAAATCAGACTGCGGCCAGCTTGCGCGCGTGCTTCGGCGTTTCCTTTGCCGCTGCGTCTTTGTCTTTGAGCGCAGCCTCGACACAGCCCATGAAGTAATTCAGCGGAGGATCCCCGCGCTCATCGATCACTGCCCCTTTGAAGCTTTCGAGTGCCTGTTTGAATTCACCTTTGCGATACTGCACCACGCCCTGCCAGAAGGCATCGCGCGCACGCGTTTCCTGCTCAGAGAGCATGCCCTTTTCGCCAAGGAGTTCATAGACTTCGCTCATCTGGCTGGCACGCGCCGGGCTGACCATCTCCAGCGGACGAACCTCCGCACACTCCTTCACCAGCGCATAGGTGCGCGTGCCGAGCAAAGTCTGGCTGCCATATTCGGCGTTCAACTGGCAGAGACGCGCGGCGAAATCGACCGACTCTCCTACGATGCTGAAACTCTCGAAGTGCCCAACTCCAAACAGCCCACAGGTCACGGGGCCACTGCTGAGGGCGGAGCCAAACCTCGGCTTATGTCCAAAACGCGTCTCCATCTCACGGCATAGCGTTGTCAGATGCGGGCGCAATGCCGCTGCCACCTGCATGGCATGCCGTGCGTGGTGCTCGTCTGCGAGTGGGAAACCAAAAATCACGCGCACCTGCCGCGCATCGCAATCATCCAAGTAGGCTCCACGCGAGATCAGAAATTCTGACACGCCCCGCTGAAAAAACGCAGCGAGTTCCTCAAACGCCTTCGGCTCCAGGCCTGCTGCGATTTCGCTCACATTGAGCAGTCGGCAGGTCAGCACCGTCACCTCGCGACGCTCCGTCAACGCGCGCGGATTATCCTGATCCGCCAATTCCTCGAACCGGCTCGTCGAAAGTCTGCCAACAAAATACTCCCGCATCACATGACGGCGATAACCATTCACCGAGCTGCCGACGGCGATGCCCACGATGCCCGCACACCAAAGTGCGAGAGCGCCACTCACAGGCTCAAACAGCACACCGCCGAGTGCCATCATGCAGCCAAACGTCGCCGTCAGAAATGTCCCTCCCAGCAAAAAGGCACAACGCCGCCACTGCGAAAGCATCTCCACGCAAACCCAGGCGCCCGCAAAGGCCATGACGGTGTAATAGGCGTATTGCAGCCAGAGCCACTGGCGCAATCCACCCCGTGGCAGGATGAATCCACGTGCGTACAGAGATTCAAACCAGTCTGCGGTGTTTTGAAAATATCCAAAGTGATACAATGCCAACAGCGGTATGCAGACAAACACGCCGATGAGCATCGCGGCGGCATGATTACGATTCATGGGAAACAGGGGCTGAGGTGAGATCATGGGCACCGACGGACGAGTCCGTAGCATGGCGGCGACAGGCGGCGACGACAAGTTCACTCACAAACTTGTCGGGATTCTCCACCGCGACTGCGGTGATGCTAAAACGTGTCTCGCCGCTGTTGCGGGAGACAAGCTTCAATCCAAAAGGATAATCTTTGAAAAGCTTGCCGCACATTGCCTCCACACTCATGCCTTCACGCACAGCACGGGCAGCAACTGCGGCGACTGCGGCATCATCGAAATCCAGCGTAAAGCCATGCTCGCGCTGAAAACGCTCCGCAAAAGCATGCACTTCCTCTGCATGCGCTGCGCCGAGTTCCCGCGCGAGGCTGGCCGCCGTGGCACGGCACATAGAAAGCGCTGCCTCAGGATTCTGCACCAGTGCAGCGTCGATGTGCAGCTCCGGTAGCCCGAGGCTGGGCATCTCAAATTTAAAGTCGCGCAGCACGCGTTCCCAGGCGGTGACAAGACCGCGCGCGCCGGTCTTTTCATCCTCGGCGCGTTGTGCGATCTCGCGCAGCGCATCGTCTTCAAAGACAGCCTTCACTCCATACGCTGCAAACTCCCTCTCATACTGACGGATGAGACTGCCTTCGGAATTTTTCATGATCTGAAACAGATCATCCGCGTTGAGTGGATCACACACCACGCGCACGGGCAGGCGTCCGATGAACTCCGCTTCAAAACCGAAGTCGATGAAATCCTTCGTGCGCACTTCACGGAATAAGTGCTCCGGTGCCGTGGATTTCGTATCTGCGGAGACGAAGCCGATGGATTTACGATTCGTACGTTTCTCGATGATTTTATCGAGGCCGCTAAAGGCACCGCTGACGATGAAGAGAATGTTCCGCGTGTTCACCACTTCACGCCCGGTGCGCCCCTTGCGTGTGTCGAACATCATCTGCATCTGGCTGCGGATGTCATTGGGCGCGTAGAGCGGCACCTCCGTCTCCTCCATGAGCTTGAGCAAGGCGGTCTGCACGCCGCGCCCGCTCACGTCGCGCCCCAGTTTATCCGGGCCGCTGCTGAGTTTGTCGATTTCATCAAGGTAAATGATGCCATGCTCGGCCAGCTCAAGATCGCCGTTCGCCTTGGCCACGAGGTCGCGCACCAGATCATCCACATCCGCACCGACATAGCCGGTTTCGCTGAATTTCGTCGCATCAGCCTTCACAAACGGCACTCCGATGAGGTCGGCGATGTGTTTGACGAGATACGTTTTCCCCACGCCTGTGGGGCCGATGATGATGACGTTTTGCTTGGTGAATTCGAGATGCGTATTGGGATCGCCGAACTCGCGATGCTCGCGCAGCATGCGCGCATGGTGATAGTGATCACACACTGCCGTGGCGAGCACCTTTTTTGCCTCGTCTTGGCGAATCACGAAGCGGTCGAGATGCGCTTTGATGTCCGCTGGCTTGTGATGAAACTCAAACTCCCCGCTGTGATCTGCCACTGGCTCTGCCGCTGATTTGTCTTCATCGCCTTCCTGCGGCTGGCGTTGGCTCACGCCATCCACCCGTGTGAAGAGCACCTGCCCGCCGAGCGTGTTTTTGATAAAGTCCTCCAGCTTCCGTGTGACCTCCTCCGGCGTTGCGGGAGTCTTCGGTTGCTCGTCTTCGGGTTTTTCGGACGTGGGGTCGCTCATGCTGGACGGGTACAGTGGGCGAGGCATGGCACTCTGACAAGCGGCACGATGCATGCTCATTGGCGGGCGCAGAAATGAGGTTGCGCGAATCTCACGTCATCCCATACTCCGCACCCCGCACATGTCCGCCAAAGTTAAAGTCGCCGTCGTTGGAGCCAGTGGTTATTCAGGAGCCGAGCTCCTGCGCCTGCTTCTGCGCCACCCTCATGCGGAGCTGGTGGCTGTGACTTCACGCTCCTTGGCGGGGAAAGCGCTGTCGAAAGAATTTCCGCGCTTTCGTGGCGTCGGTGTGGCGGATTCACTGGCCTTCTCCGCGCCTGATGCTGCCGCTTTGAAAGCAGCGGGTGCGCAGATCGCCTTCCTGGCCTTGCCACACGGCGTCTCCGCTGAGTATGCGAAGCCCCTGCTGGAACTCGGCCTCAAGGTGATTGATCTAAGTGCCGACTTCAGGCTGCGTAGTGCCGCGCTGTATGCAGAATTTTACGGTCATGCGCATCCCGCGCCTGAATTGCTCGCCGAAGCCGTTTATGCACTCCCTGAAGTGCGCGCCGAATCCATCAAAACTGCGCGGCTCATCGCCTGCCCCGGCTGTTATCCCACGAGTATTCTGCTGCCGCTGATTCCTCTGCTCAAAGCCAACCTCCTGGACGAAACGCCACTGGCCGTTGCCAGCATGAGCGGTGCCAGTGGAGCTGGGCGCAAAGAAAGCATCCCGCTGCTCTTTTGTGAGGTGCAAAACAGCGTGCGCAGCTACAGCCTGCCGCAGCATCGTCATCTTAGCGAAATCGGACAGGAACTCGCCCTCGCCGCAGGGCGGGAAGTGCGTTTGACTTTCGTTCCGCATCTGGTGCCGACCCTCTCCGGCATTTGCACAACGACTTTTGCCAAACTTCGTCCAGGAACGACGGCCCAGGATGTCGGTGCCGCTCTGCACTCTGCCTACGACGCCCATCCTTTCGTTCGCCTGCTCGGCGAGCATCAGTCCCCTGACACCAAACACGTCACCGGCACGAACTTTGTGGACATCGGCTGGTCTTACGACACGCGCGCCGGGCAACTCGTGTTGATGAGCGCTGAAGACAACTTGGGCAAAGGCGCCTCCGGTCAGGCGGTGCAAAACATGAACCTCATCTGCGGCTTCGATCCCACCGCAGGTCTGCTGAACATCTGACATGGCTCACAAACACGATTACGACCCGTGCAAAGGGCGCACCCCATTCGAAGTCATCGAAGGCGGTGTCACCGCCGCCAAGGGTTTCCGCGCCTCCGCGGTGAGTTGCGGCATCAAAAATCCTGAAGCCACGCGCCTCGACCTCGCGCTGATCGTTTCGGATGCGCCCACGGTGACAGACGCGGTTTTCACCACAAACAAAGTCCGCGCAGGCTGCGTGCGCGTGAGTCAGCAGCATGTCAAAGGGAGCGACGTCCGCGCCATCATCGCCAACAGTGGCAATGCGAACGCCTGCACCGGCGTGCAGGGCATTCAAGATGCGAAAGCGATGACCAAAGCAGCCGCTGAAGAGCTCGGCGTGAAGATGCGCCAGGTGCTCGTCTGCTCTACCGGCATCATTGGCATGCCGCTACCCATCGAACGCATCCTGCCCAAGGTTCCCGAGGCATTCACCAAGCTGAGCCACAAAGGCTCCGAAGATGCCATGCGCGCCATCATGACGAGCGACACCCGGCCCAAGACCTTCGCCGTCGAAGTTCCCGTCGGGAAAGGCGGCAGCTTCCGCGTCGGCGGTATCTGCAAAGGCGCGGGCATGATCTGTCCGAACATGGCCACCATGCTGTGTTTCATCACCACCGATGCCAAGATCGGCAAAGATGAACTCAAGCGCAGCATGCGCTACGCCGTGGAAAAGAGCTTCAACTGCATCACCATCGACGGCGACACCAGCACCAACGACACCGTCATCGTGATGAGCAACGGCCAGTCCGGCGTGCCTACGATCAGGAAAAACACGCCTGAAGCAGAGCTTTTCCGCTGCGCGCTGCACAAGGTGATGCTCGAACTCGCCAAGATGATCGTCTGCGATGGTGAACGCGTGACCAAGTTCGTCGAAATTCGCGTCCGCAACGCGCGCACACTCGGCGATGCACGGAAAGTGGCCGAAACGGTCGCGAAGAGCCTGCTCGTGAAGTGCAGCTTCCACGGTTGCGATCCGAACTGGGGGCGCATCATTCACGCGGTGGGTTACAGCGGTGCAAAAATTCGTGAGGAACTCATCGACATCTATTTTGGCGGATTGCTGGCCTGCAAAGGCGGCCTCGCCACCCAAACCCCCGTCGCCGAAATGGAGAAGGTGGTGAAGGAATCCAAATTCACCGTCACCATCGACCTCAACAGCGGAACCAATGGCTACACGGTCTATACCAGCGACCTGTCTGAAGAGTACGTGGATTTCAACAGTGCCGAATACTCTGCCGCAGTGCATGCGAAGCGGCAAAAGGGCCTCGCTTGAATGAGCGTTAGCCACGCGCCCTGTGAAGAGGGACAACACCGCCCCGAGGATGGCTTGCCTCACTTCACGCCATAGGCGGCAGTGAAATAGTCTGCCAGAAGTGCCGCGATGTTGTCAGGAATTTGGGCACCGTATTTCTCCTTCATCTTCTTAACGGCTCCCTCCCAAAACTTCCTCGGCATCGGCGGCTGTGAACTCGCGTAATCCGCCGAATGGCAGGTCACACAATGCCCGCGGGCCAACTCCACCCCAGGAGCCTCCTTGTAGGCCGCAGTTTCGGCGGGAAGTTGAATGCTCACCACCTTGTCTGCCGCAGTCAGGGACAGAGGGCAGGCGGAGAACAGAAGAAAAAGGAAATGGTGTTTCATCGGCGAGAAATTGAGAGGTTTGAACTAGGCGGCAGTGACATTCACCGTCTCCACCACGTTGCGCATGTATCCGCTCGGGTTCCAGAGTGGCTCCAGGGGCTGGCTCTCTCCCAGACGGTTAAATGCGCGGCATTGAATGCTATGCGCCTTGGCTTCCGGCTTCCACGGCAGCGTCCACTCACGGAAGGAATAACGCCCATGATCTTTGCCGAGCTTTGCCGGATGCCACGCGCGGCCTCCATCGGTGGACACGAGCACTTCCGTGATGCCGTGCCCGCCATCGAAGGCAATGCCACGCAGCATCACCTCACGACCAGCATGCAGCCGCGCACCCTCCTCCAAACTGGTGAGGAAGGAGCGGATTTTGAAGCGGGTGATCGGCACGGAGTCCGTCATTTTCTCACCAGGCTCCAGGCAGCCCCCAGGAGTTGCGGGAATGCGGTACGCGCCTGCCATGTAAAAACCGCCGTAAGTGCCATCAATCACCTCCAGCGTGTTTAAGTGCTTGATCCAATACGTCCCGTAATGCCCCGGCACCACGAGGCGCAGCGGAAAGCCATTGAGCATGGGCAGCGGCTCACCATTCATCTCATAGGCAACGAGGACTTCCCCATCCCGCGCATGATCGATCTCCAGTGCCTTCACAAAATCGGGCGTCTGAGGCAACACAGGGCCGTCGAGCCCATCACACACCACCTGGCGAGCTCCGGCGCGCACACCAGCCTTATCCAGCACATCCTTGAGCCTGGCTCCTTTCCAGCGCGCATTGCCCATGGCGCCATGCCCCGATTGTCCACCGCCTACGCGCGGTTTGGAAAAGCCACGACTGTTTCCTGAGCACTGATTCACCGCCGCGATTTCGACGGCTTCAAAGTCCTTCTTAATCTCCTCCAACGAGAACTTCAGCGGCTTCTCCACCGCGCCTTTCACCTCCAAGCGATACGCCTCGGTGTCGATGCTCAGCGGGATGTTCGCCAGATGGTAGCGTACAAAGAACGCATCGTTCGGCGTGAAGAGGCTTTCATTGAACACCGAGAAAGGAGTCTCAAGCTGTGGCGGTCGAGATGTCTGTAAAATCAGTGGCCGCTTCTGTGGGAAACGCGCAAGACGGCGCACCCCGTTTTCAAATGGCAGCGTCACCGTCTGCTCCTCGGCAATGACCGTTCGCGCCGTCATCAAACCAGCCGTCACAGCACCGGCTTTCTTCACAAATTCACGTCGAGATAAGAGGCGATGTGTCTGTTCCATGTCATTTTTATACGTGGCATCGCCGCTCGTTTCAATACCAATAGCGCACCGATCTTTTGAGCCAAGTGTTCTGACACCGACAACTCAAGTTGATGCCGTGAGACGAAAGTCGAAAAAGTCCTTCGCCTTGTGCGCAATAGATTGCGAGAGCTTCACGGAGTGATACGAGCTCCCGCTTTTTTCATCTCATCGACTTGTTTCTTCGAGCTTTCATTGAGCGGGTTTCCAGTCACGAATATCTGGCAGTAGGGAGCCCATTCGCGCGCGCCGTCGTTATCCTTCTTCCACATGCGGTACAGTGGTGCGATGTCCGCGATCTTGTTGTTTTCCAGAAACAGGAACTGCAGCTCTGTCAGCGGCTCAAGAGGAGCAATGTCCGTGACGTTATTCCCTTTGAGAGAAAGCATGGAGAGCCATTTCATACCACTGATACCTGCAATGCTGCTCACTTGGTTGCCTTCGAGATACAGGGTCCAGACCTTGGGCAGTTTGAAAAGCGGGGCCGCATCCTTGATTTGATTGCCTGCGAGATAGAGCGATGTCAGCGACTGAATGCCGCCCAAAGCGGCGACATCTGTCACCTTGTTGCCTGTCAGTTCGATGTACTGAAGTGCCTTGCATGTGGACAAAGGCGTGATGTCGCTGATTTGGTTGTGCGAAACGTCGAGGAATTGGAGGCGTGTAAGTCCTTTGAGCTGAGCCAAGCTGGTGATCTGATTGTCCGGTAAGGTCAGCGAAGCCAGTGCGGTGCATTTTTCGATGCCTGTCAGGTCTTTGATGCCAGCCTTTTTGCCTTCGATGATCGAAATGGAAGCGACGTCCTCCGCAGTGATGGGCTCCTGGTTGTCGCGCTTGGCAAAGACTTGTTTGCGCACGGCAGTTTCCAGCGCCTTGTCACGAAAGATGGACACGGGCTTCGGAGGCGGTGGAACTTTGGTAACAGGCTTGGCCGGGGCCGGCGGTGGTTTGACTGGAGACGCTACGGGCTTAACCGGAGCCACAGGCTTTGTCGTAACCGCAGGTTGAGCTGGAGCAGGTTTTGCCACCGCAGGTGTGGCAGGCTTGGCAGGTACGGCCGGTTTGTTGACAGCGGGAGCAGCGGCTGGCTTAGGAGCTGGAGCCGCTGCTGGTGGCGATGTCTTCGGGGCCGTGGCAGGTTGTGTACTTGGCGCAGGTTTATTCTCCTGAGCGTGGAGAACAGAAATCATGATGAGTGCTGAAGCAACAAAGCTGGCTTTCATGGTCTAATTGAGAGGGAAGAATCCGTCGAAGATACGCAGAACAGCGGTTGCATGTTAAGCAAAAATAGCCTTTCTCCTCTTGTCATGGTCAACGTGATCGTCATCCTCGAAATCGATCCACCAAAGATCGACGAATTCCTCTCCGTCATTCTTGAAAACGCTGCGGCATCGCGCCAAGAGCCTGGCTGTCTTCGATTTGAAGTCAGCAGGGATGCGAATCAGTCCAACCTCTTTGCTTTGAGCGAGAGCTATCGAGATCAAGCTGCGATGGATGCCCACTACACGACGCCGCATGTGGCGAAGTGGCGCGCGAAGTCTGCCGACTTCGTGATCAAACGCTGGGCGGTCAAGGGGCCGGTGTACTGATCACTGGCCGACGGCGCGCTTCAGTGCGTGCTGTGCTTTGTAATCCGTGACGGCCTTCACGCGGCTTTGCTGCGCACGCGTCAATTCGTCTCAGACTGGCTCGGCACCCTGTTTGCCGAGTTTTTGCGCGTTCGACGTGGCGGCGGCGTATGGATAGTCATCCTTATCTGCGTGGGGGGAAATGATTCCCCTCCTGCGCTGATGAGACTCACCCACACGAAACCACACACCATCATGAAAACACTGCTCACCCTCGCCGGCACCTGCCTTGCCCTCGCGCTTGCCAGTTGCACCTCTGACGGACGCTGCATCTTTGCAGGCAAGAAAAAGGACTGCTGCGCTACCGGAGCCGCCTGCTGCTCGAAAAAGGCCTCGGATTGCAAGACCTGCAAACACTGAGCCAGCCGCGACAACCCGGCAGATTGCGCAAATAGCTCGGAGCACGCGCCTCTGAGCTATTTGCGTGCGAATTGTTCCGATTCTGCCCGGTGTTGTGCGTCTTTTGGCATGATCCGCGCAAACATGCACGCCTGGTGCAAGTTTACAGTCCCGACCTCGTAAACCAGCCATGCGCCTCAGCCTTTTTACCGACTACTCCCTGCGCGTGCTCATGTTTGCAGCGCTGAAGGACAAGTCGTTTTCTCTCAGCGAGGTGGCTACGGCGTATGACATCTCGCGCCATCACCTCGTGAAGGTGGTGAACTACCTCGCCAAACTCGGCTATCTGGAGACACGGCGCGGGCGTGGCGGCGGCATCACCCTGGCTATGCGCCCTCAAGACATCCGCGTCGGGATGGTCGTGCGGCGCACCGAGGGAATGCCCCCGATGGTCGAATGCTTTGATAAGGATCACAACACCTGCGCTATCAGTGGTGCCTGCCGTCTCAATGGCGTTTTTGCCCAGGCACTCACCGCCTTTTACGACACGCTCGATAGCCACACACTGAGCGATCTCGTGGCTGGCTCTGAAGGAATGCATCTACGGCAGCGCCTCCTTGCATCGCGTGATCTCCATCCAACCCCATGACGATAATCAAGCTATGAAAGTCCATCTTCCATCTCGTAGCACACCTCGTTCAGCACATCATGAGTCTGCTTGCGCTGGGATCGCTGCTGGCGTTTTCATGACGTTGCTGCTGATTCTTCCTGGAGTCCTTGTGGCCGAGGATGAGTTTGAGGCTGCCCCCATTCGTTACTCAGAGACAGAGCCAAATGATGCAGCGCAGCGCCTGGAGCGCCTCATGGCTGCGGGCAAAGTGAAGATCGACCGCACAGACGCCTGGACCGTGCTGCGCGATCTGATGAAGCAATTCGACATCCCGCCAGAATCTCAAATCATGGTCTTCTCGAAGACCAGCAAACAGAACGATCGCATCAGCCCGCAAACGCCGCGGGTGATTTACTTCGGCGACAATGCCTACATCGGCTACTGCCTTGGCGGCAGCATTGAGGTCTCCACCATTGATCCAAAGCTGGGCCCTATTTTCTACATGCTCGATCCCTATGAGGATCCGGCCAAGCCGCTACACTTCCAGCGCGATCAGAGCTGCCTGAGCTGTCATGGCGGCCCCTTCACTCCGGAAGTGCCTGGCGTGTTCGTGCGTTCGGTTTTTCCCGGAACTGAAGGCCATCCAATCATGAGTCAGGGGAGCACCGTCGTGGACACGACCACTCCCTTTACCGATCGCTGGGGCGGATGGTACGTCACCGGCAAGCACGGCCACATGCTGCACCGTGGGAACGTCACCGCCATTGAGCATGACGACCAGACCGTGGATATCCACTTTGAGAAAGGTGCCAACATCACCAATCTCTCCAAGCTCTTCGACACCTCACCCTATAAACGCAAGCAGAGCGACATCGTCGCCCTCATGGTGATCGAGCACCAGACCTCCGTGCAGAATGTGCTCACCAAGGCCAACCAGACATCCCTGCGTGCCATGCACATGCAGACCAGCCTGCAAAAAGAACTCGGTGAACAAGTCACCACTGAACCCACGGGCACCGCACGTCGCATCATCGATCACTGCGCCGACGACGTGCTCGATGCACTCCTTTTCAAAGACGAGGCCGCTCTTCCAGATGGAGGCATCGAGGGCGATCCTGCCTTCCAAACCGCCTTCACCAAGCGCGCTCCGCAAAGCAAAGATGGACGCAGCTTGAAGGACTTCCAACTCCTCAACCGCCTCTTCAAACATCGCTGCAGTTACATGGTTTACTCTGTCACCTTCCAACATCTCACCGCGCCGCTGAAGCAAACAGTACTCACTCGGCTCTGGGACGTGCTCGAGGGCAAGGACGCCAACGGACGCTACAGCTATCTCGGTGAAAGCGAGCGCGGGCACATTCGCCGCATCCTCGCAGAGACGCTGCCCGGCGCTCCCGCTGCGTGGAAAAAGACCGTGGCAGGCAAGTGATGGCACTGTGCAGAAAGAAAGCCGTCGGTTGCGCAGTGCGCTCCTGCGCTGCAAGCTGCGTGCGTGAAACACCTCTCCTGCACCCTCCTGCTCTTCGTCTTGTGTTTGACCGCCTGCGGTGAGAAACAGCCCGCCGTTGTCGATTTCGCTGACAAAGACATCGAACTCCTCAATGACGGCAAGGAGGCAAACTACAAGGGCAAGCCCTACACCGGCCTCGTGCGCAACAAGCACTCCAATGGCAAGACCGCAGGCGAATACCCCTACATCAACGGCAAGATGCACGGCGTGATGAAAGAATGGTGGGAGAATGGCCAGCAATCCGCCGAGACCAACTTCGACCACGGCCAGCGCCACGGCCTCAACCGTTACTGGGACATGAAGGGCAAACAGACCAAGGAACAAGTTTACGATCACGACAAATCCTTGAGCGAGAAACACCTCTGAGCCTGGTAATCTGCGCATGAATCTCGCCAATCAGGTTTGTGTCATCACAGGCGGAGCCAAAGGCATCGGCCTCGCCACAGCGCGCGCACTGCTCGCACGCGGCGCGCGCGTCGCTTTACTCGATCTCGAAACGCCCACAACAGATCATCCGCACAGCGTCGCCATCCGTTGTGATGTGACTCGCGCGGGTGAAATCCAGGCCGCCGTCGCTCAAATCACACAGCAACTCGGCCCCATCGACGTGTGGGTGAACAACGCCGGCCTCGCCCGACATCGCTGGATTCCCGACTACACCGAGAGTGAGATCGACCTCATGCTCGCGGTGAATCTCAAAGGTACCATCCTCGGTTCGCAGGCTGCGTTGAAGGCCATGATCCCACAAAAGCGCGGCCACATCATCAATGTCATCTCCACCGCCAGCCTGCGCGGTATCCCGAGTGAAACCGTTTACTGCGCCGCGAAGTGGGGCGTGCGCGGTTTCACGCAAGGCCTCGCTGAAGAAGCCGCCGCGCATCGCATCCGCGTCACCGCCATCCTGCCCGGCGGTGTGGACACCGCATTCTGGGCCGATGCCAGCACGCGCCAGGCACCCACACAGCTTTTCCTCAAACCGGAACACATCGCCGAGGGCATCGTGCGCTGCCTTGAGATGGATGACTTCTGCGTCCCACGCGAACTCGTGCTCCGCTCTCTCGATGACAGTGATTTTTCCGTGAAGCCGGCGTGAGTCACTTCGCCTTCGCCGCCTCAGCGCGCTTCTTGAACGCAGAAAGACTGCGATGCGGGAATGGCAGCGGCGTCGATTCGGGCATTTGATCGAGCACCGCTTGCAGCCTGCCTCTCGCATCCGGCTCGGCCTCTTTCGGCAGCGGACGTTGCTCAGAGGGATCGGCATCAAGATCGTAGAGATCACCGTTGTTTTTGAGTTTGAAACGCACATCGCGCACGACGCGCTCATCGCCGTAGTGATTGAATATCCACTTTCGCGGCGCGGGAGCTTTGCCGAGTAAAAAGGAGGCGAAGGATTGTCCGTCGACCTTCAGTGAGCGGGGCGGCTGCGCATCGGCGAGTTCACAAATCGTCGGAAAGATATCCGTGAAGTCTGCGAGCGGTGAGGTGCGTCCACCTTTCACGAGCGACGGGCCATAGACGATGAGCGGCACATTGCCGCCGGCCTCGGTGATCTGATACAAGCCGCCTTGCACCCGCCGACCGTTCGCGCGTGCGGACAGCTCCTTCTCCGTGCCGTTGTCGGAGGCGAGGATGACGATGGTGTTCTTCATGAGATCGAGCCGCTCCAGTTCTGCAATGATTTCGCCGACCTGCTTGTCCGCATAGCGCAGCATGTCAGCAAAGAGTGCGTGCTCCTCCTTGGGCGGATTGGCCCGATTGTCGGGTGTGGGAACGACCTGCTCCTTCACGTTCTGCCCGTGGGTGAGCACCATGGCGTGATAAAAGAGAAACGGGTTCTTTGAATGTCGGCGATAGAAATCAAAGGCGAACTCCTGAAACAGATCCGGACCGAATTTGCCTCGTGCGACTTCGCGCTTCCCATTCCGCAACATCACGGCATCCCAGTAGCGGTTTTCGATCTTGCGAGTGGCCTCGGCGAGAAATGGGGCGTCGTTGTTGGCGATGGCCTTTTGGAACGCGGCCACGAAACCGGCATCCACTTTGTCGCGGTCGATGCTGCCCGGCCAGACGAGCTGCTCGTCAAAGCCATGACGCGTGAGCGCATCCGGCTCGTCGTAGAGATTGTTCACCTGCCACTTGCCAGCGATGCCAGTGGTGTAGCCCGCGTCGCGTAGCACGCGCGCATATGTCACCTCGCGCTGCGGATCGAGACCACCGCCACTGTAAAGCGCCGCGTCGTGGTGCAGATACCATCCTGTGCGGAAAGGATAACGCCCGGTGAGCATCTGCACGCGGCTGGGGCCGCACACGGTCGTGGTGTAGCAATTCTCAAAACGCACACCATGCGCGGCGAGGCGGTCGATATTCGGCGTGCAGTGCTCCTCACTGCCGTAGCAGCCGAACCACTCGCGCCCGACATTGTCGAGCAGGATGACCACGATGTTTGGCCGTGCCGCAGCGGGGGCGGCAGATGTCAGCAGAAAAAGGCCAGCAATGAGGGAGAAGAGGCGGTGCATGCACTCTAAACGAAAAGCTAATAGGCAATCTGATGGAGAAGATGCGTTGGGGACATCAGACTTGGCAAAGGGGAACTGAAATCGTCTTGAATGTGCAGCGTGTTCCCCTCAAACATGCGCACAGTAAATCTCTGAACTTCATGAATCGTCGTGACACCTTCGCCCTCGCATTGGCTAGTTTGGGACTGCCCATCCGATCCTTCAGCGCTTCCTCGACCATGCAAACCTCGCTCCAACTCATCCAGGCCCAAATCGACAACGGCACACTGCACTCCGCCGTGCTGTATGTGCGACGAGGTGATCAGGTGACACAGCATGCGTTTGGCAAAGCGCGCCCCGACTCGATGTTCCTGCTCGGCTCCATCACCAAGCCGCTCGCTGTCGCTCTGCCAGTGATGATTCTCGTGGATCGCGGTGAATTGAAGCTCTCTGATCTGGCCGTGAAATATTTGCCCGAGTTCAACGAAGGCGCGCGCAAGGAAATCACTCTCGAACATCTGCTCACGCACACGTCGGGCCTGCCGGATCAATTGGAGAACAATCATGAATTGCGCGCCCGCCATGCGCCGCTGTCAGAGTTCGTGAAGGGGGCGGTGCGCACCCCGCTGCTCTTTGCGCCAGGCACTCACTATCATTATCAAAGCATGGGCATCCTGCTGGCGGCGGAAATCGTGGAGAGCGTGACGAAGACACCGCTGCCTGAATTCCTCCAGCAGCACGTCTTTGCACCGCTCGGCATGTCGCACAGCGCGCTCGGCCTTGGTCGCTTCAAAAAATCGGATATGGTGACGATGCAGACCGAACACGCCGCGCCCGAAGCTGGTGCGGGTGATCCCAAGGCGCGTGAGTGGGACTGGAACAGCGACTACTGGCGCAATCTCGGCGCGCCATGGGGCGGCGCGCACAGCAGCGCGGCGGATGTGGCGACCTTCTTGCGCAGCCTGCTGCATCCTGAGGGCAAGGTGCTGCGTGAGGAGACGGCGCGACTGATGACCCGCGACCACACGCCGACGCTCGAAGCGCATCGCGGCATCGGTTTTGTTTCTGGCCCGGGTGGCCTCGGCAAAGGCTGCTCTCCACAGGTCTTTGGTCATGGAGGATCGACCGGCACTCTCGCCTGGGCTGATCCGGCGACGGACACGACGTTCGTACTGCTCACTTCCCTGCCCAAAAACGTCTCCGGCAGCCTGCTTCTCTACCCGGTTTCAGACTGCATCTCAACGAGTGCCTGAGGCGAACTTTTGCGCCAGCCTCGACGGCAGGACTCGCTCCTGAGTTGATCCGGTGAATCGTGCTTTGACAGGCCGTGTGCTCCCTTCAAACTGCGCGCTCGCTTTCACCCTCGACCTCTCTTGCCCTATGAGCACCGCCAATCCTGCCAAAAAGATCATCAACAACCCACTCAAGTGCGCGGACGAACTCTTTGAAGGGCTCGTGATCGCTTATGATGGCAAAGCGCATCGCGTCGGCACGCGCGCGATTGTCATGAACGAATTGCGCCCCGATGCGCCTGCATTGCTGGTGGGCGGTGGCTCTGGCCATGAGCCGATCTACCACGGGCTCATCGGCAAAGGCATGGCGGATGGTGCCGCCGTGGGGGAAATCTTTGCAGCTCCGCCGCCTGACATCGTTCTTGAGGCCACTCAGGCGGTGAATCGCGGCAAGGGCGTGCTCTATCTGTATGGCAACTACGCCGGCGACGTGATGAACTTTGACATCGGCGCAGAGCTGGCCGCTGAAGAGGGCATCACTGTGAAGACCGTCATCATCAACGACGATGTCTGTTCAGCTCCTCCGACTGACAAGGGCAAACGTCGCGGTGTGGCAGGTCTCGTGCCGATCACCAAGATCGCTGGAGCCGCCGCGCAGACGGTGGATTCGCTCGATGAGCTGGCGCGCATCGCTCAAAAGGCCGTCGATCACACTCGCACTGTTGGCGTTTCAACCAAGCCAGGCAGCATCCCCGCCACAGGGAAGCCGACCTTTGAACTCGCTGACGATGTGATTGGCCTCGGCATGGGCATTCACGGCGAGAAAGGTGTGGCACTGATTCCCATGTGTACGGCTGATGAACTTGCCGCGAAAATACTGGATCTGCTTTTCGCGGATGATCTCCCACTCAATGCGGGCGACGAGATCATCTTTTTCGTCAACAGCCTCGGCAGCACGCACATGATGGAGCTGCTCATCCTCTTGCGCGGGGCGAAACCAATTCTCGATGCGCGTGGCATCAAGATTCACCAAACCATCGTGGACAATATCGTCACCTGCCAGGAGATGGCCGGCGTGAGCTTCAGCATCACCAAGCTGGATGCAGAACTCAAAAAATTCTGGGACATGCCGTGCGAGAGCGTGGGCTATACCAAGCTGTAATCTTGCCGCGATAGGCATCCCGTAGTCCACTCAACTCCACCCTTATGCCAAAATCCAGCCTCTCCAAAGACGAAGTCAAAGCCATGCTCATTCTTGCCTGCGAGCGTATCATCGCCGCCGAGCCAATGCTGTCTGAGGCAGACCGCAATCTGGGCGATGGCGATCATGGCCTGGGCATGCAGCGCGGTATGACGGCAGCGAAGGAAAAACTCGAAGCCGCCGAGGTCGAAAGCATCGAAAAAGCTTTCTCGACCGTGGGCATGGCGATGATGAGCAGCATGGGCGGTGCCAGTGGCGCGATCTTCGGCACCTTCTTCCGCAATGGAGGGAAATCACTCGCGGGAAAAGAGGCTTTCGATGCTGCTGCACTGGCTGCTTTCCTCAAAGCAGGTGCCGATGGCGTGAAGCAGCGTGGTGGTGCGGCTGTGGGTGATAAAACCTGCGTCGATGCCATGGAACCCGCAGCAGATAAAGCGGCTGAGGTTGCGAATGCCTCATTACCAGAGGCGATTCAGGCGGTCACTGATGCCGCTACTGCTGGGAAAGAAGCCAGCAAAGCAATGATCGCCAAATTTGGACGCGCAAAGACATTGGGAGAAGCCTGCATCGGTTTCCCAGACGCTGGCGCATGCTCCGTCGTGGTGATCATCGAGGCGATGCGTGATTTCATCACGGCCTGAAACTCGCTACACGCGCAGAAGCATGGCACCCTGTGCGTAAGCAGCGCCCTGTGCTCATTCACGCTGCCCTCCTACAGCGACTGCCTCACCTCCATCCCAGCATATCGTGCTCGAACAAGGTGAATCGCCTCCATTCTGACGGTGCTGCTACTGCTACCCAAAAGCCATCCGCTTCTCTCTGCTCAAACCTCCTTCCCAAGGTGAGTCACACGGCCTTTTAAATGGCTTGCCGCCGAAGCCGCACAAGCCTTAGCATGGGTTATGAAGCCACTTTGCCACCTAATCACGTTCAGCTTGTTATTGTCTGCCGCAGTGGCTGCCGATCCGCCACGTGAATGGACATCCAGCGATGGAAACTCGAAATTCATGGGCGATCTTGTCGAATTTTCTGAGAAAGAGGTGAAGATTCGTAGAAGGACTGACTTCAATCAGTTCCGCTTACCCCTGAACAGGCTCTCCAAAGCTGACCAGGACTACATTCGTGGTCTGCTGCGGGAAAAGCGACGAGATGCGGGTTTAAAAGAAGGTTCCTATGCCGCCAAGATTACAGGTCAATTCACCAAGGGGGTTTCGAAGCAAGGATTGAATTATCAACTGTGGGGCAATCCGAAGCTCGATGGAACGCAACGCTATCCCATCGTCATCTGGTTGCATGGGTCAGGCCAGAGCGGCAGCGACAACGAAGCGCAACTGGGCGGAGCACCGAAGATACTGACCACTGAGGACAATCAAGCCGCACACCCGTGTCTCCTTCTCGCCCCGCAGTGTCCGTCTGCAGACATTGGGTGGAGAAATGAAGTGGCAGACAAGTTGTTAGCCCTCATTGCCGATCTCGCTGATCATTTACCGATTGATGAAAAACGCATCTACCTGACGGGCTCATCCATGGGCGGCTTCGGCACCTTTAGCATAGCCGCAAAGTATCCGCACGTTTTCGCTGCCTGCGTGCCTTTGTGCGGAGGCGGCGATGTCAAAAACGCAGAAGTTTTGAAGAATATCCCATTCTGGGTCTTTCATGGGGACAAAGATGACATGGTACCTGTGGAGCGTTCGCGTGCTATTGTAGCGGCCGTAAAAAATGCAGGCGGAGAACTCATGAAGTACACCGAACTCGAAGGAGCGGGACATGGGATCACGGGGCTTGTTTACCCGAGGCAAGACCTGCATGAATGGCTCTTTAAGCAGAAGAAACCATCCGTATCGAACAACTGACCTCAGCGCCTGCGCCATGTTGCACCACCACCATTCAGCCACATGTTGCCATCACAACCCGGAATCGGCACGACGGTTGGCAGGGGAGATGTTAGAACGTGCTCGAGAAGCAGGACTGAGACGCACCAAGGCATTGGAAAACATTTTCAATATCCTTGCCAGCGCCCACCAGCCCCTCTCTCTTGCAGACATTGCGGGATCGCCAGACCTCAGCAGCGGAGCAGATAAGGCCACTGTCTATCGTGTGCTCATCAAACTTGGAGACCTTGGTTTCATCCGCCGCATGGGGCTGCACGATCGCAGCACTTATTACACTCTCGTCCAAGAGGGACGGCACGATGATTTTCTCATCTGCACGCATTGTGGGCGCATCCAGCGGCTCGATATTGCATGTCCTGTAGAAGCTCTTGAAAAGGAGATCGAAAGGCAGAGTGGCTTTCATAAAGTGAGCCACGAACTGCAATTCTATGGCCTATGCCCTAGTTGCAAGAGTTCAGGGGATTAAAGTGAAGAAGCCTGCGTCGTGTAAAAACAACGCAGGCTTCTCTAAATTCAACCTCTGAGGGCGTCAGGGCGAAGTGAAGCCCGTGGTGATCTGATTGCCTGTACCGCCTTGACTACCACCACTGTTGGGAGCCGGAGAGCTACCCGCACCCAAGTTCCCATCGCTGTTTGTGCTGGTATTTGTGTTACCGCCTTGAGGATTATTCGAAGGAGGGGTGTCTCCACCGGGAGGCGCCGTAAACGTCACGTTGCCATTCGGATCCGTGCCGCTGGTGGCCACCGTCTGCGGTTGGCCCGTTGTGGGGTCAGTGGTCTGAATCACCACGCCGCCGGGATTGATGGTCACGTCAGTACCATTGAACACCTGCGATGGGCCCGAGGGATTGCCTGACGCATCCAGCGGAGTGATCGTAGTCGTGCCATTGCCAGCACTGCTTCCGGCCCCGTGTGCATCACCCACATCAACGACCACTTGGAATACTTGGCCGTTGATTGTCACCGTGCGTGTCTGAGAACCCTGAACAAAGTTGACGTTGCCAGTCCCGCCTACGTTATCGATAATAAACGCAGGTGGGTTGAAGTCCGGCTCCCAACGCATGGCCACGTAACGAGTTTTGATCGGATGACTTGGCTTGGCCCTCACGTAACCTCGGCCAACATTATCTTCAGCAGTAGCAACCGGCTTGGCCACATTGAAGTCCGCAGGATCGAAGGTGACGCGCCCGCGCCAGTCTTCTTTCTCAGGCAATTTATCAAAAGCAAAAACTTCAAAGCGCACAGGTGTCGGAGAATGCACTGAGCCGAATTCATTCATGATGCGCATCTGGCCCATGTCATAAATCAGCGTGCGGTATTTTTCATCAGACTCGGGGAATTCGAATTTGTTGTAGGTGGCCGCTGTGTCATAACCTCCCACGGGACGTGGTGCTGCATAGACCAGCCGAGCACCACCCAAGCCACTAATAATATTCATGGGAGTGCCCTTCAAACCCGTAGGGTCCTGCTTCAGCGCATAGCCACGGTCAGTTTGTCCACCCAAAACATTGAGGGCACGCAGGGCCCCTCCTTTGGAAAGAATGAAGTCGTATTTTAGAAATTTGGCCTGAATGCCCGCGAATTTGAAATTGATCTCACGGTCAGCCGCAGAGACCACTTTCTCTTCCAACACCGCCCAGCCATTTTTATCTGCACTCGCAGACAATGAGATTTTTCCTTCGATCCCATCATTCACAAGTGCCGAAGATGAGATCATCAAAGGCTTGCCAAAATTAACGATGAAGAATGCTTTCCCAGCTCCTAAAGTCGCAGCCGCAGTCACATCAGCTTCATTGAGCAGGTTATCCACTTGGCCAACTCCTGCCGAGCTGTCAATGCTCGCCCCTGAATGAGGTCCTTGGACAGCCACATTCACAGGCTTTTCTTTCAAGATCGGAATCCTCGACCATTTTGCTTGAGCTGTGCCGGAGATGAGCAAGCTAGAAATGATGGCGAGGGGTGTGATGTGCTTCATAGGTTAGGGCTGAATGAGATGTGATGGGAGCAACTTGAGAGCCACACGCGGAACTCAGGGATCTGGAAAGTAGGTTATTTACACCACAAACGCGCCAGAGTGTAAACACTTTTTCTGTTTTCGAGACGACGAAAATTGATGTTGATTTATTGGATATACTATATATTTTATAAATGTGAATTGCCCGCGCTGCCAATCTGCTGTGCTCCCGCAACAAACCGCTTGCGATGCTTGTGGCTTTTCTGCCGCGCTTCTCCATCACTACCTTGGCGATCAATGGGTCAGGCTCGACCGCATCACGGACGCTGCACGCTGCCTAAGATTGGAGGAGTTGCGCGAGGTTGAAATCGCTCTCGATCATTTTGAGCGCTGCTTTCCGCAAGCATTCTTTGCGATATACCTAGGTGTTTTACCCAACTATTTAGCTCCCCGTGAGCTGGGATTCTGGCTCCTCAATCAAGGAGCTTTCAATACGCAATCGATCGGACGCCGAAATGACTTCGGTGTGATCCTTGTCATCGATCCCTCCACTAAAATAGCGAGCCTGTCACTAGGATATGCCGTTGAGCATTACTTTAAACCAAAGCAGATCACGAAGTTACTCGGCAAAACTGCTTATCACCTCTCTCGCGGTGCTTTTGGCCCTGCCATCAAAACTGCCTGTCACGACTGCGCTCAGATTTTGCGCCAGCATGCGCGGAGTGCCTGTTGGATTCCCGAGACCAGCCCAGACAACGCTTTGCAGCCGGGGATGAGTTTTCAGCCCCTACGTGAAGGCACCAAGGCATCATCACGCCTAATGGCGGGATTCCACTTTCGCTAACCATGACAAAGCTCGTTACAGCAAAATGGTGGATTCGAGCACCAAGGGAACGCCTGCTCCTGCCGATCGTATTGGGCTGTCTTGCGTTAGAAGCGGCAATGGCTACGGACTCTCAGCCAGGCGGCGATCTGCCCCTGCCCCGCTGGAGTGAGCAAGAGCTTCAGTCATTCCGTGAACGCGACACTTTACAGGGAGCCATCCTGCCAAACGCTGGAGATACCCCTGCAAACGTTGATGCGCTTTTGCATGGCCCAAAGCTGACGCCCTCATTCAATGCAGATAGTGCGCAGCTATCCCCACGACTCCGGCCTGAAGACATGACTCTGTTTTTGCCAGAATCGACGTTGGCGGCCACGGCTTCCGCAAATTCCTATGCAAAAGACCTCCCCACACCGCTGGTGACACTAAGGGATATACCACCCGAATTCCTGGCACTGGCGGAACAGTCCCCTGCCGAAACTTTCCTCATCGACCCTGCTCAGTTGGTGCCAGAGAGCCAGCAAAACGATATGACCCGATTCCTGGAGTTTCATGCTCGTGATGCAAGGATTACGCTCTATTTGCTCATTCTCCCTCACAATCAAAAGCTACCAGACCAAGCCAACCTCAGCGGGATCGCTGGCGGCAGCCTGCTTCAGAAAGAGTCGTGCCTGATAACCTACCCTTTGGGCGAGCCTTGGCGCGCGCGCATGTTCCTCAGTCAATCAGTGCATGATAAAGCATCATCTGCATTTCTGGCCGAAACCCTGCAAGCGTGCCTGAACGAAGCCATGTTAGCCAGCGATGCCTTTGACCAAATGCATCGCTACGTCGTCGAACTTTCCACGCGACTCTTCTGGTTACGGAAGGCATTGAAGCTACCCCAGAAAACCGAGAGTGGCTCTGATCTGTCAGAAGTGACTGGCACTCTTGGTAGCAACAGCTCGACCATTGCTCTTCGGGTGCTTGTGGGTGGATGTGCGCTCTTGATATCACTGCTCACCGCCTTTTGGCTGCTTGCCCGTAGAATGGTCTGCTACTTGAGAAAACGTCGTCTGAATCGAGTCTGGATACTGCCCGATCTAGACACCCCACATCGACTCGGAGGCACCTTCGCTGGAGGCGGTGGAGGGCAGGTGCGTTACGCCTAAGCCCCTACCCTTTCGAAACTTCAATTTGTCAAAATTACTCTTTCGACGATAATTGCCCAGATTGTCTATAATTTAATAAGGGGATGAATCCCGACATCCAATTTCAATGTGGCTTCTGCCGCACCGTATTGACGGTACCCGCCCAAATGGCAGGAGTCACAGGGCCATGCCCGAATTGCGGTCAGACGATTACGTCCCCTCAACAGACACCTGCATTTCAGCCACCGCCTCAATGGCAATCCCCATTGGGCGTCGTTACAGCTCCCCCAGCGCAGCAGCCCCCCTTGATGAGTGGTTTGGAAACGCCCTCTTCCCCATCTCACACCGCAACCGGGCTGCCCCCAAAAAGACTGCCTGGACAGCCACCTTTAACGACCTCATTAGGCCCGGCTTCTGGAGTCTCTCCATGGCCCTCTGCACAGTCGTCTCAAGCAGGAGCCCAGCCACTCATGGGCGAATCAACAATTGGTACAGGCGGTGCCAACGCATCACGGCTGATCCCTGGTGCCCCACCCCTTTCAAACCTTGGGACAAGTGGCCTCGCTGGAGCGACCTTGCTTGGCAGAGATATCCCTCCGGCCCCCATCAGCCCTCTGACTCAGCCCATCTCAGGTAGCCTGCCGCCAATCAGCTTGGCTGCGGCACCCCAGAATGACAATCAGAACACGACCGCCACTCACCCACTTCCTGCAGGTCGCAGCATCGCCAGCTTGAGAACTCCGCGAGGCACCAGCCTCATCCGCTTGAGTCTAGCCGCCTTGTTTCTGCTAGGCTTTTTGGGGGTGGTGGCCTTCGCCCTCAAAGATTACATGCCAGGCATCTTCCCAGGCATTGCGAGTTCGGAGGAGTCTGCGAACAGCACCGAACCACCCGCGTTGCCAAGCATCCCCTCCTCTCCCTCCCAACTCAATCCGCCTTTACCGACACCGCCCCCATCCCCTCCTGCTGAAAAAAGCATCGCCGACGGAGCCACGTCACCCACCAACAAAGTCACCGCCGCCTCTCCTCCCAGCTTCAACCCCTCAGAGGTTGTTGCCAAAGCACAACCTGCCACTCCGCCCGAAGTTGCGGTGCTTAAACAAGCTCCTCTGCCCTCTGCTCCCCCCTCATCCACGCAACCTGCGGCACCTTCAGCGGCCCTGCTCGAAGTCCCGGTCAAATCCTCCTCGGCTACTGCTCCATCGCCTGCCCAATCACCGATCTCCAGCGGAGCTCCCCCCACCCATGCAATCGAGGAAAGTGAAGTGCCGCCCGAAGCCCGCCCAGCAGTTGAAGCTCTCAAAAAATTCCTCGCGGCTAAAAACTTGGATGAGCGCCTCCAACACACCTTGGGAGCAGATCATATGAAAGCTCTGATGACGCGCTACTACACCCGCGCGTCTGACGGCCCGGTCGCAGTGGACCGCATCCAATTTGTTCGCATTGATCCAAACCCTGAACTCGGCTCCGGCAAACACTGCATCCTCAGCATTGAAAACAAGACATGGGAATTCCCAGTGCCAGTCATGCTGGAAGAGCGGCCAGACGGATTCAAAGTGGACTGGCTGGCCTTTGTTGAATTCAAAGATCGCCTTCTCGAACGCTTCTTCCAAAACTATCAGGAAGGCAGAGCGCGTTTTCACGTCGGCATCCTGCGTACGCATTACTTTGACGATGGAGTACCAGGCTTGGAAAGCAAAGATGCGTTCAGGATTATGCCTGCTCCGCCAAACTCGTTTCAAGCAACCGCCTTTCTCGAAAAAAATTCCGCGTTAGCGCAGGAACTACGCACGCGCATTCCATGGGAAACACACGTCTGGGCCGTGGTCGAACTCGAATGGAAAAAGAGTGGCTCTCAACAATGGGTCGAACTCGGCGCGGTCCCACAAATGCACTGGTACTCGCTCCCTCTGTCACCTCATCCTGTCTCGACGCCACAGCAACCTGCAGAGCCCGAGAAGCTCCCGCCAGGAATCAAGAAAAACGGCAAAACCACCAACAACTCCGAAGCAGAGCCTTCGCCCGGCCCCTCATCCACGTTGCCACCGACAGTGAGGCGTCCTTTGCCTATCGGTAGATAAGGCCATCCCCCATGGGGTCAGCTCATTTCGAGCTTCCCAGTGCTGTCTCCCACCTTCTGAGCAGGCACCCCAAGACGCTCCAGCATCGCGAGGTAGAGATTGGTCATGGGCGTCTCCTGCGACAGCACCATGCGCTTTCCAGGCGTAAGAGTGCCACCTCCACGGCCTGCCAGCAAGATAGGCAGGTTGTCATGATTGTGGCGATTGCCATCGCCAATACCGCCACCAAACACAATCATTGAATTATCGAGCAGGCTTACTCCGTCCTCCTTCACCGCCTTCATCTTGCCAAGAAAATAACCGAACTGACGCAGGTAAAACTGATCGATCTTGGCGATCTTCGCCAATTTCTGAGGATCATTTTGGTGGTGCGAGAGATAGTGGTGTGCATCCGGCACTCCCAATTCCGGAAAACTGCGATTGCTGCCGTCATGAGCCAGCATAAACGTCGCCAAACGTGTCGTGTCCGTCTGGAAGGCCAGCACCATTAAGTCAAACATCGTACGGATGTGCTCCTCATACGAATCCGGCACACCTTCCGGAATCTTCACATCCGGCATCTCCGCAGCAAACTTCTCCGCACGCTCGATGCGCTGCTCAATATCCCTCACGGAGGTGAAGAACTCGTCCAGTTTGCGCCGATCACCTGGATTTGCCTTTCCTTGCAAGCTTCTCGCCTCACCCAATACAGCATCGAGGATGCTCTTTTGCATGCGCTTTGCCCGCGCCGCCTCTACCCCCTTCCCAGATGTCGATCCCAGTCCAAACATGCGCTCAAACACCAAACGGGGATCCATCTCTGGAGCCATCGGCATCGTCTCATTTTTCCACGCTAGGTTGAACTGATAAGCGCACGAATAACCTGAGTCACACTTTCCCGAACTCCGTTGCCCGTCCGTACTCAATTCCAGCGATGGCAGTCGTGTGAGGTGGCCAATCTTCTGCGCTGCAATCTGATCCACCGAAATGCCCAAGTGGATGTCTGCGCCTGCCGTTTTCTTGGGCATGCAACCGGTAAGAAACGTCGCCGTCGCACGCGCATGGTCTCCACCGCCATTGCCGTGACTCCTGGCCCAGTCCTGCATCAGTCCGGAAACCACCATGAAATCATTCCGGTGCTTTTCGATTTCCTTCAGTGCTGGAGACATCTCATAGCCCACCCCCTCTCCCTTAGGCATCCACTGCTCCACGTTCACCCCATTCGGGATGTAGAGCCATGCCGCACGCACCGGCTTCACCACAGGCTTAGTCGCCGCAGAGGCGCGCCCCGCAAGCGACTCCATGAAGGGCAGAGACATCATGGTCCCGATCCCGCGCAAAATATGGCGGCGGCTGGGAGAATGGGCAGCAGAGGCAGTGACGGAAAAATCGTTCATGTGATGATAAATACGACATCCCCATACGGAAACTTTCCTTCACGCACAAGTGCCTGTGTGTGAATGCTCATCATGCTGCGAGGACCTCCAATGGCCGCATCACACAGTCATTGATCTCAAAATTTTCATCCCCTCCGCTCTCACCGCTGACTGTTTATCCTTCGCAGAGAAGCATGAAAGGAGCGATCAACGCAAAAGTGGTAGCGCAAAAGTAGTTGAAAACTGTTCTCAACGCGCCCCGATTGTTGCACCCCCCAAACAACTAAACCACCAACCATGAAACAAACCTGCCTCCTGTTCAGCCTCATTGCTGCATTCGCTCTGCCCACCCTCGCTCAAGACGCCAACACGGCCGTGATCGAACTCAAGCCCCATCCACAGAATCCTCTCGGTTATGACAAGACCGAGCTTACGGTGAAAGCGGGACAAAAGGTGAAGCTCACCCTCAACAATGCAGGCAGCATCGCGCCGCAGCCGCACAATTTCCTTCTGCTCAAACCCGGCAAGCTCGACGCCGTCGGCGCGCTCGCCAATGCCATGCTCGCCGATCCTCAGGGAATGGCGAAACATTACATCCCAGATGCCGCTAAGCCGGACATTCTGGCAAACACCAAGCTTGTGCAGCCAAACCAAACTGAGACCATTGAATTCACCGCTCCAACCGAAGCTGGCGACTATCCCTACATGTGCACCTTCCCAGGTCACTGGCTGCTGATGCGCGGCACGATGCATGTAACTCCCTGAGAACTTCCGCTCGACGATCAACAACGCGCACCATGAAAACCTTCCTCACCTCCTTCCTGACTCTGGCCTTCCTCTCTTCCGCTGCTTTTGCGGAGGGTGGAAAGCTAGAGGCTGCGGGGCTCACCTTTAAGTATGACGCCCCGTGGACTCCCGTCGAAAGCACTGGCATGTTCCGTGCAGGTACGCTCGCGGCCAAGGTCGAAGGCGCGGAAAAGCCTGTGGAAGCCGTCTTTTATCACTTCCCAGGCCCTGGCGGCGGCGGCGGTGTGGAGGCCAATGTGCAGCGCTGGCTCGGGCAGTTTCAGGGCACTCCCGAATCGAAGCGTGAGGAAATCGAGGTTGGTGGCAAAAAAATCACCCTCGTGACTGCCACCGGCACCTACAACGACGGCCCGCCTATGGGAGCCAAAACTCCCAAGGCTGGCTACACCATGCTGGCGGCGATCGTCCCAGCGGGTGAATCCAACGTCTTCGTCAAGCTCACCGGTCCCAAAGACGCCATCGCCAAGCTGGCTGATGGCTTCAAGAAAATGGTGTCCAGCGCGCTCGCCCCATAACGGCGGCCACTTCATCATTGCCTTCTCAGAACAGCAGGTGCGCCCCACCTGCTGTTTTTTTGTTCTCACAACAGCGCAGAGCCAGCGAACTCCAAATCCATGAGGGTCATCCTCACTGCGCTTCCTGCTGCGCAGCAAATTCCAGCCCACAGAGCACGGGCGGCGCTGTGGCACCTGCAGATGATTGCAATTGCAGATGCAGCTCTGCGCCGATGGGGATGTCTCTGAACTCACGCACCGCCGCGCCGCCTTCGCACGCGAGATCGAAGCCTTCCAACACCTTGCGTCCTTGCAGCAGGACATCGAACACACGCGCGCCTCGCGGGAGATGCTCGGGATCGGCAAAATGCAGGCGGACTGTATGCAACAGGGGCTGGAAGCCAATCTTCAGCAAAGGCTCTTGCGTCTGAGGAGCCGTCGCTTTCGGTTTAGCTGGTGACTTCGACTTACCTCCTGCCGCCTTGTGATCATCGTCATCGTCGTCTGATTTTTTCCCAGGCTTGACCAGCAGCGGACGCCGCAGCGAGGGCGTGATGGTGATGTCTGCCTCGCCGACAAAACCCGAAGCCGCGATCCAGGGCTGGCTGCCCTCCGTAGCGGTGACAGTACTGCTGTGATGGCGGAACCACTTCATGTGACTACCGACACAGGCCACACCGAGCTTCGGTGAATTGCCGTCGCCGATATGCGGATACTCCAGCCACAGCGTGCCATCGGCTGCGCGCCGGTTACCGGGTGCACCGAAATTGATGCCCGCGTGCAGGATGCGGTCGCCCTGTTTCGCATCGAGTCCAAATTGACTGTAACTCCACATTTCCATGTCCGGCATGGAGATGAGAGCCAGCGATGTCTGATTCTGATACGCACAGGAGCAGGTGCGCGTGTAGTCTGGGGCATTGAGCACCCCATTGGCGACAACGAGATTCGATGTGCAGCCAGATTTGAACCCACCGAGATTCGCCGTACCGCTCATGCTGTCCAGATCATAGAAACCCGCCGCGCCGCTGCGATAGGTCAGCAAATGCTCACTGGCGATGATGGTGTTGCAGCCATAGGTGCGGTTCAGTCGCCAAGGCTCCATGTTGCCTGTAAGCGGATTTTTCACCAGATGCGGCGCTCCGGTGAGCAGGTTGAATGCACCACCCGAACTGCTGTAGGAGTTTGCGCCAGTGAGAATGAGTTCGTTATGCAAGATGCACGGACCGGTGTAGCTGCGCTTCAAATCTTGCCAGCGCACTCGGCCACTTTTCCCTTCGTAGGTGATCATACCAGCTCCCACTTCGGTGCTGAGTCGATCACTGGCTTTGGAGCCTGCTTGCAACAGAATGTCGTGTTCCTGAGAATAGCCAAGCCAGGTACCGAAGATGCTCTCTTCTTGCTGCCAGAGCACTTCGCCGTTGTGCGCGTTGAAGCAGACAATGCGATAGCCTTGGGGCAAATCAACGCCGCGACGTTTCAGCAGGTTTTCGGCGTATGAGGTGAGCTTATCGATGCAATAGATGCGTCCGTTGCCCGCCACGATGGCATTATGAAGAAAGCTGTGTCGCGCTTTGGCGCGCCAGAGCAACGCGCCGCTATGGCGATCAAACACCGCCAGACCTGCGCTGGCAGAATAATCCTCGATCGTCGTCGCTGTGTTCCCTCCCGCCGCACCGAAGTGACGATTGAAGTGCGCGAAACCGTCACCTCCGATCAGCAAATCTTCCAGTACACCGATGAATCCCCACTGGGCCGCATCGGCAGCGTCATCGTGCAGCTTGATCGTTTTCTTCAACTCACCGGAGCGCGCATCAAGCACTTGGCACTCGCCTTTCAATGCCATGTACACGGAGTCTTCCGTGGCAACGAAGTTGGTGCCGCGCGCATTCGCGCCGGGAATGTGTTTTTGATTATACGCTGTGCTCAGCGGAGTGTCTGCATATGTCTCGTTGAAGTAGATGCCATAGGTTCCGAGGTCTTTGAAGTCGTGCTGCCAGAGGATGCGCCCTGTATAAACATCGCGCGCACTGAGGAGGTGCAGTCCCTCGATGTAGAGTCGGCCACCCACCACCTGCTCAGGCGGGCCATGGGCATGGCGAGGCAGTACATCCATGTTGGAACTGCCGCCGAACCACAGCACGCCCAGAGGCGCACGCACGCGACGATCATCCGATTTCACAGTGTTGCCGATGTCGCCATATTGATGCGTCCAGTCTGCGGCACCTGGCAAGGCACCTTCGCGGATGATGAGATGCCCACCATCGATCATCTCGACGCGAGCTTTCTCCAAACCTGTGGTCTGAACAGCCTCGCGACAAAAAAGAATACCGCCGTAGGGCCTCACTGAAGTGTAAGCAGCGGCAACTTGCTGCGACGGAGCCACCACGAGATGCGCAAAGTAGGGCGGTGCTTGGAAAGAACGCGCGTCGCCCACATGAAAGGTGATGCGCTTGCCATAAACTCCTCGCGCATCATAGACATGTCGTAGCTCGCTCACCTTCTCCGCTTCTGCTTCCACCACGGTGAGCTGCATCTGTGTTTCAGCGAGTAGCGCGTCGATCACCCCCAACTCTTCCGTGCCAAAAAACAACGCATGCCCACCTGGGTCTCCCGCACGCTGCACCAGCGTGCGCGCTAAATCCGCCGCCGCTGTGTTGAGTGCGGCAGGAGGCTGTGACTTTGGCATCAAGCGCCCGATCCTGTCGCCCTCCCCATAGACCTGGATGCGCCCGTCCATCGTCACAGCGATGAGTTTCCCATCAGCCGCCAACAAACGACGCACCTCTCCCTGCACCGGCAGCGTCCAGGCCACATGCGGCTTATCCTTCAGGGCAATGGCGCAGAGGCTACTTTTACCCGCCGCATAGAGATGATTGCCCGCCTTGATCAGATCGCCGGAGCCGTCTGCCGCCACCTCCCAGATCACTTTCTGACTCGTGCCCAACTCACGCACGTGTTGTGCATCAGAATCAAATAGCCGGGCACCGTCGATCACTGGCTCATTCATCACCGATTTCCCCTGCACGCCGGTTTTCAAATCACAAACACGCACACCGCGCTCGCGCGTGTGGACGTAGAAATAGTTTTCACCCGCAGCCACAAACGTTCCGCCATTGCCTTTGCCACCATCATTGAGATGGAAATAACGCAAAGCCCCAGTGGCCAGATCAAAACCTGCTGGCACTGAACGGCCGCCAGGCACCAGCAGCGTCTCCGCCGTAGCCACCAGCACTCCCTGGGGAGCCACCCCCGCAAAAGCGGAAGCACTATGCGGCTGCTTGATGAAATCCGCGCCGGTGCCGTCATTGACCCAAACCACCGAGCCCGTCTCTGCATCCAGTGCGTAAATAAAGGTGCCCATGAAGGGCCAGATGCTTGCGGTAAAAAAGACTTTGCCATCGCGGATCACCGGCCCACCCCGCGCGGGCCAAGTGGAGATCAATCGGCGATTCCCCAGTGCCTTGCGCGGTGAAGGTGCCCCGCTGAACGACCAAACTTGCTTACCATCCGCCGCACTCAGGCAGTAGAGGTGCCCATCGTCACTGGTCAGATACACTTTGCCCTGCCAACACACAGGCGGCAGGCGCACTGGGCCACCCGTAAAAAAACGCCACAGTTCCTTCCCCGAGCGCAGATCCAGTGCCACCACTTTATCGCTATCGTTGAAGCTGATAAACATCCGCCCTCCAGCCACCACCGGTTCGAAAACACGATCGTAGGTCATCAGGTCATTGTTGAGTGGATCATCCCAGACCTGTGTGCGCGGCGAATACACGCGCTCCCATTCCAACTGAACTCTTGCTGGCAATTTTTCAGCAGAACACGCCGTGTGTCCGGCATCATAACGCCACATCGGCCAGTCTGCGGCCTGCACGGCAGAGATGAGCAAAAGGAGGGTGAACCATTTCATGAGCACGAGTCAACGCTCGCTAGAGGCAAAGCTTGCTCCCCAACTGAAGCCTGCGTATGCAACGCATCCCATCCGCGATGGACACACTGCGGATGCAGAAGCAATCCACCGGCAAAAATTCAAGATCGCCTCTAGAACCACGTTGAATCCCACCGCACCCTCCTCTGCAGCCCCCTCATGATCGCCTGGTTTGCCCGCAACCCTGTCGCCGCCAATCTCCTCATGGCAGCCGTCATGATCGCCGGTGTGTGGTCACTGTGGCAGGATAAAATCCCCGTGGAGGTGTTTGCGGACATGCCGTCGCGCTTCATCTCCGTCACCGTGCCTTATCCTGCCTCGTCGCCAGATGAGGTGGAGGAAACCATTGTGCTGAAAATCGAAGAGGCGATCCAAGACGTGGGCGGCATCAAACATATCAACTCCACAGCGGGCGCGAGTGGCGGCACGGTGATGATCGAGGTGCAGGATGGCGTGCAGCCGCGCGACCTCCTCGACGACATCAAAATCCGCGTTGATGCCATCTCCAACATGCCCTCCCTCGCTGAAAAACCGGTGATCAAAGTGGACGACGCCTTCCATTCTGTCATCACCGTCATCCTCAGTGCCGACATGGCAGAGAGCGACCTCAAACGCCTCGGCGAACAAGTGCGTGATGATCTCGCCGCCCTCCCCGGAGCTTCGCATGCCGAACTCGGCGGCGTGCGTCCAGACGAGATCGCCATCGAAGTGGAAGAAGAAACACTGCGCAAGCACGGCCTGACTTTGGAGACGCTCGGCACCGCCATTCGCAGCAGCGCGGTGGATCTGCCTGCTGGCGTCGTGCAGACAGAGTCGGGTGATGTCTCCATCCGCACGCGCGGACGCGCCTACACCGGCGCAGATTACGCACGCATTCCTGTCGTGTCCCGCCCTGATGGCACCAAGATCACGCTCGGAGAAATCGCCAAAATCGTGGACGGCTTTAACGAAAATCAACTCACCGCACGCCTCAACGGAAAGCGCTGTGTGTTCATCACCGTCATGCGCGAGGGCAGTCAAAACGCCATCACCATCGGCGATCGCGTCAAAGATTACATCGCCACCATGAACAAGCGCCTGCCCGACGGTGTGCGCCTCGACTACTGGAACGACCGCTCAAAAACCGTGCGCGGACGCATCGACCTCCTGCTGCAAAATGCGCGCAGCAGTCTCATTCTCGTCTTCATCTGCGTCGGCCTCTTTCTGCGGCTGGAGGCTGTGATCTGGGTGGCCATGGGAATGGTGATGAGCTTTCTCGGAGCCTTCGCGCTCATGCCGCACCTCGGGGTCACGATCAATCTTTCTTCACTCATGGGTTTTATCCTCGTGCTCGGCATCGTGGTGGACGATGCCATCGTTATCAGCGAGCACTGTGACCAGCTCCGACGCAGCGGCATGTCTGCCCTTGAGGCCGCCATCACTGGCACCCAGCGCATGGCCGTGCCGATCACCTTCGGCGTTCTCACCACCGTCATCGCCTTCCTCCCGATGGCTCTGGATGGGAGCGATTGGGGCTCCATGTTCAAGCCCATCGGCATCGTGTTCATCACGGTCATGCTCATTGCCCTCGTGGAGACCAAACTCATCCTGCCATGTCATCTGGCCCATCCCTTTCTCGGTCGTGCCGGAGATTTGCTCGAACCTGTTCATCGACGCTCCGATCAAGCGCTTCAATGGTTCGTCAATCGAGTTTACCGCCCGTCTCTGCGCTACGCAGCGCACCACTGCTACAGCGTTCTGGCGCTGCTCTTTGGTGGACTCTTTCTCATGTGGGTCTTTTTTGAAAGTGGCCGCATTCCCACGGCCTACTTCCCGCGTGTGCCGAGTGAGCGTATCGAATGCCGCCTCATCATGCTCGATGGCACTCCCTTCGCGACCACGGATGCCCACATCGCCCGCATCTATGACATCGCTAGGCAATTGCAGCGCGAGTACAGCACACCCGAGGGAGAATCCGTGGTGAAGCACATCATGTCCGTCACCGGCGGCGTCTTCTCCCGCAGCAGCATGAACAAAACGGGCAGCTCGCACATTGGCACGGTCATCATGGAGACCTACGGGCCCGAAGAACGAAAAATGGACGCCAACACCGTCGAGATGGCACGCTTGTGGCGCGAGCGCATCGGCCAGATCGCCGGTGCGGAAGAACTCACCTTCCGCGCCGAGATGATTCGCACCCGTGATCCCGTGGACATCCAACTCACCGGCGCAGATCCCAGGGAGTTGCTCAGCTTCTCGGAGAAAATCAAACAGCACCTCACCCAAATGCCTGGTGTCTTCGACGTGAATGACACTCTCGACTCCGGCCGCAGTGAAATCCAACTCCACCTCAAGCCCGAAGCACGCCAGTTTGGCATCACAGTCAACGACCTCGCGCGGCAAGTGCGCCAATCCTTTTACGGAGACGAAGTCCAGCGCATCCAGCGTGGGCGCAACGAAGTCAAAGTCATGCTGCGACTACCGCAGGAGGACCGCAAAAATCTCGCCACCCTCGAGTCGATGCGCGTGCGATTGCCCGATGGACTCGAGATGCCCTTTAGCCGTGTGGCCGAAGCTAAAGTGGTCAAGAGCTTCACCAGCATCAAGCGTGTGGATCGTCGCCGCGCTTTGAACATCACCGCAGACGTGGACAAAAAGAGCACGGACATGGAGGCACTGCGCGCCGAACTCACCGTCTTCATGGATGATCTCCTCGCCGGACACGGCCATGTCCGCTGGAGCTTTGAAGGAGAAGTGCGCGAACAGAAAGAAAGCACCTGGAAGATGCTCGTCTCTCTCCTCCTCGTGCTCGGCTCCATGTATGCCCTATTGGCCATTCCTTTTCGCAGCTACACGCAGCCCTTCATCGTCCTGCTTGTCGTGCCCTTTGGAGTGGTGGGTGCCGTGATCGGGCATCTCTTTCATGGCATGCCGCTGAGCATCATGAGTTCGTTCGGCATGCTTGCAGTCTGCGGCGTGGTGGTCAATGACACGCTGGTACTCGTCGATGAAATCAACAGCCTGCGCGCAGAGGGCGTGCCAGTGCGCGAGGCAGTGCAGCGCGGTGGTGCAGCGCGTTTCCGCGCCATCTTTCTCACGCAAATCACCACCTTCTTTGGCCTTGTGCCGTTGATCTTCGATGGCACCTGGCTGGCGCGACTCGCACCGGTATTCTTCAGCAATGGTGCCCAGTCCACGCATGCGCAATTCCTCACCCCGGTCTCCGTCGCCATGGGTTATGGCAGTCTCTTTGCCACCGTCGTCACGCTCTTTCTCGTGCCACTCTGCTACATCGCAGTCGAGGACATCCGCAGCCTGTTCTCCTCGCAGCACGAGCCGTGCAGCACTCCACCCACCCCTCGCGAGGCGTAAGTCCGGCAAACTCCCGCTCGCAAGCCCGTTTCTACTTTCCTCATCCACATGCGCCCTCTCATCTTCCTCTCACTGGCCAGCTTTGCGCTCGCCCAAACTCCACGCCCAGGCATCAATTACGACGAATCCAAAGTGGGCAACCTCACGCCACCGGATTTGCGGCTCACCACCGCCGCCGAATGGGAAAACACACGCCGCAACGAAATCCTGCATCTCTTTGAAGAGAACGTGTATGGCAAGACACCCACAGACTTGGGTGTGCCAGCATTCAAAGTCATCTCCGTGAAAGAAGGCGCGCTCAACGGAATCGCCACGCGGAAACTCATTCACATTTCACTGCCCAAATACCCCGCATGGCAAGGCATGGAGGTGATGCTCTATCTCCCCGCCGCTGCGAAGTCGCCTTCACCCTGTTTCTGCGGCCTCAGCTTCGGTGGCAACCACGCCGTGAGCAAAGAAGCCGATGTCCCACTCAGCACGCGCTGGATGCGGGAGAGCAAAGAAAAACACATCGTCAATCACCGCGCCACCGAGGCCACACGTGGCACAGAGAGCAGCCGCTGGCCGCTCGAAATGATCCTCAAGGCAGGCTTCGCTGTCGCCACCGCCTACTACGGTGACATCGAGCCCGATCACGCCGAAGGATGGAAGAACGGCCTGCGCGCTGCCGTCAGTCCAGAAGGCGCGAACACCGTTTGGAAAAATGGCGACTGGGGTGCCATCGGAGCTTGGGCATGGGGCCTTAGCCGCATCGCCGATTATCTGCACACCGATCCCCAGGTGGACAGCACACATCTCGCGGTCATTGGCCACTCACGCCTCGGCAAGACTTCGTTGTGGGCGGGTGCTCAGGACACACGCTTTGGCATCGTCATTTCCAATGATTCCGGCGAAGGAGGCGCCGCCCTGATGCGCCGCGATTATGGTGAAACGACCGCAGTCATCACCAAAGCATTTCCGCATTGGTTCACTCCGAAATACAGCAGCTTTGCCGGAAACGCTGCTGCCTGCCCGGTGGATGCCCACATGCTCATCGCACTCGACGCACCGCGGCCCGCTTACATCGCCAGCGCTGCGGAGGACTACTGGGCAGATCCAAAGGGAGAATTCCTCAGCGGAAAGCTGGCCAGCCCGGCCTATGCCCTCTTTGGCAAAAACGGCATCGGAGTCGAAACACAGCCTGCAATCGATCATCCCGTGGGCGACTTCATCGGCTATCACGTCCGCACCGGCAAACACGACGTCACCGATTACGACTGGACGCAATACCTCTCCTTTGCAAAACGGCACTGGTCGCTTTAACCGCACCAGCAAAAGCACACACGACACGCTGCCGTGGTTGCCTCACTAGGATTCGAACCTAGAATAACAGATTCAGAATCTGCTGTGTTACCATTACACCATGAGGCAGTGGTCGAAGGGCCGCCAAAGTAGAGGCCGCTGCGAATGTTGCAAGCGACGCGGTGTTTTTTTTCCAACTTCCTTCCGCCGCCGAACATCTGGAGAATGAAGCGGCTTTTACATTGCGTTGATTCATGCCGCTCTACTAACTTAGCGGCTCCAATCCCTATCCCATGAAGAATACCCTCTTCCCCAACCGCCGCGCCTTCCTGCGTGGAACCGCCGCCACCGCCAGTGGCATCTTTTTCCCCAACCTGCTGCTCAGCCAAGAAGGCGGCGCGAAAAAACTCAACGTCGCCGGCATCGGCGGTGCGGGTGGCAAAGGTGCATCCGACATCGCCATCGCGGCTGAAGGTGCCAATGTTGTGGCCATCTGCGACATCGACGAACTCCGCCTCGACGGAGCGAAGAAGAAGTATCCCGGCGCGAAGATGTTCACCAGCTTCCGCGAAATGTTCGACGACATGGGCGACAAGATCGACCTCGTCACCGTCTCCACGCCTGACCACGCCCACTACCCCGCCGCGATGGAGGCCATCAAGCGCGGCAAGCATGTCTGCGTGCAGAAACCTTTGGTGAATCGCATCTGGGAGGCCAACCAACTCCACGAAGCCGCCAAGAAGAAGGGCGTGAAGACCAACATGGGCAACCAAGGTCACACCGGCGAACAGATTCGCCAGCTCAAGGAATGGATGAACGCTGGCATCATCGGCAACGTGAAAGAAATCCACGTCTGGACGAATCGCCCGATCTGGCCGCAAGGCACTGCAGCCAAAGACATCTACACCGGCAAGAACCCACCCAAGCCACGCAATAAGAATGAAGCGGAAGCGGCTGGTGACGGAGCCAGCCCTGGCCACGCACCCGCGCATGTGCATTGGCAGAGCTGGCTGGCCCAGGTGCCCGATCATCCCTACATCCCCGGCCTGCATCCCTTTGCCTGGCGCGGTCACCTTGAATTCGGAGCCGGTGCCATGGGCGACATGGGCTGCCACATCATGGACGGCCCCTTCTGGGCATGTGAACTCGGCGAGCCTTACCAAATCGAGGCCGAAGTCGGCGATCTCACCGATGTGAGCTGGCCCACATGGTCACACGTCATCTGCTCCTTCAAGCATCCCAAACACGGTGACATAAAACTGCACTGGTACGAAGGCAAAAATGGCGACAACCCGGTCAAGCCTGCACGCCCCGCCAAGTTGGAAGAAGGACGCAACTTCGACAAGATGATCGGCGGCTTCATGATCGTCGGCGACGAGGACACCATCCTCAATCCCGGCGACTACTGCGAAGCGCTCGAAGTCGTGGGCAATCGTCCGAAGCTGGCAAAGTTCTTCAAGGAGACTCCCAAGACGCTGGAGCGTTCTTTGGCCCCTGGAAAACCGCAGCTCGAACTCGTCAAAGCCATCGAGCAAAACAAGGAATGCGGCAGTCACTTCGACTACTCCGTGCCGCTCACCAAGCTCTGCCTCTTTGGCAACCTCGCCATCGCCAACCCAGGCAAGGTCATCAAGTGGGACAGCGCCAGCCAGAGCTCCGACAACGAAGCTGCGAACAAGCTCATCAAGCGCGCTGCCGTCCGCCAAGGCTGGGATTACAGCGCAGCAGGCATCTGATCTGCGCGCCCTCTCCGATCTGGATCAATGCAAACCGCCCGGCAGACTTCCTCTGCCGGGCGGTTTTTTTTCACACCCTCACGCGAACAAATGAGTCAGCGGCTGGCCTTTGTCTGCGACAGTGAACGGGCGCTTGCTCGGCGAGTAGATCACCTGATCCAGCGGCAGTCCAAGTGCATAGCCGATGGTGGCATTGAGGTCGGGCGGGCCGACTTTGTCAGCCACGACTTGGGCACCGTCTTTATCCGTAGCACCGTAGGTGATGCCACCGCGGATGCCGCCGCCGATGATCACCGAACTGAAGACCGGATAGTGATCCCGCCCCTGATTCTGGTTGATCTTCGGCGTGCGACCAAACTCTGATCCGACAACGATCATGGTGCTGTCCAACATGCCGCGCCGCTCAAGATCGCTAATCAACGTCGAAAGCGCAGTATCCAGCGTGGCGCATTGGCGGGGAGTGCTGATGAAATTGGCCGTGTGCGTATCCCAGCCACCGAGGCTGACTTCGATAAAGCGCACGCCATGCTCAACGAGGCGGCGGGCCAACAAACATCCTTGGCCGAAAGTGTCGCGCCCGTAGGCCTGACGGATCGCGTCTGGTTCCTTGGAGAGATCAAAGGCCACCAGATCCTCGCTCCGCATCAAGCGCGCAGCATCATCGTAGATGTCTGCATACGCCTTCACATTGCGCGTATCCCAGCGGCGGCTGAAATCGGCATCGAGAGCCTCCGCGACCTCACTGCGGAGAGCCAGCCGCTCCTCCGTAACGCCTCTCTGCGGGCGCACGTTTTGCAGGCCAGCCTCTGGATTGTTCACCATCAGGGGCCCATGTTTCTTGGCAAAGAATCCAGCTCCAGGGTGCCGACTATCATTGCCGACATACACATAGGGTGGCAGAGCGGGATTTCCTGCTCCTTGAAAGAAGCTCAGCCACGCTCCCAAACCAGGATGTTTGATCGTGCTCCGCAGGCCGAAGCTGGTGTGCATGTAATAGTTCCCCTGCTCGTGCGCCGCCGTGTTGGTGGCCATCGAATTGATGACGCAGGCATGGTGCATCAGCTTGGCGACTCGCGGGAGATACTCACTGACGCGCACGCCATCCGCACTCGTCTTGATGGCCTTCACGGGTCCTGCCACCTCTTTGCTCTCCGGCTTGGGATCCCATGTGTCGAGGTGGCTCTGCCCGCCACTCATGTAGAGATAAATGACGCTGCGCGCAGTCGCCGCCTGTTTGGCGGTCGAAGATCCCTCCCCTGCCGCGAGTGCCTTGGCAGAAAAGAGGTGCTCCATCGAAGGAAGCAGGCCGACTCCGAGGCAAGTGCGTGCCATGCGCGCCATCGCAGAACGGCGGGTCAGATCACTCTGAGGAATGGAGGACGTGAAGTTCATAAGTGGGTGATGAATTTACTTTTGTGTGTCGTCGAAAAAACCAGGCGAAGGATGGCCAACTCCGCTCGCCATCATTCGACGAAGATGAAACTCTGCGTCCCCAGAGCGGCTCGCGTGAGATCTTCCCAGAGGCTCTTGTTGCTAGCGTAGGACTCAAGTGTCTGAAGCAGTCGCGCCTTCTCCTGCGCGCTCGGGTAACGCGCATAAAGGCTGAGGAAAAATGTGTCGATCTTCTCTGCGTTGGTCGCAGCTTTGCGGAGATTGATGCTCAGCACCGACCAGCCGCTGGTGATCTGGCTCGGTTGCGAGCCATTCATGATGGTGAGTGCCTGCGGCACACTGGCCTCGTCGCTTGCGTTTTCGACCACGTCGCGATCACTCTGCCCGAACTCACGCAAGAAATGCCCGCGCGGCGCTGGAGAAGGCAGTTCGGCAGCGCGGCACCAGCTTTGATGCAGCGTCCGCTGATAGGTTTCGTAAGAAGCCAGACTCTTCGCATCCTTGATGCCGAGCACTGCCTCGTCCGCCTTGATGCGTTTGAGCAGTTGCGCATCCAGCGGAGCATCCTTGGGGCTTACGCGACTATCCTCCATCATGTTCATCATGGCCATCTCCATGGCTCCGTCCCCGGCTGAGGCAGCAAGGCTATCACGCACAGCCTTGTTGCCTGATTTGCTGGCGGCCTCATAGAAGTACTTCGAAACATTCTGGCGCAGGATGCGCTGGCTCTCTCCCAAACGACGCTGGATGTCCCGCGCCTTCTCTTTGTCATCCTTCGCGCGAGCGATATCGAGTTCTTTGCGCAGCTTATCAAACTCGCGGTTCTGCTCGCGCATTTCCTCCGCGACCATCTTCGCCGCGTCGATCAAAAGCGCTGCCTCGGTATGATCCAGCATGGCTGCAAGTCGGCGGCGGTTTTCGAGATCGCGGCGCTCTCGCTCACGCATGGTCCAGTTTGGCTGATCCGGGTCAGGGCTCACCAAGGTGACGAGAGAATCCCAAACCTGCTCAGCGGTCATGCGGCGGAAAACGGGACCTGGGAAATAATAGGGCACTCCCGGAGGTGCTTCTTTCTCAGCAGCCCGGGCAAAGGCCTGCGTGTTCAACAACATGCGCAGATAGGCCTTCATATCATAGCCAAGCTCGATCATCTTCTTCTCCAGGAAGCGCATCAGCTCAGGATTGGACGCCACGCTGAGATCTGTCATCTCATCGACCTGTTCATAGATGCCGACTCCGAAGACGCGTTTCCACAAACGATTAGCGATGATGGTGGTGAATCGTGGATTATCGGGGGACGTCATCCAGCGGCCAAATTCGTCGATGGGATCGCTCTCTTTGCTGAGAGTGACAGGCTTGCCAAACATCACTGAGGCAGGCACCACGTCCCGGGGTTTTGCGTCTTTGTATTTGTAGTCGTGCGGGAGACGAATCGGGTTTTTGTTTTCGACCACAAGCGTATCGCGCAACGGGCGGAAGACTTCCGTCAATGCTTGGCGCATGAGGTCCTGCGTCTCCTTGTCCAGCGTCTTATCCTGGCGGATCATCTTGGCAGCCTCATCACCGCCTTTCGAGCGGTAACTCGACGCCGTCATGTTGTGGGTGAAAGCCGCCATCTGATAGAACTGCTTCTGCGTCCACTGATCAAACGGGTGGTCATGACACTGCGCACACTCCATGCGCGTCCCCAAAAACACGCGCGTGGTATTGGAGAGATTATCCAACGGCATGCCGCGATCGCGCATGTAATAACCGATCGCTCCGGTGTCGAAGCACGAGCCATCGGCAGTGACCAACTCGCGCGCCATCTGATCCCACGGCTTATTGTTACGCAGGGATTCACGGATGTAGTTCAGGTAACTCTGCGCCGTAGTGCTGCCAGCCACTCCCTGGCTTTGGGCGCGCAACACGTCCGCCCAATAATTAAAGAAATTCTGCGCATAGCCTGGGCTTGCCAGGAGGCTGTCGATGAGTTTGGCGCGCTTGTCTGGTGCCTGGCAGGCATAGAAGGCCTTTGCCTCATCGTAGCTGGGGATGCGTCCGACCACCGTCACATAGACGCGGCGCAGGAAGGTTGCGTCATCGACCAGCGGATTGGGCGTGATCTTGTGCTTCTGCCAGCTCTGCGCTAGGAGCGCATCAATCTGCTGGGATGCTGCCGTTGTGTCCAACGGCTGTCCTGCTTGCAGTGTGATGGTCGTGCAGAGGATTGCGCATGCGAGGAGTTTCTCAGCTTTCATGACGAAACCAACGCACGGCTCACATCAGCCGTGTCAGCCACAGGCAGGGATGCCAAATTCCGCACAGCAAATAGCAACCCGCGCCTTGCTGGCGCAGCCTCACCAGCCCATTTCGCGCATTAAACCACCCACCGCATCGAGCGCCTCCCGCATCCATCCGCCGAACTCTTTGAAGCGTGGGCCTAAAAACCACGCGGACCAAGTAGCCACACTCCACCAGGCGATGGCATTGACAATGATCATCACTGTCGCCAAGACCTCCACCCAGCGCCCGCAGATGATCAGATAGCCCTGCTCATCTTTTTTCCTGCGGAAGATGTGGTCGGAATACAATCGCACCGCAGCCCACCAGAGCAGCGGAGGCACGAATAAAAATCCCAAGATCATCCTCCGCAGCACAACCCCCCCACGCTGATCATAAGGCACGCGATCATAGTCGCGATAGCGCGCCACGCGGCGACGTGTCGGCTTCACCGTCAGGCCATCTGCGGAGACCTGGCCCGCTGCGTGCAGTTCGAGCAAGGCAGAAACCGGCAGCCACTGCTCATCGTCCTCACGACGCACGAGATCACTCTCGCGAATGGATCCGTAGGCGAGAAAGTTGCGCAAATCGTCCTTCGAGCAGGGGCCGAGCGTTTTGCGTCCTTTGGCGATGTAGTACAAAGCATGCACGGAGAGTGGCAGGCGGTCCTGAGACTGAGTTTAGGCGAGCGCGACCTACGAAAGCAATCTCGACGCTCCCATTTCTTGTAATTTTTTTCTCATTCCGTGCGCGCGACTCACCACGCCGCATGAACTGGCCGTGCGTGTGCGTAGTTTTCTCATGCGCCTCCCCACCCTGCTCTTCTCACTTGCCTCCACCCTCACCGCGTTTTGCGCTCAGCCCGTACTGCCGAACTCCAGCATCAAAGCAGGCTTTGCCGAGCGAGACATCACTCCCGAGATCGGCATGGAGCAACCTGGCGGCTACGGCAAAGTATTTCACCGCACCTTTCATGACGCCTGCAAAGTGCGTGTAGCCCTCTTTGACGATGGAAAGAAAACCGCCGCAGTGGTCGGCCTGGACCTGCTCGTGGTGCCCCGCAAGATCGTGCTGGATGCCCGCGCCCAAATCGAAAAAGCCACCGGGATCAAAGGAGATGCCGTCATGATCGCCGCCTCGCATTCACACAGTTCCGGCCCATCTGGCATGGTGCTGCCTGGCGAGTTTGATGATGCTTCAGACCTCGCAAAAAAACTCGCCTATGAAGAATCCTCCTGCGCCGACGCAGGTTTTCTGCTGCGCCTGAGGCATGAGATCGTGGCGGGGGTCGTAGCCGCAAACCAAAGCAAGGTGCCCGTGCGGCTCGGCTTTGGTTTCGGACATGAGGACAAAGTCGCCTTCAATCGTCGTCTGCGCATGAAGAACGGCCAAAGCTGGAGTCATCCCGGTGCGGGAAATCCAGACATCCTCGAATACGCAGGCCCCATCGACCCGCAGGTCGGGGTGATCGGCGCGTGGGACATGCAGGATCATCTTGTCGGTGTGGTCGTCAATTATGCCTGCCACGGCACCACCAACCCCGGCGGCATTTCTGCAAACTGGATTCAGTATCTGGAAAGCACCATTCGCGGCGCACTCGACTCGCATGCACCGGTTGTCTTCATGCAGGGAGCCTGTGGCGACGTCACACAAGTGGACAATCTCAGTCCTTATCAACGACCGAAGCCTGAAGACTGGAGTCGCCTCGTCGGCGGGCGCGTGGGTGCGGAGGCCGTGCGCGTGCTGCTTTCTGCGCCACGAACAGATCATGCGTCCGTGGACACGCGTCAGGAAGTCTTGCCCATCAAGCGCCGTCTGCCCTCCCCTCAGCGGCTCCAGGAGGCCATCCGCATCGCCTCGCAGCCCAGAGCACAAAGCAGCGACCTCACCGAGTGGCTTTTTGCCAAGGAAACCGTCATGCTCGATCACCTCGTAAAAAAAGCCCCCGTAGTGGATTGTGAAGTCCAGTGCATCAAGGTCGGCCCTGCCTGCTTCGTCTCCAATCCTGCTGAGTACTTCGTGCAATATGGACTCGACATCAAAAAAGGCAGCCATCACGCCTTCACCTTCCCTTGCGAACTAGCGAATGGCAGCGTCGGCTATGTGCCCACCGAGGAGGCCTTTGGCCCCCATGGCGGTGGTTACGAAACCCGCCTCACCTCATACTCCAACCTTGAAACGACCGCTGGCACGCAGATGGCGCGGAAGGGCATCGAACTCGCAAACAAAATGTCGGCAGAGCCAAAGCCAGAGCCTCCCAAGGCTCCTCCCTTCCTCAAGCCTTGGAGCTACGGCAACGTGCCGCCTGAGTTGAAGTGAGCCTCTGCACGCGACGCTTGTTCGCCACGCACTGTTTGCGCTATGCTTCTAGCCTTAGCGCAAGCAATTAGGATGTTGCGGGCCCACAGGCAGTGATGCATGCAAAGACTCTCCCCTCATGACCACGACTGAACTCATCGACGCGCTCAACTGGCGTTACGCCACCAAGCTTTTCGATCCAACACGGAAAATTCCTGCGGCCATCTGGACGGCACTGGAGGAATCGCTCGTGCTCACTCCCTCCAGCTTCGGCCTTCAGCCGTGGAAATTTTTCATCGTTCAAAACCAGGAGCTGCGGGAACAGCTTGTGCCGCACACCTGGCGGCAGCGCCAGGTGGCCGACTGCTCTCATCTCGTCGTCATGGCCGTGACGAAATCCCCTGACATGGAAAACGTAGATTCCTTCATCGCCCGCATGGCCGAAGTGCGCGGTGGCACCGCCGACTCTCTGGCGGGCTTTCGCAAGATGCTCGCCGGCATCCACGGACAAGGCTATATGACGAAGGACTGGGCCAAGATGCAGGCCTACATCGCGCTTGGACAATTCATGACAGCCTGCGCTTTACTCGGCATCGACACCTGCCCGATGGAAGGCTTTGTGGTGGAAAAGTACGATGAGCTGCTCGGCCTGGATGCCGTGGGGCTCACCACCGCCGTGCTCTGCCCTGCGGGCTACCGCCTCACTGATGACAAATACGCCGCACTGCCCAAAATCCGCTTCAAAGCGGAAGATGTGATCGAGCACCGCTAAGGTACCTTCTCACACAGCGATCTCCGCCTTGATGGTCGGATGCGGATCGTAGCCCTCCAGCGTGAAATCCTCGAAGCGGAAGGCGTCGAGGTCTTTGATGGCGGGATTGATCTTCATCACCGGCCATGGGCGCGGCTCGCGCGTGAGCTGGAGTTTCGCCTGCTCCAGATGATTCGCGTAAAGATGCAGATCGCCGAAGGTGTGGACAAATTCGCCCGGTTGCAGATCACACACTTGCGCGACCATCAGGGTGAGCAGCGCGTAGCTGGCGATGTTGAACGGCACGCCGAGGAACAAATCAGCGCTGCGCTGGTAGAGCTGGCAACTGAGCCGCCCCTGATCGACGAAGAACTGGAACAGACAATGGCAAGGCGGCAGTGCCATCTTTTCGATGTGCGGCACGTTCCAAGCACTGACGATGTGACGGCGCGAGTATGGATTCGTTTTGATCCCTTGAATGAGGCGGGCAATCTGATCGTGAGTCTCCGCTTCCGGCGCACCCTGCCAGCGACGCCATTGCGCGCCATAGACGGGGCCGAGGTCGCCTTTTTCATCCGCCCACTCATCCCAGATGGTGACTTTGTTCTCCTGGAGATAGCGCACATTGGTGTCGCCTTTCAGAAACCACAGCAACTCATGAATGATCGAGCGCAGGTGCAGTTTTTTCGTGGTGACGAGGGGAAAACGGTCGCTGAGGTCGTAGCGGCTTTGCTCGCCGAAAACCGAGTACGCGCCGGTGCCCGTGCGGTCTTCACGGTAGCTACCGTGGTCGAGCACTTTGCGGAGCAGGCGGTGGTATTCTTCCATCCGCGAGACATAGCGGGCCGTGCGCAGGATGCAAACGAGTGAAGCTGGCAGTTGCGGCACGACTCCCCTGCCCCGATTCTCCGCCCATGGCCGACTTGCCCGACGACAGCGCGTTGCGCACACGCATGCAGAAACTCCGCATTCGAGAGGAGGACTTGGAGGAGTCGTTCATCCGCGGCTCGGGTGCTGGCGGACAGAAGATCAACAAGACCAGTTCCACAGTCGTGCTGCGTCATGTTCCCAGCGGCATCGAGGTGCGCTGCCAGCGTGAGCGCTCGCAATCGCAGAATCGCCTACTGGCACGCCACGAGCTGTGCGACCGGCTGGAGGCGGTCTTTCAAAAGGTGAAACTCGATGCGCAGAACGAGCGCGAAAAAAAACGCCGCCAGACGCGAGAACGCCCGCGCGGACTCAAACGACGCTACGTGGCGGGCAAACGGCATCGCGCTGAGATCAAGCAGGGGCGCGGCAAAGTCGGCGGCGAAGAGTGAGGTGCGAACGTCCTTGCCACGAGGCACTCTCGTAGCATGATCGGCGCTCCCATGAAAGCGCTCGTCCTCACCGCCCCCTCCGAGTTCAACTACGACCTGAACTTTCCCGAACCCACGCCGGGCCAGGGCGAGGTGCTGGTCAAAGTGCAAGCCTGCGGCATCTGCGGTAGCGACATTCATGGCATGGACGGCCGCAGTGGCCGACGCCAGACACCGATCGTCATGGGGCATGAGGCCGCTGGCGAAATCATCGCGCTCGGTGAAGGCGTGGAAGGCTGGAGCATCGGTGAGCGTGTCACCTTTGACTCCACCGAATACTGCGGTGAATGCGACGAGTGCAAAGCAGGTTATGTGAACCTCTGCCCAAACCGGCGCGTGTTGGGCGTGTCGCCGGGCGAGTATCGCCGCCACGGCTGCTTTGCCGAGAAGATCGCCCTGCCCACGCGTATCCTGTATCGTATCCCGGAGGCGCTCTCTTATGAAAAAGCGGCGTTCGCGGAGCCGGTCTCCATCGCGCTGCATGCGGTGAATCTGGCAGACGGAGTGGAAGTGGGCGAAGCATTCACCCACACCGAGTGCTGTGATCATGACTGCGGCTGTGAAGGCGAAGCTGAATCCAATGGCGGCACTGCGGTGGTCGTCGGCGCGGGTTTGATCGGCCTACTGGTCATTCAAGCACTCAAGGCGCGCGGCTGGGAAAAAGTGATCGCCGTCGATCTCGATGACAAGCGCCTCGAACTGGCCCGCCAACTCGGAGCGGAAGAAGTTTTCAATGCCAAACAGGAAGGATTGGCCATGCATCTCAGAAAAATCTGTGGCGGCGACGGCGCGGACGCGAGCTTTGAAGTCGTCGGTGCGGCAGCCCCGCTCGATCTCGCAATCCGCAGCGTGCGCAAAGGCGGACAAGTCGTGCTGATCGGCAATCTGCAACCCAACACGCCCTTCCCGCTGCAGGAAGTCGTCACGCGTCAGATCACGATCAAAGGTTCATGCTCGTGCGCAGGCGAATATCCCGAGGCGATCCGCCGCATCCAGGATGGCAGCATCCAGGTCGAGCCGCTGCTCAGCGCCGTGGCACCGCTGGCTGAAGGTGCGGGCTGGTTCAAACGCCTTTACGACAACAAAGAAGGCCTGCTCAAAGTCGTCCTGCAGCCCGCGTAATGTCATGATCCGCCTCTTCCTACTGCTCTCGCTACCACTCTACATTCTCGACCAAGTCACGAAGAGCTGGATCGTGGCCAACTTCCGCCTCTATGAAAACGAGCAGGAAGTGATCCCTGGCATCTTCTGGCTGCATCACGCGGCGAACACCGGTGTGGCCTTCGGCATGTTCAACGGCACCGCGTATGCGAACTACGCCTTCACCGGCGTGTCGCTCGCCGCTCTCACATTCATCTACGTGATGCACCGCAAAGGGCTGTTCCCTGGCAAACTCAGCCGTCTTGCGGTGGCATTGCTGGTCTCTGGCATCTTTGGCAATCTCACCGACCGCCTGTTTCGCACACATGATGGAGGGAAGCTTTTCGCCGGCACTTTTCTCGATGGCTACGTCGTGGATTTTCTGAAGTTTGATTTCGGCTTCCCGCCCTTCCATCCGTGGCCGTCATTCAATGTGGCGGACTCCTGCGTCGTGTGCGCTGCGATCCTGCTGGCACTTGCTTCTTTCTTCGAAGCGCCACCGGAAAAGAAAAAGAGCTGACTCGCCACTCTGCCAAGCGTCTTTGGGGCACCGCCCCCTTCATCAGACTTGGACTTCCGTGGTTCTGGAGGCTGGTAGGCCAGCGCCATCCATCGATCGCGCAACTCCGGCCCATGCGACTTTCCATCCGAGATCATCGCCTTGTCATCTGCGGGCTAGGTATGCCTGGCTGCTCCTTAATGTCTGATGTCTGGCAGCAACGGGACATCATGCCGCTCACCCTCTCCTGTCCAGATGTGATTTGAGCCGGGATCAGCAGCCCAGCGTAAAACACCTGCCCCCCCCTATGCACCGACCGAGTGGGCGGTGAGATGTCACGTTCATTGGCTTCATCGAAATGGTGTGCTGAACTCACGAGAGAATCTGTCAGCGCAAAGCCAGTCCTGAGCACGCACACAGTAAGAATGCTGGAAGAAGGCGAGATGGATCATGGCGACTGACTCTCAGAGACGACACTACTCCCTCAAGGATTAGAAAAGAGGGCGGTCTGGCGGGTGGTGGCGGTTTCAAAATTGTGAAATTGAGGAGTCGGAAGCGGTTAAAATCACAACATTAAACACGGTTTCCAGCATTATCACCACCTCGTGATCAAAATTGGGATCGGAATGTTTTTGTTATAATTCATTGATAATGAATTAAATACATCGAAGTCGATTCGCGAGAAATTATCATTTTTACAAATTTATGATTTATTTCTGAAATAGCTCTTGCAGCGGTTCTAATTTCTGTTATAAATACCATCAGAATTCAGAACCACTCACGCAGCTATGAAAACGATCATCACCCTCGCTCTTGCCGCCAGCTTCTTCGCTGTCTCTTCCGCGAAAGCCCAGAATGGCTACTACGCTGCCGGATACTACTCTGCTCAACAGGCGCAGGCTGCCTACGCTCAACAGCAGGCTTGGGCGAACTACTACCAGCAGCAGGCCAACGCTCGCGCATGGGCCAACTACTACGCTCAGCAGCAGGCTGCTCGCCAGGCCGCTGCTCAGCGTGCTGCCGCCCAGCGTGCTGCCGCTGCCCGCCCTGCACAGGGTGGCAATTCTCAGATCCGCTTTGATGGCCGCTTCGCCAGCGTCGGTGCCACTGCTCCTCAGGCGCTCCAATTTGCCGTCTATGCTGCCAACACTCTCCAGAACAAGCCCTATGTGCTCGGCGGCGGCCATCGCAATATCGAAGACAGCGCTTATGACTGCTCCAGCAGCACATCTTACGTGCTGATGAAGGCAGGATTGCTGAACCGTTGCCTGTCCAGCAAGGAGTTCGCCAGCTATGGCGAGCCAGGAGTGGGCCGCTTCATCACCATCTGGGTAAAGCCTGGCTCCCATGTTTTCATGACCATCTGCGGTCTTCGCATGGACACGAGCGGTCAGTATGCTGGAGAAGGTCCCCGCTGGCGCACCAAGAGCCGCAGCTATGCTGGCTTCACCCCCCGCCATCCCTTTGGCATGTAATTCTCATTTTTGTGACTCGATTCTCACACTTATAAACAACAAGCCGCTCAATCCTGAATCTCGAAACGGTAAAAGCCTCAAAAATCTCAAAAATACGAACCATATGAAAACCACGATCACCCTCTCCGCCTCCCAGAACGCTGAAGTCGCCTTCGGCTGGAATGCCATGCCTGCCTATGGCGAAGTGATGAATCAACTCGTGGGCATAAATCACACCAATGTGACCTCCACTTTGAAATTGAACAAAACACCGGCTCTCACCTCCCTGTGGAGCCTGCTGAGCAGCCGCAAGTAATCGCGTGAGGATGCCCGCCTTCACCTTGCGAGAGATGTGAGCCACGGGTATGCCTGACAGTTCTCGGCATGCAGGTACTCTCTTCCATCGACGCTCTCTCCACATTGCCAGGACCCGTCGCGCTCGCTGTGGGAGTGTTTGATGGCATCCATCTCGGGCATCAGGAAGTCATCCGCGCGGCGCAGGAACACGCCGCACATCATCGCGGAGTAGCCGTAGTGGTGACTTTCTCACCCCATCCGGCCCACGTCTTGCGCCCAGGCTCGGCTCCCAAATTACTCTGCAGCCTGCGGCACCAGCAGCTCATCCTCGATCAGATCGGCATCCCCTGTTTGCTGGCCTGTCCATTCACTCAGGACACCGCACGGACGCCAGCGCGCGCTTTCATCCAGCAGCTCGTCTCTGCCTGCCAACCGCTCGGTTGCATTTCTGTCGGTCATTCCTGGACCTTCGGCCATCGACGTGAGGGAGACATTCACCTCCTGATGGATCTGGGAAGGCATCATGATTTTGCCGTCTATGGCGTTCCCCCTGTACGCATCGGTGGCGAGGTGGTGAGCAGCACGCTCATTCGCGAGGCCGTTTCCACTGGTGATCTCGCTCGCGCTGCGAGCTTCCTCGGCAGAGAGTATTCCGTTTTCGGCCCGGTCGTTGAAGGCCAGCACCTAGGCCGCCAGCTCGGCTTTCCCACCGCCAATGTCGCTGTGGAAAACGAACAACTCCCTCCTCCTGGCGTCTATGCCGCCAAAGTCCGGGTGCAGGGATCCTGGCATCCAGCCGCAGCCAATCTCGGCGTGCGCCCCACTGTTTCTTCCTCAGCCGAGCTTTCGCTTGAAGTGCATCTCATCGACTGGTCTGGGAATTTATACGGGCAAGACATCGAAGTGAGCTTCACTCGACTCCTGCGCAAGGAGATGAAATTCGGCAGCCTCGACGGGCTCAAAACGCAAATCGCACGCGATGTGATCTCTGCCCGCAATGCCTGCGAGTAGATATCATCATTGATGCGAATCGACCGCTAAACAGTTCAGTAAAAGAATGCTGGAGCCACAGTCCGATCGGATAAGAATCGGAAAAATGGCTCCAGCATTTGATTGGAATGACGCTCTGCCTTGAAGACGGAATCAGCCGATCACCTCCGGCCACTCCGTGTGGAAGAACTGGCCTTCCGGCTTGTCCACACGCTCGTAGGTGTGGGCACCGAAGAAATCGCGCTGGGCCTGAAGCAGGTTCGCGGGCAGGCGCTCGGCGCGGTAGCTGTCGTAGTAGCCGAGGGAAGCGGAGAACGCAGGCACCGGAATGCCGTTAAGCGTGGCGAGGGCGACGACTTCGCGCCAGTTCTGCTGCGTCTTGTTCAGCACGTCCTTGAAGAACGGGTCGAGCATGAGGTTGGCGAGATTGGCGTTGGTGCGGTAGGCGTCGGTGATGCGGTTGAGGAATTTCGCGCGGATGATGCAGCCGCCGCGCCAGATGGCGGCGATGCGACCGAGGTCGAGACCCCAGTTTTTCTTCTCGCCCATCGTTTTGATAAGGTCGAGACCTTGGGCGTAGCTCACGATTTTGGAAGCATAGAGAGCGTCGTGAACTTTCTTCACGAGTTCCTTCTTGTCGGTGGTGATGTTGACCTTCGGGCCGGTGAGTTCCTTGCTGGCGGCCACGCGCTGCTTTTTCTGCGAGGACAAAATGCGGGCCTCGACGGCGGCGTTGATGGTGGAAATCACGACGGCGTTTTCCGCCGCGTTGAGCAGCGTCCACTGGCCGGTGCCTTTCTGTCCGGCCTTGTCCATGATGAGTTCGACGATGGGCTTGCCGGTTTCAGGATCTTTTTGCTCCAACGCCTTGCCGGAAATCTGAATGAGGTAGCTGAGCAGGTCGCCCTCGTTCCATTCGTTGAAGATGGCGGCCATTTCGTCGGTGGTGAAGCCGGCGTTTTTGAAGATGTTGTAGGCTTCGCAGATGAGCTGCATGTCGCCATACTCGATGCCGTTGTGGATCATCTTCACGTAGTGGCCGGCACCGCCAGGGCCGATGTGAATGACGCAGGGCTCGCCATCGACCTTCGCGGCGATGGATTCAAAGATCGGCTTCATCACTTCCCAGGTGGAAGCAGGGCCGCCGGGCATGATGCTGGGGCCTTTGCGGGCGCCTTCTTCACCGCCGGAGACGCCGGCACCGATGAAACGCAGGCCTTTCTCCGCGAGGTAGGCATCGCGGCGTTCGGTGGTCTGGTAGAAGCTGTTGCCGCCGTCGATGACGATGTCGCCCTTGTCCAAAAGCGGGATGAGTTGCTCGATCACGGCGTCCACGGCGTCGCGGTCGCTGTCCTTCACGGCGGTGGATTTCACCATGATGTGAATTTTGCGCGGCAGGGCGAGGCTCTGGACGAATTCTTCCAGCGTGTGGGTGCCCACCAGGTTTTTGCCCGGATGCTTGGCAATGAATTCATCCGTCACGCTGGTGGTGCGATTGAACACGCTGACCTGAAAGCCACGGCTTTCCACGTTCAGCACCAAATTCTGGCCCATCACAGCAAGGCCGATCAATCCGAAGTCACTTTTTTTGTTCATAGTTTTATGGGGGACGTGTCCATACCTGCCCACCCGTGCTTGGCAAAGAAGATTTTACGCCCTCAAGCCCAGTGCGCTGCTTCTTCATGTCGGCAGTATCGCCTCCCCCTCCGCGCGAAGGCCTAGACCTCTGCCTCACGGCACAGGCTGTCCTTTTGAACCGATGCAGTAGAGCGACTCGGCGGTGCGTAAATACAGACGCTTGTCGCCAATGGCGGGCACAGAATTCACCGGACTGTCGAGCTTGCTCGCTGCGATGCGCTCAAACTTCGGCCCTGCTTTGATGACGATCAGATCCCCCTGCTGGCTGGCACAGAAGATTTTACCGTCAGCAGCGACGGGGCTACTGAAAAACTTCGCACTGCCTTGCACGCCCTCGACCCGCTCTTCATAGAGCACTTTGCCCGTTTTGAATTCGACACAGCGCATGATGCCACCGTCTCCGAGGAGATACATATACTCTCCGATCACGAGCGGTGAGGGCACATAGGGCAACCCTTTCGGAATGTCGAAGTCCACAGCCTTGGGTTTGCCGCTTCGCAAATCGAGCGCGGCCACTTCTTTCACGCCGCCGCCACTTCCGAAGGTGCAAAAGTAGAAGTTATCACTGAGCACTCCCGAACTCAGGCTGCGCTGCTTGTAGCCGGGATTATACTGCCAGTTCAGCTTGCCGCTTTGCAGGTCGATCCCCATCACCCCACTTCCGGTATCGGCGCAGATGACCTCCTTCTTGCCTCCCGGCAAAGCATGCACGACAGGCGTCGAAAACGTGTTCAGACAATTGGGGATGTCGAGTTTCCACACCTGCTTGCCGGTTTTGGCATCGAGGCCGACGATGCACGACTTCCACTTCTGTTGCACGGGGTCTTCGGTGTACACTTTACCACCGCGCTGCCAGTCAAACTCGCTGCGCACGATCATGATGCCATCTTCGACAATGGGCGAGATGCCGGTGCCATGCTCGTGGATGTAGTCGGCAACATGGTCGTTATGCCAGAGCAGCTTGCCCTGATGATCCAATGCGAGTGCCTGGATGTCCGTGCCGCTACTCCAGTTGATGTACACGCGCTCTCCATCGACAAAGGGGCTGCTGCTGGCGAAAGTGTTGTAGGTCTTGTGGAGGTGGTGGGGAACAAAACTCGATTCATAACGCCAGACCTCTTTGCCATCCGCCGCGGAAAGAGCGATCACCGCGCGCTTATTTGCCGCCGTTTCAGCAGTGACAAAAATTTTTCCGCCATACAGCACCGGAGACGACCACCCTCTGCCAAGCGGCACCTTCCACAGCGTGGTGCTATCATCGACCACTGCAGGCAGTCCACTGGTCTCAGCGACACCCGTTCCATTCGGGCCGCGAAAACGAGACCAGTCCGCCGCAGTGGCTGTGACGGTGGCAAGAGCGAATAAGAAGGCGAACGTAGAGATGAGTTTCATGAAAGGTGGATGTATGAACGCACGCGGGAGGGAAAAATTGCCGGGCACCGCTATCACGAGCCAGACGGCGGCGGAGGCGTGCCTTCGCCTGTTTTCTCACGCGCCTCACTGAGGCGGTATTCGAGTTCTGCGATCTTGTAACCGTCCTCCCGCGCACGACGCCGGGCCTCTGCCTCCACTTGAGCGAGTTTTTCCTCCAGTTCGCGCAGCTTCTTGTCACCGCTAGGCGACTGCGCGGCTGGCGCAGATGCGGCGGACGTCATGCCCACTGCGTTCATAAATTCCTTCTGCACCATCTCCACGCGCGCCTCTGCGGCCTTCAAGGCGCGCTGGAGGTTGGCGATCTTCGCCTCCGCTTGCTGCTGCGCTTCACGCGCCTTTGCCAATTCTGCCTCCACGCCACTCGCAGCGGCGTAAGCAGCCTGCTCATCCTGAATTTTTTTCAGTTCCGCTGCCTGCTCCCGCACCTCTTCCTGATGTTTGAGCACCAATTCCTGCGCGGAGATCATGCGCTTCTCAAAATCCGTTGCGCGCGCATTCGTGGCCTCCACCGCCTGCTCCAGTGCCTTCACACGGCCCTGTTCGGCCGTGAGCACCTGTTCGAGGTCTTTGATGCGTACCTGCGCGGGCTGCAATTGCGCCGCGACCTCCCGCGTCGTGGCGAGTTCTGCCTCGAGTTGTGTGATTTGTTGTGAGGCATCATTCGCGCGCCGCTCCGCCACTTCCCTCTGCGTGGTAAAACGCTGCTGGAGATCCTCGTAGGCCGCCGCAGCCGCACGAGCCGCCTTTTCAGCCTGCGCAGCCGCATCGGCAGCGCGCGCCTGCTCACTCTTCAGCGCGGCGTCACTCTCGGCACGCTGCTTTTCCAGTAGGCTCGCTGCTTCTTCCTGCTGCCGCCTCGCACGCCCACGCATGACAAACCACACCAGCAACGCCGACACTACCGCCGCAGCGAGTGCAGCGGCGACAAACTCCTGCATGGAAAAAGCATCAACCTGTGCGAGCAACGCAGAGGCTGGCTTGGAACCTTCGAGCATGCCCACTCATGCGCTGCCACCGCCTTCCTGTCCAGTGAGCAATCACTTCTTGAGCACGCCGCAAAGGTCGCTAGTCTGCGCGCCCTTTCCCCAAAAACCCAGCCATGTCCAAGTTCAACATCCTCATCGCCGGCAACAACGACCCCATTTCGAGCAAAGGCATCGACCTCCTCAAAGCGGAGCCGTCCTTCAACGTCACGGTGAACATGGACCTCAAGGCCGAGGATAAGATGATCGAGGCTGCCCGCGACGCCCATGCCATCATCGTGCGTTCAGGTGCCAAGGTCACCGCAAAAGTCCTGGAAGCCGCCAAGAACCTGAAAGCCGTGGGCCGCGCAGGTGTCGGCGTGGACAACATCGACGTTCCCGTCGCCAGCAAGCGCGGTGTCGTGGTGATGAACACGCCCGGTGGCAACACCATCTCCACCGCCGAGCAAGCCTTCACCCTCATGATGGCCCTCAGCCGCAAAACCCCGCAGGCACACGCCACCATCGTCAGCGGCAAATGGGATCGCAAAAGCTTCCAGGGCACCGAAGTCTATGGCAAAACCCTCGTCGTGCTCGGCATGGGCCGCATCGGCGCGGAGTTCGCCAAGCGCGCCAAAGCCTTCGGCATGCACGTCGTCGCCTACGATCCCTATCTGAGCAAAAATCGCGCTGAAAGCCTCGGCGTCACCCTCTGCGAAGACCTCGACGCAGCGATCGTGCAGGCGGACTACATCACCATGCACATGCCGCTCACGGCAGAGACAAAGCACATGATCAATGCCCAGCGCCTCGCCTCGCTGAAAAAATCCTGCCGCATCATCAACTGCGCGCGCGGTGGCCTCATCGACGATGCCGCTCTCGCTGAAGCACTGACAAATGGCACCATCGCCGGAGCTGCCCTCGATGTCTTTGAAACTGAGCCTCCGCCTGCGGACTACCCGCTGCTCAAAGCTCCGAACACCGTCTTCACTCCGCACCTCGGCGCATCCACGGAGGAAGCACAGGAAAACGTCGGCATCGAAATCGCCGAAGTCATCAAAGCGCACCTGCTCCATGGCACCGTGGTCAACGCGGTGAATATGCCGAACGTCGATCCCAAGGTGCTCGCGGAGATCGGCCCTTTCTTGAAGTTCGGCGAGCTTCTCGGTCGCCTCGTTGCACAACTTGCCCCGGCACGCTCCAACGTCGTGCGCATCAACTACAGTGGCAAAGTCGGCAGCGGCGACACCACGCTCATCTCCCGCGCCGTATTGAAAGGCTTCCTGGAGCGCCCGGTCGGCCCCGAGCAGGTGAACTACATCAACGCCAATGGCGTCGCTGAAAACCTCGGCATCCGCCTCACCGAGAGCCGCCTCGCCGGCCCCAGTGAATTCGCCGACCTCATCGAAGTCATCGCGAAAAACGATGGCGGTGAAACGGCCAGCATCGCGGGCACCTTTTTTGCTGGCGACCCACGCATCGTCAAAGTCAACGCACGCCGCATCGAGGCGCGCCCAGAAGGCACGCTGCTCTTCATCGAAAACATCGACCGCCCAGGCATGATCGCCGCCTACAGCGCCACACTCGGAAAAAATCAGGTCAACATCGCGGACATGTCCCTCAGCCGCGACAAAGAGTCCGGCAAGGCGCTCACCCTCCTCACTCTCGACTCCACACCAGGAGCCGAAGTGCTCGCAGAGTTGGAAAAAATCCAAGGCATCAGCAAAGTTCACTGCGTAGCCGTGTGAGGCCTCGCCCTCTCATCAAGTAGCGGAAGACGTAAGTCTTCCGCCGCTTTCGGAACACTGACGTGTTCCGCTACGAGTGGATGTGATCAACTCACCAAAGGCAACAGCTTCCCAAGCAACTCGCTGATCTTCACGCGCTCCTGCTCGCCGCTGTCGCGATGACGGAGGGTGACGGTGTCCGCGAGTTCTGGGCCTTTTTCGCCGCAGGTTTCGAAGTCGATGGTGACGCCGAAGGGCGTGCCCACCTCATCCTGACGGGCGTAGCGGCGACCGATGCTCGCCGTCTCGTCATAGAAGCAGTTCATGTGCTTCTTGAGCAACGCATAGACCTCGCGGGCCTTGGCGACGAGTTCGGGCTTGTTCTTGAGCAGCGGGAAGACGCCGACCTTGATCGGGGCGACACGCGGGTGCAGGCGCAGCACGGTGATGACTTCCTTCTTGCCCTTCTCATCGACTTTTTCGGTCTCGCTGAAGGCCTTCGCGATCACAGCAAGCGCCATACGGTCGAGACCGGCAGAGGGTTCGATGACGTGCGGCACATAGTTTCCTTTGAAGAGACGCTCGAACCACGCACGCACAGCGGCCTCGGGCATCGGCTCGCCCTTCGTCTTCGCGGCTTCGGCGGAGAGACGCCTCTGAATGAGGGCTTCCTTCTGTTCATCGCTGAGTTTCGCAGCGGCGTTCTTGAGTTCCTCGTCAAAGATTTCCTGCGACTTGGTGGAGTGCGCTTGATGCTGCGACAAATCGAAGTCACCACGAGCGGCGATGCCTTCTAGCTCCTCCGTGCCGAAGGGGAACTCGCACAGGATGTCCACGCAAGCGCGGGCGTAGTGGGCGAGGTCGGCGGGCGTCTGCCAGTAGTATTCCAGCACGTCGCCGAGGCCGATGCCTTCGTAGAATTTCGTGCGCTCGGCCACCCAGTAGCGATGCCACATTTCCCAGCCCCAGTTCGGCTTCGGCTCGCTCAAATCCGCGCCCTCATGCCATTTCGCAACTTCGCCGCTGATGATCTCGACGGCTTCGTCGGGCTTGATGAAAAACTCGAGCTCCATCTGCTCGAATTCGCGGCTGCGGAAGGTGAAATTCTTCGGTGTGACCTCGTTGCGGAATGCCTTGCCGATCTGACCAATGCCGAAGGGCACCTTCACGCGGCTGGAGTCGAACACGTTCTTGAACTGCGCAAAGATGGCCTGCGCGGTTTCCGGGCGCAGGTAAGTCACGTCGTCCTCCGTGGCCGTGGGGCCGAGGTAGGTCTTCAGCATGAGATTGAAGGGACGCGCCTCGCCGAGCGCACCGCCGGTTTCGGGATGGAAGTCGATGGTTTTCTCCAGCGTCGCACCTTTGGCTTCATCGAGCAGTTCGATCTCTTCGACTTTGCCAGCGGCCTCACCGGCGTTCGACGCGATGAGCGTGCGCACGCGTTTGCGCAAGCTCTCGATGTGCTCGCCCTTTTTCATAAGCACAGAAATGGGGCGGGCGAGTTTCCAACCATTGGGAGCTTTGGCACCGCTGTAATTCATCACCACACCTTCCTGCGGCTCCACATGGTCAGCGCGGACGCGTTTGTTCGTCAGCGAGCACTCACGCATGAGATCGGCGAAGGTATCGACGTGGCCGCTGGCCTTCCAGATGGCGGGATTCATGAGGATGCTGGCATCCAGGCCGAGCACGTCCTCGCGTTCACGCGTCATGGCATTCCACCAAGCGGTGCGCAGGTTGCGCTTCAGCTCCGCGCCGAGCGGGCCGTAGTCCCACACGCCGCCGCAGCCGCCGTAGATCTCGCTGCTTTGAAAGATGAAGCCGCGGCGCTTGCAGAGGGAGACGATTTTCTCCATTTGGGCGAGGGCAGATTTGGCGTCGGTGGACATGATGTGAGGATGTAGGTTTTGGTTTGCCGCATGGCTGGATTGCCACCGGCGGGAGGGGCGCGAAGGGAGCATCTGCACGCTCACGACGCAACGCTTTTCAAACCCACAGCTTTCCTTCGCGCAGCCATTCCTTCACCAGTTCGCGAAACGCGACCACCGCCGGATCATCGCCCTCCTTGGCCCACACCATCACGATCGGGATGGTGTGATGCGGCTTGAGCGGAATGAGCGTGAGATTCCGACTCAGCGTGCTCTCCGGCACGATGCCGATGCCCGCGCCCGCTTCGACATATTGCAAAATGGTACCGATGAGACTCGGCGTGTGCTTGATGCGCGGCTCAAAGCCCGCTTCATCACAAGCTGCGCGGATGGCGTCGTGTGATCCCGCACCCTCGCGGCGCGCCAGGATGATCAAGGGCTCGCCCGCGAGTTTCTTCCACGGCAGCGAGGGCAGCTTCGCCCACGGATGATCCTTCGGCACTGCCGCGCAGAATTTTTCCTCGCGCAGCAGCAGCGTTTGCAGCCCCAGCGCCTCATGCGCGAGCACGGGGCGCGTCAATCCGACTGACAGGCGACCTTTGGACACCATCTCCCACACGCGCTCCGGTGTGCGTTCCTCCAGAATCACCGTCACACGGGGAAAACGTCTTTGATATTCCTTGAGCAAGCGCGCCAGAAACACACGCGTCGGCGGACCTATGTAGCCGAGCTTCAGCTCCCCTTCCTCGCCCTTCGCCGTGCGGCGCACGCGGCGCAGCGATTCTTCGAGTCGCTCGAGGATCAGGCCGATCTCATGCAGCAGCACCGCGCCCGCCGGAGTCAGCCGAGGTGAGCGGCGCTCGCGCTCGATTAATTGAGCCCCCAGCTCCCGTTCCACCTCCTGCACTGCGCGGCTCAGCGCCGGTTGCGCGATGCGCAGACGACGTGCCGCCTTGGAGAAGCTCAGTTCTTCCGCCACAGCTTGGAAGTATCGCAGATGTCGCAGTTCCATGATGGCTGTTTGTTATACCGGGACGGCATCAAAGCCATCGCGAAAGTCGATTTTCGTCACGGAAAATCGCCGCCGCATTTTTTCTGTATTTCGTCTCATTCGTGGTTCAAAGACCATCGCCACAACCCATGTCAGCCTCGCTGCCGATCTTCGAACTACGCAAGACCTTCACCGCCGCCCTGCTCGACGCGGCGCTGCCGAATCTGCTCATCAAAGCGCCCACCGGCAGCGGCAAATCGACGCAGATTCCGCAATTCGTGCTCGACTCCGGCCTGCTGCCGGAGGGAAAGCGCTGCGTGGTGCTTCAGCCGCGCCGCATCGCCGCACGCATGCTGGCGCAACGTGTCGCACGCGAGCGAAGCGCACGCCTCGGCGGCGAAGTCGGCTATCAGGTGCGCTTTGAGAATGTGACGAGCCGCGAAACGCGCCTCACCTACGTCACCGAGGGCGTGATGCTGCGCATGCTGCTCGAAGATCCGCTGCTGGACCGCGTCGGCTGCATCGTGATCGACGAATTCCACGAGCGCCACCTCGACGGCGACCTCGTGCTGGCCTTTGCGCGGCGTTTGCAGCGCACGCGACGGCCGGATTTAAAAATCATCGTCATGTCCGCCACGCTCGTGCCCGGGCCGCTGGTGGACTTCATGCAGCCGTGCAAACTGCTCGAATCGCAGGGCCGCACGTTTCCGGTCGAAGTGCGTTATCAAGCCCCTCTGCAACTCAAGACGGGCTACCCTGAGCCGATTTGGGATCAGGCGGCCCGTGCGTGCGAAGAATTGGCAAACTCACCCGGCTTCAGCGGCGACATGCTCGTCTTCATGCCCGGCGGCCACGAAATCCGCAAGACCATCGCCGCGATTCAAGGCCGCAGCATCGCACGGGGTCGTCGTGTGGTGCCGCTGCATGGCGAGCTGACACCGCAGGATCAGGACGCCGCCGTCACGCCAGGCGAACAGCCGAAGATCATCGTCAGCACGAACGTCGCCGAAACCTCGCTCACCATCGAAGGCGTCAAAGCCGTGATCGACGGCGGTACGGCGCGCATCGCGAACTACGACGCGCGTCGCGGCATCAACACGCTCACCGTGCAGAAAATCAGCCGCGCCTCCGCCGAGCAGCGTGCCGGACGCGCAGGGCGTCTCGGTCCAGGCATTGCCGTTCGCCTGTGGCCGGAGCGTGAGCATCTGCATCGCGCCGAATGCGAGCTGCCTGAGGTGCAGCGGCTCGATTTGAGCGAAGCGTTGCTCGCCTTGCGTGTGTTGTCGAAGGAGCCGTTCGACTGGTTTGAAGCACCCGCGCCCGCGTCACTCACACGCGCGGAGAGTTTGCTGCACGACCTCGGCGCGACGGACATTCACGGCGAGATCACCGCGATCGGTCGTCAGATGAGCAAATTCCCGCTGCATCCGCGTTTCTCGCGCATGCTGCTCGCTGCGGCGGAATTCGGTTGTCTGCGCGAGGCCGCTTTGTGTGCCGCCGTCGCGCAGGGCCGCGACATTTTGCTCGTCGGCAAAAACAACGCCTCGCACAAGAATGAGGAGTTCTGGGAAAACGGCGATGTGAGCGAGTTTCAGGCGCTGCTGCGTGCCTTCACGCGTGCGGAGGGCATGAACTTCGATCCCGATGCCTGCGCGCGTTACGGCGTGCATGCGATGGCCTCGCGTGAGGCTGCGCGCAGCGCGGATCAATTCCTCCAGCTCGCCAAACGCGCCGGATTGAGCATCAACGACGAGATCGCCGATGCTGAATCGCTGGGGAAAACTTTGCTCGCCGCGTTCAGCGATCACCTCGGCGTCGAAACCAGCCCTGGCAGCCGCATTTATCGCCTCGCAGGCGGATACACCGGCCATCTCGACAAAGACGCGCACATCAAAGCACCGCGCCTGCTCGTCGCTTCGGAAATCGTCGAGGTACAGGGCAAGGCGCTCACCGTGAAGCTCAACAACGTCACGCGCATCGAGGAAGATTGGCTGCGCGCGATGTTCCCGGATGATTTCACCACCGGGCGCAGCGCACGTTACGACAGCGTGAACCGCCGCGTGATGAACATGGAGGAGACGCGCTTCCGCACGCTCGTGCTCTCCAGCAAAGAACGCGGTGAGCCGGATGAAACGCAGGCCGCCAGCCTGCTCGCCGCCGAAGTCATCGCCGGACGCCTCGAACTGCCACTGTGGAATGAAAAAGTCGAACAGTGGATCACGCGCGTGAACTGCCTCGCCCAATGGATGCCCGATCTTGAAATTCCCGCCATCGGCGAAGAAGACCGTCACATCCTCATCGAGCAGCTCTGCCACGGCTGCACCACCTATCGCCAGCTCAAGGACCGCGAGGTCTTCCCCGCGCTGCATCAATGGCTCAGCCACGCACAGCGGGAGATGCTGGAAAAATTCGCCCCCGAACGCTACGCCCTGAAAAACGGCAAGAGCGCGCGCATTCACTATGATGAAAAGCAGCCGCCCTCTGTCAGCGTCGTGCTCCAGCAGATGTACGATGTGAACGAAAACCCCAAGGTCGCCGCAGGACGTGTCAGTGTGACCGTTCATCTGCTCTCACCCGCGCAAAGGCCGATTCAGACGACAGGAGACATCGGCAGGTTTTGGCGAGAAGGCTACCCTGCGGTCAAAGCCCAACTCCGTGGCCGTTATCCAAAGCACGAGTGGCGGTGATGACTGCGCCGTGGCATGAATTTTGCATGACCTCCTCTGCGCTGCGCAAAAGCCTCGGAGCGGTGGCCGCCGTCGAAGCAGCCAAAGGAGCCATCGTGCTGCTGGTGGGCTTCGGTTTGTTGGGAATGTTGCACGAAGATTTGCATGCACTCGGCACCAGACTGGTGGCGCATCTGCATCTGAACCCCGCAAAGAAATATCCGCGCGTTTTTCTCGATGCGCTCGACTCTCTGAACGATCAACGACTGTGGATGATGGCGGGATTGGCACTGCTGTACTCCAGCATTCGCTTTGCGGAAGCCTACGGCCTGTGGCGTGGCCGCACCTGGGCGGAGTGGCTGGCGCTCATCGGCGCGAGCATTTACCTGCCCTTTGAAGTGTACGAGATTGGCAGCACGCATTCCTGGCTCGCGATGGCCGCTTTCGCTTTCAATTTGCTCGTGGTCTGGCTGGCAGGACGTGCGCTGTGGCTCAAACACCGCAGTGCCAACTTGCGTGGCCGATGAATCGCCATCGCGCCTCCTTGCCAAAAATGCGCGCCTCGCCACTCATGCGTGCGTCCAACCATGACCGACCTCGATATCCGCGAAATCCATTTCCTGCGTGGCCCCAACATCTGGTCGAACGATCCCGTGCTGGAGGCCTGGGTGGATTTAGGCGGGCTCAAGGACACGCCCTCCAACATCGTGCCCGGTTTCAGCGAGCAGATCAAAGCGTGGTTCCCCGGCATGATCGAGCATCGCTGCGGCGTGGGCGTGCGCGGTGGTTTCTTTCAGCGTCTCGATGGCGGCACTTGGCCAGGACACATCTTGGAGCATGTGACACTGGAACTGCAAACCCTGGCAGGCACTCCGGTAGGCTTTGGCAAAGCGCGCGAAACCTGCATCGAAGGTCTCTATAAAGTCATCATCGAATATCAGGACGAAACGGCGGCTGAAGCCTGCCTGCATGAAGCGCGGGAGATTTTGCTCGCAGGCTATGCAGGAAAAACGTACGACATCGCAGATGCCGTGGCACGCATGAAGCGTGTGGTGGATCGCAACGCACTCGGGCCGAGTACGAAGGCGATCATCGACGCCGCTGAGAAGCGCGGCATCCCTTTCCGCCGTCTGTGTGAAGGACGCAGCCTCGTCCAACTCGGCCAAGGTGCGCGGCAGCGGCGCATCTGGACTGCGGAAACCGACCGCACCGGCGCGATCGCAGAGCACATCGTGCAGGACAAAGACCTCACGCGCACGCTGCTGCGCAAGGCAGGCGTCCCCGTGCCTGATGGACGCGTCGTCTCCACTCCTGCGGATGCCTGGAGCGCTGCGGAGGACATCGGACTGCCGGTGGTGGTGAAGCCGCAGGACGCCAATCACGGGCGCGGCGTCTTCATCAACCTCAGCACACGCGAGCAAATCGAAGGAGCCTTCAGCATCGCCGACAGTGAAGGCAGCGGTGTGATGGTGGAGAAATTCATCCCCGGCAACGATCACCGCTTGCTCGTGGTTGGCGGAAATCTGGTGGCCGCCAGTCGCGGTGATCATGCGGTGGTCGTGGGCGACGGCGAGCATCCCATCGCAGCCTTGGTGGAGACCCAGTTGAATGCCAATCCGCTGCGTGGCGCGAGCGACTTCTGTCCGTGGTCGCACATCGACACAAAAGATTGGGATCCCGGCATCCTCTCCGAATTGGACAAGCAGGGCTTCAAACCCGACTCCGTCCCAGGAGCAGGTGTGCGCGTGCTCATCTCCCGTTTTGCCAACTGGTCCACGGAGGTCACTGACGAGGTGCATCCGAAAAATCGCAGCCATGTCGCCATCGCAGCGCAGGTCGCTGGATTGGACATCTGCGGAGTCGATGTGGTCTGCCAGGATATTTCCAAACCCCTGGAAGCGCAGGAAGGAGCCGTGGTCGAGGTCAACGCATGCCCCGGACTCGTGATGCACGTAAAACCCGCAGCAGGACAAGTGCGCCCTGTGGGAGAGGCCATCATCGACATGATGTTCCCTGCCGGCGAGGACGGGCGCATCCCGGTGATCGGTGTGACGGGCACCCACGGCAAGACCACCACGGTGCACCTGCTGAGCCATCTGCTGCAAGCCACAGGCAAACACCTCGCTGTCTGTAGCAGCGATGGTGTGCGTGTGGGTGACCGCCTGGCAGAGTCAAAGCCAGGCACGCGCAGCAGTGCAGCGGCAGGCATCTTACTCCACCCGTGGACAGAGGTCGCCATCTGCGAGACGAGCGCGGAGTCCATCATCCTGGAAGGATTGGGTTACGACCGCTGCAGCATCGGCGTCGTTCTTAACGTCGGCAGCGAGCATCTGGGACTCGGCTACATCAGCACCATGGAGAGCATGACCAAAGTCAAACGCTGCGTGGTCGATGTCGTCCTGCCTCAAAGCGGCACGACAGTACTCAATGCGGATGATGCCCTCGTGGCAGAGATGGCGGAGTGCGAGCACTGCCACGGCAGTGTGATGTTTTTCTCAAAAGATGCCGCCAGCCCCGTGGTGGCTACACATCGTGAAAAGGGCGAGCGCGCGGTCTTTCTGCGCGGCGACGACATCATGCTCGCAACAGGCGCCGAAGAGCGAGTGCTCTGCCCCCTGGCTGACGCCACCCTCCCACACACCGGTCATTCCATTTTCAACGTGGACAACATCCTCGCCACCGTCGCTGCGGCATGGGCGTTCGGTTTGCCTGACGCTGACATCGCTTCAGGACTGCGTAGCTACCGCGAAGGCAGCGCAGGTGTCTGCTAATAATATCTCTCCAGCCTGCGCCTGCTCTCGCGATCCAGCTCACTGACATTTGCCACGAGGTAGCGCGTGCCGAGGCTGTCGATGATCACCAAGCGTCCGCCTCCGAGGCTCTGGATGCTCTCGTCGGCCTCGATGCGAAAGGCACTCTTGCCGCGATCTGTCTCCACATGCCAGATGTGGCCTCCGGCAGCGCGCGCGATTTTTAAAATGCGTCGGATGATTGGCACAAACTCACGCCGCGCCAGCGCCGCCTCCAGCAGAGCGCGCTGCTCAGGCTCCATCGCGCTCACATCCTCCACACAGGCGAGCTCGCGGCCTCCATCTCCGATGAGAGCCACCCAGTGCTGTGCGTCTGTGAGTGGAAACAAGCGCACGGGGCGCACATGATCGTGGCGAACGCCTGCATCGTCGATGAGCGAGAGGCCGGAGTCTTGCGCGAGGAGTCTCATGGTTGATTCACCTCCTGCATGGCTTGATGGAGGCGCGCATAAGCACCGCCGCGTTGCAGCAATTCGTCGTGCGTACCGGTCTCCTCGATCACGCCATTCTCCATCACCACCAGTCGATTGGCACGGCGCAGCGTGCCCAGGCGATGCGCGATGGCGATCGTCGTGCGGCCTTTGACAAGATGATCGAGTGCCGCCTGAATCTCGCGCTCCGTTTCGGTGTCCACTGCCGAGGTGGCTTCATCGAGAATGAGGATCGCAGGATCCACCAGCAGCGCGCGTGCGATGCTGATGCGCTGACGCTCACCGCCGGAGAGCTGCTGGCCGCGCTCACCCACCATCGAGTCATAAGCATCCGGCAGACGCATGATGAAATCGTGCGCCCGCGCCGCCCGCGCCGCCGCGATGATCTCCGCACGCGCTGCGTGTGGCCGACCGTAGGCGATGTTTTCCGCGATCGTGCCGAAGAAGAGATATGGCTCCTGCAAAACAAGTCCGAGATTGCGGCGATAGTCCGTCACGTCGATGGCACGCAAATCTCTGCCATCGACGAAAATCGCACCGCCTGAAACATCGAAGAAACGGCACACCAGATTGATGAGCGTCGTCTTTCCCGCGCCGCTCGCGCCCACCAGGCCGATCATCTCCCCAGGAGCGATCTTCAAACTCAAGCCGCGAATAATCTCCCGCTGCCCGTGATGGAAACGCACATCGCGGAATTCCACCTCCCCACGCAATCTCCCCGGCATGTGCGCTCCCTCCGCCGTCGGCATATCTGGCGGCACGTCGAGCACTTCAAAGATGCGGTGAGCGCTGGCAGCCGCGCGCTGCGCAGAGGCGACGAAGCGGCTCATCGAGTCCAGCCGCACATAAAAGCGTCCGACGTAGAGCACAAAACCCGTGAGCACACCGACCTTGGTGTGCTCGTGCGCGATGCACCATGCGCCGACCGCCCACACCACCAGCAGCCCCACATCGGTAAGCAGACAAATCGTCGGCTCGAAAAACGACCAGGTGCGATTCACACGATCGTTGGTGTCAAAGATATGCTGATCGTGCGCGCGGAAGCGCTCGATCTCGCGCTGCTCTTGCGCGAATGCCTTCACCACGCGCACGCCGGGGATGGTGTCCGCGAGGACGCTGTTGAGCGCGCCGACAGCGCGGCTCGCTGCCGCGAATCCTCCACGCAGATAGCCTCGCACGCGCTGCACCAGCCACGCCACGACGGGCAATGGCCCCAGCGCGGCGCAGGCGAGCGGTGGATTAATGCTAAAGAGAATCACCGCCGTGAAGATGATCGTCAGCACATCGCAGGCGAAGTCGATGAAGTTCACCGAGATGAAAAGGGAGATGTCATCCGTGTCTGAGCCGATGCGGGAGATCAGATCGCCCGTGCGCTTCTTGTTGAAGTAGGAAAGCGAGAGCTTTTGCAGATGCTCATAGGTTGCGCGCCGCATGTGGCTAGTCACACGCTCAGCCACGCGCGAGACGACGTAGATCGCGGCCCATTTCAGCAGCCACGCCAGCACCGCCGCTCCTGCCAGCCAGACCATGAACTGGTAAACACGACTCACGTGCACACTCTGCGGTGCATTCTGGAGCGGCACTAGCACATCATCCACCAGCGAGATCGTCAGCCACGGCGCGATCAAGCCCGCCGCCGTGCTGGCAATGGTGAGGACGAATGCCAGTGCCATGAGCGGATACCACGGTTTGGAAAAACGCACGAGCCGCACCAGCGGCTTGCCTACGGGAGATGACACAGATGGCCTTGCCTCTACTTCCTCCTCATCCTCCGCGACAGATGACACCGCTGTCTGACCACGTTGCTCTCGGTAACGCGCGATGAATTGCTCCGCCTCGCGCAACCTGCCCGAAGTCATGCGCCAGTGCCATTCCCCCGCTCCGACCTGCACGAGATGCAGCGCTGCTGTGGCCCCCGTTTCCTCCAGCGTGAGATCCTGCACCTCCATCAACCCCCAGCAGCGAAACTGCGGTGCTCCTGTCGCCCGCGACTCCTCCACATGCAGCAGTCGCGTGGTCGTCAGCACGATCAATCCCCCGTGAAAACGCAGATCGACGTCGAGATCGGTCATCAAGCGTGCCACCACACGCTCCCCCACCTCCAAGCGCGTCTCCGCGTAATGGATCAGGTCGGCATGGATCGCGCTGGTGCTCGTATGGGGCAAAGGCCTAGTCGGTGAACGACCGCCGACACTCCGGCAGAAGGTTCTCTTGTCAAACTTGGGACGCCTGAGAAATGACGGCAAGACCCGCGCCCCCTCCCGTTCATGGTGTCCTCTTTCCCTTGACCTTCGACAGCCCTGAGCACAATTCCGCCGCCTGCATCCCACCTGCTTGTCACACACCACACCATCCGGCGCACTCCGCCACATCCTCACCCACAGGATCCTCGCTCTCCGCGGCCCCAATCTCTGGGCGCGCGACACGGTTCTGGAATGCTGGGTGGAATTTCCCGAAGTCGAAACGCACAACCGAGGATGGCGCTCTCAGTTGCTCGCTTGGCTGCCCGCCTTGGATGCACCCATCAACGCTGCCTCTTCCACACCTGACTGCGACACCCTCGCGAACCTCCTCCAGCAGATCACGCTGCACCTTCAGAGCCGCACAGATTTGCAGGTCAGCTTTGGCAAAGTGGTGCCCACGTCGCAGTCGCGCGTATTGCGCATCATCACCCAATACGATGAAGAAGTGGTGGCGCGCTCTGCTTTTGATCTCGCTTGCCGACTCGTCGATGCAGCACTGACGGGCCAGGCCTTCGATGTCAACGCAGCCATCGAACACTTGAGGAACCTCGCCCAAGATGTCTGCCTCGGCCCGAGCACGCGCGCCATGGTGGACGCCGCGCGACTGCGCGGCATCCCGGTGCTGCGCCTCAATGAAGGCAGCCTCGTGCAACTCGGATGGGGGTCCAAGCAACGCCGCATCCTCGCCGCAGCGACCAGTCAAACCAGCGCCATCGCTGAAGACATCGTGCAGGACAAAGACCTCACCCGCCGCTTTCTCGACTCCGTCGGCCTGCCCGTGCCGCAGGGCCGTCCCGTGACCTCCGCCGAGGACGCCTGGGCCGCTGCCAATGAGATCGGCCTGCCCGTGGTCGTGAAACCGCTCGATGGCAACCAAGGGCGCGGCGTCGCGCTGAATCTCTACACCCGCGAGCAAATCACCGCCGCCTACCACGCCGCGCGCGAAGAGAGCCGCCGCGTCCTCGTCGAGCAATTCGCAGAAGGCGAAGACTACCGCGTGCTGGTCATTGGCAAGCAACTCGTCGCCGCCTCCCGCCGCATGCCCGCGCACGTCATTGGCGATGGCGTGCAGACCGTGCAGCAACTCATCGAAGAAAAAAATCGCGATCCACGTCGCGCCGCCGACCACGCCGCAGCACTGAGCAAAATCCGCATCGACGCCGTCGCCTCCTCCGTGCTCGCAGAGCAAGGCGTCACCCCTGACTCTGTGCCAGAGAAAGGCCGCTGCATTCTCATCCGCCGCAACGCCAACCTCAGCACCGGCGGCACGGCTGCTGACTGCACAGCCGAAGTGCATCCCACCATCTGCGCCGCCGCCGTCGAAGCTGCGCAAATGGTCGGCCTCGACATCTGCGGCATCGACATGATCGCGCCTGACATCTCCGCGCCGCTGAGTCCGCGCAATGGCGTCATCATCGAACTCAATGCACGCCCCGGATTGCGCATGCACCTCTATCCTTCAGATGGAGAGCCGCGCCCCGTCGGCAAAGCGGTGATCGATACCATGTTCGCGCCCGACTGCTGCGGGCGCATCCCCGTCGTCGCCGTCACCGGGGTGAATGGCAAGACCACCACCACGCGTTTCATCGCCCACCTGCTGAAGCAAAACACATGGCGCGTCGGCATGACCAGCACCGACGGTGTCTTTGTGGATGGGCGCTTGATTGATGATGGCGACTGCAGTGGCCCCAAAAGCGCACGCAGCGTGCTCTCCTATCCGCTGTGTGATGCCGCCGTGTTTGAAACCGCCCGCGGCGGCATTCTGCGCGAGGGACTTGCCTTCGACCACTGCGATGTCGCCGTCGTCACCAACATCGGCTGCGGCGATCACCTAGGCATCAATGAAATCGACACCCCTGAGCAGCTCGCTGAGGTGAAACAGTGCATCGTCGGCGCAGTCTCCGCAGAAGGTGCCGCCGTACTCAATGCCGCAGACCCCCTCGTGGTCAAAATGGCGGAGACCTATCCGCGCCGCACTCTCTTCTTCGCACTCGATGGCGATCATCCCGTCATCGTGCGCCATCGCATCCGTGGCGAGCGCGCCCTCTTCGTTCGCAACGATGCCATCATCCGCGCCGAAGGCCCCAAAGAGGAAGTGTTCATGCCGCTCTCGGACATCCCGCTCACTCACGGTGGCAAGATCAGTTTCCAAATCGAAAACACGCTCGCCTCTGTCGCCACCGCCTGGGAGTTGGGCATCGCCGATGATCTCATCCGCCAAGGCTGCCGCAGTTTCATTCCTGGGCTCGATCAAAACGCCGGACGCTTCAATGTTCTCGATCTCCGTGGCATCACCGTCGTCGTCGATTACGGCCACAACGTCGATGCCCTGCGCGCACTGCTCGACGCCCTCGCTCAATTTCCAAACAAACGCCGCATCGTCGTTTACACCTCGGCCGGAGACCGCCGAGACAGCGACATCATCGTTCAGGGAACCATGCTTGGAGATTTCTTCGACGAAGCCTGGCTTTATGAAGGCGACTATGTCCGCGGTCGTGAGGCGGGAGAAATCATGAAGCTCATCGCACAAGGCATCCAAGGTACCTCACGCACTCAGCGCGTCGAATCCATCTTCGGCCATCTCAAGGCGGTCGATCTCGCGCTCGCTTCAGCCCAGCCTGGTGATCTCGTGATGATTCAAGCGGACACGGCGGATGAAACCGTGCAGCACCTGAAAGCGCACCACGGCGCAAAGTAGCCTCCGTCGCATCACTCCGCCTTTCGTCGAGCACACTTAGCCAAGCGGCACCCGCGCCAGCTTGAAAGGCAGCGTTTTCAAATTGCTGCTGCACGGCCCAGGTGTGTCCACCCAGAGCATGCGGGCGGCGATTTTATCGTAGGCGCGGCGATGTGCGACGGCGGCCTTGACCGCGACAATGGAAAATTTCTCCACCGCGATGCCCTGGCTGTGCCACTGCCCAAGATCGAAGGGCGGCGTCTTCACGCTGGTGATGAGGATGGTCAACCCTGCGTGCTTCACCACCGCACAGCGGCCCATGTCGAATGCGTCGCCGCACATGCTGGCGAGATGGCTGTTCTTATCTTCCAATTCAAAACGGCCGTCGTTGAGCGCGACGACTTCGACTTCGAGTTCGAGGGGACCGGGATCCAGGCGACTGCCTTTGCCTCCGAGTTTAATCCTGTGCTCTCCCGCTTCGATCTGCCGCACTGCTTGCGGATCGCTGATGCACACCGCCGCGTTTTCCATGCCGTGACGGAGCAGCGCGCGCAGCAGACCGGTGCCATCGCCCGGAGCACCGCCGCCGATGTTGTCAGAAGGCTCCACCAGCACCGTGAGGCCCGCAGGCTGTGGTTTCAGCTTGGCCAGCACTTCATCTGCAGAGGGATCGGTGACCAATCCGAGAGGCGACAGCTCATGCGCACGCTTGGCAAGCGCATCGAGTTGCGGCGTCGCATCCGCCGTCGTGCTTGCGGCAAAACAAACTCCCGTATCCGGCGTGTCGGCAAAACTGAATCCGGCGACGATGCTCATCGACCACAGCGTTTCATTTTCATGCTCAAACTGCCGCGCCATCGCCTCCAGCGCGTGCATCGGATCATTCGCCGTGCCTGTGCCCGTCGGCGGCCAGATCAATCCGGGATGCCGTATCTGCATGCGCGGGCGGACGCCCGTGGTGAGGCAGCGATTCAACAAACGTGCGGCGATCAATCCCGCCTCACGCGCATCCGTGTGCGGATTCTCTCGATAACCGACGAGGCAATCCGCCAACTCCGCCATGGCAGGCGAAAAATTGGCGTGCAGATCGAAGACGCCAAAGACCGGCACCTGGGTCAGCGTGCGCAGTCGTCGCAGTACCTCTCCTTCCACATCCGGCAGTGACTGCGAAACCATCGCGCCGTGCAGCACGAGATACACCGCCTCGTAACCGCCTTGCCCAGCAACAGCGGCCACATCCGTCCAGAATTGCTCGATGACTTCATCCGCCACGGTTGCGGAAGGTTGCGCGCGATAATCCGCAGCCAGAATCATCTCCCAACCAAACTCATCCGCGAGTTCCAGCACTCCACCCAGCGGCGACACATCCCCTTTGCTGGCGAGCATCTCCGCCCCACGCCGCACCTGGAAATCCTCCAGCGTGGTGAGTCCGTCGAGAAAGGTGTGCGTTTCGTGAAAAAGTCCTGCGATGAGAATGCGTGGCATAGATGAAATCAACGTACGATCACTCGTGATCCTGGCCGAATAAGTGTTGGCAGACGAATTGCATCCCAGTTCGCAAAGCGCACACAACCCGCGCTCCGACTGCGCCCAATGGTGCGCGGCTCGGCGGTGCCATGCAGGCCGATGCCGCTTTTGCTCAACCCGCACCAGATGATGCCCACCGGACTGTTTGGCCCAGGCGGGAGCTGATGTGCCTCCTCGCCGCGCACGCCTTCTTCGAGGAATTGTTTGTCATAACGGAAGCTCGGCGTGTTCATGATCGTCTTCACCTCCCACTGCCCCACGGGAATGAACTGCGGCTTGCCAGGCGTGATCGGAAACGCGGCCAGCATCATTTCTTTCTCCGTGTAAACCGCCGCCATGCGCTCCACGGTGTCGATCACGATGGTGTGCGAGCTGAGTGTGGCATCCGCTTTGTAGCTCTGCATCGGCTTCACCTCCTCGATGCGGAATGAGCGCACGTTCGGCACCACGACGACATCTCCAGGCTTCAGCGCATCCATGTTTTTCCCTGGATTGATGAGGGCGAGGAAGCTCTCATCCGTATGAAACCTTTCGGCCACCAGCTCCTTCATGCTGCGATAGGCCATGAACGAGAATTTCGCCTGCTCCTCGGGCTTCATCGGCAGGTGGGCGTTCACATACGGCAGCAAGTTTTCTTTGATCTTATAGGCGGCGTAGGGCACCGGCACCTCACGCTCTGCAGCTTCTTGCGCATGGCTCCAGTTGTAGAGATCGCGATGGCCGTGGGCGTAATTGTAATTCACCACCGCCTTGTAAGTGAACTCCCCGATCGCCCCGTCGATCTTGCCTGGGCCGAAGAGATTGCGATCGAGAAAAATCTGAATGCGCAGCACCGTGTCGCGCTCCTTCGGCACCGAAGGATCATTTTTGGCCGGACCCGTGTCCTGAGCATGGGCCGCTGCTGGGAGCAGGGCGATGAAAAGCAGGCGTTTCAACATCGCCGCATGCTAGATCACTGCGCGAAATGAGCAAGGCGGCGCGAGCCCTTGCCTGAAACGAATCCGCCGCGTAGCTTTCCGCCGACCATGCCCGTCACCGTCACCGAAACCCGCACCCTGGAACAACTCCGTCAACACTACGAGGTGGAGCGCGAACTCGCGGATCGCCTGCGGCATGCGACGAAGGAGCAGCGCCGCACGCTGTACTCCGAAGTCTATGACGAGCTTTTCAAACGCGTTCCCCTGCACCCGCAGCACACCAACAAGACCGACGCCGCACGCCTCGCCGCCGATGTGGCCGAAAAGATGGAGATCACCGCGCCCTTTTTAAGCAAGGACACCGTCTTCCTCGAAGTCGGCCCCGGTGACTGCGAGTTTGCCAAAGCCGTCGCCGAAAAGGTTGCGCGCGTACTGGCCATCGACGTTTCCGATGAGATCACACGCAAGCGGGAGCTGCCGGCCAATCTGCAACTCGTCATCTCCGACGGCAGCTCGATTCCCGTCGAACCCGCCAGCGTGAATGTGGCCTACAGCAACCAGTTGATGGAGCACCTGCACCCCGACGACGCGCTGGATCAGTTGCGCGGCTTGCATGCGGCGTTGAAGTCCGGCGGCGTTTACATCTGCATCACACCGAGCCGCCTGACTGGCCCGCACGACATCAGTTGTGTGTTTGATCGCGAAGCCACGGGCTTTCATCTCAAGGAATACACTGTGGGCGAGCTGTCCGCGCTGTTTCAACGTGTGGGTTTCACCAAAATCCGCATCATCTTCGGCGGGCGCGGCAAGTTCATGCTGCTGCCGACCTGGACAGCGACGATCTGCGAGAGACTGCTCGATCTCCTGCCACACAGCCTGCGCAAAGCCATCGCGCTAAAGCCGCCATTCCGCTGGTTGTTCGGCGTGCGCCTGGCAGGCTTCAAAAGCTGAGGAAAAGAAAGCCCAAGTAGCAGCGTGCGGCTGGGAGTTCGTATTGTGAACGAACGTGAAGCAGGCTGCCTGCCGATCTCGCGCGATCATTCCTCCTTCAACGACTGCATCCAACGCTCCAGTTGCTGCATGAGTTCGGGCGGCCCGTCCTCGGGGAAATTTTTGATCAGCCATTCCACATCCTCACGCGCTCCTGCCTTCTCACCCATTTTTTGCCGCGCTCGCGCCCGCGTAAAACGCTCAGCCGCCGCTTTGGGATCAATCGCCAGCAGGAGATCGAGATACGGCAGAGGTTCTCCCGGCGAAGGTCTCTCATCAAAAACGGGGCCGATGAGGTTTCGCAGCATGCGCAGGATAATATCTCGCTTCTTCACGGCGTTCAGCGACTCCGGCGGCAGTTCGCCACCTTCTCCGAGCTGCGCTGCGGCTTCGGCAACCGTGGTCTCTCTGCCTTTCTCGAAAACGTCGAGCAAGCGCAGTTCTCCTTCCGGCCCATCGCGATAACCAACCATGAATTTGCCAGGCAGCGGCACACCAAAAACTCCGGGGATGCCAAGTCGTGAAGCGATCTCAATGTAAAGCACGCTCAGCGTGATCGGCAGTCCCTCGCGGTCATCGAGCACCTCATTCATGTAGCTGTTGCTGCGGCTCTCGTAGTCGCCACGACTGCCGTGAAAGCTGTTCTCCTGAAAGAGAAAACGACTGAGTCGTTTGACGGCTGGAAGGGTGCCCTTTTTGATTTCAGGGTCGTCTTTCAGTTCGGCTACGAGGTCATTAAAGACGCCCATGTACGCATCCACATCGATTTCGGGATTGTCGTAACGAGAGAGCAGCAGCGTGCAGCGCAGCAGATTGATCTCCGGCTCGGGCTTATCGAGTTCGGCGAGGATTTCCTTCGTCATTGCACGGCGGTGCAATTCCTGCTCCAGCTCGCGCAGCTTTACCGATTCCTCTTCGAGCTTCTTGCGTTGCTCGTCGAGGATGCGACGACCTGCGCCCGGGTTTTCGAGCAGTGTCTCCAGTGCCTGATCGCGTGTGGAAGCGCGCGAGAGATGGGACTCGATCTGGCTGCGAAATTTTGCGGCCAACTTCTGATCAAGCAGCTTCTCGGCGAGATCGGAGCCGACGCGGAAACGACGAAACTCAGCCGTCGTGGTGCGGAATTTACACAGGCCGACCTTGCCGCCACGCAGACCGGCATCCGTCGTTTCGATAACCTTGGAGTCATTCACGAAGCAGATGATTTTCTCCGGCTCCACACGAACGCGCAGCGTGTTCCACTCACCGGGCTGGTAGGCGTCGCTCGGCACATCTGCGAGGATGGTCCATGAATACACCACGGGCCCGTCAAAGCGCGTGAGGCGAAGCTTTCCGCCTGAAGGATAGAAGCCGTAGTGTTTGTCTCCATCATCAGCGCAGAAGGCCAGGCCTGCCGCTCCACTTTCATCATCGAGGCGCACGGCGACGGAAACTTCAAAGGTGCCATCTGGCACGTTTTGTGTGGAGAGACACAGACTGCGTCCACCGAAACCGCTGCCTGGCAAATCCGCATGGATCACGCCTGCATGCTGAGTCCATTGCGCCCCCAAACGCGTCTTCCACAGCTTGGGATTCAGCGCGCCAATGGTCAGCCAGCGGCTCATCGGCACCGGATTGGGAGAGGTGATGAGTTCCTTCAAAGCGTTCACCGGCATGGCGAAGCCAAGGTTATCCGTTTTGATGTGCTTCAGCGTGAGAAGCCCCAGCACCTGGCCCCGCATGTTGAGCAGAGGGCCGCCACTGTTTCCTTTTTCGATGGGAATGGCCACTTGCAGCATGTCATTGCCATCGATCTCACGCGTGGCGGAGATGACCCCCTGCACCACACTGAAGCCGAGTCCCTCCGGTGCCCCCATGGCGACGACACTTTCTCCCTGACGCACTTTCGATGAATCACCAAGCGGAAGCGGCTTGAGCCCTTTCATGTCGATCTTGAGCAAAGCGAGATCGTGATGCGCGTCCGTGCCGTGCACCTCCGTCACCTCATGGATCGTGCCATCGTGCATTTCGATCTGAAGCCGACGCGCCTCGCCGATGACATGCAGATTCGTCGCGATCATGCCATCCGCGCTCACCACAAAGCCCGAGCCGATGCCGTCCGTGCCATCGCGGCCGATTTGCGTGATCTTCACCAGCGAAGGAGCGATGCTCTCCGCGAGATCAGCAGTGGATTGGGGTTTCGGCGGGGTGGATTTCGCCTTCGGAGCGCCTTCGACCGCAGAACACACGGAATACACGGATAGGAACAGAAGAAGAAACTTCATGGTGTGCGAGTGCCTGAGCCGACGAGATGATGGGTTTTAAAACCGCTGATGGGACGCTGATTTGACGCTAGTGATGAAATGCATTTATCAGCGTCATATTAGCGACATATCAGCGGTTTAAACCGTTTCTTTTCCCACCATGAGCCTCCGTGTCCTCCTCTGCCTCTCCACCCTCTGCCCTTCGCTCTTCGCCCAGAGCTTCCCGGCCATCTACGATACGGAAAAAGGCTCGCCCATGCCTGCGGAGGAGGCCGCGGCCACGATGGAGCTGCCGCCAGGCTTCAAATGCCTCGTCTTTGCCGCAGAGCCGGATGTGCGTAATCCCATCGGCATCGCGTGGGATGCGAAAGGCCGCCTCTGGGTCGCGGAAAACTACACCTACGCTGAAAGCCCGCTGCGCTGGGACACGAAGCTGCGCGACCGAGTCATCATCCTCGAAGACAAGGACGGCGACGGCAAACACGATGGGCGCAAGGTTTTCTGGGAGGGCGGCAGCTACCTCACCAGCGTCGAGACCGGCTACGGCGGCGTGTGGGTGCTGCACAACGGCACGCTGAGCTTCATCGCGGATAAAAATGGCGATGACACTCCCGATGGCGAGCCCGAGGTGCTGCTCGATGGCTTCAACGTGAAGACCATCGGCCACAACATCGTCAACGGCCTGCGCTGGGGCCCTGACGGCTGGCTTTACGGTCGTCACGGCATCACCGACACCTCCGCCGTCGGCGCGCCCGGCACGCCGCAAGACAAGCGCGTCAAAATCAACTGCGGCATCTGGCGCTATCACCCCACTCGCAAAGTTTTTGAAGTCGTCTGCCACGGCGGCACGAACTCCTGGGGACACGATTGGAATGCCGAGGGCGAGCTTTTTTGGATCAACACTGTCATCGGCCACCTCTGGCACGGCATTCCCGGTGCCTACTACCGCCGCATGTTCGGCACGCATCTGAATCCGCACGTCTATGAAGTCATCGAGCAGACCGCCGACCACTTTCACTGGGATGCCAGCGGAGAAAAATGGAATGACATCCGCAAAGGCGTCACCAGCAAGACCGACCAACTCGGCGGTGGCCACGCCCACGTCGGCATGCTCATCTATCAAGGCGGCCTCTGGCCGAAGAAATACCACGGTGCCGTCCTCACCTGCAACCTGCACGGCAACCGCATCAACATGGACACGCTGGAGCGCCAAGGCTGCGGCTACGTCGGCAAGCACGCGCCCGATTTCATGCAGGCCAAAGACAAATGGTTCCGCGGCATCGACCTCCTCACCGGCCCCGACGGCAACGTCTTCGTCGCCGACTGGAGCGACAGCGGCGAATGCCACGACAACGACGGCGTCCACCGCAGCAGCGGCCGGATTTACAAGATCGTGTATGGCGAGCCGAAGAAGGCGGAGCCGATCAATGTCGCGGCGATGAAGGATGAGGAGTTGGTGAACTTGCTGACGATTGACAACAACTGGTGGTATCGCACTGCTGCTCAAGAATTGATCCAGCGGTTTAGCAAGCTCGCAGCGGGATTTGGAAGCAACAAAAATGGACTGTCCGCAAACACTGTCATGAGACAATTGCAGGTTGTTGGTTCAATTTCGACCATCCCCAATCCGCATCGAGCTAAACAGATGGAATTGGCCCTTGGTGGTCTTCCAGGCGGGCATTTTGCAGCATGGAGTCTCTATGAAGGCCGTGATGTGAATGACGAAGTGCTCGTGGCTAATTGGGTTGATGCTGCTGTCGCGATCGACGGTGGTAGCTCGGTAAAATCGCGAGAAGCTTTGGATAGCCTTGCAGAAGCGGCAGCATCGACATCTTCTGGCCTTGTCCGTCTTCACCTCGCCTCCGCACTCCAGCGTCTCCCGCTCGACGCCCGCTGGCCCATCGCCACCGCGCTCGCGAAGCACGCCGAAGACGCCGACGACCGGCAGCAGCCGCTCATGATCTGGTATGGCATCGAGCCGGCCGTGGCGGTCGATCCGATGAAGGGCGTCGAATTGATCCGTGAGGCGAAGATTCCGACCGTGCGTCGCTTGGTGGCACGTCGCATCGCCGAGATGATCGAATCGAAGCCCGAGGCGGTCGATGCGCTCGTGGCGCTGATGATGCAGATCACCGAGGCACGTAACATCGTGGCGAGCCGGCTTGAGAAGAAGCACGAATCTAGGCCAGAGTCTGTGGCAATACTCCAAGCGCAGATCACGCAGTTGACTGAGACATGCGACGATGTAGTCGCAGGTCTTGCCGCCGGGCTGGATGGCTTCAGCACCGCGAAAAAACCAAAGGGCTGGGATGAGTTCGTGGGTAGGACAGGCATCCTGCCTGTCACCAGTGGCCCGGGCATCCTGCCCGGTTCCGAGGAGGCGGGCAGAATGCCCGCCACACCCGTGTCAGGCGGGACACCCGACCTCCTGCGCCAGCTCTCCGTCGTCTTTGGCAGCGGACGCGCGGCGGAGGAACTCATCGCCATCGTCAAAAATGCAGAGGGCGATGCCAACGCACGCTTGCACGCCTTCAAGAGCCTCACGCGCTCGACGAAGCCCGAGCTGCTGCCGGTGATGCGCGACCTCATCAATGACAAGGTGCTCGGCACCTCCGCACGCAGCGCGTTGGCGGCTTATGATGATCCCAGCATCCCAAAAGCACTCCTGCATCCTTGGCCTGTGCGCAGCGTCGAACAGCAAGCGGCCACGGTGGCTACACTGAGTTCCCGCGCCTCGTATGCGCAGGTTTTACTCCAGGCAGTGAAGGCCGGCAGAGTGCCCGCCGCAGCCATCTCGCCCTTCCAAGCTCGCCAGATCCGCAACCTCGGCGATGAAGCATTAACCAAACTCCTCACCGAGGCATGGGGAGAGCTTCGCGACACACCGGAAGCAAAAAAAGCCGAGTTTGCGAAGTGGGCGTCCGTTTTGAAGCCCGCCGCACTTGCAAAAGCAGATCGCTCGAAAGGACGCATGATGTTCACCGCCGTATGCGGTGCCTGCCATAAAATGTTCGGCCAGGGCGGAGCCATCGGCCCCGAACTCACCGGCGGCGACCGACGCAATCTGAAATACCTGCTGGAAAACATCCTCGACCCGAGCGCGGTCGTGCCTGCTGATTTCCGTGTGAGCATTTTGCATCTCAAAGACGGACGCACGCTCACTGGCGTGATCCCAGAGCAGACCGAGCGCACGCTGACCATCCAGACGCCTGCCGAACGCCTCACGCTCGAACGCGCGCAAATCGTCAAACGAGAACAACTGTCGCAAAGCCTGATGCCCGAAGGTTTGCTGGCAGCCCTCGGCGAAGAGAATGTGCTGAACCTCATCGCTTACCTCATGGGCGAAGGGCAGGTGGAGATGCTGAAGTAAGATTCACCAAAGAGGGCACGGAGGAACACAGAAGTTTGAGATTCTGAACTCTGTGCTTCTCTGTGGTTTCATTTTTATCCTCGCATGGCTTCAATTTTCGACTGGATCGCCGCCGCACGCCCGAAAACCCTCGGGGCCGCCATCGCGCCCGTGGCAGTCGGCTGCGCACTGGCGGTGAAATTCACCGGGAAGCTCGACTGGACGCTGGCGTTTTGCACGCTGGGGAGTTGCGTGGCGCTGCAGATCGCGACGAATTTTTTCAATGACGCGTTGGATGCCATCAAAGGGGCTGACACGCCGGCACGGCTCGGCCCACAGCGCATCACCGCAGCAGGGCGCGCAGGTGCCAGTGCCGTCAAGCGTGCTGCCTGGTTGACGTTGCTGCTCGCGGTCGCCTTCGCGTTGCCACTCTTTGAAGCTCGCGGGTTGCCCATTTTGCTCATCGGCATCCCCTCTTTGTATTTCTGCTTTGGCTATACGGGTGGCCCGGCTCCCTTGGCCTATTGGGGGCTCGGTGAGCTGTTCGTGGTGTTGTTCTTTGGCTTCGTCGCTGTCGCAGGCACGAGCTTTGTGCAGACGGGCGAGTGGTATCTGGCTGCACTGGTGGCCGGTTTTCAGATCGGTTGCTTGAGCACCGTGCTCATCGCCATCAACAACCTGCGCGACATCGACGAAGATCGGCGCACGGGTAAAAAAACATTGGCTGTGCGCTTGGGCGCAGGCTTTGCGCGAATGGAGATCTCCATGCTCATTGCTGCGGCACATGCGGCAGGCTATTACTGGGCGCAGAACGGCTGGCTGCGTGCTTTCACCCAGCCGCTCATCACGCTGCCCATCGGTCTCTTCGTGGCCTGGCGCGTGGCTGTGGAGCCTCCGGGGCGCACTCACAACCGACTCCTGGCTTTGAGCGGAATGCACTTGCTGGCCTTTGCAGCTCTGCTGTGCTGGGCCATTGTCAAAGCGCGGGACGTGATGCCGTGAGCGCGCCGATCTACATTCACGAATACCTGCTGCGCACCGGGGTGGCCCTCAATGCGGCCTCGCAGCGCCGCGTGTTTGCAGGAGCATTGATCCGTGTGAATGACGGTTTTGGCTGTGTGCATCCGTGGCCGGAATTTGGTGACGCGCCGGTGGAGGAACAACTCCGCCTTCTCAGCGAAGGCGTGACGACACCGGTGACAGCGATGGCTCTGCATTGCGCGGAGATCGACGGTGCGGCGCGGCGCGCAGGCGTGAGCTTGTTTGAAGGACTGGAGATTCCGCGCAGTCACTACTCGTGGAGCTTTGCCACCGATACCGAACCGCAGATGCAACGTGTGCTGGAAGAAGGCTGGCCTGCCATCAAAGCGAAGGGCTTTGCGAACTACGGCGAGACGATACGCTTTCTCGAAGGCTGTGCGAAACGATTGGAGACGCAAAACGTACGTCTGCGGGTGGATTTCAACGGCGTGCTGGATCGGATGACGTTCGAGAAGTTCATCGAGTTCATGCCGCTGCGTGTTTATCGCATGATGGACTTCGTGGAAGATCCATTCCTGTATGACGCGGATGCGTGGGAATCGATACGCCAGCGCTGGGGGGTGAAACTGGCGCTCGACAAAGGCTGGAAGGACGGCTCGCATGGCTTTGATGCTGTCGTCGTGAAGCCGGGGCGTCGCGACTGGCGCATCGTTGCCGAAAAACATCCCAGACATCCGCTGGTGATGACTTCCGCGATGGATCACGCGCTGGGACAAATGTACGCAGCTTATCAAGCCGCGGTGGCGATGGCGGAAGGTCATGCGCTGGATTTCTGCGGCCTATGCACGGAGCATTTGTTTGAGAAGGACGTGTTCTTCGAGCGCACTCGTTCGCATGGCGGTTTTTTGGAGGCGGACCGCAGCGGCGGCGGGCTGGGTTATGGCGATGTGCTGGAGTCTTTGCCGTGGCGCAGACTGGCATAAGGCAGGATGATGCAGAGCAATCATGATGACCGAATTCTTGATGCCAAAGTTCTGGGAGAGCGCGGAGTCGCATGTGGCGACAGCCCCAGGAGAGGACGCGCCCGGTTTGCGCGAGTTTGTGAGATCAGAACTCGGCGAACGCGGCTGGTGCTTTTTCTCAACGAGCGGCACCGAAGGCGCGAAAAAGTGGGCGGGACTGACCAAGGAGGCTTTGCTCATTTCTGCGCGCGCGGTGAACGCGCACTATGACATCACTGAGCGGGATCACTGGCTGTTGGCATTGCCCATTCATCATGTGGGTGGCTTCGGCGTGCTGGCACGTTCCTTCGCAAGTGGAAGCAAAGTGACGCAACTGGAGGGAAAATGGGACGCGCGCGCTTTCGCGCAAAGATGTGAGCATGTCGGAGCCACGCTCGTCTCGCTGGTGCCGACGCAGGTGTTTGACCTCGTGGCTGCCAAGCTGGCTGCTCCCAAAGAGTTGCGCGTGGTACTCGTGGGCGGTGGTGCCATGAGTCCTGAAGTGGAACTAGCCGCGCTGCAACTCGGCTGGCCGCTGCGGCTCACCTTTGGCATGACCGAGACTGCCTCGCAGATCGCCTCTCAACGTGAAGCGCATGGCGAGATGGAAGTGCTGCCGATCTGGAGTCTGCAAACAGAAGCTGAAAACGTGCTGCGGGTGCGTGGAGCAGCGCTGGCCGCAGGATACGCGCTCTGCGCAGACGAAGCGTGGCGTTGGCTGGCGATCCCTGCCAACGAAGGTCTGCGCACACGCGATCGTGTGAATCTGCGGCATGCAGATGGGCACACTTTTCTGCGCTTCCTCGGACGGGAGGCAGGCGTCGTGAAAATTTTGGGCGAGCTGGTGGCACTGGCACCCGTGCAGCAGCGCATCGACGACTTGAAGCTCTCTCTCGGTCTCACACACGGAGACGCCGCAGTCTGCGACCTCCCAGATGGGCGTCAGGAGAACAAGCTCATCCTTGCCGTGAGCGGGCTCACGCCAACCCAGGCTGCCCTTCTCCAGGCACGCCACAACGCAGCAGCATCGCCTCTGCAACAACTCTCTGAAACACGCATTGTGGAGACAATTCCCCGCAGCGATCTCGGAAAGATCCGCTTACATGAACTGCGCGGCCTGCTTTGAGCTTACTTGCTCTTTGCTCCGTCAGACTTCGAAGCCGCAGTGTCCAGCGGTGTGATGACCGGGCGATCCTTCATTTCAGGCGAGATGAGCCAGCTTTTCGGATTCGCAGGATCAGCCACAAAGGAAATGAGGAACAGTTCTTCGATGCGATCCGTCAAAGTTTCCTGCGAGGTGCGCACCGTCACATGCACATAGCCTTTTTCCTTCTCTTCGACGATGCCGAGGACGTTGATCTTGAGCGTCTCCTGCTTGCGCTTGGTGGCCTCGGGGGTGAGTTTGAGTTTCTTGTGCCAGGCTTCGCGATCAACCTGGTAAAACTGCTGGGGCGTCATTTTCTCCAGATCGGACACGCTTTTGACGTTATAGCCATCGAGCATGGTCTGTTCATCCGTCATGGTGGGAGCGGACTTGATGATCTGGATCGTCTCACGCTGACGACGATCCAAGGAGTCTGTCACGAGCAATTCCGCCGCCGTTTTCCAATCCTGCATGACCACAGCCGTGAGGTATTTCTTCACCAAAGAAGCGCAGGGATGATCAAGCGGCAATGGCTCTGCCACAGCAGAAGAAACTGAAAATGTCAGCAGAAGCGCGGCCACACAGCCGCTGAGAAAGGAACGCACGGTCATACTCAGGAACAGATTAAAGGGGAAACGCGTTCTAACCGCTGGGACAATCCACGTCAAATGAAGAAACGACCACGCAGTCTCGCATCCAAATGCGCATCTTCTTGAGTGGAGATTTTTCTTTTCATTATGAACATAATCCGTCTATCCTCCGACAAAGCGAACTGCTTACCCAACCTACACCCATGAAACACCTCATCCTCACCATCCTCTCTGTCATTTCTCTTTCCTCATGCGCCTCTGGCCCGAACGCACAACGCGGCGCGGTCATCGGTGGTCTTGGTGGAGCCGCCGTCGGTGGCATCATCGGCAGCCAAAGCGGTCGCGGCCTTGAAGGTGCTGCCATCGGTGCCGGTCTCGGCGCGGCAGGCGGCGCAGCCATTGGCAACTCGCAAGATCGCCGTCGCGGCTACTACTACTGAGCTAGTTCTGTAGGCGTGTACCTTCTGTGAGTCCTGCATTCATCCACACTATCTCCATTCAACTCATGAATAAGCTTATCCTGACACTTCTCTCCGCTGCCTCATTGGTTTCTTGTGCCACAGGGCCAAACGCCCAATCAGGCTCAGTCATTGGTGCCCTTGCAGGTGCTGCAGCGGGTGGCATCATCGGTAATCAAAGTGGGCGTGGCCTTGAAGGCGCGGCCATCGGTGCCGGTCTCGGTGCCCTCGGCGGCAACGCCATCGGTAATTCGCGCGACCAACAGAATGCCCGCTACCAGCAGCAGGGCTATTACGACAGCCGTGGCCGCTGGCATCCAACACAGCAGCAACAACAACAGCAGCAGCAAGGCTACTACGACCGGTACGGCAACTACCACTACTATTGATTTAGCGCCCTGCGCCACACGCCTCTCACGGGCCTGTCCAACGAAGTCTTCGTTGGACAGGCTTTTTGTTTTGCCGGTTATTTTCGCATGCCTCTCAACCTTTCCGAGATACGTCAATTTTGTCGTGAGAACGACTGGCGCACCCTGCTCTCTCGTTTGAATGCCCGGGACACGCACCCGTTCGTGCAGTTCATCAAATACGGCATCTGCGGCGTCGGCTCACTCATCGTAGGCCAGACGATCTGGTTCATGCTCTCGGCATGGGTGTGGCCCGCGCTAGACTCAGACCTCCCCAAAGAAGTGCGGGCTTTGCACAGCACCTACAACAACATCATCGCCTTCTTTTTCGGCAACTTGTTCGCCTACATCACGAACTCGCTGTGGGTGTTCACTCCAGGACGCCATCATCGAGTCATGGAGTTCATCTATTTCAGCCTCATCAGCACCTTGGGGTTTGTGATCGGGCTCGCCGTCGGGCCAATGCTCATTCAGATATACGGCATCGACACGCTAGTGGCTCAGTTGGCACTCGTCGTTGCCTCTGCGATGGTGAATTTCGTGTGTCGAAAATTTTTCGTCTTCAAACACTGAGGCGCATGCTGCACGTCGTCTTGCTCCAGCCGGAAATTCCTCACAATACTGGGGCGATTGGTCGGCTCTGCCTCGCCACCGGAGCGCGGCTGCATTTGGTCAAGCCACTGGGATTCAGCCTGGAGGATCGCTATCTCAAGCGCGCAGGACTCGACTACTGGCGCGATGTCGATGTGCATATCTGGGATTCCTGGGAGACGGCGCAAGCACAGCTCCCAGCGGACGCTGCCACCTACTTTATCGAATGCCAAGGCAGCACCAATCACTGGGACGCCGACCTCAGCGCAGCCGAAGTTTGTCTCGTGTTCGGCCCAGAAACGCGGAGCATCCCGCCCTCGGTGCTCGATCCCTCACGCTGCCTGCGCATTCCGATGCTCGGCACACGCAGCCTAAACCTCGCCACCGCAGTGGGAATCGTCATGTACGAAGCACTGCGGCAGCGCGTGCAAGCGGGCATCCCATCTTGACGCCGCAGAGCATCTGCGGAGCATGCGTGCCTTACCCTTCATGAATCAAGACGCCGCCCCGCTCGCCGCGCACGATGTGCATCGCACCTATCACCTCTCAGGCCATGATCTGCCTGTGCTCAAAGGCGTGAATCTCGAAGTCGCTGCCGGAGAGAAAGTCTTCCTCTGCGGCCAGTCGGGCGCGGGAAAGACGACGCTGCTTTATGTCCTCGGTGGCCTGGAGCAGCCGACTTCGGGCGACGTGCTCGTGCATGGCCGCTCGCTCTATCACGCCGCTGCTGCCGAACGAGCACGCACGCGCAATCAGGTCATGGGCTTTGTCTTCCAGCATTACTTTCTTTTGCCGGAGCTAACCGCGCTGGAAAACGTTGTCCTCCCCTCCATGATCGGCGGCAGAAAAGCAGAAACACGCGCGAGAGAGCTGTTGGATAAAGTCGGACTCAGCGAGCGCCTCCACCATCTGCCCACGGAACTCTCCGGCGGTGAGCAACAGCGTGTCGCCATCGCGCGCGCTCTCATCAACAACCCCGGCATCCTCTACGCCGACGAACCCACCGGAAACCTCGACGCCAGCACCGGTTCTGGGGTCATCGACATGCTCATGCAGGTGGTGGATGAAGCGAAAAAGACTCTCATCGTCGTCACTCATGACCAGACTCTGGCCAAACGTGGCGACCGAAGACTCATTCTCAAAGAAGGAAAACTGGAGGAGGGCTGAGGCCAAAAATGGCGAATGACGAAATCCGAATGGCGCGGATAGTTGTCACGCCCGAGGCTTGAGTTTGCACCCAGGCTTCATCCTTCATTTGGTATTCGGATTTTCTCATTCGTCATTCCCCTCCTCTATGCCACAGGATTCTGCCGCCTCCGAAAACGCTCCCCAGCCTCCGCAATGGCAGCCACAACCCAAAAGCGGCTGCATCGGCTCCGCCTCCCGCCTGCTCCTAGCGTTCATCTTGCTCACAGCCCTGCTGCTGCCCTTCACCCCCTTTGCCGGCAAGATCAAACGCGGCCTTCAGGAGATCATCGAATCCTCCCGTAAAACGCGGGAGCGTGTCATCACACGAGAAGTTCCGAGGGATGTCATCAAAGAGGTGCCTGTCGTCAAAGAAGTGACCAAGGAGGTCATCCGCGAAGTCCAGCCGCCACTGCCGGAGAAATACATTCCACGCAAAGACATCGACGTCGCCACACTCTTCAACGGCATCACCGTCAAAACCAATCTGCTCACGGAACAAGGCAGCTTTGCCAGCCTCGAACGCCTCGATCCCGAATCCTACAAAGCCGAGTTCCAGCTCAGCATTCGCGTGCCGAAAGCCAATCAGACGATGGCCGAGCTTTCGCGCATCAACAAACACCTCCCAGCCATCCTGCCCGACCTTGGCACCATGATCCCCGCCGCCAAAGTCAGCGGCTTTTACCACAAGCTCTACGAAAACAAAACCAGCCGCGTGCAGCACGATCTCACGCGCCTCAATCGCATCCTCGACCGCCACAACTACTACGACACCGAAACCATCCTCGAACTCACCCACCCGGCCACCCATCGGCGTGCGCTCATGATCCAATCCGAGATGGATGTCGTCGCAGACGGCTCCGATGGCGACCGAATGCCCACACTCGACGAGTACATCTATCTCTCCGACTACTACCAGCCCTTCACCAGCTACGCCTGGGCCAAAACCACGAAAAACCCAAACCCGCTCCTCGCCAAATGGGAGGCACGTTTGCAGAAAGCTCAGGAAGAGTACGCGATCAAAGGACTCAGCGCCGCGCGCAATCGCGAACTCAAGGTCATGATCGACCAGCTCAAACTCGAAATCGGCGAGATGAAAGCACGCAGCAGTCTCATCGCCGAAAAAGACCCCTTCATCGTACTCTCCCTGCTCTTTCGCGGCTACCGGGATCAAAATCAGTTCACCCCACAGATCGGTGACTACGCCGCCGTCATCCACGAAGGGAAAATCTATCCCGCCATCTGTGGCGACTACGGCCCCAGTTTCAAAATGGGCGAGGCCTCGCTCCTCATGGCCAAGACCATCAATCCCAAAGCCACCCCCTACATCCGACCCGAAAGCGATCTCAAAGTCACCTATCTCATCTTCCCAGGCTCCGCCGAAAAAGAACGCGCTGCGCCCGATCTCATGAAATGGCGTGAAAAATGCCAAACTCTCCTCGGCGAAATTGGCGGCATCGGCACTGGCTACACGCTGCACACTTGGGTGGATCCTTTCAAAAAAACCACCCCAGCTCCTGTCCCCACACCTCCCTCTGCACCAGCTTCATCGCCTCCATCCAACACCCAGGCCGCAGGGAAGAAAGAGAGCACAGGCAAGAAATAAGACGATCTCAAGCAACTCATGCAGGCCGTGCAAGGCATCCCTCAACACGACGCTCATCGCCACTCCTCCCTCATTTTCGTGCATTCATGAAGCCAACTCTCCGAACCTATCCCAATGCGACTGTCATCGAACTCGAAGGTGAGGCAGACCTCGCCAGCGTTCCTGACTTTCAAGAGATGGTGCGCGCACAGATGAAAGCGAACGTCCAACGGCTCGTCATCGACTTTACCAAAGTCACTTTCGTCAACACTCCCGTCTGGGCCGTAATCGTCGAATATTTTCAGCATGCCTCGGCTGCAGGCACCGAGTTTGCGCTCACTGGCATCAAAGGCCGCGTCGAAGCCTCGTTCAACATCGTTCGCCTCGGAGATTTCGTCACACATCTACCCACAGTTGAGGATGCCCTCAGCGCGCCAAAACTCGCCAAGCCTTAGACTGCGACCTGCATGACTGCCAAAACTCAGCCCATCGCCTCGCGGCAAAAAGTGCTGATCGATGTGGCACGTCGTCTGAGCAGCACCTTGGACCTTGTCGAACTCATCGACCACATCCTTCAGCGCTCCCGCGAAGTCATGGAATGCGAAGTCTGCTCGATTTTATTGCCGGATGGCCCGGATGAAAGCCTGCTCATCCGCTCCACACTCGACCCGCTGAGCACTCTCGAAGTACGTGTACCCAAAGGCAAAGGCATCGCAGGAGAGGTCTTTGCCACCAAAAAGACGCTCAACATCGCAGACGCAAATAATGACGCGAGGCACTTCCGGCCAGATGCCGCGCCGATCGATCTCATCGCCCACGCCATGGTGGCCATACCGCTGCTCGATGGTGAACGCTGTCTCGGAGTGATGCAGGCTCTCAATCCAAATCACGGCGGCTCTTTTGATGCCCAAGACGTGGAGATTTTCGAAACATTCGGCAGCCTCATCTCAGTGACCTTGCTCCGACTCGAATCTCAGAAAAAGGCCATCCAGGAAGTCGAAACGCGACAACAACTCTCCATGGCTGCGGAGATCCAAAACTCATTCCTCCCCGCGCCCTTCGTGCAGATGGATGAGGTTGTTGTGGAGAGTTTCTACCAGCCCGCGAGTGAGGTCGGTGGCGACTTTTATTTCTGGCACCGTGTCAACGACGGCAAAATCCTTGCCGGAGTCGGTGACGTGAGTGGCAACGGACTGCCCGCCGCGCTGGACATGGCACGCGCGGCCACCCTCGTTGCCTCCACGGCGCATCTTTGCACTTCGATGAGCCTCGCTGAATGGGTCTCCGAGCTAAATCAAAAACTGTGCGATGTGATGAAAGCGGGGCGCTTCATCGCCCTCAGCGCGCTTTTACTCTGTCCCAAAACTCGCCGGGTGTCTCTCTGCTGTGCCGGCCTGCCAAACGCGCAGGTCTTTGACGGCACAGCCTGGCGGGAAGTCACCGTCCCGGGCAACGCCCCGCTGGGCATCTCCCGCGCTGCACGTTACACAGAGCATACGCCACCTATGCGCACCGATCGTCAGTGGCTAATCTTCAGCGATGGCATTCTCGAAGCGCGCAACAAAGCCGGGGAGTACTTTGAGGATCGCACATTCGCGGCGGTGTTGCGTAACGTCACCTACGGAAAGTCTGCGCTTCAGCGTCTCGTGGAACGATGGCGCTCCTTCACCGCCGGCCCGGCTCATCACGATGACGCCACAGCGTTATTGGTTTCCTACCATGCCGCGCCACCTGTTGATGAGATCACTCTTTCCTGTCAGCCAGACAACCTCGGCCTGGCACGCTCATTCATCGAATCATGGGCCTCCTGGCTCGGCATGCCTGACGACGTGACCGGCCTCATCGTACTCGGCTGTGATGAAGTGATGAGCAACCTCTGCAAATATGCCTACTGTGCTGCCGATGGCGGAGCTGAAGCCCGCTGCCGTGTCGAATCACATGGCCACAGCATGCGCATCCTCATCACCCACCATGGGAAAGGCATCACCAATGAAGAATTTGCACGCCTTGCCTCGCAACCTTCAGCCACGGGAGAGCGCATTGGCGGCCTGGGCCTCCACGTCATTCGCGAAGTATTCGATCACGTCGATTTTCGCCGGGATGAGCATCAATCTGTGATTGAACTGGTGAAATCGCTGCCCTGAGGTTGCCGCGACTGAGGATCACGCCAAAGATGCGCGCCACATGGCCAAAATTCGCATCAAAAACATCGGCAAGATCATCGCATGGCTCATGCGCGGCATCGGCATGACGCTACGCTGGGAAGTGCGTGATGACGCCGGCGTGTTTGACCCGGCTCGCAAAGGCTGGATCTGGTCCTTCTGGCACAATCGCATGTTTCTCATCCCATGGCTGCACCACGAGTGGTTTGCGAACGTGCCGGGCACCATTCTCACCAGTCCGAGCGGCGACGGACAGATCATCGCCGACGTTTGCGAGAGCTTCGGCATCGAAGCCGAGCGCGGATCAAGCTCGAAACCGGAGAAAGGAATGAGCGCGCTCATCGCTCTCGCTAAAAAGTCGAATGAAGGCTACGAGATCGGCATCACGCCGGATGGTCCGCGCGGCCCTCTGCACCGCGTGCAGCCCGGCATCATCAAACTGGCACAGCTCACCGGCACGCCCGTCATCCCGGTGCATCTGCATTACAGTCACGCGATCAAATTTAAGACTTGGGACGAGTTTCTTCTGCCGCTGCCGTTCGCGAAGGTCACGCTGGTCTTCGACAAGCCTCATCATATCCCACGTCGCATGACCGAGGAAGAGTTCGAGCAACAGCGACTCGCGTTGGAAGCGGTGATGCGCGCGGGGGCCGACTCAAAATAATGCTCCTCGCCTTCCACAAGCCCTTCGATGTGCTCTCCCAGTTCACGCAGGAGCATCCCTCGCATCGCACGCTGGCGGAGTTTGGCTTTCCTCCACATGTCTATGCCGTCGGAAGACTGGATCGCGACTCCGAAGGCCTGCTGTTGCTCAGCGACGAGGCAAAATGGAATGACCGTCTGCTCAATCCGCGCCACGCGCATCCACGCAGCTACCACGCGCAGGTGGAAGGAGCAGTCAGTGACGAGGCGCTTCGCAAACTGCGCTCCGGCATCGCTTTGAAAGAGTTCCGCACGCTGCCATGTCTGGCGGAGCGACTGGAGAGCGAACCCACGCATCCGCCGCGCCATCCACCGATTCGCTTTCGCAAAAATATCCCCACAAGCTGGATCGAACTCACGTTGACCGAAGGCAAAAACCGCCAAGTGCGCCGCATGACGGCAGCGGTCGGGTTTCCTACGTTGCGACTCGTACGCGTGAGCATCGGCGGGCTGTATTTGTCGGATTTGAAGCTGGAGCCTGGGCAGTGGCGTGAGCTGACACGGCCCGAGCAGCAGGCCCTGGGTGCATGAGGGCCATTTCCGCCCTTGCGCGCCCGGCGCGCCATGCCATTTTCCGCGCCCTTCCCCACCCCCACATGGCCCTCATCGTCCAGAAATATGGCGGCACGTCCGTCGGCAATCCCGAGCGCATCCGCAATTGCGCGCGCCGCATTTTGGAAACACAGCGCGCGGGCAATCAAGTCGTCGCCGTCGTCTCCGCCATGTCGGGCGTCACTGACACACTGATCAAACTCGCAAAGGAAGTCTCTCCCGAATGCGAACCCGTCGAGCGTGAGATGGACGTGCTCCTCGCCACTGGCGAGCAGACCACCATCGCTCTCACCGCCATGGCCATCAACGCCCTCGGCGGCAAAGCCGTCTCGCTCACCGGTGCGCAGGCGGGCATCTCCACCGACCGCGTGCATACAAAAGCGCGCATCGTCAACATCACACCCGACGCCGTCCACAAAATGCTCGATGACGGCAACATCGTCATGCTCGCCGGTTTCCAAGGCGAGACGGCGAGTGGCGAGATCACCACGCTGGGACGCGGCGGCAGCGATTTGACGGCCATTGCGATGGCGGCTGCGATCAAAGCCGACCTCTGCCAGATCTACACCGATGTTGACGGCGTGTACACCTGCGACCCGCGCGTGGTGAAGACCGCGCGCAAGATCGAAGAAATCAGCTACGAGGAGATGCTCGAAATGGCCTCCTCAGGCTCGAAGGTGATGCAGAGTCGCAGCGTCGAGTTTGCAAATAAATTTGGTGTGCGCTTTGAAGTGCGCAGCAGCATGAACCACAACCCAGGAACCATCGTGAAAGAAGAAACCCCAGGCATGGAATCCGTCGTCGTGCGCGGCGTCAGCCTCGAACGCAACCAAGCCAAGGTCACCATCGACGACGTGGCCGACCGCCCCGGAGTCAGCGCCGCTATCTTCGGAGCCATCACGCAGGCAAACATCACCATCGACATGATCGTGCAAAACGTCAGCTATGACGGCATCACGGACATCTCCTTCACCCTGAGCGCTGCGGATCTGCCGAAGGCCGAAGCGGCGCTGAAGGCCGTCCTCCCCACTCTGGGAGAGAAGGCCACCCTGCGCACGCAGAGCGGTATCGCCAAAGTGAGTGTTGTGGGCATCGGCATGCGCAGCCACAGCGGTGTGGCGGCAAAGATGTTCAAGGCGCTCGCAGATGCGAAGATCAACATCCAGATGATCTCCACCAGCGAGATCAAGACCGCCGTCATCGTGCAGGAGAGCGAAGTGGAAAACGCCGCCCGCGTCGTCCACACGGCGTTTGGTCTGGATGCGTGAAACGCGCGCGGATTCAGCGCGCATGCTTCACGATGAACTCGACGATCGGCGTCGAGTCATCGAGCCCATGCGGATGATGGCCGACGCCGGGCTTGCGAATCAGCGTGATGTCGCCGCCGAGTGCCTTGTAGCGTGATGAGATCAGGCCGGTGTTTTCCTCCCACGGCACCACATCATCCGCGTCGCCAAAGACGTGCAGCAGCGGTACTTTGTTTTTCGCCAACGGCGCGAGATTGTCCACGGGATTGCCTTTGTAGGCGAGCGCTTCGGCTTCGTCTTTGAAGTCCCACAGCTTCAAAACGAAACCCCAGTTCCGAGGATCGCCCTTCCCCTTCCCTTTCCCACCGGGCCAGCTTTTGAAGTCGCACACCGGCGCATCGCCATAGATGCAGGAAACCTTGTCGGGATTCGCGATGGCCCAGTTGTAGCAGTACAAACCGCCGCGACTGAGGCCGACGAGCGCGGGCTTCTTGCTCAGGGCATAGGTGTTCGTCAGCTCGGCGTAGCACTGATTCCATAGTCGCACCGCCTCGGGGCAGCCGAGCATGTCGTTGATCTTCATATAGACGATGTGGAAGCCTTTGCCGAGCAACGCGATGTCCGGCGCGGGCTTGTGGCCGAAGAACTCGCCATGCCACACCCACGGGCGGCCCGCTGCTGCGGTTTTCGGCGCGACGACGGTCACCGGCTTGCCAGCGATGGTGAGTTCGTGCTTCGCGTAGCCGTTCCACTCGCCAGCCTGATGGGGGAACACGATCTCCTTCGATTTCGCGAGCTTGCGTGCCTCGGCGTCAAACACGGCCGCCTTCGCCTCCGCTTCGGGCAGCGGCAGTCCGGGCGCGTTGCCGGGGCGTTTGTGGCCGACGAAACTCAACCACGCCGGACGCAGAATGGCGTGCTTCTTTTTGATCGCCGCGAGAATGGCCGCACCGTTTGGATGATCCGGCGCGCCGTCCGGCCGCACTTTAAGACCCCACGCGTCGAGAACCGCATGCGCCATGATGAGGTGCCCTTCGGGGCCGGGATGAATGCCGTCTTTTGAGAAGGTGAACTGCGGATCTGTCTTCCGCTTTTCCGCCAGCGCGGCGTTCATCGGCCCATGAATGTCGAGCACCTGCCACTTTGCCTGATCGCGCATGTCGAGCAGCCAGTCGGAGTAGAAGTCGAGCACCTCGTTGTATTTCTCGAAGGGGTGATTGCTGTCCACCTTGTCTGCCGCAGCCACCCTGTTGCGGATCGGCAACGGATCAAACACCGGCGGCGTGAGGTGAACGATGCGCGCGCCAGCGGCGATGACTTTGTCGTGCAGTTTTTTCATGCCGTCCTGAAACGCCTTTGTGCGCACCGCGCCTAGCGGCAGGTAGATGCCGTCGTTCATGCCATAGCAGGCGAAGACGAGCTGCGGCTTTGTTTTCTCCAAGGCGCGATCAAGCCGCTCATGCAGATCAGGCCGTGGAAACTTGCCACCGGCATGCCCTTCCTCGCTCAGACCGCTGACGGTCTCGCTCGCGAGTCCCAGCGGGATGATGATTTTGTCGGAATCAGGATGCTGCGCGATCAGCGCCGCCTCGATGAACTCGATGTAGGTGCCTCCCTGCGTGATCGAATCGCCGAGGAAGACGATGCGATGTTCTTTCGGAATCTCGGCAGCGGAGACCGCAACGGCGATGAAGATCAGGAAGGGAGCGAAGAGTGCGCGCATGTTGAGGAGAGATCATTCGCCCACACTCGGCGCGGTCTATCAGACAATGCGCCGCTCACGAAGAAGGAGGCGCAGCGTGCGTGCGAAACACCGGCAGGCGCAACTTCCAACGCATCGCCGCCAGCCGCATGATCAAGATGACCGCCATGCCGAGGTAGCGATGACTTTCCGAAGGTGGCAGCCATTTGCGCAGCAGCACAAACACGGTCGCGCCAGCAAACACAGCCGTGGCATACAGCGACACTCCCGCCTGAAACACCCACGGAATCTCGCGCCGCAGCACATCGCGCAAAATACCGCCCGCCACTCCGGTGACGATGCCCAACAGCACGGCCACGATGCCAGGAGTGCCGAACGCGAGCGCCTTCTCCGTCCCGGCGATGCCGAACAAAGCCAGACCGAACGCATCAGCGATGCCGAGCAATTTTTCCGGAAGGCGGACGAAGCGCACCGCCACAAATGTCACCACCGCAGCGATCAACGCCACCCACAGATGCAGCGGCTGCGCGATCCAAAACACGGGGCGCGCTCCGAGACACACATCGCGGATCGTGCCGCCGCCCACCGCTGTCACGAGGGCAAGCACCAGCACACCGAAGAGGTCCATGCGCTTCCCTTCCGCCGCCAACACGGCGGTGATGGCACAGACAGACACTGCAAAAAATTCGATCCAGGAGGGCATGCTCACTTGCTTTGAGAGCCGGTGCCGTCCGCTGATGCGGCTGGCTGCGGCTCGGGGTTCCATTCAGGCTTCGGCATGATGCCGAGATGAGCGTAGATCATCGGCACGAGCGCCGTTTGCGGCACGGGTTCATTGAGAAGGTGTTCGCGTGGCAGCTTCGCCCCGTGCGCGACGAGCCAGATGTTCCGCTCCGCGTCGCTGTCGCCGCCGTGACTGTTGCCGCGACCACCATGATCTGTCGTGATGAGCACCAGCCAGTCCTCCTCGGCAAAGTGTGGCCGTGAGCGCATCGCGCGGATCAATTCACCGACATGAGAGTCCACATGGCTGATCGCATTCAGATAGAGCGTGCTGTCAGGTGAAAAACTCGCGCGCGAATCGACCGCACCATGCCCGAACTCGTCCACCTGGCCGAAATAGACGAACATCGCGTCCGGATCCTGCGTGCGCAGTGTTTTGAGTGCCTCGTCACGCACCTCGATGTCTTTCTCCGGGTTGTCGATGAAGTGACGCTTTGCATCCGGCGCGCAGGTAAATTTCACGTCGAGAAATTCTTTACCCCCTGCGCGCGAACCATCGGCGATAAAGTCATGAATCGGCGGCCAGTCTGCAAACGACGCGCAAAACGCCTGCGAGTTCACCTCTTTGATGCGCCGCATGAAGTGCGAGTAAGTCTGTATGCGCCCGCCGATGAAGCGATTGTCCTTCACGCCATGTCGATTCATCCACACGCCCGTGAGCAGGCTCGTCCAGCCCGGCCCGCTGACCGTCGGCTGATGCGTCTCCTTGCCGAGTTCGCCGCCCGCGTAGCATTTCAAACTGAGCAGCCCGCTCGGGTCTTCGCTGAGCGCCTTCACCTGCGGTGCCATCCCGCGCTCGATGGCCGCCGTCACCGCATCCGCACGACAGCCGTCGATGCCGATGAAAAGCACACGCTTGCCGCCAAACGTGCCCTTTTTGCCGGGGCCATGAGCGAGCGCATGGACGGCTGCGAACGTAAACAGCAACGGCAGGATGAGAGGTCGGAGAGCCATCATGACGAATCAGTGTTTCAAATAATGTTCGATACCGTTGAGCAGCATCTGCACGGCCACCATGACCAGCAGCATGCCCATCAGGCGCTCCACGGCCATCGAACCTTTTTCCTTCAGCACGCGTGAAATCGCCGGAGCGCAGAGCAAAACGGCCGCCGTGATGCCCCAGGCGATCAGCAGGGCGGCCAACCACTTCCACAACATCTCCGGCCGCGTGCTCACCAGCACCAACAACGTGGCGAGCACGGACGGCCCGGCGATCATCGGCGTGGCCAGCGGCACGATGAAGGGCTCGGCCATCGCCTCATCCGCCTCGTGCCGGGACGGCGGGAAGATCATCTTCAGCGCGATCAGGAACAGCACGATGCCGCCGCTGATGAACAGCGCCTCCTGCTTCAAATGCAGCAGCCCCAGCAACCACGGCCCAAGAAAGAGAAACACGATCAAAATCACCAGCGCGATGACCAACTCCCGCGCAATCACGCGGATTCGCTTCTCAGGCGGCACAGGCCGCAGCGCGGACACAAACGTCGCCACGTTGCCGAGCGGGTCCATGATCGTCAGCAGCAGTAGCGTGGCGGAAAGTGTGTCCATGCGTCGCCAATCAGCCTTTGATTGGCTCCGGCGCAACCACTGGTGCGCGCACTTCACCAGCACGCGCGCCGAGGTTGCCGTAGCGGTGGTAGTCGTGGCTCACGCTCTGCTCCTGCACATACCAGAGCAATTCCACGCGGCCTTCGGCCAAAACGGGGGCATCCGCGACATAGACCTGCGCCCCGGCGGCGGCACGGCGGACGATTTCCGGCACGCGCTGCGCTCCGGCGTAGCGCACGCGGTCGGTTTCATGCTGGGCAATGGCGGTGGCGAGTGCTTCATCGCTCTCCTCGATGAATTCGATGCTGCCCGCCCACTCATCGGTCGCTTCTTGAAGCCGCGTGATGACTGACGATTCGAAATCCGGCGGCGTGCTCACGGTAATGCGGCATCCCGCAGTGCGCGCGGCGGCGACACGGGCCACGAGGTCGAACTCGCTGTCGTCCGCATGAACGCGCACACGCATTTCCCGCACGGGCAGGTAACGCCGCACATTGTCCTGGCCGATGAGTTTGAAATGATCGTGCTCGTTCGCGAACTCGGTCTGCCACGCCGGGCGATACAGCTTCAACGCTTCTTCGATCCGCACTCCGCGCGCCGCATCGCGTGCTTCGGTGAATGTCATGAACTGCGTCACATAGTTCGGCCCACCCGCTTTGAGGCCGGGGCCGAAGGCGCTCTTGCCCATGCCGCCGAAGGGCTGACGAAGCACAATCGCGCCGGTGGTGCCGCGGTTGATGTAGAGATTGCCCGCGCGAATGCCAGCCTTCCATTCGGCCACTTCGCGTTCATCGAGGCTTTCGATGGCGCTGGTGAGGCCGAAGCCGGTCTGGTTCACGAGCGCGATGGCCTCGCGCAGTTTTTCAAAACGCATCACGCCGAGCACCGGGCCGAAGAACTCGGTCATGTGCGTGTAGCTGCCCGGCTGCACGCCCCACTTGATGCCGGGCGACCACAGGCAGTCGTTGCCATTCAGGCGACGCGGCATGAGCGCCCACGATTCGCCGGTTTCGAGCGTTTGCAGCGCGTTTTCGAGATCGCCGGAAGGTGGACGGATCACGGGGCCGATCTTGGTTTTCAATTCCCATGCGGAGCCGACGGTGAGGCTTTCCGCGGCTTCGACGAGTGCGCGTTGGAACTCGGGATCGTCGTAAATCTCGGCCTCCAGCAGCAAAAGCGAGGTGGCGGAGCATTTCTGCCCGGCGTGACCGAAGGCGGAGTGCAGCACGTTCTTGATCGCCAGATCGCGGTCGGCCATCGCGGTGACGATGGTGGCGTTCTTGCCACCGGTCTCGGCACTCAGCGGCAGGTCCGGCTTGGCATGGAGCATGGCGAGCGCGGTCTCGGTGCCGCCAGTGAGGATCACCGCATTCACGAGCGGATGCTGCACGAGCTGCGCGCCTTCCTTGCCGCCGGAGCACGGCACGAACTGCAATGCCTTCTTCGACACACCGCCGCGCCAGAAGCACTGGCACATCTCCCACGCGGGCAGCACGGCATCCGAAGCGGGTTTCAAGATGACCGTGTTTCCCGCTGCGAGCGCGGCGGCGATGCCACCGCACGGAATCGCGATGGGAAAATTCCACGGCGAGACGACAACCACGACGCCTTTGCCGCTCGCGGTGACATCCGGAAGCTCAAAGAACGACTGCGCGGTGAGCGCGTAGAATCCGGCAAAGTCCACCGCCTCGCTCACTTCGGGATCGGATTCCGCCAGCGTCTTGCCGGTGTTCGCCAAAGCCGCGCCCATGAGATCGGCGCGTGCGAGGCGCAACTCGTCCGCGACACGGTGCAGCACCTCTGTGCGCGCTTGCGGTGACATGCCGCGCCAGCCGTCTTCATCGCGCGCTGCGCATTCGACGGCGCGCGCGATGTCCTCCGCACTGGCTTGACGATAGCGGCCCACCACCGCGCCGGGGCGCGAAGGATCGAGACAATCGCGGGTGATGCGCGCGTCGCGCAGTTCTTCACCGGCGATGACCAGCGGCACATCGGTGAAGCGCTCCTTCCACGCAGCGAGAATGTCCTGTGCCCATTCGGAATGATGCGGCAGCGACCAGTCGGTGTCGGGTTCGTTGTGGAAACGTAAAACAGGCGTCCCGCCTGTTGGTCTGCCGGGCGTCCCGCCCGGCTCTGGCCGCAGGCGGGACGCCTGCGACACCCACAGGCCGGTGGCCTGTGTTACGTTTCTGCGATCCTGCGTCCTCCTCGGCGCATCGCTGAGGGTTTGCAGGCGCTCAAACGACGCGATGAAGCCTTTCTCCAGCTCCTTCCATTCCGCGCTGCCGGGCACGAGCTTGAAGGTGTGGCGCAGGAAGTTGTCCGGGCCGGTGTTTTCATCGAGGCGACGGATGAGATAGCCGATGGCGCTGAGGAAGTGCTCCTTGTGACAGACCGGCGAGTAGAGCAGCAGGTTCGATGCTTCTTCAAACAGTGCGCGGCGCTGGTGGTTCGCCATGCCTTCGAGCATCTCAAACTGCACGCGGTTCATCGCCTGATGCTCCTGCGTGAGCACGAGAGCGTAGGCCACGTCGAACAAATTGTGCGAGGCGATGCCGAGACGCGCGGCGGCGAGGTTCTGTGGCTCGAAGCCGGTGTGCAACATGCGCTTGTAGTTCGCGTCGGTGTCGAGCTTGGTGTCGAACGGTGCCTGCGGCCAGCCTTTCACCGAGGCCTCGTGGCGTTCCATCTCCATGTTTGCGCCTTTGACGATGCGCATGGTGATCTCCGCGCCGCCCGCGGCCACGCGCTGCCGCGCCCAGTCGAGCAGCCGCAACTGCCAGCGATGCGAGTCAGGAACGTATGCCTGCAACACGATTCCCGCGCTGATTTTCTCCAAGCCGCGACGCTCCAGCGTGCGCATGAAAACCTCGCAGGTCAGACTGAGGTCGCGATACTCCTCCATGTCGAGGTAGATGAACTTCGGCACGCGTGTGCCGTCGTGCCGCGTGAAGGTGGAGCGCGCGGCGCTGCGATAGAGGCGCTCCAGGCGGTCGCACAGCGTCGCAATCGTGTGCTCGCGCGCGATGGGTGACATCTGCGAGTAGAGCGTGGAGATTTTCACCGAGAAGACCTCGGTTTCGTCGAGCTGCAACGCTTCGAGATACAGCTCAAGCCTGCGCTCGGCCTCCGCCTCGCTCAGGATCGCCTCGCCGAGGAAGTTCACGTTCATGCGCACGCCCTGCTCGCGGCGCTTTTGCAAATGCTCCGCCAGCAGCTCCTTTTCGGCGGGCAGGATGACGTTCGCGGTCTCCTGCCGCATGTGCTCCTTCACCATCGGCACCGACACGCCCGGCAGCCAGCCGCCAAAGGTCTGAAATCCGCGCATCAGGGCGCGATCCAGCGGGCTGAAGAAGCGCGGCACACCCTGCACATCGAGGATGTGCGTGAATTGATCCGCGACACGCGCAGCGGACTTTGCACGAAATGCCTGATCCGTGAGCTGCACGAGCGTGGCTTTGTCCGATGGCGTCTGCAACATGCGATCCAGCTCCGCCTGCTGGCGTTTTTCCGCAGGCGTTTGCAGCTCCGTGGCGCGGCGCTGGAGATTTGCTGCGAGAATCGCAGCACGAGCGATGAGTTCAGGATTCATGCGAATTTCACCCGCGTAGGCGTGTTGGCCTCAGAGTTGCGCTCAAGCTGCACCTGTCAAAATGAACTCGTCACGTCCTTACCGCATTGCAGCAGCATGATCTTGTCACGCAAGATGACAAAAGCTGCAGCGACAGGATGGCATTTTGCGTCAACTGTGCGTCATGCAAAACGTGTCCTCTCCCCGTCCGGATCCCGCCACGCCCCTGAGCAATAACGTCCACCTTCTGCGCTGGGTAAAGAAAATGGCCGCGCTTTGCCAGCCGGAGCGCATTCACTGGGTGGATGGCTCCCAGCAGGAATACGACGCGCTGTGCGCGGACCTGGTGGCAGCGGGAACCTTGATCAAACTCAATGAGGCGACATGGCCGGGCTGCTTCCTCGCGCGCTCTGATCCCTCCGATGTGGCGCGTGTGGAAGAGCGCACCTTCATCTGCTCGCACTCGAAGGAAGGCGCGGGGCCGACCAACAACTGGGTGAACCCCTTTGAGATGAAAGCCAAACTGCGCGAGCTCTTCAATGGCTGCATGAGAGGCCGCACGATGTATGTGCTGGCCTTCAGCATGGGCCCACTGGACTCGCCCATGGCGCAGATCGGCGTGCAGCTCACCGACTCGCCCTACGCCGTGATCAACATGCGCATCATGGCGCGCATCGGCAAAGCAGTGTTCGAGCACATTGACCGAAGCAACAAGCGCGTGGTGCCCGCCATGCACAGTGTCGGCGCACCGCTGCCCCCAGGACAAAAGGACATGCCCTGGCCGTGCAACCCGGAAAAATACATCGTCCATTTCCCCGAGACGCGGGAAATCTGGAGCTACGGCAGCGGCTACGGCGGCAACGCGCTGCTGGGAAAAAAATGCTTCGCGCTGCGCATCGCCTCCGCCATGGCGCGCGACGAGGGCTGGCTGGCAGAGCACATGCTCATCCTCGGCGTCGAAGATCCGCAAGGGCGCAAGACCTACGTCGCCGCCGCCTTCCCCAGCGCCTGCGGCAAGACCAACTTCGCCATGCTCATTCCGCCCAGGCATTTCGCACAGCAAGGCTGGAAAGTGTGGACCGTGGGTGACGACATCGCCTGGATCAAACCCGGAGCGGATGGCCGACTGCATGCCATCAATCCCGAGGCGGGCTTCTTCGGCGTCGCACCGGGCACGAGCAACCGGACCAATCCGAACGCGATGGCTTCACTGCGCAAAAACACCATCTTCACCAATGTGGCGCTGACACCGGACGGCGGCGTGTGGTGGGAAGGCATGACGGACGAGCCGCCCGCGCGCTGCACTGACTGGCAAGGGCGCGAATGGACGCCGCAACTCGCCAAGGAAACCGGCGTGAAAGCCGCGCACCCCAACTCACGCTTCACCGCTCCCGCTTCCCAGTGCCCCACGATTGATCCCGATTGGGAAAAGCCGGAGGGCGTGCCGATCTCCGCCATCATCTTCGGCGGCAGACGCGCCACGACGATGCCGCTCGTGTATCAGGCCTTCAACTGGAGCTGCGGCGTTTACATGGGTGCCACGATGGGCAGCGAGATGACCGCCGCCGCCGCAGGCACGATCGGCAAAGTGCGCCGCGACCCGATGGCCATGCTGCCCTTCTGCGGCTACAACATGGGCGACTACTTCCGCCACTGGCTCTCCATGCAGCGCAGCCTCAGCGTCACGCCGCGCGTGTTTCATGTGAACTGGTTCCGCAAAGGCGCCGACGGCCGTTTCCTCTGGCCTGGCTTCGGCGACAACATGCGCGTGCTCAAATGGATCGTGGATCGCGCCAATGGCGAAGGCATGAGCCGCGAGACGCCCATCGGCTGGATGCCGCGCCATGAAGACATCGACTGGACGGGGCTGGACTTCAGCGCCGAGCGCTTTGAAGAACTCCAGCGCTTTGATCGCGCGGCATGGCGACAGGAAATCCTCTCGCACGAAGAGCTCTTCCTCGACCTGAAATCCCACCTCCCCAAAGAGCTGATCTACGAGCGCGAACTGCTGATCTGTCGCATGTGAAGGCGGCAGATCGCGTCCGCGATTTCATTTCATCACGGCCTCAGCGCGTGGTGTAACCGCCGTTGGCGAAGATGGTCTGGCCAGTGATCCACCAGCCATCAGTGACGAGGAACTTCACCAGCGGCACGATGTCCTCGATCTTGGTCAGGCCACCGAGCGCGGAGGCGGACTGGTGATAAGCCACGGCCTCGGGCGACTCCTGACCGTAGAAGAAGGGCGTGTCCATCGGGCCGGGGCCGACGGCGGTCACGGAGATGCCGCGCGGGCCGAACTCCTTCGACGCGGCGCGAGTAAAATGCTCCACCGGTGCCTTCATGCCGCCATAGGTCGAATACAATCCGGTGTAAGCCGCGAGCAGCGATGTGACGATGGTGCAGATTTTCCCGCCGTCATTGAGTTGCTTGCCCGCTTCCTGAATGAAGAAGTATGCGGCCTTGGAATTGATGGCGGCCATGCTGTCGTATTCCGCCTCGGTGGTTTCGGTGAAGGGCTTCTTCAAAACCTTGCCCACGGTGTTGATGGCGATGTCGAGACCGCCGAACTCCTTTTTCGCCGCTGCGAAAGCAGCAACCACGTCGGCCACTTTGGTAAAGTCACCCTGAATGGCGAAGGCAGTGCCACCCGCCGCGCGGATGTCCGCCACGGTCTTGTCCGCGTCCGCCTTGGTGGTGGCGCTGTTGTAGTGAACGCAAATCTTTGCTCCTTCCGCAGCCAGCACGCGGCTGAGGAGACCGCCGAGATTTTTCGCGCCGCCGCCGATGAGGACGCCTTTGCCTTTGAGATCGTGTTTGCTCATGAGAAGAGGATGTTTGGAGATGAAGGAATGACTGAGCAGCCAGGGCTGCGCTTGATGGCTCCATAACCAAGTTCTCCAACGTGTGCTTTCAAGATCTCCGGCAGACTTTCAAACTTGCCGGGCAGCATGGGCGGGACACCTTGCGGCGTGCCTCGAAAATCTCAAACTCGCATCGGCGACGGCGCTCCCGCCGTGGTGCTGGAGGAAGTGCGGAAGAGCTTCCCCGGTCTGGCGGTGACTTATCGTGGCGATGACATCCGTCAGCCGACAGACTGGCGCATCCACGAGGACAGTCACTCCATCGTCGTGCATCTCGGAGGTCACATGGACTGGCTGGAGACGGAGTTGGATGGCACTGGAGGCAGCACGGGCAGCGCCCTGCCCGGCGAGATTTGGACCGTGCCCGCCCGCCGTCCCTACGCCAGCCACGCCTGCGGCAGGAGCATCGCATACGCCGCATTGCAGTTGGATCCGCTGGATGACGGACTGGCCACGGGCAAAGCACCCACGCTGCGCGACATCGTGCCCGTCGCCGGACTGCGCGATGACTTTCTCCATCACGCCACACGCCAGCTCGTGCAGGCGATGCAAGCAGGCGACGATGTCTCCGCCATGCTCGCCGAATCACTCAGCCAGACCATCCGCCTGCATGTGCTGCGCTCCTACGCGCCCGGCTGCCCGCTGCGCGACATCGACAGCCTTCATGCAAAAACCAGCGGCCCGGTCCTGACGCCAAGCCTCTGCCGACGGCTGCGGGATCACATCATCGCGCGCCTCGACGAACGCCTCACCCTGCGTGATCTCGCCGCGCTCGTCGGCATGACCACACATCACCTTCTCATCGCGTTCCGCAAAGCATTCGGCAGCACCCCGATGGCCTACATCATCCAGCAGCGCATCCGCCAGGCGCAGCGCCTGCTGCTCCACAGCCGCAAAGACATCACCAGCATCGCACTGGAAAGCGGCTTCTCCAGCCACAGCCATCTCACCGCCAGCTTTTCCAAGCTCGTAGGCTGCTCGCCCAAAGTCTTCCGTGAATCCGCGCGGCGGTTTCAAATCCCGGTGTGGCGAATATGACGCACAGAAAATCACCGCATAGTGCCAGCCGGGTTATCCTTTCCTGATTCGGCCCCTCCCTTGCCTTCACCTTTGACCCTTCATCTCTCTGCCTCTCATGCCTGTCCTCGCTTCTCTCGGTGAGATCGAAGCCGCAAAGCAACTCATCCGCCCGCACATCCGCGAAACGCCCGTGTACCGCTGGCCACTGCTGGAGCAACACGTCGGTTGCGAACTTTGGCTCAAACACGAAAACCACACGCCTGTGGGTGCTTTCAAAATTCGCGGCGGCCTTGTTTACATGGACGAACTCAAGCGCGCCGATCCCAGCGTGCGCGGTGTGATCGCTGCCACGACGGGCAATCACGGCCAGTCCGTCGCTTTCGCCGCCAGGCAGAACGGTTTGCGCGCCGTGATCGTGGTGCCTCGCGGCAACAATCCGGAAAAAAATGCTGCAATGCGTTCTCTCGGTGCCGAAGTGGTCGAGCACGGCCGCGAATTTCAGGAAGCGCTCGAACATTCACGCGAACTGGCTGCGCGTGAAGGACTCCATGCCATGCCTTCTTTCCATCCCTGGCTGGTGCGCGGAGTCGCGACGTATGCGCTGGAAATGCTTCGCGCCACCGGGGCATTGGACGCCGTCTTTGTGCCCATCGGCCTTGGCTCTGGCTTCTGTGGCATCGCCGCCGTGCGGGAGGCACTGGGGCTGCGCACCCCAATCATTGGTGTCGTTTCCGAGCATGCACCGGCTTACGCGCTCTCGGTTCAGCAGCGTCGTCTTGTCGAGCAATCAAGCACGACTCGCGTGGCCGAAGGCGTGGCATGCAAGACGCCAAACAAGGACGCACTGGAGATCATCTCCGCGCATGCCCACGAAATCATTACTGTAAACGACGATGAGGCGAGCGCAGCCATGCGTGAGATCATCCAAGCCACGCACAACATCGCCGAGGGAGCTGGCGCACTGGCCTACGCAGCACTGAAAAAGTGCCGCGCACAGTGGGCTGGAAAACGTGTGGCCTGCGTGCTCACCGGCGGCAATGCCAGCATGGCCATGCTGCGCGAGGTGCTTCAGGGCTGACGACGCATCACCGGAAGCACGATGTGTGAGGGATGCTCGGCATCGTGATGCACGGTGTTCACCGCACTGCGCATGCGGCGATGTTGCTGCAGCGGTTCGCCGGTGTTTGGGTTCACGTCAAAGCGCGGAAAATTGCTGCTGCTGATGTCCACGCGAATACGATGTCCCTTTTTGAACACGTTGCTGGTGGGATAAAGGCGGATCGTCAGCGGATAAATTTTCCCAGGTTCCATGAACTTTTCCTGCTTGAGCGAATCACGAAAACGCGCGCGGCAAATGCCATCGGTGATGTTTAAATCAAAGCCGCCCGGCCAGTCTTTGCTCGCAGGATGCACATCGATCAGCTTGGCGGTGAAATCCGTATCCACGCAATCGGAGGACACCCAAAGTTTCACCTCCAGCTCGCCGGTGACTTCGATATCCGCGGCTAAGGGCGCCGTCTGGAAGACGAGAATGTCATTGCGCGCCGAAAGCGGCAGTGGCTGCTGCCAATTCCACACATGCGGGCCGCCGCGTTGATCCCACGCACCCTGGAGCAGGATGTCGTTGCCGCTGGAAATGCAGCCGCCGATGGTGGGCACTGGATGACGCGGATCAAAGGTGTAGGTCGAGCTGCCAGACTGCTTCTCCGTGGAAAGTGCGCCATCCGCTCCGAGATAAAATGCCGTGTGGGTCGTGCCCGCAGGCGGCCAGGTGTCGCTGTCATGCCACGATCCGCCATGAAAGAGGTGGCCTTCTGGCGTCTTGTGGCCATCGCCGGAACCCATGGTGAAATAGCGCACTTTTTTGGCGAAGGGTGACGGCGCGCCTTTCATGACGTGATCGTACCAGCCGGTGCGCCATGCCAGTTCGTCAGCGATGGCCGCATCGGTGCCGAAGTCCACCTGACCGTGAGCACTCTTCGCCTGCTGGCCGTGAATCCACGGCCCCATGATGAGATACACGTCGCTCTTCAGCACAGGCGTGAGCGCGCGAAAATTCGCCGTCGTATTGCCTGCCCAAGAGTCATACCAACCACCGACGAGATAAACGGGCATGTCTTTGTAGTCTGCCGCGTGGTCGATGATGTTGTTCTGCTGCCAGAAACGGTCATTGGCACCGTGGCGCATCGCCTGCACGAGCCAATCTTCGTATTCGGGTGAGAGCTTCAAAGGCGTGAGGCCAGGACGCAGCGGCAGATTTTCGAGATAGTGAAAGCGGTTGTCCGCCATCTCTTTGAGCACCGCAGCGGTGCCCGGATCTTGGGCCGCGTTGCTGCCTCTGCCGCCGTTGAGCATGATCCAATTCCAAAAACGCATTTCAAAGGCGCCGGCATTGCGCACTGACTGCACACCGCAGTTTGAAACAGCATCCACAGGAATCACCGTCGCGAGACCTGGAGCCTTTGCGAGTGCCATCGCATGCTGAGTGCCCCCGACGTAGCTGGTGCCCATCATGCCGATCTGCCCATCGCTCCAAGGTTGGGAAATGATCCACTTTGCGCAATCCACACCATCGGGGCCATCATCGCTCATCCAGTGCCATTTGCCTTCACTCGCGTAACGACCGCGTGTGTCCTGCGCGATGAAGATGTAGCCGTGCTGTGAAAAATACTCACCGTGCTTCTTCGTGCCCGCTTTGTTGTAAGGCGTGCGCGTGAGGATGACCGGCAACTTGCCATTCAGTTTCTCCGGCTTGTAGATGTCTGTCGCCAAGCGCACGCCGTCTCGCATGGGCACCATCAGCGTTTCAGGTTCCACCGCCCACATGAAGGAGGCGGTCGTCAGTGTCAGAAAAAAAGCGCGAAGCATGAGAAGTGATGTGGGGAGTGGTTTGAATCCGAGAAACGGGAAATGAGTGTACGGCGGCTGATCGCCCATTTTCATCATCCTAGACCAATGCTTACGCCGTCTTCATGCCCGCTGCGGCCAACACTGCGCTCAAGTCCGCAGGCAGCGGTGCCCTGATTGCCAGCATCTGCCCCGAGGCGGGATGTTTGAAACGCAACTCGTGCGCATGCAGGAACAACCGGCGCGCGCCGAGGCTCTGGCGCAGCTTGCGATTCAGATCAAACGAGCCGTACACATCATCCCCCACGAGCGGTAGCCGCCGTGACGCGGCCTGCACGCGGATTTGATGCGTCCTGCCGGTGATCAACTCGATCTCGATGAAGGAGAGCCGCTGCGCGGCTGAGTACTCGCACAGTCGATAGTGCGCCTCGGCATTCGGACGCGGACCATGACGCACCGTGGTGCGCACCTGATGACGCTCATGCGTGGTGACGAGATGATCCAGCCACACGCCCTGCGGCTTCAAGCCTCCGCCTGCGCAGAGGGCCAGATAAATTTTCTTCACCGTTTCCGCTTCAAATGCCGCGCGGCATGCCGCCGCCGTTTTTTCATCCTTCGCGGCAAGGAGCACCCCGGATGTGTCCTGATCGAGGCGATGGATGAGCCATAACTTGCCTGCGTGGCTCTGAAAACAGCGACTGCCTGCATCATAACGCCCCTCAAATGCCGCCGCCTGCGGTTTGGCCGATTTCGGATTCGGATGCGAGAGCACGCCGTGGGGTTTGTTCACCACGAGGATGAAACGATCCTCGTGCAGCACTTCGCAGCGTGTGATGGCGGTTTCGTCGCTCATGGATTCGAGTACTTCCTTCTCAGATATTCCTCCAATGCCACATGCCAATGCCGCACCTCGCGTCCCAGCCATCGTTGCAACCGTTCATTGTTCATCTGTGTCAACCGAGGCCTCCTGGCCTGCAACTGCGTGAGTTCAGCGAGTTGGATCGGCTTCACTTTCGTGGTTTGCACGGGCACTCCCATCCGCGCCACGATTTCAAGTGCCGCCTCACCCCAGGAATGCCATGAAGCCACGCCGCTGTTGCACCAATGCAGCACTCCAGCGTGCGGATGAGCCATGAAATGGGCCGCCCACTCACAGACATCCGCCGTACTCGTGGGCGCAGAGAACTTGTCTTCCACCGCCGTGATTTCTGCGCTCTGCAAAGCGCGCTCGATCATCTGGTCGGGATGGCTCGCTTTATCCGGACCGAAAAGCCACGACACACGGGCCACCAAGGCATCCGGGCTCGCTTTGAGCACGCTCAGTTCGCCAGCGCGTTTAGTGCGTCCGTAAACATTGATGGGAGCCGTTTCATCGTCTTCGCCCCACGGCTGCCGCTCACCGCCAAAGACGTAATCCGTGCTGAAATGGATCATGCGTGCGCCGCGTGCATGGCAGACTTCAGCGAGAGCCTGTGGCGCGTGCGTGTTGACGAGTTGCGCCTTTGCTGGCTGCGCTTCACACACATCGGGACTGGTCAGCCCCGCAGGATTGAGCAGCACGTCGAAATCATGCCGCGACAATTTCTCGGCGATCGTCTCAGGCTGTTCCAGATCGAGCTCCGCCCGCGTCCATGCCGTCGTTTTGAAACGTGGAGCCAGATGGCGCTGCAATGCACGGCCCAACCCACTGTTGGAACCGAGGATGAGAAGGCGCGTGTCTGGCATGGTGCGCCCATGCTGTCCGCGCCTCCTGCGCTTGCAAAGCTAAAAGCCATGTCCAAGATGGTCGCGCGTTTTTTTCGATGACTGACACTGCGCCCAAGATCGTGATTGTGGGAGCCGGCCTCGCAGGGCTGGCATGCGCGCGCGTACTCGCGGCGGCGGGCAGGAGCTTCACACTTCTGGAGGCGTCAGATGCGGTCGGTGGCCGCGTGCGCACCGATTCCGTGGATGGTTTCCAACTCGATCGCGGGTTTCAGTTCTTTCTTCCCGCCTTCCCCGAAGCACGGCGCGTGCTGGATTATGACAATCTCGACCTGCGTCCGCTCTACCGAGGCGTGGATGTCTTTGTGAAAAATCGTTTTCATCGGCTGGCCGATCCGCTGATCCACCCACTGACGGCGATCAAACACATGCGCGAGGGATTCGTCTCTTTGCGCGATAAATGGACCTCGCTGCTGTTGCGCAAAGAGGTGTTCGGGCTGCGGGCACCACCGCGCATGGAGGATGAAGTGGAGAGCGAGGATTACCTGCGAGACTTCGGTTTCTCTGAGGAGATCATCGACCGCTTCTTCCGGCCTTTTTTCGGCGGCATCTTTCTCGAAAAAGATCTGCGCACGAGTGCCGCCATGCTGCGTTTCATCTCCGCCATGATCGATCGCGGAGGCCGCGTCCTGCCCGCACGCGGCATGCAGGCGATCCCTGAACAACTCGCTGTGGCACTGCCACCAGGAAGCCTGCGTTTGAACGCCACCGTGGCTGGCGTACGTGTGGGGGAAGTCACTCTGGGCAGTGGCGAGGTTTTAGCAGCAGATCATGTGATCGTTGCGACAGGAGAAGACGCCGCCCAGCGGCTGCTGCCGTCCGGTGCTGTGCCCACGCCGCTGCCGAGCCGCTCCACCACGTGTCTGTATTTTGCAGCCACCGACCTGCCACCGGGCGATCCCATTCTCTACCTCGACGGTGATGGACGCGGGCCGGTCAACAGCTTGGTCGTGCTCTCGCGCGTATCGCCTTTCTACGCGCCGCCGGGACAGCACCTCATCTCCGCGTCGATCATCGGTGCGCCTTCCAGTGCCGAACTGGAAAAAGTGGTGCGCCAGCAGATGGGGCGATGGTTTGGCGAAGCCAATGTGGCCTCGTGGCGTTGGCTGCGCACGTATCAAATTCGTCATGCGCAGCCAGAGGGACGGCAGCTCAAGCTGGGCAAGGCTCCACTCTCGGCACAGATCGAGCCGGGATTATATCGTTGTGGCGACTGGTGCGAGGATGTCTCCATCAACGGTGCGCTGCTCAGCGGCCGCCGAGCTGGAGAGGCGGTAATGAAAGCGTTGGGAGAGCCGCCTCCGGCTTGACCGTGGTCGGCGCAGCCTGTGTCGGCAGCGCAAAGGGATTGATCGTGGGCGCGCCATTCTCCAAGCTGACCTCCACTTTGGTCGGGCCGAATTTGTCGGGTTGTTTTTCGGCGATCGAGCGCAGTTCCTGGGCGACACCTTCCGCCGAGCTGCGGTTGTTGAGGTTTTTGATGAGAATGGTGGTGAAGCCTGGGCCAGCGCGCACTTCGATCTTGCGTGCCGGGACGCCCATATCCAGATGGATGAGTTTTTCCCACGCGCTGGCATGCTGAAGATCAGGAATGAGCACCAGCCCCGCTCGATGCAGCCGCGCTTCTTCTTTCAGGTCACGCGGTGAAGACGTGCTGCTGGATTCACCGCTTTCCATTCCACTCTGACAAGCCGCCAAGAGCACCAGCAGTAAGAGTTGAGAGCAAGCTCTGGAGATCACAGTTTCAAGAATGCTTTTTGACGATAGAGCCAGTAACACACCAGCCAGAGCACCATCAAGACTCCAACGCGCTCAATAACAGGCAGCCAACCAGGCACAAAGAAATTCTCTGGCAGATGCTTGTGCAGTTGATCGCGAATCCACCGCGCACACAGGATGTCCAAAACATAGATGGTGATGCTGTTCATCCCCACCACGACCAAGGGAAAAACGAGGCGGCGGCGTCCTGCAACCTCCACCAGCCAATAGAAAGTGGCGAGAATCAGCAGCACCCAGCCGCTGCTCAGCAGCACCCATGAAGGCGTCCAGATACGCTTCACCACAGGCAGCACGGTGAGATGTGCGAGGCTCCCACCGACCACGGGCACCTCGGTCAGATCGAGCCCCACGCCCACCAGCATGAGTAGCAGACCCGCCACCAGCATTCTGACACACTTGCGCGAGTGGGCATCGCGGCTGCGCAGGAGATATTTTCCCGTGATGGCACCGATGAGCATGGTGGCCAGCGAAGGGACAAAGTTCAGTGTTTGATAGCCGCCGCCGCTGAATTTGAATGGCACGGATCGCGGCAGCAGATTGAGGAACCACCGATCAAACTCCGCCGCAGCGTTGGTGTGGATGCTCCAGTGCCCAGCAAATCCCGGCAGCAATGCCCCCTCTGTGCCCTTCATCTGCGTCAGCGCGGCTACATCTCCCGCCGAGGGCAATGGATGCTCGATAAAAAACCAGGCGTAACCGACGAGGATCACGATCACGCTCGACACCATGTACTCCCAGTCCATGCGAGAGAGGAGAAAGAGAAAGAAGTAGCCCAAGCCGATCTGCGCCAACACATTGGTGAAAATGAAAACCGTGTGCTCGTCCGTCTCTCGGGTCGAAAGCACGAGTGCAAGCAGCACCAGCGCCACCGAGCGGATCAGCGCATGCCATGCCATGCCAAGGAAGCCCTGCCCGCGCGCCTGACGCTTGGCACACGACCAAGGCACCGCCACCCCCACCATGAACATGAAGCCCGGCTGAATCAGGTCCCACAGCGAGCAGCCTTGCCATGCCTTGTGCTCAAACTGCGGGCGGATGAACTCCCAGAATGATCCCGGATTCGCCCCCGCCATCTGCACGATACCGAAGCCCGAGGAGACCATCAGCAGCATGATGAACCCGCGATAAGCATCGAGGGAAAGCAATCGTTGGCTATTCTCAGGCAGGGCAGGCGTCTCCATAGTGGGGAAGCAGAACGCCGCAGCTCACAGGCTGCTTTCGCCACTCACGCAGCTTTGAGCACCTCGTGCGTATGAATCGCCGGATTGACGATGTCCCGCACAAAAGGCGCAGGCTCGGCTCCCTCTCCGAAAACATAGACGCGCGTGCGCAGCGTGAGCTTTTTGATCTCAAAGCCGGGGTTCGGCGTACTGCGGTAATAGTTGAGGATCATCTCCTTCTCCAAGTCGAGCGCCGCGCCCTTCATGCCGTATTCAAGAACAAAGGATGCCTTTTCAAAGGCAGGCTGGCCACCGGTGCGCGCCTCCTGGCTGATGGGGTCGATGAGCACCTTCTGCACAAACGCGTCCAGCGCCGCCTCATCCCCTTCAAACTCGATCTTATACACCCGCCCTTCACGATACTTCAGCGGCAGCGGCTGGGGAGCGTAGAGCAGCTTATGGCAGTCGCTTTCAGTGTCGAACTTGCCGAGAATCTCGAAAATCTTAATCACAGGTGGGGGGAGGGGATGGTTGGCCGCCTCCGTAGCGAAAACCCCCGCCCGCGCAAGCTCTTGAATCCCCTCTTGCCTCATCTGCCCCCACCTGCTAAAAACCTGCCGCCATGCCCCGTATCCAATTCACCACCCCAGAGGGTGCCACCGGCGCTCTCGAACTCGACGCCGAGCACATGACGCTCGGACGTGCGGATGACAATCAACTCATCATCGCGGACGATTCGATTTCCAGTCATCATGGTGAGGTCACCTTTGACGGTGCTTCCTGGACGCTGACCGATCTGGGCTCCACCAATGGCACCAAAGTCGGCGGCTCGCGCGTGGAAGCTGTGAGCCTCGTCCCCGGTGCCAGCTTTCAGCTTGGCAACGTGGACTGTGTGTTCCTCGGGGATGGTGAAGACTTTGCCTCCGCACCTACCATGTCCGTCACCGGCACTCCGCCGACAGGCTACGGCACTCAGCCCTACGACCGCAGCCTCCGCCGTGGATTCGGCCCCAAAGAAAAGGTGAAAAATCCCGGCGGTGCCTTACTCACCCTTCTCGGCGTCGTCGCGCTCCTCGCCTGCGGTGCCGCGATTTACTTTGCCACGCAGATGGGAGCTTCCTGATCTCCCCATAAAACCGCCTGCGAGCGACTCTGCGTCAGCCTTTGTGCCCGGCGAAAGCGGCCTCGAATGGCCGCGCTGACCTCCCGCGCGTCGTCCAAAACCCTCCCCCCAGCTAGAAAAAAAACATGTCAAACACCATCGTAGTCGGCGCCCAATGGGGCGATGAAGGAAAAGGCAAGATCGTAGATTACCTCACCGAGAGCGCCGATGTCGTCGTCCGCGCTGCCGGTGGCAATAACGCCGGCCACACCGTCATCAACAACGGCACCAAATACATCCTGCACCTCATCCCCAGCGGCATCCTCTGGCAGGGCAAAATGTGCGTCATCGGCAATGGAGTCGTGATGGATCCCCTGGGCCTTCTCGATGAAATGGCCAAACTGCGCGGCCAGGGCGTGACCATCACACCGGAAAATCTGCTCATCAGCGAAACCGCCCACCTGGTCATGCCCTATCACAAGGGTCTCGACAAAGCGCGCGAAGCACAACGCGGCGACAAAAAAATCGGCACCACTGGACGCGGCATCGGACCAGCCTATGCCGACAAGGTGGAGCGCGACGGCCTGCGCACCATTTTAATGACGCAGCCCAAAATCCTCGAAGAGGAACTGCGCGACCGCCTCGCACGCCACAACAAATACTTCGCTGAAAACGGCGTGGAGACCGTCCCCGTCGAAGAGACCGTGCAGAAAGTACTCGCCGCAGCAGCGGTGCTCGCTCCGCACATCACCAACACCACCGTCTATCTCCACGAAGCCATCAAGGCCGGTAAAAATCTCCTCTTTGAAGGCGCGCAGGGCACCTACCTCGACATCGACCACGGCACCTATCCCTTCGTCACCTCCTCCAACACCACCTCTGGCGGAGCCTGCACCGGCTCCGGCGTGCCACCGCGCATGATCGACAAAGTCGTCGCCGTCGGCAAAGCCTACACCACCCGCGTCGGCTCCGGCCCCTTCGTCACTGAGAATGACGAAATCGGCGACATGCTGCACAACATGGGCCGCGAATTTGGTGCCACCACTGGTCGCGCCCGCCGTTGCGGCTGGCTCGATGCCGTGCTCGTACGCTACGCCGTCATGCTCAATGGGGCTGACGAACTCGCCATCACGAACCTCGACGGACTCGACGGACTCGACGAAATCAAAATCTGCACCGCTTACAAACTGCGCGGCAAGACGATTCACTACCCACCTTCCACCACCGCCGATCTCGAAGCCTGCGAGCCAGTGTATGAATCCCACCCAGGCTGGAAGCAGGATCTCAGTGGCATCACTCGCTTTGCCGACCTCCCAGCACGCGCCAAAGCCTACCTGGCACGGCTTGAGGAACTCACCGGAGCGCGCATCAGCCTGCTCGGCGTCGGCCCTGCACGTGAGCAGACCCTCGTGGCTTAAAGAGCCCCCTTCCCGCCAATCAGCCCGCGACATTCCATTTGACGGCAGCACTCCAGCTCCTACTCTTGCCGCCCTTTTCCCAACCCCACCCCTGACTATGACCGAAGTTCAAATCCGCAAAGGAGAACCTGTTGACCGCGCCCTCAAGCGCCTGAAGACCCGCCTCGAAATGGACGGCATCCTTGAGGAAGTTCGCCGCCTGCGCGCTCACGAGACTCCAAAAGAACGCACCCGCCGCAAGGCCCGCGCCGCTGCCAAGCGTGGCAAGATTCGCTTCCGCTTCACACTCCCGAAAGCTCCGCAAGCCGCTGAAACTGCGCCTGCTGATTAATCAACCCAGCTTGGGAAAAGTATCCTGCTCAAAGGGCGGCCTCACGGTCGCCCTTTTTGCATGCGTGCATCACGCCGATTCAAGCGCGCACTTCCGCAAGGCCACTCCCCGCCGCCGTAGGAAAAGAAACGCCTCCATGCTGTCGCGCAGGGCTGCGCCCGAACGTCCACGCCACCAATGCCAGCGTGCTCAGAGAACTCAGCGGCATCAAGATCGCCGCTGCGAGTGGACTCAGATGCCCCGCCAAGCCAGCAATCGCCGTGGCGATGTTATAGCTCACTGAAAACGCAAACACACGCCGCGTCGCACAGCGATGCAGGCGCGCCACCTCACGCAGCGCACTCACAAATCGCAGACTGTGCCCGAGGAAAAAGAAATCAGCCTTCTGCTCCAAAAAACTGCGGCCCGTCACCGGACTCCCCGCACAGAGTGCCGCGTCGAAAGCCAGGCTATCGTTCGCTCCGTCCCCGACATACAGCGTGTCATCATGGGGCCGCTGGCGCAGCCATTCCGCCTTGGCTTCCGGCGTCAATTCCGCCTGCCAGCACGCCTCCGGCAGCTCCAGCCGGTGTGCCACGGCTGCCACCTTGGCAGCACGGTCGCCACTGAGCACACACACCTCGATGCCGCACTCGCGCAGATGTTTCACTTCCTGCACGGATTCCGCGCGCAACTCATCGCGGAAACGAAACGCGCCCAGCACTCTCCCTGCACACTTCAGCACAGCATCTCCCTCCGCCCCCGCCTCCGGTCTGCCGAGAAACCACTCGCGCCCATCACCATCGCAGAATGAAAGCCCCTGACCGATGGTTTCCCCCACCGTATGCGAGGCAAAATCATGCACGCCAGTTTCATGCCCCAAGGCGTCATACAGACTGCGGCTCACTGGATGCAGATTGCCTGTCACGAGGTGGCGCAGTGCCGCACGTGCCTCTGCATTCATCTCCCTCAGCACCTCTGGATTCTCCAAAACAGGATTCTCCAGTGTGAGCGTTCCTGTTTTATCAAACACCACGCGCTTCACCCGCATCAGCCGTTTCCACAAACCGAGTGATCTCACAAACACGCCGAGTTTTTCCGCGCGTGAAGAGGCCATTTCCTCCGCCAGCGGCACCGCTACGCCCAACGCACAGGGACACGACACGACGAAGATCGAGATCATCACCTGCAATGCCTGCGCGACTCCCGAGCCAGCGCGCCACCACCCAATCGCCCCTGCGACGCCCGCAATGACCACAACCGCCAAATACACACGCAGCAGCTTCTCCAGTTTCAAATCGCGGAACTCCACTTCACGCCTCGCATCGAGCAAACGCCGCAGCGTCGAGTCTCCCCATGTCTCCACCGCTTCCACCATCACCGCCTGCGTCCCGATGTTCAGCGCTCCCGAAGGCAGCAACTGCCCGGCACTGCGCTGCTGCGCCTCGCTCTCTCCATTGATCCACTCCAAACTGACTGAAGCATGCTCGCTCATCAGCCTCGCCGCCACTGGCACAGTCTGCGCCGTCCTCACGATGAATTTCACGCCTGCTTTCAATTCCGCCACTGGCCGCACCTCCTCGCCGCCACCATCGTTGAGCACATTCACTGCTTCCGGGATCGATGCGTCGCGCATCAGACGGCGGCGATTGCGATCCACCGCTGCCTGCTGTGCCCAACGCCCCGCGAGCATCAGGAAGATAAAAATCGCAACGAAATCAAAATACTTCAGCCCCTCCACTCCAGCCATCCATCCTCCCATGGATCCCACATAAGCCGCCGTCACACCCAGTGCGATCGGCGTGTCGATGTGCAGCATGCCCGCGCGCAGACCGCGCCAGGCGCGCTCGATGAAGTAACTGCCGCCCACACCCATCGCCAGCGTCGCGGAAAAAGCGGCGACGAGGTCAAACCAACGCGCAAAGGCAAAGTCACGCGGCATACCAAAGTAGGCCGGCAGCGAGAAAGCCATCGCATTCATCGCAAACGCGCCGCACACGCCCATGCGCCGCGCGAGGCCGGAGGATTCCTTGCGCTCACTCGTCTGTTGCGGCGGGCCGAGCAGATAACCAAAATTTTGCAGATCGCGCGCCAGTGCCACCACATCGCAACGCCCGCACTGCCACGTCAACCGCATCTCCCCATGCACCACATCCACACTCACCCGCAGCGCCCCCTCATGGCGCGCAAACACGCGCTCGATCAACCACACACATCCCACGCATGAAAGTCCCTGCACAGCCAGTCGCAGCTCAGCCACCTGCTGCGCCGCTTGCAGCTCTGCTTCAGCGGCTTGGAGCCTCAGCCACTCATAATCTCGCTCGCGCAGTGCCTGGGGCGACACCGGAGGCAGTGCGGCACCGCCTTTAATGTCGTAAAAATGGGCCAGTCCTTCCTGGTGCAGCAGATCATAAACATAACTGCATCCGGCACAGCAGAAGCCGTCTCCCCGGCCCGCAGGCACAGGAGAACCACAATGCGTGCAGGAGATGTGATCGTGAGGCGCGTTGGTCACAGCGCATCCTACATGCTTTTGCGCAATTCTCTTGCCCGCTCTTGTCTTTTGCTCTGTTGATCCTTGTCGCGCACGGGGCCGCAGAAGCGCGGCTACTTCAAGCTCCGCAGCCATGCCACGAGGTCGAGCAAGTCATGCTGCGGCATGGTTTGATCGAGGCCCTGCGGCATCAAGCTGGTGGTGAGGGTGGTGTCGCCGCTGATCTGCTGATGCGGGATGTTTTTCTCCTGACCGGCGATGTCGATGACGAGCAGTCCATCGGCGGTGTGGGATTTGATGACGCCGAGGGTCTGCTGGCCGTCGCTCGTTTCGATCACATGAGCCTCGTAATCACGGGCGAGGGTGTTTGAGGGAAAAAGAATGCTCTCCAGCAAATCGCGCTCCGTGCGGATGGCTCCGATGTGCGAGAGATCAGGGCCGATGGCGCGTCCGACTTCGCCAATCTTGTGGCAGGCGATGCAGGTGCCTTTGCCAGCCGCGAAATTCGCCTTGCCACGCTCTGCATTGCCGCTGGCGATCACTTGGTCCGCCAGCGGGCCGAGCTGGCGTTTTTTGGCCTCGGTGGCGGCCACGGCGGCGTTGTAGGCGGGTAGGATGATCGTCTCAAAAATCTCCGGCGGCAGATCAGCAAGCGCGGTGCGGTATAAACTCTCTTGCTGACTGGCAATGACCGGATTTTTCGCGATCTCGCGGCACAGCGTCTTGGCGATCTCGGCATCTTTGTAGCGCTTCACCAGAGGCAGCAGGGCTTTGAGTTCCACCGGGCCAACCGTCGCAAACAACGGTGCCAGCGTGCCGACCTGCTCCTTGGGCAACGGCGCGGAGGCGAGCATGCCTGCGGCTTGAATCTTCGCCGCAGCGGATGACGTGGCATCCGCGAGCACGTTTTTGACCATGTCGAAGGTCTCGCCAGTGAGCTTGACCGACTTCGCCGAGTCGAGCGCCTTCAAGCGGATGGAAAGCGGGTGCTTCGTGTCATTGGCGATGGCTTGCAGTGCGGCGTCGAAATGATTCGTCTTGAGTTTCTTGATCGCACTTAAAATGACAACCAAATCTCCCGGTTTTGTTTGGCCTAACACTTTATCCAAGTGAGGCAGCCATGCCGGATTAATCACCTGTGTGTTCTGCTCTGCGAGCCCCCGGAGCGCAGCTTGCCATACAGATGGATGTTTGCTCACGAGCATTTCGGAGATCAGCTTCTGGGTTTCCGGCTTGTCGGAAAACTTGAGCACGAAAATTTGCATTGCTTTGATAATTCTCGCACTTGGAGGTCCCGCCTCGAGGGCTCCACGCAACATAGACGCGTATTTGTCAGCGTTCGGATCCTGCACCAATACATCGAGAGCTGTGCGAGCAAGGTCTGTGTCAGGATCATCCAAGTACACAAAAGCAATGTCGCTCGTGTAGAAATCCGGCCCCTTGTCGTCCCCCCCCCTGTGATTGCTCTGAGCTTTCAAGATGCGTCGCATAAGCAAGGGGCTGCTGGCCCGGTTTCTCAAATCATAGCCACGCCGAAAATAGGCATACATGGCAGAGTGCTCAATATCAGGCGGTAAAGGTCTGTTCATCAGATCGAGCAGAGCCTCTGAAGGGCCAGATGTGCTTCCCAAAGGAAAGTCCTTCTCAACAAGCATCGCGATTGCTTCGCAACCAAATCGCTGAACACATGGATCATGCGATTGCAACATTGACACAATTTCCCGGTCTTTCTTTTCCAGAAATTTGACATCATACCGTTCAATCACCGCCTGTCGCATGGTAGCAGAGACGAATTCTTCCACCGTTTTAGCCGAAGATAAACTGCCGTCGGTACGATGTGCCAGTGGTACAGCATGCACCTTCTTCGGCTTGATGCGATACACCGCGCCGAGGAGATCGGATTTCGCCATCAAACTGCTGGGGCAGCCGATGCGGAACCAGCCACCGGTGTCGAGTAGCAGGAGCGAGCCGTCGCGTGGGTCTTCCATGACATCGGTGAGGTGGATGTCGGGGTTGTGGAGCTTGAGAAATTCGTTTTCGACGGCCTTGTAGGTGCTGCCGCTGGGCGTGAGTTCCATGCGCACGAGGCGCTGGGTGTTGAAGTGAGTGACCATGAAGTTCTCGGTTCGCGGTTCGCTGTTCGCGGTTGGATAAGTTTTCCAGAAGCAGCAGCCGCTGACGGCGACGTGGCCGAAATTGTACATGACGGGCATGGTTTCGAGTGTGCGCGGGAGATGGGCGATGGCTTTGAGCTGGTCGGCCCGCTCATAGACGCCGCCGTAGAGCCAGTGGATGATGGTGTCACCGCGTGGATTGGAGTAATAGAGGTTTTGCACGCCGATGATGTCGCCACTGCGGGTGAAATCGACTTCGACGGGATTGTCACCGCAGCCGAGGGAGTGCCAGGCGACGTCGCTGCCGTCCGGTTTGCAGCTCCAGATGCCGCAGGCGAGCGAGGCATCGACGGGCGTGCCGTCTTTCTGTTTCACGTCGTGGCCTTTGCGTCCGTGGCACCAGTAGAGGCGGCCGTTCGGGTGCAAAAAGGGGCCGTGGATGTCGGCGGCATTGCCCGTGTAGTCGAAGCCGGTGACGATCTCCACGCGCTGATCTGCCACGCCGTCCTTGTCCGTGTCCGTGAGTTTCCAAATGGAGGGCGGCGAGGCGACGTAGAGACTGCCATCGAGCCAGCACGCGCCCTGCGGGAAGGTCATCTTGTCGGCAAAGATGGTGCTTTTGTCGAAGCTGCCGTCCTTGTCGGTGTCTTCGAGCATGAGGACGCGGTTCGGCGGATTCGCTTCGAGTTGTTTCTTGTTCCAGTTCACGCCGGTGGCATCGCCGATAAAGAGACGGCCTTTGTTATCGAGGCAGCCCATGATCGGATGCGTGACGAGTGGCGATGCAGCGGCGACTTCGAGCGTGTAACCTTCCGGCAGGTCGTGTTTCGGCAGGGCGAACGAGGATTTGCCCGTGACGATAACGGCGCGTTTGGCACTTTCAGGAATGGTGTTGCCCTTGTCCGGCGGCAGATCGGCGGCAAACACGGGAACAGCGAGAAGACAGATGAAACGGCGCATGAGCCATGTACGCGCCTCACCGCTCGAAATTAACGCGTAAGACGATCTCCCGTGCCTACAAGCGACGCACTTCCTGCACTTCGAGGTCGGTGAGTTTCCACTCGCCTTTGGCAGGTGTGATGGTGACGCGCGCGTTGTAGATGTTCACGCGCGGATGGCTGTGGCCCCAGTGGCCGACGATGCCGCGGGCCATCCAGTTGCAATCGGCCACAAAGCCTTCGCCCTTGGGATTGGGTGCCACCTTGTCCACGTTCGCGGAGAATTCAGCGATGGTGACGCGCGTTCCTTCACGACCATCGAGTGTGAGTGCTTGGATGGTTTCGAGGTAGAGTTTGCGCAGCAGTTCACCATCCACACTACGGGCGAGCACATCATAAACATCCGACTCCGCATGATGATCGAAGGCGCGATACACGTTGCGCAGCAAAGGCGTGACGATTCTCTGCGCGTCTGCGACTTGATCGACCACCGGGCCGCTGCTCGTGCCCACAGGAACGATGAGCAACTGACTCATGAGCACCGCTCCCAGCAGCCACACGGCGACATAGGGCAAGCTGCCACCGGGAAGGCGGTGATCTTTAACCTTGAGAAAAATGTAGAAGACCAACCCTCCTAAAAACCAAAAGATGCCGCCGAGCGGGAGCCGCAGCGGTGATGACTCTTCGTAAGACGGCACTGCGGCGAGTGGCGCTGGGCGCGGAAGTCGTCCGCGGTTGCTCCAGCGAAAGGTTTTGATGGAAGGATGAATCTCTCCCTTCTCACTGAGGCGGCCAAAGTAAGCGCGCACCGGGAGTTGCGGCATTTGGTTGAACCAGCCTTTCCACGTCACGACGATTTCTTCCGGCCCGGGTGGTGTCGCAAATTCCCACATGAAGCCAAGCATGGCTTGATTCAGCGGCACGGCCTCACCTTCCTTGATCGGTAGCGTGTTGCCGGGCACGCCTTTGACCACGGCAACCACTGGCTGCGGAATGGTGAGCTGCGTGCCCGTGACTTTGAGCGCACACCATTGCGCCGCTCGTGCAGCGGCGGCTGCAGCCAGCTCCTCCTGCTTTTCCGCAGCGAGTGTCTGTGGCGCAGCCTTGCCGGGATAAAGCCAGGCAAAAATCGCAGCGGCATCGAACAAGGCTTCGAAGCGTGTTTGGTAAGGCTCAATGTAAAGATAGGCTTGAGCCACAGGGCCATCGAGCACGAGGCTCTTGGTCGTGGGCAGCGGCGGTGGGGCCGCAGGAGGCGGCGCGGGCTTTTGCTCTTTTGCCTCCACCGCAGCAGCAGGTGCCTTCTTTGCAGGTGGCAGCATGGGCGAGAGCGACGGGAGCGTTTCCAGCGGCTTCAGCGGGCCGATTTTGATCGTCTCAGCCTCTTGAGAAGATGGGAGCTGAGAGAGAGCAGCTCCCGTCATGGTCAAGCATGCCCAAAGCAACAGAGCGACCGGGTGACGCAGCCTCGTCGAAAGATCGCAGCCGCGCGCTGTGCCGCTGCGATCTTTCCCAAGCTTCGTCATGCGTCCTTTCTGAGTCATTCGGAATTCTCTCGCTCAACAATCGCCACTCACAGTGCCCACGGCTTGCGCCATTCCTTTGAGAGCAGTTTCGAAGCTGCGGCGTTGTCAGCAATGGTCTCGGTCTTTGGATCCCACTTCAACGCGGTGCTGCCGCTGCGCAGCGCCACATTGGCAAGATGGGCGATGCTGATGCTGCGGTGCGAAACCTCGATCGGTGTGGCGGTGGGTTTTCCGTCGTAGATGTGGGTGAGGAAGTTGTCGGTGTGATCCTTGCTCTCGTAGAGATGGATTTCGTCTTTGCCGGCTTTTTCGCGCAGGATTTCGGGGTTGCTGGCGGTGATCTTGCCGCGATTCACGTAGATCCACTTGCCTCCATCGCCTTCGAAAAGCACGCCGATGTGTTTGAAGCCGCTTTTGGCCTTGGGATTGGCGAGAGATGCCTCCACTTCCGGCATGAGTTTGTGGTCTTCGCTGGCGACATGCAGCAAGACACCATTTTCATACACGCACTCGAAAGTGAACTCGGTGGCCGTGTTGTAGAGTGCTTTGAGATCAAGTGTGCCGGAGACGTTTTTGATCTCGACAGGGCCTGTGAGATCGGTGCCCATGCCCCACTGGGCGATGTCGATATGGTGCGCACCGAAATCGGTGATCATGCCGCCGGAGAAATTGAAATTGTGACGCCAATTCAGCGGCAGCAGTGCCGGGCGGTAGTCCATCTGCTCCGCAGGGCCGAGCCACATCTCATAATCGAAGTCAGCGGGCGGCGGCACCGGGTTGACCTGGTCCGCCATGCCATTCCAATTCGTGTGCCCGCCGGGCAAGCCGACGCGCACGCGCTTGAGTTTGCCGATGCGGCCGTTGCGCACCTGCTCACAGGCGAGGCGGAAGTAAACGTCACTGCGCTGCTGGCTGCCCGTTTGCCAGGTGATGCCCGCTTTGGCGACTTCATCACTCATGAGGCGTCCCTCCGCGATGTTCAGTGCCAGCGGCTTCTGTCCATAGATGTGTTTGCCTTTGCGCGCGGCATACACGGCCATGTAGGCATGCCAATGATCGGGCGTGGAGACCTGCACGGCATCGAGATCCTCTTTTTCGATCATCTCACGAAAATCTGCATATGCGGTGCAGACCTTCGCGGGTTTGTTCGCTGCTTTGGAATAGTGCTCGTCGATGATTTTCTTTCCAGCTTCGCGCCCTCCGGTTTCTTTGCCGTTGTAGCCGTAGTGGCCGTATTCCTTCATCGGATCGGCGACGGCAATGACCTGGCACTTGTCATTGTTGAGGAAAGACGGCGTCCAGTCACCGGCGATGGTGCCCCAGCCGATGGCTCCCACGGTGATCCGCTCCGAAGGCGCGGGGCGTCCGCCTTTGCCGAGTGCCGTGGCAGGGATGATGGTGGGGAATCCCAACGCGGCGATGCTGGTGGAGATAAAACGACGACGAGAGAAGGCGGGGGGATGGTTGGACATACGACGTTGTTTATAAGCGGCCTCAGCGTGTGGGGCAAGCATGGCATGCTGGTGAATCAATGGCCCTTCTCTTGCGGGCGAGGCAATGAAGCGAGTGCATGAGCGCTTCGAACTGACGCATCGTTTGACCTCTGCCCGCCGCTCCGCACTTTCGCGCGTATGCCGCGCATTCCGGAGGAAACCATCCAGCAAGTGCTTGCCGCCACAGACATCGTGGCGCTGGTGGGACGTTCGGTGAAGCTGCGCAAGGCGGGTACCAATTACCTCGGCTTGTGCCCGTTTCACAACGAGCGCACGCCGTCATTCAACGTCAGTCCTTCACGCGGCACGTATCACTGCTTCGGCTGCGGCGCAGGCGGTTCGGCGATCCGTTTTGTGATGGAGCACGATGGCATGTCGTTTGTGGAAGCCGTGAAACGCCTCGCCGACGCGGCTGGCATCCGCGTGGAGGAGGAAGTGTGGGACGCAAACGCCGAGGCGGAAGCTAAACAACGCTCCCTGCTGCTGCGCGCCAATCGCGAAGCCGCAGAGTGGTTTCATCTGCTGCTGATGAAGCACAAACTGGCTGCGCCAGCGCGCGACTATCTCAAATCCCGCGGCATCAATGCGGAAATGGCAAAACGCTGGCAGATGGGCTACGCGCCGCAGAGCACCACGTTTTACCGTGAATGGATGGCGCAGAAAAAATTGCCCGAGCGCATCATGGTCGAGGCCGGCATCTTCATCCAACCCAGCGAGGATGAAAACGGACAGGCCGGACGCCCTTACGCACGCTGGCGACACCGGTTGATGTTTCCCATCCGCAATGACAACGGCGATGTGATCGCTTTCAGCGGGCGCATCCTCGACAAAGATCAGAAAGGCGGAAAGTACGTCAACTCCCCCGAGACACCGGTCTTCACCAAGAGCCGCGTGCTGTTTGGCTTCGACAAATCCAAGCGTCCCATCTCGAAAGCCGGTGTGGCCATTGTCTGCGAAGGCCAGATCGACATGATCATGGTGTTCGAGGCAGGGCTGCAAAACGTCGTGGCTGGACAAGGCACCGCCTTCACCGAACTGCACGCAAAGATGCTCAAACGCGTCTGTGACGAAGTGGTGCTGTGCTACGACAGCGACAACGCCGGGCGCGAAGCCGCCGAGAAAGCCTTCCGCATTCTCTCTCCACAAGGCATCAATGTGCGCGTCGCCGCGCTGCCACAGGGAGAGGATCCAGACTCGTTGATTCGCAAAGAAGGTGCGGATGCCCTGCGTGGCATCATCGAGCACGCGCCTGAATTTCTGGAGCACCAGATCCGCAGTCTGCGCTCCAGCGCGCATAGCAGCAGCATGGTGGAGCGCGTGCGCATGGCCGAGCAGGTTGCCGGTGCGATCAGCATCTTCCGCGGCGTGGCCCAACGTGTCGCAGCGGTGAACAAGGTCGCCCGATTGCTGGAAATTTCCGAGGAGCAGCTCACCACCATGGTCAAGAAGGCCGCATCCGAACAGAAAACTGATACCAAACAGGCAGGCTCTGAAGCCCCTTCTGCCACAGCGGCCACCGAAGCGAAGAAGCTGCTCGCTTCACAGCACAAGACGGCCGTCCTGCTCTGCCAGATGGCCTTGAATGATTCGGAAGTCTTGCACTGGCTGCGCGAGGCTGGATGTGAAGACATGCTGCAGGAAGTGCCTGGGACGGAGCTACTCGCACTCCTAGCGCACAGCCGTTACAACCCGCTCGACGAGGCAGCACAGCTCGCCTTCATGGCGGGATTGCAGCGGCATGAAGAGGCGGCGTTTGCACAGCTCCAGTCCGCCCCACGCCCACCGGGCAGCGTTGCAGAAGCTCAGCAGGCACTTTACGTGCTGGAGCTTGCCCGGCTGCAAAGCCTGATCCAGAGCAATCAATCAAAGCTGCGCAGTGCCGATCTCCCCGAAGATGAAGTGAAACGCCTGCAACAGCAGGTCGTCGAACTCACCGCGCTACGGAAAGAATGCCTTGACCGTACCAAAGGCTCTCCGAATAGTCCGCCTCTCTGACGCACCTCCCGGAACCCCCGAGGCAAGTATGGCCGTCTCAAAATCTCATTCTCCCGGAACTCATCCTCCAGCCCCCACACCTGCAGTAGCTGACGCTCCCGGCCACTCTCAGGTCAAGCGTGGTCGTGGACGGCCTCGGATTCACCCTCCCAAGGAAAAACCGCCCGTGGTTCTCGGCGCAGACGGTCAGCCTGTGAAGCGCCGCCGCGGACGGCCGCCAAAGAATGGCTACGACGGCATCACGCAACTCGTCGTCACCACGCATGATGACATTCACTCTCCAGAAGTTCAGGCGCGCCTGCGCCAACTCATCCGCACGGCCAGAGAACACGATCATCTGACCTTGGATGACATCAACGAGGCTCTACCTCCGGGATTTGTCACCCCGGACCTCATGGACGCGCTCATCACGCGTCTGCGGGCCATGGAGATCAAGATTCTCGATGAAGCAGAGCTGGACAGTGGCGGCGTTCGTCTGGGAGGCTCTGCGCGTGGACGTGCCGCGAATGAGCGTGATTCCTCAGCGGCAAAGCTCGACGTACTCGATGATCCGGTACGCATGTACCTGCGGCAGATGGGCCAGGTGCCGCTACTCACGCGCGAACAGGAAATCCAAATCTCCAAGCGCATCGAGAAAGCCGATCTCAGCCTACGCCAATGCCTGCACACCATCGGCTTTGTCGGGCAGGCCTACCTCCAGTTTGCGGAGGCACTGCAAAACGGCGTCGAGCGTTTTGACCGACTTGTGCAAGATCGCAAGGCCGATGAGCGCGATGATTATTTCAAAAAGCTCAAGCCCCTGCTCCAGCAAGCCCGGGAGCTGCACGCACGCGCCAGCGCTTCATTCCTGGCGTTTGAAACGGCGGGTGTTCGCAAAAAAGACCTCGCCAGGCAAAAGCTCGATGAAGATCGCGCCGCTTTCTTCCGCCACTGCGGCAAATTTTACTTCAAAGCGCGCATCATGGAGGATCTCGTCTCTCTGCTGCAGCAGCGCCTCACCACGCTGAAGCATCTGGAAGATCAACTGCGTGAACACCCAAGACAGGAGGCTGCCAAGGAAGCCGTACGCGCTTTCGAGCGTGAAGCGTGGACTACGGCGGCGGACTACCGCAGCCTGGTCACTGACACTCTGCGCCATGTCGCCGACTCCACGAAGGCCAAGACGGAGATGATTGAGGCCAATCTGCGTTTGGTCATCTCCATCGCTAAGAAGTACACCAACCGCGGCCTCTCCTTCCTCGATCTCATTCAAGAGGGCAACATGGGCCTCATGCGCGCGGTGGAAAAATTTGAGTACCAGCGCGGCTACAAGTTCAGCACCTATGCCACATGGTGGATTCGTCAGGCGATCACGCGCAGCATTGCCGATCAAGCCCGCACCATCCGCATCCCGGTGCATATGATCGAGACGATCAACAAGCTCATGCGCGTGCATAAACAGCTCGTTCAGGAAATGGGGCGTGATCCCACTCCAGAGGAGATCGCCGAGGAGATTCACCTCCCCGTGGAGCGTGTGAATGCCGTGCTCAGACTCTCTCAGCAACCCGTCTCCATGCAGGCCAAGGTCGGTGAGAGTGACGGCGAAACTGAATTCGGTGACTTCATTGAGGACAAGGAAGCGCGCGACCCCATGGAACTCACCGCCATGAATCTCCTGCGCGACAAGCTCAAAGACGTGCTCGACACGCTCAATCCGCGCGAACGCGAAGTGCTTGAGCAGCGCTTTGGTCTTGGCGATGGAGCAGGACGCACGCTGGAAGAAGTCGGCAAGCGTTTCCAAGTCACGCGCGAGCGCATCCGCCAGATCGAAGCGAAAGCCCTGCGCAAGCTGCGCCATCCTACTCGCATCCGAAAACTCGGTGGTTTCTTTGGCCAGGGTTGAGCGTTTCGGCTTTCACTTCCCTTCCCCACTCGGGAAGCACTGCCGATCCCGCAAAAACATGCCCCAACCCACAGGGAGCATGGCGAGCCATAGCAAACGACCCGCAGAAGGCACCAGCGAGGCAAACTGCTGGCGGACCCCCATTCCGCAGAGCCAGGAAAAGCGACTGTATTGAGCAGCTGCTCGCAGCAGGCGCAGAGGAGCGATGGTGAACCAGCCGCATTCGAGATCGAGTACCATTTTGAACATCAGCCGGTGACCAGCGGCATTCACATGGGGATCGGAACGACCATGAACGAGTGAAGGCGCATCCGTCCAATACACGCGCAACGCTTCATTGATGTGTCGAGTCTGGAACTTCAGAGAAATCTGGCTCCAGACGTAGGACTCAGGGATGAAGTGGCCAGGCACACCCTCGGGGTAAGGGAATTGGCGCAGGACATCCAGCCGAACAAAGCCCCACTTTTCTCCATACACCTTGTAGCGGTACTCAAGTGCTGCCGCAGTGCAGTCTAGTGGGTCTTGCGGAAAACGCTCGCCGACGAGACGCCCCTCCTGATCGTGACAAAGAGCGGTGACACCAGCAAAGTGCTCTCTGTCATGTGGCGGAATGCTTGCCCAATGGTGCTGGAGGCGCTCCAATGCGGCAGGCACGCACGCATCATCAGAGTCGAGCTTGATCCACAGTTCGCCACGCGCCTCGCGCAAAGAGAGATTATGTGCGTAATGCGCACCGCGATGCGGCTCTTGAAGATAGCGGATGGGAAAAGCTGCCTCACTCTGAAAGCGTGCCATGAGCGTCGCTGTGTCGTCCGTAGAGCCATCGTCGATGACCAGCCACTCAAAGTCTCGGCAAGTCTGCGCTCTCAAACTCTCAAACACGCGATGGAGCGTGTGAGCGCGATTGTAAGTGGGCGTGTAAACCGTGAACAGCGGCATGCGGGGGATTCGAGAACGCCCGCACAGTGTGGCGGATGTCACGACACAACGCAAACGCAGGCTCAGTAGGCGTTCTCGCGCTTGAAAAAGGTCAGCAGCATAATCTGGAAGTCGAGCCAGAGACTCCAGTTCTCCAGATACCACAGGTCACACTGAATGCGCTCCCCCAGATCGGTATCGCCGCGCAGCCCATTCACCTGCGCCCATCCGGTCATGCCGGGCTTGGCATGATGGCGCGCATTGTAATGGGGAATTTGGTGTTTGAAGGCAGCGATGAGTTCCGGACGCTCTGGCCGGGGACCGACAAGGCTCATTTCACCTTTAAGCACATTCCAAAACTGCGGCAGCTCGTCGATGTTCCATTTGCGCATGAAGGCACCCACGCGCAGCCGCCGTGGATCATCCTTCACACACCATTGAGCACCGGTGGCTTTCTCGGCATCAAGGCGCATGGAGCGGATTTTGATGATTTCGAATGGTACCCCGTTCACGCCCCAACGGCGTTGGCGGTAGAACACCGCACCGCGTGACTCCAGCCAGACCATGAATCCAAAGATAGCGATCACTGGTGCACTGAGCACAAGGCCCACCAACGCACCGATCACATCAACCACGCGCTTGACCACCACGTTAAAGGTTCCATCCAAAGGCAGCCGCGTGACTCCCAGCACCGGCGTGCCAGCGATCGTTTCCAAAGTCAATCCTGAGACAAACACACGGAAACAGGAGGGAATGACTTTGAACTGAATCATCTCGCGCTCGCAGAGATTCGCGAGACTGATCATCTGTTCACGCGGGCCATGCAGGTCTGCCACGACCACCATGTCTGCCGCATGTGCTGCCAGGAGATGCTCCACCTCTTCCAAGGCACCCAGACATGGGAACTGCCGATCATGGGGCTGAATTTCATAGCTGCCTGTTTGCACCCAGCCAATGATCTCAAAAGCGCTGGCATGATCTCGCCGCAGTGTCTTCCACAACGTCACAGCCTCATCATTCCAACCGATGAAAATCGTCCTCTGGCGCAATGCTTCGATGTGCCCGGGAGCGCGCAGCATCTTCATGAAAATGATGCGCCAACCCAGCAGGAGCAAGGTCGCAGTGGCTCCGTTGAGCAACACATACACTCGGGAGATGCTCGGCTGGAGTTTTAGCGTGAGCGTGATCGCTAAAAAGCCCCCGGTCCACACCAGGATACCTCTCGCGATTTTGGACGCCACCCATCGGCTGCGCAGGAGCACGCTCTGGTGGTAAATTCCCTGCCAGCCCATCACGAGCACCAAGCTAAGGCTGCCCAGTGCCATATGACCTCCATACTGGCGGAAGGTCATCGCATCAAAATTCCCGAAATCCCGTAGCACGGTTTGAAACCGCAACCAGTAAGCCGAATACGAAGCGAAGACGGCCATGGCCAAATCTCCGAGGATGCTCATTAAGACCCAGAAGTGGGGAGAATAGCGCTCCTTCTCACGCCACACGCGCCGAGCCTCAAATGCCTGCGGCCCCCCCCCGGTAGGGAGGAGAGCATGGCGAGCGTCGTCGGTGGCATTCATCGGAAACGATTAATATAACGATGAAAATTATATTATCTATATCATTATGGCAAGTTCTGCCATAATTTTCAGATCAACTACTCTTGCCGCAAGTGTCTCGTTTTCCTCAAAAGGCCAGCTTCATGCCCACCACAATCCCGCGGCCCGGCAGCGGCATTCGCTCTTTGAGAAATGAGGTATGCTCACGCGCGTCCGCATCTGTCAGGTTCATCCCCTTCACATAGACATCTGTGGTGACAGCCCCGCGGACGAGGCGATAGCTCAGTGCCAAGTTCACCAGAAAATAGCTCTCTGTTCGGTATTCATTCGCCGCCAAGCGACTTTGTGGTGCCGCATAAATGCCCTCCAGTCTTGCCGTCCAACCACCGTGTTCCAGGATCAATGCGTTGGTCAGATGGAAAGGCGGTATGCGTGGCAGTGAGCCTCCCGTACTGGCATTTCGAGCGCGCACCACATCGGCTTTGATCTGCCAGTGCAGTTGCGTTGTGGCCTGCGGAGTTTCCGCCGAGACTGGATGCAACAGGTGAAACGTGGTTTCCAGTTCCGCCCCCAAAAACTGGGCCTGTGTCGCGCGGTAGCGTTGCTCTGGCGTATCGCCGATCAAGTCGCCATCCGTGTCGATCATCACGCCGGTGGGAAACAGGCCGATGAAATTCTGATAGGACGTGTGATAGCCGCTCACGCTGCCAGTGACCCATCCTGTATTCTTGCGCAGAGTGAGGTCAAAACCCAGTGAGGTTTCTGCACCGAGACTGGAATCACCCACGAGGTAACTGCCCGTAGCTGTGTGGCTCCCCTTGGCGTACAATTCCTGCTGCGACGGTGCTCGTTCCGCATGGGTGATCGTCAGGGCCGCAGAATAATCGTCGCCAGGCTTGAGCACAAAACCAAGGGAGCCGCTCAAGTTATCAAAGGCGCGCTCTCGCGCTGGGCCAAATGCCGGATTGTCCTTGGCTTCGACTGAAACATGATCGTAGCGCCCGCCGAGCTGGATGCCCCAGACTCCCCACATCGCTTCTTCATAAAAAAACAAGGCGTTTGTCGTCGTGAGCGTCGGCGGCAGGAATGCCTCCGTACCCGACACGAGAAAATCCGAACGCCCCGACTGTATCCCCACGACACCTTCCATGCCCGCGATCTTTTCATGCTTCACCTCCACACGAGCGTCATAGCCATCATTCTTGAAGGCCGTATTGTCCATGCCGTTCTCGAATTCGGCATGCTCGTAGTCTGACCAGGCGAATTTGTAGCTGATTTCTTTGATCCTGGGCAGCGGCTTGTACCAGGCACCGCGCACATCGAGCCGATGCTGATTCATGTCGATGAAAACCGCGCTATCCGCAGGGGAAGCGTAGTTGCTGTGAAATTCCGTCCACGAAAAGCCGATGAAACCTCCGTCCCATACATAGCTCATCCCTGCGGAGAAACCCTCGGTTCTCAGGTTGCTGTTGGGCACCACCCCCGAGGGCTCGCTCGCGCCCGGTGGTAACGGCGCACGCACCTGCTCCCCGACTGTACGCGCGTTCCCTGGGATGTGCACATCCTGCGCCGAACGGCTGAATGCTTCCAGATGCACCACCAACCCACCCCAACCGCCTTCGAGCATCACGTTAGACTGATACCCCGTGTCCACGGATGAGAACCTCCCTCCCATCGAGCCGCGGATCGTCCCATCCAGTCGCTCTTCCACAATGCGCCCATCCGTTGTGTTCACCACGCCACCATTCGCATTGGCACCGTAAAGCAACGTCGCCGGCCCACGCACGACTTCCACCGAGCGCAGACTCGCAGGCTCAAAGCTCAACGCGTGATCCGGACTCGCTGCCGAGGCATCCAGCGTATTCAGCCCACTTTGCAAGACCTTCACGCGATCTCCGTCGAGGCCGCGCAAAATGGGACGGCTGGCCGCAGGGCCAAAGTACGAACTGCTGACCCCAGGCATGCCTGCCAGCGTCTGCCCCAGTGTCGGCTCCAGTGCCTGGTTCAATTCTTTCCCTGAGAGCATGAACACCGCCTGCTTCAACTCAGAGGAAACCTCTGCGGGAGCCGAAATCACCATCTCCTCCAAATCAACCGAGGCTGCCTCATCCCCACGGACGCGATCCTCGCCCCCCTCTTGCTGTGCATGGACGAAGGACAGCGAAAGATCGGAGAGAAAAAGACTGCAAAGCAGCAGGCGGGCTTTCATCGGGAGGTTATTTAATGCAATAAAATTGCATTAACATACCTCTCGCGAATACGCAAATAAGTTGCAACAATTTTTCTCGCGCCTACCCTCCTGCACCACTGCCATGAAAGCATTCCTCGCCGCCCTCGCGCTGTCCCTCTCAGTCAGTCAGGCAGCTCCGCTCAAAGTCGCGTCCCTGCACCCCATCATCTCGGACCTCGCTCGCCAAGTAGGTGGAGCACAGGTGCAGGTCATCGACATCCTCAAACCTGGAGGAGACATTCACCACTTTGAACCCGCCCCGAAGGACATCGCCGCCATGCGCGGCTCCAAACTCCTGCTCGCTTCCGGCAAAGAACTCGAAACCTACCTCGACAAACTCCGCGACAGCATCGGCAGTGGTGTGCGTCTGATCGAAGTCGGCGAGACGATCCCCTCCCTTCCCTCCACCGAACACCATCACCACGACCATGACGAAGCGGAGCACGATCATCATCACGGCGCCTTCGATCCCCACTGGTGGCACAGTGCGGAAAACATGAAACGCGCCGCGCGCATCGTCGCCAATGTGCTCTCGGAAACTGATCCCGCCAACGCCGCCGCCTACGCTGCAGGTGCAAAGGCTGCCTCCAAACGCTTCGATGAACTCAAGCGTTGGGCACAAAAAGAAATCTCCCGAATCCCGCGCAAAGACCGCACCCTCGTCACCGCTCATGCCGCTTTCGGCTATTTCTGCAAAGAGTTCGGCTTCGAGCCCATTTCCCTGCTCGGACTCGGGCGCGACGATGACGCCTCCTCACGCCATATCGCCGAGACCATTCAAGAAATCCGCGAACACGGCATCAAGGCCGTATTCCCTGAAGACCAGGCCAATCCCAAAGTGCTCGCGGAAGTCGCCCGTAGTACGGGAGTGAAAATTGGCGCACCTCTCGTGGCAGACGGCACGGCAAAAAACGCGCACACATTTGAAACCATGCTGGCTCACAACGTCCGCGCCATCGTCGCCGCGCTGGCATCTGCTCCCGCTGACTGACCATGCGAGGTTTCCCGCCCATCCAGCTCGCCTTGCTCGTGATCGCCTTTGCGGCGCTGGCGATACCGCTGAGCCATCTCACGGGAGACCCACAGCATGAACCCCAAGCACCCGCACCCGCAAAAAAAACAGAAACTGCGGTCCATGCCCTCCTACGCCTGCGCTACGCACATCTGCCGACTCACCTCAGCCTCAAGCTCGGAGGAAAGGAACTGATCACCGTCACCCAAGAGTCTCCCATCGAAGTCGATGCCACGCTCCCAGGCATCAAAGACGGCATCGAAGTTCTCCTCAACGCCACGTGGCCAGAGAATACGCCCGACACGGCCATCACCCTCGAAGTCGAGCCTGACGGCTTGGAAACACGCCGCGAGACGCGCTGGTCTTCTGCCAGCAGCCTCGATGAAGTCCTCTCCTTCTCCTGGAAATGAGTACTCCCCACTCTCATGAGCCCAAAGATCACGTCTGCTGGGGCGGAGGTCACGAACACGCGCGCCATCACCGGCTGGAGGTGGTCCATCTCAGCGTCCGTTATCAAGAAGTCTGCGCGCTCGAACAAATCAACTTCTCCACCGAATGCGGGCGCAGCATGGCGCTCATCGGGCCGAATGGCGCAGGCAAGAGCACGCTGCTGAAATCACTCGCCGGCCTTATCCCAGGAAGCAACGGCAGCATCCTCTGGCGTGAGCGACCACTCATGCGCAGCAGTCATGAGATCGCCTACCTCCCTCAGCGTGGCGACATCGACTGGAACTTCCCCATCACCGTGCGCGGCCTCGTCGAAATGGGCCGTTATCCGAACCTCGGTTGGTGGCGTCAATTCTCACGCCATGATGCAGACATCGTGCAGCGAGCACTCGCGAGCATGGACCTCCTCCCTCTCCAGGAGCGGCAGATCAGCGCACTCTCCGGCGGCCAGCAGCAGCGCGCCTTCATCGCTCGCGCTCTAGCGCAGGAAGCGCACGTTCTGCTTCTCGACGAACCCTTCACCGGCCTCGACAAGCCAGCGCAGGAAAACCTCAGCCGCCTTTTCAAAGAACTCGCCGCCGAAGGCCGACTGCTCATCGCCAGTCATCACGACCTGCAAACCGTGACGGACATTTTTGACGACGTGTTGCTCCTGCGCCGACAGCAAGTCGCCTTCGGCCCCGTCAGTTCAGTATTCACGACGGAAAACATCGCCGCCGCCTATGATGGGAGTCAAAAAACCGGGAGCTGATCCCCTCTACGCGCATGCCCACTTTCACCGACTTCATCTCCGAACCCATCGCCAAGCGTGCTCTGCTCGCCTGCCTTCTCATCGGTTTTGCGAACGGCTACGTCAGTGCCTTTGTCGTCCTCCGCAAATCAGCACTGAAAATCGGCACACTCTCTCACTCTCTGCTGCCCGGACTCGCAGTCGCCGTACTCATCGCTGGCCTCTCGCAATGGAGCGCACTCGTCGGCGCGATTTTTGCCGCGCTCATCGTCGGGCTGGGCTCCATCTTTCTCTCCCGCACCTCCCGCCTCGATCAAGACACCTCCATGGGAGTGCTCTACACCACCGCCTTCGCCGCCGGTCTGCAAATCCTGCGCAATCTCAATGTGCGGCAAAAACTCGATGAATGGCTCTTTGGCAGCATCATCGGCATGGCGGACTCCGATTTGTGGATCGCTTTCGGCATCAGCGCTGCGGCTGTCATCACCCTCACCGCCCTTCAGCGTCCGCTGCTGATCCATCTCTTTGAACCCAACATCGCCGCCAGTCTCGGCGTGCCGGTGCGTCTGCTCAACTACGCCACCTTCGGTGTCACCATTCTCGTGCTGGTCTCCTCACTGCAGGCGGTGGGTTGCATCCTCAGTGTCGGCCTCATGGTCGCCCCCGCCGCCACGATGTACCTGCTCACCAACAACTCACGCGCCCTCTTCTGGGGCGGCGGATTTCTCGGCGCACTGGGCTCTGTCATCGCATTCTTCCTAGCCTATCCACTCGGATGGAGTCCCAGCTCGACGATTGTCATCGTGCTGGGCTCCTTCTTTCTTCTCGCCTACATCTTCAGTCCGAAATACGGACTCTTCAGCAAGCGCAGCGGCGTGGCCTAAGAGACCGTGCGCAACAGAAAAACTCACCGCACAGGCAGCACCTGCACGGCGTCGAGGTGGACACTGCCTCCGGCATCTTTGGTGCGGAAGATCACAGCGGCCTCTTCACCTGCGTGGAAGGTGAACACGCCAAGGCTGTGTGCGCCTTGATCGAGCTCAGGTTTCTTGGTCTGATCGACCACCAGCGCTTTCTCACCATCGGCGCTCAAAACGGTGACCGGCGCGCGCTTGGCACGATTCTCATGCGGCTGGAAGAAAATACGCACTTCATATTTCCCCGACTGTTTCACACTGAAGGCAAAGCGAGCACTGGCGTTCTTATCGCTGCCGTAGCTGTAGTAGGCTCCGACATAAGGCTTCAAGCCCTCGCCATGAGTCCACTTGCCCTGCAACTCGGCTTCTTTGTCATCAATGACGATGCCCGCGAGCTTCTTCGGATCAATGCTGTCCTGCACCACCTCCGGCAGCTTTTTCGCGTTGGCAGGCAAGTAGAGATTCCCTTCGAGAGAATCGCGGCGCATCGCACCCGGCTGACTCATCAGTTCCTTCAAAATATCGAGGTACTGCTCATACACACCGCGTGGGGAGGTGTGGTGCCGCACGCAAATCCACGCCGCCTTGCCCACGACCTCGCCCATCATGCCACAGGTGCGCATGACACGCGTCGAGCCAAGCGCATGACGCTCCACGCTGATAGTGCGCCCAGCCATGAAGAGGTTGCCGATGTCTTTTGAGTAAAAGCAGCGGTAAGGCACCGGGTAACCATTGCGGCGATCCGTATGCTTGCCGAATTCAGCGCGGCTGATGAAAGGATTATCGGGGAAATTTTTCATGTACTGCTCTTTCGGATAGTGCAGGTCCTGATCCCACGTCGTCGGCACACAGCCATCAGGATGAATGATGCCCTTCACCATGTCTTCCCCGTTGAGCACCATATCGCCAACGATGCGGCGGCTCTCACGCGGCCCACCGATGTATGCGAGCCAAGTCAGATCATAGGTGCCGTACTTGTCCGCTTTCAAAGTCTTCAAAGCCGAGACGGCTCCATAAACCGCGCGGAAGTTGTGATCACGAATCAGCTCCAGGTCATTGATCGGATGCTTATCAAAACCACTCTCCCAAAACCACTCACCATGCACATAGTCCTCGGGATTGGGCACGGGAGTGTAACCGAGGTCGTAGCCCGCCTGGTTCGCCGCATTTTTTTTGCCCAGGCCACCCATGGCGTGCGGCTCCGGGAAGTCCTCCAGTTTCAAAGGCAATGCCCACGGCGTCTTCGGCCATGAGACCGGTTTCTTGAGGTTCTTCATCACCCACATGTTGCTCATGCCCATGCGGCCCTTCTCCTCCATCATGAACGCCGCTCCGGCCAGCGCTCCAACACTGCCATGGCCAGTGCAGTCCACGAAAAATCTGCCGACATAGCGTTTCTCCGCACCGCTCTGCGTGTCGAGACCCGTCACACTGCGGATGGTCTTCTTGTCTGCATTCAGCTCGACTCCGTACACGTGTGTGTTGAGGAAGAGATCGATGTTCTTTTCCGCACGCACCGTGTCCTCTTTGAGTTTGTCATTATACTCCTGAGGATCAGCCGCAGGACTGTTGCTGGCGCGGTCGGCAAACTCTTCGACAATCTCCCCAAGATGCGGATACAGCCCACGGCGCGTACCTCCCTGCGCCCACACCTGCACCTCACTGGAACCATTGCCACCGAGCACAGGGCGATTTTGCAGGAAGGCCACCTTCAATCCCTGACGTGCGCCAGAAATCGCTGCGCCCATTCCTGAATAACCACCGCCCACGACGACGAGATCATACTCACTCGTCTCCGGTGCCTTCTCAGGCAGGCCGAGCAATTTCTTACGCATCGAAACATCGGGCGTGAATCCCGCATCGGTGCTCAAGACGATGGCATCCACGCGTCCGTCAAATCCCGTGAGGTCTTTGAGTGCGATCTTGGCTTTGCCCTCGATCTTCACCGGCCCTGCTTTCTCCCACTGCCAGTCCTTGCCCGACGCGCCGAATTCATGCTTCAGCGTTTCACCGTTCACCGCGATCTGAAAACGCCCCGGCGCTCCCGGTGCATCCCACGGGCCAACCCAATTCTTCACGCGCGCCCAGATCGTGTATTCACCCGCAGGCAGATCAACCTCCGTCACTGCATCTGCCACCGGCTTCCCCATGCCATGCGCCATCAAGTAAGGCGATCCCATGATGTCGATGAACTGAGTATCGAGCACCCAACCGCCATGTTTGGCGAATGACTCGGCCTCGATCCACTTCGGCTGCGCAAGCGCGGTGCTGAGTGTAGCGAATGTGGCCAAGAGGGACGTTGAGATGGCAAACTTCATAGCGAGACGGAGGATTTCAATTTTGGGAGAGCCAGACATAACGAACGCAAACACCCCGTGCAATCACTTCACATTCATTTCCGCCATACGTATCCACGTCTGTCACAAAGAAGACGGTCTGACCTGCCGTAGATAGTCGGTCATGTTTACGCTTTTCAGCCGCCTCATCCTCATCGCGTCACTCGCGTCGCCATTCACCATGCTCATCGCGCAGCAGGTCACACTGCCGCTGCCACGGCTGCTCACCGTGATGCCGATGGGCGGACAGGCCGGACAAAGTGTGCCCGTAACCATCACCGGAGAGCACGTCGAGGATGTGAGTGCTCTGCTCTTCTCCTCACCCAAAATCACTGCAAAGCCCATCGCGGCAGACAAGTTCGACGTGACCATCGCCGCAGACACACCGCCGGGCGTTTATGATGCACGCGTGATGTCCCGCCTCGGCGTGTCCTCAGCACGTGCTTTCACCGTGGACACCTTGCCGGAGGTAGTGCGCTCAAAGCCGAACAACACACTCGAAACGGCCCTGCCGCTGGCCATCGGTTCCATCTGCAATGCGGCGATGACAAAGCGTGCAGTGGATTTTTATTCCTTCAAAGGTGTGAAAGGCCAACCCGTGGCCGTGGATTGCGCAGCCGTTGGCATCGATTCGCGCCTCACCCCTGTCCTCATCGTCGCCGACGCAAAGGGAGCCGACCTGAAAGTGAATCGCACCGGCGGCATGATCGACTTCACGCCGCCTGCCGATGGCACTTATCTCATCAAGGTCAGCGATCTGACCTATCAAGGCGGCGCGCGCTATTTCTACCGCCTCGCTCTGCAAAAAAGCCCCGCCTCACCGCAACCGCAAACTCAAGCCGTGAGTGCCATGTCCTGGCCACCAACCGGACTCGCCGCCAAAGCCGCAACCCAGGAATCCGAACCCAACAACCCAGAGGCGCAGAAGATCACCCTGCCCTGCGACATCAGCGGCACTTTTTTCCCAGCCGCAGATGTCGATTCCTATGAGTTCACTGCAAAGAAAGGTGAAACCTGGTGGGTGGAAGTCGGCAGCGCACGCCTCGGCCTGAACACAGACCCCTTCGCGCTCGTGCAGCAGGTCAAAGACGGCAAAGCCACTGACGTGGCCGAACTCTACGACATCCCGCCACCGATGAAGGTCAGCAGCAATGGCTACTCCTACGACGGCCCACCGTATGATGCCGGCTCGACGGATGTGCTAGGCAAATTCACCGCCAAAGAAGACGGTACCTATCGTCTGCAAGTGCGTGATCTCTTCGGTGGCACGCGCAATGAGCCACGCAACAGCTACCGCCTCATCGTGCGCCGCGCCGCGCCCGATTTTGCACTCGCTGCATGGGCGGTGCACATGACGCTGCGCAATGGTGACCGCTCCGCCCTCTCCAAGCCATTGGCGCTGCGCCAGGGAGACGCGCGCGCCTTTGAGGTCGTCGTGCAGCGGCGCGACGGCTATGATGGCGAAATCGAAATCAACATGGAAAACTTGCCGCCGGGTGTCAGTGCCGCTGGATTAAAAATCGGCAAAGGCAAAAGCTACGGCCACCTCATCATTGCCGTGGATGAAAAAGCCCCGCGCGGTTTTTCACTCGCCAAAATCACCGGCACCGCGGTCATCGACGGCAAGCCTGTCACTCATCCCGTGCGTGTCGCCAGCATGGAGTGGCCGGTGAAAGACGCGAAGGCTGAAATCCCGACACCGCGCCTCATGGCCGATGTGCCCGTCTCCGTCATCGACACCGAATCCGCTCCCATCACCATCGCCGCAGCGGAAAATAAAATCTATGAAGCCAAGGTCGGCGAGACCTTGAAAATTCCGCTCAAGGTGACTTGGCACAACGACTTCAATGGCACCTCCATCAAAGTCAAAGCCTACGGTGAAGGCTTCAGCGCGCTCAAAGAGTTCGACATCCCGATGAAAGCCACGACGCACGAGTTGGTGCTCGACCTCGCGGCACTCAAGATAGCTCCGGGAGATCACACCTTTGCCCTTCACAGCCTCGGCATCTGCAAATACCGCTACAATCCCGCCAGCGTCCCCTTGGCAGAAGCGAAACAAAAAGAAGCTGCTGCCGCACTCGCCGCTGCCGCCGCCGAAGCCAAAAAAATCGCTGCCACAGATGCTGCAGCCGCTAAAAAAGCCGCAGAGAAACAAAAACGCGCCGAGGCCGCCATGGCTGCCGCTACGGCACGCATGAATGCACTCACGAAGGCTGCAAACCCGACGGACACTGTCGATATCCTCATCTCCCGCCCGATCCACGTCCGAGTGAAACCCGCCACGGTGGCTGCCGCCGCTGCGAAGTAAGTCCGCACCTCGCGCGTGGTTTGCTCAATTCATGACGCAGCGATGACGGACGGTTTGCACGTCCTCCTACGCGCGCTTCATTCATGCTCGAAATCATGAGCAGCCCAGACCACCCGTCCACCGATCTCCCCGACATGCGTCGGCAATACACCCGCGCTCATCTCACCCGGGATGCACTGCACGCAGATCCGCTCGTGCAATTCGAAATCTGGCTCAAAGACGCCGTCGATGAGAAAGTCCTCGAACCGAACGCCATGACGCTCGCCACGGCCACGCCTGATGGCAAACCGCTCGTGCGCACAGTTTTGCTCAAGGCACTCGACGCGCGCGGCTTCGTTTTTTTTACCAATCTGGAAAGTCGCAAAGCTGCGCACATCGCGGCAAATCCGCATGTCTCATTGCTCTTTCCCTGGCTGGCACTGGAGCGGCAGGTGATCGTCACCGGCACCGCCACGCGCATCTCGACTGCCGAAACGCTGAAGTATTTCCTCAGTCGTCCGCGCGACAGTCAGATCGCCGCCTGGGCCTCGCGGCAGAGTCACGCCATTTCTTCTCGCAAAGTGCTGGAGATGGAATGGGCACGGCTCAAAGAGAAATTCAGTGCAGGCGAGGTGCCACTGCCCTCGTTCTGGAGCGGTTTCCGTGTCGATCCTCAAAGCATCGAATTCTGGCAAGGCGGCCCCAGCCGGTTGCATGATCGCTTTCAATACACCCGCACGGAACAGGGCACCTGGCAGATTGACCGCCTCGCCCCCTGATGCGCATTGGATGAATGTGACGGCCTTCTCGCCCCGTAGGTTTCTGAAATCATCCTTGTCCGTGAAGCTTCGTCCCCTCATCGCCCTATCCTGCCTGCCAGCATCCGCTTTCACTGCGGAGATCGACTTCTACCGCGATGTCTATCCGTTTCTGAAAGCGAACTGTGTCTCCTGCCACAACAAAACCACAACGAAGGCCGACCTCAACATGGAGACGCCAGAGTTGATGATCAAAGGTGGCGAATCCGGCCCCTCGATCGTGCCTGGGAAGAGTGCGGAGAGTCTCATCGTCGCGGCTTCACGACATCTAAAGGACATGGAGATGCCGCCGCCAAACAACAAGTCTGGCGCCGCCAACTTGAGTGCCTCGGAAATTGCGATCCTCAGTCAATGGATTGACCAAGGTGCCAAGAGCTCCACCCGCCAAGAGCGCACCATCGTGCTTCGCACGATCTCAGCCAGCATCGCTCCGATCTATTGCGTGGCGGTCTCCAAAGATGGCCGCTACGCCGCCTGCGGACGCTCAAACCGCATCTTTGTGTATGATCTGGCCACGCGACAGCTCGTCGCGCAGGTGGGTGATCCGGCGGAGAAGAATGGCGCTGCCCATCGCGCACTCGTGCAGTCGCTCTCATTCAGCCCTGACGGCACGCGACTGGCCAGCGGCAGCTTCCGTGAAGTCAAACTGTGGAAACTCGACCCGGCGAAACCATCAGCGAATACCGCAAAGGCACCTCTCTCCGCAGCCAGCGCCGACGTGCTCAAAAAGATCGCCACCACAGGCAAGGTGGCCGTTTTAAACAGCACCCTGAGTGCTGATGGCAAACAAATCATCACCGGCTGTGCCGATGGCTCCGTGCGCGTTTGGGATGCCGCCTCAGCCAAACAAATCATCGAATTGCGCGGCACCCTCGCCGACGAAAAAAATGCCGCAGAACTGGAGCGCACCGTCGCCGCAAAGACGCTCGAACAAGCCTACCAGCGCAGCGTCATCACTCGTTTGGAAGCGCAGGACAAAGCGTTGGATGTGCTGCTCGGCAAAGCGAAGGACGCCATCACCACCATGAGCAAAGTGCTGCCTGAAAAACAAAAGGCCGTAGCTCCAGCCACGACCGCAAAAACCACCGCGCAAAATGCGGTGGACGCCGCCGCTGCCAAACTCGCTGCCAGCAAGGACGCTGCTGTGGAAAAAGAACTCAAAGCCGCACAGGACAAGCTCATCACCGCAAAAATGACCGAAGTCTCGGCACTCGCCGCCGTCTCTGCCGCACAGAGCAACATCAAGGATGCGGAGGCTGACATGAAGCGCATCAGCAATGACAAAGCGCGCAACGCGAAGGACATCGCCGCCGCACAGGCAGCCATCACCGCCGCAAAAACAGCCCAGACCACGGCCACCGCCGCGCTCACAGCACTGAAGCAAGCACGCACAAAAACCACCGCCAAACCCGTCGCAGTCGCACTCTCTCCCGACGGCGCGCGCGCAGCCGCACTCTTTGATCAAGGCATCCTGCGTGTTTGGAGCACCGTCACCGGAGTCGTGATCGACGAAGCCTCCTCCAGTCCCGCCACCACTGCCGCAACACTCACCGCCGATGCAGACGGTTCATTCACCACAGGCCAGACCCACACCCAGAGCATGCCGCGCTGGAAGCTGGAACGCACGCTGGGCCAGAACGGACTTTTTGCCGACCGCGTCAATGCCGTGCGCTTTAGTCCTGACGGCAAGACGCTAGCCACAGGCGGTGGCGAACTCTCACGCAGCGGCGATGTCATCCTCTTTGACGCCGCTTCCGGCAAAGTCACGCAGACATGGAAAGAGAAACACAGCGACACAGTGCTATGCCTCGATTTCTCTCCAGACGGACGGCTGCTCGCCTCCGGTGCTGCCGACAAGATCGCCCGTGTCACCGACATCGCCTCCGGCAAGCAAGTGAATCTCTTTGAAGGTCACACCCACCACGTCACCGGCGTCGCCTTCCGCAGCGATGGCCGTGTATTGGCCACCGCAGGCGCAGACGGGGTTGTCTCCACCTGGGACATGATCCTCGGAGAGCGGAAGAAAAAAATCGAGGGATGGACAAAGGAAGTCACCTCCCTGCAATTCATTGGTGCTACCAATCAAATCATCACCTCTTCGGGGGATAACAAAGTTCGCGTCGTCACCGATGATGGCGGCGTGGTGCGCAACATCACCGGCATCCCGGATTATCTCCAGGCCGGTGCCAGCACTCCCGACGGTGGCACCCTCATCGCGGGTGGAGAAGACAGCATCCTACGCGTCTGGGACGGCGCAGGGAAAGAGCTGGCCACCTTTGGCGCGAAGTGATCGTCGCAAAAGACGATACCCGCAGACGCGCGGCCCCTCAAAGAATACGGCGACGGGAAAGGTAGGGCAAAAACCCGTGCAGCGAAGTGTTTGCCACTCCGGCAAACACGGCTAGTCTCGCGCCCCCTCCCCCCAAATACCCCCATGACTCCAGATAAGATTCGCAACATCGCCATCATCGCGCACGTCGATCACGGCAAAACGACGCTCGTGGATGGCCTGCTGCGCGCCAGCGGCAATTTCCGTGAGAACCAGGCGATCGCCGAGCGTGCGATGGACTCGATGGATCTGGAGCGGGAGAAGGGCATCACTATCAAAGCGAAGAACACATCCGTTCATTGGAACGATCACATCATCAACATCGTGGACACTCCCGGCCACGCTGACTTCGGCGGCGAAGTCGAGCGTGTGATGAAGATGGTCGATGGCGTGATGCTCGTGGTGGATGCCTATGAAGGGCCGCAGGCACAGACGCGCTTCGTTTTGAAGAAAGCACTGCAACAAGGCATCAAGCCCATCGTGCTCATCAACAAGATGGATCGCCCAAACGTGGAGCCTCACGCGGTGCACGACAAAGTCTTGGAGTTGTTCTTGGAACTCGACGCCACGGAAGATCAATTCAACGCTCCCTTCGTCTATGGCAGCGCACGCGCTGGCTGGGTCAGCGACAAGCCGGACGGCACGCAGCAGGACATGACCTTCCTGCTTGGCGAAATCGTGAAACACATTCCCGCACCGAAGGCGGAGCCCGAGGGGTGTTTTGAAATGCTCGTGTCGAACATCGACTGGGACAACTTCGTCGGACGTGTGGCAATCGGCAAAGTGACACGCGGCAGTGTGAAGATGGGGGACACCGTCTGGCTGCTGGGCAAGACGCCTGAAGAAACGGCCAAACGCATCAAAGTCACCAAGGTGTTTCAATACACGACGCTTGCCGTCAGCGACTCCGTCGAAGGCACCGCCGGAGACATCGTGGGCATCAGCGGCTTTGAAGACGTGGACATCGGCCAGACCGTGGCCGGTGCGGCAGATGCCCCCGCGCTGCCATTTGTGGCGATCGACCCACCGACCATCGTGATGCAGTTCGGCGTCAATGATGGTCCGCTGGCAGGCCGCGAAGGAGATCATGTGACCTCGCGCAAAATCCGTGAGCGCCTCGACCGCGAGCAGAAGATGAACGTCACCATCGGTGTGAAAGACACCGACCTCGCAGGCATTTTCGATGTCAGTGCCCGCGGCGCGATGCAGATCGCCGTTCTCGTTGAGCAAATGCGCCGCGAAGGCTTCGAGGTGCTCGTTTCTCGTCCGATGGTGATCATGCAACGCATCAATGACGTGTTGTGCGAGCCTTTTGAAACACTCTACGTCGATGTGCCTGACGACTATCTCGGCGGCGTGATGAAATCCATCTCTGAACGCAAAGGAAAGATCGAAGACATGAGCGCGCACAATGGACGCACGAGCCTCCAAGCCGTCGTGCCCACGCGCGGATTGATCGGCTTTGAATTTGAACTGATGAACCTGACCAGCGGCCACGGCATTCACAGTCATCTGTTCAAAGAATATGCCCCGCACGCCGGCCCCATGCAGACACGCACCACGGGCACGCTCGTAAGCACGGAAGGCGGTGAAGCAACGAGCTACGCGCTCGACACCATCCAGGTGCGCGGCAAACTCTTCATCGGCGCAGGTGAACTCGTTTACGACGGTATGCTCGTGGGCGAAAACCCGCGCGCTGACGATCTGCCAGTGAACCCGACACGCACGAAGCAGCTCACCAACTTCCGCGCCGCCGGTTCTGACAAAGGCGTCCAGCTCACACCGCCGCTGCGCTTCAGCCTTGAGCGTGCGATTGAATACATCGCCCCTGATGAGCTCGTCGAAGCCACTCCAAAGAGTATTCGTCTGCGCAAACGTGTGCTCGATCACAGCACTCGCCTGCGTGAGCGCAAGAAGATGGAAGCCGCTCTCGAAGGCGAAGGCTGAAGACTGCTCCAGCCTTCAGCACCTCACAGCCTGCGTTCCCGCACCTCTGCCGTGATCTCGTTCACGAAGTCGGTCAGCGTCTTCACGCCGAGATCACCGCGCTTCGCATGGCGCACGGCCACAGACTGGGCGGCGGCTTCTTTTTCGCCGATGACGAGCATGTAAGGGATCTTGTCGAGCTGCGCGTTCCGGATCTTCGCGCCGATTTTTTCAGACGCATCGTCGTAAGTGGCGCGCAGACCGGCGGCTTTGAGCTGGTTCAGCGCCTCGGTGGCAAAGGCGTCGCTCTTTTCGCTGATGGTGAGCACGCGCACCTGCTCCGGTGCCAGCCAGGCAGGGAAATGACCAGCGAAGTGCTCGATGAGCACGCCGCAGAAACGCTCCATGCTGCCGAACGGCGCGCGGTGGATCATGACGGGGCGATGCGCTTTGTTGTCTGGGCCGATGTAGCTCAGATCGAAGCGCACGGGCAGCACATAATCGACCTGCACGGTGCCGAGCTGCCATTCACGGCCGATGACGTCCTTGATGACGAAGTCGATCTTCGGGCCGTAGAAGGCGGCCTCGCCGGGTTCTTCCGTGAAGGGCACGCCGAGCGTGGCGGCGGCTTTGCGGCAGGCGTCTTCCGCCGCATCCCACTTCGCAGGATCGCCGGTGAATTTGCTGCTGTCGGGATCGCGAAGGCCGACGCGCACGCGGTAGTCGGTCATGCCGAGGGTATTGAGCACGATTTTCACGAGCGAGAGGCAGCCGAGCACCTCGGCGGCGACTTGCTCCTCCGTGCAGAAAAGATGCGCGTCATCCTGCGTGAAGCCGCGGACGCGGGTCATGCCGTTCAATTCACCACTCTGCTCCCAGCGATACACCGTGCCGAACTCGGCGAGACGCACCGGCAGGTCGCGGTAACTGCGCGGCTGGCTGTCGAAAATCTTGATGTGATGCGGGCAGTTCATCGGCTTCAGCAAGAAGCCATCGAGCAGTTTGTCATCAGGCAGCACACGATCTTCCGTTACGACTTCCGTGCCCGCGCGCTCGTTGAGCTGGCTGCGCAGCTTCGCGGAGACCGCACCGAGGCGCTCCATCATCTCGCAGCAGCCGCAGCCTTCTTTGATGATCTTGCTGAGATCATCGTTCTCGATCACGGGGCTGAACTGGCTGTCCTTGTAATAAGGGAAGTGGCCGCTGGTCTTGTAGAGCACGGTTTTGCCGATGTGCGGCGTGAAGACCTGGCTATAGCCCTGCTTTCGCAGCTCCTCGCTGATGAAGTTTTGCAGTTCCTGACGCAGCACGGCACCATTCGGCGTCCACAGGATGAGCCCCTGCCCCACGTCCTCGTCGATGTGGAAGAGCTTCAATTCGCGGCCCAGCTTGCGGTGGTCGCGCTTCTTCGCCTCCTCAAGCTGCACGAGATGCTGATCCAGCTCCTCCTTCGTCGGGAAAGCCGTGCCGTAGAGGCGCTGGAGCTGCGGCTTCGTCTCGTCGCCCATGTAGAACGACGAACTGACCGACATGAGCTTCACGTTCTTGCACTTCGAGGTGTAGCCGACGTGCGGTCCGGCGCAGAGGTCGATGAAGTCGCCATTGGTAAACGTGCTGATCTGCTCGCCTTCGGGAATCTTCTCCAGCAGGTCGAGTTTGAAGGTGCTCGGATTGCCCGGACGCTCGCTCAGTCCGCCGAGGCGGCCGCTCTTCGCCAGCGCGATGGCTTCCTCCCGCGTGACGCCCTTCCACTCGAACTTCTGGTTCTCCTTGGCGATCTTTTTCATCTCCGCCTCGATCTTCTCAAAGTCATCAGGCGTGATGCGGTGATCCGGCAGATCGAAATCGTAGTAGAAGCCATTCTCCACCGGCGGGCCATAAGCGAACTGAGCGTTCGGCCACAGGCGCAGGATGGCCGTGGCCATCACATGGGCACAGGAGTGGCGCAGACGGTCAATGTCTGACATCTGGGCGCGTTCTTCGAGGGTCTTGCGTTCGGCGGACATGGTGGTGACGGGCGCGGGACATGCCGCAAAACGCGTGTGGTTTCAAGCGGAGAGGCCGCACATCTTATCTCCTCAGCGGTGCCGCACGTCTATTCCCCAAGCGGTATCAAACTTGGCCCCCTTCTTCGACATCGCGCACACGCAAAATCTCGCCGCAACGATCTAACGGCACGCTCTTACAAAGTCGTTCGCGCCTCTGCGTCTCCGTGCTCCACAGGCCGAAGGCAAGCCCCCAAAACTATCTGGGGCACGCACCCTTCACAATTTCATAGCGTAATGAACCTGCCGACCGACTTCCTCAAAGCCACAGCTCGGATAGAGGTGCTGTCCGATGGTGTTGGATGCCATCGTCTCGATCTGTGCGAGTGCCATGCCCTGACTCCGCATAAAATCCAAGGCATGTTGGATAAGCCGCCGTCCCAGACCCAACCCGCGCGCCGCCTCCACCACGGCTAGATTGGGGATGCGCCCTTTCGCGTTGAGGCGATCCAGCCGCAGGGTGATGTAGCCTAGAATCTCATCTCCACGCACGGCCACAAAACAGCCTTCCGGACACGCATCCACATCATCATTGATGTGGTCTGCTTTGCGTGCTTTCCAATCACGACCATTCCAAATACCAAATTTATGCTCAAGCATCTGCTCCAGTGCCACACTGCCAAAGGATTCCACCGTAATGCGCCGAAGAGCAGGTAGATCGTCAAGCTGGCAGGTGCGAATCAGAATGGGAGTATCTTCCATGGAGTGAATGTGGGCAGAGGATTCTATGAGGGCGGCACTTCAATCCCCCGCTCATACTGAGTCTAGTAAAAAGATTTCCCGGAGGAAATGTTCTGCCTGAAGTGTATAATTCGTCGTTGCGAATATCTTAATTTGTATCATTCTTGTAAAACATGCTGCTAATTGGCCGGACTCCCGAACACGCCCAAGCCACTGCTGCCCCGATCCGTGCGGCCGTGTGGAGTCTGCTTGCCGTTTTCCTCTGCCAATGCACCTCCCAGATTCCAAAGGGAGACGTGGTTGTCAGCGTCAAGGATCAGAGGCTGGGCATCTACGATCCTCAAGGGAAGCTGACCAAGTCGTACGTGATCTCCACCTCAAAGTTCGGTGTTGGCGATCAGCGTGGCAGCAACCGCACGCCTCTCGGCAAACATGAGATCGTGGCCAAGATCGGCAAAGGCTTGCCCACGGGCGCAGTGCTAAAAAGTCGCCGCTGGAACGGCGAAGTGCTTAAACCCAATGCTCCGGGCCGCGATCCAATCGTCTCCCGCATTCTCTGGCTCAAAGGCATGGAGCGCAGCAACCGCAACGCCTACAATCGCTTCATCTACATCCATGGCACTCCGGAAGAAAGCCGCCTCGGCAAACCCGCCAGCTACGGCTGTGTGCGCATGGGCATGAAGGATGTCTGTGACCTGTTTAACAGTGTTGGCGTTGGCGCGAAGGTCGTCATCACCCGCGGACATCTGCCGCCAGGCGCAGTGGAAAAACCTGAAGCCGCCACAGAGAAGGCTGAGCCCGCCGACGCCGTGGCACAGCCCATTGAAATAGCCAAGATCATCCCCACCGAAGTCGAGCGCAAACACGCTGCAGAAAAGGAAGCCAAAGCTGACGCTCAGCGCAAACCCGCCTCGAACAAACCCGAGTCACCCGTGCGTTCCAAATCGAAAGCGGATGCCAAAGTGGCGGGACATGCGTCCAGCAAATCCAAAGAGCGCGCCTGACTCAGTTCGTGACGATTTGAAACCTCGCCAACTCCGAGAGGTGGGCAGGATTGGTTTCCTGTTTCATACGACGCATGACATCCATCGCATGCTTGTCGAGTTGCACCCGCTGTCGTTGCATCCCCTGCGTGATGATCTCTCCCTCCACCCAGCGGGGAGACTTGCCGAAGGCAGATTGTGAAGGGAAATAGACTGCGGTTCGTCCCACACTCTCGTCAATCAATGCGGAATCCGCATGCCCCGTGAGATGGCTCACTGCGACCACACAGCCCAGCTCTACCGCCCGCGCTGAGGCGCAGCGATCCACCCTCTCGACACCGAGCACAGTTTCTGTCGCACTGGGCACCAGCAACACATCCACGCCCGCTCCACGCAGCCTTGCGCTGATCTCGGGCACTTCGACATCGAGGCAAATCACCACCGCAAATCGCAGCCCCGCAAAATCCCACAAGCGCAGTTCTCTGCCTGCGGAAAAATCACCCTCCCACGGCGTCAGATGCAGTTTATCCTGATAGAGTTCCCTTCCTTCGATCAACACGGGAGCTCGATTGCGCAGCGCGCCACTCTCCTGATCCCAAAAAGGAGCCGTGCCCAGTACCACTGCCTTGTCTGGCCGACTCAACAGAGATTTCAGTGTCGGAAACAAATCATGCCAGAACACCGTGGCCACTCGTTGCGCGGTTCGTTCTCCTAACAGTGGTTCCAAGCCCATCCAGAGAAATTCCGGAAGCAAAACGATGTCTGCTCCAGTGTCCCAGGACGTCTCCACACATTCTGTCACCTCTGCCGCAAAAGCTGCCGGTGATCTCGCGTGAATGCCGGGATCAAAGGTGACCAAGTCGAGCGTGAGCATGGTGTCTGCCTTTCTTATTTGCCGCATCCGCAACTACCGCCGCAGCCGGGTTTTTTACGCCGCTTTGCGGCACGCAGCGCAAACAACACCAGCGTGATCAAAACCACCGCCACGGCTGCCATGGACTGCCAGTTTTCGCTCATGGGGATAGACTATGTATTTGTGCGCCATGAGCAAACACCGATGCCGAAAATTCTCGCGACGCTGACGCATCCTGCTATGGCCCACCCATTATTGAGACTCGTTAAATAGGGATACATCGCGCGATTCTAACGTCGGAATGCTGACGCATTCCGCTACGCCTCGTCGCGGCAACTGCTAAGCTTCTGATGAGTTCCCCCCAGATTATGTCGCTCTATTCTGCGATCCTCAATAATCTGCCACGCGTCGATTGAGGAATGGATAGCTCACCACGACCTCTGTGATCAGGTCTCGCACTCGGTAGCCGTCACCTCGGGCAGTCTTTAGAATCTGATCCACGACGATGTGGTCATACCCCTCAATCTGACGACACAGCGCGAAGGCCATCAGTTTTTCTGTCAAATTGCGCGCCAAATCCTCCTGGCGTGCAGCCAGGATGGCTTTGAGTTCACGCGGGGATGAGAAATGCCTGCCGCCGGGCAGTTCTCCCGCCGCATCGACCTTGCCACCGCTATCGTCATTCTCGCGCCAGCGACCAATGGCATCGAAATTCTCCAGCCCGAAGCCTATGGGATCCAGAATCTTGTGGCAGTTCGCACACACCGCATCTGCGCGATGCAGTTCTGTGCGTTGACGTAGCGTGAGGTGCTCGACCTTTTTTTGATCCTGTTTTTCGAGGGTGGGCACATTCGGCGGCGCAGGTGGCACATGCTCACCGAGCACCTGTTCCAGCACCCAAACACCGCGATTCACGGGACTGGTGCGGTCCGGAAACGAAGTCATAGCCAACACACCGGGCATGCCGAGGATGCCGCCGCGATTCGCATCAGCCAACTGCACCCTGCGCATGTGCGCTCCTGTGACGGTTTTCTCCATGCCGTAGATCTCGGCAAGGGTTTCATTGAGGAAAGTGTAGTCACTGTCAATGAAGGCCGAGACTCCGCGGTTCCCACGCACGATGCTGTCGAAAAACAGCCGGGCCTCATCCACCATCGCCTTGCGCAACTGAGGAGTCATCTGCGGGAATTTTTTGGCATCGAACGGCTTCGTCACGAGCTTGTCCATGCCGAGCCACTGCGCGCCAAATCCCTCAAACAATGCATGTGAACGCGGGTCACTCAAAAGACGTGCCACCTGAGTTTTGAGAACCTTCGGATCATGCAGCTTGCCTGCATCCGCCAGCGCTGAAAGCTCCTCATCCGGCATCGTCGCCCATAAAAAATAAGAGAGGCGTGAGGCCAATTGGAAATCATCCACCGGTACGATTTTCTGTCCCGAAGGCACCGCTTGCGCTGGTGTGATGAAGAGGAATTGCGGCGACACGAGCACGGCTTTGAGCATGAGCCGCAGAGAGGCTTCATATCCGAGCGCGTGCTTGCGCCCGAGATCAAAGACGCCCATCAGCACGCCAACTTCCGCTGTGGATGGCGGGCGACGATAGGCTTTGCGCGCAAATGTTTGGGCAAACTTCTGCGCCGTCGCTCTCATTCCCTCCTCCGCAGTGGGCGGCGTGCCGACCATGTGCTTCCACACCCTAGGCGGCATTTCGCAAATCGCCTCACTCGCGATGCTGAGGTACTGCTCCGTCTGCATGGGAGAGAGCGAATTGAGGTAGCCCTCTCCCGGCACCTCCTCCGGCAGTCCCTGCGCGACTGCGACATCCACACCGAGCAGGTCGTGCAGCGTGTTGCCATACTCTGCCTTGGTGAGGCGGCGAATCACAAAAGGCCCTGGATCACGCGCGCTGAGATATTTGATCTTTGCGATCGCGTCGAGAAACCGCCGACGCTCATCTTCAGAAGGCTGGTCCGCATCCTCTGGCGGCATGTCGTAGGCATTGACGTTCGCGAAGGACTCCGTCCACCTTCGGTTGAACGCGGGATCGCCCGGTTTGCGCACGGCGACTTCCAGATTGAGTCCCGCCTTCGATTTACGATTCCCGTGGCATTCGACGCAGTTTTCCTTCACAAACGGCACCACGTCTTTCTTGAACGAAGTCAGTGCCTCTGTGTGCAGCGCATCGGCCTGCTTTTCATCTTCCGCAAGCAAAGAGGAACCTAGAGGCAGTATGAATGCGAGGCAGAGGCGCAGCCGTGTCGAAATCCTGAGCTGAATGATGCTGTGGGTGTGTTTTTTGAGCTTCAAAATGATCCGAAATAACACGGATGATCACTCACAGCTCTATCGCCACAACCAATGCGCACCGCCATCAATCCAACGCACACACCGTGCCATCCGACTCCTTGGGCTCAGCAGGCAACATCATCCCTGCCGCCGCAGCGGGGATGAACAAAAACCCGGCATAGAGCAACGCGGCGCGGAAATCTCCCACCTTCACAAAAATGCCAAAAAACACTGTGCCAAAAGCGGCGACGATGCGGCCGATGTTGTAGCAGAATCCTGCTCCCGTGGTGCGCAGCAGCACCGGGAAAAGCGGCGGGAGACACATGGTGAAAAGGCCAAACACTCCCTGGCAGGCACCAATGATGCCGAACTGCCACTTCGTCGCCTCCCAGCTCCACACCTGCGAAAATGAAACATACATGGCAACGAAGTAGGCGAGCATCATGCCGACGATCGTATTGCGATAGCCAAAGATTTTTGCGAGGCCGCCAGCGATGTAGTTCCCAACGAGGGAGCCAAACATGATCCACATCAACGCAGCCACCAGAGCGGCGTCTTTTCCCGCTTTGTCGAGGTGCGCGATCTCCGGCAGGCTCAACACATGCTTCTGCTGCCAGAAGAGATACGTCCAGTGTGCGGTCAACGACACCGCACAAATGAGCATCACCCGCCATGTCACCCCTCGCACTGCTGGGCTAAACAATTCACTGATCTTGGGAGCATCACGCTGTCCTTCCCTGGCACGCGTCCATTCCTCCGTCTCCGGCACCGCTTTGCGAATCCATAAGGTGAGCAATGCAGGCAGCACCCCCACGAGGAAAATGATACGCGGCTCATGTCCGGCCAGCAACCAACCCGCCAGGCAAGCCACGAGCACGCCGCAGTTAACCGCGCTTTGCAGAGTGGCCGCGATCCAGGGGCGCCATTGCTTCGGCCAAGTTTCCGAAAGCAGCGATGCCCCCACCGCCCACTCTCCTCCAATGCCCAAGGCGGCGAGGAATCGGAAAATCATCAGATGCCACCACTCCTGCGAGAAGTAAGACAAGCCCGTGAAGCCCGCATAGGTCAGAATGGTCAACGTCAAAGCTCTGCTGCGGCCAAGCAAATCTCCCAAGCGCCCGAAAAACGCGCCACCGAGTGCCCATCCGACAAGAAAGGCCGCCTGGATGACAGAGCCGTGAGCACCCACGGTGGGATCGCTCTCCGGCACATGCATGAGCTGCGCCACAAAAGCGGTGGCCACGAGGGTGTAGAGATGCATGTCGAGTCCGTCGAACATCCATCCCAGCCATGCGGCAAAACCAGACTTCCACTGGTGTGGTGAGAGATCGCGCAGGTGTTTGATTTCAGACGTGGCGGATTGGCTCATGCGGGCGCGAGTCTTTCGCAGTCCACTGGAAATGGCAAGCGTTTCAGAAGCACCGCCGACTTCTCAAATGAACCAGCGGGCATTTGCTTGCGATCCTCTATGAGGATTCACCCCTTTCCTGCGGCACTTAAAAGTACATCAACTCACCGCTGCTTCGCGAGTTTGTTGTACTTCTCCACCAGTTCATTGTAATCACGCGTGCGGGCATTGAGCTTACTGATGGCTGCATCGCGCTCATGGGCGAGCTGTTTAAGCAATTCATTCTGCTTCGAAATAGCGTCATTCTGCGCGGTGACGGTGGTGTTCCGCTCCTTGATGGCATCTCCTCCGCGCCCCAGAGCAATCTGCGCCGCATTGTAACCCGCACTCATCTGCAAATACTCGCGCATGTAGATGGCAATGGTGATGCCACGCGCGACGGAATCATGCGTGAGATCGTTGTAGTCGCGTGTGATCTCGACCAGCTTCGCCTCGACCTCCGCGCGAAGTTCTGTGAGGCGGGCGATTTCTTTTTCGTACTCGCGCACTTTGCGCAGAGCTTCGACCTTGGCCGCATTTTCAGCTTCCAATCGCTTCACGAGATCGGCGATGTGACCGCGGTAGCGATCCTCACGCTGCCATTGGACGACACAGAGCGCACAAAGGCCGAAGGTGATGAGGATGAGCAGGACGATGAGGAAGCGCTTCATGCGTCAGGGTGCTTTCGGCGCGGCTCCGGCGGGTTTGACATTGAAGGCCACCTTCGTGAAGCCGACACGCTTGGCAGCATCAAGTGCCTTGACGAGATCGGCATAGCGCGTGTTCACGTCGGCGCTGATGTAAACCGGAGTCGCGGGGTCTTTACCATAACGCTCCGCGAGTCTGCGATCCAGCTCCGGCAGGGTGATGGGTGCCTTGTCAAAGAACACATCACCTGCAGCATTCACGGCGAGGTTGATCATGTCCGGCTTAAAATCAGACTGCGCCGAGGAAGCGACGGGCAGATTGACCTTAATGGTCTGCTGCTTCGTCATGGTGAGGCTGACCATCATGAAGGATGCGAGCAGGAAGAACATCACGTCGATGAGCGGGATGATCTCCAGTCGCGTTTTGCGCTCGGGGATGGGAGAGTGGAGTTTCACGCGATGAATCCGCTGCTGTCAGTTTCAGTTGGCGGGTTTTGCGCTGCTTTTCTCAAAGCCATGCTGAGCAGCGAGGATGAGCACATTGTTCGCCGCTGCCTCCAACTCGAACTTCAATCCAGCGAGTCGCGAGTGGAAGTAGTTCATGGGCACCAGAGTGCCGATGGCGATCCCAAGACCCGCAGCAGTCGCAATGAGCGCCTCACCAATGCCGCCCGTCACTTTCTCGACAGCGAGTTCACTGCTGCCGATGCTCGTAAAGCTGCCCATGATGCCCGTGACGGTGCCAAGCAAACCCAACAGCGGCGCAAGCGTGACAATGGTGTCCATGGCGCTGAGGAAGCGGCCCGCATCACGCAACTCCTGTCCAGATGCCACCTCCAAGGCTCCCTGCATGCTGGTGTGCCGGTGGTTGAGACCGTGGTGGATCATGCGCACAACGGGGTCACTGGAACCAGACGAACTCGCAATGGCTCCCGCGAGCGCACCGGCCTCAAGTTTTTCATAAACTTCATCGAGTTGCTTTGAAGAGCGCTTGGCGGTGAAGCGCAGCCACCAAAACACGCGCTCGATAAAAATACAGACGGCCACCAGCGTCACGACCGCGATGGGATACATGATGGGACCGCCTTTGATGAAGAGATCGACGACGACGTTAGCGAAAAAAGGATGCATTCAGGGGGCAAATAAATTCAGACCAGATCAGCGAAGGCGAAAAGTGAGCGGCAGAGTGTAGCGGTTGGCTGCACCTCCAGGCCAGCGCCAATTCCGCCGAACCCATGAAGCTGCATACTCATCCAACGAGCTATAGCCTGTGCTGCTCATCACATTCACACTTTCCACGGCACCTGATGGGCCGACGCTGATGCCGAGGCGCACGGTGCCCTGCATGCCACTGCTGCGAGCGAAGGATGGATAGGGAGGCGCGGGGAATTTACCGCGACCGGTGCCGACTCCACTTCCCGTCCCACCTCTGCTGCCAGTGGCGGAGCCAATGCGCGAACTCGAGGTGGAAGAACCACTGCGTGACGTGGACAACGCGCGGCGTTTCGGTGTGGTGGGCCTTGGCTTTACAACAGGATCAACGGGTCTCAGGGCGTCTTCGATTTTGGGCGCAGTGGGGACTGCAAACACGTCTTCCAACGTCAAGGCTTCCGCAAGCTCGGGGAGATCGAGGTTCTCTGGTGGCGTTTCGATCTGATCTGGAATCTCGACAGGCAGTGATGTCTCCTCGGGCTCCGCTGCCGCCTCCTCACTGTTTTCCATGGACTGCAATTCGGCCATGGAAGTATCGATCATGGCTTGGTCTGCGGCTGAGTCTGGTTCGAGTGAGAGCAGATTGATCGGCGGCAGATCTGCTGCAAAAACTCCGATAACGCCAACCGTCAGAAAGCTAGCGCTAATGGCCACCACCCAAGAGAGCATGGCAATCGTTTTTGCAGTGCTCGGTCTCCGCCGCACCGTGGGGATGCTGCGGCGAGCGGAAGACGTTGGGGCATCGGCGATGGAGAAGCCAATGGGAGGCAGGGAATTCAGCACGGATGTATTCATCTCATGGTGGCAACGAGGTCGGAGATTGAAACGCATTACTTCACTGTCAATTTGCAAATGCGACTCAGTCGCACCATTTGTGCTTCGCTAACCCATTTTTGCTTCTGACGGCCCTGCGCTATTGTCCCCACAGTCTTTTCCGCGATGCCCCCTCATTTTCCCCTGCCTCAGCATTTGGAGGAAATCGCAAGCCAAGCCACGCGCTGCATGGAGCGTGGCATCTCGCAACTAACGGACGGGCACCCAGAGGCGCTGCTGGATGCTCTGACGTGCTTTGATCAGGCACTCCAGCTCCGCCTTAAACTCCCCTGGCAAGATCACTCCTGGTATCGTTGGCTGCTGACCGCCTGCTGGATGAACCGTGGTGATGCGCTCACGCGGGAAGGTGCTGCGCAAAATTTGACTGAGGCCGTGCGCAGTTTTGACGAAGCCATCAAACTTCTGGAGCACCTGCCTCTCGATGAGAACCCGGCGTTCCGCAGGCGCCTCGCGCTGGCCTGGATGAACCGTGCGCTCGCACTGCGCGCCCAGGGAGATGCGGATTCACTTTGTGAGGCATTGCAGTCCTTGACGCGCTCTCAGGAGGTGCTGTTGAGCAGTTCCGAAGAAGCGGACTCCGCACTGCACGACTCCATCCTACTCAACCGGGCCACGTTGTTGCTTCAACTCTCACGTCCGCAGGAAGCTCTGCAGGAGGCTAGCCGACTCGTCGAAAAGTGCCGCCCTGCGGAGCACTCCAATCAAATCGTTGCTGAGATCGGATTGAAGGCACGACACGCCTACTGCCTCGCCGTTGCGACCCTGCTGGAGACGCCTCCAGTGGAGGCCAAGCAGGCAGACGAGTGGATCCTGCGCGCCACCGATGAGGTGGAGGAGGCCATGCGCCTCGCCGTGCATTGGGAAAAGCTGGGAGCCTCGGCCCATTTTGTCGAGTTGCGACACGAGTTGTTCCGATTCGGCTGCCGCATGTATCTGGCATGGCAGCCTCACTTTTTAGCGGAGTTCCTACTGGACGTGTTGGAGCCTGAGCGCGACTGCACACTGCACTCAGCGACCGCAGACTTGCGCGCCCCTGCACTGGAGGCGTTGGCACTCGCTGCACAGGAGCTGCGCCGACGCGGCCCTCTGGACCTCGGACTCAAGGGCATGGATCGTTTGCTGGAGGTGCTGGAGTCTCTCAATCTCGCGGCAGAGAAGATCAAAAAGCTGCCAATCTGCACGAATGAGGGATGATTTTTGCCCATTGGGGCAATCCACGAGCCAGGAATGTTGACTGGACACCGCGAAAGATGGGATAACCCGCCCCCGCTGTCGGAAAAATTCAAAATATTCGGCGCGCCTCATCACAAGAACAAATCCACACCCACCCCTCATGTCGAAGCAGTCCCCCAGTTCCTTGCGGCACGGCACTCTGAAACCCAGCACCGACGCACTCACCCTCACCTCACTGCTGTGTGCGGCTGGCGGCCTCGCTGCTCAGGACGCTGGCACCCAGCCCGCCCCCGTGACGAAAGAAAACGGCAAGCCGGGGACAAAGATGAAAGAAGTTCTCATCGAGGCAGACGCGCAAGTCTATAACCCCAACCGCCTTCAGTCTCCGAAGTTCACCGAACCCCTGCGCAACATCCCGCAAACCATCACGGTCATTCCCAAGGCTGTGATTGAAGACCGTGGAGCCTTCAGTCTGCGCGACGTGCTGCGCAACACACCGGGCATCTCCATGCAGGCTGGCGAAGGAGCCTCCGCCGGCCCCGGCGGTGGAGGCAACGCGAGCATCCGCGGTTTCACTGCTGCCACGGATTGGTTCTTTGACGGCATCCGCGACTACGGCTTCTACAACCGCGATCCCTTCAACATCGAAGCCGTGGAGGTACTCAAAGGCCCTTCTTCATCTTACGGTGGACGCGGCACTGCCGGCGGTGTGATCAATCTCGTGACCAAAATGGCTCATTTGGGGAGTGAAAATCTCAGCACCTTCTCCTACGGCTCCAGCAATCTCTACCGTGGCACGGTGGATGTGAATGAACAGTTGAGCGAGCACACCGCCCTGCGCGTCAACGGCCTCTACCACAATGCAGACGTTCCGGGACGCGATGATGTGTATCAGGAACGCTGGGGCATCGCCGCATCGCTGGCCTTTGGCTTGGGAACAGACACTCGCTTCACGGTCAACTACAGCCACCTGAATGAGGACAACCTCCCCGACTGGGGCATTCCGTTTATTGCCAATGCCGCTGCGGGCCTCGGTCCAGTAGGCACTCCTCCGCCCGTCAGTTACAACACCTACTACGGTGCCTTGGGAGTGGTCTATGAAAAGATCCAACACGATGCCGTCACGGCGATTTTTGAACACGACTTCTCCGACAGGGTTAAACTGCGCAATATCTTCCGCTACTCGCGCAACGATCGCGACTCCATCACCACAGCACCACGCTTCATCGGTGCCACGACCACGCTGAGACGCGAGCTGAAAGCCTTCCGGTTGACCAACGAAGCCTTCGTCAACCAGACCAACCTCAATGTGGACTTTGATACCGGCCCCCTCAAACACGCGCTAGTCACCGGCTTGGAACTGACTTGGGAACGCCAACTCAGCGACTACGGTAGCCAAGGAAACTTTAACAACACCAGTGTGTTTGACCCCGATGTGCTCATCCCCGGCGGCACCGGCATCGTCCCCGCCATGCCGGGCGCGGCAGAAGCACACATGGATACGGTCGGTATCTATGTGTTCGACACCGTCAAAATCGGACGATTCTTCGAGATCAACGGCGGCGTCCGCTATGACCATATCCAGGCTCAGGCACAGGGATTCGGCGGAGCCTTGGGCATTTTCAATTCCGATGACCTCTTCAACTGGAAGGCCAGCTTGGTGTTTAAGCCCACAGAATACGGCAGCATTTACTTCGGCTACGGCACATCCAAAAAAGTCAGCCTCGACGGTGCCTCTCTCAGTGGAATGGCACCCACGACAGCAGCTGCTGGCAGCCTCGACCCCGAGGAAGCGCGCTCCTTTGAGCTGGGCACGAAGTGGGACTTGTTCAAAGAGCGTCTCTCACTGACTGCGGCACTCTTCCGCACGGAAAGAAATAACGCCTTGGTGCGCAGCCCGGTCAGTGGAGCCGTGCTCGGCCGCGGCGGAGAACAAGTGGTGGATGGCATCGAGTTGGGCATCGCTGGAAACCTCACCAAGCACTGGAATATCCTTGCCGGTTATTCTTGGATGGACGGGCGGGTCACCAGCAACGGCGCACTCGGAACTGGACCGCTGTCAAACGTTCCAGAAAGCTCGGGGAACCTGTGGACCACTTACTCGCTGCTCGATGAGCGCCTGGAGTTCGGCGTCGGCCTCCAATACATGGGGCAGGTACACATGGGTCGCATCAATGCGCCTGTGAACGGCTCCACTCCTGTAGCCTCCGACTACCTGCTGTGCGATGCCATGGTCAGCTACCAGTTCACCAAGAACTTCAGCCTGCGTTTCAACATCTACAACCTCGCCAACAAGCGCTACATTGACAGTGGTGGTGGCACGGTTGGCCACTTCATCCCTGGTGTGGGGCGCTGGATGGCGCTCACTGCCAGCATCAAGTTCTAAACCCGGAAAAGGTTGGTTCCTCGGGAAAATCGACATGCCTGCGTGCTCTTGGTGCGCAGGCATGTTTTTTGGACACTTTTCACTCTTCTGAACTCAGGGAATCAGAAGGTGAGCACAAAAGACGCAGCATGATTTTCGATTTGGGTGATTGACGAGGGCAGAAATTGAGACTTAGTCGCAACTCTTGTTGAAACTAAATCTCATTAACTGCCCTCGAATGAATCGTCTCCCTTCTCTACGTCGCCTCCCAGCAAGCAGCGAGTCCCTCACCGTCACCTCACTGCTCTGTGCCGCCGGCAGCCTCGCCGCGCAAACGACCGATAATGGAACGACTCCCGCAAAGAAAACGAACTCTCCAGTTACGGACATGGGAGAGATTATCGTCGAGGCTGAAGGCCAAGTTTATAATCCATCGCGCCTAGCCAACCCAAAGTACACCGAACCCCTGCGCGACATCCCGCAAACCATCACGGTCATCCCCAAAGCTGTGATTGAAGACCGCGGAGCCTTCAGTCTGCGTGACGTACTGCGCAACACGCCGGGCATCTCCATGCAAGCTGGCGAAGGTGGAGGTGGAGCACCGGGGGATTCCGTTAGCATCCGAGGCTTTTCTGCGCGCACCGCTTGGTTCATGGACGGCATGCGCGACTACGGTGCCTACAACCGCGACCCCTTTAACACCGAACAGGTGGAGGTGGTGAAGGGGCCTTCCTCCTCCAACTCAGGACGCGGCGCCACCGGCGGCTCCATCAACATGGCCACCAAGATGGCCAACCTTGGCAGCGACTATGTCAGTTCGCTGAGCTACGGCTCGAACGACCTTATCCGCGGCACAGTGGATGCAAACCAGCAGTTGGACGAGCACACGGCTTTCCGCCTCAATGGAATGTATCACAGTGCCGATACTCCCGGTCGCGACCATGTGGAGCAGGAGCGCTGGGGCATCGCAGCCTCCCTGGCCTTGGGCCTAGGCACGGACACCCGCTTTTTTGTCAACTACCAGCACATGGATGAAAACAACATCCCGGACTACGGCATTCCATGGGTTCCAACCAACGGCGCAGGACCCTTTGCCGGGACGGGTGCTCCGCTCAACGGTCATATCAATGACGCGCCGCCCGTTTCCTTTTCCAACTTCTACGGCAATACGGCCATCGACTATGAAGATGTCGATCATGACAGCATCTCCGGCATCCTGGAGCACGACTTCTCCGACAAGGTCAAACTGCGCAACATCTTCCGCTACGCCCGCACTTACCGCGACTCCATCTATACGTCCCCCCGATTCAGAGACACGGATGCTGGCACGCCTGGCAATCAGTACACCAGTCAGCTCAACCGCCAGTCGCAGCGCCGCCGGATGACCTATGAGGCCATCGCGAACCAGACCAATCTCAATGTTGAGTTCGACACCGGCCCCATCAAACACGCGATTGCTACGGGCTTGGAACTCGCCTGGGAGCGTCAGTTGAATGCCAACGCCGCCGCCGTCACCTCGTTGACGGATGTCTTTAATCCCGACATTTCCACTCCCACCGGCCTCTATCCCAGCCTGCCTGGCGATGCGGAGTCGCATCTCGACACCATCGCGCTGTATCTCTTCGACACGATGAAGATCGGGCGACTCTTTGAGATCAATGGAGGCATCCGCTACGATCACATTGAAGCAGAATCCCGCGGTGCAGGTGGCACTCGGGGCTTCTCCAACACAGATGATTTGTTCAGTTGGAAGGCCGGCTTGGTGTTCAAGCCTGTCGAATACGGCAGTTTTTACTTCGGATACGGCACTTCATTCAACCCGACGATCGATGGCAGCACCGCCACCGGCCTAGGACTGGCCGCCGCCAATGCCAGTCTTGATCCCGAAGAAACCCGCTCCATGGAACTCGGCACAAAGTGGGATGTGTTCAATGAGCGCCTGTCTCTGACCATGGCCATCTTCCGCTCCGAAAAGACCAACGCCCGCACCACCAATGCCGGCGTCACCTCCCTTGCAGGCAACCAAGTCATCGAAGGCATCGAATTCGGCATCTCCGGCAACATCACCAAGCACTGGCAAATCTTTGCCGGTTATGCCTTCATGCAGAGCGAAACGCAGGCCTCATCAGTGGCAGCCGCGATCGGACAGCCGCTAGGCAATGTCCCTGAAAACTCAGGCAACCTCTGGACCACCTACTCGCTGCTGGAAAACAAACTCCAGATCGGTGCCGGTGTGCAGTATGTCGGTGACATTCAGGGCGCTGGCGAAAACGCCACTGCCACCAACACCCGCCTAGCTCCAGAATACTGGACCGCCGATGCGATGATCAGCTACCAGTTCACTAAAAACTTCACCCTCCGTCTGAACATCTACAATCTCACCGACGAGCGCTACATCGACCGAATCAGCGGCACCGGCCACTTTGTGCCGGGTCCTGGCCGTTCTGCCGCCCTGACCGCCGTTGTTAAGTTCTAAAACCGTTCATTCGACATCTTCATCGGGGGCCGTGCTTGCACGGCTCCCATCCCAGCCAACAAGTCCTGCCATGCTCATCACGATCCCTGACGTACTCACCCCCGACCAAGTCGCCCACGCGCGCAAGCTGCTCGATGCTGCGGAATGGATCGACGGCAAAACCACCACCGGCTATCAGTCCGCCAAGGCCAAGGACAACATGCAGCTTCCCGAAGGCAGCCCCGCCGCGCGCGAGGTCGGGGAGATGATTCTCGGCGCGCTTTCGCAGAACCCCCTCTTCCTCGCTGCCGCCTTGCCACTGCGCACCTATCCTCCGATGTTCAATCGCTATTCAGGGGGGCAGTATTTTGGCACGCATGTGGACAATGCCATTCGCCAAATCCCAGGTGCTCCCGTGCGCATCCGCACAGACCTCAGCGCTACGCTCTTTTTCGCCGCACCTGAAGAATACGACGGTGGGGAACTCTGCGTCGAAGACACCTATGGCATCAAAAGCGTCAAACTCCCGGCGGGCCACATGGTGCTCTATCCATCCACCAGCCTCCACCACGTCAAGCCCGTGACACGCGGTGCGCGCATCTGCTCCTTCTTCTGGCTCCAGAGCATGATCCGCGACGACGGACACCGCTCTCTGCTCTTTGATCTCGATCTCGCCATCCAGCGCCTCGGCCACGAACTCGCAGGAAACGCTGTTGCAGAAAAAACCGCCGTTCAACTCACCGGCGTCTATCATAATCTGCTGCGCCAATGGGCTGAAATGTGACCCATGCGTCCCACATTCCACCGCCTCATCTTCTGGCTGCACTTCGGCACTGGCATCATCGCCGGCCTGCTGATCCTCTCCCTCGCCGTGAGCGGATTCTGCATCGCCTACGAACGCCAGATCACTGAATGGGCAGATCACAGTTTTAAAGCACGCAGACCAGACGCACCGCGCATGCCGCTGCAGTCTCTGCTCTCAACTGTCCGGCAGAGTCGGCCCGACATCGCCCCCCAAGGCATCACCTTGAAAGCAGACCCCTCTGCACCCGTGCTGCTCAATCTCGGACGTGAGGCCCTCCTCTATGTGGACCCTCACGATGGTGCCATCCTCGGCGAAGGGGACAAGACCTGGCGCGCCTTCTTTCACTGGATGACCGACTGGCACCGCTTTCTCGGACAGCATGATGACGCCCGCCCCATCGGGAAGGCCATCACCGGAGCTGCCACACTGCTCTTTGGCTGCCTTCTCATCAGCGGCATCTATCTCTGGTGGCCGCGCCATTGGAGAATGCCCAATCTCCGCGCCGCACTTCTCTTCAATCGCCAACTCGTAGGTCGCGCCCGCGATTGGAACTGGCACAACGTCATTGGCTTCTGGAGTGCGGTCCCCCTCCTGCTCATCATCGTCACCGGACTCATCATGTCCTACGCCTGGGCAAATAATCTGCTCTTCACACTCACCGGCAGCCCATTGCCACCCGCGCGCGAGGCGCCGCGACGCCCCGGCGGCAAATCAGGCGCGCCTCCTGCCACGATCCCTTCAGAAAACATCGACGCGCTCGTACAAAAAGCCATGCAGCAGGAACCCCGCTGGCAGTCCATCTCCCTGCGCATGATGGGCAAAAATGCTGTGTTCATGATCGATCAAGGACACCGTGGCCGCCCGGATTTGCGGACAATGCTCACCCTCGATGCGCGCACGACGGATGTCGTCAGCGTCGAACCCTTTGCCAGCAACAGCCTCGGGCGCCGACTGCGCATGTATGCACGCTTTCTTCACACAGGTGAGCTGTTCGGTTTCATCGGTCAGACATTGGCCGCACTCAGTGCCTGTGCCGCCTCCCTCCTCGTGTGGACTGGCTTCTCCCTCGCATGGCGGCGTTTCCGCAAATCCTGATTTTCCTTGGCTGACGTCCGTGGCGCAAACCGCAGCACCGCTCAAGGCATCGGCACGCAACTCCTCACCTGCGCCCCCCGCGCCGTCACGGCCCACCGCACGCGCCACCCACCGATCTCCGTCGCATACTCGCGCTCGGCATCGTCGTGGTAAGCTGGTTGCGGCCCTTGAGCCAGCGATTGCTCGATGATGAGCCGCACCTCCTGCGGCACCCCGCTTTCACACACCCAGCTCACCGCCATCGCAGAAGGGGCCGCATCCGCAAAGCCACTGCGCGCCTCCGGCACAGCATCAGCATAACGCACATACGGCTTGATGTCGAAAACCGGCGTCCCATCCACCAGATCCACGCCCGACACGAGCAACCTCGGCGCACTCGCACCCTCCCATTCCACCTTCTCAAGCTTCACCACGCTCAAAGCCAGACGATTTGGCCTGAAAGGTGAACGCGTGGCAAACACCCCGCGCCGCTCATTCCCACCGAGCCGCGGCGGTCTTACCGTCAGTGCCGTGGCCTCGTCGTCCACCAGATGAAAGCGAGTGATGAGCCACAAATGGCTAAACTCCTCAATTCCCCGGACCGCTTCGACGCGTCGGAATTCTGGCATGAACTCCACCACTCCCCAGGCCGCAGGCACCAGCCCTGCCTGCCGCGGCACGCCGAACTTATCCGTATAGCAAGTGCGCAGTGTGGCGATGACTTTGAGATCTCCCATGCGCCAACTAAAGCGCGCCCCGCATTGCGGCAAGACAGGTTTTCTCCCGCCTCACTTCCGCCATTGAAGCTCCCGCATCCACGGCGTAAGGCGCGCCATGTCTTGGGAGATGGCGACACTGCTGTTTTTCACCGGCCTGAGTGCAGGCTTCATCGACGCTATCGCAGGCGGCGGCGGACTCCTCACTGTACCCGCCTTGCTCTGGGCGGGGCTGTCCCCACAAGTAGCCCTCGGCACGAACAAAATGCAGTCCACCTGGGGCACGCTGATGGCCGTGCGCAAGTATGCGAAGGCCGGGCTCGTCTCATGGGCGCAAACGCGTTGGTGCGTGCTCATCACCTTCGTGTTTGCCTGTCTTGGCACTTGGGCGGTCACTCAGGTAAGCAACGAGGTTTTGAAAAAACTCGTGCCTTGGATGCTCTTGGGCATCGCGATCTATGTGCTGCTCAGTCCTAGCCTCGGGAAACATCCTGCGCGCGCTCGCTTGAGCGCAGGTGTCTTCGCCTGCCTCGCAGGCAGCGCGCTCGGCTTTTATGATGGCTTCTTCGGCCCAGGCACCGGCACATTCTGGGTACTCGCATGCCTTTCGCTACTCGGACTCGAACTCACACGCGCCACCGCCTTCACTAAAGTCGTCAACCTGACCAGCAATCTCGCCTCCCTGCTCATCTTTGTCATCACCGCACGTGTGAACTATGAAATCGCAGCGATCATGATCGCCGGGCAGCTCATCGGCGGAAGACTCGGCGCATCGATGGCCATCAAACACGGCGCGGGCTTCATCCGCGTCGTTTTCATCCTCGTCGTGCTCGCGATGGTAGCCAAGCTGCTTTGGGATCAGCTTGTGCCGCGATGAGTGCGGCCAGTTTTTTTAAGCTCGCTGCTTCCACATTCCGGCGGAGCATCTGACGCGCGTTCCAGTGCAGCACGAGCGCGCGGCCATATTCATGCAGCGGCGCAAAGGGGGCGATGAGCACACACTTCTCATCCAATCCGCGAATGCCCAGCGTGGGCAGAATCCCCGCGCAGGCACCGATCTCCACAAGTTGGCGCACCTGCAGCATCGAGCCGCATTCAAAACGCGGACGAAAATCCACACCACTTTCACGCATCGCCTCTCGAATCGCCGTGTCAGTCTGCCCGCCATCACGTCCTGCGGCGAAGGGGAGCTTCTGCCACAATTTAGGATCGCTGACTTCTCTGCCGGTGATGCCACGTTTGAGCAAGACGCGTGGGATGCAGAGATGGAAGCGCATTTTCATCACCAGCGCTGTGGGTGCGCCCGCAGGCAGGGCATTGTGCCGGATCACGGCGAAATCCACACGCCCGTCGCGCACGGCATCCAACAACGTGTGGCTGCGATGCGTCTCCGTTTGCAACGTGGCACCGCCGAGGTGCTGACTGATGGCGGGCAAAGCCGGAACGACGAGCCACTCCAGCATGCTCGCACCCGCGCCGATCACGTAGGACTTCGGTTGCTTAGCCTCCTCTTGGCGGAAGCCATCCAGGTCCGCCAGTTGTCCACGGATCAACACCGCTAGGCGTTTCCCTGCTGGCGAAAGCGAGAGCGTCTTGCCTTTGCGGCGGGTGAGTTCTGTTTCAAAAAACTGCTCCAGCTCACGAATCTGACGGCTGATTTGACTCTGTCGGTTGAGGTTGCCCGGCGCGGCTTTGGCGATGCTGCCCGCCTCTGCCATCTGCATGAAACCGCGCAGCCGATCGAGCGACAAGCCACCTTTGGAAAAGAGATTTTCAAACATGACTGAGGAGTCAGTTATTATGCATTTATCGGTGATTCGCAATGGCCGAATGTGGTTACTCTAGCATCGCTATGAGCACCCAAACCTACGATTTGATCGGCGACATCCACGGCCACCATGAAAAACTCATCGCCCTGCTTACCCGCCTCGGTTACAAGGCGACCGGCAGCACCTTCCGGCACGCAGAAGGGCGAAAAGTCATCTTCCTCGGCGACTACATCGACCGCGGCCCTGCCATTCGCGAGACACTCCACACGGTGCGCGGCATGGTGGAGGCTGGCGACGCACTCGCCATCATGGGAAATCATGAATACAACGCCATCTGCGCCGAGACGCCCGACGGCAAAGGCGACTTCCTCCGCCCCGAGAAAAAGAACCGCGAAGGCCAGCGCGTGACAAAGCAGCAGTTCGCAGGGCTCGAAGCTGAATGGGAGGAATGGAAAGAATGGATGAAGCGCCTGCCGATGTTTCTCGATCTCGGTGGCCTGCGCGCCGTGCATGCCTGCTGGGATGCGCAGAGCATTGCCCGCATGAACGGTCGCAGCATCGTCGATCCAGAATACCTGCGTCTCACGGCCAAACGTAGAACACCGGAGGCCCGCGCGGTATATAGCGTGCTCAAAGGGCCCGAACTCGACATGCCCGCGAACCATTTCTTCACTGACAAGGAAGGCATCGCCCGCCACAGCGTGCGCGTGCGGTGGTGGGATATTCCCCAAAGCGCGCGCATCAGCCATCTCGCCATGCCGACTCCTTTTGATGTGCCCGGCGATGCCGCACCACACGATTTGCGCCGCATTCCAGATTACACCGCAGATGAACCGCCCGTGTTCTTCGGCCACTACTGGCTGCCACCGGATCACCCGCGCGTGCCGCTCGCTCCCAACATCGCCTGCCTCGACTACAGCGCCGCGCGTGGCGACAACCCACTCACCGCCTACCGCTGGGATGGCGAGCAGATGTTGAGTGCGGAGAAATTTGTGACCTCTTCACATTGAAGCATGATTTTGCACTCCAACCCCATCCACACCACTGCCATTCGACTGATCCGCCACGGCGAAAGTGAAGCCAATGCCGGCCTGCGCACCGAGTCACCTTCCACCATCCCACTGACGGCCAAAGGCCGTGAGCAGGCACTCGTGCTCGCGCAGCAGTTTTCTGCGGCACCGGGATTGATCGTTGTTTCATCATTCATTCGCACCCAGCAGACCGCTCAGCCGCTGAGCGCACGTTTTCCCGGCGTGCCGGTGGAGGTGTGGCCAGTGCATGAGTTCACTTATCTCAACCCGGAGCTGTATCGTGGCACCACGGAGACTCAGCGCGGCATCTTTGCTCAGGATTACTGGCAGCGCTGCGATCCCCACTGGAACGACGGCGGCGGCGCAGAGTCCTTTGCGGATTTGATTGCTCGCATTGATGTCACGCTGTGTCGTTTGCAGCATGAGATGCGGGCTGACATCACGATTTTTACCCACGGCTATTTCATCAAGGCACTCCTGCTCCGCCGCCAACAGCCTCATGCCCAAGTGAATGCTGCTTTCATGGCAGAGTTTCGCGACAATCGAAAGAACGACACCCTGCCAAACACGGCCGTGATCTCTCTGCCGCCATGTGGCACTGCCAAGGACAGAAGATGAATCCACTCGATGAGGCCGGACGTATTTGCCTCATCCTCTCCTCTGTCTATGCTCGAGACTCCCATGTCCACCATCCAATCAGCGGCACAAAGCCGCACCTTTTCAAAGTTCGATCTCTCCCGCCTGCTGGGCACCGTTTTCAAACCAACGCAGGATCGGAATATTTGCATCCTCATCGACTTGCCAGACCTCGCGGAAGCCAAGGACTACGCGTTTTTGCAAAATCCTGCGCGCGCCATTCAGCAGCGCGCACATGATCATTTTTATCAAGGACTCAAAAACGGAGTCGCTGACAAGTTGGGACTCAAAGGCGGTGAGATGTACGCTTACACGCAGACCACGGGCAGCAATCTCGACCTGCCAGATGCGTGCGTGGACATGAGCGGCAGACAGCTCAGCCTCGAAAAGGACATCTACCCCAACTACGACATCATCCTGTGCATCTCCACCTTCAGTGCCACCGCGCCGCTGACGGCGTTTGCGAAGCAATACGGTTTCCGTGGTGCCACGCTGCACGGCGTGAATGACGTCATTCTCAACTCCGGCCTCGCGGTCGATTACGAAGAGGTGAGCCGCGATGCGGAGAAGCTCCGCCTTGCCATGACACGCGCGGATTGGGTGGAGATCGACTTCACCGTCGAGAACGGCCCCGACATGACGGTGCGCCTCGAATTGAACCGCCAGGAAGCCCAAAAAAGTCACGGCCTCTGCCAAGGTGACACACCGGACATCGCCAATCTGCCTGCGGGCGAAGTTTATTTCGTTCCCACCGGAGCGGAGGGCACCTTCCCGCTCAAGTATGAGGATGGCACGCTCGGCAAACTCACCGTCACGGGCGGACGCATCATCAAAGCTGAACTCATCGCTGGAAAACAGAGCACCATCGACGCGCACAACGCCAAACTGGCGGATGATCCGATGACCGGCGTTCTGGGAGAGCTGGGCTTCGGCACGCAGGTGCTGCCGGTCTCTGGCGCAGACATCCAGGACGAAAAAGTACTGGGAACCTGTCACTTGGCGACCGGGCGCGACGATCACCTCGGTGGCCACATCACACCGGCGCAGTTCAAGCGCCACCAAAACGCCACGCACGACGACATCCTCTTCGCGCCACACAAGACGCCGAACTTTGACATCAAGCAGACGCGCATGTTCCGCGACGGCAAAGTCACCGTACTCAACGAGCACTTCCAGCCTTCGAAGTACTTGCTGGACGCATTGACTGCCGATTAAAAACGCCGCTTGATGAACATCTACGAAACCCGGCGACTGCTCGACGAATACCTGCTGTTTCACTACGGCGCGCCCGCCGAGGTGCTGCCTTGGGAAAACGGGCCGCACGATGCTCTGGGTTTCCCCGTGCGGACAGTGATGGAATTGATCGATCTGCCGCGCACGCCCTGCGAAGCCGTGGTCCTCGATCTTGGTTGTGCGGTCGGGCGTTCGAGTTTTGAGCTGGCAACTTTCGGCGTGAGCGTGCTGGGCATCGACTACTCACAGAGTTTTGTCGATGCGGCGGCGACGCTGGCACGCGACGGCAGCATGCGCTACGAGCGACTCGACGAAGGAAACACCAAAACCACTCTCCTCGCCAAAGTGCCGGAAAATCTTCGACGCGATCGTGTACGCTTTGAGCAGGGCGATGCGATGCACCTGCGCGCCGATCTCGGAGACTTCGACATCGTTCACGCCGCCAATTTGCTGTGCCGCTTGTCCGATCCGCTGAAGTTGATCGAGCGGCTGCCTCGCTTGGTTCGCCCCGGCGGCCAGCTTTTGCTGACGACGCCTTGCACCTGGCTGGAGGATTTCACGCCTCGCGGCAACTGGCCGCAGGGATCGACGCGCGAATGGCTCACATCGCTGCTGGAGCCGCATTTCGATCTCACAAAGACCTGTGACATGCCGTTTCTCATCCGCGAACACGCGCGGAAGTTTCAGTGGAGCGTGGCGCTCGGCACGCGCTGGCGGCGGAAGGTAGAGAGCGTGTGATTTTGCCGATTGATTCCCTGCGTCCGCTGCGCCTACGCTGTCGGCACATGAAAATCGCCATGATCTTCCTCCTCGCGGCAGCTTGCCTGCATGCGCAGACGCCGAATTTCAAACCTGAGCAAATCGACGATCAGATCGGCATCGGCTACGGCTTGGCCGTGGCGGATGTGAATGGCGACCGCCGCACAGACATCCTGCTCGTCGATAGCAAGGTGATCGTTTGGTACGAGAATCCGACATGGACGAAGCATGTCATCGCCGAACAACTCACCGAAAAAGATCATGTGTGCATCGCCGCACGCGATATCGACGGCGACGGCAAGTGTGAGATCGCCGTGGGTGCCGAGTGGAATCCCGGCGACACGACCGGCAGCGGCGCAGTGTTTTATCTGATCCCACCGCAGGATCGCACGCAGAAGTGGGAGCCGGTAAAGCTGACACACGAGCCGACGACGCACCGCATGAAGTGGGTGCGCAACCGCGCGGGGCGTTATGATCTCGTCGTGGTACCGCTGCACGGCCGCGGCAATAAAAATGCCGAAGGCGCTGGCGTGCGCGTGCTGGCCTATCATCCGCCGGATGATCCACACAAGGAATGGAACACCACGCTGGTGGCCAACGACATGCACAAAACGCACAATCTCGAAATCATCCCCGCTCCCGCCGGTGAAGCCGAGAGCCTGCTCCTCTGCGGACGCGAGGGTGTCATCCGATTGGATCCGTCGGATGAGGGATGGAAGAAACGCTGGATCACGCAGCACACAAAAGACCATCCTGAACTGCAAGGCGCGGGAGAAGTACGCTACGGCGCGTTCGCGGGCGGCCAGCCGTATGTGGTGACGGTCGAGCCGATGCACGGCGACAAGCTGGTGCTCTACACGCCGCCGCCTGAAGGGCCAAAGAATGGCGAGTGGCTGCGCCATGTGATCACGAATGAACTCGTGGATGGCCACGCGCTCGCCACGCATGATTTGCTGGGTTTGAACAATCGTCAGATTGTCGTCGGTTGGCGGGCGCAACAGAAGATCGGCAAAGTGGCCGTGAAACTTTTCTGGACGACGAAGGAGGACGGAAACGGTTGGCAGAACACCTTCATTGATGATGGAGGCATGGCCTGTGAAGATGCTGTGTGCGCGGATCTCGATGGAGATCGCGATTTGGAGATCATCGCCGCAGGCCGTCGTAGTAAGAATGTTAAGATTTACTGGAACCAACGAAACCAGTGAAATTTAAAAGTCTGCACTGGCTCTAGCTGATGGGTTGCACGAACGCGCGTTGTGCTTCTAAAATCGACTCCGACATGAAAACCAGTCGCCTCCCCCTCGCTGTTTTAAGTGTGCTGCTGCTCTGTCAGTGCGAGCTGCCGCAGATGCCTTTGTGGACATCCCACCGGGAAGTGGTGCGCCGTCCGCTCTTGGTGATGCCTTATTCTGCTTCGCAGTCGGCCATGTATGTGTGGCATGGCGGCAACCAGCAAGGTCCCTTGAGTGTGAACATCGATCTCAGCGAGCAGAAGGCCTACCTCTTTAAGAATGGTCAAAACGTAGGCTGGACCTATGTGGCCACAGGACGCAGCGGCTATGCGACACCGACGGGCAGCTTCCGCATCATGGAGAAGATCATGGACAAGCGCTCCAATCGCTACGGCATCATCGTCAATCGCAATGGTGACGTAGTGAACAGCAATGCCACTGCGGGCGTCTCGCGCGTGCCGCCAGGAGGCCGCTTTATCGGCGCGAAGATGCCGTACTGGATGCGCATCACCGGCTACGGTGTGGGCATGCACGCGGGAGCGATTCCGAATCCAGGCTCACCGGCATCACACGGCTGCATTCGTCTGCCTTATGCGATGGCGCAGACGATCTTTCAGAACGCTTCGGTCGGCGGGCGTGTCACGATCATGCACTAAACGGTGCAAGGACACGCGTGCATGACTCACTCGCACGCGGATGCGAGGATGGAATCAAAGCGTGAGAGCCAGGACTGTGTGCTCGTTTCTGTCAGCAACCACTGACGACCGGCACGCCCTGCGGCCAGCCGTGCTGCGGGAGGTGTGGCCTCCATTTCGAGTACGTCGCGCACGATCTGGCTCACCTCACCTGGCTCGTGCTGGAGTCCCGTGAAACCGTGTTGCACGATCTCCCCCAGCCCCCCCGTGCGGGCAGCGAGTACCGGCTTGCCATAATCATACGCCTCATACACCACCAGCCCGAGCGGCTCCCACCAAGTGGATGGCACGACGACAGCGCGGCAGCGGCGCAGCACCTCACGCTTGGTCTCGCCGCCGATTTGCCCGAGGAATCCGATGTAGGGATTGGTGCGCAGACGCGCCTGCACCATGGACTCCAATGGGCCTTCGCCCGCGATGTGCAGCGGCGGTGTCTTGGGCCCGAGTTGCGCAAACAAAATGTCCCACGCATCGAGGAGAGCCGCGACGCCTTTGGTGCCGATGAGGCGCCCCAAAAATAGATAATAACCAGCGTCCTCCGTCTGTGGCGGCTGGGAATGCGCATCCCACGAATGACGCAGCACATGCACGCGTGCAGCGGGCAGTGCCCCGGCATCGACGAGCTTCTGGCGCATGAAGTCGGACAGGACGATCCACGCTTTGACACTCTCCAACCAGCCACTGCGCCGAAGAGACTTGAGCATCAGCGCAAACACGGCGCTTTTCAGCACTGACCCCTGCCAGGTGCCCGCCATGACCTCGCGCGTGTGATTGCCGTAGATGCCATCTGGCACCAGCGCGCCATTCGCACACAGGGCGCCGCTCACCGAAAAAGGCCGCCAGTTGTGCAAGAACTGCACGACCGGGATTTTCCGCTGCTGTGCGGTGTGGTAGAGCGAGGGCGAGCCGACGGGATAGATGTTGTGAAACACCGCCGCGCCCGCACCGCTCGCGTCCAACGCTGACTGAAACTGCGCACTCGAGTCCTTGTTGTAAAACAGCCGCGCTGCTTGCTGCATTCGTGAAGGCGCATTCGCTCCCTGCCATTCAGCACTTTCAAAGCGGCACCACGTCATCGCATGCCGGGTGGAAAGATCCTCGTGAATCTTGTTCACGATCATCTCCTCGCCGCCGTGTTGGACGTAGCGATTAAAGACATGCACCAGGGCATGAGGTTGGCTGGAAGTTGGCGAAGGCATCTCGATCACGGTGCGCAGGAGGGCGCGTAGGCACTCCCCGGATACTGGCACCAAATGCAGCGCCGTCTTGCCTATTTTCCAGCAGCATGATAATCACACGTCCATGAAGCCAGCCCTCCGTTGCCTCTGCCTCGTGCTCGCCGCCATCAGTGCTCTGGCTCAGGGGGCCTCCTTGCGCCCTTGGAAAGACACGCAGGGACGCATCATCCAGGCGGCTTTTGTCAGTGCGACTCAGGACAGCGTCACCATTCGCATGGCCGATGGCAAAGAGCATCAAATCGCCCTGGCACGTTTGAGCGCAGAGGATCAGGCCTTTGTCCGCAGTCAATCGCCCACAGCGCCTGCCACGACAGCACCGCCCGCCGCCGCTGCATCTGGCACATCGACTCGCCTCCCGGTCGAGAAACGCACTTGGCCGGACATCGTGCTGGTTCCTTCAAGCGCCGTCGAAATCCAGCCCATCGAGGAATCGCCTGCCACGCGCCGCTTTGTGTATCGCTCCGAGGCGTTTGAGTTCACCTCGCAGGCCAAGCTGGCAGGCAGTGTGATGAAGGAAGTCGCGCGCACCTTTGAAGCCACGCGCGCTCTAGTGACGGCGCTGCCCTGGGGCATCGTCTGCCGCCCTCCCGAGGGACTGGAGCGCTACCAAGCAGCACTGTATGAAACGAGGCAGGACTACATCGCCGCAGGTGGGCCGGAAAACTCTGGCGGTGTGTATTCCAGCGGCGACAAGATTTTCAAAGTCCCCTTCCCCAGCATCGGCCTGGAAATGCGCGGAAAAACCTACTACAAAAACGACAACTACGACGGCGGGACGCTCATCCACGAGATCACCCATCAGATGATGCACAATTATCTGCCCTTCCTGCCCAAGTGGGTCATCGAAGGCACCGCCGAATACACGGAGATGATCCCCTACAATGCCGGCAAGTTCCGCACCGAAGCTCACAAAACCGGCATCCGCGATCATGTGCAGGAAATGCAGCGCCGAGGCTATACCTCCACCATCGGCAAGTTGGAGACGCACATGACGATGAACCGCGCCACCTGGGACGGCATCGCTGATACCGAGAACCGGGCCATGGGTGAACTCTACTTCCGCTCCGTACTCGTCGTCTATTTCTTCTGCCATCTCGACGGACCAGAGGGAAAGAAAGGACAGCGCTTTCTGCGCTTCATGGATGCCGTGCATGGCGAGACCGAGGCCCTGCGCGCCTTCTTCGCCGATCCGCGTGTGAAGCGCTTCCCCGACGGCCGCTTCAGCTATCCCAAGAGCTTCCCACCTCCTGACATGAAAAGCGAGACGGCCCCCTTCAAGCACCTCGCTCTCCTGCTCGACGGACGCAGTTATGCCCAGATCGCGCAGGAAATGGCCGCCGCCTACAAAAGCATCGGCATCAAGATCAGCGTAGAATGATTCGCAGCGAAGCCCCGACGCTGACAGCGGCCATTTTCCATCAAATGCACCCCCGCATTTGACGCCCCCCGCAGACCGTGCAAGATGCCGCGCTTTCCGGCCTTGTAGGGCAGGCATCCTGCCTGTCACGCGTGTGTCCCGGGCATCCTGCCCGGTCACTCCAAGCCCCTGAAAGCGCCCCAACTGAACGCTTTCCCTCCGCTCTCTGACTTCGTCATTCGGATTTACTCATTCGCCATTATCCCCCATCCCGCTCCATGCCAAAAGACTCCTCGATAAAGCGCATTCTCGTCATCGGCTCCGGCCCCATCGTCATCGGCCAGGGCTGTGAGTTCGACTACTCCGGCGTCCAGGCCTGCAAGGCCCTGCGCGAGGAAGGCTACGAGGTGGTGCTCATCAACTCGAACCCCGCGACGATCATGACCGATCCGGAGTTCGCCTTCCGCACTTACATCGAGCCGATCACGCCGGAGATGGTGGAGAAGATCATCATCAAGGAAAAGCCGGATGTGCTCCTGCCCACGCTCGGCGGCCAGACGGCGCTGAATACCGCCATGTCGCTGCATCGCGCGGGCACGCTGGAAAAACACGGCGTGCGCATGATCGGGGCGAAACCGGAGGCCATCGAGAAAGGCGAAGACCGCCTCCTATTCAAAGAGGCCATGCTCAAGATCGGTCTCGACCTGCCGCAGTCTGGCGTCGCGCACACGATGGAGGAAGCGCGCAAGATCGCCGACGAGATCGGCACGCTGCCGCTCATCATCCGCCCCGCCTACACGCTCGGCGGCACCGGCGGCGGCATCGCCTACAACCGCGAGGAGTTTGAGAGCATCACCGCGCGCGGTCTCGATCTCTCGCCGGTGAGCGAGGTGCTCATCGAGGAGTCGTTGCTCGGCTGGAAGGAGTTCGAGATGGAGGTCATCCGCGACAAGGCGGACAACTGCGTCATCATCTGCTCCATTGAGAACCTCGACCCCATGGGCGTGCATACCGGCGACTCGATCACCGTCGCGCCGATCCAGACGCTCACCGACCGCGAGTATCAAATCATGCGCGATGCCAGCTTCGCCTGCATCCGCGAGATCGGCGTGGAGACCGGCGGCTCGAACATCCAGTTCGCCGTGCATCCCGACACGGGCCGCATGATCGTCATCGAGATGAATCCGCGCGTCAGCCGCAGCTCCGCGCTCGCGTCGAAGGCCACCGGTTTCCCCATCGCGAAGATCGCCGCCAAGCTCGCCGTCGGCTACACGCTCGATGAATTGAAGAACGACATCACGCGCCACACGCCCGCCGCGTTTGAGCCGACCATTGACTACGTCGTGACGAAGGTGCCGCGCTTCACCTTTGAAAAATTCCCCGGGGCCGACTCCGTGCTCACCACGCAGATGAAATCCGTCGGTGAAGCGATGGCCATTGGCCGCACCTTCAAAGAGAGTCTGCAAAAAGCCCTGCGCAGTCTGGAGATCAAACGGTTCGGCCTCATCGGCGACGGCGCGGACAAGCAGCTCGAAGATGAGGAACTCGAAACCAAGCTCAGCGTGCCCAACGCCGAGCGCATCTTCTGGCTCGGCGCCGCCTTCGCGAAGGGCTGGGACATGGAGAAGGTCTTCGCGCTGACGAAGATCGATCGCTGGTTCTTGAGGCAGATTGAGGAGATTGTGCAAGAAGCAGCGAAGCTCAGTAACTCAGGCTTCCAGCCTGATCTGTCAGGCAAGCATCCTGCTTGCCCGTCACCTGACCCACTAGCCTTCAACTGCTTCTCCCCAACAGAAATCACCAAAACCAGCCGCAATCTCCCTCACTGGACCATTCCAGGAGCCACCTACTTCGTCACCTTCCGCCTCGCCGATTCCGTTCCGCAAAATCAACTCCGCCAGTGGGAGCAGGAACGTGAAATCTGGCTCCAACACCATCCCAAACCTTGGGCTTGGGAAACCGCTCAGGAATATCGTGTCCGCTTCGAGCAAGTAATTGACGAGTGGCTGGATGCTGGGCACGGGAGCTGTCTCCTCAAGAACCCTGCCCACGCCGAAGTCGTCTCCACGGCGCTCAGGCATTTCGACCTCGGCGAGAACGATGACACCCGCTATGTGCTGGATGCCTGGGTTATCATGCCCAATCACGTTCATGTGCTCATCAAACCGCTGAACGGTCATCAGCTTTCGGACATCCTGCATTCGTGGAAGTCCTTTACTGCTAACAAGCTCAACAAGGAGATCGGAAAGACTGGCGCTTTCTGGATGGCGGAGTCCTATGACCACATCGTGCGAGACGTGGCGGAGCTGGCTCATTTTCGTGATTACATTTGTCAGAACCCCGTTAAAGCGAAGCTCATGCCTGATGAGTATGCGATGTCCGAAGCGCACATCCTCATCTCTGGAGGTCAGGCTGGAAGCCTGCCAGACAGCTCAGGCAGGATGCCTGAGTTACCCGGCTTCCGCCGCGCCAAACGCCTCGGCTTCTCCGACCGCCAGCTCGCGATCGCCTGTAACTCAGCCTTCCAGGCTGAGTCGTCCAGCAAGCTTCCAGCTTGCAGCGAGAGAGATATCCGCTCTCACCGCAAAGCCCTCGGCATCACCCCCACCTACCGCCTCGTGGACACCTGCGCGGCGGAGTTCGAGGCATACACGCCTTACTACTACAGCACCTACGGCATCGAGGACGAAGTGCGCGATGGCGACAAGAAAAAGGTCATCATCCTCGGTGGCGGCCCGAACCGCATCGGCCAGGGCATCGAGTTCGACTACTGCTGCGTCCATGCCAGCTTCGCCCTGCGCGAACTCGGCTTTGAGACCATCATGGTCAATTCCAACCCCGAGACCGTCTCCACCGACTACGACACCTCCGACAAGCTCTACTTTGAGCCCCTCACGCTCGAAGACGTGCTCAACATCTACGAGCGCGAGAACCGCCACGACCAGGTGCTCGGCGTCATCGTCCAGTTCGGCGGCCAGACACCGCTGAATCTCGCCAAAGGCCTCGAAGAAAACGGCGTCCGCATCATCGGCACCTCGCCGAAGAGCATCGAACTCGCCGAGGATAGAAAGCTCTTCGCCAAACTGCTCGACGATCTCGGTTTGAACCAGGCCCCCAGCGGCATCGCCACCAGCCTGGAGGAAGCCTTGGCCGTCACCGCCAAGATCGGCTACCCCAGCCTCGTACGCCCCAGCTTCGTGCTCGGCGGCCGCGGCATGCAGATCGTCTATAGCGACAACGAACTGATCACCTACGTCAGCAAGGCGATCAGCGACAGTAACACAGGCTTCCAGCCTGTGCCGTCCAGCAACCTTCCAGGTTGCAACCAACAGAACCTGCCGACAGGAAACCCGTCCGACTCTGCTGCTAGGATGCCCGAGTTGCCCGCCAGCCACCCCATCCTCATTGACCGCTTCCTCGAGGACGCCACCGAGGTCGATGTGGACTGCATCACCGACGGCGAGACCACCGTCATCGGTGCCATCATGGAGCACATCGAGGAGGCCGGCATCCACTCCGGCGACAGCGCCTGCGTCATCCCGCCCTTCAGCCTCACCCCGCAGATGCAGGATCGCATCCGCGACGCCGCCAAAAAGCTCGCCAAGGCCCTCAACGTCCGCGGCTTGATGAACATGCAGCTCGCCGTCAAAGGCGACGACCTCTACGTTATCGAAGTCAACCCCCGCGCCTCCCGCACCGCGCCCTTCGTCAGCAAAGCCATCGGCGTCCCACTTCCAAAACTCGCCGCCAAGATCATGGCCGGCAAAACGCTCAAAGAACTCGGCTTCACCCAGGAAGTCATCCCCACGCACTACAGCGTGAAGGAGGCCGTCTTCCCCTTCAGCAAGTTCCCCGGCGTGGACATCATCCTCGGCCCCGAAATGAAGAGCACCGGCGAGGTCATGGGCATCGACCCCGACCTCGGCCTCGCCTTCGCCAAGAGCCAGATGGCCGCCGGCGGCACCCTGCCCACGAAGGGCAACGTCTTCATCAGCGTGAAGGAAGCCGACAAGCAAAACGTCGCCCGCATCGCCAAAGGCTACGCCGACCTCGGCTTCACCCTCTACGCCACCCCCGGCACCGGCCAGGTCATCAGCGACGCCGGCATCCCCGTGAACATCCTCCCCAAACTCGCCAGCGGCCAGCGCCCGAACGTCATTGATCTGATGAAGAACAAGGACATGGCCCTCGTCATCAACACGCCATCTGGCAAAAACACCCGCGAAGACGAAGTCAAAATCCGCACCGCCACGATGCAAAACCGCATCCCCATCATGACCACCCTGCGCGGAGCCGATGCCGCTTTGAAGGCGATCAAGTCACTGCAAGGCAGCGAGGTGCAGGTGCGGGCTTTGCAGGAGTATCACAAATGAAGAACTAAGTGCCCATTTCTATACAATGAACTTCTCAGCCATTGCATTCGACCAAACCGGCAAAGCAGCGTGCCAAGACGCAATAGGATTGCTGGATAGCTTTCGCGGCTGTTCTAATGGCTGGAAGCTGAAGCGTCCAAAGCTTGACGAGAACACCGGAACTTTGGCTTGGGATGGCTGGACATTGAAGGTGGAACAAGTTGCACGATCCTCTGAAGCAAAGTCGTCGGAGGTGAGTTCTTTCATCGTGAGAGCAGACGGTGACTACGAAAAGCTTGAGCCAATGCGGCTACGAATCATTGTCCATCTCACGACAATCGGCATGCGGCCGGTCTACATCCTTCGCGACGAAGTTTCTGAGGCAATCGCGGGGCGGTTATATCTCCAAGTGTATCGACTCGAGAATAGACTCAGGGAGTATTTGACCAAATTTTACAGCATCATTTATGGAGCAGATTTTTGGCCCCTAGCTGCCGCAAAGTTGGCGAAAAAAGCGGACGAGTTTCGAGGTAACGAACGAGTATTTAGCGAACACGCCGATACCATCGCATATAGAATCACATTTGATGATCTCGGCGGAATCGTTTTCAAGGTTGGGACTAATCAACCAGATGTTGAGACACTGATCGACAAACTTCGTTCCCTTCCGGCGGGCGACGCTGACCGGTTAACGGCGCTGCAGTCTGAGTTGGAGCCAAATTACGAACGCTTTTTCAAAGGCTTAAAACAAGGCAACTTCAGGAAACTCTGGGAACGATTTGCCTACTTCAGGAACAAGATTGCCCATAACAATCTGTTTGTGGCTGATGATGAAACTGAGGCAAATGAAGTCTATGCGAAGTTGATGGAGTTGATTTCTCAGAACGATAAAGAGATCGAGACCATCAAAAGCACGCTTGAGGCGTCTTCGAAGTCTGAACTCCAAGAAGAACTTCTCAGCGCCGCCGCAACAGTTCCGGATTCAACGCCAAGTCCGCAAAGTCCCCTTTGGGTTGGCCAAGGCTCGAGATTCGTTGCTATTACGCGCGAGGAGTTTTTGGCAAAACTTGAGGAGATCGAAACCGAGATTGCTCAAAAAGGGCGAGGTTATATCGGGCTCAAGCGATTCATTGAGTTCCATCTTGGAGCTTTGGGCTTTGACTACAAGAGCGCTTGGCAAATTTACGAAGCACTTTTGGCCGAGGGCAAAATCGAGAGATATGAGGTTCAGAGCAACTACTCCGACTATCCTTCAGTAGCCATCCGATCGTCAGTTCGCCCGAGGTTGTGAAGAGGAGCGCGAGGGAAACGGGGTCAGAGGAAACGGGGTCAGGGTGGAATGGCACTAACTTAGCATCCTAGGCGGCTTTGTGGTGTAGCTAAATAAAGTGTCTGTCCCTCTATAAAGAAATATGTTGCCATTTCCTTATGTCTTCGCTATCTCCTGGGCCATGCGTCAGCGTCGTCTCAAAGCTCCGGCCAACTCGTATGCCGACACCGCCTACTATCACTGTGTCTCGCGGGTGGTGAATCGGGCGTTTGTGTTTGGCGATGCGGAGAAAGAGCAGTTTGTCCGGTTCATGCGGATGTATGAGCGGCTGTGCGGGGTGCGCGTGGTGACGTATTGTGTGATGTCGAACCACTTCCATGTGCTGGTGGGCGTGCCGAAGCGGCCGGAGGTGCTGCCAACGAATGTGGAGCTGGTGAAGACGGTGCGGGCGGCGCTGGGCGATGTGGAGGCACTGCGGCTGGAGTGGTCACTGGGCGAGGCGGCGAAGATCAAATCGTCCACTTGGGAGGCGGAGATTCGTGAGCGCTATCTGCGGCGGATGTGGGACGTCTCGATGTTCATGAAGACGCTGAAGCAGCGCTTCACGCAGTGGTTTAACAAAACGCACAAGCGCAAGGGCACGCTCTGGGAGGAGCGATTCCGCAGCGTGCTGGTGCAGTCGGCCGGGGAGCCGCTGCGGGCGATGGCGGCTTACATCGACCTGAATCCGATCCGGGCGGAGATGGTGGACGATCCGGCGGACTACCGCTGGAGCGGCTACGGAGCTGCGATGGGCGGCGATGATCGTGCGCTGGATGGCCTGCGCGAGTTGGAGCGGGTGGAAGACGCAGGTGTGGATGCTGAAATCGTGACAGAGAGACAAAAGGCACGCCGCCGTATGTCGAAGGCTGGACGTGCTCAAGCCACCTTGGAGAAGCATCGCGTTTTGCTGTATGGCCGAGGAGAGGAGCGCGGCGTCGGCAAAGATGGCCGTGCTTTGAAGAAAGGGTTCAACCGAGCGCGAGCCAGGAGAGTCATCGCCCGAGGCGGACGACTGCCCGCAAGCGCCTACCTTCGCTGCCGCGTGCGCTACTTCACGGACGGCGCGGTGGTGGGCAGTCGTGGGTTTGTGAATGAGATCTTCGAAAAATCACGGAATCGTTTCAGCGCCAGACGCAAGACCGGCGCGCGACTGATGGGCGGCTTGGCGAAGGACGAGAAGCTCTATTCGATGCGGCAACTCGTGGTGAATGTGGTGAGGTAGTCACTCGGGCAAGCATGGCCGAAGCTGCTGCCATGGCCTGTTTCCCACAGACTCGACGAACACCTGCGGCAGATGGGCACGAGGTTGGATGCTTGGCCTTTGACAGGCCACATCCGAGTCCAAAGTGCCATCCCGTGTGAAATGGGAAGCCTACTCTTGAGACTCGCGAAATAGGGATACATCGCGCGATTCTAACGTCGGAATGCTGACGCATTCCGCTACGCCTCGTCGCGGCAATTGCCAAGATTCTGATGAGTTCCCCTCAGATTATGCCGCTCTATTCTGCGATCCTCAATAGGAAACAGGGCAGCCATCTCGCGCGCGTGGGAATTGATCTCAGATCTTTTCACCCTGTGTCAGCGGGATGTCGCGACGCATCACAATGCGGTTGGCGCCGAATATTGTACACCAGCCTCGCCACGACCACGGTGGTGGCAGCGCGAGTGCATGCGGCAGCTCATCCGCACGGAATCCGGCGCGGATGCTCACGCGCATGTCGTAGCGCGTCACGAAATGCATGCGCAGCGCGCGGGCGACGAGGCCGCCGGTGATTTGATGCACGCGGTAGCGCGCAGGCTCTGCGGCGAGGATGAGCCGCGTGCATGAAGGCAGGCGTTTTCCCAGCTCCGCGAGCTGCTCGGAGGTGAAGTGATGCAAGAAGAGGTTGGCGATGAGGATTTCGCATTTGGGCAGTTCACTCGCAAAAAGATCGCCGCGATGCCATGAGGCGTTGTCAGGCCAGTTGGGCGGCTGCGGCGCCAGATCGACGGCGTGGAGGTGCTGCGGTGGGCAAAGACCGTTTTGAATGATTTTGCGACTGAGCGTGCCATCACCCGCGCCGAGTTCACAGACGCGCTCGCCGGGTTTTCTCTCGCGCCGAAGCATGCGCAGCATCCAGGCGTGGTTGCCCATGATCCAGTTCACCTTCAGCAAATCCGCACGACTCTGGATCGCACCGGGATCATCGTGCGACAGCGAATCGAGCAGCTCCGGTTCAAGAACGCGTTGTTTCATGAGGTGGGGAGGCTTTTCATGGAGAACCAAGCGCCCGCATGACGCGAGAGACACGGGTGCGTCAGCATGCGAAAGAACGCGTCGCGCCAGAGGCAGTGCCAGCGGCCAGTGCGCGTGCCCAGCCACATGCCCGCCGCCGCGCGCGAGGCTGCAAGCGCGGCGATGCGGCGGCGCTGTTGATCATAATCTTCGATCGCGGCCTCACCGCACCACACACGGGCGAGCATGGCAGCATCGCCAAAACCGCAGTTCATGCCTTGGCCACCGATGGGACTCATCACATGCGCGGCATCGCCACAGAGCACAACTCTGCCTTGATGCAGCCGCTCGCAATCGAGACGTCGCGGGGAAAAGTGGTGTTGATCAATCTGATCGCGCGAATCGAGCAGGAAGCCGGTGCGCTGGCGCACGAGTTCGGCGATGACGCCGCTCTTGGCCTGCACAATCCAGCGCCGCAGGCCACCGGGCAGCGGAAAGGACTCCACTGCGCCCTGCGAGGTGAAGAAGACATGCGCCGCGCTGCCGAGGCCGCTCTCATCGCGAAAATCACCCATCGTGAAATGGCAGCCGTAGCTGTGTTCGTGCGTGCGCAGGCCCAACATGGCGCGCAGGGTGCTGCGGCTGCCATCGCAGGCCGCCACGCGCTGCGCATGGACCTCAATGCCGTTTGCACAGCGCAACCTCACGCCCGTCGTGTCTGCACTCATTTCCACGACCTCTGCACTGCGGATCAACGGCACATCTGCATGTTCCAGCAACTCCAGGGTGATGGTTTGCGGCAACGAAAGCACAAAGGGAAACGCGCCGCCGATCTCGCGAAAGGACACCCTGCCCACGCGCTCATCTTCGCCATGCACATGGCATTCATGAATCGGCAAGCCACGGCTCACAAAGGCGTCCGCGAGATCGAGTGTCTGCAAAATCTCCAACGAAGGCGGCGTGATGCCGATGGCCTGCGACCACGCGGGCCTGCGCTCGGTTTTCTCCAATACCAGCACCTCGATGCCGCGCGCGTGCAGCAGGCGCGCGAGGAGCAAGCCCACCGGCCCGGCTCCGATGATGACCACGTCGGTTTTCATGCGCCGACACGCTCCAGCAGTGCTGTTTCCACCGTCAATCCGGGGCCGAAGGCCATGGCGCAGGTCATGCCGTGATGCGAAGCGAGCATTTCCTTCAGCACATAGAGAATGGTGGCGCTGCTCATGTTGCCATGCCGCTGCAGCACCGCGCGCGGCACGGCCAGCGCATCGGCAGGCAGGTCGAGGCTTTGCGCCACCTTGTCCAAAATGGAGCGCCCGCCGGGATGCACGGCCCAGTGGTCGATGCGTGGACTACCGTGGCGTTTCAGCACGCCATCGACGAGTTCCCGCACGTTCGCGCCGATGATGTCGGGCACATAGCTGGAGAGGACGATATTGAAGCCCGCGTCGCCGATGTCCCAAGCCATCTCCGCCTCGCCGGAGGGCAGCAGCGCGGACTCAAAGCCGCGCAGCGCATAGCCCGCGCCCGCCGGCGCATGCGCGCTCACCACGGCGGCGGCGCAGCCGTCGGCGAAGAGCGAGTTGGCGAGGATATTGTCCGCGCGGTCGTCGATCTGCATGTGCAGCGTGCAGAGTTCGAGGCAGACGACGAGCACGACCGCATCCGCGTCCGCCGCGCAGAACTGCGCGGCCATGCGCAGCGCGGGAAAGGCCGCGTAACAGCCCATGAAGCCCAGCGTGTAGCGCTGCGTGTCATGGCGCAGGCCGAGATCGCGGATGAGGTGGAAGTCCGGCCCCGGATTGGCAAAGCCGGTGCAGGAGACATAGATCACATGCGTCACTGCTGCACGATCCATGCCCTCCAGTGCCCCGCGTGCGGCCTGCGCGGCCATTTCGCGGGCGTGGCGGGCGTAGATGAGGTTTCGCGCGCCGGTGCCCGGCGTTTGGTCGCCGTAGAGTTCCGGCTCCGCTCCTGCTTGAAAGTCCGCCAGCACGCTGCCGCGGCGCTGGATGCCGCTGCGCTGGTAGATCGCGTGGATGAGCCGTTTTGTCTTCGCCTCCGCGCTCCACTGCTTCATGCGATCCCGGATGAACTCCTGCTTGTAAAGATGAGCAGGCTCCTGGGTGGCGATGCGGTGCAGGTGAGCGGGCATGTGATCCCATGAAGCACGGATCAGGCGCTGATGCGATGCTTTTTCAGCTCCTGACCGGAGTCCACTCAGAGAAGGAGGATGTCGCGGCACCACACAACGCGGTCTCGCCTCAACGAGGACAGAAAAGAGAGTCTGATATTTTACTTCCAAAGCAAATTTTGAACCGTTACCATCGAATCAACTTCCAACGGCCATGCAAAAGCTAAAACATGCCCTTGTTACCCTTGCGCTGCTTGGCGTTTTTGCCGTTCAGAGTCTGGGGGCCGCAGAAGGTGTGAGTGTGCTGAGCGCGCAGAAGCCCAAGGTGGCGATTTTTGCTGAAGATGTGACTGTGGATGGTACGCGGCGACCTGATTTGGGCCGAGCACTGGCGGACAGCCTCAGCACCAGTCTGCTGCGCCGCGGTCAGATGCGTGTTTTTAATCTTTCCACGGCGGAAACCAAGTCCGGTACGCAGACACTGATGCTGCCGGAGTCTGGCAAGGCACTCACTCCAGCGGTGGGGAAAGACGTCGATTACCTTCTGTCCTTCAATCTCTTCTCCAGCGCGAACGAGCATCGGCTCACGGTGAAAAAGACGCTCGCTGCCACGTCGGAGCTGGTGGATTCGCATCAATTCTTTGCCTACGGCCGCGTGAGCGATGTGTTCTCTCTCTTGCGCAAAGTGGTTGATCGCGTCGATCCCCTGCCGGTGCGCCATGCGTTCCCTGCCACACAATCCCCTGCTGCTATCCGCGCGGCACAGCCGGATCCCTGGCCACCCGCACGCACCTCGTTTTGGGCCGGAGATTATGCGAATCCGGCGAGCCCGGCTTATGATCCGTGGAAGGCGAATCTCGCGACGCAGTACGATCTGAAGAATGTGCCCAAAGCGCTGGTGTATCGCGAGCTGGGCTCTATCCAACACATCGACAACACCTGGAAGTTCACCATCGTGCGCCCGGTCAAAGGCGTGGAGCTGCGCACGAACGATCCGCTGCACGTGCTCTATGATGAGGGTGACGTGTATGCGAACCTGCGTGTCGGCACGGTGGAAAAAGGCGGTGCCGTGGCAGACTTTGGCGGCATAACGCCGGAGCATCATCCGCTTTTCCGTGGCGACAAGGTTTTCGGCTGGCACACGCCACCAAGCGTGGAGCCTGCGAAGTAGCTGCGTGTCACGCTTGCATTTGCATGTTCTGCAAGCGAGACGCTGACATCTCCATGTTGCAGCTCTCTCAGATTCTCCTGCCCGTCGATCATCAGGAACATCACCTGCGCACCGCGGTTCTGAAACTGCTGCGTGTGCGTGATGAGGATCTGCTCACTCTCAAAGTGAAGCAGCGCGCGGTGGATGCGCGGCGCGGGCATGTGGAGTTCAGCTTCACGCTGCTGGTGGAAGTGCGTGATGAGATGAAAGTGCTCCGGCGTCTGGGAAAAAACTCCCACGTTGCACTCGCACGCGACGAGACGTATCGCCAAATCCCAGAGAGCACGCACCACACGTCGTCGGGGCGGCCTGTGATCGTCGGCACCGGCCCCTGCGGACTTTTTTGCGGCCTGCTGCTGGCACGCGCGGGCTTGAAACCGCTGCTGCTTGAGCGTGGCAAGGCTGCGGGAGATCGCGCGCGGGATGTGACCGGCTTTTGGCGGCGCGGCTGGGATTTCAATGCGGAGTCGAACGTGCAATTCGGCGAAGGCGGCGCGGGAACATTCTCCGATGGCAAGCTCTACACGCAGATTCGCGACCGCGAGCACCGCATCCCTTGGCTGCTGCGGGAGTTGGTGGCCGCTGGCGCGCCGGAAGACATTCTGATCAAAAGCAGGCCACACATTGGCACGGATCGCTTGATCAAGGTTGTGCGTCATGTCCGCGAAGAAATCATCTCTCTCGGCGGCGAGGTGCGCTTCGGCGCGCGTGTGGCCGAGGTGGTGATCGAAGACGGCGCGATGCGCGCGGTGATGCTCGCAGACGGCGAGACGATCGAAGGATCGCAGTTCGTCTTCGGCATCGGCCACAGTTCGCGCGACACGTTTGAAATGCTGCATCGGCATGGCGTGCCCTTTGAGGCGAAGCCGTTCTCCATCGGCGTGCGCATCGAGCATCCGCAGAGGCTGATTGATGAGGCACTATACGGCAAGTGGGCCGGGCATGAGCGACTGGGCTCCGCGCCGTACAAATTCGTGGCACACTGTGGCACCGGGCGCGCGGCTTACAGCTTCTGCATGTGTCCGGGTGGGCTGGTCGTGGCGGCCACCTCGGAGCCGGGCATGGTGGTGACGAACGGCATGAGCAGCTACGCGCGTGCTGAGGCCAATGCGAACAGCGGCTTCATGGTGGATGTGCGATCAGAAGACATGCCGAAGGGCGATGCGCTGGCCGGCATCGTCTTTCAGCGGCAGATCGAGCGCCGCGCCTTCGAGATGGGCGGGGGCGATTATCGTGCGCCAGCGCAGCTTCTCGGAGATTTGATGTCTGGGCGTGCCTCGACTGGCCCAGGCAAAGTTTTGCCATCGTATCAGCCCGGTGTGGTCTGGGCGGATTTGCGCGAATGCCTGCCTGAGTACACGATCGATACGATCCTGGAGGCGATCCCGCGCATTGAGCGCAGCCTGCCCGGCTTTGCGTTGGAGGATGCCGTGCTCACGGGTGTGGAGACACGCAGCTCAGCCCCCGTGCGCATCCCGCGTGATGCGCAGACGCTAGAATGCGTCGGCGTGCGTCATTTCTACCCGGCGGGCGAAGGCGCGGGGTACGCGGGCGGGATCATTTCCGCTGCCGCAGATGGCATGCGCGTGGCTGAGGCGATCTTGCGAGAGTGAGTTCACAGAGCGCGTTGAGCGCGGATGTGTTGCAGGATGCCGCGGCAGCCATCTTCCAAGAGATCGAGCACCAGCTCAAAGCCCTGCGTACCGCCATAGTAAGGATCGGGCACCTCTGCCACATCATGCGTGGTGCAGAATTCGCAGAAGAAGCGCACCTTGGCATCATGCTCGCCTGCGGGATCGAGCGTGCGCAACTCACGGCGATTTTGCTGATCCATCACGAGCACGAGATCGTAGTCGCGCAGATCGTCCGCAGTCACCTGACGGGCGCGGCTTTGCAAGGTGTATCCCCGGTGCTGCGCCGCTGTGCGCATGCGTGCATCGGGCAGCTTGCCGGCATGCCACCCGCCCGTGCCTGCGGAGCTGATATGAATCTGCTCCGCCAGCCCTGCTTCGGTGACGATGGAGCGCATGACACCCTCCGCTGCGGGAGAGCGGCAGATGTTTCCCATGCAGATAAAGAGCAGACGAAAAGGAGAAGCCATGCCCGCTGCTAGACCGGAGCACGGCCCCGCACAAGAAAACTGTGGCGGCATGATGGACAAGGGCGATCCCCCTCTCTGGGGGATGAGGGACATCCCCCAAGAATTATCACTTCTGCGCAGACTCTTTGGTTGAGTGCCGTTTCGAGCACGCTATTTGCTTTCTTTCACCCCCAACCCGTCACACGCCATGTCTGTAGTATCCAAAGGTCTTGAAGGAGTCGTCGCCGCTGAAACCCGCTTAGGGGAAGTCAAAGGGGCGGAGGGCGTGCTGTTTTACTGTGGCTACGACATCAATGAGCTGGTGAAACTGACCTATGAGGAAGTGGTCTATCTGCTCTACTACAACAAACTGCCGAACAAGGCAGAACTCGAAGAGCTGACCACCGCACTGCGCGCCGAACGCGAGCTGCCACAGGGCGTGATTGATTTCCTCAAGTCTGCGCCCAAAACGGCCAAGCCCATCGACATCATGCGCACGGCGGTCTCGATGCTCGGCTGCTACGATCTGAAGCGCCATGACCTCGAGGTGGGAGAAAATCTCGCCAACGCCATCCGCCTCACCTCGCAGATTGGCGTCATCGCCGCTTACTTCCACCGCGCTCGCCAGGGGCTGGAGTTGCTGCCGGTGCGCAAGGATCTCAGTGAAGCAGCGCACTTCCTCTATCTCATGAGCGGCACCGTGCCCACGAAGGAAGCGGAGCGCACACTCGACATCGCCTACATCCTGCATGCCGAGCACGGCTTCAATGCCTCCACCTTCACCGCCCGCGTGGTCGCCTCCACGCTGAGCGACATGTTCTCTGCCATCTCCGCCGCCATCGGCGCGCTCAAAGGTTCCCTGCACGGCGGTGCCAATGAAGGTGTGATCCACATGCTGCAAGAAATCGGCAGCCTCGACAAGGTGGATGCCTGGATGGAGGATGCGCTGGCGCAGAAGAAAAAAATCATGGGCATCGGCCATCGCGTTTACAAAGTGCTCGACCCACGCGCGCCACACCTCCGTGAGATGGCGATCAAACTCACCGAGCAACTCGGTGAAGCGAAGTGGATTCAGATGAGTGAACGCATCGCCCAGATCATGCGCGAGCAGAAGAATCTGAATGCCAACGTCGATTTCTACAGCGCGACGGTTTACTACAGCCTCGACATTCCGACGGATCTCTTCACGCCGGTTTTTGCCATCGCTCGCATGAGCGGCTGGACGGCGCATGTGCTGGAGCAGTGGAGCGAGAATCGCCTGTTCCGTCCTCTGAGCGAATATGTCGGCAGGCCTTATGGGCAGAAGGTCGTGCCCATCGAGCAGCGTTGATGCAGCAGCCCATTTTGTGTGTGCTGACAGTGGCGCAGGCGGGCATCGCAGGCTAGTCTGCCGCTTGGGTTATCTCCTGGCCATTTTCACGTGCTGTTGCGTGTTGCTCAGTCTCCCTGCGGAGGCGCAGCCTGCCACGCGTCTCGTCTGGCAGCCGGTGCAGGAGTACTTCATCCATCGCGATGAAAAGCAGCAGGTCGCCGCAGGCACGAAACGGCTGAACTCATTCACAGCCTACACGCACATCGGCAGCGACTTCGGCTTTCACGGTCCGGCGGAGCATGAGATCGAGTGGTTGCATGACGAGATCGTCATTCATCTCGGCCAGCAACCTGAAGCATGGGCGGGCATGTGGCATAGCCTCGCCGGGCAAGTGAGCAACAAGAAGCGCGTGATGGATTTCACTCACGCTTACCCCGCGCAGGTCATACCGCGCATGCAACCCAAGGTCACGGCGGTGATGATCGAGGCCGCAGGGCGCGGCAAGATCAAGCTCGAGATCAAATCCCCCACCGAAGACCTGCTCTGGACTCAGATCATCGAACCCGACGGACCGGACTACCGCATGTTTGTGCGCCCACTGGCTCCTGAATCCGTGCGCGATGGGAAAGTGATTGTCTGGACGGCGGAACCTGGCTCTGAGGTGAAGGTGTCCAGCCTTTGGCTCGGCATGGAGATGCCTCGTCTGCCGTGGGATGCGTACGCATTTCTCACTTCGTATGCGAAAATCGCGCGCTGCTATTCCTTTGGCACGGGCTTTGTGCGTGACCGCGCACACATCGAGGAGGGAGCCTTCGAGTCCATCTCTGCCACTGGCATGTATGTGCTGGCCTCCGCTGCTGCTGCGCGTGAGGAATGCGGCGTGGTGCCTCCAGATTACGCGCGCTGGGTGCTGGCGCGCACGCACGAGGCGGTGCGGCGTTTGAAAACGGCTCGCGGCTTGTTGCCGCACTTTGTGCGCAAGCAAGGTGGTGCTTACCAGATTCATCCAGGCACCGAGTACAGCACGGTGGACACCGCCGTGTATCTTCAGTCGATGTTGCTCGCGGCGCTCATGCTCGGAGAGCAGCAAGTGGCCGAGGACATCGTGAGCCAGGCACAGCAGATCGAGTTTGCGCTCATGCGTTTGCCTGATGGGCATCTCTCGCATGGCTACGAAGAGGACGGCATCACGCTGCTGCCCCATGGTTGGCAGGATTGGGGTGGTGAGACGGCGCTGGTCATGCTGATGGAAGGAATGGTCGATCCGCAGCACCGCCCACCGCCGATGCGCAGGCCGGGCAAAGCCTGGCAGGGCACCGGCTTCATCCCGGAAATTCAAAGCCTCTTTCATCCCGACTTCGACAGCGATGAGCCAGACGCCCACGATGGCGTGCGCTGGCTCAGTGCGCGTCGCGCGATGTTTGGAGCCCAGCGCGCCTACATCCCGGAGCACTGGCCGCATTCTGCCGCCGCGCGCGACGGTTTCTACGGTCTCTCTGCCGGAGAGAATCGCACGGGCAATGGCTACTACGTCGGCGGAGTCGAACTCCCGGATCAAAAACTCATTCATCCTCATTACATCCTGATGTCAGCTGTGCTGCATCCGCAGCCTGCGGAGTTGTTTAAACTTTTCGACCGCATGGAGAAGGCCCGCTGCTTCCCACCCTGGGGCATGGTGGAGAATATGGACGTGGATGGCCGCAGCTATCTGCCTATGGAAGGCGCGCTCAATGCCGGCTTCGAAGTTCTCGGAGCCTATCACCTCCTCGCCAAGCATCGCGGCATCCCAGATGCCATCTACGACGCCAGTTTGAAAAGCCCGCACCTGCGTCGTGCGATGCGTCTCTTCTATCCGCCAAAGCGCATGCCCAACAAGACAGCGGCCAACGAAACGAGTCGGCGAAATGCCATGCCGTGAAAGCATCGGAACGCATGCGGCGTGGTAGTTGCATGCTGCCATCCCGCACTCTCAGCTCCCTCCTTCTCCTCCTCGCCTTGTCTGATCTCCGCGCTGCGGAGCCACCGCTCGCCACATGGGCGCGAGTGGATCAGCCGACCATCATTCCTGCCGAAAAAGCGCCGAAGCTGGGCACGGGGGATTTTTCCATCACCGTGTGGGCGCGGGCAGATGCGCAAGATCGTGTGCCGGGCGATCTCATCAGCCAATACGATGCGCAAAAGCGGCGGGGCTTTCATCTGACGCTGAAGAGCAATCCGGGAGCCACCACCAGCCAGTCGAACTGGCGGCACCTGCAATTCGGCATTGATGATGACAAGCCCAGTGCATGGCGCGATTGCGGTCGGCCAGGAAACGCATTGCTGGCATTCTCCATGATCTCTCACGAAGGTGCGTTTTATGCAGGCACCTGCGAGCCGGGGAGCAGCGAAGCGGGTCATGTCTATCGCTACGAAGGCGGGGAGCACTGGACGGACTGTGGCTCGCCAGACCGTAGCAATGCGGTCATGGCGCTCGCGGCGCATGAGGGCACTCTGTTTGCCGGAACTGGAAAATATCGCGTGGCAGGTTCCCATTTGCAGGAATCACAGAACAACAATCTCGGCGGACGTGTTTTTCGTTACGAGGGCGACATGAACTGGACAGACTGCGGGCAATTGCCGGAGACAGAGGCCGTGGGATGTCTCGTGGTGTTTCAGGGGAAGTTGTATGCCTCGTCGCTCTACAAGCCTGCGGGCTTTTTCCGTTACGAAGGTGGCACGCAGTGGACGCGGATGCCGAACGCGATCGGGCCGGACTACAAAACGGGAGAACTTGGCCCGCGCCGTGTGGTCTCGCTCACCGTGCATGAAGGCTATCTCTACGCCGCCAGCTACGATGGTGGCCGCGTCTATCGCTTTGATGGCAAAGCGTGGACAGACTGCGGTCAAATCGGTGACAACACACAGACCTATGCTTTCGCCAGCTACGAAGGTCGCTTGCATGTGGCCACTTGGCGCAGTGGACGCGTGTTCCGTTTTGAAGATGTGGGACGCTGGACCGACATCGGACGCATGGGAGAGGAACTCGAAGTCATGGGCATGATGGTTCACAACGGGCGCTTCATCGGCGGCACGCTGCCTCTCGCGCAGGTCTATGCCTATGATGGCGGTGGAAAGTGGTCGCTATGGCAGCGATTGGATCACACCCCGAATGTGGAATATCGTCGCGCGTGGACGATGGCGGAGCATGGCGGCGAGGTGTTTTGCAGCACGCTGCCCTCTGGAAAAATCTACGCCGCGCGGCAGGGCCTGCAGGTGGCTTGGAATCACTCTCTGCCAAGCGGATGGCATCACATTGCCGCTGTGAAGAAAGCAGGGCGTCTCAGCTTGCACGTCGATGGCAAACAAGTGGCCGAGAGCACTGGCGTGGATGCCAGCCAATGGAATCTCGACAGCACGGCACCGTTGCAGCTCGGCACTGGCATGAATGGCCCATTCAATGGCCAGCTTGCGGCATTGCACATCCACCATCACGCACTGACTGCCGCAGAGATCACCGCCAGTGCCAAGGAAAAGCCGAACAGTGCTGACTGACGTCGGGAAAGGCCATCAACAAGACGAATCACGCCACGCATGCGCCGCTCTCTGCTCATTCTCCTCCTCAGCACCTCCGTCGCACTCGCATGGGGGCCACACACTGAAATCGCGCAAGCAGCACTGGATGTGCTGAAGCCGGATGATCCGCTAGCCAAACATCTGGGCGCAGACTTGAAACGCTTATCGCAATATGTGTGGATGGCGGATTGGCGGCAGCAGTTGCTCGTGCGCAAAGACGAAGTGTTCTACTCGGATGATGTCTTGATCTTTCCGGCTGCGCCCAAGCACTATCAACACATCTGCCCGGAAGTGCAGCAGACGTATGCGCCATACTTCCGCCGCGCCTTGCAGGCGTTGCGCACGGAGTCGCCACACAATGCCGCGCGCTGGATCGGCTCGCTGTTGCACTTCACCACAGACACGGGATCGCCACCGCATGCCCTTGGCATTCTTGGCCCCGTGCATTCCAAGATGGAAAATTGGGTGGATGCCAAGCGCATTCACATCCCCGGCTATCAGGTGCAACTGCTCGGTGCAGACGATGCCAAGGCCGAAGCTGGTTACCTGCGGCGCATGGAGGGCCTCATCGCCTACTGCAAAGAACGAGCACTGCGCTGCCACGCGGATGTGGAGAAGGATCACCGAGAGCGCGTAGATCCCGTGGTGCTGGAAGCCGCACTCGAAACAGCGCGCGTAACCGCCGATCTCCTGCACACGCTCGGCGTTCTGGCTTCGCAGAATCAGGGAACGGCCACCCTCTCGGGGAAAGTCATCGCACCGCAGATCACCAGCCCTGAACTTGCGCGGCTGCCGGTGAAAATCATGCTCGCAGGGACGAACTTCTCCACGCTCACGAATGCAGATGGCACGTTTGCGTTTCACCATCTGCCTGCGGGCGTGTATCGGCCCGTGATTTCCAGCTTGGGCTGCGTGGTGGAGTTGACGCCGGTGAATCTCGCGCCTGCTGCGTCCGTGATGCTTGATTCCGTCGGTCTTTCCAAGCGTGCCGATGGCAATTTCATCCGCAATCCCAATTTCAAACTGCGCTGGGCTTTGGCCGAAGGATTTGATCACTGGTCACAGCGCCGATCTCCTGCGCGCCTTGCAGGTGCGAATCCTGCGCGTGACTGGGAAGGCGAGTGGATTCCACTTCAGAAGGGTGTCGCGTATCAACTGTCCGTGCGCTGGCGGCCAACCAAAGACGGCGCAGAAGGCACCGAGGTCTTTGTGCGCACCAAGGGAAAAGCAGCCGCCGTCGTCGCACCGCCGGTCGATTCTCCTGCCGTGACGTCAGGAGGACAGGCTGCGGTTTCCATCATGGGATCGGATGACGCGGTGTGGGCGCAGGTCGTCGTGCGCAGTCGTCAGCAGCCGAATGCCGTCATGGACGAAGTGCGCTTCACGGCAAAGCCCTGATAGTACGCGGAGGCAGCTCAAAGTGTGCTTGGTGAAAGCGACGCACGTTCTGCATGGCGCCCGATGCGGTGTGGCCGCAGCTACTTCGCAAACAACTTGTCCGCTTTGTTTCCTCCACTGACGAGGTAGGCAAGGAGATCGAGAAGCTCGTCTTGATTGAGCGCATTGATCAGACCCGGAGGCATCATGCTGACTTTGCGCGTGCCTTTTTTGGCGATGTCGCTCTCGTTGATGGCGAGGTGGTCGTTCGGAGCGAAGGGATTGGTCATGAGGAATATCTTGCCGTTTTCCTCGACAACGATGCGACCGACGAGAACGCTGCCGTCCTTCTTGGTGATCTCGTGGCTGTCGTATTGGTCGCTGATGACTTTGCTGGGGTCGATGATGTTCTCCAAGAGATCGCGCAGCGTGTAGCGATTGCCGGAGCCGGTGAGGTCGGGGCCGATGCTGCCGCCGTCGCCATTGAAGCGGTGGCAGGTGGCGCACATGACGCTGCGATACATGGCCTCGCCGTTGGCGAAGTTGCGCCCGCCGGCTTTGAGGCCGGTGGTGGCCAGCGAGGTGGCTTCATCGAGCGTGTAGTTTTTACCGGGGCCTTTCGGCGCGACGTAGTTGGGAATGGCGGCGGCCTCGACGCGTGTGCCTAGGGCTTCGAGCGCGGCGAGCTCGCTCTGTGGCACAAAAGTCTCCATGGCTTCTTTGCGGATGTTTTCGATGAAGCCCTTGAAGCTGTTGCCGCCCTTCCAGGTGCGCGCATGGGGGAACCAACTGAAATACGTTTTGCGCAGTTCGGGGGTCCATCCCGCAGTGGCATTGCGCAGCGCGGCCATGTAGGCGATCTGCTGCGCGTTGGGTCGCGAGCCTGCGGCGGCGCGGGCGGCATTGGCGTAGCCATCGTTGCGGCTCAACACGGCATCACTGGCGACTTCCTGAAAGTCGTCCTTCGCGGTGGCCATGGCGGCGAGCGCCTTGCTGACGATCTGCTTGCTGTCGATGGCGACGAGGATTTGCGCGAGCTCGCGATTCACGCTCGGGTCTTCGCTGGGGAAAAGAGGATCGAGAGTTTCGGCGATCTTCGCGCAGACTTCGGCATCGGGTTTGCCGAGGCGGATCAAAATGAGCTGCAAAGCACGCAGCGCGGCCAGTTCATGGCCTTGCGGCACTTTGAGAGCACTGAGGGCAAGCAGCATTTGGTTTTCGAGTTCGACGTTTTCCGGCGCGACATGCGGAATGGGGCCGCTGGAGGTCGCTTTGGGTTTCTCCGTGGCTCTTCCGCCTTCGTGGGCGTTTGAAGCTCCGCTGACGCGTGCAAGGGCGATGAGGGCCTCGATGGCGGCGACGGGTTGTTTCTCATTCAACGCCTTTTCTCGCCAGGTATCGACGGGCAGCTTCTCGATGGCCACGCGGGCGGCATAGCGCACATGGCGGTCGCTGTGGCTGAGGTAACCCCAGAGCTTGCCGAGATCGCCCGCAGTGCTGTGGGATGCCTCGATGGCATGACGCATGCGCGATTCTTCATCGAGCGGCAGCGGCGCGGCTTTCGCAGTGGATTCCTCGCCGACATAGGTGACGCGATAGACACCGGATTGCGATTTGCGACCGCCGACAGCGAAGTACATCGCGCCGTCCTGCGGATGGATGACGACATCGGTGAGCGGCAGCGGTTTGCCGAAGACGAATTCCTCTTTGGCGGCCTTGAAGCTGGCGCCTTTGCTTTCGAGATGGACGGCCCACATGGTGCCGTAGGTCCAGTCATTGATGAAAATGGCGTGCTGATACTTCGCGGGAAATTTTGCGCCAGTGCCAGCCACGACGCCGGTGGGGCTGCCAGGGCCGATGTCGAGCGTGGTGGGCAGCGAGTCGGGATAGTAGCCCGGCCACTTGCCACTGCCGCTGCGCCAGCCGTAGTCGGCACCGCTTACGCAATGATTCACGCGTGTGGGGCGATACCACGGGCTGCCGATGTCCCACTCCATGTCGGCGTCGTAGGTGAAGAGTTCGCCTTGGTCGTTGAAGCAGATGTCGAACTCGTTGCGGAAGCCGTAGCAGAAGAGTTCGAGGCCGGAGCCATCGGGATTCATGCTGCAAACGTAACCGCCTGGGGCAAGGATGCCGCGTGCGTGGCCGTTCGCGTCCCACAGGCGCGGGAGGATGTGGTCTTCGTTCCAAATTTTCGCCGGGCGGCTTTCACTGAGGCCGTCGGGCAGACGCGTGTGGTTGCCGCAGTTGAAGAAGATGCGTTTGCCATCGGGGCTGACGACCATGCTGTGCAGGCCGTGCTCGCCACCGCCGGCCATGGTGTGCAGCTTGGTGATCTTGTCGTAGTGATCGTCGCTGTTCGTGTCCTGGAGGCGGTAGAGGCCGTTGTTTTTGCCGTCCTCGTTCACCATGACGTAGAGGCTGTCGAAAGCGGAGAGCAGACCGTGTGCCTTGCCCATTTCGATGTTCAGTTTCTCGGGCTTGAGCGGCGCAGTGCCAACGCTCATGCGGTAGAGGCTGCCGTATTGATCGCAGGCGATGAGGCGTCCTTTGGGATCGACGGTGAGAGCCACCCACGAGCCTTCCTGATCCTTGGGCACGTTGTAGAGCTTCTCCACCTTGAAGCCCTTTGGCACGGTGATGTCTGCGGCGGCGATGGACTCGGAGGGGCCGCTACTTTTACCGCCACCAGCTTTGCCATCGAGCGCGAGGCCCCAGGGGCCTTTGCCGTAGTCGCTGATGACGAGTGCTTTCCTGAAGTCTTGCGTGCCTGCTGTGGCCGCTTCCCAAGTGCCGTTGGTCTCGACGAGCACTTTTTCGGTGTTGTTCGGCAGTTTGATGGTGATGCGGGCAATGAGCGCGGCGACTCCGCCCTTGTTGGTGGCGTGAACGATGATCTCATTCGTCTCACCGCGTTTGATGTCCTTGCTGATGTCCGCGCTCGTCGGCTGCTGCCAGTCGGGATTGGTCAGCACCTTCTTGCCGTTGACGAGGGCATCCGCGCCGTTGTCACAAGTCAGCTCCAGCGTGGCAAAGTGCGCGTTGTGCGGTACGTCGAAGCGATGGCGGAAGGTGACCTTGTTGTCTTTGCGCCCGTCTTTGGAGAGCCATATCCACTGCGGGTCGGCTTGAACAGACGAAACGAGGGCGAGAGCGAGGATGAGCGGACGCATGAGGGGCGGTAATACGCTCCGAAAGCGCCACACCTTGACGCGGAAATTATCCGCGTACCAAGTCACCGGCTGCGGCTTCCACGCGGTGGCCGTTGTGCTTTTTGACAGGGACCGACGCCGCGCGGGCCTTCAACTCCCGACTCGGCCTGAAGCGCACGACATAACGGTCTGGAATCATGACTTCCGAATTGGGCATTTTGGGATTGCGTCCGATTTTGCCCTTGGCCACGCGGAGATCAAAGGTGCCAAAGGTGCGCAGCGTGATCTCATTCCCTGCCGCCAGGTGATTTGAAACCAGCTCCATGAAGGCTTCCACAAACACGAGCGTCTCGGCATGCTTAGTGCCCGTGAGGTCGCTGAGTTCAGTAACCAACTCTTTCTTGGTGATGGTTTTCATGATGCTCTTATAGTGGCAGGTTAATTTTTCGGCAAATTTTTTTGTTCAACGCAATATCATTAAGCCTATAACGCGCTATCAGAATTTATATTTTCCTAGGCATTTTTATCTATTCAAAATCTCGTGTGTCGTTTGGAAGTGCCCTTTAGTTAGATGGTTGAGGATGCCTGCTCCATTCTCCCGTACCAGATTTCTGGCCGCTTGTTTCACCGATTCTGAAACTCCTTTGGGAATTTTCATTCCCCACCGACGCTCCTGCTGCTGAAGCCAGCTCACGAAGCCTTCACGCGCCAGGATGGATGCAGCAGCCACCGCGGGATCGCTCTCCGCTTTCGTTTTCTGGATCAGTTCGATGCCGCGCCCGCGTTTTTGCAAAGCAGCGCGCAACACCGCAGGGTTGGCGAATTGGTCAGAGACGGCTCTCGGACAGTCGGGCACACGTTCCAAGAGGAGTTCGATGACTTTCGCATGTCCCCAAGCTAGTAATTTGTTCAAATTGCCCATCTTTTGATGCAGCTCATTGTAGCGCTCGGGGTGGATGGAGATGACTTCCCACGCCAGCCTTGGAATTTTGCGCATGGCCGCAGCGAGGTGAATGATGCGCGCGTCACTGCTAATGCGCTTGCTGTCCACGACACCGATTTCACGCAACTCCCGCACCGCAGCGCCATCGGCATAGACACCTGCGATGACTAGGGGACCAAAAAAGTCGCCTTTGCCACTTTCATCGACCCCGATGTGAGGCTGGAACATCTCCGGGTGGAGAACCTCCTCGTAGCCGAGTTGGGCTTCGCCGAGAATTTCCGGCTCAAGTACGTTGATGACAAAATCCTCCGTGTCCTTACCCTGCACCACGACCTTTGGCCCCTTTTCGTACACCAGAATGCTCAAGCGGGGCTTTGCGGCAGCGTAGAGGCAGTAGGGCTTGGTGCTGATCGTGAAGCCACGCTCCGCTAGCAGGAGGCGCAGCTTCTCCACCTGCTGTGAAGTGAGTTCGCGTGTGTGGCTGTTCACGGCAGACATGGGATGATGAAAACGCACGGAAAGACGAAAGACTCGTGAAAAAAATCATCCTGCGTTCAGACTGATCGCCATGCCCCCCAGCTCCGCCACGCCCAACACGCGAAAAATCTCGCAGGCACTCGTGGCATGGTTCCGCAGTCATGGGCGCGACTATCCCTGGCGGCGCACGCAGGACCCGTATGCCATTCTCGTCTCGGAGATCATGCTGCAGCAGACCCAGATCGCCACAGTGCTGGAGCGTGGATTTTACCAGCGCTGGATGGCGCGTTTCCCGGATTTTGATTCACTGGCTGCTGCGCGCGAAGAAGATGTGCTCAAGGCATGGGAGGGACTGGGTTACTACCGTCGCGCGCGTCATCTGCACCGGCTGGCGCAGGAGTTGGTGGAGAAACACGATGGAATCTTTCCGCAGGAGCACGCGGCGATTCTCTCTCTGCCGGGAATTGGGCCTTACACGGCGGGTGCGATTTCCAGCTTTGCCTTTGGTCAGGCTCAAGCCGTGGTGGATGGCAATGTGGCGCGCGTCCTCTCTCGAGTTTACAATGACGCCACGCCAGTGGACTCCAGCACCGGTAGCCGACTTTTGTGGGAGCGTGCTGGCGAGTTGGTGGCTGCGACGAATGATCCCCGCGCGCTGAATTCTGCCCTCATGGAGCTGGGGCAGACGCACTGCACGCCGAAGCGCCCCAACTGCCTTTTGTGCCCCGTACGTTCGCATTGCCGCGCCGAGTCACCAGAGTCGCTGCCGGTGAAGATGGTTAAACAAAAAATATCCAGCGTGGAGGAGCACGTTTTTTTTCTGCGCACAGATGCAGGTGTTTTGCTGGAGCAGGAACAGGGCCGCCGCCGCACCGGCTTGTGGAAACTGCCCGAACTGCCAGCAGCGGCTGTGCGCAAGCCCCCGCCGCTGCTGCTACGCACTCATTATGTCATTACCCGCTACAAGGTGGCACTGAGAGTCCATGCGCCACCCTCCGGGGATCACGCCTGGCCCTCCACGCACCGTATTGTTGCATTCGCCGAGATCGATTCCATCCCGATGCCGGCACCCTACCGGCGTGTGTTGCGCGCCTTGCTCGCCAATGACGGAGAAGGTTTGTCTCGCGAATGACATTGCGCGCTTGCCGTGCGCCCCTATCCCGCCGCATACTCCACCTCAGTTCTCATGAAAATCCGCCATCTCCTCGCCGGCATCGTGCTGCTCATCTCTGCCTGCAAACCTGCTCCTTCAGAGTCACCGCCTGCTGCCACCCCTGCTGCGCCGACAGCGCCTGCCACGTCTGGCAAGCCGCAGGTGTTTGTGGCGAACTATCCCCTGCAATACTTCGCACAACGCATCGCGGAGGACGCGGTCGAGGTGCGCTTCCCTGCGCCGAAGGACGAGGATCCCGCCTTCTGGCAGCCTGACGATGCGACGGTCTCCGCCTTTCAAAAAGCGGACCTCATCCTGATGAATGGTGCCACCTACTCGAAGTGGGCAGACAAGGTGACTCTGCCAGAGGCCAAGGTGGTGGATACCTCCAAAGCCTTTGCAAACAACTTCATCCAAGTCAGCGACGCGATGACGCATAGCCACGGCCCGAGCGGCGAGCACAGCCACAGTGGCACCGCCTTCACCACCTGGATTGATTTCAACCAAGCGGCGCACCAAGCCCAAGCGGTGTGTGACGCACTCAGCAAGCTCGTGCCCACGGCGAAGGAGGTGATGGAAAAAAATACCGCTACGCTGCGCGAGGAACTCGAAGCACTCGACGACCGCCTCAGCCGACTCGGACGCAAATGGGGCAGCCAGCCGCTGGTCGCCTCGCATCCGGTGTATCATTATCTCGCCCGTCGTTACGGCATGAACCTGAAAGCCGTCCTGTGGGAGCCAGACGTCGTGCCGGACGAGAAAGCGCTGAATGATCTACGCACCCTGCTCTCAGGGCACCGCGCGCACTGGATGATTTGGGAGGGAACTCCTGATCCTCGCAGCGTGGAGGCGATTGCCTCCACGTTCGACATCAAGTCCATTGTCTTTGATCCCTGCGCCAATGTCCCCGAAAGCGGCGACTTTATGAAGGTGATGAATGCCAACGTGGACGCGCTGGAAAAGGCGTTTCCGTAAACACCTCAGCCATAGGAAGCCTCAACGCGTTTGGCCACGTCTCGGTAGCCATAGTCTGCGTTGTAGATTTCCTTGAGCGCGTCGAGGCTGCCCGTTTTGTCGCCCATTTTCTCCAGCACGTTGGCCAATTCGTAGAGCACTTCTTTTTTGACGGCATCCATGGCCACCAACTCCTTCGCTGCCTCCGTGAGGGAGGTTTTGGCGAGGTCGTTCATGTTCTTGCGCTCAAAGCAGCGCCCAAGCATGAGGATGGCCTTGATGCGGATATTGGGATTGGACTTGGCCTGCTGCAGTTCTGGAATCGCCTCGGTGTAGAGGCCGGCATTGAAGTAAGCCTGCCCCAGTTCGTAACGCAGCGATTTATCCGTGGGATTGCGATCCACGCGGACCTTGGCTTCGTTGATGACGACGGTCGCGCGTTGACGGCGGATTTCCGCCACTTGGGCGCGCTTGTCCTCGATGTCTGGCGCATCGGGATTGGCTTCGATCTCGCGCTCGAAATCTTCGATCTGCTGATCCTGTACTTTGTCGCGCATGATCTCCACCTTGCGCTGGAGCGCGACATCGCCGGGATTGAGCGTGTTGAGGGCGTAATCGTAAAACATCAGCGCGTTGTCCATCTGACCCAGGCGCTCGTAGAGGTCGGCCATGCGCTTGACGATGATGATGTTCGTCTGATCGGCATTGTATTGCTCGATGGTCTCCGCGAGGAACTGCTCCATCTGTTCTTTCGTCATGCCTTGGCGGCTGAGCATTTCCAGCTTGGCGGCCTCACCAGAGTCCTTCATCGCTTTGCGGAAGTCGCCTTCCGCATCCCAGCCCTGACGCAGAATGGAGGTGCGCGCAGCGGCGTCTTTCTCGCCTTTCATGGCATCGATATCACGCGGATCCACTTTGACGATGGCGTGATAAACATCAGCGGCCTGCTCCGGCTGCTCGTGCGCCATATAGTGCTGCGCCAGCCGGTGCATGTTCTTCGTATTTTCAGGATGACCGCGGCGGATGGTCTCCAGGGCAAAGGCGGCCAAGTCTGGGAAGTGCAGCTTCATCGCCAAATCATAGAGCTGTTCGTTTGCGCCGATATTGAAAGGGTCTTTGCGGAAGGTTCCCTCTTCTAAGTCTGCGATCTGCTCCGCAGGCTCTTTCTTGGAAACACTTTTGAAAAGTCCTCCACCAAGGCTGAAGCCCATCTTCTTGCCTCCACCGGCGACTTCGGCCTCAGCACTGCGCAGCAGCTTGCGCCCATCGAGGAAGCCCAGATTGCCCTGCACGATCGGCATCACTTGATCAATGACGTACTCCCAATTTTTCCGCTCCGCAGAAATCAGTGCCTTTTTCCAGAGTGCTTGGTGCTTGGGGTCGAGTTCGGCTTCTTTGACGATCATAATTCCTGGTTTCTGACGGGGTTGAGGTTGAAAAGGTTATTTCTTGCCGCCGCCAAACCAGGCAGCGATGCCATGCAGCTCCTCGCGAGTTCCCTCGGTGAGTCCCTTCATGGTAAAACCATGCTCGAAGAGCACCATCCAGAAAAAGGTGGCGGTCAGGAAGGCTAGGGTCCAGAGGACTTTGGGGAGAATGCGCATGCGGGAATAAAAACGACTTTATGAAGAAAAGGGCGGCATCGTCCAGCACGGAGTTGCCCCATCGCCGCGCATGAAGCGTGACAAGCGTGCTTTCTCCGCTCAACATGGCGCCATGACCACCCATCTTGTCGCCGGAGCGCTGCGTTTTTTCTCAGGGGCAATGGCTCGCTGGCAGGGCTGTGGGCCGGAGTTTGGGCAGCGCGTGTACTTTGCCAATCACACGAGCAATCTCGACGGCCCCGTGCTCTGGGCTTCACTGCCGCCCCCCCTGCGTCGCCTCACACGCATGGTCGCAGCGAAGGACTACTGGGACGCCGGACACCTGCGCCGAAAGCTCGCCTGCGATGTCTTTAACGCGCTGCTCATCGAGCGACGCAAGCCCACACCGGAATGCAATCCGCTGAATGACATGGTCAGCGCACTCGGCGAGCATCATTCGCTGATCATTTTCCCTGAAGGAGGGCGCCAGGCGAGCAGTGAGCCGCAGCCCTTCAAACCGGGACTGTTTCACCTCGCAAAGAAACGCCCCGATGTCGCGCTGGTGCCGGTGTGGATCGAAAACCTCAATCGCATCCTGCCCAAAGGTGAAATCCTGCCGGTGCCCGTCCTTGGCAGTGTGACCTTCGGCGCGCCCATCCGACTCGAAGAGAATGAGTCCAAATTGGATTTTCTGGAACGCGCCCGCGCAGCGGTAATGGCCCTGCGGCAGTCCTGATTCACCCTCACAGATCATGAAGACGCTCTCCGATCCCGCCCTCCTCCGCCTCGTGGCAGGCACGGCCATCCTCCTCGTCACCGCTTCGCTGGCAGGCTACCTGCTCGCTCGGCGTGCCACCTCGGACGCAGCACGGCTCACTGTGGCGAATCTCAATGCGCGCACGCGTGCGTGGTGGATGATGGTCGCCGTCTTCGTGCTGGCATTGTGCGTCGGCCCTGTGGGCACCGCCGTGATGTTTGGGCTCAGCTCCTTCATGGCACTGCGGGAGTTCATCACCCTCACACCGACCAAGCCGGGTGACCACCGCACGCTGTTCTGGGTGTTCTTCATCATCACACCGCTGCATTACTATTTTCTGGCGGCGCGCTGGTACGGCATGTTTGTCATTCTCATCCCCGTTTACGCCTTTCTGCTTGTTCCCATGCGCAGTGCTTTGGCAGGCGATTGCGAGCGCTTTCTGGAACGCACTTCGAAGATCCAGTGGGGGCTCATGGTCTGCGTTTATTGCATCAGCTACGCACCTGCCATTTTGCTGCTGCTCACCATCCCAGGCCATGAGGGGCAGAATGCGAAGCTGCTCTTCTGGTTCGTCACCGTCGTGGAAATGAGCGATGTGCTTCAGTATGTCTGGGGCAAAACTTGCGGCAGACGCAAGATCGCGCCCACCGTGAGTCCGGGAAAAACCTGGGAGGGCTTCATCGGCGGAGGGCTGACCACCATCGGCCTGGGGGCAGCACTTTGGTGGGCCACACCCTTTTCACCACTGCATGCCGCTGGCATGGCCGCCATCGTCGTGCTCATGGGCTTCGCCGGCGGCCTAGTCATGTCGGCGATCAAGCGCGATCGTGGTGTGAAGGACTGGGGCCACGCCATCGCGGGCCATGGTGGATTCATGGATCGCATGGACTCGCTTGCCTTCGCGGCACCGGTCTTCTTTCATGTGACTCGTTACTACTACGGTGCTTGAGAAAGAAAGTCGGCAGGCACTGGGGACGTTACCCCGCCCTCACGCCATGCACTGCCGCCTCGTCGCCGTCCTCGCTGTTTTGACCCTCTCCGCATCTGCGGCGGGCAAGCTGGACTTCAATCGCGACATACGCCCGATCCTCAGCGACAACTGCTTTGCCTGCCACGGCTTTGACGCCAAGAAGCGCAAAGGAGACCTGCGCCTCGATGTGCCCGAAGGTGCCTACACCGCCATCGACGGCCAGTTCCCAGTCAAACCCGGCCATCCAGAAGTCAGCACGCTCATCCAACGCATCATCTCGACCGACGAAGACGAGGTGATGCCTCCGCCGGAGGCTCACAAGAAGCTCAAGCCAGAACAGGTCGAGCTGCTCCGCCGCTGGATCAAAGAAGGCGCGGTCTATCAGAAACACTGGAGCTTTGAGCCGCCGGTGAAACCACCCGTGCCGCGCATTCGCAGCGAACAGCGCGTGCGCAACCCGATCGACGCATTCATTCAGGCACGATTGGCGGAAGAAAAAATACCCGTGGCTCCAGAAGCGACGAAAGAAGCACTCATCCGGCGTGTCACGCTCGATCTGACGGGGCTGCCGCCGACGCTGCCGGAGATCGACGCCTTTCTCGCCGACAACAGCCCGGATGCTTATGAGAAAGTCGTCGCGCGCCTGCTCAAATCCGAACGCTATGGCGAGCACATGGCGCGCTACTGGCTCGACGTTGCGCGTTACGCTGACACACACGGCCTGCATTTGGACAACGAACGCAGCATGTGGCCCTACCGCGACTGGGTGGTGCGCGCGTTTAACGCGAATCTTCCCTTTGACCAATTCACCCTCTGGCAGCTTGCGGGCGATCTCCTGCCCAACGCAAGCGTGGATCAGCAAATCGCCTCCGGTTTCAACCGCTGCAACGTGACGACGAGTGAAGGCGGATCCATCAATGAAGAATTCATCTTCCGCTATGCCGTGGATCGCACGGAAACAACGATGGCGGTGTGGATGGGGCTCACCGCCGGCTGCGCCGTGTGCCACGATCACAAGTTCGATCCCATTTCGCAAAAAGAGTTCTATTCGATGTATGCCTTCTTCAACAGTGCTGCCGATCCCGCGATGGATGGCAACATCCTGCTCACCCCACCGATCCTGCGCCTGAGCACGCCTGCGCAGAAGAAACAACTCGCAGCATACGAACAAAACCTCGCTGCCGCTCAGGATCGCATCCGTGCCGCGATCAAGAACCTCCACTATGTCGATCCCGCGACGGTGCAGCCACCTCCGCCGATCCAGAAGAGCGAAACCGTATGGTTCGACGACGCCTTCCCCGCCGGAGTGAAAGTCGATGCCACGGGCACTCCAACGCAATTCGTCTCCAAAGAGCAAGGCCCCGTATTCAGTGGGCGTGCGGCACTCAAGCGCACGGCGAAGGGATTGGCGCAGGATTACTTCGCCACCGGAGCGAAGTTTGACATCCCACCGAATGGCAAACTCAGCGTGCGCTGTTTCATCGACCCCAAAAATCCACCGAAGGCCATCATGCTGCAATTCCACACCGCAGGCTGGAATCACCGCGCCGTTTGGGGACAGGAGGGAGCGATCCCCTTTGGCCAAGTGCGCACGCCGCAAAAAGTGCGCGTGGGCGGAATGCCAGCGGCGGGCGAGTGGACGGAACTCGAAGTCGCCGCTGATAAATTGGGCCTGAAACCGGGCATGAAAGTCACCGGCTACGCCTTCACTCAATTCGAAGGCACGGTTTACTGGGATCGCCTGGTCATGAATTCGCGCGTCGATCCAGCAAAAGATCCGCAATGGTCATGGGAGATGTGGAAGCAAAAAAAACAGGGCCGCCGCGTGGAGGGATTGCCCAACGATCTGCAAATCCTCGTGCGCGGGAAGAAAGCCATCGACTGGCCTGCCAAAGAAGTCGCTCGCTTGAAGGAATGGTGGTTTGAGAACGAATACCAAGGCGCGCGTGAACTGGTCGAAGGCGTGCGCGCTGAGAAACTTGCCATCGAGTCCAAACAGAAAGCCCTGATGGAGACGATCCCGGCCACCTTCATCATGGCCGACCTGCCGCAGCCGCGTGAGAGCTTTGTCATGGAGCGCGGCCAATACGACAAACCGAAGGAGAAGGTCACGCGTGGAACGCCTGCCATCCTCCCGCCATTGCCGACGCAAAGTCATTACACGCGCCTTGATCTGGCAAAGTGGTTAGTCAGCGCGCAGCATCCGCTCACAGCGCGCGTGGAGGTCAACCGCCTCTGGCAGCAATTTTTCGGCATCGGCCTTGTGCGCACGAGCAATGACTTTGGTTCTCAGGGAGAATCGCCGAGTCATCCCGAATTGCTCGACTGGCTCGCGGTGACTTTCCGCGAACACGGTTGGGACATGAAGGAATTTGTGAAGATGATTGTCACCTCACACACCTATCGGCAGAGTTCCCAGTTCACGGGCCTCGGTGCCCAGGTGGATCCTGAAAACCGCCTACTCTCGCGCGGTCCACGCTTCCGTTTGGATGCCGAAGTCGTTCGCGATCAGGCGCTCTTCGTCGCTGGCTTGCTCAGTCCAAAGATCGGAGGCAAGGCGGTGAAGCCCTACCAGCCTGAAAATATTTGGGAGCCGGTCGGCTTCGGCGGCAGCAACACGCGCAACTACATCCAAGATCACGGTGAATCACTCTACCGCCGCAGTCTTTACACCTTCTGGAAGCGCACCGCACCGCCGCCGAACATGACCGTTTTTGATGCGCCCAATCGTGAGAGTTACTGCCTGCGTCGGGAGCGCAGCAACACGCCGCTGCAGGCACTCACGCTCATGAACGACGTGCAGTTCTTTGAAGCCGCGCGGAATTTCGCCCAGCATGTGATGCGCACAACGTCCGGCTTGGATGCGCGCATCACCATGTTGTTTCGCACGGCCACAGGCCGCCGCCCTCGTGCGCAAGAAGCGGAAATCCTCCGTCAATCATTCGCCAAACACCACGCTGCTTATCGCGCCAGGCCAGAGGAGGCACAAAAAGTTGTGAGCTATGGTGAATCCAAAGCGGAGGCACAGCTTGATCCCGCCGAACTGGCTGCATGGACGATGGTGGCAAATCTGGTGCTCAATCTCGATGAGATGGTGACCAAGAGTTGATTCCCAAGAGCGGCGCGCTTTTGCGAGCCACGCCTTGCGGTCATTCATCAAACCAGAGCATGACGAAGTCGTTGTTCGCGAGCGGTAGTTCCAATTCGCATGACGCTTTTTGTTTGAACGGCAATTTGCCTTGCACGGCGGACTCCACGCGGGCGATTTTTTTCGGCGTCTGCACGCGCAGATGCAGCTTGGCGATAGGTTCCAACGTGTAATTCGCCAGCGGGATGACAATGCCCTGGGCCGAGGGCATGTACACGGCGTCCACGAGTGCGTGTGAGCACTCCACAGGGCGAGGGATCGCTGCTGTGGGTGCGAGGAGGAGATTGCGCACATCAGCAGGAAACTCCCACGGATTGTAACTGACGACGGTGAGCGGATGTTTGGCCTCCACGGCGGCTTTGCGGCGTACGAGCGCGGTTTTGATGTAGCTCAAGGCCGGTAAAAATCCGCACACCGTCACACGGCCCTTGCGCACCATCGCGGCACTACCATCGGAAAAGGTGGCACACGTTTCCGCTCCTTGCTTGGCGGTGAGTGATTGTTTCACGCAGAGCACTTCGGCTTTACCGCCCGACCAGGTGACGCTGTCCTTGGGTTGCAGGATGTCGATGTAGCGGCCTGAGGCTTGAAAGCTTTGCAAGGTGGCCAAAGCACTCCGCTGTGCTGGCAGGAGGTCATCAAGGACATGGAGTGGGCGGTTATATTCATCAAACATCGCTGCGCCTGCCGTGAGAAACAACGTGCCCCCAGCTTGAACCCAGGCTTTGAGTTTTTGAGCCGCTGCGCGGGTGAGATTCGGCCCCGTGAGATAACAGACTTGGTAACGAGCGAGCTGTCCGCGCTCGATCTGACGCTCTGCCACAATTTCCACGGGCATCTGCGCATGGGTGAGTGCCATCCAAGTGTGCATGCGGTCAAAGCCAAACGCATGACTGCTATCAATCGTCCACACATCACTGGCCGTGCTGTAGAGCAGTGCCACCTGTGCTGGTGCAGGCATGGCAGGCAGCAGTAGATCCTCTGCGGCACCGATCTCCCGCGTGATGGCCGCATTTGCGCTCCATGTCTCCGGCTTGCCATGCCATAGATGACTGCGGAACCACGGCCCTCCTTCGTGAGATGCCCAGACGGGGCCGTAACAGAAGTTATTGAAGATTTTTACTCCACGCGCGACCTCGCTGGTGGCCTTCAACTTCACGTCCCAGGGCAGTCGGCCCGCGTGGGCGACGAGGTGATGTGCGATCTTCTGCCCACGCTCGCGCGCTGCTGCGCGCATGAGATCGACATTGTAACTGGCGCATTGATAGGAAGATGCACCGTTGGACCAATCCTCTCCCCAAATGGCATTTTGATCAGGGGAATCGAGCAGTTCGAAGTAGTTCACACCCTGAAGACAGAAATTTGCAGCGTACACCGCCCCATCACTGAAATTGGCCAACACGGGGAAATCACCCCCATAGATCTCATGCACCATTTTGCCTTGGGTGGTCATGAAATCTCCCAGCGCTCGAGTGCGGAAGAGTTGCGACCAATAGTAGAGTGCAGGAAACTCCGCACGCTGTGCCGGTGTGACGATGCGCACGTCCTCCCAAGTGTTCACGAGCAAGCTCTCCGGCGTGAGCTTCTTCGACTTGAGCCATGCACGAAACGGCTCCGCATAGGAAGGCATGGTCGCGGCGAGGTCGAGCGGCTGGCCTGTGGGCTCATCCGTGAGTTCACAGAAAACGATGTCTCCCACCTTCCCACCAGCTTGTTTGAAGGCGGCGGCATTGCGCTGAATAGTCGCGCGCATCTTGTCGATATCGGGCAGGCAATACGACTTGTCCTTCATCAACCAAGCACCGCCGATGTGGCTATTCGGGCGTTCATTGAAGCCGAAGTAGCCCAGAGTTTTTTCCTCGCGCGCCAACACCCGCGCATCGAATGGGGAAAAGGAGCGATGAATGCTGGCGGAGACGAAGAAAGGGAATTTCTCAGGCTTCTTGCCATGTGTGGGCCAGAGATGCTGATCTGCCAGACGCCCTATTTTTTCAGCGACTTCGAGATCGCACTGCATGAGTGCCTGATTGTCTTTCGTGACAAGATTGGGCGGAGTGTAGATGACAAAGGAGGCAGGCGCGTTGTCCACCTCGTAGCTGCGCACGATGTTTTTTTCATCCGCTGCGGTGGCGAAGTCGATCCGCGCTTTCAAACGTGGAGCTTGTTCTGTGTAAGCATGTCTTGAGGTGATGTAGAGGGTCGCGCCGCTGTCTTGGTAGATCGTGGGCGTGAGATTGCACCATGCGGTGGCCTCACCCGAACGAAGCATGTCCGCCTTTTTCACGGATATCCCTTTGACGGGCCCATTCCTGCCGAGAGACCAGTGCTCATACCAGTCGGCATGGAAGTGATCGGCAAAGATGTGGATGTAGGAAGGCTTGCCGCCATCCTCGTGCAACGTCACGCGCACAAAAGTCTGTGCACCGTAGTTGAGGTGGTTTGGCTTCGCTTGTACATCCATCGTCAGCAGCACGCAGTCCACCAAGCGAGAGGGGCCAGCACTGTTTTTGCTCAAGTGTTTGCTGAGGTGCAGTGTGACCTCTCCCTCCGGCAGATCCACCTCAAAGCTGCGCCATGTCATTTTATCGCGCGCCGAAGTTCCCTCGAATTTCGCATCAAAGATTTCCTCTCCCAGCTTCTTCTCTCCGGCATAAGCACTGAGATGGAATGGCCCACGCCACTTGGGATGGCTGCTGTAGCGAACCCAGACGTGATAGCGGCCCGCATCTTTGACGGTCACGGTGGTGATCGCATCTCCCTGGGCATCTCCTGTGGCTCCACTCAGAAAGTGAAGGCCCGATGCTTCTCGTGCGGCAGGCCCATCAATGATTTGCCAGCCTGCCTTGCTGTTGAAATTTTCGGCTTCGAGAAAGTACTCACCTGCCTGTGAGCACGTGATCAGTGCCAAGCTGAAGAGAAAACGAAGAGTGCTCATGGTGGTGAAATCAATCCGTTGGAAACCTCCCAAAACTTTCTTCCGTCTTCGACTCCAGCCTCTGCAAGGTGGCGTTGGCACAGCCGATCACCACGCATCACGTGCGGTGCGATCATGAGCGCATCGCCCGATGACGAGGCTATGCTGCCATAGGTTGGGACAACTTCTCGCGCCGAGTCATGGATTCCGGTGCTGCCAGAGAATCCGCGCGACAAACGTTGCCCCGCGAGCTCCTCGCTTTCGGGAGTCCTTCATAAACATGCCCTCGCTCACCGTCACCCATGATTCATGGTCGTTGATACGCGCACAGCCAAAATTTCCCAACTCCGCGCCACGCTCAGGGATGACGATGGATTCACTCGTGCGGATGACCTGCAGCTTCTCAGGATCGACGCGCGCCATAAAGAGCGGTGCCCGGTGGCGCACGATGTGGTCATTGGACGCACCACGGCGCGTATAGACGAGATAGAGCACGTCCTGATGCGTTAGCCAGTGTTGCTGCGTGTTGTAGCTGCCGAGTTCCGCCCCGTCATCAAATGTCCACGGCTTCGGAGCGGAGAAGTGGAGGCCATCGTCACTCACGCACACGTAGCCGCGCACATCATTGCGCAGCGTGAGGTAGTAACGCCCGCATGAAGCGATGAGCGATGGTTCATAAAGCCCACGCGGCACATCGAGCCGCAAGACGTCGCCATTACGTTCGAAGACGAGCTTTTCGCCGTCGAAGCGACATTCAGCCACCGTGCTGCTGAAGCGATCTTTGGCACTTTTGCCGATATAGAGCGGCACGAGCAACTTTCCGTCTTCTTTGATGACCCACTGCGCACAGGCGTTCCGAGCAAAGTCGAATTCCGCCGCGCCAGGCAATTCCAGCACTTGCCACGGCGTCCACTTTGCACGTTTGGGATCAAAGACGGCATACACTGTCTGGTGCGCGCGTTTCACGTCATTGAGCTGTTTGCCTCGGGGGCTGTAGCGCACGCGACAGCCGATGGCGATGAGCCGCTGTGTTTGCTCATGCCAGCCCGGCGTTACATCCGCCACACTGAGAGTCACTCCGTCAGGCTGTGGTTGCCAGTCGATCTCTGGCGGCAGTGTCGGCCCACTCCATGCGCCGTCCACTCCTGCACGCCGCATAAAATGCAAACCTGAGTAGTAATCTGAGACTCGCAGATGTTTTTGGAGCGTCATCACCACGCCGCCTGGTATCGGAGCAGCGCGCGGATGAAACCACAGAAACTTCCCATCATCATGCGTCATCACGGTTTCGAGCTTTACGACGTAATCGGGAGGCTCGGCGGCGTGGAGCATCTGGGCTGCAGCTAGGAAGAATAGGGAGGGGATGATCTTCATTGATGCGGATGAATTGCATGCGCGCTGGTTGTTTGCCAGCGGGCAAAGATTTCCGCCATGGCGGCGACACGCGCCTGTTGTTGCGCGGCCAGATCCGTTGTTTCAGCTCGATCCTGCTCCAGATCGTAGAGCTGCCACTCTTCCTTCGGTGCTGCCACGAGCTTCCAGCCCGCCACCCGCACGGCCCGATAGCCGCTGGTGGCCCAGCAGAGGCTATCGTGGCTGGCACGTGGCTTCCCCTGCCATAGCGGCAGGAGAGATTTCCCATCCATGGGTGCTACGGCACGATGCTCGAATGCGGAAGGGTAGCTTTGGCCAGCAACATCGAAAACCGTCGCTGTGATATCCGTGATGTGACTGAGTTCTGCGCTGATTTGACCCGCACTCACGACTCCTGGCCACCACGCGATGAGTGGAGACGAAATGCCGCCCTCGTAGTTGGTCTGCTTGTGGCCGCGGAACGGCGTATTGGATAAAGATGCCCACGCTGGACCAGCCGTGACAAAGGTATCCCCAGGTCCGGGCATGATGTCTGGTTTGTTGCCCACGCGAGTGCGCTTGCCGTCGCTGCGCCAAGTTTGATTCGGCTTGTCGAGCTGTCCCACACTCTTGTCGGACGCGCCATTGTCGCTGAGGAAAAACACCAGCGTATTCGTCCCGCGCACCGCCGCCATCACGCGGCCCACGCTTTGATCCAGACAGTCGATCTGCGCTGCATACACCGCCATGCGCTCTGCTTCCCAGTCGCGATAAGCTGCATCACTCCACGGCTTCGCATGCGCATCGCGCGGGGCGAGCTTTGTGTGCTTGGGCAGGATGCCTTTTTCAATCAACCGTCGCAGTCGCTGCTCCCGCGCTGCATCCCAGCCGAGTTCACGGTAGCACTTCCGGTATTTTGCGATGTCCGCCTCCTTCGCATGCAGCGGCCAATGCGGCGCATAGTGCGACATGTAGAGCAAGAAGGGTTTTGCTTTGTTGCGCTGTTGGAGAAACTCGAGCGTGAAATCGGTGATGAGGTCTGTCTTGTAACTGCCTTCGGGCATCGCATACGGCTGCCCATCCCGATAGAAGGACGTGTTGCGCACATCCGTGAAGTAATTGCCTGGCCCCTGATGTCCCGTGGTGCCAAAGTAGCGCCCAACATGCCGCGACAAGCACTGCGGATCATGCCAGTCTTCCGCCGTGAGCATGTCGAGCCGACCCACCGCGCACGTTTCATAACCAGCGCGGTTCAGCACTTCAAACATGGTCACGCAGTTGCCTTTCAGAAGTCCCGTCCACTGCGTCACACCCACGCGATGTGGATGCTGCCCCGTCATCAGCGCTGCGCGCGATGGTCCACACAACGCACAATTGTAGAACTGCGTGAAGCGCATGCCCTCCGCCGCTAGTTTGTCGAGATTCGGTGTCGCGATTTCCCCGCCGTAGCAGCCGAGATCAGAAAAACCCATGTCGTCTGCGAGGATAATGATCACGTTTGGCCTTGGATCAGCGAAGGCATTCGCAGAGAGAAGCGCGAGCAGCAGGAGCAATCGTTTCATGACTGAGTGGTGTTTTAAGTTGGCACGAGAAGTGTCATAGGCAGGCAAACAACACACGCTCATCGCGCTGCCTTTCCAGCAGCGTCCTTGCTTTGGCTCGTGAGCCGCAAGATCACATCCTGCCCCGGCCAAGGTGCTGTAAAATCGACTTCGCGCCCTCCTTGGATGTCATTTCCTGCCAATGCCGTGCCGTCTTCCGCACGGCACCACTCGACAGCAAACGTGCCGGGAGCATCGCGCAGGTCGAGTCGGATGCGTGCAGTCTGTGTGGCATCGGGGTGCGCGTTCTGACCATCTGCTGCGGCATTCGGATGATAGATGAGGAACTCTGCGCGCTGCCGCCGCATCACGCGCGGGGAACGCGCACTCCCCGGATCGCCTGCGCGTGCATGATCGGGAGTGAATGTGCCGAGATCAATCTGCCGCTGCTCAAAAAAATCGCGGATGACTTTCACGGAGTCGAGACCCACGAGTGCTCGCGTGAAGGTCGTCTTCGGCCGTTTTGCATAGGTCGAGGGCTGGGTGCCCGTCTCGCTGTAAGGCTGCACCGACCACCAGCGCCCGCCGTAATTGGCGGCTCCACCAGAGAGGAGCCAAGCCCAGAAAAGGCGGCGCTGCCAGGCACGCATGAACGTGGGATCGAGGCGTGGGCCGTGGTCTTGCTCATAGCGATCTTCGCCAAGAAAGACGGGCTTGGCGCATGCCTGGTAGCGTGCAGCCTCCAGCGCACCGAGGTCGTGTTGATGTTCGAGATGAAGGTAGGTGGCCCATTCTTCTTGACCAAAGAAGAAGGGCACACGACGCGCATGCCCCGTGGAGCGCGGATGCTGCCAGGGATCGTTTTTCATGAGCCATGCACCGGTCTCGCGTGCTATCGCGTTGTTCACCGGGAAGGCATCGCCGTAATGAGCGTCGTTGGTGATGAGCCAGAAGATTTGAGGATAGGCCGCATAGCGGGCGATGAGCTGACGCAGCAGCCGCTCCCGCTGCACAGGCTGCAGCGTGGGCCAGAAACGATCATCCTGATGGTAGCCAGCCAGCGGGAAGAGGATGAGCTGCACCGCCACATCGGGAAAGGTCTCCAACATCATCCGCAAGCGCCGGTCCGTGCATTGCAGATGATCGAGCCGCAGGCGATCGTTGCGATCATCGCTGAAAAACCACTTCCTCCACACGCTGGTGTTTTCTTGAAAGCCTTCTGAACTGCACGTCAGACTGCAACGCACCGAGGTGATGCCGTGCGCCACGTCATCGCGCACGTAGCGCGCGGCCACTTCGTCGGTGACAGCATTGCCATTGCCGTCATGCGCGCAGAGCAGAAAGTAGGCGGTGTCGTTCAGATTGAGGAACCAGCGGCCATCCTCGGTAATCCACTGGTGTGGATTTTGTGGATGAGGCAGCAGCCGCCCGCGCAGCTTTGATTTAACCGCGCGAAAACTCCCGCTCTGAGCATCCATGCCGCGATCTGCCTCACAGGTGCTGCGCCACGTCCATTCACCGACTTCACTCACATAGACGCGCGCGCGCCAGACTTTGCCGCCGTCGAAAAACGCGGCGACACTCCGCGCCTGCTGTGCACCCGATGGCGGCGTGAAAGTGACGGTGACACGCGTGTCGAAAGGATTCTCCGCCGTGCCCGCCGCAGTCAGCGCCACTTCATAGACGCCGAACCCCGCCACCGCTTGCGCACCTGTGGCAAAATGCGCGCCCACGTTTGCCGCATCCGCGTGTGATTGCGCGACCCCCAAGAATATGGCGAGGCAATATACCCGGAAGTCGTAATGATATATTTTCATCTTGGCGCATGAAACGCTCGAAGGCAGACAGATTCTTCGCGCCAGTGCGGGGAGACGGCGGATGATGCCTCAATCTCGACGATTCGCCCCCCCATCCTCGTATCCATGCCATGCTCCCAATCTCGAATGCAGATGAATCATTGAGTATCGGCTGATCATGGACAAAATGCGCCCCCTGCTATGCGCTACATCTCAACCCGAGGACAAACCCACCCCCACACATTCTCCGAAGCTGTCGAAGCTGGACTGGCTCCTGATGGTGGGCTTTTTTTGCCGGAGACGCTGCCGGACATCACTCCTCATTTGGCCGCATGGTCGGAGCTGACCTATCCACAGCTTGCAGCGGAGTTTTTCACGCTCTTCGCGCCTGAAATCAGTCATGCTGAATGGCACCAACTCACCTCGGAGGCATATCGGCGCTTTGATTCTCCGCAGGTGGCACCGCTGAAGAAGATCACGGACAAAATCTACATCTTGGAGTTGTTTCACGGGCCGACGCTCGCCTTCAAAGACTTTGCGCTGCAACTGCTGGGCCTGCTCTACAAACGACAGGTCGCGAAAAGCGGGAAGCGCCTCGCCGTGCTCGGGGCGACTTCAGGCGACACCGGCTCGGCGGCGATCCATGGTTGCATGGGCCAGCAAGGCATCACGATTTTCATTCTCTACCCCGATGGACGTGTGGCACCGCTGCAGGAGCGTCAGATGGCCTGCACCGGCGCGGATAATGTGTTCGCCATTCCGGTTCCGGGCACCTTTGACGATGCCCAACGTGTGGTGAAGGACACCTTTGGCGATGCCGCGTTTGCCAGTGCCGTGAATCTCTCTGCCGTGAACTCGATCAACATCGCACGCGTGCTCGCGCAATGCGTTTATTACCTCTGGGCATGCCTGCGGCTGCCGCAGGAAGCGCGCGCCACCGCCGAATACGTCGTGCCCACGGGGAACTTCGGCAACGTGCTGGCTGGTTGGTTGGCGCAGCAGATGGGCATGCCTGCGGGTGGCTTCCGTGTGGCGACAAACCAAAACGACATCCTGCATCGCTTTTTCAGCAGTGGCGAATATCGCCAAGGCCAGGTGCAGCCCAGCCATGCCCCGAGCATGGACATCCAGGCAGCCTCAAACTTCGAGCGCTTTCTCTACTTCATCCTCGATCAGAATCCGCAACGCGTGCGTGAGGTGATGACGCAAATCAAATCAGGCGCGCCGCTGCAACTCACACTGCCGGAGACCAGCCTGCGCTCCACGCGCATGGATGATGCGCAGATCGAACAAGTGATCGCGCAGGCGTGGCGTGATTGGCGGTATGTGCTCGATCCACACACTGCCTGTGCCTTCACGGGCATGGCGCAAGATCGTGTCAGCGTCGTGCTCGCCACCGCCAGCCCGGCAAAATTCCCCGAAGTGGTGCATCAAGCCACCGGCAGTGAACCCGCACATCCGACGCTCGAAGCACTCAAAGAAAAGCCGCTGAAAACTTGGCCGCTGAAGGCCGATCCCGCCGAGGTGAAAGCCTTTATCCAACAGCAGACGGAATCGTTTCCAACGACTGCGTGAGGGAACGCTGCATCGCAGCCGAAGAGCATGTCGTGAAGAGAGCCCCTGCGTTCTTGGGAGCACCGTGTTTTCTCAAACGACTTTCCACCGCTTTCAGTGACTGACGTGATGGAGTCTCTGGCCACTCCGCGTATTTTCGTGGCAGAATTTTAAACTACGAAAGCTCTACGACGATGCCCTCAGAATCCTCCCGTCGGCAATTCTTGTTAGCCTCATCACTGGGTGTCACCAGCACCGTGCTGCAGGCACAGCCATCCGCATCCAGTGCCGCCAAAGCACCGCATGCGCCCAAGAAAGAAGTGCATGGCCCGGTGCCCGTCATCACGGCGGTGCCGGGGCCTGCCTATCTCCACGCAGGACCACTCGTGGGGCATGTCACGGACACCACGGCGCATCTCTGGGCCAAGGGATCAAATCACGGAACACTCGCCTTCAAGATCGGACTCCAGCCCGATCTCTCCGATGGGCGTGTGGTGTCCGGTCCTGAACTCGTCGCGCCTTCGTCTTTCACCGGACAAGTGCAGGTCGATGGGCTGCAACCAGCAACGCGCTACTACTACGCGCCGCTGCTCGATGGCACGCCCGCGCTCATGCGTCCTTATCCCTCATTTGTCACGGCAACAGCCGCCGGGCATCGTGGACAGTTGCGCGTGGCCTTCGGCTCATGTGTCGGCCAGCGTGGCTACAATGCAGCGGCGGCGTTCGGAGAGATGGCCGCGCGCGGCAACTTTGACCTGCTGCTCATGCTCGGGGACAACCACTACGGTGACACCACTGATCCCGCGCTGTTGCGTGATTACTACCACATGCAGCGCACCGTCAGTGGTTTTGAAAAACTGATCCGCGAAAAGCCCACCTACGCCATCTGGGACGATCACGACTTCGGTCCGAACAACTCCGATGGCCAGACGCGAGGCAAGGAGGAGAGCATGCGGGTCTTTCGCGAATGGTGGGCCAATCCTGCCTACGGCGAAGAGGGGAATCCTGGGTGCTATCACCGCTTCTCGCGCGATGGCGTGGACTTTTTCATGCTCGACAGTCGCTACCACCGCACGCCCAACAAAACTCCGGAGGATGGCAAGAAGACGATGCTCGGAGCGCGGCAGCTCCAGTGGCTCAAAGATGGCCTCGCGGCTTCGACGGCGGCATTCAAAATCGTCGCCTGTGGCAGCGAGTGGCAGACCCTCACGCAACCGGATTGCTGGTCCTCCTTTGCTCGGGAGCGGCAGGAAATCTTCGACCACATCACTGCGCACAAAATCGACGGCGTGGTGCTCCTCTCCGGGGATCGCCACTTCACCGCAGGCTATCAGATACAGGGGCGTTTTCTCGAACTCACCAGCGGCCCCTTTGGCAGTGGCAATGCGACCTTGCAGGAGAATCCCGAGCGATTCACCGGAGCCGATGAAGGCAAGCTCTGGTGCGTGCTCGATCTCGACACCAGCACCTCGCCGCCGACGTTTCATTACGAAATCTGGCAGGCAGGCGGCGGTCTCCTCGAGCGTCGGCAACTCAGCTACGAAGAAGTTTGCGGACGCCAAAAGATTGCGCTTTCACCCACGCCGTTGGTGCCAGAGCGCATGGAGAAGAAGCGACGCGTCTGAGTCGCCACAAGTTCTCCCCTCTTCTCAGCGGCTCACTTCCACCACGAGAGAACTCGGAACTACCCAAAGTAGGGCGCGAGCACATTGCGGGCGACTTTGAGAGCACGCATACGGCCCTCAAGTGTTTTGCCAAAGGTATCGTCTTCGACCTCAATGCAAAGCGGGCCGTCATAGCCAATGCGCATGAGTTCTGCCATAAACTTGGCCCAGTCGATGTCGCCATAACCAGGGATGCGCGGCTGATGCCAGCGCAGCGGGAAGTCGAAGCGCCCGACTTCGTCGAGGGCTTTGCGGTCGATCTTCACGTCTTTCGCATGCAGGTGGAAGAGCTTCGATTTGAACTCGGCCAGCGGACTGAGCGGGTCCATATCCTGCAGGATGAAGTGGGACGGATCGAAGTTGAGGCCGAAACAAGCCGAGTCGATGTCGCTGAAGGCGCGGCGCCAAATTGAAGGCGTGGTGAGCAGGTTTTTACCGCCAGGCCATTCGTCGCGAGTAAAGGACATCGGGCAGTTTTCGATGCCGATCTTCACTCCGTGATCTTCAGCAAACTGGATGATGGGTTTCCATATCTTGAGAAAGCGCGGCCAGTTTTCATCGACGGACTTTGTCCAGTCACGCCCCACAAAACCGTTCACGTTTTTCAAACCGAGCTTCGGCGCGGCGGCGATGACCTTTTTGAAGTGTGAGACGGCGAAACGCGAGACCTCGGGATTGGGATCGAGCATGTTCGGATAGTAGCCGAGAGCACTGATGGTGACGCCTTGATCCTGACACTGCGCGAGGATGTCTTCCGCTTTCGATTTCGTGAGGCCGATGACATCGACATGCGTGACGCCTGCGTATTTGCGCTCCGCCTTGCCTACAGGCCAGCACATGACCTCGACCGTGGCGAATCCTTCATGCCTGGCAAAGGCGAGGACTTCCTCAAAGGAGAGCTCAGGCAAGATGGCGGAAACGAATCCGAGTTGCATAGGTGTTGGCCGTTTGATGTTGGGTACAAAAAAGGGCGGGATGATGAATCCCGCCCTCTTCATGCCGATCATTATTTGTCAGCGGAGGGAATGTCCTTTTTTCCTTCAAGCACCTTGTCCACGAGTCCGTACTCGGCGGCCTGCGCAGCGGACATGTAGTTGTCGCGGTCTGCGTCGCGCTCGATCTGCTCGACGGACTTGCCAGTGTGGTGGGCGAGGATGCGGTTGAGGCGTTTCTTGAGGTTGAACATGTATTCCACTGTGCGCTCGACATCGCTGGCAGTGCCGCGTGCGCCACCCGAGACCTGATGGATCATGATGTCCGAGTTTGGCAGGGCGTAGCGTTTTCCCTTGGTCCCTGCGGCAAGAAGCACGGCCCCCATGGAGGCGACGAGGCCGATGCTGTAAGTGCAGACATCGCAGGTGAGGAACTGCATCGTGTCATAAATCGCAAGGCCAGCCGTGACACTGCCACCGGGGCTGTTGACGTAGATGTTGATGTCCTTTTTCGGGTCCTGCATTTGGAGGAACAGGAGCTGCGCGATGATGATGGAGGCCATCGTGTCATTCACTTCACCGCCGAGGAAGATGATGCGATCCTTCAACAGACGGGAGTAAATGTCATACGCGCGTTCTCCGCGCCCTTCAGACTCGATGACAGTCGGCACCATGTAGCTGGATTGCGGGATGATGACGGAAGGGAAATCAGAATTGGAATTGGGGGTCATGTGAGGAATCAAGAGGCTGAGAGGAAGGTTGTCAAACAACAGGGAACAGATGGTTACAGAGGGTTCGCTGTGGTGAGCTTTAGTCCGACTATACCGGCGACGATGCAAACGATGCAGATGAGGCGGGCAACCGTGCGCGGCTCATCAAATACGAGGATGCCTACGATGGCCGTGCCAACAGCCCCTATCCCCGTCCATAGCGCGTACGCAGTACCGATGGGCAATGAGCGCAAAGCCAGCGAGAGGAATAGGAAACTCGCGATCATGAGCAGCGCGGTGATGACGCTCGGCCAGAGCCGAGTCCAGCCGTCGGTTTGCTTCAGGCCGACAGCCCACGCGACCTCCAGAAGTCCTGCGATGAAAAGATAGAGCCAGGGCATAGTGAGGCTGTGATTACGGCAGTGACGATGTGAAGGATGATTCTTTCCAGCGACAACTCGCGCGAAAAAACCGGAGGAACGCGTTATGCGGCCTCCTTGATCACCAGATCAGCGATTTTTTCAGCAGCGTTTTTCACTGCGAGCCGTTGGGCGGCTTTCTTCATTTCGCCGGCCTTGCGCGGGTCATTCACGATGTCACGCACCGCAGATGCCAGCGTCTCGGCATTCAGATCGCTTTCACGGATAAGCTTGGCAGCTCCGGCTTGATCAAAGATTTCTGCGTTGCGCGTTTGATGATCCTCCGCTGCATACGGATACGGCACGAGCAGACTGGGAACGCCAAAATAAGCCAGCTCTGACATCGAGGAGGCACCAGAGCGCGCGATGGCGAGATCAGCAGCACGGTAGGCGAGATCCATGCGATGGCAAAAAGCGGCCACGTGCTGTTTGAGCAGCGGATTCTTGGCATACACGTCACGCACCTCCTCATAGTCTCCCGGTCCGGCGATGTGCAGCACTTGGACGCCCATTTTCTCAAACTGGTCGAGCGTTTGGCCGACGACACGATTCACTCCACGCGCGCCCTGACTGCCCCCCATGACCAACAAGGTGCGCCGATCTTTATCGAGCTTGAAGAACTCATGCGGTTCCACCCCGTTCTGCTGTCGCATGCTGCTGCGGATGGGAGTGCCAACAACACGTACGTCTCTGTGTTTGGGAAAGTGCTCTTTGCATGCGTCGAGGCCACACAGCACGATGTCACTGAAGCGCGCGTTGAGACGATTGGCCTTCCCAGGGATGGCGTTGCTCTCATGGATGAGCGTGCGGCATCCTTCCTTCCGCCCAGCATAGAGAGGTGCGAACGAAGTGAATCCTCCCATGCCCAGCACCACCTTCACATCGTGATCGCGAATGATCTGTCGGCAGCGCCGCGCCCCCTGCCACAGTCCCTTGAGAAAACCGAGCATCTGCGGAGACCATGGACGCGGCATGGCGAGAAACGGCATTTTTTCAAAGCGCAGCTCTTTGTGTCCCGAAGCGGCGAGGGCATCGATCTTCTTCTCACTGATGAGCAGGGTCACGTCATGACCGCGAGAGGCAAGCACCTCGCCCACAGCGATGCCTGGAAATAAGTGCCCGCCGGTGCCACCGCATGCGATGAGCACATGGACAGACTTCGAATGATTTTTTTTCACAGAGTTACGAAAGGCTACGATCACAGGGCAAGCTGCGATCTGATAGGGGTTAGAGGCCAGTCACGACTTCACCATACAGATCGAGATGCCTCTGGCAGGCGAAGAGGGTTCCGGCGTGGCAGCAAAGCAGGGGTGCCCAGTGTGTTCAAGCTGCCAGTCAGAGGAAGAATTATGCCTTGATTGCAGACCTCCCGTGGTGGCATCTTCCCCGCCGCCAAGAGCAGCCCCCCTAACTCTCCAGGTCATGCACCGCTTATCCCCTCCCCTTCAATCTCGCACCCGCAGTGGCGGCAGCCTCGTGCCCATTCTCATTGTGGTCGCCGCACTGGCTGCCAGCACGGCGATTTTCTTTTTCATCACGCGCAAAGAATTGCTGGCAAAAAAAGCGGCGGCGTCTGCCGCTCAGGCCCAGGCCGATGAGCGTGCGCCTGCAAAAGCAGCGCCACCCAGCCCCCCTCCCACCGCATCTACGCAGTCTGCAAAGCCCGTCACGCCGCCATCGCCGCCTGCACAGCCTCCTCCCCAGTTTGGCTTTGCGCGACCGGCAGACCTCGGAAAGCAATTAATGCGCAGTCTTGCGGCTGGCGATTTCTCCGCAGCGGGAAAACTCGCCGCCGCTGCCGATGCGACTCAGTCGGCGGATGCGGCTGGGCTTTTCCGCAAGCTCTCTGAAATGGGTTTTAAACCCGGCACGGAAGATCAGGTGGAGTTGCTCGGTCTTGTCGAAAACCGCACACGCCTCGCTCTCCCCTTCACCAAACCTGGAGTCGGCACTCCACTGCGCATCCAGCTCGATCTCGAACGAGATGATCGCATGGGATGGAAGGTCGCCAAAGCAACCCTGCCCAAAGAGATGAGTGCCGCGATCTCCCCTGCCCCATTGAGTCCAGCGGTCGCAACGGCTCCTGCGCCCACCTCACCTCCCGCGCCAGGAACGCTCGCCCCCAAAAAGCAGCTCTTCGCAGTCGATGAAGGAGGCGATGCCCTCTCCTACGCCAGTGAGTTTGTCCAACTGCTCCTCAAGCACGATTTCAGTGCTGCCCGGAAGTATGTGGACGAGTCGAAGGTGCCCGTCGAACGCCTCATTGGCCTCTGCATTGTCTTTGAAGAAGGTGGCTACATGCTCAATCCTGCGAGACCGTTGATCGTCACCATCGCAAACCCCGAAGTCTCCTGGGTCATCGCTCAGGTGCGCTCCGAGACACTGCGGCAGGACACTGAATTCGGCGTCGAGCTCAAGCGTGGCGACATTGCGCAGCCTTGGAAGGTCGCAGGACTGAATCTCTCCGAAATCCTCGGCTCCTTTGCCCAGAATGCCGCTAAAATCGGCGTGCCCTACACCCCCATCGTGAAGAATCCCAAAGGAGGCGAGTCTCTGGCACTCTACTTTGAATACGACCGCGCAGAGCTGCATCCTCGCGCGCGCAAGCAAATCGAAGTCATCGCCGCCCTCATGAAGGCCGATCCTTCAAAAAAACTGCGGATCGCCGGGCACACTGATGAAAAGGGGGAAGACACCTATAACATTCGCCTCTCGCGCCAGCGCGCTGAAGCGGTGAAACAACAACTCGTCGCGCTCGGTGTACCTGCTGCCCAAGTCGAAACCTCCGCACTGGGCAAAGCACAGCCACTGAGTCCAAACAAAAAGAAGGACGGCTCCGATAATCCAGAAGGCCGCAGCCACAATCGCCGCGCAGAGATCTATCTCGATTTCTGAGAGTTCCCTCTGATGAATCTGTGCAGCGCGGCGCATCATCCGCATGCTGGAGCCGCGATAAGAAATGATGCCCAATCCGCGATCATCCCCCATCATCCAGCCTTGGAAGGGATGTGCAGTTCGGGCGATTCTGCTCCGCCGCGTGCTCATCCCATAACGGCATGAGCCCCTCAGAAAGAAGCCCGCCCGCTGCAAAACACGCTCGACACATGCGTCGGAAACGAACCTTCCTGCAAAGAGGTGCGCGTTTCTGCATGCTGCACTTCATGAGCAGAATCTCCCAGAGCATCTGCAATGGGAGATTCCTTTCGGTGACTCTGTGCAAAAAGAAAACGCCACCCCGCATCTGTGACGCGGCGTGGCGTTTCGATCGAAACCTTCAGCAGACCATCAACGGCGACGGCGGTAGAAGATGCCGAGGATGCCGAACAACAGGAGGAACATGCGGGAAGGTTCGGGAACCACCACCACAATGATGCCCTGGCTATTAAAGAGGCTGACATCCCAGCGATAGTTTGAACCGAGCTCAAAGAGATCCAAGTCTGTGCCCGTCTCGGCCCCGGTGCGGATGAGGCCGCCATTGGAGGCCGTGCCGCCGACATTGTAGCTGAGGGCTGCTCCCGTCCAATCGAGGAGGTTGAACACATCCCCTGCCGTCGGGTTATACCCGTTGTTGATCACGGTGATCTTGGATCCGGACACCATCGTGAGCAGACTGGCGTTGACGATCACCTTGTCATGCTGAGCGGTGGTGACAGGATCGTTGAGGAGGTGACTGTAGGTCGTATCCGTGGCGATGTTCGAGCGCCATGTGTTGTAGTTCGCAGTGTCATCATAACCCACGGCGTTCATCATGGTGTAGGAAGCGCGTTGCGTCTGGAGGTTGATGATGGACGTGTTGCCAAACGTGGTGGCTCCCGTGAATACGAGAGTTCCCATGCTGCCGCCCGCTTCATCCCCCGGATTGAGGTTGCCCAAGATCGTCGAGCTGCCATGGATCTGACCGGTACCGGCGACGGTGGTACCCGCGTTGGCGGTGAAGCCTCCATTGGTGGTGGCGTTGCCAGTATCGCCGACTCCGCCGCGGCCCACTTGGAGAATCCCACCGGTGACCGTGGTGGAGCCAGTGTAGTCGTTATCCAGCGTGAGGGTGGCCCAGCCGCTGCCAGCTTTGACCACGCTGAGTGACGCAGAAGGCGTTGGGCCCGCACCGGGGGCGAAGAACTGGCTATTCAGAGTACCGTCGCGGAAATGCGCATCCCATTGCACCTCGGTGGTGGCTGGTGTGTTTTGCGTGATGGTCAGCGTACCTGCGGTGCTGGCGGCATTTTCGATGATCTCGGTGCTGCCGTTGGTGCTGGCACCCATGGTGCCGCCGGCGTTGCCGCCGATGAAGGGACCTGTGCCACCGCTGGTGGTCAGAGCACCGATGGTGCGGGAGCCGCCGCCGACCTGGAGCATGGAGTTGTAGCCCATGTCCACATCGTTGGCGGCGGTGAGGGCGTTATTGTTCTCCAAGCGCAGAATGGCGGTCTGATCCTGGTCGTAGCCCGTATTGTGATTGATGCGCACATCACCGGTGAAGAGGCTGTTGTCACCTTTCAGCACCAGATACTGGTAGGGGCGGCCGCCGGTGTTATCGTTGGCACTGCCAGCGTCATCGGCGGCAATGATGAGATTGCCACTGGTGATAGCACCGTCTTTGAGCACGCCGTTGAAGTTGATGTAGTTTTGGCTGCCGCCGACTTCCGCGCCGTCGTTGATGTAAACCACGAGGTTGTCGTTGAGGGTGATGTCGCCATTGACCTCGACGGTGCCGCCGTTGCTGAAGGTTTCAAAGAGGAGGCGCTTGGTCTGGGCGGGGTTGTAAACCACGTTGATGTCGTGATTGACTTCCACGGTCCAGCCGTGGACGTAGTTTTCGCTGCTGGGAGCGAGTTCGGCGATGCCCTGACGATCCGCAGAGCCGAGGGTGATGGTGGCACCGCTGAGGTAGCCGGTGCCAAGCGGATCGGCCTGCCCGAACGAATATAGACGTCCCTGAAGGATCTGGATGTTGCCGGTGTAGTCTGGGTTGTTGGTGCGGATTTCCATCGTGCCCAAGCCATCCTTGATCAAGGTGCCGCTGCCAGTGAGGTAACCGGCACCGGAGCCGTTGTAGCCGATGCGGAAGGTCTGGCCAGAGACGACATCGAAGGTGGTGGTGCCATTGAGGGTGATGACGCCGCCGAAGTTGATCGGGCGCTCATAGTTCGGATTGACCACGGGGTTGGAGAGTTCGCTGGCGGGGGTATAGGTGTCCGAGGTGTTGCCCGTCGCCGTGTTGATGGTGCCAATGGAGACATAGTTATTCCCCTCGAAGGTCATCCATTCGTCGAGATACCAGTCACTGCTGTCGTTGCGGTTGCCGAACTGCACCGCCAAGTTCGTGCCGGTGCGGAAGATGGTGCCGTCCACGAAGCTGTTGCTGGTACCCAGCACGGTGGAGGTGATGCCCGAGGTGCTGGTGGTGACGATGTCGCCATTCAAGCGCAGGGTGCCCTGACGGATGTCGATCAAGCCCTTGAAGCTGGCGTTGGCGTTGTCGGTGCCGCCTTGGAGCGTCAGCGTGCCCGCGCCCACCTTGATGAGGTCGCCGCGGTAGAGTTCGGCGGAGGAGATGTCCCCGCCGCCGGCGGAGCCGTTGCCGACGAGGAGTTCTGCACCGCCGTTGGCCACGTCGATGGTGCCGCCATTGCCGTTGAAGAGGATGCCCTTGTTGCCAAGGCTGGTCATGCCCGTGCCAGTGTAGCGCAGCGTGCCTCCATTCATCACGATGGCGGTGCCGGTGGCGTTGGTTCCAAGCTGGGCGGTTTTATCGAAGCTGAGGACAGAACCGTTGAGGAAGAGCTGACCGGTGAAGGTGTTGGTGGCACCGAGCACGACCGCGCCGGTGGTACCAATGGTGGCGGCATTCGTTGTGCTGGGGCCGGTGATGACGAGGTCCACGTTCGTGCCGGTGATGGGCACGTTGAGGTTGAGATTGCCGTAACCGTAGTGGTGGATGATGAGTTCCGTAGTGCCACCAGTGGTGGTCAGGGCAGCGGCCCCGGTGCCGGTGATGGTCTTATTGGCTGAGCCCGTGTTGCTGCTGACGAGGATGGCACCGCCGGAGGAGGCAAGGCCATTGCCGGAAAGTGTCAGGGTGTTGGCACCGAGATCAATGGTGCTATCCGCATTGGCGTCGAAGCGCAGGGTGCTGAGGGTGAGCGGGCCAGCAAGGGTTCCGCTGAAGCCCGCACCGCCGTTTTCCGACACGTCCTGGTTCGCCGCCCAGGTGGCGACGTTGTTGTTGTATTCATCCAGCGCGCGGCTGTAGGCCTTCACATCGCTGCTGGCACCACCGTCAGACATGGCGAAGTCCAGCGCGGTGCGGCTGAGGATGCCGTAGGTCGCCCAAGCGATGATTTGATTCTTCAGTGCCGCCGTAGTGAAGGAATTGAACTGGAGAGTGATGCTGGCGGTACCACCTGCTGAGTTGTCCTCGACCAAGTTCGCTGTGGCCCCGGTGCTGCGCGTGAAGTTGGAGGTGTTGTTGTTGGCATTGGCATTGCCAAGACTGAGGGTCATGTTGCGTGCCGTGCCGAGGTTGGTCGTGCGGGCGACGATTTCGTTGCCGCCGGTACTAAACTGCAGGAGGCGATTGGCGGCATTCGACGTGGCGAGTGATGCCGTGGTGTTTACCGCACTTGAGGCCAGTGAGATGAGTGTGCCACCATCGAAACGGATGTTGGTGTTGCCCACCAGCGCGTTTGGCGTTGCCCCGGAGTGGTTCAAAATCAAAGTACCGCCGGCCAGCACCGGCGCGGAGGTGGCAGACCCGGCTGAGGATGCCTGAAGCTCCACCGTGCCGCGGCCCTGCTTGAGGATGCCGAACACCTGATTGGCGATGGTGCCGATATTCCCGATCATGCGCTGTTTAAAGATGACCGTGCCTCCATCCATGGCATAGAGGTTGCCGACCGCACCGGTTCCCGTGGTGGAGCCATTGTCGCCGTGTTGCAAGGTGCCGGTGCCGTTTCCGTAGGTGACGGTACCGGACTGGTTCAGGCCGCCGATGAATTTGGCACCAGTTCCCGAAGTCTGCCAAGTGGCCATGTTGAAAATCTGATTCGCGCGGCTGAGGAAGACGGCGCCGTAAAGGTTGTCGCCGGAACCGAGGATGAAGCCTTGGTGGCCGGTGCCGCCGTTGAGAGCGAAGTTATAAGTGGAGTCCGCGCCCGGGATCTTGCTCAGGGCGGTATCCGTCCAGAATCCGGTGCCGTCCAGCCCGACTCCAGCCGGGTCGTAATTGAGAATCAGCGTGCCGCGGGCAATGGTCAGACGACCAGCCGCGTTGTACTGACGATCAAGGATAAGATTGGTTTCATCGCTCCCGCCATAGAGGGAAACGCGGAGAACCTCGTTTTCATTGGTGCGGACCCCGGCGAGGGTTGGCAGGGCGGAGATGGGATCAGCGATGGGGACAGCGTTGCCGCCCACGAAACGGTCGCCGACTTGACCGCGAAGGATGATGACATTGTTACCCGTCGAGCTGACATACATGATACGCGAGTCAATCTGATTGACATCGTTGGAAATGGGCGTGTCCCCGCCTGCGATGCTGCCGTTGATGATGCTGGTGGAACTGTTGTCTGTGCGGACATAGACCCCAAAGAGAGGCATGCCGGCCGCATCCACATTGTCGATGGTCAGGTTCGAGTTCCAGACCGTGACATCGTTATCATTGCGCATGACATATTGATCGCCAGCCAGCACACCGACATAGATGTCCTCGCGCGCGGTGGGGGTGCCTACCACCACGCCGTTGCCGGTGAAGAGTCCGCCGACGCCGGTGATGACGATGCCGTTGCCCGCCCCGCCCGCACCCGCGGCGCTGCGCCCATGGCGGAGGAAGAGATAGCCCTCATTGATGGTGGTGATGCCAGTGTAGGTATTGGCGCCGTCCAGATACAGGGTCTGGAATCCGGTCTTGGTGAGTCCGGCGGCATTGCTGATGATCGAGCGGATTTCGAATCCGCCGCCGCCGATCGATCCGCTGGTGGTAGCGTAGTAGGCGTTCTGGTTGTTGATGATGGCCTCCTTGCCGTCGAAGTCGAGCACGCCGCCGAGAATCTGCGTGGTGGAGCTGGAAGTGCTGCCGGTGGTCCAGTAGGCGCTGCTGATCATGCCGGAACTGATCTTGAGAGTGCCGTCCACATTGAGGATGATGGCGTGGTGATTGATGATGCCCGTCGCCCCCGTGCCGTCGTGGTCGGTCAGGGCACCGAAGCGCAGGGAGTTGATGGTGGTGTTGTTCTTCACCTGGGTCAGCACATCGCTGAGGTTGACGTTCTGTCCGGCTGGGGTGGCGGAACTGAGAATGCCATCGGCTGGGGTGAAGTATTCATCATCATCCAGCGGGCGCAGGAAGCCGCCGTCGTAGGTCATGAAGTGGCTGCCAGACAGATACTGCAAGTTGCGCTGCTGGTTGTAGAGATCAGTGACGTTGCCGTTATTGAAGCCGAGGATGCGGAAGTCCGTGTCGAGGCCAAGCGGCGCGTTGCCGCCAAAGATGCCCTGGACGATGCTGCGGTTGGTGGTGTTGGCCGCACCGCCCGCACCGATCTGAGTGGCACCCAGGGTGGTGACGGCCACGCGCGCGTCTTCGCCGCCGGTGAGGGCGGTAGCGAAGGTGGAGGTGGCATCCAAGTTCACAAAACGAAGAGCACTGCCAGCAGAGCGATTCAGCGTGCCGATGGTGATGTCCAGGTCTGCCCCTGAGCCGTCTTGGCCGTAGAGGTCAAAAATGTTCGTGCCGCTCTGGACGTTGATCGTGCCGAAGGCCTCCGTGTTGGTCACCGTACCGCCATTGAGGCGCAGCCAGCCGTTGTTCATGTTAATCACCGTCGTATTGCCAATACGGTCGTTGTTATTCGCACCGACGACGCCGGAGGTGGCATCGAGACGGTTCGTATTGTCCAGAGTGATCATGCCACGACGCTGGAGGTTGATGTTGCCCGCGCTGGTGATGGCACCGTTCGCTCCATTGAGGGTGAGGCTCCACTCCGCCCAGGCTTCGGCGGTTCCATTCGTGGCATAGTCCACCCCGTAGATCTTGGCCGTGTTGCTCTGCATGGGCGAGGAGCTGGCACCGTAGCGCAGTACGTTGACATCGCCGGTAAAGGTATTGGCAGCGGTCAGGCGGACTTCAGCCATGCCCATTTTGGTGAAGCCACCGGTGCCTGAGAGCGCGCCGCCGAGAACCAGCTTCGCGGTGGTGCCGACGGTGGTGTTGCCCTGCTCGACTATCGAGTAGTTGCCGTAGGAATCCGACGTGATGATGTTGCGCATCGCATCGCCCATGAGAGTGATACCGCCGTCGAGATAGGTGACACCATCCGGGATGGTGAAGAAGTCCACTTGGAGGAAGTTGTGGCCGCCGACGAGGCTGCGCGCGCCGCCGGGGTTACCAGGGGCGGTAGCTGCAATGACACCATTCATCGTGATAGGCACGCTGTGGTGAGTGCCATACCAGTTTTCAAAGAGCAGACGCGCGCCCACGTTGGCACCGGTGCCGGCGAAGGCTCCGGTGAGGTCTGCGGCGCTGACACCACCGTAGCCGATCTCGACGCCGCCAGTGATGTTCGCGGCGGTGATGCCAACTCCTGAGGCACCACCGATGTTGGCGATGATCTCGTGGCGGAAGATACTGCCGCCTTCACGAATGATCAAGCTACCCAGCGCGGAGGTGAAGGTGGGGTCGGCGATGACAAAGTTGGAGGTGGCAATACGCCCCCCTTGAATGGTGAGGTTGAAACCACCACCGTTAATGACCGGAGCGTTGCGGGTGAAGGCACCAGAGAGGCTACTGGCGTTGCTCAGATTTGTATCGAAGGTGCCAATGATGAAAGCAGAGCCATTCGCTGTGCCACCACTGTTGATCAGGGAGTCCGCATTGAGTGTCAGGTGGGAAAGCTGGCCGGTGCCGCTCGAGTTGCGCAGCGCGCCGGTGCCGCCGAAGCCCATGCCGGAAATCTCGACGATCTTGCGCGTGGTGGTGGGATCATCCCCGTAGTTCAGGCCGTAGCCGCGCAGGTCGAGGCTGGCGCCGGAGGCGACGATGACCTCGTTGCCCACGCCAAGCGCGCCGAGGGCACGCGTGCCGCCCACATAGAGCACGCCGCCATTCACCGCAATCTGACCGGAGAGTGTGGGAGTCTTGGAAATACCTCCTGTGTAGCCGTCATACACATCGGCGAAGTTGTTGGCACTGATCTGCAGGATGCCGTTGCCGGTCTTGGTGAAGCCGTTGGTTGCGTTGATGATGCCGGAGATGTTCAGGCTGACAGTGCCCGCAGTCGTCGGGGCGGCGACGTTGAATTCCAGCCCAGCCGTGGTGGTGTTGTTGAAGTTCTGCGTACCCGAGAAGGTTCCAGCGGCCGTGTCGGTGTGGTGGTTCTGGATGTTGAAGACGGTGCCATGGGCAAAATTCACGACCTTGGTGATGCCCACGGCACTGTTGAAGATGAAGTTCACGTTGCCGTCCACATTGAGCAGACCGCGGAGACCGCCGAGGGCGGTGCTGTTCGTAGCCACGCGAATGGTGCCGCCCTTGAAGTCGATGTCGCCGCTCCAGTCCGTATTGTTGTCATCGAAGTAGATCACGCCCTGGTTGCCCGTGTCCATGACGATCTTGCCCGCGCCGACGAGCGTGGGCGTGTTGTAAACCTTGGTGTTGGTGGTGAGGAAGCGCAACGTGGTGTCCTCGGCGAGCACCCAGGAGGAACTCATATTGCCACTGCTTACATTGTATCCATTGAGGTAGGCGTCGGTAGCCGTGGTGGGCGCGGCGGCGGTGCCGCCGACCTGAATCTCACCCTCGAAGAGGTTGACGTTGCCGGTGAAGGTGTTCAGACCGCTGAGGATGAGTTTGCCCGCGCCGGTCTTGGTCAGCGCCTGGGCATTGGTGTTGTTCTGGATGACCGAGTTGATCTCCAGCACGTTGGTGGTGCTGTGCTGGTGGACGATGAGCGCCTCCAGTCCCGCCGTGTTGGCCGCGTTCTGGATGGCTCCGCCGGTGATGACCACGTTGCCGCCAGCCACGTTTGGAGTGACGAGCAGGCCGCCGCCGGTCATGGCGAAGGTGCCGCCGAGGGTGAGGGTGCCGCCGGCGGCGTTGTTGAAGCGCAGGGTGTTGGCGGCAGTACCGACGCCGGCATAGGTGGTCACATCCACGTTATTGGTCGCACCGTAGGTGTCCACACTGTACGTGGCGAGGGCCGTGATGGGGCCATCCACCGCTCCGGTTGAATTGATGGCCCAGTCGGTCTTTGCCACGGTGGCGTAGCCCACGCCGATGATGCCGTTGGTGTTCAAGGTGTCGGTGTCCGCGATGCCAGCCGCGCCGAAATCGATGGTGCCACCGCTGCTGTTGCGGGTGATGGCGTTCATGCGCAGGATGGCGGTGCTGCCTCCGGCGCGGGTGACGGCACTGGAGCCGGCGTCCAGCGTGGTGCTGGCCACCACTTCCGTGTGGCTGCCGCCGTTGAGGTGGATGGTGCCGCCGCCCCCGGCGTGCTGCAGGGTCTGGCCTTCCACGTTCGCGTCCAGGCCGGCCACATTGTTCGCCACGACGCCGCCGAGGGTCAAGGCGGCCCCGTCCGCCAGCTTCGAGGTGTTGTTGGTGGCGTAATTGAGCTCCACGATGCCGTTGCGGACGAGCAAGCCACCGGTGCTGGTGTTCACCCCGGAGAGGATGAGGGTGCCGTTGCCGTGCTTGGTCAGCGAGCCGGTTCCCGCCCAGGCGGCGGTGGCGTTGCTCAAGGTCAGGGAGCTGCCGGCGGCGGTCACCACGCGGGCATTGGTGTTCGAGAGGGTCACGGTTCCGGTAAGGACGTTGTTGCCGCTGAAGGAGCCAAAACCACCTTCCGCCGTGGTGACGGTGGTGACGTTGTTGGCCACGGTGATGCCGCCGCGGAGTTCCAGCCCCACGCCGGAGGCGCCATTGATGGTGATGGTGTTGGTGCCGAGGGCATTGCCCGCCTGGATGGCCAAGGTGCCGCCGGTGATGGTGGTGCCGCCGGTGAAGGTGTTGGCCGCGGCAGCCGGGTCGATGAGCCAGTAGCCGCCGTCCGCCTTGATGAGGGAGGTGGCCCCGCCGCCATCGGTGATGGCCGGACGGAAGACGTTCATGTTGGCGGTGCCACCGCCCAGGGTGAGGGTGCGGGTGCCGGATCCCGTGAAGGCGATGGCTCCGGTGTTGCTCCAGGTCATGGTCGGCGCGTTGGTGCCGATCACGGTGCCACTGGCATTGATACGCGCCCCGGCAACTCCGAGGCCCATGGTGAAGAGTCGGTCGGTGGACTGGTCGGTGAGGCCGGACCAGGTGAGGACGCCGCCGTTGTCGCCGGCCGTGTCCGTCACAAAGACGAGGTTGGCCGCAGCGTTGGAGGAAGTGCCAAGGCCGCTGGCTGCTCCGCCGTTGGCGAGTTGCCAGATGGCGATGCCGGCATTGGCCGTGGCCGAACCGGTGGCACCCAGGGTGGTGATGCCCGTGTAGGTGTTCGAGGCGGAGGTGGAAAGTGTGCCTGCCGTGGCACCGGACACCGTCCGGGTGAGGTTGCCGCCTCCGGTGATGAGGCCGTTCATGGTGCTGTTGCCACCCGCGATAGTCAGGGTCTGCCCTGCGAGGATTTCCGCCTCGGTAAGCACGTCGCCAGTCAGAGTAGCGATGGTTTCAGAATTGACCACGCGCAGCTTGGCCACGCCGGAGTAGAGGCCATCGCCACCGTCGCCGGCGATGTTGATGCCGCCACTGTCGTGGATGGCAAGGCCGCCGGCGAGTTCCAAGATGCCGTTGTTGATGGTGGTGGTGTCGGTGTAGGTGTTCGCCCCACTCAGACGCCAGGTACCCGCGCCTTCCTTGTACACCCCCGTGGTCTGGCTGGTGGTCGGATTGCTGATGATGCCGCCGATGGTGTTGGTGGTCGTGTTGGTGCCGTCCAGAATCCAGTAGTGCGTGCCGGTGGAACCCGAAGTGAGGTTACCGTTGATCACGATGGTCTTGGTGCCGTCATTGATGATCTGACCACCGGTGGTGTTGCCTGTCGCGGCAGTGACGATCGCCCAGGAGATGTTGCTACCAAAGGTGGCAGTGCCTGCGTTCGAGTCGTTAAAGATGATGGTGCCCACATCGCCGGAAGGCGTCAGGGTATTGGTGCCTTGGCTGAAGCCTGCGGCTCCGATTCGATCACTAGAACCCCAGAAGTCGTAGCGGCGGCCGTCGAAATTGTCGCTGCCGAGGGTGATGGTGCGTGTGGCAGAGAGATCGCCCATGGCGCTCGTGGTCTCGACGCCGGTCTTGAGGTCACCCATGAACTCGAGCATACCCACATTGACGGTGATGTTGCCGGAGAAGTCATTGCTGGCGTTGGTCAGCGCCCAGCGCCCGGTGATGCCGAAACGGTCGTCGTTAGCCGTGTTGGGCATGGAGAGGTGGAGCTTGTTGGCACCTTCCGAGATGATGCCGTCAACGCGGTTGCGAATCGGGTTGAAGTAGCCGCCGGTCTGGCCGGAAAGCGTCAGCGTTTTGTCACCCGCGACGGTGTTGGTGATGTTCCCGGTGAGGATGAGCGCGCCATTGCCGTTCGCGGTGATGCGGGCTCCTCCGGTCGTTCCGGTGAGGTTGAAATTCCCAGCATACGTCTCTCCACTGCCCACGTACTCCAAGTTGCCCGCCGTAGTCGTGGCCCCCAAATTCACTGTGGAGAAGCTGCCGATGGCATTGGCTAGGCTCTTGAGCTGCAGTGAGCCGTTGCTGAGGTTGAGAGTCCCTGTGGCCGTATTTGTGCCATACATGGCCATGTAATTGCCGCCCGCGAGGGTGAGGTTGCCAGCCCCTTGGATGGATCCTGCAATAAGCTGCGCCCCGCTGTCGTCCACGGTGAGAGTGACCCCGGACGCAATGGTGGTGATGGCTCCACGCTGCATGTAGAGCTGTCCGATGGTCTCGTTCCCTGCGACGCTGAGGATGGCACCGTTGAGAACATGAACGTCATTGTCGTTGTGGATTGTATCCACTCCGCCGGTGCCGATCACGACGGTGCCTTTCTGAAGGTAGGTGCTACCCGTGTTAAAGGTATTCACCCCCATAAGGGTCGTGGTGCCCGTGTTATCGAAAATCCAGACATTGTTGCCGGAGAGGACGCCGTGGTAGGTGTTGCTGGCGGAGCCGCCAAAGCGGAAGATGCCGTTGTTGACGATGTTCAGCAGGTGGGTCGCGTCGCCGACGAGTGTGCCCTCGAAGTTAAGGATGCCGCCAGCATCGGTCTGGAGGATAGCGCGCTGCGTGCCAGGGGCTGCATTGGTGGCACCGATGGTGAGAGTGCCGGTGAGCGTGACACTACCGATGCCAGCACGGGTGAAATAGGCGTACTTGGCATTGGTGCCATCCGTGCCAGGCGACAGGGTGATGCTGTTGTTCAGGACGATGTCCTGAATGAAGTGGGTGCGGACCTGAGCTCTGCCGCCGCCTCCCGAGAGATTGCTGGCGACGATGTTGATGGCACCACTGCCATAGCTGGTACCGTAGGTGTCATTGCCGAGTTCCACATCGCTGTTGGTATTCGTCAGGAGGGAACTAACGCGCAGGGTACCTGTGAAGCCGCTAAGGTCACCGGTGAGATAGGTGAGGCCATTGGTGCCCCGGCTGAAGTCCAGTGTACCAGCACCCGTGATGGTGTTGTTGATGACATAGTAACCATCATTGGGATTGACGATGAGCGTACCGTTGTTGACGATGTTGCCCGTGCCGAGGAAACCGCGGCTGCCCACGACACCGGTGCCGCCAATCTGGAGGCGACCACCGGCGTTGATGGTGGTGTTCTCCCAGCGCGCGCCCGACGTGCCGGTGGGAGTTAAGATCAAGGTAGAAGGGGTGGCACCGCCCACATTAGTGACGGTAAGATCAGCCCCTGGCAGGGCAATGATGTCGCCCGTAATGACATGATTGACGGCTGTACCTGAGTTGCTCACATGGATAGTGCTATCGCTGGTGAGAACAATGGGGCCTGCAAGAGTGGTGGCCACGGCACTCCGAAGATCAAGCGTACCGCCGTCGAGATTGAGCAGCTCGGTGATGGTGCCGCCAGCGGCGACATTCACCAGCAACGTGCCGCCCGTGTTTACCGAATTAAGATTGCCCCAACGGTTGGTGGGAGTGGCCGCAGACTCCACGGCGAGGCCGAGGGCGGCGTTGTTGGTCACTTCGAGTGTGCCGCCGCGAACAGTCACGCGCCCAGCGAAGGTGTTCGTTCCAGACAGGGTGGTGGTACCCGTGCCCAATTGCTCGATATTGCCCGTGCCTGAGATGACAGCGGAGATGGTCTGCGCATTGCTGCGGTTGATGCCGAGGGTGCCATTGTTCAGGATCGTACCACTGCCAACCATACCGGCAGTGCCACCGTTGCCGAGCTGGAGGTAGCCGTAGCCGATGGTGGTCGTGCCCGTGCCAGCAATATCGTTAGTAATCAAAGTGCGACCGCCACCAGCAGTGGTGATGGCCGTATTTGTACCCGCAACATTGGAAAGCAGGAGATCGCCAAACGGATTGTACTGATGAATGATAAGCTCATTGCCAGTCGCACTGAGCGCGCCTGAAATGGTGGAGGTGTTGGCTCCCACCGACGAGCGCACAAGAATGCCGCCCATGTCCAAGTTGGTGGCACCGGTGATGTCCGTGGCATTCGCCCCACTGAAACGGATGGTGGCCGCGTTGCCACCGACGTTGGCACCTGCCACGGTGATGTCGGTGTGCTGGTTCACGGTGAAGGTATCTGCATTAAAGGTGGCAAGTCCAGAGATGGCGGTGGAGGCACCATTCGCCACGGCCCATGTGGTGCTGTCAAAGGTGGCATAGGCTGTGTTGGCATCACCTAGGATGCCATTCACATTGGCGGTGGAGGTGGCAGCGGCATTTGGTGCAACATTGAGCGTACCACCGGCAGCACGCGTAATCGCCGCAAGATTGATGCCCGCATTTCCCGGCCCCTGCGTGAGTGCCGTGTCTGCGGTAAAATTGATAAAGGTCTGAACGCTCGATGCCCCGGCATTCAGAGAGGTGGAGGCGACGCTCTCAAGAATCGTGGCCGTCGCTGCACTGCTGAAGATGCGGACATTGCCCCCAGAGAGGGCGAGGGCACTACCGGAAGACAGGATGTTGTTCCCGGAGCCATAATTGAGATTGAGGCTGGAGCCGTCCTCAAGAGTGGTGCTGCCAGTGTGGGCGAGGTTTCCGGAAACAGTGAACCCTCCAAAATTACTGATCCCGATCCCTCCCGTACCGCTGGTGGCACCCGAGAAACCCGTGGAGGAAACAGTGCCGCTCGCAGCCTGAGACAGGTAGAGAGAGCTGGAACTGTTGAGCACCACGGAACCCGTGCCGGCGAGTGAGCCAATAGTGTCGGAAATGGCGAGGGTGAGCTGCGTGCCGGTGCCATTGAGGTTGATGCGCGAAGCGTCGCCAATGTTGCCCCCGGTGCCGTTGGCAATGGCGGCATTGGTTCCGACATTGATGGTGCCAGCGAACGACCAACTGCTGCCGGTGAAGGTGAGGGTGGAGGCGGCGGACGAGTTGATGTTCAAGACGCCGTTGCGATTGCCGGTGAGCAACGTGGCGGTGGACTGGGTATTCTGATTGCTGAGCGTGAGCGAGCCATTGCCGAGGGCAATGGTGCCGCCGGTGCTGCTGGCGTTGATGCGGGTGACGGTCTGGCTGGTACCGTTGATGGCGAGGGTGCCGCCGGTGAGACGGAGGCCGGTGGCAGTGGACAGGGTGCCGAAGGTGCCAGCTCCCGCCGCCCCCAAACCCGCCGCGCCACTGAGGATGCCCATTTGCAGCGTGCCGGCGGTGATCTGGGTTTCCCCCGTGTGCGCATTGCTGCTGGTGCCGGTGAGGTTCCAGAGGTGGTTGCCGGATTTGACGAGGGTGCCCGCGCCCTGAATGTCGCCGTTGAAGGTGTAAACCCCAGCGAGGGAGAAGAGGTTGGGAGAGGTGCCCTCGCTCACCGTCAGGTTCGTCGTGAGCGTGATGATGGGCGTTGTGGTGGCGATGTAGTTGCTGGGGGTACCACCGATGGGAGCGCTGCTAGTACCGATGACATAACGAGTCGCGCCCTTGCCGCCCTGGAGGAATGGAATGGAGTCGCCGCCCGTGGTGGTGACGGTGAGGTTGGCGCCGCCATTGCTGATATAGACTTCGTTGGATCCATCAAAACCCTGAGCACCTGCGATGGTGAAGGTGCCACGGTCGATGACTACCGGCCCATCGAAAACATTCGATGTCGGATTGCTCCAGGTGAAGTTGCCCGTGCCTTCCTTGATCAACATGGTTGCGGAGCCGCCAGGCCCCATGATTTGCCCAGTGAAAGTACTCGTGCTGTTATCGCTACCGAGCGCCAACACCGCCATGTGGCTGCCCGCTTCCAACTGGATGGTCGATGTGGCCCCCGCGCCGCCGGCGACGGAGCCGACACGCTCGAAAGACAGCAAGTTATTCGTGCTGTCCGCAATGCTGAGTTTCTGCGTGCCGGTAGATGCAAAGACAATCTGCGAGCTGTTGCTCAGGATATCGTTGAGAGCGAATTTCTGACCCGTCCAGATGCCGCCGATCTGCACTGTGCCACTCTTGATCGTCGTCGCCCCGGTGTGGGTGCTGTTGCCGGTGAGGATGAGCAGGCCGGTGCCGTCCTTGGTGAAGCCGCCCGCCCCAGTGAGGGCACTGCCCAGCACGCTGACGGAGGTGACGGTGGGAGCAAAGTTCAGGCTCGGCCCGGCAGGCGGGGTGCGGTTGACCAGCACGGTGTTGGCGTCGAGCACCTGCACCACATAGCCCGGAGCGGTGATGCCGGTGCCACTGATCAGATCGCCCACCTTGAGCAGGGAAGTGTCGATGTCGCGCACGATGCGGCCGTTGGCTGCGGCGGAGTCCGCCGTGCCGGCGAGAGCGGTGGGCGTACCGTCGGTGTAGGTGGAGGTCAGCGTGGCTCCCGTGCCGAGGGCGATGGCGGTGTTGTTGGAGCCGGTGACCGGACCCATCGTGTCCGTGTTGTTCACCGTGAAGACCGTGTTGTAGCCGCGATTGACCACGGCGGCGGTGTCCGCCAGCGAACCGCCCGCGCCGAGAGTGAGGCCGCCGCCGGTCTGGCCGCCGAGGTTGCTGAGAATGACAGGGCCTGTGAAGGTGTTTGCGCCAGAGAGCGTCTGAGTGCCCGTGCCAATTTTGACGAGTCCGCCCGTGCCAGAGATCACGCCTGCAAAATCGGTGGAGCTACCATCCAGCCCGGTGGTGAGAGAGCCCGCGCCGAGGGTGACCTGCCCGCCCGCCGCACCGGCGAGGGAACCGATGGTTTCACTATTGCCGTTGAGGTCGAGGGTGCCCGCCGCACCGATGGAAACTGCGGAGCGGTCCGGGAGCACCTGGACCGCATTGGCCGCACCGATCTGAAGAATGCCGCCATTGATCGTGGTGCCACCGGTGTAGTAGTTGCCGCCGGTGAGGACGAGGGTGTTCGTGCCGGCCTTGGTGAAGGAGGCACCATTGGTACCCGTGCCGGCTTCCTGAATCACGCCTGCGAAAGTGACTGGTGTGCCGCCGTTGTCCGTCACAGTGATATTCGTCGCCGTAGCACCGCGAGCGACATTGAGACGGGAATTAGCCACGCCAGCGAGTGAACCGATGGACTGGCTGAAGCCGTTGTTGACCTGCCAGATGGCACCGGAGGCGGCGAGGTTCATGCTGGCGGTGGCGGAGAGGGAGTTGGCGACGTTGGAGATGAAGGCGGTGAGCTGCGAGCCATTGTTAACCGTCACGCCGCTGGTGGACATGGCCTTGTTGGTCTGGAGGATGCCGTTGTTGACCACCGTGGTGCCAGTGTAACCAATCGTGCCACCCGCAGTGAATATCTGGGTGTAGAGCCCGTTTTTGATGAGATTGCCAGCTGTGGCGGAGAAGCCACCTTGGTAAACTTGCGACACGAAAGGCAATATCTCCGCAGTCGAGCTGTTGGCCAACTCGGAGCCACTCAAAGTCAGCGTGTTCGTGCCAAGGTTGACATTGGCGGTGGTCTGATCGCCACGCAGGGCCGCGACAGAGACGTCAAAGCCGTTGAGATCAAGAACGGCGGTCGCTGCATTGAGCAGCATGCGGCTGTTGGCGGAAATGCCGGTGGCCGAACCTGCGCGCAAAGTGGTGGCTGCGGAGACGTTGGTGGCACCGCTGTAGTCGTTGTTCCCGCTCAGGGTGGCGATGCCGCGGTTGATGGTGAAGGCGCCGGTGCCGGTGATGTTGTTGGCAATGGTCATCTGCGCCGCCGTGGCACCGGTGGTCTTGCTCAAAACGAGCGTGCCGTGGTTGACGATGTCGCCCGAGCCGAGGTCGGCGTTGTCGGCTGCGGCGGTGTTATCGCCGATGGCGAGTGTGCCCGCCGCGATGGTGGTGCCGCCGGTGTAGGAGTTGTCGGCGCGCACCGTGACGGTGCCCGCGCCGCCGCTGAAGAGGTGGAGGGCGTCGGTGCCGTTGTCGGCGATCACCATGTTGACGGAGGTGGTGTTCTGCAAGTTGTAGAAGTGGAGCGTGTCGGCGTTGCCGTCGCTCGCAGCACCTGCCGTGAGCGTGCCCTGGCCGACGGTCGTCGCATGGCCGATGACGCGGGTGAAGTTGCCCACGCCAATGATGCCGCCGCCGTTGGCACCGTCATTGATGGTCAGAGTGTTGCCCGCGCCGATGTCGAGGGAACTTACCGCCGCCGTGTTCATTTTCAGCGAACCGATCGTGCGGCTGGCTGTGGAGGCGGTGGTGGCACCGTTGACGATGATGTTCTGGTTGGCCGCCCAACTGTTCAGATTGTTCTGCGTCGTGTAGTCCGTGCCGCTGAGGGCGAGGGCGGAGATGTCCGAGCCCGCACCGGCGGTCTTGATCCAGTTCGCGTCCGTGGTGCCGTTGATGCCCACGGCCCAGGCGCCGATCTGGCCGGCGGCGGTGTTGAGCACGTCGGTGGTCACATGGCTAGTGCCGGAGGTGGCGATGTTGCCGAAATCCACCGCCGCGCCGGTGGCGCGCGTGATGCCATTCATCTGCAGGATGCCCGTGCCCGCCGAGCGGGTGACGGCATTGAGCCCCTGGCCGAGGGAGACGCCGGCCACGGTCTCGGTGCCGCCGCCGGTGCCTTGCAGGTTCACCTTGGCGTGGTTGATGGCGAGCGTCGAGGCGTCGGCGATCTTGTTCTGGCCGGCGGCGAGTTGATCAAGGGTGAGGGTGACGCCGGTGCGCAGGTGGCTGGTGCTGCCCACTTGCACCGAGCCAGTCCAGCCCGTGTTCGTGCCACTGAGGGCCACGCCCGTGGTGCCGCCGCTCTGCGAGCCATTGATGATCAGATTGCCCGCGCCAGAGATCGCCCCCGTGCCATTGCCGCCGAAGGTGGTGCTGCCCGCCCCTTCCAAGGTCAGGTTGTGCCCCAGCGTGAACGGAGCCGCCGCAAGGCTGATGGTGCGGCCGGTGCGGTTCTTCCAAGTTTGCGCCGCGCTGGTGGTCACCGTGAGGGAGCTACTGTTGGCGGTGTCTTGTGAAATCGTAAGGCTCTGCGTAGCCAATGAAAGATCAATGCCGCCAGCACCGAGCGTCAGTGTGTTGGCCACCGGTGAACCAGAGGCACCCGCACCGTTTCGAATGGTAATCGCGCCGCCGGGATTGAGCAGCGAGCCATTGAAGAGGGAGCCGATCGTCAATCCAGCCACACTAAGGTTGGTGGTGTTTGTGCCTGAGATACGGAAGGTGGTTGAACCGGTAATGGCATTGTTGAACACGATGCTGTCCCCCGCCGTAAATGCCGTGCCCTCCGCGTAGTTTTGCAGGAGTGGATTGGGAGCGGCGGGCGCGAATGTCGCCGTGTCCAAGGTGGTGTCCGCTCCAGTGTTTTGCTTATACAGCGTATCAGCATAGGCCTGCGCAGGCGACCAGAGTGCCATCAAGCACGTCATAAACCAACCGATGAGTTTGCGGTGTTGGCGGAGTGTTTTCATAATCTAGCTGGAGGAACGAGGGGCAACAGGAGGAGAATTGATTACCAATTAATAAAGCTTTGAGAGTCGCGCGGACACGAGGATGCGTAAGGCGTGAAAATCCCGCAGGTGAGCATGGCATTCACTCGCCCAGAGTAGTTCATGAGCTTTTGCTAAATTTGATTTGAGTTCAAAACCAAAGTCCTGAGTCGTCATTTGCTGAATTAATTCTTTATTTCAGCATAAAATCATGTTGTTGCGCAATGCTTTTTGTTCGCGCGCGAAAAAAGATATAATCAGCTCATTTTCAATGATTTACACATTAAATTAGCCCATCTAAGGCGAATAATCATTCGCCTTGTGTTAACACACACCTTTTCCCTTGAAAAATAACTAGGAAAATACTTAAATCTCTTTGAGATCACGTATCCCGGACAGGAATCGAACCTGTATTTAGAGTTTAGGAAACCCTCGTTCTATCCATTGAACTACGGGGACAAATGCTTGATTTAAAAGGGAATTACGGCGCGGAACGGTGAATCAATTTGCAAATTATACGGCTAAATTATACAATCCGGTGTCGCCAGCTTGAACTTGGCACCACCATGAAAACACCAGCAAAAACCTGGACTCCGACGAAGATTCCGCGCCTCTACAAGCATGTTTCTGGAACCTATTATGCGCGACTCAACGCAGGTGGCAAGGAAACGTGGCGTAGCTTGAAAACAAAAGTCTTCTCTGTCGCCAAAACCGAGTTCGACGAGAAGCAGAAGGACGCGGAACACCACGCCGAACTCAATCCTGAAAAACCGCTTGGAGAGAAGCTTACCACCACGGAAGCCTTCACGATTCGCGAGCAGCAGATTGCCAATAACCCGGCCATCAAGAAATCCACCCGGCACTACTTGTCCCAGATCGTCCTCGCTCTCAAACGGAGTTGGCCGACACTGGAGCAGACGGAGTTGCACAAAATCACCGTTGAAGAATGCGAGGCGTGGGCTGGCCGATGCGCCAAGCGGATGTCCCCGACTCGCTTCAATGCCACTCTGAGCATGTTGCGCTCTCTCTTTGACATTGCCATCCAAAAGGGATGCCGCCGCACCAATCCGGCTGCCAAGCTGAAACGCCTTCGTGTCCGATTCAAAGAGCTTTCTCACATCCTGCCAAGCCGCTCACAGTTCTCGGCCTATGTGCAGACCATCCGCAACGCTGGTGGCCGATTCTCAAACGATTGTGCCGATTACGTCGAGTTCTTGGCCTACACGGGAGTGAGGCGAGGCGAAGCGCCGTGGATTCAATGGCGGCATTGCGATTTCGCCAAAGGAGAAATCATCATCGAAGGGAATCCGGAAGATGGAACGAAGAATCATGAAGTCCGTCGCGTCCCGATGATCGCCGCTGTCAGATCACTTCTCGAAAACATCCGCACGGAACGCGAATCATGCAAACCCACTGACCGCGTGCTGAACGTCACGATGGCGAAGAAGGCGATGGACCGCGCAGCCGAGGAAAACGATATTGCCCGCTTTACTCACCACGACTTGCGGCATCTTTTCGCGACGGTTTGCATCGAGTCAGGCGTTGATATACCAACTGTCTCGAAGTGGCTTGGTCACAAGGACGGGGGAGCGCTGGCGATGAAGGTTTACGGCCATCTACGGAACGAGCACTCGCTTGCTGCTGCGACGAGGGTGTCTTTCGCATCTTGACCGCTGCCGCCCAGCTCTTTGCACCGGAAGATGGCTTTTTGCCGTTGGAACTCTCAGCATTCGCTTTGGATTTACGCACCTTTGCACCGGCCCCCACATACCGCCCCGCTTCCTTCAAGAGCCTGTCCACTTCGCTCTTGGGAATCAGCGTTCGCCCCAAATCGGTCACAGCCTGTACCTTCCCAGCATAAAGCTGTCGATACGCCCAAGTGCGCTCCTTGCCAAAAACTGCGGCAAACTCGGTGGGCGTGTAGGTGACTTTTTCCATTCTCGCCATAATACATTGCTCTGGTCATCTCGACAATTCTTGACGCTGGAAATCCTTCCATGTTGATTGGCGGCATGAAGGAACCCTCGCTTGCCACACTGAAGAGGTTGTTTGCCAAGTCTCACAATCAATGTGCATTTCCAAAGTGTGCCCTTCCCATTGCCGAGGACTCAGGGACCATCACAGGCATAGTTTGCCACATCAAGGCGAGGAGCAAAGGCGGGCCACGCCACGATGCCAAACAGTCAGATGATGAGAGGCACGCATTCGAGAACCTCGTTCTGATGTGTGCCAGGCATTCCAAAATAATCGACACCGAACCAAAACTTTACACCGTCGAGTTGCTTCAAGAGATGAAGGAGATTCACGAGCGCGAAGGGTGGCTTGAATTTCCGAGTAAGCACCGCAGCACACCAGAGCACTTGCTTGAAAACTATCGCCTAGTTTACATTGAGGCCCATCGAGATGTGATTGTCCACAAACCGCAGAAGGTCGTTTTTCCGCGAAGTCGCTCCCCAAAAATCATTCCCGAAGCAGTCATCGCAGGAGACTCAGACAAGCGTGGATACATCATGTATTTGGTCAAGCGCTACCACGAGTTTGCTCGTCACGATCGCGCTGACTACAACTACAATATTCTGCATGGGTTGATTCTTCGCGATTTCGGAAAGAAGATCGACCACATATCAATCGACCTCTTCTACAAGCTCGCTGAATACATCCAGGAACTAATCGAGAATGACACACGTGCTGGAAATCGGAACAAGCGCGAACACATTCGCAGCTATCGGAGTTTTGAAGAATACTTGGCAGATTGTCAGGCAGCACCCCGACCGAAGAAAAGCCGCAAACGAAAGCCACCGCCTGACATTTAGTAGCTCACCTTGAAAGTAGGGGAGTCCTCCGGCTTCGTTTTGCGTCTGTCGTAAAGCCTCGTCGTTGAGATGCTAGCGTGTCCGAGCCATTCCTGAACCTTCGCAATGTCTGCCTCATGATCGAGAGCGTTTGTTGCGGCAGTCGCACGCAACCCATGCACGCATACCGCGCTTGGATCGAGACCGAGCTGGAGGGCATACTTCCTGACCACGTCTTTGTAGATGCCGTGTCCAGTCAGAGCTTTTGCAAGTGTGCCAGACGGATTCTTGATGGGACGAAAGAGAGCGTTGTCGCTTTTGTCACCATGCCCTGACCGCTCTAGATACTCGCTGATGCGCTGCGAACTGTGAGGATGCACCGGCACGAACCGAATTTTGCCGCCCTTGCCCAAAACACGGAAGTGCATCACGCCCCTGCGTGACTGAACATCTGCCACCGTGAGAGAACATAACTCCGCGCGGCGCAGACCATGAAAGAGCAACACTGAAAGGATAGCACGATCTCGAACGCCCTTGAGCGTGCCTGCTTTGGGAGCCTCCAGAATGGCTTTCGCCTCGGTGTCACCAAGAGCTGGAGATTTTCCTTCATTCGCACCTTGATTCGGGCGCTTCACGCCGTCAGCAGGATTGAAGGGAACGGCGTTGCACTCGCATAGGTAATCAAAGAGCGATGCCACAGCAGAGAGCTTCCGACGAACAGTCGCAGCTTCCAGTGACCGCGCTTCGAGCTGCTTGCGCCAGGCGATCAGATGCGACCGCTTCACCAGACGGAACTCTTCTGCATGCCGAATACCTGCGAACGTCATGAAGTCGTGAACATCGCTCCTGTATGCCCGCCTTGTGTTTTCGTTCTCGATATTCGCAAACCATTCAACCTCAGGCGGAATGTCCGCCAAGCTGTGGAATTCCGCTGCCGTCAAGATCCTTTCAGACCGAACTGCAACCTCAGTCCCTCGTTCATCTTCCCCCATTCACCCCTCCTCATCGCATTTATTGCAAACCGTAGGAGCATATCAGAATTTGGTTCCGAATGCTAGAGGACTGCTGTCATTTTACCTCTTTGAAGAGATATTGTTTTGATGCCGGGAAAAGCGACGGCACGGAGATCCTCAAGCATTTTGCGATCTCCAGCAATTCAACGTCAGAAACGCAGCGAAAACCCGCCTCGATTTTCGCTAGAGTCTCACGAGATAAATCCCACCCGCTTCGCTGGCAATGCGCCACAAAATCCGCCTGCGACATCGAAAGTGAGCTCCGGTGTCTGGCGAGCTGAGGGCCGATTGCATTCCGTGAGGTTTTTGCCATTCCAGCCTCTCAAATAGACCAACAGAGGGCTTGATCCTGTTCGCGTTTTGGAACATTGTTCCAATTATCGAACATTGTTCGGAAAGCGGAACTATTGAAACACATGAAAACCGTTCTAGTCGCCTTTGTCCTGCTGGGGTTGACCTCAGCCCTGCTTTCAGAGACACGCCCGGAATACCTGCGGTTCTATGATCCGGCGAAGGGCTTCAAACCAGCGCAGACAGATCTCACCAAAATTTTTCTCCAGGCAGCAGCCAGCCTTGAACATTTCGGAAGTCCCGAGCCATACATGAGGCATATGCTTGCGGAGCACGCTCGAATTCACAAGCTTACCGCTGCAAAATTTGGGGACAAAGCAGTTTCAACCCTTCCTGCTGCCCTGAGCACGGAAAGAGTTGAAAAACTCATCTCAAACTGGAACAAACTTTCCTCAGTTCTTGAACTGGACATCCTTGCCAAGAATATCGGCCAAGACGTTCGTCTCGGTATTCGCGGCGTCTGGGACAAGGGCACAATTGCCGTAGCACTTCTCAACGAACATCAGAAGAGGCTTCTGGAAGACATTGCAAATCAGACTCCCCGGACGATTGGATTTCAACAGCTAAAAGGCCAAGCCATCAAGGAGCTTGAGCTGGACAAAGAAGTGCTGAACTTGGAGGATTATGAGGTGCAGCGTCGAGATGCAGTCATGAATGCAGACCTAGTGAATGCGAAATTCATTGGCCTTCAAAAATCACTCAGACAAAAACTTCCGGCAGAGAAGGCGGATCAGCTTGCCGCCGTGATCAAGCAAACATTCTTGGACATGGCGCTGATGGCTCATTCCGAGCTTGAAGCAGGGATTGTCGAATGGAGTCTGAAGTGACGACGGGATTAGCGCTTACGCATGGTTGGTTCCTGTGTAAAGTCCGTGGCTCTTTTTGCGGAGCCCGCTTGGGCAGTCCTCAATTCGGAAAGCAAGGCATCATCAATTTCCAGCTCTGCAACTTTCGTAGCTTCTCCCGTTTTCTCCTGTGAGGAACTTCCAGCGTTCGCCATTGCGGCTTTGACGGCACTCTTCCGTTGATCGGAGCAATTCTTCGCATCACTCGAAACCAACTCAGAACCCGAGACATGATGCATTGCCTTGGCAAAACCTTGGCGCTCCAGCACCGAGTATGAGCTCCGCTTGTCGCCGGCCTCATATGCAGAGCAGAACTCCTGCCGGTCCGCTTGAGGGATAACACGCTCAAAAGTTCCTCTGGTGTTTTCGCTGGTAAGGTAGTGGTGCATCCTTTCGGCTTCTTTGTCCTTTACGGATTCAGGCAATTCGTTGAAACGATACTGGCCCTGATGAACCCCCTCCCAGACACGCTTGCTCATTTCAGCTTTGCCCTCTTCACTCAAGCGGTCCCATGTCTGGCTGTAAAATTGGTCGAGACGAGGAAACATCTCCCTAGTGAAGAAATCACACTGCAAGAATGACGCGAATTCGCGCTGCTCTGATTGAGAGAGAGCAATCTCGCGTTCGGCTCTGGCAATTATCCAGCTTCGCTCTTGCTGCTCCGTTCGCTCCTTTTTCTCCCTTTCGCGTTGGTCTTCCTGATGAACAGCCGCCGACCGGCTCTGCGCCTCAGTGAGTCGCTTCACAAGCATGCTTGTGCTTGCGGCATCAATGCCGCCAGCATGAAAAATCTGCCATTGCAGTTCGCTTATCAGCTTGTCGAGTTTTGCCAACTCGATCTCGTTCATCTCAGTCATCGTGCCTCCACACTCCATGAGTTTACCAGGAAAGTGTTTCAGTTTTGTGACAGTGAACAAAAAAACTTCACTGCCTGTTCGACCCCCAGTTGGTATTGATAAAATACATTATCAATACCTGCGAAGACAGATGGTTCACGGTGACTCCGGCTAGCTGGTTTTCAAACACGTTCGGGTTATCTTCATGGAACCGGCAGCATCACTGAACTTAACTTGGTCTGCGATCTCCCGCAGATACTCGTCGGTCGCCTTCCTGCAGCCACCCCAATCATGGTAATCATCCAGAATGATGCTGCCGCCCACAACCAGTCTGGGAAAAACCCGGCTCAAGCAAGTCATCACCGGCTCATACCAATCCACATCAATGTGCGCAAAGGCGATCTGTTGATCGAGCCTCATGGTCTCCTGCACCAAGCCTTTGATCAATGTCACAGACTGCTTTTCGCAGTCGATTCCATGACATTCCAGGTTTACTTTGACGACTTCGTACAAGTCATCCCGGTATCCATAATACTGATCTCCGCCGATCCCGGCAGATTTCCCGCTGGCGATTACCCTGTAGCGGTTATGCGCGTCTTTGGTGTCCTTTTCTGTTGGCGGGGGAATCATCCCAAAGAGATCATAAACCCAAAGCGGGCGCCCCCATTTCTTATTGCTCGCAATCATGACGGTGGAACCGCCAAGTGCGCAACCCGCTTCGAGAAAAACTCCGGTCAGACCGGCTTCCTCAGCAGACCGGCATGTGTTTGCAATGCAGGCCAGCTTTCTGTCCGTCAAATAGGTCAGCTTTCTTGAGCGGATTTGTCGTATCAGTTCGCGATCAGCAGAAACCGGTTCGCGTGAGATGTCGTTGCCCGCTGCTGAAGTGGAAATCTCCTGCATCTCGCCGTTAAGCCGTTGCGACATGACCGCATTTCAGGTGTCTGGTGGGACGCTGCTTAATTTCATTTCTAGAATAGCTTGGCATGCTCAAGGCTATTGATTGGCCTGTAAGTTCATTTAGGCAAAGCCGTCGCATGCTATTTCATTTTTCTAGCACCATTTTGAAGTTTTTCCAAACGCTCTGATAAGCTTTCGGGTTCATTTTTTATTGGCGAGTATCTTCTTCCGTGAAAGCAGAAAACGACATGGTCGGCTCAATCTTTTTTCAACAGTCAGCAACTCACAACCATTTTCCAACTCATCGTAAACTGGAACTATATTTTTTGCACCAAGAAAGTGTTGATAACCGCACACGAGTGGTATCGACTCTTGAAGACGAATAATTTTTTTCAACGATTTAATAGCTTGGAACAAGGTTTTTCCTTGAAGAAGTATTAACCGATATTCAACGCCAGCAGATAAGTTGGACGTCTTATGGGATCTTCGATAGTCAAACATGCATTCCGCAACAAACCAACCTGTCGGCGACGTCCAATTCTGAAGTTTTTTCCAACTTGTGCGGTTGATGAGTTTCATGAGCGATTGGAACGTCAATCAAAAATATCTGAAGGTAGAAGATCGTCGGTATTGAAACCGTCATTAGGATCACAAATTGGATTGGGCCTTTCTTTGCTTTTGATCCTAAAGGAGTCCTTGCCTTGATGGTTGAATCCCTCGGGACATGTGCAATCCCAACATCCCGGTTTTGTTTCCGTGCAGTCCGCAAAACCACACGCGTCTGAGGCCATTCCGTCGTCACCTTCAGCAGCGTCTGCCGTCCCTTCACCCAAAAGCCAAGCAAGAAGTGCAATAATAGCCCCTCCCCTGCCTCGTCCTCCCTTTGGCTTTTTTTTGCCAGAACCAGCTTTGCTAATATGGGTGGGCCTTTTGCCGGTAGCTTTCTCCCACTGCTTGCACACTTCTTTTTGTTTATTAGGATCATTAGGATATTTTTCTTTCAAGAACTTTTCCACATCCTCCCTGCTGTTAAATTTTTTCCCGTCTCGTATCATCGCCTCCTCTATCTCTGATGGCATCTTATTTTCCTTGGCACCCGCTAAGCCCAAGTAATCCAATGCATTAACGACCCGGTTTCTGTTCACTGAAAAAAGATTTTCTCCACCGAATTCCTCAATCGGATCGCGTGATGGCCATCTTCCCAAAGCGGGCACATAATACCGGAAGCCGTAGTTGTAGAGTCCGGTCTGCTCGCCAGTACCGTTCCAGGTTTCCAGATCGAGGAACTGCCCCTGGAACCCGAACTCCCAATCGTAGTCGCTGTTGGTTCTCGCGGTGTAGTCCGCAGTCATGATACGCCGCTTGCCGAACGCGCTGAACGTGTAGCGCTCCAGCACGGTGCCGCTGAGGTTCACGATGGCGGCGGGGCTGAAGTAGTCCATGAGGCAGTACAACCGTTCGTCGAGCGAGCCATCACTATCCGTGTCGCGGTCACGGAACACGAGTTCATCGCGGTGGCCGGCGCGTGCGCCCCAGAACCACCTTCTGTTCAACGTCTGCGTGCCGGTGCCGGGATCGACGCATTCCTCCAGCGCCTTCCAGCGGTCGCTGTAGTAGCTGTGCCGTGTCACACCGCCCGCAGCCTTCGTGATGCGGCGGTAAAGCGCGTCGTAGCCGCAGGTCATGACCACTGCGTCGGCAGCAGTGCGCACTTCGACCAGGCGGTTCCACGCGTCCCATTTCAGTTTGTAATGTGGGCCGCTGTCATTGAGCGGGCCTTGCGTCATGTTGCCCGCGTGGTCGTAGGTGATGCCTGCGGAGCTGCCGTTGACCTGCGTCATGCGGTTGTCGCGGTCGTTCCTACGCGTCTGCTCCAGGGTGCCGACGCCATCAGTTTCCATGCGGTAGCTGAGCCAGTTGCCGGTTTCGTCGTAACCGAAGCCTTCTGTCTGTGCCGGGATGCCGCCGATGGCGGTTCGGTTGATGTTCAGTGCGCCGCGTTTCGCGTGCGTGACCTGGCTGAGGCCGTCGTAGTTCCAAGCGATGTCTTCCTGCCGCGTGCCGGGATCGCCGCCGGTGGACACGTCTTTGCGCCAAGTGCGGCGGCTGTCGCGGTCGTAGCCGTAGAGCAGGCGCAGCGGGTTGTTTGCCCCATGCACCCAGCGCAGGTCTTCCGTGCGGCCGAAGCGGTCGTAGCCCACATACGGATCGCCGCCGTCTCCCGGCGGCTCAACCGTCGGGTTGATGCGCTGGTAGTTCAGCGACAGCCCCGGCACCTGCGGATAGAGCATCTGCACCAGCCGTCCCAGCCCGGCATAAGTATAAAGCACCCGCCAGCCGGTTTCGCCCGTCACCTTCAGCCCGCTGACGCGGCTGAGCCGCTCGTCGATGATGCTGACATCATACGTCAGCGTTTGCTCGGACCCGGAGGGATAGGTGATTGCCGTGCGCCGCGCCGTGTTGCGCGTTGTGCCCGGCGCATACGTATAGCTCACTTCCGGTGTGCTGCCATCCACCGCGCCGCCGTGCGCTTGGCGATCTTTCGCAAGCTGATTGAACCGGTCATAGACCAGCGCCACCTCGTTGAGCACCGCGCCCATGCCCACCGTGGCATGGCTGTGGCTCGCGGCCTTCTCCATCAGGCCGCGCACATCGTAGCTGGCGCTCAGGCGCTTCACCGCGCTGTCCACGCCGCTGCCAAAGGCTGTCACCCGGTCCTGTGTCTGGCGGCCCAGCTTGTCGTAATCGAACTCATGCACCGTACTGTTGCCGTCCTGGCTCCAGATCACCTGACCGAGGCGATTGTAACGGAACTCCGTACGGTCACGCACGCCTGCGGATGGCTGGTCCAGCGGGTAAAGCTTGGCCGCCAGCAGGTCGCTGCGCGCCACGCCGCTCGTCGCCAGGGTGCTGCCATACACCCAGCGTGTCACCTGCTGGCCGGTTTCTGGATTGTCCAGCAGCAGGCGTTCGATCAAACCATCGCGCGAATAGGCGTAGCCCGTCGTGCGCAGCTTGCCGCTGTCCTCACCCGGCTTGCCGCCCTTGCCCTCGATGGTTTGAATGATCCTTCCCGCCGCATCCCGCTTTGTCACCGTCCACTGGCCCTCGGGATCGATCACGCAGCCCACGCCGCCATCTTCCGCATAGCGCCGCTGGCTCACCAGCACCGTGTCGCTGCCTTCGGGCACCTCCAGCGCAGGCGCGGGAGCGCTGCCGCCGTTCGTGCCGTAATCTGCCATATAACGCAGCCTTCCACTGCCATCGAACCACGCGCGCTGCCAGCTCACCCGCGCCAGCGGCGCGAGGCCCGTCACGCCATGCAGCGGTCCCGTGCCGCTTGTGTCGTGCAGGCGCTGGTGTGCCGCAGTTTGCGTCACTTGGCCCGCGCCATCCACACTGCGCTCCACCTGTTCGATCACCGTGTCTTGCGAGACATCGTTGAGGTTGTCCGGCGGGATGGGAATGCTACCGAAGCCGGGGCTGTCGTAGTAGGCATACAAGAACTTCGTCAACGGCGCGGTCGCATCGGTGGTGGTCGCGTTCGGGAATTCCCGGAACTCGCTCAGCTTCACGATGCTCTGCCCGCCCACCGTCTGCGCCGCATAGCGCCACTTCTGCAGCGTTTGCGGCGTGCCCGCAGCTCCCTCACGCACGGCTTGTGAAGACTTGTAGCCCTCCACCGCTCCCACAGCGGGATTCGTCGTCGTGTAATACGTCTGGTTCCACACCAGCCCCGCGTTGCTTTTGAGCGTCACGGTCAGCGTGCCGCCCGCGCCCGCAGGCTCTGTCACACCCGCGATGGCCGAGGGCCGCGCATGCAGCGTGCGGCGGCACTGCGCGTCAAACTGATAAGACTCGCACCACTGCCGCCCCGTTCCCGTCTGCTTGAGGATCGTCAGGATCGCCGCGCCCGCACTGTTGGAGTAAACGGTGAACGTATTGCCGTCCGGCCGCGTTTCAATCGTGCGCACGGCCCACACATTGGTCTGCTCAAAGCCCGGTGTCACGCTGGCCGACAAATAACTGTAAGTGTAGGTGTCCGCGCCGCCGTTGACTTTTTCCAGCACCACCCGCTGCTCAGCATCATAGACAAAGAACTTCTCCGCGTACGGGGCCAGTTCCGCGTCCGTGGCCGCCTCCGGTGCGATGCCTGCCGCCGCCAGACGTGCGCACCCTTCGGAACTGATGATGAACTTCAGCCCGCCCAAAAATCCGCCGCTCTCGCCTGCCGTGTAGTAGCGGTAAAAATGCTGGCGAATCACCCGCCAGCCCGCAGCCGCCGCATCCCAACCCTGCACGCTCACACTTCTCAAGTCGTTGAGCGTCCCGCCCACAGCGGCACCGGGATAGTACGCGTTGACCACTCGCCTCACCCATTGTCCGTCCACGGAGAACCGCACTGATTCCAGCTTCCCGTCATGATCCCCGCCAACGAACCACACATAATCAAAGCGGCGGGACTTCTCCCCGGCCTGCTGCTCCAGGCAGAGCAGCTTCCCGGACGCCGCGTCGTATTGCAGCGTCGTCACCTCGCCAAAGGCATCCGTTACCGACTTGAGCTTGCCTTGGAAGTTCGCGGGCACATCGCCGCTGTCGTCAAAGAACGTCCAGATCATGCCGTCACGCCGCAACACCTGATACACATGATCGCCCGGCACATGCACCAACTGCGCGCGCGAGCCAAACTCCGCCGTCCAGCCGCCACTGCCGTCCGGTCTGAACCACAGGCTGTTCTGCGCCCCCCGGATCACCGCGATGCGGTCCCCGCTCGCCCCCGCATTGAACTTCAGATACATCAGCTCCTGCACCAGCCAGCCATTCCCATTCGGCGCGGAGCCGGGACTGCTCAGCACGTTGGCATACGAGCGGCGATGGCCCCACGGGAATGAGAAGCCAAAGGACGACAAATCCGTCACCGACTCGGCGATGACGCCGGTGGCATAGTTCACCGGCTCCTTGCTCTCGTTGCACTCCTCGTCGGTGCTGTCGGTGTTTTCCTTCGTGTCGGCGCTGGAGCTGGAAGTGTTGCCTGATTCCTCCTTGTCGGGACAGTCGCCATCATCCTCCCCGCCGCAGGGCTTCTTCTCCTTCGTTTCCGGGTCTTCCGCCGGAGCTGATGACGAACTGCTGCTGGAAGATGACGAACTTGAAGACGACGAGGAGGAACTGCTGCTGGAACTTGATGAGCTTGAGGAAGAACTGCTCGAAGAAGACGAAGACGAACTGGAGGAGGAGCTGGAAGACGACGAGCTGGTGGAACTGCTGGAGCTTGAAGAAGAGGAACTGGATGAAGGTGAACTGCTTGAGGAGCTGGAGGGCGGCGGGCTGCTGGATGACGAAGATGAACTCGATGGTGGCGGCTCACTCGACGAAGATGAACTCGGCGGCGGTTCGCTCGATGACGATGAGCTTGGTGGCGGTTCGCTCGATGATGACGAACTCGGCGGTGGCTCACTGGAGGATGAAGGCGGCGGTTCACTCGACGAGGGTCCGCTGGAAGAAGATGACGACGATGAAGATGAGGAACTGCTGCTGCTCGGCGACGAACTGCTCGATGACGGGGGTGGCTCGCTGGAGGACGATGGCGGCGGTTCGCTGGAAGACGACGAACTGCTGCTGGAACTTGATGAGCTTGAGGAAGAACTGGACGAAGAAGATGAGCTGGAGGAAGACGAACTCGAAGATGAACTGCTGCTGGAACTCGAAGAAGGCGGGGGTTCGCTGGAAGACGAAGAATCCGGCGGCCCGCCAGAGGACGAGGAAGACGAAGATGAACTCGGCACCACACCCACTGTCAGCCAGCTCGTCACCAGCCGTCCCGCGCCGTCATACGCGAACTTTTGCAGCGCCTCGCTTCCTGGTTCCTCCAGCACCGCCACGTTCCCGGCCGCGTCATACCACACCTCCTTGAGCAGCTTCCCCGCCACCGTGCCGCTGCCCGGCTCCACGCCATGCGTCTCCTCTTTGAACAGCCGTCCCCGTGCGTCGAAAAACCGCCGCACCAGTCCGGTCAGATTGCCGGAGGACACCGCCGTGTGGTAGCTGGCGCTTTCCGTCACCCGCCCGAGCCAGTCGTAAATCTGCTGCTCGATCAGCAGGCGCGTGCCGTCGTGCTGCTGCGTCAGCGTCAACCGATCGCGGTAATCATAGCTCATCGTGGTGATGCGGTCATTGGCCGGATTCGCGTCCGCCTTGAGAGTGCGCTTCGTCAGATTGCCATCCTCACCTGCCGCGCCGTTGTCGTACTCGCTGGCCTCCAATAGCACCATGTTGTTCCCCGCCGCGCCACCGCCGGAGGGATCATCATTGGTCGCCCCGGTGTCATCCGTGCCCACCCAGCGGCTCACCACCTCGCCGCGCACATCGTACACCATCCGGGTGATCGTGCCGCCCGGCCCCCTCTCACGCACCAGCCGTTCCAGCTCATCATAGGCAAAGGAACTCTCGACATAATCATCACCCTCCACACCCTCGCCGTTTTCAGGAATCCGGTGATACACCCGGCTCAGCAGCAACCTGCCCCACATGTCAAACTCCTGGTGCCGCCATTTCCGCCACTGCTTGCGCGGAAACTCCTCCACAGGTGAAAGCGGTCCGCTGTTGGAAACTCGCACCGCCTCGATTTCATCCGTCACCCGGCCGTTGTGGTCCATCTGCGTGAGGCGCACCGGACCCTGCGTCACATAACCGTAGTCACCACCGCCCTCCACCTGCCGCGCATAGCCCATGCAGCGGAGCTGCTGCAGCAGCGTGTCCCGATAGACGACGAACTGCGTCGTGCGCACCAGCGCCAGCTCCGGTTTCCCGTGCTCCCCGTTCACCACCGCCTCATGCCACGGCCCCAGCTCCCGCAGCATCCGCCCCAGCGCGTCGTTTTCATAAATCGTTTCCAGGTTCAACCCGCCGCCCGCTGGAGTCACCCAGCCCTCGGGGGCATCCGATGCGGTGCTCACCTCCACATCATCCACCCGCCGCGTGCGTGCTCCTGTCGCCAGATCATATTTATAGCTCGTGATGTATCCCCTCGGGTCCATCGACCATGTCAGTCGCCCCTGCTCATCAAAGACCTCGCGCCGTCGGTAAAGCTGTCCCGTGCCGTTTTCTCCTGTCGAGACAACAGGCAACTCGACGATTTTCTCCCGCACTTGAAATGAAGCAGACATAGTTTGTTCCTTTCAGAGAACCGCTGGAATTCTTAAGCGGCTTGTTGACCTGTTGAAGACAGCAGCGAGGCCAGGATCGGTCAAGAAACTTTTCCTTAGCATTAGCAGGTTGAATGAATATTTAGATTGATTCACTCCGCTAGTCCGGGTTACTCCGGGCAATGGCGGACATCAGGCGCATCTTCGCATACGGCTTCCCCGGCAAATATGGCGGCGCAGGCACCGAGCTGCATCATCAGATCCTCCTGTGGAGATCCATGGGACTGGAGGTTCACCTCATCCCCTCCTTTCCCAACTACGACCGCGAACCGCTGTATCCGCCCATGCTCCAGGCTGGCGTCATCATCCACCATTTCAATGAGTGGGACGCCTTGACACCCAGCGATCCGGTGCTGGGCTTCTGCAACGCCGAGTTTCTCAACCACCTGCCGGAGATCGTGCAACGCACCCGCAAGACCGTCTTCATCAACTGCATGACCTGGCTGTTCGACAAAGAAAAGCAGCGCATGGCCGAGGGAATGATCGCCATGTTCCTTTATCAAAACGAGCAGGTCCGGCAGAAAAACATGCCCCTCCTTCAGGCATTGAACCCCGACCCGCGCATTCAGTTCCTCACCTTCAGCCCCTACTTCGACGACAGCCTGTTTCCGTTCATTGAAGACCGCGCCGAAGACTATTTCGGCTGCGGACGCATCTCCCGCCAGGATGCTGACAAGTATGCCGCCAACACCCTGCACATCTACGAGTACTTTGTCGCCCCTGTCCTCAAGCGCGGCCTGTTCCTCGGCTTCGATGCCCGCAGCGAGGCCAAGATCGGCCGTCCCTTCTCATGGATCACCACCGCTTGCGACAGCTCCATCATCAGCCAGCACGACTTCTACAAGCATTGCAAAATTATCCTCCAGCCCTCCGACACCACCGAAAACTGGCCCCGTGTCGGCTTCGAGGCCATGGCCAGCGGCAGCGTCCTCATCGTCGATGATCGCGGCGGCTGGCAGCAGATGATCGAACACGGCAAAACCGGCTTCCTCTGCAAACACGAGCGCGATTTCATTTTCTACGCCAGCAAGATGGCCTACGAACCCGAACTCCGCCGCGAGATCGCCCACAACGCCCGGCTGCGAGGCAGGGAACTGGGCGGTTTGGAGAAAGCGCGGGAAAGCTGGGCGGAGGTGCTGCGTCAGCTCGCGGCGGAATAGATTCAACCACGGAGTTTTCATCTCATGAGCGCCGCACGCATTTTGATCGGAATCACCAGTTGCAGAAAACACAAGGAACGGCGTGACGCCTGCCGGGCCACCTGGCTGTCCAGACCCGTCGATGGCATCCGACCGGTTTTTTTTGTCGGCGGTGGAGTTCCTTTGCCCGATGAGCCTGACACCATCACGCTTGATTGCCCTGACACCTATGAGGCGTTGCCAGCGAAGATCCGCGCCTTTTTCGAGCATGCGTTGCAACACGAGTCGTTCGACTGGTTGTTCAAGTGTGATGACGACACCTATGTCGCCCAGGACCGTCTGCACGACCTCACCGTTGGCAGTCACGAGCTGGCAGGCAACGCTGAATTCCTTGACACCAAGGGCTATGCCAGCGGCGGTGCTGGTTACCTGCTGTCAAGGCGCATGGTTGCCATCCTAGCAGGCGACCGCAGCCTGCCCGGCGTCGGTTGCGAGGACATCATCATGACCAAGGCGGCGCTGCGACACGGGGCGACCGCGTTGCCGTCGCCGCGTCTGGTCTGGACCGTCGCCCCTGCGCCGCGTCCCGACAATGACCTCATCACCTGTCACTGGTGCGATCCCCGCAAAATGACCGTTGTGCATGCCGGCCTTACTGACGAGGTGCATGGACGTTTTCACGTCACGCACCGTCATTGGCAGGACCAGCTCTATCTTTACAAGCAAGGAATTTTCCGCCGTGCCGCCACCGGCTGTGCAGGGAAATGGCAGGCGGATGCGACCGGCGCTTTGCATCTTGAATGGTTTGACTGGGAAAAGGAAATCGTGCAGCCCTGTCGTGCAGGCTATCAAAACGAGGTGATGCGAATGGTTCCTGCGCGGGAGTCTGATGGCGTGAACCCTCGTCAACGCACACTTGTGATCCATCTCATGGGAGGCATCGGGAATCAAATGTTTCAATATGCGCACGGACTGGCGCTTGCACGGCAGACCAAGGCGCAGTTGCAACTGGCCCACACTGGCAAGGGGCATCCCTTTGCCTTGCATCATTTTGGTCTTTCACTTGCCACGGATGTCCATGAGGACATCCCGGACATCACCGATGAATCAGGCTACAAACCCGGATTGGAGGCCAAAATCCGTCGTGCCGTGCAGATTGCCATGAACCCGATCGCGGCAGTCAGAGGGTATTTTCAAAATGAGCAGTGTTTTGCATCGGTGAAAGACGAAATCCGGCAGCAGTTCCGTCCGCCGCCAAAGCTGCTGCCCGAATGCGACGGCAGAACGCCGGTCTGCGTCCATGTGAGCCGTGGAGAACTGGTGAATCACCCCCTGCATGATGTCTGCACACCGGCCTATTATGAAACGGCCCGGAAGATCATCTCCAGCCTCGTTGACAACCCGTGCTTTGTCATCATTTCCGACGACCTGGATGGGTGCCGCCAAACCATGTTAGCGTGGCCGGACACCATCTTCTACCATTCTAGCGACGTGCATGACGCGTTCGCTGTCATGTGCGCCTGCCACGCGTTCATCATCCCCAATTCAACCCTTGGCTGGTGGGCCGCATGGCTCAGCGGCAGTCGGCTGGTCATTCGTCCTGACCGCTTTTTGAACCAGCGGTCCTGGGACATCGGGCCGGGTCACTGGATTCGTGTTCCCGGCGCGGGTGTCGGGCAGAACAGCTCCGCTCCGCAAGCCATCGAGACATCGCCACCGCCATCTGCCATTAACAACCGGCATGAAGACGACAAGCACCCGAACCAGCGATCTTCTGCAACCTACCGGGTATTCGCCTACCGGAGTGGTGGCAATCTGGGCGACACCATTCAAACCCTGGCTCTGGCCGGTCTGCTCCCAGGACCACTGGAAGGAATCTACCGGGATGCCGCCGACTGTCTGACGCCCGGCCCCACATTTGTCGTCAATGGCTACCTCAGTGAAAGCACGCCGCGTTCATCTGACTGTTTGTTCGCGGGAATTCATGTCGGTGCGCGCGGCAGCGAGCAGCTCGATTGGATGAAACATAGCGATTATCCGGTGGGAGCGCGGGATCCGGCGACGGTGCGAACACTCAAGAAAGCAGGCATCGAAAGCGAGATGATCGGTTGCGCAACTCTGACCTTGCCAAAATACACGGGCGCAAGAAGCGGTTGTGTACGGATCGATGATCACTCTCCTGAGTGTGAACTGACCCAAGCCCACGACAACCTGCCCTGGTATTCCCAATGCGAATGCGCCCGCCAGCGGCTCGACCTGCTCAGAACGGCGGAACTGGTGGTTACCACCCGGCTCCATGTCGTGCTTCCCTGTCTGGCATTTGGCACACCGGTGATGTTCCCAGCCGCAGCCAGGAACAAGATTTTCCAGCGCGACCGGCTGTCGCTGCTGGATGCCCTCGGGTTTGAATACGACAAACCCAATGTGATTGATGTGGGCGCACACGCACGACGCTATATCGCTTTCCTGGAACGCAATTTAAAGACCTCCATCGTGCCTTTGCATCATCCCGAAGACCCTGATCCTTTCTCATGGTCGGTGAGGTCGCCTCAGTGAACGTGCCGCCATTTTTTATCTCGCCAGACATGGGGTTCTTGCAAGCGTATGGTGGCCTGCATTCGGTGATCCGTCGATGACTCACGACACCAGCATCAGGTCATTGTCCGAATGGTTGTCCGCACTTTTCACACCGCCACTGAGCAGGAGATCAAGCTGGCTGAATGTGACTGTCTCGTGGCACAACCAAGGGTACCCTCCAAAATAAGCGGTTGCAGCCGCAATCAGCGCATCAAGCGCTTGGTCCATGCCGATTAATCTGTCAATGCACTCGGGCCGGAAAAAAGCAGCCTCCGGCTGCATTGCACTACTTTCGACCGCCTCCACCATGCAGCGGCGCACTTGCTCTCTCGCCAGCCGCACCATGCCGCTTCGCATCTCCTGGCCGGCTGATTTCTGCACTTCAAGAAGCATGTCCTGGTCAGCAACCACCCATGGGGCGTGTCGCAAAGTGGCTTGCGCCACATCAAAACACAACGGATTCGCGACGGCGAGATTCCCGGCAAACTGCCAATACAGATCACCCGCCAGACGCGGAGTCACGAAAAGCTCCTTCCATGTTGCGCTGTAACCGCCTTGCCTCAGCATTTCGGCAATGGCCGCCATATTTGTCTGATAGGCTGCGACGAATGTCAAACCGGCGGCTTTTCGCGCAGCTTTCAAAAGAGAGTCGAACAACGGCGGCACAATCGGTCCGTCCAGCGCATCATCTGGATGGCTGCAGACATGACACCAGTTGGCGACAACCTTGTCCACGATGGCGTGCGCATCGGCCGCGCTCCCGGCGGTAATGCAACGTGCAAGGGCGGCCAGCGCAGGAGTGAGCTCACTGGCGGCCAGACCAAGCGTTTCCTGCGCCTCATCAGGCGATGCCTCCATCAACCTCTGTCGAAGGCTTTCATCGAATAGTGAGGTGAATCGACAACGCATAGGCTGGGGTCCGTTTTCGGGCCACTAACCTACGGGGGCCAGTTTCAAGTCTTGCACCTGGAAGAACTGGATTGCATGAATTCGCAATGTGCATAACATGTGAACAAGCCTCAATCATGATGCATCTTGATGTGTCATGAGATGCTTTTACGCGCAAAGACAAATAAAGCCATCGACTCTTGACATGCAGCTTGCAGAACGCTTTAGATGCTCTTACTAACACCCGTGCCACAAGTCACTTTCCCCTCATGCCCACATTGCTGAATGAACTGCTCGCAACATATGGTATTCGAAAAAGCGAGCTCGCCGACGAAGCAGATCTTTCGGCCGCGACTATTGACCGGCTGTGCAACCAAGAAAGCTACGTCGCCAGTGATGCCACCTACGGTCGGGTGCTTCATGCTCTCAACGAATTACGGGGCGGGGCGGAAAAGTCATTTGTCCTTGAAGCAGTCTTCCCTGAGCGTTTCGCCAAAAAAGCGTCAAAAAAGCGGGCAGGCAGTAAGAAGCGAGGTGTTACAAAAACGCCACGGGCAAGGAAAAAGCGATGAATCAATGTCAGCAGTTCTGGAATTTCACCTAAAATAGGTTACAATGCCACTCCTTATCAATCAACCGCAAGTCAGCATGCCAGTCACTTCGCCCGAACAAATGGACTACCGCAGCGCCGCTCGCAATCGCGGCGACCGGGCGTATGCCGAGCATGTGTCCGCCTTGCACGCCCATGTTTTCGGCGTGAAAGCGGGGGATCTGACATACCAACGGGCCAAGGATTTGTGTGTTGTTGACAGGGAGTTATGGATGCGGTTTTACCGAACTTGGCTCAGTGACAGTTCAGTCCGGCAAGATGCCGTGCGGCTGGGTGCTTTGATGGAGGAGGCCATTTCCGCGCTGGGGGAGATACGCACCAAAGGCATGCTCTTGGAGACGGAACAAGAGCACATCGACTCCATGATTGAAAACACAGCCCTGCGCAAAAAAATGTTCGATGAACTCGGTAAGGATCAGTCGCGCGAAAATATTCGCGATTTTGTTAAAGGCTCATACTCGGCATTGCTAACCAAGCGCCGGGAACAACTCAGCGACTTGGGGCAGCTCAAATCCTAGTTGACTTTGACAACCAACTCTCTTTCGCTCAATCGTGCCGACCATCAACGATTATTGCTATGTGGGCTGCTTTCATGTGGGCCTCAAACATTTCCGCGAGTATGCGGAAGATATTCTTATTAACGAATTTGAAGCGGACAAAGGGCCTGCATATGAATATGGCATCTCGTTTTCAAATGAGTTCTTCCAATTGTGTCAGGCTGCCTATGGCTGGTTCGATGTGAAGTCTGTGTTTGCGGATCCGATTGCCTCACACCTGCGTACGGTCTGCCATGCTTTGTGCAAGCGCCTCCGTGAGGTCGAGCAAATCATTCAAGGCTGGTTTGGCCGGTTCTCCATGATGGCGGCGATTGAAGCAGCGACGGATCCCCAAGCATTGGAGCCGATCAATGTTTACGCGCCGGAGCTTGGGCTTGAACTGCTTCAGTTGTTAAAGGAGTTTGCTGAAGTACAGGCCGCCATCCTCCACGCCTGCCCCGCCTTGGCGGAACTGAAGATTGGCAACTCAAATGTGGCGTTTAGCAATGTTTGACAAAGACAAACCCAGGTTCCTGTGGCTTTGGCTGCCAGATGTTTGCGTCGCCGCCCTGTTGCTGGTGTCAGTGAGTTTGTCGGTGCTCATGGTCATGGGTTGTCTTCATTTGGGGTTCAGCGCGCTGTACTCTGCTTTTCGCGCTGCGCATTCGGTCAGTTGGCTTGATGGTTTTTTTGCATCAGATGAGGTTTTGGGCATACGGCCTCACAGTCACCCCATCTCGCCACTGCTCGGTGCTCTGGAATATTTTCTTCTTGCGCCGATTGCCTATGTTCTTCTGCGCACCCTGTTTTTGTATGTCACCGATGTCGCTCGCAATCCCACCGGCACACCAAGGGCTGAAACCGCACATGCGCTTAGCTCCCTCAAAGGACTTGTCACCGGCCTGCTGATCGCGGTGCTTGCAACTCATCTGGTTGGAGAAGTGCTCCAGAGCACGCATTCGGATGGAGGGCAGCCATCCCCCTTCCCATGGGTTGCTGTTCTGTCGAGTTCGTGTCTGATTTTAGTGTTGGTGTTGTACTATCATTGCATCGGCACCCACTTGGTGACGAGCAAGGAAACCCCTGCGTCCGCCCAGCTCCGGCAAGCAATTCAGGATTATAAAGCAGCTCATGCAGACCAGGACAACCCATAGCGCTTCTGCCTGACCCTCCACTTCGCGATCGACTGCTTCCGTGCCAAAATCCTCCCACCAAGAGCAAGTCCGCCATTCGTCGGCTCAGTAGGGACAAGCCCTCCGTTCACCGCCAAACGGCCAGCTCGCTTCACCTTCTATGAAGGTTCCGCCCACCATTCTTGTCGCTCGTCTTTGCAACAGTTGCAGTTCCATCCGCTTTTCACAATCTATACCCACCCCGTAGGGTGGGGAAGCGAGTTTCTGCGCAGGCTTGAAATCATCCAGCATTCGCAGGCGAAGCCTCGCCTGAGCCGCTTCCCCTAGCGCCTATCTGTTCGCTGTCCGCGAAAACCAGCGCCAGCCTGTAACTGGTGCTGCGGCCTCCGGCCTCGTTCTTGATCAATATCCCGCGCTCCACGAGAGTGCGGATGTCGCGAAGCGCCGTGTCCTCCGAACACTTCACCAGCTTTGCATATTTGGAGGACGTGAGCTTTCCTTCAAATCCATCAAGCAGCCGATTGATGACCTTGCGCTGCCGTTCATTCACCGGCTGCAGATTCACCTTCTCCCACAGACGGGCCTTTTGCAGAACACCCGAGAGCGTTTCATCAGCTTTGGCTATCGCGCGGCTCAAGCAGCCCAGGAACCATTCGAGCCAGAGAGTCACATCGAGTCCATTCCGCTGGCCGCGTTCCAGTTGCAGATAATATTCCTTTCTCTCAGTCTCGATCTGTGAGGACATGCTGTAGAACCGTTCTGCGGTACCGTCGGCACGCGCCAATTCGAGATCTACAATCGCACGGCCAATGCGCCCGTTGCCATCCTCAAACGGATGGATGGTCACAAACCAGAAATGAGCCACGCCTGCCTTCACCACGGGATCGACGCCGTTGGCGGCCTCGAACCATTCAAGGAACATGTTCATCTCATGGTCCAGCTTCTCAGCAGAGGGCGCTTCAAAGTGGACTTTCTCACGCCCAATCGGTCCTGACACCACCTGCATCGCGCCGGCCTCGACCGGACGCCATGCGCCCACCGCGATCCTGTGCATTCCGCTTCTTCCTGTGGGAAACAGCGCGGCGTGCCATCCAAACAACCGTTCAGTCGTGAGTGGCTGCGCATAATTCTGGGTCGCATCGAGCATCATCTCAACGATGCCCTCCACATCACGACTCGCTACGGCAGCACCCGCATATTCCAATCCCAAGCGGCGCGCGATGGAAGAGCGCACTTCCTCCGCATCCAGTTTCTCTCCCTCAATGGCACTGGATTTCACCACGTCCGCCGTCAGGGTCGAAAGTTTGGCTTCTGAACGGAGCCGAAAACCCAACCCCTCCATTCTTCCCAGCAAACGCCCCTGGCGATGGCGGACATCCACCAGTAATGCTGAGATCTTCCCAGCATCCCATGTCAGTTTCGGCCAATCTGCCAGCTCGTGAATAAACCCCATAATCTCCGCTCCTTTTGCGGGGATTATAGCAAGTTTTCACCGCAAAGGCAACATTCTCCGCACACATGCGGTGAATGTTGCCTTGATTCACAGCTAGCCATGGCAAGCGCATGTTTTTATGGAAAGCATTGATTAAATAGCAAATACATTTAATGTGTTGATTATATCATGATACTGAGTATAATTTCCACAATGTCTTCCATTCGATCAACTCTTGCTTCGATCTTGCTAGCTTGTGGCACCAGTACTCTGTGCGCTGAACAGCGCACAGACGCATCGGTTGACTCCATTATGGCGACAATGACTGTCAGTCCCGGGATATGGAGTGGAGCGGTAAGAGTCCTCGGAGCGGCCGAACATTTCTCGCGGAACCCTTCTTCACAAACGGCCACACAACTCGCTGCGGACTTGCGCCTCCTGACTGCAAGTTGCAGCAACTACCGTAACCTTGTCCGAGACTCCAATTGGAAAACAATCCGCCCCGATTTCCAATCGCTTTTGGGAATCGTAAAAACCTCGATCTTGACCACGGTGCAAACCAATGAATCCGCAGCTTTGCACGCGTCCCTCCCGCTTCGATATCTCGAGCTGTGTGAGAAAGCCTGCTCAGCCTCTATTTCGCGGTAGAAGCTGTCAGAACTTGATTGAGTCCCATCCAGGACACATCATCATCCAACTGCCTCAATGCATTCTCACCGTCAGGCAGTTCAGCCATCATGGAAACCTTCTGAAGGGCAAACCCATAGGCAGTAACGAGGCTTGGCCGGAAATTGCGCCAGTGTGCCTCCCAGCTCTTGCCGTAGGTTCTCTGGCATCTTGCCACATTGCTACGCACACCGTTTGATGCGACAAGCAGTGTGATCACATACCGGCTGTCATCATCTTCACCTTTTTCAATGGCACTGATCAACCGCTCACAGGCGGATAACAGGTACCGGTCAAAGATCTGACTCCTTAGCTCATTGCGACAATGGCCCAGCTCATCCATGGCCGCATTGCTGGGGGCTAGGAAGTTGAGGAAAACAAGGGCCATCCAAATTCTTGACATGATTAAGATTAGTTAACTTTTTCAGTGTTTTCAAGTGTTGGCTTTGATGCAGGCGCAGATTTCGCCAGAAGCGCCGCACGAAGGTGCTCAATTTCTGGAAAATATGTATTTTCAATCTTATTGACCGCCTCCTGCCGCCGCTTCCAGATGTCATCTGGCGTTATGACGGGCATTTCGGGGAGCACCTCTCCAGGGCTCAGCGCTGCCTTGGCGGCCTCTTCTTTGTAGTATTCAGGGTACAAGATCAATACCAGCTCCCTCTGCATTTTGAACAGTGCTCCCGCAATGTTTTCGGGTTCTTCACGTCCCACCATCTCTTCTGCGATCCTACAGTAATCCGCTTGTTGGGATAAAATGGCGATGAGGTTTAGCAGGCTTCCTCGAAGAAATTCCCTGTTCTGATAGGTTTGTGATGTGTCCTTCATTTGGCTCGTCAACAAGTCCCGCTCTGCTGAAAGGCCGCTTTTTACGCGATCCAGCACAGCAATCGAATTGGCAATGCCTATTTCAGCGCGAACCTTGTGAAGCAACTCTGCTGATATTCTGCTTCGCAAATCATTTTCCAATTTTCCCCGTTCTTCCTCAGTGATTGAAAAGGTAACACACCAGCCAATTGTCAGGATGATAACCACAATAATGGCGGCTAAAATGCCTATTTTAAATCGTCCTTGCAGTGTTTGTTCCCGCTTGCACTCCTTCTTGGTACAGAGGCTCTTGTTGCCCGCTTTGCATGCATCAGCAAAGGCTTTTAGCATGTAAACCAAAGCGCCAACGAGAGGAGCGAGCATGACATTCGTGACTGAAAGCAGTCCCGACAGACCCATGTTGGGTGACGCACTCTGTAACGCTATAATGCTGGGCACTGCCATCTCTTTAAGTTTTATGAAATATTTGGCATCATCTCTCTACCACTAATGTTGTTTCGACAGCAAGCATTACTAATGGAGCCACGCAAGTTATTCGCACCGGTCAACCAAATTGTGAATAAACCAAATACGTTCTTATGAACAGTGCTGTAAGAAAGGGCATACACTCGCCAACAATGCATGATTCATCTTCCTTCATGCGGAGGTTGCCTCCAACACCCACCCGCTACGTGCTGCCAGTCGCCCACCTTCGGCAAGCCATGAAGGGCTACGCACAGCGATGGAGGTTTTGCGGTCAAGCCAGGCCATCAGGCTCTTGCCGCCGTTTCTCGTGGGCGGTTCTTCACGGCCTCCTTGGGTTTCTCACTTGGAATTTTGGAAACGTAGCAGCCGCGCAGGGCAGTCAATGCCCGGCCCGATCCATTCGCTGCGCTCCCGTGTTGGGCATGACAACGCCCTGCTTCACTGGCTGCTCACCACGTTCCCAATCCCTTCGGGGAGAAACCAATAAACAAGGAGAACCTATGAATAACAAACCAGCCCACGAAATCAAAAACGGAGGAGTCAAAGTCACCATCTGGCAAAACGAAGACCAGGGCAAAACCCGCTACAGCGTCACTGTGTCCCGCAGCTACAAAGCCGGCAAGGAATGGAAGCAAACCACCAGCTTCTTCAAATCACACCTGTCGAAGCTCGCCGCCGCAGTCGAACAGGCCGCGCAGTGGATCGCAGAGCACGAACCCGTTGCCCCCGAGGCATAGGCAGCCTCAACCACAATGCCGCGCCTTCGGGCGCGGCATTTTCGTTCAATTCAACTCTCAAAGGTTAACATCATGACTTTCATTCAACTCGATTACGACTCTTGGCTTGAGCAGTTCAAGCCCATCACGAAACCGGGCACTGACCACATTGCCTTCGATACGCATGACGACATTGATCTCCTGAGCAACCAGCCGAACACGAAAATCTGGACTCTGATCGACTGCGCTGATTCTAACACTGCGGTCATCGTCAACGGTTGTCGCTTCGTGAACCGCTTGGAATACTATGTCACCGAGGTGGAACACAACGAAGCTGATGAATTCAACATCGAGTGAGTTGGACGGGAAAGGCCTTTCCCTCGCCGCTACTCTGTAGGCGGCTACCCATTCTAGCGGGACGGTTCCCGCAACGCCCTCGACGTTCTGCGCCGCTTATTCAGCTCATCGCTTTTTGATCCTGCCGCCGTAGCATTTGTTCGTGTTCACTGGTCGGCATCGCTTCGTGATTCTGCGCTGCTCCCGGTTTTGGTCCCGCTGCGGATGTGGCTCGGGTTTGGCGGAAGCCGTCTGACCGTCAACCCCCGGCCCGCTCCATTCGCTTTGCTCCCGTGTTGGGGGCATGACCGCCAGCCTCATAACTCCCGCCTTTGCACCGTCGCCCCGCATCGGGGTGAAACCAAAACAAGGAGCAATATGACGCAGAAAACACTCACGAAAGAAGACCTCAGCCAGTTCACTGGCACCGAACAATGGTATCGCCACGGCATCGCACGCAAGGTGCTCTATACCGACGGCGCAAAGCATGTCGCCGAAAGCGGCGGAGCCTATTGGCTCCTCGATGAAATCGCCTTCGCTCAAGCCATCCGCCAAGTCGGCGCGGAAGCATTCCAGGTCTGGAAGCTGAATGTCTCTCCCGACCATTCAGCTACGCTTGCCTGTGAAGACGGCAATTCAAAGATCGTCTTCACCAAGGGAATCGAGTTCACCGATTTCCCTCTCGACGAGATTGCCTTCTACTTCACAGACAATGTGTTGATGCTGCCCAGCGAATACTAGCTTGGCAACCTGCCCGCCCAGGGCAACTTGGGCGGGCCTTTCACTTCCCATGCAACCCATTCGTCAACAGCTCGAATCACAATCCGCCATTGCCGCATGCATGTCCGCCTTGGGACGCAAAGCCCGCACGGCCCAATCCTTCAAGGCTGAAGCGCTCTTCAGATGGCCTGATGACACTCAACCTCTTGGCAACATCGACATTTCCTTCGATCATTTTGATTCGATGAGCGGAATAGAACTCAATTGTGACCGCGACATCATGAGCGGGTTTGGTGTTCGGCATGGCAACTTCAACTCGAAGTTCCAGATCTTCAGCTTTGACAAGCATGCCAAGGAACTCTGTGTCAGTGATACGAATTACTGTTTCATTCTCAGGTTTTGAACTGACTTCATCTGTGGGGAAAAGTCTTTCCCCCGCGCCTACTTCGTGGGGCGCTACCCTTTCTAACGGGATGTGTCCCGTAACGCCCTCGCGAATCAACTCCTCACGGCCCCCGCAAGCAATCCCGCCATTCGTCGGCTCGGTCGGGACAAGCCCTCCACTCACCGCCAAACGGCCAGCTTGCTCCCCTCCTTCCTCTTGGACCAAACCTCCGCCATGCAGGACGGCGACCACTTTGCCCCTTCTCCCACCATTCTTGTCGCCCGTCCTTTGCATTGGCTGCGGTTCCGTCCGCTTCTGAAATTCTTGCCCGCCTGTCGGGCGGGGAAGCGCGTTTCTGCGCAGGCTTGAAATCAATGAAGCATCCGCAGGCGAAGCCTCGCCTGAGCCGCTTCCCCCCTCATTGAACCCTTTGGTTTTGCTCTCTGTGGTCACCACACCTTGCGTTGATTCAAAAAATCATTTAGACACCGTGCATGGACCTTTTTACCAAATGGAGTGGTCTCTTGGAGCTGCCAGCCCTGCCCGAACGCAGGGTAAAGGTTGGAGGCAACTCGATTGTTCAGCGAGTGTTTGGAGGTGCCAAAGTAGGTGCGAGGGTTTGCGCTTCGGAATTCAAAGGACATGACCTGATCTCCCTCGAAGTCTCTGAGCCATACAATCAGATCCTTTTGAAGCACAAAGGCGCAAAGCGCGCTAAGATCAATCTGCCGGTCCTGACAAGCGACGACATTACAGATCGCGACAATCTGCCATCCAGCTTTTCTGTGAAATGGCACTCACTTGGCCGGCTCGCGACTCACGCCACCACTCCAGAGTCGATTCGCAATGGGTGGGTCAACAAATTCGATTTTCGCACTGAGGACGAAGAACAAGACTTGCCTGGTTTGAGAACGCCCCAAATCGGAGCGCTACACGCCATTGCAGCTCACTTTGCAGTGGGGACTGAATTTGAACCATCCACCGTTGTATTGCCCACCGGCACAGGAAAGACCGAGACGATGCTGGCGGCCCTCGTTTACCTGCGTTTGACAAAAGCTTTGGTAGTTGTTCCAAGCGATGCTTTGAGGGGCCAAATCTCAAGCAAGTTCATTTCTTTGGGGGTGCTATCCCAGGCAAAAGTGGTTCCGTTCGATATTCCACGGCCAAGGGTAGGAATCATCGCGAAGGGGATAAAAACGCTCGCTGAAGCGAAGCAGTTAATCGAGCAATCAAATGTCATCGTGGCGTTGCCGCATTCATTAGAAGCATCTGCACCAGATGCTATCGCCTACATCGTTCAACACTGCTCGGATTTGATCGTCGATGAGGCGCATCATATCACCGCAAAGACTTGGCAGAAGATTCGGGATCAGTTTTTGAAGAAGAGAATTTTGCAATTTACCGCCACACCATTCCGCAGAGACGGCAAGCGGATCGACGGTAAAATCATCTTTAATTACAAGCTCGGTGACGCTCAGGCTGCCGGATATTATCAGCCGATTCATCTCAAGACTGTCGAAGAGTATGGCGATCCAAGCGAACGCGACCTCGCCATCGCTACCGAGGCAGTCAACGCATTGAAGCGAGATCGTGATGAACTCCATCTTGATCACTTGCTTATGGCTCGCACATGGAAGCATCAGCGTGCAGACGATGTTTTTCAAATCTACCAGCGGCTTGCGCCTGAATACCATCCAGTCGTCGTCTATTCGGGGGCTGGCCGACAACAAGCAAACAAAGCAGCATTATCTAAGCTGCTTGATCGTGGCCCAGGTGGCTCCAGAATTGTGATTTGCGTCGATATGCTTGGAGAGGGATTCGACCTTCCGAATTTGAAAATCGCCGCACTTCACGATAACCACAAATCACTCGCCATCACCCTTCAGTTCATCGGCCGCTTTACTCGGAAAGGTTTGAAAAACAGCGTCGGAGAAGCCACCGCCGTTGTGAATATTGCCGATCCAGACGCGGAAGATAAACTCAAAGACCTTTATGCTGAGGGTGCAGATTGGGATAGGCTTATCAAGCGGCTCAGTGAAGAGCGCGTCGCGAAGGAGCTACGCCTACAGGAAGTTGTTTTCGGGCTAAAAGAGAAAGGCAACCTCCATGCTCACTTGTCCCTCTGGAATCTAAAACCCGCCCTTTCCGCGCAGTTTTTCAAGACGGATTGTGAAGAATGGCAACCATTGCGATTCACTGAAGTCCTGCCGAGCAGCGCTGAAAGCTGGCACTCATACAACGAAAGTGAGGCTGTCCTTGTCGCCGTCATTTGCAGTTCCAACGCAATTTCTTGGGGGAGCTACCAGAACGTCTTCGACACAATTTATGATCTTCTCATATTGCGTTGGAATAAGCAGAAAGGGGTGCTGTGCCTTTATGCCAGCGACTTCAAAAGACTTCGTTCTGAGAAGCTTGCCCAGGTCGTCACAGGAGAGCAGACAAGCCTACTCTCAGGAGACCCCATATTTAACATTCTCAACAATGTTGAGATGCCACTCGTCAAGAGTCTGGGATCTTCACGAGTTGGAGCAATCAGCTTTACATCCTATTTTGGCCCCAATGTCACTGATGGTTTGGCAAGCATCGAGAAATCCGAATCGCATCTGAGTAACATCGCTTGTCTTGGCTATGAGAACGGCGAACGCGTCGTTTGGGGATGCGCGTCTCGAAAAGGGAAAATCTGGCAACACAAATCTGCGCCTGTGTCCGAATGGATCGAATGGACGGATAGCACTTGGGCCAAAGTAACATCTCACGCTGAAGCTGAGAGGAACATCACCAAAGATTTCCTGCGACCGCAGAAAATCGACAGGCCTCACGACTCAATTCCCATAGCAGTGCAATGGGGCGAGCAAGCTCAGACGCGTTTTAATGACCGCCAGTTTGTTGTTTTCGGTGAGGCCGAGGTTCCGGTTTTCGCTGTCGATCTCCTTCTTGCCGATGTTGCGTCTAGTGGCGTCATCGACATTCGCCTTTCCAGCGATCTTTTTTCATCAAGCTATCGGCTAACCATTGATGGCAACCTGCCAGGGGGCTACAGCCATGAGCACCTGTCAGGTCCACTCGTGCGATTCCGGTTTGGCAATAATGCGGCTATCGCACTTGCCGAATATTTACAGCGCGATCCGTTCATCATTCGATATGTGGACGGCACATACTCATACAACTGCTACCACATTCCAACGAACATCAATGCTGGCTTGTTTGACAGGGGCAGACTTGAAGCGTGGAATTGGGGCGTCCTAGACTTGGCCAAAGAGTCCATGCATAAAGCACGGGACGAAGCAACAATTCAATATTTTACGTTCCGACAACTTGAAGCTGAACACGACCTAATTTTCAACGATGATGGAAACGGTGAAGCTGCGGATTTGGTCTGTTTCAAAAATGTAGATGAAGGCACAATCCGCCTAACTTTGGTTCACTGTAAGGGGGCACATGAAGGACGGGTTTCTCAGGACATTCGCAACTTCTATACGCTATGCGGTCAGGCGCAGAAGAGCATCGTTGCCAAACATGCGGGCGTGCAGACGCTCTATCATGATCTAAAGAATCGAGATGAACGATGGAAGAGAGAGGGTTACTCACGATTCCTTAAAGGAGAAATGAAGGAACTGACTTTTTTCAAAGAAAAGTCGCGCCGTTCCAAAATGGAGTTCGAGATGATTTTGGTTCAACCTGGTGCTTCAATCACGACGATTTCGGACGACTCGCTTCGTCTTCTGGCTACTACCGAGTTGTATATCAGCAAGACTACTCAGGCTAAAATTAGGGTCATCGTTTCCGCCTAGATACAATAGATGTTCCGTGTTTCTAGCTGGGAAAGGACTTTCCCTCGCCGCTACTTCGTGGGCGGCTACCCATTCTAACGGGAGGTGTCCCGTAACGCCCTCACCTGCCGCATGGCGCAGTCTGACGGTGCTTTCACCTGCGGCTTGTTCGTGACAACGAACACGCGCCGTCAGACACCGCCATTGCCGCCGCTCCTGAACACCAAAGGAAGCTGACCCGCTGCGCTTCCGCCTGACCGTCCGCTTCGCGGTCATCTCCTTCCGTGTGGCTCTTGCTGCCTCTCGGCAGCGATAAACGCCGCCCGCTTGTTCCTCGCTTGGCGGCTTTGATGCCTCACGGACGTTCGTGCCGTCAAGGGCATCCAAAGGCTGTCCCTAAAGGGCACCCTCCTTCGGAGCCTCCCTGTGACTGCCCGCCCGTTCCTCCGGCTTTTGGCACTCATGTTTTGCGCGCGCCCGAGTGCTGTTCGCAAAACGCTAACCAGAGGAATCAATATGAAACAAGACATCTATGAGCAGGTCACAGACCGCATTATCACACAGCTAGAATCAGGGGTTGTCCCTTGGAAATCGCCATACTTCTCGAAGGCTGGTTTTCCCCGCAACTTCAGCACGGGGAAGGCATATCAGGGAATCAATGTTTTCCTGCTTGGAAGCCTTCGCTTCACTTCGCCCTACTTCCTGACCTTCATTCAGGCCAAGGAGCTTGGCGGGCATGTTCGCAAGGGTGAACACGGCTCCCTTGTCGTCAAATATGGCACCTACACCAAGCACGAGGACGAAGCCCCAGCACAGGAAGACGAGAGCGGTGAAACCCGCCGCTTTTTGAAGGCTTACACCGTGTTTCATGCTTCGCAGATTGAAGGAATCGAGTTCCCGCAGCCTGAGAACCTGCCAGAGCTTTCCATCACCGAGAAGACCGCCCGCGCTCGTGAGATCGTCGCAGCGATGCCAAACGCTCCCGCCATTCATGAAGGAAACGCGGTTCCTTGCTATCGTCCCAAGACTGACAGCGTCCACATGCCGGAGCGCTGCTTTTTCGACAGTGAAGAAGCCTATTATTCAACGCTGTTTCACGAACTGGCGCACTCGACAGGGCACGCCTCACGCCTTGCCCGCAAGTCTCTGCTTGAGAACAAGGGCATTGATTCCGATGGCGACACCGCCCGCAAAGTCTATGCAGAAGAAGAACTCGTTGCAGAAATGGGCGCTTCATTCCTGAACGCTCACGCCGGATTGATTGAGGACGAAATCAGCAACTCCGCCGCCTATCTGCAAAGCTGGATTGATGCCCTCAAAGGCAAGGACGCCAAAGGCTGGATTGTCCGCGCTGCGTCGCAGGCGCAGAAGGCAGCCAACTACATCTTGAACATTCAGCCGGAGGTTCTGCCATGAGTGCCCACGACAAAGCATTGATTGCCCTCTCTGATGCCGAGCTGATCGAATCGGCAGACCTCACCGATGCGGAGTTTGACGAGCTGGAAAACCAGCTCGCTATCCGCGCCGCGTGCCTTGGCTGGACTGGCGACCCCATGCGCCAGCCGCTTGAGACCGTCGCCGCTACCGTGCGCGGCATCATTTCCAAACGCATCGACTAACCCTGAAGCGACGCTCTCTTTCGCTCGCTCTGCGAATACGTTTTGAAGTCCCCGCCCTGCCCGTCCCTGTAGTTGCCGCCGTGCGGCGGCTTTTGACTTCGCGTCGCGAAGCCGGTCAACGCTTCCATTTTTCAATATAGACAAAGTGCGTCAGTGGCTTTGCAAGCGGTGCAAACATCTGTGCTTCAGTCTCACCCAGCTTCATCTTGAACATGCCGCCGCGTGTCGAGAAGAAAACGATTCCGGCATCCTTGATAGGCAGAACACTCGCGCCGCCACCTCGCCTTGCATAGGTGTATGGTTCAGTGCTCACCCTCACCTCGTCCTTCCCGATTTGTTTCAACCATGTTCCGCGCAGATTCGAGTCTGGCACATCACGAGCACACAGCAAAACATCGTCTGCAATCCACTCATAGCATTGCGCAGGCGTTCCCAGAGGCTCGATTTTTTTGCCTTCGATATCAACGAGCACCTGCCCTTTGAAGCTGCCGCAGAAAAGATAGCGCCCCGTCGGTGACGCTCCGACCATCTCGCTGCATTGAATCGGCAACTGCATCAATTGCCGAATCTCCTGTTTCTCCCGGTCATAAACACCAAGAGCCATGCCAGCCACCAGATAAGCGCAGGTGTTGAGATTGACCCAGGCGAACTCCGTCACCCTCATTCTGAAGTCGAGGTCGAAATGCTTCACCTCGTCTTTTTCGACTTCGTAAGCGAAGAACTTTTGTCCTCCGCGCTCTGTCAGCCCGCCAACCAGGATGGCTCCATCTGGCGACCGTTGATTCTTGAGGCCAGTCAACGCAATGCGTGTCGATGTGACTTCACCCGTCACCATGTTCACGCGCAGCAGTTGATTCATGTTGCGGACGATCAGCATCTTCTCGGTTCCGAGAATGATGTTGTCGGCGAAGAACTGCTCCATGAATCCCGCCGTTGTTGTCACGCGCTGTTCATCCACCAGTTTGAATTCGTGAAAATCAATCGACGCCTTCCACACATCCTTGTCCTTGGCAAAGGTCACGAAATCCATTCGGTCGTTGATCGCCAGCCCATAGCGCCCGCCAATGGCCGCTTCGCGTTTGCCAGCAAGGTTGAAACGAGCCAGGCCCCTGTCATAGCGGGCAATCAGTTTCCCGCTCTCAGCATCCAGGAAGAGCTTTGCTGGCATCGCTTCCTTGAACCAGTTCTTCAGAAGCAGCTTGCCCGAATCCAGTTGATACAAGTCTCCATCGGCGACCAGCAAGTTGCCCTCCATTGAGGGAATCACCTCGGCTACGGCCTCGACTTTTTGCTTCGCGCTGTCGTCCTTAACTACATTCTCCTTTTGCGTCTGAGAGCGCTTGAAATACCACCAGAAGCCGAACAATCCGGTGCTGACGACGAACACACCCAAGACCAAGGCGATCTTGGGGAACTGCTTGATGAAGCGCCACTTGAACATGCGGGAGTGATTTATTCTTGAGGAGCTTCTTCTGCTTCGGCAGTGAAGTCTTTGGGCGGCGTGATGACGATTTCTTCAACGAACGAGTCGTTGTCCTTGTGATCCTGCATTTCCGAATCGGCTTCCTTCACCCACGCGACGCGCTTCTGCTTGATGCCGGTGAAGATTGGCTGAAGGCCACGACCTTTGATCGTCACAAGGAACCCGCCGAACGCCAGGTCAATACAGCCGCTTTCGGGATCATGGTTGAACCAAATCAAATCCGTGTAGCTGAAGCAGGTTTGCAGGCCATTGCTGAATTGCAGTTCAAGGAAATGCTCCTGCATCGTCTCACCGACCAGAATGGAGAAGAACTTGTCCCCCTCTGGTTGCAGCGAATCCGCAGCAGGCTTTTCAGACCTCTGGCGCTTCTGTTCAAGGATTTTGTCGATCTGGTCTTGTCCCATAAATCTTCACTTTCTTGGTGGTGGTGGCTTCGGCGGTGGTAGTTGTTGAGCCTGTATTTTAAGCTGCAATGCTGCCTGTTTCTGTGCGGCAGCTCCAGCATCAATCGGTTTTTGCTTCGCGGCATGTTCCGCAATTTGCGGCATGTTGTTTTGAGGCAACGGTTTTACTTCAGCATTGCCCATTTTAACGGTTCGGTTCGCGCTCTGCCCCTGCTTGTTTTGAATCGTCTGGGAGGCAACCTGCCCTTGAGCCTTGCCGGCTTGCTGGTCCTTGCCTTGTCCTTTGACCTTGTCAGCCACTTTGTTGAAGTGGTTCGTCGCCGACTGATACATGTTCGACGCCCAGTTTTTTCGCGGGTTGGACTGTCCCGGCGCTGACTTCTGTTGCTCAGGGCTTGGTTTTTTCTCGCCGACCTTCGGTGTTTTGACCGCGGCTTGTTGCTTGAGACTTGCCTGCTGCTGTTTCGAGTCAGTCCCGCCTTTGCGCGGTTCCTGAACCGGCTTGGCGGGCTGCTCGACCTTGCGACCTTCAGTCGGTTTTTCTGGCAAGGCTTTGTCCTTGTCCGTTGCAGACAGTGCTTTTTCCTGTGCCCCCTTCTTCGCTTCGTGAAGAGCGAGCATTTTTTCTCGGAACGGGGTCGTGTGCAGGTTCGTTTTCGGCAGGGTGCGGCCGCGTGGCTGTCCACCCTTCTTCTGACTCATCGGATGCCCTTTTGACCGGCTCCTACCATCCGGCCCCGCCAGATTGCGGCGCATCTCGATATAGCCCTTCCAGTTTGCCCCTGTGCCCTTTTTGAGCGGGTCTTGCTGCCGCTGCTTTGCCACGGTTTGAACCCAGGATTTGGATTCATCCAGCCCCCGACGGCTCTGAATTGCGTCGCGCCACTGTTTTGATCCAAGTTCCGTGCTCATCGAGGAAATCTCTTTCTGATTCAATTCTGCCAGCTCGACACCCGCCATGCGAGTTGACGAGTTTCCGACCGCCTCTTGCAGACCTCGGCGGTTGTCAGTGTAGATGTGAATGGTTTCCTTCCCACGGCTGCACGAGACATAAAACTGTTCTCTGGAACTGGCAATAAACGACGACTCACTTTGCGCGACCAGAACATGCCGGACGCTCTTGCTCTGGGAGGAGTGCGAAGTCTGACAATACCCGTAGGCAAAGTGTCCGTGATCTTTGTCCAGGACCGCCCCCGTGTTCAAGACAATCCGTCCCTTCTTGTCGAACTTCTCGACACTGAACACATTCCCGTTGTTCAGTCGCTTCCCGTCCGCGCTCTCCCCGTTTCGCGTGATGCGAATCCGGTCGCCCTTGCCAAGGGCAATTTGCCGCTGCTCAAACACTTGGAACTTCTGCGCATCCTTCATCGAAAGGATGCTTGTCCTGCCGCCCTCGCCTTCGACCTGAACGCCTCCACTGGCATCGTGGCCGAGAACACGCAGGAGTTCACCGCGCTTCACTCCCTTGGCATTTTGATGATACTGGACGACCAGCCCAGGACTGTAGTTCTCAGGAAGCGTTCTCGCCGCCTCTTCCCACTGCAAGTTCTGAAACTGCATGAACTGCCGCTCCGGTCCCAGCGATTTGGCGTCGCGTTTCGCGCCACGAATTGCGTCCGTCACTTTCGCGCTTTCCGCATGTGTCGGTGACACCACCAGCGGCACATCCCCGCGCTTTGAGAGCGCGAGAAAGTCACTAGCGAGCTGCCGGTAACGCTCCGCTTCATCGGCGATCTCAACAAAAGCCCCCAGCGTGTCCAGCCTCCTGAATCCTGTTCGCAAATCACCTTTGCTCAGAGCCTCAATCGCCAGTTTGTAGTCCTCAAGTTCCTGCCTGCGAATCTGCGTCACTTCGGCGACCCGAAGTCCCGCATGTTGTTGAAGCAGCCGGAAAGCATCGCCACGAGCAACCGGCGCATGCTGCGCCGTGTCGCCCGTCAGAATCACCCGCGTTCCGTTGCCGGCAATCTCCATGATGCGCCACATGTCGCGCACCCCCAGCAGGCCCGCTTCGTCCACCCAGATGACCTGCCCCTGAACCTGCTTTTGCAGCTTCGTATTCGTAAGCAGGTGGGCCACCGTCTCAGCCCCCTCAAAACCGGATTCCCGCAACGTTTCACGCGACGCCGAGGCCGAGGGAGCAAACGCAAAGACCTTGAGGCCCCTCGCCTCAATTGCGGCGACTGCCTCCTTCATCAGCGTTGTCTTGCCGACACCGGCTCCGCCACGAATCGCAATCACCTGGTCACGAGTCGTCAGAATATGCTTCACCGCCGACCTCTGTTCATCCGAAAGCATTCCGCCCAGGTTCAGTTTGCCGCGTCCGCCAAGCGGCATCGCCGAATTTCGCCCCGCGCGGGCGAAGTTGATGAGCGCCACTTCCTCGGCCAGAACCTCCATTGTCGTGCAGAGATGTTCTTCACCGACCAGCCGCCCAATCAGCCCCCGTTTTTCAAATTCGGATTTGATCGCCTGCGGGGTCGTGTTGCCGATGCCATAGCGCATCGCCTCCGCGAGTATCCGCCCGCGCTCCACGACCGACTGTTTTTCAAACAGCTTGGCGAGGGCGTAGTCCACCGCCTCGGAAGCCGTCACCCTCGCCCCACGAGGCTGATTCTTGTCGTAGCAGACCTTTGAAATCGTGACCTTCTCATCATCGGTCAGACGAACAGCCCATGCCGCCATCAGATCGGTGAAAGTCAGCCCGTGCCGCTTTCCCTCACGGGTCAACGCACCCAGAGTCTCTTTTTCCTTTGGGTTCGTGATGCCCTTTTCTTGCGCCAGCCGCTCGATTTGAGCGGTGCGCCGCGAGAACTTGGCAAGCACACTGGCGGGCATTCCTTTGATTTCCCAGCCCTGCTTGGTCCGCTGGATGGAATATCCTTGCATCGCAAGCGCCGCCGCCAGACGGGAGTGAAACGCCGCTTCGCTGTAGGGCGCATTGCGTTTGATGTCGCGAAATTTCGCGGCCTTCCAGCGTCCTTCCTCGCCGTCGAAAGTCGCGTTGAAAGCGAAGCAGTGAACATGTAGATGCGGGTCAGGTATCCCTCCAACCGGGCGTGCCGTGAAGTGGACGAACTCCCCCCAAGCTAGATTTCCAGTCACTCGATTGCTCGACTCACCCCGCCTCCTAACCCGCGTTGCGGTGTTCTCCTCAATCTCGGTCATCGTCTCTTGTACTGCCTGCCGGAACGCTTTCAGGACGTTCTTGTCCAGCGTCATCGCATACAAAACCGAGAGACTTTTTGGCGCGTGAAAGTTGATGTCGTAGCCGACGATTCGGTCCGACTTAGTGTGTGGCGTCAGCCTCCCGCCATCCACTGGATGCCGGTTTTCCACCAGTGCTGCAAAAGCTTCGCTGGTGACGTTTCCCGACAGCCCCATTCGCTCGGCGGCTTTGCCATGCCAGTTGCCTACCACCTCCTGCTTCTCGGTGTAGTAGTCCTCACGCTTGAGACCTTCCGCGTAATATTGGCGGGCAGCAGCCGCACTTTTGTGAGCCACTACCCTTAACATGAGTTGATTATATCACAGATTGGAGCCGCACTCCAGCTTCGTCGGCACATGGGAAAATCTTGCCTGCTTGCCAGCTAAAAAGCCAGCTTTCAATCATCCTTGCCAGCGAGCAAACAGCCATGCAAGCCATCGAGCTTGCGGACATGCTGGCAAGCCAGTTTCCGTGCAGTCTTGCCGCCTTGCGAGCCGTCTTTCTTGCGTGCGAGCTAGCAAGCTAGCATTGTTGCAAGTTTACTTTCAGACATCTGCCCTATGCAGTGCATAGGGAGGGGTTTTCGCTCGCCCGCGAGCCGCCCGCCAGCTAGCCTTTTCCCACCTCAGCAGACAGCCCCACATGGAAGATTTTTCCCTCGCCAAGCCAAACCCGACACCGCCCAAAGGAGGCGGTCACTCCGCTGTGAGAGACTGGCCGGATGATGATGAGGCCATTCTGGAACTGGGCAAGGGGAGGGAGCCTCGACCTGAAAACTTCTGGTGCCTGAAGGACGCGTTTGAGGGCGTGCAGATTTTCGGAGGAACTGGTTCTGGCAAATCATCGGGGAGCGGGCAGGCGCTCGCCCGAGGCTTTCTCGAATCCAATTTGGGTGGGCTGGTTTTGACCGCCAAGCTCGATGAAGTTCTGTCTTGGAAGAAGATGGCTAAGGCCGTCAATCGTGAGTCAGATTTGCTCATTATCGAGCCGGGTGCTCCGCACCAGTTCAACTTCCTGCGCTACGAATTGAAGCGCCCTGGAACGGGCGCAGGACATACCGAGAATCTGGTGAACCTGTTTTGCAGTGTGCTTGAAGCCGCCGAGCGCAAACAGGGACAAAGCGGGGGAGGCGGCAATGACGCCTATTGGCAGCGGACCCTCAAGCAGCTCCTCCGCAACTCCATCGACCTCGCTATCCTCGCGCTCGATGATGTCAGCCTGCCATCCCTCTACCGCATCATCACCACCGCCCCCAGAAGCGCCCAGGAAGCTGCTCACAAAGAGTGGCAGGACAACTCGGTATGTTTCGCCCTGATCGAAACCGCCGAAGCCAAGGCGGGGGAGAAGCATAGAAAATCCGACTTTGAACTGACCCGTGACTACTGGCTGAAGGAGTATCCCAATCTCGCGCCCGAAACGCGTTCCGTCATAGTTTCGACCTTCACCAGCATGGCCGACTGTTTCATGCGCGGATTGCTCCGAGACCTGTTCTGCTCGGAATTGACCTTCACCCCAGAAGACACTTTCGACGGCAAGATCATCATTTTGAATCTGCCGGTGAAAGAGTTCAACGAGCTGGGCCAGTTCGCACAGGTGCTTTTCAAGTTCGTCTGGCAGCGGGCCGTGGAGCGCCGAATCCCGCCGGGTATCGACCGGGCCAAATCTCAGGCGACGATCCGCCCCGTGTTCCTCTGGGCGGATGAATCGCAGTTTTTCGTGAACTCCTACGATGCACTGTTCCAAAGCACAGCTCGCAGTTCGCGAGCCTGCACCGTCTATCTGACCCAGAATCTTCCCAGCTACTTTTCCGCCTTCGGCGGCCAGAACTCCCGTTCCGATGCCGAGAGCTTCCTTGGGAATCTCCAGACGAAGATTTTCCACGCCAACGGCGACCCGACCACCAACAATTGGTCCGCAGAATCCATCGGCAAGACCCGACAGGCGCAGTTCTACGGAGGACTTTCCGAGGCGATGGCACGGGCAGGGGGCAGCATGAACCAGAATGCCGGAGGCAGTCTGGTTTTTGAATACTTGGTGCAGCCGCAGGAGTTCACCATGTTACGCACCGGAGGGCCGGAATGTGATTTCCAGGTCGATTCAATCATCTTCCAGGGCGGCAGGCGATGGCTCGCCACCGTCAAAGAAAAGGAGGTGACCCAGAACTTCATCCGCCACGTCTTCCCGCAGAAATATGAAGGATAGGCAAATCCATACAGTAGGACCACAGCCACGGGTGCCCATTGTCAGCTCCGTGCTTCACTGGTTCGCCGTTCCTGCCATTGTCTATTTGAGGTCTGGATTCGGCTTCTCGTTTCTCAGCCCGAAAAGTGTATTCATCGCTTTCTCGTGGGCCACGGTCCTCTTCACCATTTACGCATGGCTGGAGGAGGGCGCATGGCAGTCCTACTGGGCACTCAGCAGTTTCGGCACCGGGGCTGTTCTTCTCTACGTCACACACCTGATTGTCGCATTCACACGGGAAACACGTCGCACTGGAAAGCACGATTTCTATTCGGGCACATCCCACATTCTCAGGCTGCCTGGGCTGACACAATTTCGGGGCATCGCCCGAGCTGAACTCGCCATCCAGCTATGGGCAGAGCCTTTCATTGTGCTTGTCATCGCGACGATCTTGAGAGGCTTTTTCTCAGAACACCTGCTCTCCAAATGGCTTCTCGCTGTCGCCGCTGCGATGTGGTGCAAAGAATTCATCAACTACTGGTATCAGCTCCGCCATCGCAAGAAGCAGGAGGACGTGTTTTCTGACGCCGAGGAGACGATGGAAGGCAATCCTTCGGCAACACAGTTTGCAGCTCCCAGCGGCAAGGGGCGCAAGTCTCGTGAGAAGCGCCAGCGTGCCAATGGGGCGAGCGGGCAGGGCGATGAAGAGCGACGGTTTGCAGAAGTTCTGCGGCTCATGCCGCCATACGACTTGGAGCAGGCCGAAAAGAATTATCGCACTCTGATGAAAACCTGCCATCCCGACCCGAACGATGAATCCGTCGCGAACAACCAAAGAGCGGCGGAGCTGAATGATGCGATTGAGTTTTTTCGCAGCAAATCAAGCAGCTAGTTTGCGCTTGCTGCTTTCGATTTTGATTTCATTCACAGGATGCCCGACTGAACGCCATGCCTCAATCAGCTTGAATCGGTAATGCGTCTCGACCCACTCGCCGATAAATTTCGTCGGCGCATGATAGGTGAGGGTGCTTCCTTCGATTCCTTTCAGTCGCAACTTGGAGAGCCACGAGTTGACAACAGCCTCACCGAGATGCTTCCGCATCACTTCAAGAACGATTTCCCAAGCCTCCTCAAGAGGCGTCTTTTCAATCAGTTCAATCTGTTCTGGTTGAGGCTTCTCTGCTTTTGATTCCACCACTTCACGCTTCACTGTGCGTTCCATCAAGAGCATGTCATCGCCATTGACTGACTTCGCCAGCTCAAGTTGCAGGCCCGGCAACTCGTTCTTCTTCACCAGCTTTCGCAGGGCGCTGGCATAGTGCTTGTATTCCTGCTGCGATGCTGACTTTCGATACAGGCTCTTCATCGTTTCTTTCCAGACGCCGTTCGCGCCGCCAGTTGCTTTTCTCGCGTAGAGGTAAAGCCAGCGTTCGACACTGCCAGGAATGTCAAAATAGCGCTTGTCGAGCGTGAGCACATGGAAGTCCTGAACGCTTTCAAATAGCCATTCTGCGAGAACCACTTCCACACCGCGAATTTCCCCATTCTCCTCGGTGATTTCCCATTCTGAAATCCACGAGAACTGCCTGATGCGGTTGCGTGTGCGCTTGCCGGACTCAGAGCGGATTGTCGTCTGAATGCTGGTCATCTTGAGCCGGTGCAGCGCATCTTTGAGGCGCTGATATTGTCCGCCGCCAGGCTCGCGATTGATCCATGCGAGGAACTGATAGGGTGTGAAATGAATTCTTCGAGAAGGCTCCAGCCCCATGCGCTTTGCGTCAATCCACTGCGACACAGCAAAGATGAGCAAATCTTGGTCGTGAATCGTCGCGATGCCCTGTTCAGCACTGCCAGTGATCCTGACGGTTTCCGTCTGTCCCGTCTTGGCATCTACATATTCATGTTGAATCGGTTCTGTGCGTCCGGGAGTCAGGCTGAACCAGCAGCGAGCCATCAAATCAATCTGCTCTTTGGGTGCCACATCCGCAGAGGAAGCCGTGAACCGCGTGAGATCCTGATGCTCCTTTATTCCTCCCTCTATCTTCCTTCCCATGCCTTCGGCATATCACATCGCAAAATAAAACACAATATCGTCAGACCAGCGACCTTTTGCCCTCTTTTGCTTCGCTTTGGGCAATGTCGTCAGACCAGCAACCCTTTGTATCGTCAGGGGAACGACCGTATCGACAAGTCAGCGACCAGCTATCGACAGACCAACGACCGGCGTATCGTCAGCCCAGCGACCCGGCATCGACAGACCAGCGACCGGAACACACTTCAAAGCCAGTCTCACTGGGCTTCTCCGTTCCCTGAAACCTTACTTAAACCTTCTTCTATTAAACCTCTAAACGCCGCTGGCAGGCAGCGAGCCATAAATGAGGCTCGCCTGCCATGCGGCTGGAAAGTGTGTATTCATAAAAGGCGCAGTCAGATGGCATCACGGTTTTGCAAGATTGCTTGCAAGCTAGCAAGCTAGTTGTGTTGCTAGAATGCCACCACAGTTTGAAAAAATGCAGCGAAGACACATCTTCAATGTTCGCATTCATTCCATGCTTTAAATCATCCCTCTATTGTCCAACTCGGAGCGGGGATGATATACGGACTCACAAATTCAAAAGGCGGTGTTGGCAAGACAACCATAGCGGTTCACTTGGCGGCATGGCTCGCCAAGAAAAAGCGCAAGGTCATCTTCATTGATGCTGACCCGCAATCGTCAGCTTCGCAATGGATCAAAGAACTTGGTCTTCCCATTCAGCTTGAGCAAATCGACTCACCGGAAGAGATAATTCATCGGCTGGCAAAAATCGCCAGCGATGCGGATGACATTGTCATCGACGGACCCGCAGGGCTTTCAGCCACAACTCGCGCAATCATGTTGCGTGCGGACAAAGTTTTCTTCCCGTGTGGACCGTCAATTCTCGATCTCCGCGCAGCTTCAAAAGCGGTTCTGCTTCTTCGCGAGGCGCAAAAGACCCGCAAGGGCAAACCGACAGGTTCGCTGATTCCGAACAAGCTTCAGAAGCGCGGACGCTTGAGCCGCGAAATGATGGAGGCAGCCAAGAAACTTGGCGTTCCGATGCTCGCAGGGCTTTCCCTTCGACAAAGTTTTGCAGATGCCGCAGGGCAGGCGAAGGTCGTCTCTCAAATGGGAGCCTCTTCACTCCTTGCATCTCACGAGATGCAGCAGCTCATGAAGGAGATGACCCGTGGCTAAACGACGCTCCCTCGATGACGCACTGACCCCGGAAGAACAAGCATTCTTGGACAAAGGCTCAAATACGCCGTCCCAAGCAAAGGCGAAGGCTGCTTCAAAACCGAAGCCCAAACCGAAGGCAAAACCAACCACGAGAAAGGAGGAACCCGTTATGGCAAGACCCGCAATAAAAGAAGACTTCACTCCAAGGAATGAAGTTCCCGCTCAACAGGCTCCGTTGGTGCCTGGATTCTCAATGCCCGGAGTCGTGTCCTTGAACACCAGGATTGACCCGGAGATTAGCGCGGCCCTTCTCACAGCCTCGATGCAGAGAAAAATTCAGAGGCAGCAACCCTTTACTCAGCAAGACATCGTTGCCGAAGCACTCCGCGACTGGCTCAGGAAACACGGCTTCATGGTATAGCAAACCCTCGCTCCAAGGCGACGTTTTCCCATCAATTCCGTTATACGGAACTTTATACAATCTGGCACCCATTTTCGTGAAAAACCACGCTACCCGATGCAACGCGATGCAAAGCAGACGACCCCCAAATTCGACTGTCGCAACACAGTGCAACACTATGCAAAACCCTTGTAAATCAAGGCTTTCAGACGAAATCTCTGTCATTTGCCTTGTGCTTCAAAGCAAGGGCAACGAAGTATCCCGGACAGGAATCGAACCTGTATTTAGAGTTTAGGAAACCCTCGTTCTATCCATTGAACTACCGGGACATCACAGTGCGCCTGTCTTTTTCCACCGGTTGGCCCGGCTTTCAACTTCCGTTTATGCACGCTGCCACATCTCTGCAGCGGTGGCCCCCTCACGTCCGCAGTCCTCCATCACCGCAAATTCACCGCGCCGCCGTCCAGAGTGTAATTGGTGCCGGTGGCAAAGGAGGCTTCGTCGCTACACAAATAGAGAGCGAGGGCGGCGACTTCGTCCGGCTTGGCCATGCGCCCGATTGGCTGGGCCTCGCTGAGCTTTTGGAACATCTCTGCCTCCCGCCCCGGATAGGTTTTGGCGAGGTAGCCATCCACAAATGGGGTGTGGACTCGCGCGGGCGCGATGCAGTTGCAGCGGATGCCGTCTTTGATGAAGTCCTTGGCGATGGAGTAGGTCATCATCAGCACCGCGCCTTTGGTCATGGAGTAGGCAAAGCGATCTGCCAGTCCCATCTGTGCCGCGATGGAGCACATGTTGAGGATCACGCCACTTTTACGGGCCGTCATGTGTGCCAATGCCGCCTGGGCGCAGGCATGCACGCCTTTGATGTTCACCCGATGCAGCCGATCCATGTCTTCCTCCGAGGTGGTGAGGGCGGTGCCGATGTGAGCAATGCCGGCGTTGTTCACAAGGATGTCGATCTTGCCTTGTTTGGCTGCCACCGCATCGAACAGGGACTTTACGCTGGCGTAATTGCCGACATCGCAAGCAGTGGCATTCGCGCTGCCACCCGCAGCTTTGATTTGTTCGACGGTTTCCTGCGCCGACTCCTGCTTGAGATCGAACACTTCGACATGCGCGCCGTGTTTGGCGAAAAGAACAGCTATGGCTTGACCGATGCCCGATCCGGCACCGGTGATGATGACAGTTTTGTTGGCGAGTGAGAACATGGAGTATGTTAAAAGGTCAAGGCTGGAGGTTTAAGGTGAGAAAGCCAAGAGGAACGGTCGAAAGAGGAAGTGTGGAACGACAATACGACAACTTGAATCTTTAAACCTGAAACTCTTTCAGACCGCAAATGGCGTGAACCTGCTTTCGAGCCGCTTCGGGATCACGCACTGAATCTCCGCCCGGCCAGTCTCGTAGTCTTCACTGAGCACCTTGCCCTCCTGATGTGCCAGGGCGACGAGATCCATGCGGTCGAGCGGCAGACTGAGCGTCAGACGCACCACGCGGTCGATCATGAAGTCATGCAGGCGGTGCAACAGCTCGTCCATGCCAGCGCCGGTCTTGACGGAAATGGTCGCGGCTTCAGAAAACTCGCGCTTCAGTTCCATCAATCGTGCATCGTCGATCAGATCGACCTTGTTGAGCACCAGCAGCACTTTTTTTTCACCTGCGCCGAGTTCGGCCAGCACCTGGGTGGTGGTTTGATAAAATTCCACAGCCTGGGGTGAACTGGCGTCGATGACGTGGATGAGGAAGTCGGCCTGGTTCGCTTCTTCGAGCGTAGCGCGGAAGGATTGCACGAGATCGTGCGGCAAATTGCGGATGAAACCGACTGTGTCGGTGATGAGCAGCGGCTGCCCGTCTGGCAACTCCATGCGCCGCGTGGTCGTGTCGAGCGTGGCGAAGAGCTTGTCTTCCACGTAGGCGTCCGATGCCGTGAGGCGATTCAGCAGCGATGATTTCCCTGCGTTCGTATAACCGACGATGGCCGCGTGCGGCACTGGGACGCGGCTGCGCTCCTTGCGCATGGTGTCGCGCTGCTTCTTCACTTCTTCGAGATCAGCGCGCAACTTGTCGAGCCGTTTTCCGGCGAGGCGGCGGTCCACTTCGAGCTGTGTTTCACCTTCACCACGCGCCGCGCCAGCTCCGCCCTGCCCGCCGCCCGCGCCGCCGCCCTGACGGTCAAGGTGCGCCCACATGCGCGTGAGGCGCGGGATGGAATACTCCAGCCGCGCCAGCTCCACTTGCAACCGCGCTTCGCGTGTCTTGGCCCGCATGTTGAAAATATCGAGAATGACCTCGTGGCGGTCGATCACACAGATATCCCCTTCACTTTCCCACGCCCGCTGCTGGGCGGGGCTGAGTTCATTGTCCCAGATGATGCAATCAGCACCACTCTCCTTCGCCTGCTTCATCAGCTCCGCCGACTTGCCACTGCCGATGAGGTAGCGAGCGGTGTGTTCACGCGCATAGACGAGCTCACTGCCGATCACGCCGATGCCAAGCGTGCCCACGAGCTCACGCAGCTCTTCCAGGAGATCGGCGGCTGCCTGTTTTTCACGGCGATCGAAATACGCGCCGATGAGGAAGGCGCGCTCGACCATGTTGGGCTTTTCACGAATATCGAACATGCGGCGCGGAGCATGGCGAGCGGCAGCACGTTGCCAAGCCGCGTATTCCATGCCATGAACGCTGCCATGATCCGCCGAACCGCCCTCTTTGCCATCCTCTGCCTCGGACTCACCGCCTGCGACACTTCTGATGACGGCAAACTGCCTGTAAGCCTCTTTGAATGCGATGCCGGCGAGGCGGCCATCCGCCATCTCATCACCAAGCTGCCCGATTTAAATCCCGGCGTGACCAAGAGCTACTCCGTCGTGCTCGGCGAAATCAATCGCGACGGCATGACGCCTGCCAGCGATGCCTTCAGTGCGCGTTTCGCAGACCTGAAGCTGAAATTCGTCAATGCGATGAATCTGAAAACCGTCGAGCCGGACAGCACCATCGCCGATCCCGAAACACGCCTCGCCGCCTTCGTGCTCCAACTCCGCACCCTCCAACAAACCAGCGCCACGACTTGGCTAGCGGAGGTCGGCTGGAGCTACAAAAAGGAATTCGGTCGCCTCAAGCTGCGGCTCGAAACGAAGGACGGGAAAACGCGTGTGGTGGCTGAGGAGAAGCAGAGTTGAAAGTGTTTCTCTCAGTTTTTAACACAACACGATGCCGCGGGCGCGCATCTCGTGGAACCACTCGACGTATTTAGGCACGCCTTGAGCGATGGCGGTTGTGGGCTGGAAGCCGAGAAGCGCACGCGCCTTGCTGACATCGGCGGCCGTGAGTGGCACGTCACCGGGCTGCTCGGGCAGTTGGTTGATTGTGGCTTTTTTTCCAAGTGCCTGCTCGATGGTGGCGATGAGGTCGTTGAGTGAGACATTCTGCGAGCCGCCGAGATTGAAGATGTCGCAAAGCGGGCCGGTGCGATAATTGAGCGCGCCGATGATACCCTCCACGATGTCGTCGATGTAGGTGTAGTCACGCCGCGTGGTGCCGTCGCCGTATTTGTCGATGGGCTGACCGTCCTCGATGAGCCGGGTGAATTTTGAAATCGCCAAATCAGGGCGCTGACGCGGGCCATAGACGGTAAAGAACCGCAGGCTGACCGTCCTGATGCCGTAGAGGTGGCTGTAGTTTGAGCACATCTGCTCGCCAGCCATTTTGGTCATCGCGTAGGGACTGATGGTCTGCAAGATGGGATCTGCCTCGGCAAAAGGCGTTTTTTTGTTTACCCCATAAACGGAGGAACTGCTGGCACTGATGAACTGCGCCACTCCTGTGTGGCGCGCAGCCTCCAGCAGGTGAAAGGTGCCTTTGATGTTTGTGTCGATGTAAAGTTCTGGCTGCTGGATGGAGGGGCGCACACCAGCGCGCGCGGCGAGGTGGATGACGGCATCGAAGCGGCCTGCCTCGAAAGTTTTTGCGACAAAGGCGGGGTCGGTGATGTCTCCCTGGCAGAATGCCACCTCCGGGCCGAGCGCACGGAGGTTCTCCTGCTTGATCGCCGGGTTGTAGTAATCGTTGAGATTGTCGATGACGGTGACCCGCCCCACAGCATCACGCAGGAGCCGTGCGACCGTGTGAGAGCCGATGAAACCGGCACCGCCGGTGACTAGAATGTTCATGGAGGTCGAGACTTACGGACAGTCTCCTCGCAAATGCAAGAGACGAGGAGAAAGGGATTGACGCCTGGGCGCGCTTTTCGCTAAATGTGAGGGAATTCTCCTTTTCCATCACCTCATGAGCGAACCCGAAAACACGCCGCCGCCTCCACCGCCCCCCGGCTCTACTCCCAAAACTGCCGCAGTCCCCCTCAAGAAGGAAACGGTGCGCATCACTTTACGCGCTCGCCCAGGTGCTGGAGTCACGCAACCTCGTGAGGCGACCGCGCCCGTGGTTCCTACCGCTGACAGCATCCCCGCAGGGCTGAATACCACTTCCGTCGTACCTACGGTGAGCAAGAAAGCCACCGCCCCCATTCAGTTACCTTCGGCTCCGCTGCCTCCGCCAGCCCCTAGAGCCAGCACAGCACCGGTGAAGCTGCCCGCTCCACCGATGGCCCCGCCATCTCGCAAGACGACCTCCGCCATCCCCGTGGCTGCTGCCCCGGCTCCGTCAGCCCCTGCCCCATCGGGATCGGTGCCTCCCTTGGCACGGCCACCCGCCCCAACCGCACCCAGACCTCCCGGAGCACCCACTGCCCCCAGACCCGCAGGAGCGCCCACCGCGCCTCCAGCACGTCCCGTGGCCCCTCCGACAGCAGGTCTGCCAGCAGCCACGCGGCCACTTGCCCAGAACCCCGCTGCGCCCGCCGCCGCTCCCCGAGTCGAAACCGGTGCCCCCACGGTGCCTCTCTCGAAACCCGGCCCAGCAGCACCTCGCCCACCAGGGACTGGCACGGGCCCGATGACTGGCGCGCCGACCGCTCCGCTCCCCAAAGCCACGGTCAAGTTGGCTCCGACCCAGGCGATGCAGCGCCCCACCATCTCGGCACCTCCCAGTGCTCCGGTGAAGCGCAGCGCTGCTGCTGATGCCGAACAATTCTATGAGGAAAAAGATCCCGAAGCAGGTCTCGTCCCGCTTTCCGTCATTTGTTTCGTCCTCTCCGCCGTGTTGATGGTGGTCCAGATGTTCGGAGCAGATGCCGTCAAATCTGATCCCACTGGAGCATCTCCCATCATGGTACCATCAGCGAACGCTGCGACATGGGAGAGCCGGAATGCTGTGACCGGCGTTTGGACGGATAACTTCAAAAAAGAACTCCTGCCCATTCCCTGATCACACGCTCAGGCTTTCCCTCGCGTTTCATCCTTACCTCCAATTTTCTCACCATGCCTCTTGCTTGGTTAGTTTTCCTCCTCGCCGTCACCGCTCTGGCTCTCAATTTCCTGGCCAAGAGTGGCGGCATGTGAGCCGGTGTCGATGACACCCGCAGCACCCTGCTTCGCCGCCATTATTTCTCGGGTCGGCGCAGCAATGCTGCATCTGCCGCCTCGATCTTCTGCCGGATGCGCGCAGGAATCTCGACTGCCTTCAGCTTGCCCGTCGATGCATCTCTGCGCACACACGCTGCGGTGATCCGCCCTTCGGCAGCGAGCACTCGATCTTCCTGCCGCCAAAAACGGATGAGATAGCGAATGACCTTGTTGCGCACCTCCTCGACGAGGAGTTCGCATTCAAACTCTTCCTCAAACTTCAGCGGGGCCATGTAGTCACACGAGGCATGCACACGCGGCCAGCCGACACGTTCTTCTCCCACATGCACGGGATCGACGACCGAGAAGCCCAGACTGCGAAAGAAGGCGTGCTCCACACGCTCCATGTAGCGAAAAAAATTCGAGAAATGGACGATGCCGGCCATGTCGGTTTCGGAGAACTGGACGCGTTCGACGCAGGTAAAGCGGTGGGCCATAGCGACGCGCAAGAAAGGCGGGCACGTGGTCAGGTCAATGCGCGATCACCAGCCCCGCGGCGCCGAATTGGTCGCGAATCTTCGCGGCAGCGTCGCTCACTGCCTGCGCAGCGACTTCAGCTTCGGCCTCTGTGTTGAAACGATGAAACGAGACGCGCAAGGTGCATGCCGCATCACGCGCACTGACGCCCATGGCTTCGAGGACATGGGAGCCATGCAGACCTCCCGTATGACAAGCCGCGCCCGCAGAACACGCGATGCCCGCCTGATCGAGCAGGATGATCATGCCCGCAGCGTCAATCTCCGGCAGGCAAAAGAAGCTGGTGTTCGGCAAACGACTGCCCTCACCACCGTGAACGCGCATGCCCGGATTCGCCGCATGCACGAGATGCTCAAAGCGATCCCGCATTTCACGAATGCGCACCGCCGTGCCATCCTCGAAATGTTTCCGCGCGAGTTCGGCGGCTTTGCCCAGCGCAGCAATGCCGGGAACATTCTCCGTGCCACTGCGCCGCCCGTCCTCCTGCCCTCCACCCACGAGCAGCGGTTCAAAACGCACACGGCGACTGATATAAAGCGCACCAACTCCTTTGGGCGCGTGCATCTTGTGCCCACTGAGACTGAGGAAATCGACAGGCACCGCTTGCACATCGAGAGGAATTTTCCCTGCGGCCTGAACCGCATCGGCATGCACCAAAGCCCCTGCCCGGTGAGCGATTTTCACGATCTCCTGCATCGGCGCGATGACGCCAGTTTCGTTATTTGCCCACATGATGGAAACCAAGGCGGTGACACCGAGCTTCACCCTCTCCCGCAAGGCATCGAGATCGACGCAGCCATTCGCATGCACAGGCACGCGCACCACGCTGCCTCCGCGTTGCTGCCAACGCTTGGCAGACTCCATCACAGCCGCGTGTTCTGTGCCGGTGATGACAAGCTCAGGCAACTGAGGCCAGAGCGAGCGCACGGAGGCATGCACGGCATTGATCGACTCCGTGCCGCCGCTGGAGAAAACCACTTCGTCAGGATTCGCATGCAGCAGCGCGGCCACCTCCTGGCGCGCTTGCTCGACCGCACGGCGCGCTGCACGCCCGCCCGCATGGCCCGCCGAAGGATTGGCATAGCATTCGCGCAGGGACATCGTCATCGTGTCGAGCACGAGCGGATCGACAGGCGTGGTGGCGTTGGCGTCGAGGTAGATCACTCCGCGATGTTCATACTGCGAGCGGAGCTGTCAATGATACCTTCCGGCACTCGACAAACGAGGCGCAGCCGCTAACCTCCGCGCCCAATCCTTATGCTGGACATCCGACTCATTCGCGAAACCCCCGATCTCGTCAGACAACGCCTCACCCACCGCGGTGGAGATCACGCGTCCCTCGTCGATGCGGTGTTGGAGATCGACGCGCAGCGCCGCGCGGCAGAGACGGAAAGGCAGAAACTTCAGAGTGATCGCAATCGCATCAGCAAGGAAATCGGCATCGCGAAAAAGAACGGGCAAGACACCAGTGCCATCGAGGCCGAAGTGCGCGGCATCGGCACTCGCATCGACGAAATCGGCCGCGAAGCGGATGCGTGCGATGCAAAACAGCGCGATCTGCTGCTGAGCATCCCGAACCTGCCGCACGAAGCGTGCCCCATCGGCAGCAGCGCCGAGCAAAACCCTGAAGTGCGCGTCTGGGGCACGAAGCCGGACTTTGCCTTTCCTCCCAAAGATCACACCGCTGTCGCTGGTGCGCTGGGAATGATCGACTTTGAAGCCGGAGCAAAAATCACCGGCAGCGCGTTCGTGGTGTATCGCGGCGCAGGCGCGCGACTTGAACGCGCCTTGATCAATTTCCTGCTCGACCTGCACACGACGCAGCACGGTTATCAGGAGATCAGTCCGCCCCTGCTGGTGAAACCCGATTGCCTCGTCGGCACCGGACAACTTCCGAAGTTCGGCGATCAGGTCTATCACAGCCCCGAGGACGATTTGTATCTCATCCCAACTGCGGAAGTGCCGGTGACCAATCTGCACCGCGAAGAAATCGTGCCGCATGACAAGCTGCCGATCAATTATGCCGCCTACACCCCCTGCTTCCGCCGCGAGGCAGGCAGCGCTGGCCTCGGCACGCGCGGACTGATCCGCATGCACCAGTTTGACAAAGTGGAGCTGGTGAAGATCACCACGCCAGAGACCAGCATGACGGAGTTGGAGACGCTAACCGGCCACGCTGAGAAGGTGCTGCAACTCCTCGGCCTGCATTACCGCGTGATCGAGCTTTGCACCGGCGACATCGGCTTCGGCTCGACGAAAACGTATGACATCGAGGTCTGGGCTCCCGGTCAAGGTACCTACCTCGAAGTGTCCAGTTGCTCGAACTTTGGCGACTACCAGGCACGGCGCATGAATCTGCGCTTCAAAGACGAAAGCGGAAAAAACCGCGTACCGCACACTTTAAACGGTTCCGGCACGGCACTGGCGCGCTTGTTTGTCGCATTGGTAGAGACGTACCAGCAAGCCGATGGCTCGATCTTGATCCCCGAGGCTTTGCGCGGCCATTTCGGGACTGACAAAATATCCGCCTCCTTATGAAACGGGTCTCTTTGATCCTTCTCACCGTACTGTGCCCATTGGGCATCACGCAGGGTCAGGCTCCCGGTGTTCCGATTTATGCAGAAGGACGCGGCGCACGAGTCAACGAAGGACTGCTGGAGCAGGCCAAGAAGCTGCAGGGAGAATCCGCACTCCTGTCGATGACGCAGGTGGCCGAGCAATCCGCCCGCCGGAGTTGTGACCTCTCCCTGCCCGCGGCGAACACCAAGCCACTCAATGCACGCGAGCGCTGGCAGCGCGCGCGGCAGGCGCACATTCGCGTGGGCGCCTATTACCTGTGTTCAAAGTGCGCACACTGGCATCTCAGCCTCGCTGGAGGCTACGCCATCACCTCCGATGGTGCTGTGGCCACCTGCGCGCACGTCTTGGCACCACCCGCGAATTTCAAAGAAGGCTGGCTCGTCGCCGCCAACGAAGACGACGTGCTCCTGCCCGTGACCAGCATCCTCGCCTGCAACAGCGGCACAGACAGTGCCATCATCCGCGTGAAATCAGCCCAACCGCTCACACCCCTGCCGCTCGGTTTTGATGTGAGTCCGGGAGACCCTGTCTGGTGCTTCAGTGACCCGAGTGGGAAACGCGGCTTTTTCAGCGAAGGCATCGTGAGCCGTTTCGTGAAGCGCCCATTCATGCGCAAACGAGAGTTGGAAAAACTGCCCGAGGGCACGACAGTCCCCTCTCCTGTGTGGTTGGAAACCACCACCGACTGGGCACCGGGATCGAGCGGCTCGGCACTCATCGACGAATGTGGGAACTGCGTCGGCCATGTGTCGGAAATCCAGACCATCCTCGAAAGTCCACTGCCCTCGCGGCGCAGGAACGGTGAGCCCGCTCCAGTGCGTCAGCTCGGCACTCAGATGATTTTCCACCAAGCGATCGGTGCCGTTGAAGTGAAAGCACTGGTGAAAAAACCCTGAGCGGCGCGGGATTCGCAGAGCACCTGTAGATTTTCGAAAGGCGCAGAAGTCACACACTGCCGAATCGGCGCTCGCGACGATTAAAGGCGCGAATGGCGTCTTTGAGATCCTCTTTGCCAAAGTCCGGCCAGAGTTTTTCCGTGATGTAAAATTCCGTGTAGCTGAGCTGCCAGAGTAGAAAGTTCGAGAGACGCATCTCACCGCTGGTGCGGATCATGAGATCGGGATCAGGATAGTAACGCGTGTAGAGATGCTTGGAGAACACCTCGGTGTCGATCATCGCCGCGTCGAGATGCCCGCTCCGCACACTCTGCAGCAGGCTCTTCACGCCATCGATGATCTCCTCCCGCCCACCGTAACTGAGCGCGAGGATGAGGGTGAGGCCGGTGTTTTGCGCGGTGGCTTCAATGCAGCGATGCAATTCATTCTGGCAAGACTGCGGCAGGTCGTGCAGGCGACCGATGGCCTGGAGTCGCACGTTTTGTTTCATCATCAGCGGCAGTTCGCCACGCAGGAAAATTTCCAACAGCTTCATCAGTGCCTCGACCTCGCGCTTCGGGCGCTTCCAGTTCTCAGACGAGAACGCGTAGAGTGTCAGGAACTCAACCCCGATCTCCCCGCAGCACTCCACAACACGGCGCACGGTCTCAGCTCCAACGCGGTGGCCCTCTGTGCGCGGCAGCCCGCGTTCTTTCGCCCAGCGTCCGTTGCCATCCATGATCATGGCGATGTGGCGTGGGACAGGTTTCAAATCATCTAAGGCACGGCTCATGCGGGAGTGCATCCTAGCCCACCGTGCGCACTGCGCCAGAAAAGTTACAGCCATCGCGCGTTCCGATGCAGGCCGCTCGTGCATTGGCGGCGAGCATGCGCTAGGTTTCCGCCTCATGAGCACCACAGCGAGCGTGACCTGTCCAGCCTGCGGCAGCCCTTTCCTCTGCATCCAAAATAGTGCGGGAGGCATGGCTCAGTGCCCGCACTGCGCGCACACCGCACCGCGCGCACATTTCGGCACACAAATTCAAGTGGCTGGCGTCGCGCCGGGTCGCCGACAAGTCGCGCAGACACAGCCTCTGCATACGCCACCTCATCAACAGCCACCGCCCATGGTCGTGCCGAATTGGCAGCCGCCGCAGGCTTTCACTTCTCCCATCACCTCCGTCGCACGCGCAACCCTCCAGCCCTCTCAGGCACTCATTCCGACTGGCGAACCGCCTCCACCCGATGCCACGACGCTGCCGCCTCAACTGCGCCCGTCACCATGGAAGGGTGCCTTTCTGATCCTAGCCTTCGCCATCGTCGCCGGTGCTTCCGTGTGGATGTGGTCTAGCCACAGCCATGGCTCTGTCGCCAAGCTGCCTCAGGAAAAAAAGGCGGTATCGCCCGCGCCTGTCGCCGTCCCTCCGCGTGTTGCTCGCAGCTCACCGCGCCCGAAGTTCGCGATGCCGGACATCGCGGCACTCTCTGCGGATGCAAAGCGGCTCGTGGAAGCGCTTTTCAAAGCCACAACCCCCGAAGAACGCGCCGCCTGCATTCTCGATGCAGACAAATACCGCAGTGAGATCGAAGGCATGTTTGGCGTGGAGACCTCACAACGCCCTGGCCTTCGTGTGCTCGCCCGCATCCCCGGGCTACCGCAAACTCTGCCAGGCGGAAAACCTGAACTCCTGTTCCGTCTGAATACTTCACGTTTTGCCAGCGGAGCACTCGTGCGCCTCGCGCCGGGTGCCGATGGCAGCCAACGCATTTTCTGGCCTTTGTTTTATGAGACGCACGAGAGGAAGCTGGAGAATTTTTTAAAGCTACCCGCCGAGAACAATCCCACTTGGTTTTACATGGGACTGCGCCCGAGCCATGGTCTCGACATCCCCGCCGATCTGCGCTCGAAATACCTGACCTTCGATGTTCAGACCGCAGCCACGAGCGATCCCCATTTCGTAGCCTGCGTGGAGCGTGACTCCCCCCTCGGGCGCTTCATGGATCGTGAGTCCGAATGGGGGCGCGTGTACCTTGCACGACTGTTGGTGCGCAGACTCGACATCCAAGCCGACGCACCCAGCATGCTCGTGGTCGATTGCGAAGGTGCCAAAGAACGCTGAGCCTTCAGATCACTCATCCGCACTCGTACGGCCAGAGTTCCTCTCATCTTCACGGGCGAGGTCTTCGAGCGACTTCTCCTGCGGCGGGCTCGACTCTGGCACGTCGTCTTCGGGCATTTGTGAGCTTTGATCTTCCCCCTGATCGGCCTCATACACCGACGGCGCGGGCTTTTCGACTTCCGGCGGTGGTGCGGAAGGCGTGGCAGCGGGTTTTTGATAATCGTCCTTCTCATCCTCATCGTCGTCGGCAGAGGACCAGGGATTGTAGTTCTCGTTGTCCCAATCGTCGTTGTTCGCCTGCTCCAGCTCTTTCTCGTCCTTGTCGATCTGCGCGTAGTATTCCGGATAGGCGGCGCGATCCTTCTTCTCCATGAAGTAGGCCAGCCAGATGCAGATTTCGTAGAGCAGATAAAGCGGCCCGGCCAACACGAGCATGGTGAACGGATCGGGTGTGGGGGTGATGATCGCCGCAAAAACCGCGATGGCGATGATCGCGTAAGAGCGCGTCGTGCTCATCAGCTTATAGTGCAGGAAATCCAGCTTCACGAGCACCATGACGATGACTGGCAACTCAAACGCCACGCCAAAGAGCAACACGAAGCGCGAAGCAAATTTCACATAGCCATCCAGCCTCCATCCATTCGTGAGGCCGATGCCTTCATTGAAGGTGTAGAAAAATTCCAGTGCCTTCGGCAACACGACGTAAAACGCAAATGACGCCCCCGCGATGAAGAGGCCCGCACCGATCCCAATCGCTGGGAAGAGCGCCTTTTTCTCCGCTGGCTTCAGGCCAGGCAGAATGAACTGAAGCAAAAAGAACAGCAGCAGCGGAAACGCGATCATCACTGCGGCGATCAAAGCCAGATTCATCACCATCAGGAAGCCCTCCTGCGGCGTCAGAATCTGCAACATGGCCTTCAGTTCCGCGTCGGTTTTAATCACACCCGTGGCCCACAGCGGATGCTTGATGATCGCAAAGAGCTGCTCGTAGAAGCAGAAAGTGACGATCGTGGAAACGAGCAACGTCACCACGATGCGCACGATCATCGTGCGCAGATCCTCCAGATGATCCAGGAACGGCTTTTCCTGGTCCGTGTCACCGCTGAGATTCAGCGCGACTTTTTCGCGGACTTTGAAGATTTTTTGAAGGAGACCAGACCACATGGGAATAAAAAAGAGAAAGGCGGAGACAACGGACTACGGCAGTCCTTGAGCCGCAATCCGTGCGTAAAGTGCCAGCGTCAGGGCGTTGGTGATCGCATTGGCAGCAATCATCCCACGCAGTTCTCCCGCGCTGACAAACCGCACGTCGCTGATGTGCTCGCTTCCATCCGGCTGGGGACGGCTGACGACGCACACGGGCTTCGCCGTGAACAGATAAACGATCTCGTCGGTGAATCCTTGCGAGGGAAAATACCAGCCCATCGGCTGCAACACGCCGTGGTCATTGTTCAGCACACAGCCGCACTCCTCGCGCAATTCATTCAACGCGGTGTGGATGATCGACTCGCGCGTCACCTCGGTGTCAATCTGTCCGGCGGGGAACTCCCACATCGTCTGCATCACCGGCAGACGCTCCTGATGCACCATCACAAAGCGTCCGTCCTCCAGCACCGGCACCACTGCCACGGCGGCCTTTCGTTGCACGACCACCCACGGCACTTCTTTACGCCCGCTGGCGGTGTCAAACCACGCGCGCTCGACATTCACATGCGGATTCTCGAACGCGATCTCGCTGCGCGCCTTCCGCCAGCCGGGCTCGGCTCCAGGAGTGTAGAGTTCGAAATCCGGAATCTGCATGCGCGGTCAATCGCGGGTCAGGGCTTTGCGCCAGCGGGCAAGTTGCGTCTTTACATTATCTGGCGACGGCGCGCCGATGCCTTTGCGAGCGTGCATGGCGGTTTCGAGGTTCAAGCAATTCGTGACATCGGCTTCAAACGCAGGAGAGAATTTCTGAAACTCCGCCAACGTCATCTCACCAAACGCTTTCTTCTCCTGAATCGAGTAGGCGACGAGTTTGCCGATCACTTCATGCGCCTGACGGAAGGGAACGCCGTGGTTGACGAGATAATCCGCCAGATCGGTCGCCAACAGCATCGGATCGCTCGCCGCTGCGGTGGTTTTGGTGCGGTTCACGTCCATACCGCTGATCATTTCGGTGAAAACCTCCAGCGCGAGGGAGATCGTGTCGATGGAATCGAACAACGGCTCCTTGTCCTCCTGCAAATCGCGATTGTAAGTCATCGGCAGGCCTTTGAGCAGCGTGAGGATGCTCATCAGGTTGCCGATCAGCCGCGCAGATTTGCCGCGCGTGAGTTCAGCCACGTCCGGGTTCTTCTTCTGCGGCATCAGCGACGAGCCGGTCGTGTGCGCGTCGCTCAAAGTGACGAAACCAAACTCCGCGCTGGCCCACAGGATCACATCCTCGCTCAGGCGTGACAGATGCACGCCGCAGAGCGAGATGGCGAAGAGCAGCTCGGCGATGAAGTCGCGATCGCTGACCGCATCCATCGAGTTCTGAGTCACGCCGTCGAACCCGAGTTGCTGCGCCACGAATTCGCGGTCGAGAATGATCGTGCTGCCTGCCAGCGCGCCGGAGCCCAGCGGCATCACGTTGACGCGTTTGCGGCAGTCGGCGAGGCGAGCGGCATCGCGCTCCAGCATTTCCACATAGGCCAGCAGATGATGCGCGAACAACACCGGCTGACCGCGTTGCAGATGCGTGTAGCCAGGCATCACCGCGTCCCCGCCGCGTTCGGCGCATTCGATGAGCGCCGCCTGCATGGCATTGATCAAATGGGCCAGCACGTCGATGCTGGCGCGGCAATAGAGCCGCACATCCGTGGCCACCTGATCGTTGCGGCTGCGCGCGGTGTGCAGCTTGGCACCTGCCGGGCCGATGCGCTTGGTCAACTCGGCCTCGATGTTCATGTGGACGTCTTCCAGCGACTCCTTGAACTCAAATTTTCCCTTTTCGATCTCGTCGCGGATTCCCAGCAGGCCCGTTTCGATCTTCTGCTGCTCCTCGGCGGTCAAGATGCCCGCTTTGAGCAGCCCTTTCGAATGCGCGATCGATCCGGCGATGTCGTGGGCGTAAAGCCGCCAGTCAAACGACACGGATTCTCCGTAGCGCTGCACCAGCGCGCTGGTTTCCTGGGCAAATCGGCCTTTCCACATAAAAATAATCGAAGGGGCGCGGAGCCTAGCGGCTTTCCGCACCAGCGCAACCGCTCCGGCAACACGAGTGTCGGCAGTCACCGGGCAGACATGCCAAAATTACAGCGCCTCAATGCCCTTCCGCCGCAACTGCATAGGCGTGATCAGGGATGCGCGGTGCCCATCACGACACATGCATGTCCCTTCGCGCCAATCGCCGCCATCCACGGTTGATGCTCAGGTTCTCAGAGGTCGCGGGAGGAATCACCAGAAGCACCAAAATCCTCCGCAAGTCCGCATTTGCCATTTGCGATGAGCCTCGTTACTCTCGCCTCAAGTCTGCGACAGAGTCTCAGTTGCAGAGTTCTCCCACGCCATGCCTCTCACCCTCGCTGAACTCCCCGTTGGCACTGACGCCATCGTGTTGACCATGCCCACCGGCAGGGCGGCCCTGACGCGACTGCGGGAAATGGGCATCGTGCCGGGCACGCGCATCCGCGTGACACGGCGCGCGCCGCTGGGAGAGCCGATCGAAATCCGCGTGCGCGGCTCCTGCCTTTCCATGCGCAATCATGAAGCGGCCCACATTGTCATCTCCGCCGCAGGCGCATGAGCACGCCCTCCTCTGACATTCCGCTCATCGCCATCGTGGGAAACCCAAACTCGGGCAAAACCACGATCTTTAACCTGCTCACCGGCCTCAAGCAGAAGGTGGCCAACTACCCAGGCGTGACGGTGGAGCGAAAGATCGGCGAGTGCTACAGCCAGCATGGTAAGAAGCTGCGCCTGATCGACCTCCCCGGGGCTTACAGCCTCAATGCACGCTCTCCCGATGAGGCAGTGCTGCGGGACGTGTTGCTAGGCCGCCGCGCAGACACGCCACGCCCCGACCGCGTGGTGTGCGTGGTGGATTCGGCCAACATTGAGCGCAATCTCTACCTCGTCAGCCAAGTGCTGGAGCTGGGCCTGCCCGCCATCCTCGTGCTGAACATGGTCGATGTGGCGGAGCAGCGCGAGTGGCGCATCGACACCGCGCGCATGGCTGAGCTTCTCGGCATCCCGGTCATCCAAACGCAGGCCATCTCTGGGAAAGGCATCCTGGAACTGAAGTTGGCGCTGAGCCGCGATGATTTGCCAAAGCCGCATTGGGAGAGCGCGGTCATCCCCAATGGCGTGCGCACCGCATTGGAGCAAAGCCGCGGCCCTTTGTGTGAAACAGGCGCGATCCATGCGCGCGCCTCGCTGCTGGAGCCACTCTACCTGCTCTCTGACCATGACCCCACGCACTACGGCATCGCCGATTCGCAGATCGGTCGCATCCATGAGCTGCGCCAGAGCATGGACGCCTCCTTTCCAGGATGGGAAGACGACCTCGTGACCGCGCGCTATCGAGCCATCGAGAAGCTCTGCGCGGAAGTGCTCAAGCGCCCCGCTGAAGAAAAGGAAACCCTCACCGACAAGCTCGACCGCATCCTACTCCATCCGGTGCTGGGCTTTGTGAATCTGCTGTTGGTGTTGAGCTTGCTTTTCTATCTCATCTTCAAAGTCGCCGAAGGGCCGATGGGCTGGATCGAGGCCGGCTTCGCCGCGCTGGGCTCGTGGGTCGAGGGGCTGATGGGGCCGGGCGATCTGCGCGATCTCATCGTCGATGGCGTGGTGCCGGGTGTCGGCGGCGTGGTCATCTTCCTGCCGCAAATCCTCATCCTGTTTTTCTTCATCGGCATCATGGAGGACACCGGCTACATGGCGCGCCTCGCGTTCATCATGGACTGGGCGATGAGCAAGGTGGGCCTCAACGGTAAATCCTTCCTGCCCTTTCTCAGCTCCTACGCCTGCGCAGTGCCCGGCGTGATGGCGGCGCGCACCATCGACAACCCCAAAGATCGGCTGGTCACGATCTTGATCTCGCCCCTCGCCTCATGCTCGGCCCGGCTCCCGGTTTACTCGCTGCTCATCGCCGTGCTTTTCCCTGCGGGGAAAGTCAGTGCCTGGACGCAGGCCGGACTGATGCTCGCCCTCTACGCGCTCGGCACGGGCGCGGCGTTTGTCTTTGCGTGGATATTCAGCCGCTGTGTGATGAAGAGTGGCGGCAGTCCCATGATCCTGGAAATGCCGCCCTACAAACGCCCCGCACTCATGTCAGTGCTGATGCTGGTGTGGCAGCGGGCGAAATCCTTCCTCGTGCGCGCTGGCACCATCATCCTCGGCATCTCGATCCTGATCTGGGCGGCATCCAATTATCCGAAGAACGACTCGCTGGACAAATCGGCGCAGCTCGCAGACAGCTTCGCAGGAAAAGCGGGCCACTTCATCGAACCCGCGATCAAGCCACTGGGCTACGATTGGAAAATCGGCATCGGTCTCATCGGTAGCTTCGCCGCGCGTGAGGTGTTCAATTCCACCATGGGCATCGTCTATGCCGTGGAGAGCACCGATGATGAAAACCTCGATCCCCTGCGTGATAAACTCGCCTCGGAACGCCGCCCCGATGGGCGCGCTGTTTACACTCCGCTGGTCTGCATCAGCCTCCTCGTCTTCTACGTCTTCGCCATGCAGTGCATCAGCACCATCGCCATCGTGAAACGAGAGACCGGCAGTTGGAAGTGGGCCTTGTTTCAGCTCGGCTACATGACCGGCACCGCCTATGTGCTGAGCTTCCTCATCTTTCAGATCGGCAGTGCCTTGGGATTCTGAAAAAGCACGCGCGCGGGGAAAACGAAATGACCGTTGACGAACCGCTCGTCGCCTCGAATGTCCGCCCGTCACGACAGGGGCGTCCCGCCTGGGACTGAGACTGGATTTTGCCATCCAGAACCCTCCGAACCTGATGCGGGTCATGCCGCCGAAGGGAGCTCGCTCGGAGGTTTCTCAGTTTCTTCAGGTGGCCCCAACTTGAAACTTTAAACCTGAAACTCAAAAACTTCGACATGATCGCCACCCAAGACTCCTTTGAGCCGCATTCCTCCGAGCAGCTCCCCGCCTCCACCCGCATCTATGTGGAAGGGCAGATTCACAAAGACGTGCGAGTGCCCATGCGCGAGATCGCCTTGTCGCCGACCAAATCCTTCAATGGTCGCATCGAAGTCAACGAGCCCGTGCGCGTCTATGACACCTCCGGCCCCTGGGGCGATCCCAGCTATCAAGGCACCGTCGAAACCGGCCTGCCCGCCCTGCGCAAGTCGTGGATCCTCGCCCGCAACGACGTCGAGGAATACCAAGGCCGCGCCGTCGAGCCCCGCGACAACGGCTACCTCACCGCCAACCACGCCGAATACGCCGCCGCCAAGCGCGAAGGCATCCTCAGCCCGCTGAAAGCCCCCATCAACGCTCAGCGCAATCCCCTCCGCAGCACCGGCAAGCCCGTCACGCAGCTCCACTACGCACGCCAAGGCATCATCACGCCGGAGATGGAGTTCATCGCCATCCGCGAAAACATGCGCCGCGCAAAAATCGCCGAGCTGAAAGAAGACATCGTCCGCAACGACCTCGACAAACAACACGAGGGCTCGGGTAACTTGAAACCTGAAACTCTTAAACCTGAAACTCCCGCGATCTTCCGCCGCTTCCCCCAGCGCATCCCCGCCGAAATCACCCCCGAGTTCGTCCGCTCCGAAGTCGCAGCCGGTCGCGCCATCATCCCCGCCAACATCAACCACCCCGAACTCGAGCCGATGATCATCGGCCGCAACTTCCTCGTCAAAATCAACGCCAACATCGGCAACAGCGCCGTCGCCAGCAGCATCGAGGAAGAAGTCGAAAAAATGCGCTGGGCCACCAAGTGGGGCGCAGACACCGTCATGGACCTCTCCACCGGCAAGAACATCCACGCCACCCGCGAATGGATTCTCCGCAACTCGCCCGTCCCCATCGGCACCGTGCCGATCTATCAGGCGCTCGAAAAAGTGAACGGCAAAGCCGAAGACCTCACCTGGGAACTCTTCCGCGACACCCTCATCGAGCAGGCCGAGCAAGGCGTCGATTACTTCACCATCCACGCCGGCGTCCTCCTCCGCTTCGTGCCGCTCACCGCCTCCCGCATGACCGGCATCGTCAGCCGCGGCGGCAGCATCATGGCCAAATGGTGCCTCGCCCATCACAAGGAAAACTTCCTCTACACCCACTGGGACGACATCTGCGACATCATGGCCGCGTATGACGTGAGTTTCAGCATCGGCGACGGCCTCCGCCCCGGCTCCATCGCCGACGCCAATGACAAAGCCCAGTTCGGCGAACTCGAAGTGCAGGGCGAACTCACCAAGCGCGCGTGGGCCAAGGGCGTCCAAGTCATGAACGAAGGCCCCGGCCACGTCCCCATGCACATGATCGAGGAAAACATGGCCAAACAACTCGAATGGTGCCACGAAGCCCCCTTTTACACCCTCGGCCCACTCACCACCGACATCGCCCCCGGCTACGACCACATCACCAGCGGCATCGGTGCCGCCATGATCGGCTGGTATGGCTGCGCGATGCTCTGCTACGTCACCCCCAAGGAACACCTCGGCCTCCCCAACAAAGAAGACGTCAAAGCCGGCGTCATCACCTACAAACTCGCCGCCCACGCCGCCGACCTGGCGAAGGGCCACCCCGGCGCCCAATACCGCGACAACGCCCTCAGCAAAGCCCGCTTCGAGTTCCGCTGGGAAGACCAGTTTAATCTCAGCCTCGACCCCGTGACGGCACGGGAGTTTCATGACGAGACCCTTCCGCAGGAAGGGGCGAAGTCCGCCCATTTCTGCAGCATGTGCGGCCCCCACTTTTGCTCCATGAAGATCACCGAAGACGTGAGAAAATACGCCGCAGAACAGGGCCTCGCAGAAGAAGAAGCCCTTCAACGCGGGATGGAGGAGAAGTCGAAGGAGTTCGTGAAAAGCGGAGCGGAAGTTTACACCACGGCCTAGTTCAGCTAATCTCCCCCATGAGCACGCACACCCAAGAACCCGAAGTGATCACACGGCGCGGAAAGCCCGTCTCGGTCATCCTGCCCATCAAGCAGTATCAGGAGATCCTGGAGCGCCTGGAGGACGCTGAGGATGTCGCCTGGCTGAAAAAAACCCGCCAAAAACCGCTTCACTACCGACCGCTCACCGACGTGCTGGCTGATCTCGCCAAATAAACGGCCATGTATCAAGTCGTCGTCGAGCGCTCTGCGGAGAAGGACCTGAAAAGGCTCTCATCGGAGGTTCGTCCTCGTGCTGTGGCCGCTATGCTGGCCTTGGGCAAGAATCCCCGGCCCACGGGCAGCCGGAAACTCGCCGGCACCGACAACGACTGGCGCATCCGCGTCGGCGGCTACCGCATCATCTACGAGATCGCCGATGAAATCCGCATCGTGCGCATCAACCGAGTCCGTCACCGTCGGGACGTTTACCGCTGAGCCAACATGAAACCTGAAACTCAAAAACTGAAACCCAGCGCCGCCGAACAAGCCATCTCCGAGGACGAAGCTCTCGAACGCGGCATGGAGGAAAAGTCGAAGGAGTTCGTGGAGAAGGGCGCGGAAGTTTACGCGCAAGCCTGAACTCCATGAGTAAGATCAAAAAATCACTCTCACGTCTGCTTGAGGGTCGCTCTGATGCGAACTTCGACTTTGATGACTTGTGCCTGATTCTTGATCGCGCTGGATTTACCCTTCGTCAGGGCAAGGGCAGCCATCACATCTATTCCAAGGAAGGCGTGGAAGAAATCCTCAACTTGCAACCCCGCGGCTCACAGGCGAAACCTTATCAGGTCAGGCAGGTCCGCGACCTTATCCTCAAATACCAACTGGAGATCGACTGACATGCGATACGAGCTGATCATCTACTGGAGCAAAACGGACGAATCATTCATCGTCGAAGTTCCCGAACTTCCCGGCTGCATGGCCGATGGTGCGACCTATGAGGAAGCCGTCGCCAATGCACAGATCGTTGTGCAGGAATGGATCGACACCGCTCAAGCATTGGGACGCCCCATTCCAGCCCCCAAAGGCAAACTCGCCTACGCCTGATGCGCCACTTTCTGCGACATGAGCCGAGCCGAGAGATCGGAGGCGCACTGAAATAGCCCGCCTCGTTTTACCCCTCATGATCGCGGACAAACAGACAAACGCGAAGTGTTTGCCCGCAGGGCGGCAGTGCCGAGTGGAGGCAATGCCGTCAACATCACCGAAGACGTCCGCAAATACGCCGCCGAACAGGGCGTGAGCGAGGACGAAGCTCTCGAACGCGGCATGGAGGAAAAGCCCAAAGAGTTCACTGAGAATAGCAGCGAGCTTTACGCAAAAGCGTGAAACCAGTCTGAAAACATTTTGGGGTTACCCCGTAAATGTCCTACCGGCTATGCCAGAATTGAACGAAAAAACTATGGAGATCAACCTGACCAACTGGCTGCGCGGACTCTGCGCGATTCTGCTGATTGTCATTCTCGTTTTTCAGTTCAAGCAGCAAGGCCGACTAGACGCGTTACAACGGCAGCAAGAATCCCTGTCTTCCGCCGTGAACCTGCAACAGCAGCAACAACGCGATTTGGTAGCCGGCCTCGCAAATCAAGTCACGAATTTGGGCGTGAGCTTTGAATCACGCTTGGCTCACAACGAACAGCAGGCGAAGGAAAATGCTGCCGAGATTGCCAACGCTGTCCAGCAACAGACGGCGGTGGTTCACCGTGCGCTTGGCAAAGTGATTCCTGTCGAGTTGCCGGATTCACTGAACAAGAAACTCGGGGCTTTGGAGGCGCGCATCGCCGACGAGAAATCTTGGCCGAAAGATGTGACCGAAGCCGATGCGATGCTGGCCGAGTTGCGTAACTTGGTGCGCCAGATTCCGTCGTGGGCAGAGGAAGATATGTTGCCACGCTTGAATGCTCTGAGATGGGGGATGTCGGGACTTGCTCTCATTGCCAGAAGTCAGACCATGCCAAACAACGAATTGGCTGATTTCTTCGACAGTATGGATACAGCACTCGAAGCAAAACCCAACGGTGCTTCCGAACTCGTCGCAAATCATCTGGCCGCTGTTCAAGGAAAGATCAAAGTGCAGTTTGATTCGTTCCGACGGGACACCGCAATTGCTGATGCGGAACGGCTAATCAAAGATGGCGGCACAGCCGCCGATTTTTCTGAAATTCAAGAGCGGCTGTCAGAGTGGGCTACCGTTCCAGAGTTCAAAGAGCGGATTGGAAGGATGCAGCATGATGTCAAAGCACGCGCGCTTTCGGATGACACAGGCAACTTTATCTCCTCCGTAAATAAAAGCCTGATGCGCGTTCGCAGCGAGCCAAGTGTGGTAGTTCGCCAAATCTCACTCGGAAAACTTTTGGACAGCGTCGTTTCACAGCGTCAGATGCTCGCTGAAAACCAAGATGCACCCGCATCATTGGACCGGAAACTTGCTGAGATCTCAGCGCAGATTGAAAAGGCGATCGAAATCGAAGCGAAAGCTCAAACAGATGAACAAGAAAAGAAGTTACGCGATTATCAAAAGTGGGCACTGGCAAGCATCCAATCATTCAACAATGCTTTTGAAAGCGCTAACTCTCGCACAAAGCCAATGTTTTCTGGCGATGTGAAGAAAGGAGCAAAAATCGGCGCGGCAGTAGGGGGGATAGTAGTGGGGGTAGTAAAGAACCCTCTTGATTGGGTGCTGGAAACTGCGGTGCAAGTAAATCCAAATGTCAGCGATCCCGACTACAATAGAGTCAAACAGGCCATGATGGATCACCTCTTGCCCATTTCAGTCGGCTTGCTCGATCCAGCGGTGGCTCGCCTCTACAACGAAGCTTTCGAGAAAGGATGGAAACAACTCGATGGCGCGAAGCAAAAACACCTGCAAACCGAGGTGGCAAAGCAAGAGGCCATCGTCGAAAAGCGTAAACCCTAAAGTTTATGCGCCAGACCTTTTCATTCATTTTGGGCGTGCTCGCGTTCCTCGCTGCGATTGGAAATTCGCAGGCTGCGACTGCCGCCAGCCTCCTGACTGCACGTGAGCAGGCGTTGATGCTTCAAGGTGCAGGAATGGCTGGCGGACGGGTCACGAGTTCGCAGAGTCAGTTTCTGACTGATTTAGAGAGAACAATCCGGCAGGAGAACCTTGGCGTGAATTCCCAATCTCTGCGCCAGCCAGTTTCCGAGGCGGCTCTACGAAACTTGCAAGTCCGCTCAGCGTTGCGTGGCAATTTTATCTCACGTGCGGAACTTCGGGCAGCCACAGACTACGCCCATGCGTTGCTTGTGGAAGGAAACGGAAAGGTCTCGCTTGCGGAAAAGGTCAACAAGCTTCCAGACCAACTTCGGAAGCCGTTTCACGGTAAAGTTGCCGAGCTTGCAGAGGCGCGTTCCCGTGGAATGGTTTTGAACAAGAATCCAACGGCCACGACGTGGGACTTGACGGAGGCAAAATTCCAGCCGCGCAACTATCAGATGAAAATCTATGCGCAACACGACAAGGCACTGACTTCGATGATTGATGACTTGGACAGAAAACTCAATTTCAACAAGCGGGGCATTCTGACCAAAGACACGCTCAAACGCGGCGTAAAGACCGGGCGGCTTGTTCGTGAAGGAAATTTTTATCGGCCAGCCGGAAGAACCGACATCAAATTAGAGCCGTCCAAAGTTTTCTCGCGCCCAGCCGAGTCTCATCTTTACGCAAAGACGGGGCGTGGAAGCTTGATAAAGCGTGGACTAGCCGCTGAAAAAGCAGCACCGACTGGTTTTCAAACTGCTGGCAAGTGGTTGGAGGGGGCTGGCTATGTCGTGCTCGTTGCGACGGAAGCCTACGTCATTCAGGGTTTCGCCACTGGCCGATTGTCTGAAAGGGAATTTTTCACGGCCCAAGGCGCAATCGTGGGCGGCTACCTCGGTGCAGAGGGTGGAGCAACGGCTGGCGCGGCTATTGGCGCGTTCGGAGGGCCATTTGCCCCAATCACAGTTCCGGTAGGAGCGGTGATTGGGGGCATCGCTGGCGGATTTGGCGGAGCGAAGCTGGGTGAGATGGCTGCTTCCGGTTTCTATGACCGCTTGGACAAAGAACAGAAACGACAAGTCGAGACGGCCATTTATCAACGCTACGGCGTCAGCCGTTAGCGTTCGGATGACTTGCAGATGGTGAAGCAACAACGTATTCTTTTGCCATGAGCACGATTTCAGTGAGCGAATTGCAGAAGAAGCCCGCAAAGCAATGGCTCCAGTCGGCGGGCAAGGAGGATTTGGTCATCACGTCCAAAGGCCAGCCGGTCGCGGTGCTGCTGCGAATCGCTGCGGCCTCTGTGGAATCCACGCGGGCACTCGTGCGCAGCGTGCGTGCATTGCAGGCGCAGGCCAGTCTGCAACAAGCTGCAGCCACCAACGGCACGGCGGAATTTTCCATGTCCGACATTGATGCCGAAATCGCCGCCAGTCGTCGCGCACGCCGTCGGAAATGAAAATCGTGCTCGACACAAACATTGTCGTGTCGGGCCTGCTTCAGTCACAGGGAAATCCCGCGCAGGTTCTCACACTCGCTTTGGCCGGTGCGGTGCAGGCTTGCCACGACGAGCGCATCCTCGCCGAATATGCCGAAGTCCTCGCCCGTCCGCGCTTCAAGTTTGACCCGAAGCGTGTGCGGGAAGTGTTGGCGAAACTGGAAACGGATGGCTTGGCCGTTGATGCCAGCGAACAAACCGATTTGGATTTGCCAGACGCGGATGATGAACCGTTCCTAGCCGTCGCGCTCGCAGCTTCGGCAGATTTTCTCGTGACCGGAAATTTATCCGATTACCCGCCGAACAAGCGCCGTGGTTGCGCGGTTGTTTCGCCCACTGAATTCATGGAGCATTGGCGAAAGTTGCAGGACGAAGATTGAGTTGAATAAGTTTGACGGAGTTCACGAAAAATTTTTACGCGAGTTGAATTGAATCATTGCCATCAGCGCGACGGCCTGCGCCACGGCTCCATCGCCGAAGCCAACGACTTGGCGCAATTGCTTCGCCGCGCTCACCTTGCGGGCTGCCTCTGGCAGGCTGTCTCCACTTCGTTCCAGCTCGGCGAACTTGAAGTGCAGGGCGAACTCACCAAGCTCGCGCGGACAAAAGGCGTGAAGCCCCTCGACGGCCAAAAGCTGGATGTCGTCAACCTGACGCGGCGCAACTTCTTCGTCTGACGCGGCCTGTTCACGACGATGTGTTTCTGTCTTGCAGGTTGAGGGATGTACACTTGCTCACCGATTCCGAATGGCACGAAGTCTGGTCGCCCACGAACCACGCGCTGCGTGCCATTGATCATCGTGAGGTCTTCGTCGCCTTGCTTCATTCTTGTGTCCGCTTAGTCTGGCGCACGCATGAAGAATAAGAATCCGCCCGCCGCTGCTCCGGCTTCATCATCGTGGAAAGTGAGCGCGCTCATGGCGGGAGTCACGGTCGCGCTGGTGGTGGCGATCCTTTGGGCGCTCTGGCCGCAGCCAACCTACACGCCGCTGCCGGTGCCAAAGGCCACTGTGACCCTGGCAAAGGCGAAACCCTTTGTCATGCCAGACGAGAAAGCCGTCTTCACACACTACGCAGGCTCTGCCTCGTGCCGCGAGTGCCACGCGGATCAGTTCGCGAAATGGCAGAGCTCGCATCACGGCCTCGCCGAGCGCAAACCGGATGCGAAGATTGATGATGCGGCTTTTGTGCCGACGAAATCGTTCACGCACGGCACGCAAACGACCACCGCCGCGAAGCAAGGTGCGGACTACCTCCTCACCACTCTCGGATTCGGCGGCAAGGTGGCTCCCTACAAAGTGGAGCGTGTTATCGGCCACGATCCGCTGCGGCAATTTCTCGTCGATGGCGGCAACGGACGCCTGCAGGCGATGGAGGCATGCTTTGATCCCCATCAAGGCGACTGGTTCAACGTCTATGGCAATGAAGACCGCAAGCCCGGAGAATGGGGGCACTGGACGGGACGCGGCATGGTGTGGAATCAAATGTGCGCCTCCTGCCACAACACTCGCCTGAGAAAAAATTACGATGCCGCGACCGATGGCTACCAAACGACGATGGCCGAGATGGCCGTGAGCTGTGAGGCATGTCATGGGCCGATGAAGGCGCATGACGACTGGCAGAAGGCGCATCGCGGCGTCAAAGGCGATCCCACACTGACGAAATGGTCGCGCGATCAGCATCTCGATAACTGCGCGGGTTGTCACGCGCGGCGCGGCGAGATCACCGGCGACTTCGTTCCCGGCGAATCCTTCTGGGATCACTACCACCTCACCATCACCGATCAGAGCGATACGTTTTATCCCGACGGCCAGATTCGCGATGAGGACTACGAGTTCAGCAGCTTCTTCAGCAGCCGCATGCACCACGCCGGGGTGCGCTGCATGGACTGCCACGACATGCACAGCATGAAGACGACGCTGCCAGGAAACCAGCTCTGCATGCGCTGCCACACGCAGGGTGGATTCCCCAACGCGCCGGTCATCCAGCCAGAGGCGCACAGTTTTCATCAGACCACCAGCACGGGCAATCAATGCGTGAACTGCCACATGCCGCAGACGGTGTACATGCAGCGCCACTCGCGCCACGATCACGGTTTCACCATTCCTGATCCGCTGCTGACAAAGCAGTTCAACGTGCCGAATGCCTGCAACAAGTGCCACACGGATAAAACCACAGATTGGGCGCTCGAAGCCACGCAGAAGTGGTGGGGTGACAAAATGAACCGCAAGACGCGCACGCGAGCCACACTGATCGCCAAAGCGCGCCGCGGCGATGCTGACGCGCGCGATGGGCTCATCGAGCTGCTCGGTAGCGATGAAATCCCGCACTGGAAAGCCAGTGCCACACTGCTGCTCGACCGCTGGATCGACCAACCCGCCGTGCAAAGCGCCGTCACCGCGCAGTTGCAGCACACGCACCCACTCGTGCGCCAGAGTGCCATCCGCACGCTCGAACCGATGCTGCAAAGCGGCTCCATCCGCGCCAGCATCGAGCCACTGCTCGATGATCCGGTGCGTGGTGTGCGTGTGGCCGCTGCCTGGGCTTTGCGTGAGACTTTGGACCTCACCTCCGCCGCTGGGAAAGACCTCCAGCACATGCTTGCCCTCAACGCCGACCAGCCCAGTGGGCAGATGCAGCTCGCACAGTTCAAATTTGCGCGACATGACACTGCGGCGGCGGCGCGGCACATGGAGACGGCCATCCGCTGGGATCCCAATTCCCCGCCCTTTCATCACGATCTGGCATTGCTCTACAGCACCACCGGCCAGACGCAGCTTGCCATTGGTAAATTGCGCGATGCACTCAAGCTCGCGCCCAATCATGCCGCATATCATTACGAACTCGGACTCGCCCTCGCCGAAGTCGGCGACATGACGGGCGTCATCACCGCACTGGAGCAGGCCGTGCGCCTCGATCCCTCGCTGGCGCGTGCGTGGTACAATCTCGGCTTGGCAAAGAATGGCAGGAAAGACATCCCCGGCGCACTCGATGCACTGCAACGTGGTGAACTGGCCGATCCACGCGATCCCGGCATCCCCTACGCGCGAGCGACGATCCTCGCGCAGCAAGGGCGCATCCAGGAAGCTGTGGCTGCTCTGGATCGCGTACTCAGCATCGCCCCGGGCCATGCGGAGGCATTCCAGCTCCGCGCAGTACTGCTACGGCAGCGTTGAATTCAGCCGTCCGCCTTTTTCCATTCCTCACCTTCGTCGTCATCGTCTCCACCGCCGAAGCCGTCGTCGTATTTCTCGTCGTCCTCCGAGGTGTCACCGCTGAGGCCAGCCAGCGTGTTGATGTCTTCGTCACTCAGTTCCTCGATCTCGTCTTCCACGGACTCCTCGCCCTCCTGAGCCTGCGCTTTCCCAGCCTCCTGCTGTTGTGCCTCAATACCGCGCTTCTCGATCTGCGCGAGTGTTTCACTCACATCCTCGACCGCATCCCAGACCTTCCTTGCCACAAAGATCGGCGCACTCTGCTGCACTGCCATGGCGATGCTGTCGCTCGGGCGTGCATCGAGTTCGACCACCTTGCGCGTGGTTTGCAGCTCATTCTCCGCAGAGAGGATCAGACGCGCGTGGAAGACGCTGCCGTTGATGTGATTGATAATGACACGCTCCACCCTGGCTCCAAAGGCAAGAAGCAGGTGGCCGACGAGATCATGCGTGAGCGGGCGTTCCTTGGCCACGCCGCGCATGAACATGGAGATCGCCGTGCCGACGGATTCGTCGATGTAGATGACAAACACCTTCTCCTCATTGCCCAGAAACACTGCGAAGCTGCCCTCCAGGGGCAACACCGCGCGTACCTGCACTTCGACGACATCCTTGTTCATGATGAGATGGACTAAAACCGCGTCCGCGCTGATGGCAAGGCATGCGCGGTGATTTTATATCGCCACAGGGCCACCGCCCAGCCCGAGCTCGCGATAACGCCGGGACACCTCCACATATTTGAGCGCGAGTTGCCCATTCGCCCGCTGCTCCTCCTGCGAAAGAGCGCGCACCACACGCGCCGGAGATCCCATGACCAACGATCCCTCGGGCACCACCATTCCCTTCGTCACCAGTGCTCCAGCAGCAATGATGCTGCGCGGCCCGATCTGCGCGCCATCCAGAATGATGGCTCCCATGCCGACGAGGACCTCGTCACCCACCTCGCAGGCATGCACCACCGCGCGGTGGCCCACCGTCACGCGCTCCCCCAGCACACACGCAAAATCATCACTCACATGCAGCACGCTACCGTCCTGCACATTGCTCTGCGCGCCGATGCGGATGCGGTTGATGTCACCGCGCAGTACTGCCCCATACCAAGCACTGGACTGAGAGCCCATCTCCACTGCTCCGATCACGATGGCACCAGGCGCTACAAACACATCCGCAGCCAACGTAGGCCGCGCATCGGGCAGGAAGAAATTTTTGAGTGTTCTCATTTTGTCATCGGTGTTTTTATCATTGAGAAAAAGTGATGAGCGGCTCATAAAAAGTGCCCGCGTTCATTCTGGCGTGGAATCACTTTCATCCAACCTCGAATCCCTAGCACCATGAACAAAGCACAGCTCATCGACGAAGTTCAAAAAGTCCTCGGAGGCGACACCAGCAAGCGGGCCGCCACAGAAGCTCTCGACGCCGTGCTCACCGCGATCGCCAACGGTGTGAAATCCGGCCCCGTGCAGGTCATCGGCTTCGGCACCTTCAAACCCGTTACGCGCAAAGCACGCATGGGCCGCAATCCCAAAACTCGCGAGCCTGTCGAGATCAAAGCGTCGAAAACCGTGCGCTTCATCCCCTCTGCCGCCCTGAAGGCAGCCGTCTGAGGCACGGTGAGGCCCGCCTTCGTTCACACACACCGCCACACATCGTGCGGTGTGTGTGGTGCTCAGTCCTTCAGCTCCTGTTCCATCCGCTCACTGAGCCACTGCTTGATCATGCTCTGGTAGTTTAGGTAGCGGCGGCGGGCCACGCGCTTGATACGGCTGAGCATGCGCGGATCAAAACGCAGCGTGATCGTGGTGGACTCACGCACATCGGCGCGATGGATGGAAGACTGCATCAGCCGCGGATCGATTTGATGCCCGCTCCAAAAACTCACCTCAGCATCATCGGAATCAAAGGCAGGCACCTCTCTCCAGGCACGAATCGATTTCAACTCAGCGGGTGCGGTTTCCATGGGATGCTAAAAACTCAAATATCCTCGGCTTTCTTGCGCTCAAAAAACTCATGCTCGACGGGAGTCATCAGCCTGGCAAAGATCACGCGGTATTTTTTACCATCCGTCCAGAACACGCTGAACACCGGCTTTCCCTGAAGTGATTTGCCGAGGTTGTAGTAGCGCGCTTCGGAGTTCTCGTGTTGTCCGTCCGGCAGCAGCTTGATCGAGAACGGATCCTCGAATGATTCCTCGATGTCTTTCGGCGGAAGTTGCGAAAGATCAAAAGCAGCGCCGATCCAGTCGAAGTCCATGAGGCAGGTGGGATGAAGGATTATTTCCGGTATTCGATCAGTTCTATCTCATAGCCCTCGGGGGCGTCAATGAATGCAAACACGCCGCTGGAACTCGGCGTCGGCCCGTCAGAGAGCGGATAGCCAAGCGCGGCGGCATGTTTCGCAAATTCCTCAATGCTCTCCACCTCAAAGGCCAGATGCGTCAGGTCGCTGCAAAAAGACACCTGCCCGCTGGCGGGATAGCTGCAAATCTCGATCAACTCATCGCTGTTCGGCGTCTGCAAAAACACCAACTCCGAACCGCGTGGCGACTTGTGGCGGCGGATTTCCTTCAGGCCGAGCACCTGCGTGTAGAAGTTCACCGTCTTTTCGAGATCGTTCACCCGATAGCGGGTGTGGAGGAGTTTTTTGACCATGACGACCTGTTAATGCCACAAGCTGCCAACCGTGGCAAATGATCCTCCGCGTGGCAGAAAGCTTGATCCCTGCCGCGTTGTCTCGTAAATCCACCGCGCATGATTTCCATCGACCTCACCCACAAAGTCGCTCTCATCACCGGAGCCTCTCAGGGCATCGGCGCACAGGTTGCGCGCACCTTCCACCGCGCAGGAGCCAGCGTCATACTCAACCACCTCGGCACCGCAGGCACCACGAAGGATGCGCAAGCCCTCGCCGACGAACTCAACCAAGCACGCCCAGGCAGCGCTGAAGCCGCCGCTGCCGATGTGTCCAAACCGGAGCAGGTCAAGACGATGATGGGCGAGATTCAGGCGCGCCACGGCGGCCTCGATTTCCTCATCAACAACGCCGCCATCATCAAGGACCGCACCATCGCAAAAATGGGGCTCGATGAATGGGACGCCGTCATCGGCGTGAATCTCTCCGGCGTGTTTTACTGCTGCAAATACGCCCTCGAAATCATGCGCGAGCACGGTGCCATCGTCAGCTTTGGCAGCATCGCGGCGATCCAGGGCTTCTTCGGCCAGGCAAACTACGCCGCCGCCAAATCCGGCGTGCAGTCGATGATGCGCGTGCTCAGCCGTGAAGCTGCTAAGAAACACATCCGCGCCAACGCCATTGCCCCCGGTGTGATCGACACCGCCATGGCCGCCACCATTCCCGAAAACGTCCGCGCTAAGATGATCAAAAACGTCCCGCTCGCCCGCTTCGGCACCACGGAGGAAGTCGCGAACGTCGTGCTCTTCCTCTGCTCGCCGCTCGCGAGTTACGTGACGGGCCAGACCATTGAAATCAACGGCGGCTGGCGCGGCTGATCATGGAGTGCCGAAGATTCGTCGGCTTTGACTGCGACCGAGTCGTCCGCCCTCCACAACAAGACACACATGCGCTCCACTTCCCTCATCACCACCGCTGACGAAGCCGTCGGCCATCAGGCATGAGTGAAGGCCCGGCAAAAGGTTGAGTCACGAGTTGCCTGACTTTTGAAAAGGTTTAGCTTCATCTCATGACAACGACGCTGCCAAATCCACTGGCTGATATGCCTGCCCTCGTTTCTCCAGACGAGGCTCGGTTGCTCATGACCGTGAAGCTATACGAGACACACCGCGTCACTCTCGGTCAGGCAGCGGCGATGACAGGATATTCCAAACGAGGTTTTATGGACGTGCTGAGCCAGCACGGAATCAGCGTGGCGGACTATCCTGCGAACGAACTCGTTGAAGAAATCACATGGTGAAGGAGTCGGCAGTTCTCGACAGCACCTGCCTGATCGGGCTGGAAAGAATTGATCGTCTGGATCTGCTGCCCGCTTTGCTGTCTCCCTTGATGGTGCCGCCCGCGGTGCATTTGGAGTTTGGAACATGCCCGCCTTGGCTCACTGTCACAAAGCCTCTGGATCAAGGCATGGTGGCAGCGCTGAAGATCAACGTTGACCCTGGAGAGGCAGAAGCCATTGCTCTGGTTTACGAAAAAGGCATGCGCGTCATCCTGGATGATCGAAAAGCACGGGAAGTCGCACACCGTCTGGGTTTGAAAGTCACTGGCACCGTAGGTTTGCTGGTGAAGGCAAAACAAGCAGGCATCATTCCTGCCATTCTTCCACTGCTGGATGCTCTGGATTCAAAGGGCTTTCGCATCACCACTGCTCTGCGCGTTGAAGCACTGCGCCTAGCGGGTGAGTGATTCAGCCGAACCGATTGCTCGCCCCACATGCGTTCCCCAGCTCTCATCACCACCGCTGACGAAGCCGTCGCCGCGATCCCGAGCGGAGCCACAGTCGCCGTCAGCGGCTTCGTCGGTGCCGGGCATCCTGAAATGCTCACCGCCGCGCTCGAACGCCGCTTTTTGCAGACCGGCACACCGCAGGATCTCACGCTCTACTACTGCGCAGGCCAGGGTGACCGCGAACAGCGCGGGCTGAACCACCTCGCGCATCGCGGACTGCTCAAACGCATCGTCGGCGGGCACTGGAATCTCGCACCAAAACTCGGCTCCCTCGCGCTGGCGAACGAAGTCGAGGCCTACAATCTGCCGCAGGGTGTCATGTGCGTGCTAACGCGCGAGATCGCAGCAAAACGGCCCGGACTTTTCACCCAAGTGGGGCTGAACACCTTCATCGACCCCCAGCACACGGGTGGCCGCATGAACGCGCGCACCACCGAGCCGCTCATCGAACGCGTGGAGATCGATGGACAAATCTGGCTGCGCTACAAATCCATGCCCATCCATGTCGCGCTCATCCGCGCGACGTATGCCGATGCACACGGCAACCTGAGCATGGAGCATGAGGGCCTCATCAGCGAGGTGCTGCCCATGGCGCAGGCGGCGAAAAATCATGGCGGCATCGTCATCGCGCAGGTCGAGAGCATCGTCGATCAACTGCCTGATCCGAAATCCGTGCGCGTGCCCGGCATTCTCGTTGATTACCTCGTCAGCACCGGCGGCGTGCAGCACGACCAGACATTCAGCGAGGAGTTCAACGAGGAATTTGTCGTCACCAGCCTCGGCGGTTTCACTCTGCCGCCCATGCCCGAGTCCGAGCGCAAACGCATCGGCGCGCGCGCTTTGCGTGAAATCCGCGAAGGCGACATCGTGAACCTCGGCATCGGCCTGCCCGAAGCGGTGGCGATGGTGGCCGCTGAGACGGGCCGCTTGCAGGAATTCACGCTCACCGTCGAGAGCGGCCCCACCGGCGGCGTGCCTGCATCTGGACTCAGCTTTGGGTGCAGCCATTTCCCGGAGGCGATCATCGACCAGCCCTCACAGTTCGACTTTTACGACGGCGGCGGCATCGACATCGCCGTGCTCGGCGCGGTCGAGGTCGATGCGGAAGGCAGCGTGAACGTCGCCAGCTTTGCCGGACGCTTCGCGGGCGTCGGTGGATTTTTGAACATCTCGCAAAGCGCGCGCCGCCTCGTGTTTTGCTGCACCTTTCAGGCGAAGGGGAACGCTAAATTTGTGAAGCAGATTCAGCATGTGTGCTTCCACGGCCCCTCCGCCCTCACACGCGGCCAGCAGGTGCTCTATGTCACCGAACGCGCCGTGTTTGAGCTCACCGCCCAGGGACTGCGCCTCATCGAAATCGCCGCCGGGCTCGATTTGCAGCGCGACGTGCTCGATCTGATGCAATTCAAACCGCTGCTCGCTGAAACCATCGCCACCATCCCATGAAGCCCGTCTATATCATCGAAGCCAAGCGCACTCCCATCGGTCGATTCGGCGGAGGCTTGAAAAATCTCAGCGCAGCGGAACTCGGCCACACGCTCGGCGAAGTGATGCTGCCGCAAGCACTGCGCCCGCACATCCAGCAGGTCATTCTCGGCCAGGTGCTGCAAGCAGGCGCGGGCATGAATGTGGCGCGTCAGATCGGCCTCAAGCTCGGCCTGCCTCAGGAGGTGCCCGCCTTCACCGTCAACATGGCCTGCGGCTCGTCGCTGAAAGCGGTCGCGCTCGCCGCCGATGCGATCCGCAGCGGAGAAAGCGATTTGATTCTCGCCGGTGGTGTTGAGTCCATGAGTCGCGCGCCGCATTACGCGATGGATCTGCGCTGGGGCAAAAAACTCGGCGATTCATCGCTGCAGGACGCCATGTTCGTCGATGGCCTGACCGATCCGCTGCTCAAAATCGGCATGGGCGAGACTGCGGAGCGCATCGCTGACAAGCATGGCATCACGCGCGAAGAACAGGACGCCTTCGCCGCGCTCAGCCAGAGCCGCGTCGCCGCCAATCGTGCCGCCTTGAGTCGCGAAATCATCCCTGCGGGCGATTTGACCGAGGACGAGCATCCGCGCGCCGACACCACGGTCGAATCACTCGCCAAACTGAAGCCCGCCTTCCGCAAAACCGGCACCGTCACCGCTGGCAACGCCTCCGGCATCAACGACGGCGCCGCTTTGGTGCTCGTGGCCGGTGAAGAAGCCGTCTCGCTTCACGGTTTGAAGCCGCGAGCACGCATCATCGCCAGCGCCGCCGTGGGCTGCGATCCCGCCGTGATGGGCCTCGGCCCCGTCGGCGCGATTCGCAAGGTTTGCGCGCAAACTGGATGGAGCCTTGACCAGATTGACGTCATTGAGATCAACGAGGCGTTTGCGGTGCAAGCGCTCGGCTGCGTGAAGGAACTCGGCCTCGACACCGCGAAACTCAATCCACGCGGAGGAGCCATCGCGCTCGGCCATCCCATCGGAGCCAGCGGTGCTCGTGTTTTGATCACGCTGCTGCATCACCTTGAGGACAACGGTTTGCGCCGCGGCATCGCCAGTCTCTGCATCGGCGGTGGCATGGGCATTGCGCTGGCGGTGGAGCGTGTTTGAGACGCGTTCGCATCATGCTTTCGAGGAAAATTGAAGGCACGGCTTGCGTGAGGGCAGCACATGCCCATGATGACAGCCCACTCTCCCATGAGCGCTGTTTTTGACTCCCTTTCGCGGTTTTACGCTTCCACCATCGGCAAGAAAATCTTGGTTGCCCTCACGGGCCTCGTGCTGATCGGTTTTATCTTCGGCCACATGATCGGAAACCTGCTCATCTTTGTCGGCAAGGATGCGATCAATGAATACGGCCACATGCTCCAAACCATGCTGCACGGCGGTGGGGTGTGGATCGCGCGCATCGGCCTGCTGGCAGCGGTGGTCATCCATGTGGCCGCCACGGTGTCCCTCACGAAAATGAGCCGCGCCGCACGCCCGGACAAATACGGCCAGCACAAGGCGCAAGTGAGTTCCAAAGCCTCCCGCACCATGATCTGGAGCGGCCTGACGATTCTGGCCTTCGTCATCTATCACCTGCTGCACTTCACGGTGCGTGTCTGGCACGGCTTTGGCACGACGAAGTATGAAATCGAAATCGACGGCCACAAAGCACACAACGTCTATAAGATGGTCATCGACGGCTTCTCCTGGGCTCCGGCATCCATCTTTTACATCATCGCCATGGCGCTGCTGTGCAGCCACCTGAGCCACGGCTTCTCCAGCCTCTTCCAGACACTCGGCATCAGCACCGACAAGACGGAACCGCTTTTCAAAAAGGCGGGTTATGCCTTCGCCGGCCTCATCTTTGCCGGAAACACCGCCATCGTCGCCGCCATCTGGCTCTTCGGCTACGGGCACGCATGAAGCACTTCCTATCTTCGCCACTCTACTAATGCACGCACCTGCCCTGTATCTCGATACCTCTGTCATCGGAGGCTTTTTCGATGAGGAGTGGCAGGATGCTACGCGTGAGCTTTTTCGTCTGGCTGATCTTGGCTTGTATCAACTGAAAGTCTCGGTGGTCACGGCCAAAGAAATAATGGGGGCCCCGCCTGAGGTGCAAAGCCACTTCGCGAACCGCTTCCAGGATGCCACGAACCTACTCGAACTCACGGATGAAGCGGAAACACTCGCCCAAGCCTATCTTGCCGCTGGCGTGGTCACGGCCAAGTATGCCGATGATGCCCGCCATATCGCCCTAGCCACAGTTTATGCACTGCACTTCATCGTGAGCTGGAATTTCAAGCACCTCGCCAACATCAAGCGCGAGGCAGGCTTTAACGCGGTGAACCTCTTGCAAGGCTATCCTCAAATCCGTATCGTCACACCTCTTCAACTCCTCAATCAAGCCGATGAAGACCAAGACCTTTGATGCCGTGGCCGAATCCCGCCGTTGGAAAGCAGCCGTGTCTGAGAAAACTCAGACGATGAGCCGTGCTCAGGTGCTTGCTTTTTTTGACAAGCAAAAAGCTCTCGCGGCCCTTGCTCCTTTGCGTCGGCCTGCGCCAGTCCGGTCTTGATACTCGATCCAATCTCAAATCTAAACCCTACAATGCTCGACTCCAAGATTCCCTCCGGCCCGATGGCCATGAAGTGGTCCACGCACAAGCAGGACTCGAAGCTCATCAACCCGAAGAACAAGCGCAAGTTCACCGTGATCGTCGTGGGCAGCGGCCTGGCCGGTTCCTCCGCCGCAGCGACGCTCTCTGAACTGGGCTACAAGGTGAAATGCTTCTGCTTTCAGGACAGCGCGCGTCGCGCACACTCCATCGCAGCGCAGGGCGGCATCAACGCGGCGAAGAACTACCAGAACGACGGCGACAGTGTGCACCGTCTCTTTTATGACACGGTCAAAGGCGGCGACTTCCGTTCGCGCGAAGCCAACGTGCATCGCCTGGCTGAAGTCAGCGTGAACATCATCGACCAATGCGTGGCTCAGGGCGTGCCCTTTGCCCGTGAATACGGTGGCCTACTGGCGAACCGCTCCTTCGGCGGCGCGCAGGTCAGCCGCACGTTTTATGCGCGTGGTCAGACGGGACAGCAGCTCCTGCTCGGTGCCTACTCCGCCTTGAACAAGGAAATCGCCGCAGGTGGCGTGAAGATGTATCCACGCACCGAAATGCTCGATCTCGTGACGGTGGACGGCCACGCCAAAGGCATCATCACACGCAATCTCGTCACCGGCAAAATCGAGGCGCATGCGGGCGACGCGGTGCTGCTCTGCACCGGCGGCTACGGCAACGTCTTCTACCTCTCCACGAATGCGATGGGCTGCAACGTCACGGCCTCGTGGCGGGCGCACAAGAAAGGCGCGTTCTTCGCGAATCCCTGCTACACACAGATTCATCCGACCTGCATCCCGGTCAGCGGCGATTACCAGAGCAAGCTCACGCTCATGTCCGAGTCACTGCGCAACGACGGGCGCGTGTGGGTGCCGAAGAAAAAAGAAGACTGCGGCAAAGCCCCCTCGCAAATCGCCGAGGCGGATCGCGATTACTACCTCGAACGCAAGTATCCCAGCTTCGGCAACCTCGCCCCACGTGACATCTCCTCCCGCGCGGCCAAGGAAGCCTGCGATGATGGCCGCGGTGTCGGCCCTGGTGGACGTGGCGTGTATCTCGACTTTGCGGAGGCCATCCAGCAGTTCGGCGCGAAGACCATCGCCGAGCGCTACGGCAATCTCTTTGAAATGTATGAGCGCATCACCGGCGAAAGTGCCTACAAGCAGCCGATGCGCATCTACCCCGCCGTGCACTACACGATGGGCGGCCTGTGGGTGGACTACAACCTCATGAGCAACCTCCCCGGTTTGCATGTGCTCGGCGAGGCAAATTTCTCCGACCACGGCGCAAACCGCCTCGGTGCCTCGGCGCTCATGCAGGGCCTCGCGGATGGTTATTTCGTTATTCCCACCACGTTGGCGATCTACCTCGTGAACCAAAAGCCCGGCAGCGTCACCACCGAGCATCCTGAATTCAAGAAGGCTCTCGAAGACAGCACCGCGCGGACCAAACATTTCCTCAACAACAAAGGCAAACGCAGTGTGGACAGCTTCCACCGCGAACTCGGCCTGCTCGTCTGGGACAAATGTGGCATGGCCCGCGATCACGCCGGCCTCAGCGAAGCGATCAAGCGCATCCCCGAGCTGCGCGAGGAGTTCAAACAAAACGTCTTTGTCCCCGGCAGCGGCGACGCCTGCAATCCCGAGCTCGAAAAAGCCGGACGCGTGGCCGACTTCATGGAGTTCGCCGAGCTGCTCTGCCTCGATGCGCGTCATCGCGAAGAAAGCTGCGGTGGCCACTTCCGCAGTGAGCACCAATACCCGGACGGCGAGGCAAAGCGCGACGACGAAAACTTCTGCTACGCCGCCGCCTGGGAATACACCGGCGACTTCGGCAAGCCGACGCTCAACAAGGAGCCGCTGACCTTTGACGAAGTCCACCTCGCCGTGCGCAGCTATAAATAAACCGCATCAAGCACCTCATGACCCGCGAATCCGAGTCCGAACTGCTGAATTTCTGCGCCACACAGCGCAGGGATTTTCGCGCGGATGCTTGGACACAATTCGAGCATGTTGAGAAGCGTGAAATGGCCGCCGTGTGCTTGTTTCTAGCCGGCGTGGATTGGTTTGGGCATGAGCAGGGTTTGCGCTCAGCAGCGCGGAAGCTTCTCGCTGGATCTGAAACCAGCTTTGCGAACTTGGCGAGTTCGCTGCGTTTCGACTGCTCCCGGTTTGCAAACTCTCTGAAAAGGAGGCTGTCCCATGCATAACCTTCATCCCGAGCTGACCCAGGCCATGAGTTGCATGATGGATCGCATCGACGCCTTCTTGCGCGAGAGTGGTTTCTCCGGCGAGCCGGTGAAAATGTATCTCGCTGGCGGCATGGCTGTCCATTACCACTGCGGCACACGCTACACAGATGATGTGGATGCCACGTTCTCACAGCGGCTCTTGCTCCCCTTCGAAGAACTGGTGGTCGAATACATGCGTGAGACTGGGAAACAGTCCTGCATCTACTTCGACACGAACTACAACGACACCTTTGCACCACTGCATCCCGACCACCGCGACGCCTGTGTCGAATGGGAGGGCATCGGCAATGAACGGCGCTTGATTCACCTGCTGGTCTTTTGCCCGGTCGATCTGGCCGTATCCAAACTCTCACGCTTCTCGGCGAACGATCAGGCTGACATTCTGGCGCTCGCCCAGCATCGCCATTTTACTTCGAAGCAACTTCAAAACCGCGCCATCGAAGCTCTACACTACTATGTAGGAGACACTCGCTGGATTCGCCTGAATCTCGAGCAAATCAGCCAAGAAATCGACCTCGCGCTGGCCGCCTGATTTTTTTATACGCCCTCACTCACGTCCCCATGTCCAATCTCAACCTCCACCTCAAAGTCTGGCGTCAGAACGCAGGTCAGCCCGGTCATTTCCAAGACATCGAAGCACCGGACATTCCAGATCATGCGTCGTTCCTCGAAATGATGGACATCGTGAATGAGCGCCTCATTGCGAAAGGCCAGGAACCAGTCGCGTTCGATCACGATTGCCGCGAAGGCATCTGCGGAGCGTGCTCCATGCAGATCAATGGCGTGCCGCACGGCCCCGAGAAAGCCACCACGACCTGCCAACTTCACATGCGCAAGTTCCGCACGGAGGACACCATCTGGATCGAACCTTTCCGTGCCAAGGCTTTCCCGGTGATCAAAGACCTCGTCGTCGATCGCAGTGCCTTTGACCGCATCCAGCAGGCGGGTGGTTTCATCAGTGTGCGCACCGGCGCGCCGCAGGATGCGAACGCGCTGCCCATCGGCAAGGAAGTCGCCGACGCGGCGATGGATGCCGCCGCGTGCATCGGCTGCGGTGCCTGCGTGGCCGCATGCAAGAACGCCAGCGCCATGCTCTTCGTCTCCGCCAAAGCCGGTCAGCTCAATCTCTTGCCACAGGGCCAGCCGGAAAAAGACCGCCGCACGCTCGGCATGGTGCGCCAGATGGACAAGGAAGGCTTCGGCAACTGCACCAATCAATACGAGTGCGAAGCCGCCTGCCCAAAGGAGATCAGCGTGCGCTGGATCACCAAGCTGAACCGCGACTACGCCGTCGCCGCCGTCAAAGAAGCTCTCGGCAACACGCGCAAAGAGGCAGGCGGCGGGGATTAACTCGACTCTGTTCCTTTGGAGAAGGTTTTATCGAGGCTCGCGAAATTTAGGGATACATCACGCGATTCCAACGTCGGAATGCTGACGCATTCCGCTACGCTCGTAGCGTCAACTGCCAAGCTTCTGACGAGTTCCTCCAGATTTTGTCGCTCTATTCTGCGATCCTCAATAGGGCCAGCGCGGAGTGCGCTGGATCACCTTCACCGAACGTCAAAGAACCCGAAGAAGAACAGGGCCGCCGCCTGTTGTTGGGTCATGCCCGTGACATGACCAATGATGCTGCCGCGCTCACGCACGTCACCATTGGGTTCGATGCGACCGATGATGCTGCCTCCTTTGCGCACGTCGCCATTACTCTCCACGCGCCCCACACTGCTGCCGTTTTTGCGGATGCTGCCAGACCCTTCCAAGCGCCCTTGGATGCTTCCCTTGACGCGAATATCTCCATTGCGCTCAAACCGCCCGACGATGCTGCCGCCAATGCGAACGCTGCCGTCATTTTCAACACGGCCTGCGATGGCTCCACGCACACGGAAATCTCCCGCAAACGCGGAGGCTGCCACCAAGAGAAAGAACGTCAAAATCGAGCGCACAGCAGGAATGAGATCAGTTCTTCGCGGCATCTGCGGGGCGCGTTTCAGGCGATGCGGGTTGAGGTGGGCGGCGGAAACCACCCTCTCCCTGATCATCGCCCCTTTTGCGCATCTTTTTGATCTCCTCTCCAGCCACCTCACGATAAACATCCCGCAAATGTTGGAAGGCGGCGACGCGCTGTTCTGGCGGCAAGCGATCCAGCTTTTCAAACGCTTCTTTCACCGGCGGCATCTGCATGATGCGCTCGTGAAAACGGCGTGTCTCCTCGCGGCGTTCCGGGCGGGACATCGACATCACCTCCGCGCCGAGGCGGATGCCTGCCATGCGCCCGAACTCGGGTGAGTCTGGCTTGGGCAACTCCGGCAACCCCCGATGATCCACGGGAAAAGGAGGGCGCACTTTCTCAAGGATCTTCGCCGCCTCGGGATCAATCTCCTGTACCGCCAGGCGCAGTTTCTCACGCACTTCCTCACCAGCCTTGGCCGCCTTGTCACGCGCCTCAATGACTTCAGGTCGCTGCCACGCTTTGCTAAACGCCGCGCGCACTTTCTCGCGCTCTTTTTCTGAGAGCTTATCAAAACCTTCAAAGCCGCGCGGCCTGCCACCTCTGCCGGGCATCATCTCACCACCGTGTGGCCCATGATGCGGGCCGCCAGGATGAGGCGGTGGAGGGGGCGGGCGATCGTTTTCGCCAGGCGGCGGAGGAAGCCCCCCCTCTTGTGAGAGGGCAGAGGTAGAGAAAACGAAGGCACCGAGAATAACCAAGAGTCTCATGGCGGATCGTTTCCGCGTCGGTGCCTGTTTGGCAATCCCTGTGCTGTGCGCTGATGACATCATGACCATGTGAAAACCAAGGTGGGGGCGGAAAGTTGCGCGCGTGGGCGTTGCAGTTCTAGGACAGCTTTTCCCATGAATCAAAGCAGCATTTTGCGCTGGCCCGCTGCTTCCCCCTCGACGCAGCACTTTCTATGCGTAAGCAGTCTCTCCATGTGGTGGAGCTACCAAGACGTTCAGGAGCAGAAGGAGCGTGTGCAGCGCGAGATTGCGAAGAGGACGAAGCGTGGCGAAAAATTCGAGCCTCTGCAGACTCCTTCGGGAAAAAAACTCTGCACCACTTTCTGGGGCCAGGCTTGGTGCCGAAACTTGGAGTCCTACCAAGATTACGAATCGCGCCTGCCACGTGGGCGGAGCTACCTGCGCCAAGGCAATGTTTACAATCTCGAAATTCAGCCTGGGCAGCTTGCCGCCGTGGTGGCTGGCTCTGAGTTGTACGATACCTCCATCCACATCCAGCCACTGCCCAAGAAACAATGGAGACACATCGTCGAGCAAGGGGCTGGGCAGGCAGGCTCGATGCTCGACCTCCTCGCTGGCAGATTGGGCGATGAGCTGATGCGACTGCTGACAGATCCCCAGGATGGCCTATTCCCCAAGCCGAAGGAAATCCGCTTCAACTGCTCATGCCCGGATCATGCAGACATGTGCAAACACATTGCCGCAGTACTCTACGGCGTAGGCGTGTTGCTGGACACACGACCTGAGTTGCTCTTCACGCTGCGGGGTGTGGATCAGGCCGAGCTGCTCTCGAACGCGAGCAGTTCTACCATGACGACCTTGTCCGCAGACACTGGCGATTTGGCTGGAACGGACCTCTCTGCGCTCTTTGGCATCGACTTGGCACCCGAGGCAGACGTGAAGCCCGCCCCACCACCTCAACCCAAGCGTGCCAAAGCGAAAACCAACAAAGCAGGCAAGAGCAGGCCGTGAGCGAGTTTGCCACGCGGCTTACTCCTGCGGGCGGTAGCGCCGGTATTCGCTCAGTGCTGCGGATACTCCACGCCCTTTGAGAGAACGCAGATATTCGTCGAACGGCTCGTCTTCCATCGGTGAAAGCGCGCGCTCTTTGGCAATCGAGAGAAGCCAGCGTGCCCAGCGTGCCGCCGTCCCCTTCTCTTTCAGTGCGTTCTCAGGAATGGCTGCCACCGCTTTTTCAAAGTCCTCACGCGAGAGATTTTCGGTGCGGCCATCCGGGGTGAGGCGGCGGCGAGCAAGCCCCTCCGCAAGCTGGAGGAACCACTCTGGCAACTCACTGCCGTGAGGAGGCATCGGCACACTGAAGAAACCAAGCCCTGAAACACGAAAGAGCAGCGTTTTACCATCATCAGAAACGCGTGCGACGACGATGCCCTCCTGCTCCACACTGTCTCGTGGTGTGTCGCGGATGCCGGGAGTGAGGCAATCCCCCGTGCGGAAATTCCACACACGCACTTCTCCCTCATCTGTGATGGTGACGAGGCGCTCATCATCGGGGCTGAGTGCGAGCACAGGCACCCATGAATCATGCCGCAGGCTGATGGTATTCTTGTGCGCAGGGATGTCCCACACGCGCACCTCGCGGTCGCGACCCGAGGTAATGAGGTACTTGCCATCCATCGAGAGAGTCACTGCGCCAACCGCAGGCGGATGCTTGAACGGCTCGCCGATGGGTTTGAGCGTTTTAGCATCGTAGATGAAAACTTCCCCACCTGGACTCGCGGCAGCATAGAGCGACTTTTGCCGGTTGGTGCCGCCGACTTCGGAATTACGCAATTGTTCGGGCGAGTTGTCTGGCCCTTTGATGCGGGTGATGAGGTTCTTGTCGAGCACGTCCACAAAACGCCGCCCCGACATGCGCTCGTGGATGTCCCATACCTGCACGGCCGGGACACCGCGAGGAGCGATGGCGAGCAGAGAGCCGTCTCTGGAGACAGCAGCATCATCGAGCGTGTATTTGAGTTGTGCTCCCTGAAGAGCCTGCGTTTTGCTGTCAAAGATGCTGACCTCTCCCTGACGCGACACGCTGACGACGAGGCTGGAGTCCGCAGCAGGCACCGCTTTGAGAATCTCTCCCTCAAGGTGACGTGGCGGGAAGATCAGTTTCCCCGTGGCCACATCCCAGTGGTAAACGAAGCCGCCGCCATCCCCCACCACGATGGATTTGCCATCTGCACTGAAGGCCAGAGACGTGACTGAAGATGAATGCGGAAGTGGCGGCAGCACCTCTCCGCCATTGCGAAAACTGCCAACGAAGACGAGACCGTTATTCATCCCGAGAGCCACGATGCCCTCCTTCGGTTCGATGGCGGCGTGCAGGAGTCCTTTGTCCACTTCGATCGGATCACCTGCGGGAGTGCCGAGACGCAAATCCCACGTGGTTGCAGAACCGTCAGCCCCTTGGGCATTGAGCGGATCACCTCCATACACCGACGTGGCAAAGATGCCCTGCTGATCCACGACGATCTCAGCCACGACACCTTTTTGCCGCATCACGCGCGCAGGCTCCTGGGGTCGGCGTAAATCCCAGGCCTGCACGGTGCCCATGTTGGCAGGATCGACTTCGCTGCCCGCGAGGAGTTTCTCTCCGTTACCAGAGAACGCCACACAGGTCACCAGATTGGGCATGCGCGGTTGGAGATTGCGGCGGCGGCCATCTTTCAGCGACCAAAGCTCCACCACTCCGTCATCGCGCCCGAGCACAGCACTCGTGCCATCAGGTGTGACTTCGAGGCAGGTGATCTGCACCCCTGGCGGTACTGGATGATCCACGCGCTCCCCCGTCTTCATGTCCCACGTCGAGACCACCTCACGCGGAGGATCATCCGCCTTGACCGCCGCAACGCGGGAAACAGCCAGTGCCGTGTGTGTCTGCGGGCTCACCGCCACTTTTGCAGCACCACGCACAGTCTCGGGCAGGCTCAGCAGCGGGGTGTCTTGGCGGATGAGATGTACGTTGGCCAGCAGTGAGAGGAGATTCGTCGCAGCAAGATCATTCTTTGGGTCTGTGCGCAGCGAGCGAGTGAGGAAGGCCACCGCCTCGTTGGGCCTGTTGCTGTCCATGTGCTGCCGCGCCATCTGCGTGTCGGAACGGCTGAAGGCTCTGCGCAATCCCTCACGTCCCTGCTCGGCTTCGATACGATTACGCTCAGCTTTGAAATACAGCGCCGTGCTCGTGATCCCTCCCGCCGTCACAGCCAACGCGATGGCCGCCGACGCGGCGACGCCGACGCGATGACGCCGCACGAATCTTGCAATCATGTAACTGCGGCTCGGCGGGCGCGCGACAACCGGCTCAAACTTCAGATAGCGCGTAATGTCGTCTGCGAGGTCCGACGCGCTGCCATAACGGCGATCTGGATCGCGCTCCAACGCCTTCAGTGTGATCCAGTCCAAGTCCCCCTGCACTGCGGGATCAACGCTGGACGGCTTCGGCGCATCCCGCTCTGCCAACTCACGCAGCAAGACGTGAATCGGCTTCTGCGCAAGATCGGAAGGCGTCACGAGTGCCTTACCGCAGAGCAACTCAAAGAGAATGGCACCGAGGGCATACACGTCAGAGCGCGTGTCCATGTGAGCGCTGCCGTGCTCGATCTGCTCCGGGCTGATGTAACCCGGCGTGCCGACGAGTTGATCGACTCCTGTGGCAATGGTGTGACCGGAGCCTTCTCCCTCCAACACCTTCGCAATGCCGAAGTCGATGACCTTGGGCACGGCCTTCCCACCTTCATCCGTCACGAGAATATTCCCCGGCTTCAAATCGCGATGAATGATCCCCTTTTGATGCGCGTGATGCACCGCCTGGCAGACAGGAATGAAGAGCGATAGACGCTGCCGCACATCGTAGTCATTCTGTTTGCAGTAAGTTGTGATGGAGCGGCCTTTGACCAACTCCATCACAAAGAAGGGGGCGCCCATCTCCGTCTCGCCAGCATCGAGCACTTTCGCGATATTCGGATGCTCCATGATGGCGAGCGTCTGCTTCTCGATCGCAAAGCGTCCGAGGATGTCCGCTGAAGTCACTCCCGCTTTCAACAGCTTGATGGCCACCAGGCGATGCAGCGGCTTCACCTGTTCAGCACGATAAACAAGGCCGAAGCCCCCCTCGCCGAGCTTATCGAGCAAACGATAGCGATCTCCGATCCACCCGTCGTTGCCAGTGAGTGCTTCCACATGCGACTTGGCCTTGGGCTTCCCCATCGAAGTCAACGAAGCAGCGGTCGCTGCCGGCAACCCGCCATGACTGTGAACCGTGGCTGCACCGGGCAGCGTCGGCTGGATCGTTGGTTGTTTGTGGGTCGAAATAGCAATCGTCGCATCCTCGGGGCCGAGCGTTTCCACTCCCGATGTCGCGCCTGCGTTCGCGGCACCGCCGTGTCCCATCGTTGCCGCAGGCAGCGAGCGGCTAGGGTTGGGTAACGCAATGGTCACGTCATCCGCACTGGGAATGGCTGCCTCCGATTCCACCGCAGGATGATTCTGGAGATTGTCAGGAGAAGAAGAGTCCGAGTCAGGTTTCACGGCAGGGAAAGAAAATACCGCGACACTTTTTCAGAGAACCGTCTCGCGGGCAAGCCCTGTGATGCTCAGCCGAAGGGAAAGCCAAAGCTTACTCTCCAGCCAAAGCATGAGCACCCAACCGTCGGAGATTCATAAATCATCATCATTCACATCCTCAAACGCCTTACGCTTGGGCCGTTTGCCGGTCGCGCGCCAGATGCGCGCATCTGCGGCTGCTTCAAAGAGCAGCCGGTTGGCTGCAATCAAGCCTGGAGGCAGAGGCGCCAGCAACGCGTCGATGATGCAAGGCATGCCATTAGCGTCTTGCATGACGTTGCCTGGATGCAGATCACTCATGGCCCAAACCCGATCGTTACACCACAGGATCCAAACCGGACGCTTGAATCCTGCGCGGCAGGGGATGGCGAGCATGCGCTCGACCGCCAGAGGACGTACACTGTCAATTTTAGCCACGGTGATATCCCGCAAATTTTCGAGATCGCCGTAAGCCTGCGCGAGTGGCTGCTTGGCAATGAGATAGTCTCCCTGATCATCCAGCCCCACCAGCTCGGTCGGATGTGCTCCCGAATCGTGCATCACCATGAGTTTCTCGATCGTCTCGCTCAGCACCGCATCGCGGACATCCATGGTGATGCTGCCTTGCTCAGCATCACGCTCGACTTCAAACGTCTTGCCCAGTCCGCCGTTGATGTGCAGGGGGAAGAGCTTGTAAACCACGCCGCTGGTGAAATCAGCGAAAGGGCAAGCTTCGGCTCCTGTTTTGAGAGGCGTCAGGAATTTGGACACCAAGATGCCATCCGCATCCCGCGCCAGCCCGAGACTGCTCAAACTGATGAGCGGGACATTCCATCTGCTTGCCCTTGCGGCAACAATGGCTGCCCAAACATCAGGCGAAAGCGATTGCCGGGATGGAGTTGATCGAGCTGCCTCCTGGAGTCCCTGCGCTCGCCGTCGGTTAAGGGCAGAGCAAGCTGCGCGTTCTCCTCCGCCGAAGGCCGCGCCGGTAAGAGCGGTTTCGCGGCCTGTGCGGAAGTCGATGTGGAATTGAGCTGAGGCGATTCCATTCACTAATGGTATAGGCAAGCTAGAGGAAAGATCAACCGGCACCCCAGGATCACAGCGCCGCGATGATCGCGTCGCCGATTTCCTTGGTGTTCACCTTCTTGGTGCCGGGGGCACCGCTGAAAATGTCGCCGGTGCGCAGGCCGGAGTCGATGATCTTCTTCACGGCGGATTCGATCTGCACGGCTTCTTTTTCGAGGCCGAGGGCGAACCGCAGCAGCAGCGCGGCGGAAAGAATCTGCGCGATGGGATTGGCGATACCCATGCCGGCGATGTCCGGCGCGGTGCCGCCACTCGGCTCGAACAGGCCGAAGTAGAGGCCGTCGCCTTTCGGTTTGCCGAGGCTGGCACTGGCGAGCATGCCGAGCGAGCCGGCGATCATGGCCATTTCATCGCTGAGGATGTCGCCGAAGAGGTTTTCAGTGACGAGCACATCGAAGCTGCGCGGAGCCTTGATGAGCTGCATGGCAGCGTTATCGACGTAAAGATGCGCGAGCGTCACGTCCGGGTATTCCTTGGCGACTTCGATCATCGTTTCGCGCCAGAGCACGGAGTTGGTGAGCACGTTGGCCTTGTCCACGCTTGTGACGTGCTTGCGGCGGAGCTGCGCGGCCTTGAAGGCGACATGAGCGATGCGCACGATCTCGCTCTTCTTATAAACCATCGTGTCGATGACCTCGATGTCGCCATCGGGCAGCGTGGTGCGGCTCTTCGGCTGGCCGAAGTACATGCCGCCGGTGAGTTCGCGGACGCAGAGCACATCGAAACCGCCTTCGACGAGATCAGGACGGATCGGCGACGAACTGGTGAGCGCGGGATAGCAGATGCCGGGGCGCAGATTGGCGAAGAGGCCAAAGTGTTTGCGCAGGGGCAGCAAAGCACCGCGTTCGGGTTGCTCGTTCGGAGGGAGCTTTTCCCACTTCGGACCGCCGACGCTGCCAAAGAGGATGGCATCAGCCTGCTCGCAGGTTTTCACGGTCTTTTCCGGCAGCGCCTTGCCCACGGCGTCGATGGCCGCGCCGCCGACGAGTTCGTGGTGGTAGTTGAAAGTGATGCCGGAACGGCTGCCGACGGTGTCGAGGACGCGGATGGCTTCGGCCATGACTTCAGGACCGATGCCGTCGCCGGGGAGGACTGCGAGATTGAACGAGCGAGACATAAAGGGGCGGGTTTATGGATGAGAATGCCGCGAGAGGCAAGCGGCGCGGACGGAAATGACCGCTTGCCACGCGCTCGGCTGCGTGGATTGCGGAATTTTAGGTATTATTCGATCTCAAAGCTACGAAGGACACAATTTATGTTTTTTGCTTAGTAAACATAGTTACCTTTATACGGAATTAACTCGGCAGATTTTGCAAATATTAGAATAAAGGCATGATTTCACCGACACACGAACTCAACACCTTCGATTCATCGAGAAGTCCCAGCTCACCTGTCCATCGACAGTATGAACTGATGAAAAAAGCATAGCGAGCGGCCAACAGCGAAGGCGTGGCAGCGCCTCCAGCACCTTGACGCGAAGGAAGGAATCACGAAGACACCGAAAGATTGGCAACTGAATCGGCCAGACTTCGATGCCACGATTTTATGAATACCAACACTTTGTCAGCCAGTGGCGGCTTGGCCCCGTTTTCCCCACGCCAAAACGATGGAAAGGTTTCATGGTTATCCTATTTTAATGTTGGGTTGGTGAAGGTTTAGGCAGTGTCCCGCCAGGGGGAATGCGGTCGAATCCGCACTCGATCTGCTCCGAAATTCCAGCGGCTTTCGCTTGACCCGGGCTGATCAAAGGATGCCACTTGCCTTGAATCTTCACCGAACCATCTGGGTTATAGACTTTGCTGCGATGCCATTCTGGGTTGCCTGGGACATTCTCAGAAAGGCTTTTCAGACGGCCTCGTTCATCAAATATTTTGCTTAATTCCATGCCGTTTGAAAGAATTGTATCTTCCACATACAATCGACCGTCTTCGGTGAATATTTCTTCTTTGACTTTCTTGCCAGATTGGAAGTATTTTTTCTTATAAGGCTTGTTGCTGATGTGCCAAGTTTCAATTTTCATCCCGTGCTCATACCGTACCGATACCAATGTCGGCGGTGGGTTGTGGGCAAGACGATAAGTAATAGGACCTACCGAGGTGCAACTCGACAGCATCAAAATTAGCACTAGAGACAGTGCACGCGCTGCGAAGCATTGATGCGTTTTCATGTGTCGCAGCGGTAATTATCAGGGTCTTTGCAACAATCAGATTGTGCCTTGCGCGCTCGAACACACGGCCCTTTTCCAAATGACTTCACCAGGTTGTAATACGCTTTAGCCCAGGCCAGACATGTTTGCCGCGGACTTCGCTGGTGTTGCGGCACCTTGGCACCGGCAATATCGAGATAAGTTTGATGTTTGGGTTTTTGATCGGACAAGCTGTTGCAGATTTTCACCATGTCCCGATAGAACTGACTGTCGCAGTTGCTTTTGGGCTCATCGCACTTTTCATAGCAGCGATCATGCGCCTCACACGCACTCGCAAAAGACACACCACCAGGCATGTCGGGAGATACAGCGTCTCCAATCGCCCCGGCACCACATGCCAATCCCAAGTAGTCCACGACGTTCATTGGGTCATTGCCTTCCATGGCATATAAATTACTTCCTCCTCTTTCCCCGATGGGATCCTTGCATGCCCATCTACCGAGTTCTGGCAGATAGAAACGATAGCCATAATTGAGCCAGCCCGTCTCCACGTCCTCGAACTGCCCCTGGAAGCTGAACTCCATTGCGCATTCGCTGTCGTTCCGCGCCGTGAAGTCAGGATTGAGAATCGTGCGCAGGCCAAAGGCATTGAACTGGTAGCGCTCGGTGACTTCACCGCTCTCGTCGGTGATCGCCGCTGGGTTGAAGTAGTCCATCAGCACATAGTGTGTCTCGTTGAGCGTGGTGCCTCCCACGGCACGATCACGCCGCACTAGATCATCCCGGTGCCGCGATCCCCACAGACAGGACACTGCTGCCGTGCTTTCACTGTCCTTGCGTTCCTCCACCGGCCGCCACTCGTCGTTGTAATAGCTGTGGAGGGTCTCATCTGCCTCATTTGTGTAACGCGTGATGCGGCGCGTGAGGCCGTCATAACCATAGGTGGCAAGCGGTGTGACCGTTTCTCCCTCCACACTCGCCACTCCCACCACCCGGCTCCACGCATCCCAGGTAATCTGGTATCCCTTGTTCCAATCCCCGTCAGGCCCTGGCACCGTTTCCAGCATCCGCCCCGCGCGATTCGTGCGCATCACCGCCGCGTCACTGACCTCCATCAGCCGGTTGCCCTTGTCGTGCGTGCGCGACTGCGTCAGCGTCGCCGCACCGCTCGCCATGGTTTCATAACCGTGCCAGTTGCCGGTTTCATCGTATTGCCAGCGTGAACCGTTGCTGGGAATACCGGCGATGGCGATGTGCGCGAGATTGAGATCGCCACGGTCGTCACCGATGACATGGCTCAGGGAATCATACACATACGCGTTGTCCCAGCCCTGCGTGGTGGCAGGCTGCCGCCACACGCGGCGGCTGTCACGGTCGAATCCGTATTGAAGCTGTTCGAGGGGCGTGGACATGACAGGAAAGATCAGAGGTTGAGTTGGCCGAAAAAGGGGAAAGATGAGGAATGCTGTAATGGGCTGCTCCAGAACCTAGGTCCAGAAAACCTTGGCAAACACTCCTTTCAGCTTGTGCCAGTTAGATTTGCGAGGAGACCACCGCTCGTATGCCCGCGCATTTATTTCACGTGTAGTCTTCATCTCTTGATGACTTTTCTAGAAACATCGTCTTTGAACAAAATAAATGGGGGAACTTGAAGCTGCTTTGCACGTTTACTAAATTGGGTTGCATGTTGGGGAACAATAATTTCCAACTGTTTAAGTCCTTTTATCTCCGCTAACATGTCGATACGATCCACTGTCATTTCTGAGTCGGCAGCAAAAACATAAAGCGCGATGCTTTTTATCGCTCCAAATGATGACACTCGGGAAAGCTTCTTGATAACATCTTCAGGGAAAAGGGCCGACCTGAGTTCTATCGTCACGGGTGGCTTGATTTTCGTCAACACCTCCCATTGCACATCAAACTGCGGGGAACTCACATTTTGAAAGATAATTCTATCCAAGCTTCTGAAGTCATTCAGATAGTCCACCATCTTCTGATCCATCGGGCATTCTTTGCTTGGCATCAGAGATATTTCACGAAGCCCATCGCGTTGTGCAACAGAACTGAGGGCCGGCCAAGCAGGCTTGCACCAAGGCACAACTAAACCATCCACATCGACTCCATTTGATGTTGTGTAGAAAATATTACCATCTGATTTTTTCGATAGATCAGATGGAGGTCTTCGCTTTGTTGGGTCAGCCCCTTGCGCAACTTGGGCACTGACGAATGCACAGATGCAAGCGTAGGCCATAGTAAAAAGAGCTATCTTCATGGTTAGCGGATTGATTCTATTTTGCTCGAAAATGGACTCTTGATACTACAATTGGGCTTCTTACTGCACGGACAGTTTGGTGGATCTGTCTCGCATTCATACTCCCAGCTTATTTTTACTTTAAATGGCCCTGTAAGGTTTCCAGGGCCACCACCACCAGACTGAAATTGAACTGGCGCATCGCCAATGGTGATAGTCACCTCTCTCTCGCCTTTTTGCTGCCCTAAAGGGCACTCAGGAAGATCAATCTGGGGAGATGCGCCCACATAAGGATCACTGGAAGGTCCTGCGGTTGTGGGTGTAACCGGTGCCTCGCCTGATACATTTATCCTATACGATGAAAGAGCCTTTTGTGGTGGTGCCTGTCCTTGGGCGGAAGTGGACACTTCAACAATGAGAAATCCCTCTCCACGACAGGTGCATAGGCTGTAAGGAGTTACCGTTACTTCCACTCTTGCATCCAAACCAGAGCCCTCTGGATCTACCACGTCGTAGCCAGCAGTTGTGAGCCCAAGATAATCCACATAATTGAGGGGATCGTTTTCAGCTATCAGATAAAGATTCCTACCTCCCGTGATCCCGATGGGATCCTTGCAGGCCCATCTGCCAAGCGATGCCAGGTAATAGCGGTAGCCGTAGTTCATCCAGCCGGTCTCTGCATCCTCGAACTGCCCCTGGAACGCAAACTCCATGGCACATTCGCTGTCGCTTCTCACCGTGAAGTCGGGATTGAGGATCGTGCGCAATCCAAACGCGCTGAACTGGTAGCGCTCGGTGACATCACCACTCTCGTCGGTGATCGCCGCTGGACTGAAGTAATCCATCAGGATGTAGCGCGTCTCGTTGAGCGTCGTGCCACCCACCGCACGATCCCGCCGCACCAGATCATCCCGGTGCCGTGCTCCCCACAGGTAGGATGTTGCCGCCGTGCTCTCGCTGTCCTTGCGTTCCTCCAGCGGACGCCATGCGTCGTTGTAGTAGCTGTGATGGGTCACGTCCTCGTCATCGGTGTAACGTGTGACGCGGCGCGTGAGGCCGTCATAACCATAGGTGGCAAGCGGTGTGACCGTTTCTCCCTCCACACTCGCCACGCCCACGATCCGGCTCCAGGCATCCCAAGTGATCTGGTATCCTTTGGTCCAATCCCCGTCAGGACCGGGGACTGTTTCAAGCATCCGCCCCGCACGGTCCGTGCGCATCACCGCAGCCTCGCTGACCTCCATAAGCCGGTTGCCTTTGTCATGTGTGCGTGCCTGCGAAAGCGTCGCCGCGCCATCCACCTGCGTCTGGTAGCCGTGCCAGTTGCCCGTCTCGTCATACTGCCAGCGTGAGCCATTGGCTGGAATCCCCGCGATGGCGTTGCGCGCCAGGTTGAGATCGCCGAGGTCATCGCTGATGACTTGGCTCAGGGAATCATATACATACGTGTTGTCCCACCCCTGCGTTGTCGCACGCTGCCGCCACACGCGTCGGCTGTCGCGGTCAAAGCCGTATTGAAGTTGTTCAAGAGTAGTGCTCATGGGGACAAGGTACTTTCAATATCGTCCTTATAAAAGTTACGATCCAAACTCCACAGAAAAAATATTTTAACAACAATGTCATCAACAGTCGATTGGGCCACCTCAATGACAGGGTTGTGAATTTGATAAGGGTGACTTGATTCAAATGCTTTTATGAAAGCGTTATTTAGCTTATTGACGATTTGATCGTCACTTTGATTAACTATACGCTTCAGCGTAACGACAGACTCGTTTGCGGTATCCGACATGACGCAGTTTCCACCTACTAGGTGATCTGTGTTAGACACAAACGATTTCACCTGGGAACCGAGACCTGAGTCATTTTCGACACCTTCTTTCAACAGTCGTGTCAACATTTGTCCCACAATTGGAGTTACATAATGAAGCCTGTTTTCCGCCAGCCGCTGAACTTGACTTGGAAAGTAAATTTTACCGTAGCGATTCAAAAATAAAATTGTAACACTGACTAGAAGAAAATTTGCAATTGCATGGGATGCGATCAAACGAAATAACCGCCAAGGATTGAATGGGTAACTATTTCCAGTTATTTTATTCATCTCAAAAGGCTAAAAGTTATTTGCCGCTACATGCTTTCTCTGCATTATTCATGGCCTTGCCCATGGCGTCTCTGAGCACCTCCGCCGGATTCTTCTTATTGGGGTTGAATGTTGGCGATTGAAAGTTCAAGGTTCGTTCTTCACCCCATTTCCATGTCTTGCCGTCTGGACAGACACAACACTTAAATTTGAGTGTTCCTGACCAGTAAAACTCCTGGATACCCATCTTTTTGAGAGCGTCTGCCATCTCTTTCTGTTTTTGACGTATTTTTTCAGCCGTCGCCTTCCCCAAGTCAGTTGCGGAACCTGCTTGCTGCGCGGCCGCTCCTGCCGCAGCGTCAACGGCGTTACCAGACATTGCAGGCCCTAGGTTGCCAACCGCTTCCATGGCATTTGTTCCTGAAAAAGCGGCCACCTCCATGTCTTTATCCGTTGAAGAGGCGGCAACCTGAAACAGTTGCACCGGATTGAAACCAATTATCTTCGTTTGACCTTTACTGCATTCATCTAACCCGAATAGATCGACGCTATTTACCGGGTGGTTATCGACCATAGCATATAGATTCACACCCCCCAGCTCCCCGATGGGATCTTTGCACGCCCATCTGCCCAACGGAGGCAGGTAGTAGCGGTAGCCGTAATTCAGCCAGCCGGTTTCTAGGTCCTCGAACTGCCCCTGAAAGGCGAACTCCATCGCACACTCGCTGTCACTCCTCACCGTGAAATCGGGATTCAGGATCGTGCGTAGGCCGAAGGCGCTGAATTGGTAGCGCTCCGTCACTTCCCCCTCCTCATCGGTGATCGCAGCCGGACTGAAGTAGTCCATCAGGAGGTAGCGTGTCTCGTTGAGTGTCGTTCCTCCCACCGCTCGGTCACGCCGCACCAGATCATCTCGGTGGCGCGATCCCCACAGGTAACTGGCGCTGGCGGTCGTCTCACTGTCCTTGCGCTCCTCCAGCGGCCGCCATTCCTCGCTGTAGTAGCTGTGATGGGTGACATCCTCATTGTCTGTGTAACACGTGATGCGGCGGGTCAAACCGTCGTAGCCATACGTTGCAACCGGGGTGACCGTCTCCCCGTCCACACTTGCCACGCCCACGATCCGGCTCCATGCATCCCAGGTGATCTGGTATCCTTGGTCCCAATCTCCACCAGGACCGGGAACGGTTTCCAGCATCCGGCCCGCACGATCCGTGCGCATCGCGGCAGCCTCGCTGACCTCCATCAGCCGGTTGCCTTTATCATGCGTGCGCGACTGCGTCAGCATCACCGCACCAGCCACCTGTGTCTGGTAGCCATGCCAGTTGCCGGTTTCGTCGTACTGCCAGCGGGAACCTGTGGAAGGAACACCAGCAATCGCGTTGCGAGCCAGATTCAAATCACCCCGGTCATCGCCAATGACTTGGCTGAGGGAATCATACACATAGGCGTTGTCCCAGCCCTGCGTGACGGCGCGTTGCCGCCAGGTGCGGCGGCTGTCGCGGTCAAAGCCGTATTGGAGTTGTTCGAGTGTGGTGGCCATGTTGGTGCCTATGTTTTTTTTGGGACGCAATTTACGATTTATTCATCCCAAGCTTTATCGAGCTTAACCTCTTGGAAAACTCGCGTATTGAAGACTTTGTCCAATTATACGAGCGATCACCATTTGTAACATTCGTACGCGTTTCGAGCAAGTAAGCACAAAATCGCTGCAACTCATCAACATCCTTGTCTGTCAATTTATGATGAAACTTTTTGGTCTTTGTTTCGATGGTTATTAAACTTGGATCAGAGTCTCTATGATGCATCGATACGGTGCCCCTTTCCTCCATCCACACCATCAGCACTATTGTTGAATCATCATCCAACAAGTGGTCGGCGCTGAGAAATTCTAGATTATTGAAACTAATGCTCTTATCGCCTTCTTTAAAAGAGCAAGACACCAAAAAGAAACTTACCAAGAGTAAACGATGTGAGTTCATGCTGAACACTTGTTACAGGGAACTTCTTCTGTTTTGGAGCACCAATCAGCGCAGCCGTCCTTTTTCAGGATTGTTTCAACCCGATCGTCGCCTGGACGAGCAGCCGTCAAGCACTTTACCCAAACGTTGATAGAATCACAATCTTTATTGTCCTTACAACGTTGATTGGCTTCCTTGATGGCAAGATCCCATGCTTCCTGCATTTTTTCGCAACTTTCACTTCTTCCTAGCTCATCTTTTCCTATTCCTCGGTTTTTGTCGAGTTTGTTAGGAGTCATTTTCTTCCCAATGCCTCCTTTGTTACAACGGTTTGCTCCACAACCAACATAAATTGAATTAGCGTTCCCGTACTCTTTTGCGTAATCGTTTAAATTTCGATTTAGAGGATCCTCCGGATAATCAGGTCCAGTCCTTGGAGTCCCTTCAGCATTACCATGTCCAGCAACAACTTCAATAGGATCACAACTCAGCCCAAGGAAGTCGGTTGACGATGTTGGGTTATTGAAAATGAATGCATACAAATTTTCACCGCCTCTTTCCCCGATGGGATCTTTGCAGATCCATCTCCCCAGCGCTGGCAGGTAGTAGCGGTAGCCATAGTTCAGCCAGCCTGTTTCCACGTCCTCGAACTGCCCTTGGAACGCGAACTCCATCCCGCATTCACTGTCGCTTCTCACCGTGAAGTCAGGATTCAGGATCGTTCGCAGTCCAAACGCACTGAACTGGTAGCGCTCCGTCACATCACCCTCCTCATCAGTGATCGCTGCCAGGCTGAAGTAATCCATTAGGATGTAGCGGCTCTCGTTCAGCGTTGTGCCACCTACCGCGCGATCACGCCGCACAAGATCGTCCCGGTGCCGTGATCCCCACAGGTATGACGCTGCCGCCGTGCTTTCGCTGTCCTTGCGCTCCTCCACCGGGCGCCACTCGTCGTTGTAGTAGCTGTGATGGGTAACATCTTCCTCATCCGTGTAACGCGTGATGCGACGTGCGAGGCCGTCATAAGCATATGCGGCAACAGGTGTGACTGTCTCCCCCTCTACGCTTGCCACGCCCACGATCCGGCTCCAGGCATCCCAAGTGATCTCATAGCCCTTGTTCCAATCTCCATCAGGGCCGGGCGCGGCTTCCAGCATCCGTCCCGCGCGATCCGTGCGCATCGACGCCGCCTCGCTGACCTCCATGAGGCGATTGCCTTTGTCATGCGTGCGCGACTGCACAAGCATCGCCGCGCCATCCACCTGCGTCTGGTAGCCGTGCCAGTTGCCAGTCTCGTCGTATTGCCAGCGTGAGCCGTTGGCAGGAACGCCAGCGATGGCGTTGCGTGCCTGATTCAGATCACCACGGTCATCACCGATGACTTGGCTCAAGGAATCATACACATACGCGTTGTCCCAGCCCTGCGTCGTGGCACGCTGCCGCCACGTCCGGCGGCTGTCACGGTCAAAGCCATATTGCAGTTGTTCGAGGGTCGTGGGCATAGGGGCGAACTGGATGAGTGTTCACTGTTTTCGGTTTTTGCACCAAATTCTGATTTTTGATAGCTCAATACTCAATGTAGAAGGTTTGCATTTCCCCGAAAAAACATCTTTGAAAAAAACATCTTCGTTTAGAATGGGCCAGGCTCTCCAGCCAAAAGAGAACCCGTCGTCAGAAAACCCCATCCGCATACATACGAGCATTTCCGTGTGTTCCAAATTGTTAGTGCCAAATGCATCAAGAGGCATGGCATCTTCCAAATGAGTATCCATGCTTGATCGTAACAATTCAGATTTAACCCACTCATTGGGGGTCTTTTTGTATATTGCTAGAGCACCTGTGCCAATATACTTATTGAGCAAATCGACTTCTCGACTACTCGGAATCCGAGGTTGCTGACTGAACTTGGACAAGGGCAGGAACAAGTATAGAACGCACCCAACCACGATCACCCCACAAAACCACCGTATTTGGTTCCTCGATTTTTTTGGATTCATACCAGTCCCGGATAGCGTTCATAATATTTGTCTTCATGTTTATCCAAAATTGAGCACTCATCGAGTTCACAACAATCCGGCGCCTCGCCTGCAGCATCCTCTTCGAGTTGCTTGGCCATCTCAGGAAGATCCTCCAAGGTTCCTGGATATGTACGTTCTATGAGCTTACTCGGAGGATCGCATGACCAATCTCCTTGGCCTATTGGTATGTAGAAACATCGAGCAGTTATCGTAACACCCCATCTAGTTGACTTGGGTTTCTTTGGCGGGTCATAAGGTGGTCTTCCTTGTGTTGCCTCTTCTTTGGCCTCGTTGGTTTTGTCCACAGGTGGACTCCACAGCCCCAAATGATCAACAACGTTCACGACATTATTGTTCTCCGAAGCATATAAATTCAATCCTCCTAGTTCCGCTATCGGATCCTTGCAGGCCCATCTTCCCAGCGCTGGCAGATAATAACGGTAGCCGTAATTCATCCAGCCGGTTTCTGCGTCTTCAAACTGCCCTTGGAACGCAAACTCCATGCCGCACTCGCTGTCGTTCCGCACCGTGAAGTCAGGATTGAGAAGCGTCCTCAGCCCAAAGGCGCTGAACTGGTAGCGCTCGGTGACATCACCGCTCTCGTCGGTGATCGCCGCAGGGCTGAAGTAGTCCATCAGGATGTAGCGCGTTTCGTTGAGCGCGACGTGCGTGGTCGCACGATCCCGCCGCACCAAGTCATCCCGATGGCGTGAACCCCAAAGGTAACTCGCCTCCGCAGTGGTTCCCGCGTTGCGCCGGTCCTCCACCGGCCGCCATTCGTCGTTGTAGTAGCTGTGCAGGGTCACATCGTCCAGATTGGTGTAACGGCTGATCCGGCGGGACAGGCCGTCATAGGCATAGGCGGCGCTGATTCCCTGCGAATCCAGTTCCACAATCCGGCTCCACGCATCCCATTTGACCGTCCATGAACCATTCCAATTCCCATTGGGGCCAGGCACCGCCTCCGTCATCCGTCCCGCGCGATCCGTGCGCATCGCGGCGGCCTCGCTAACCTCCATCAAGCGGTTGCCTTTGTCATGCGTGCGTGACTGGATGAGTGTTGCGGCTCCATCCGCCAAGGTTTGATACCCGTGCCAGTTGCCGGTTTCGTCGTACTGCCAGCGGGAACCTATGGAAGGAACACCAGCAATCGCGTTGCGAGCCAGATTCAAATCACCACGGTCATCGCCAATGATCTGACTGAGGGAATCGTACACGTAGGCGTTGTCCCAGCCCTGCGTGGTGGCACGCTGCCGCCAGGTGCGGCGGCTGTCATGGTCGAAGCCGTATTGAAGTTGTTCGAGGGTGGTGGACATTACATAATACTATCTTTCTTTTCTGACAATTTTATGTCATTTTCAATCGTGTCTATGGCTCTATCCAACATTAGGTGCATTTTTGCACGCAGGTCTGATAATAAATGAGGGTTGGAGTCTCCATAAAGAAAAGTCATGTGAACTGCATGACGCAGCAACTCATTAACGGAAATAGACCAGTCATTTGGCTTGTATGACTGGAGTTCATTGTTTGTATCTGAGGATGTAATTTTGGATATGTTCATAACATTTTCACCCATGAGTTTGCCAAGCAATATCGAGTTCGCTGCAAGCAACTGAGAATGATGCCTTATCTGCAAATAGACAAGCCAACATCATCTTAGCCTTCGCATTGCTAATGCCGGCAACCAGAGCAAAAGTATCGGGTGTTCCATCTGTTACACCATATACAAAGCAAACACATGAACACAAAACGCCTTTAGCAAATCCACCCGGGAAAATCATGTGATCTGTATAAGGATGCTTTAAAAGTATAAATAGACCGAGGTGATCGATGTGATTTTGAGCATCGTTATTGATGAATACATAGACATTTTTAGAGTCTGCTACTTGGTATTTTTGCAGCTTGATATGCATTTGAGTGAAAGCTGAAGAACTTTGAATAAATATGCTATTACGGTCAGGATCCTTGCAGGCCCATCTGCCGAGTGCAGGCAGATAATAGCGATAGCCGTAGTTCAGCCAGCCTGTTTCCACGTCCTCGAACTGCCCCTGGAAGCTCAACTCCATCCCGCACTCACTATCACTCCTCACCGTGAAGTCGGGATTCAGGATCGTGCGCAGACCAAAAGCACTGAACTGGTAACGTTCCGTCACATCACCCTCCTCATCAGTGATCGCCGCAGGACTGAAGTAGTCCATCAGGATGTAGCGCGTCTCGTTCAGGGTAGTGCCACCTACCGCGCGATCACGCCGAACAAGATCGTCTCGATGCCTTGATCCCCATAGGTAGGAGGCTGCCGCCGTGGTCTCGTTGTCCTTGCGCTCCTCAACCGGACGCCACTCGTCGTTGTAGTAGCTGTGCATGGTTACATCCTCTGCGTTCGTGTAACGGGTAATGCGGCGTGCGAGGCCGTCGTAACGCGTGTGGTTCGATCCAGATTGTGGCATATCCCGAATCGCATGGAGCTCCCGGATGCCTGCCTGGTCGATGAGACACTTGATGAGTGGCATGCCGCCAAAAGGCGACACCAGCTTGTCAGAGCATGCCATGGACAGGTTTACCATCACGGTGATTCTCTCACACCTGTCAATCCTTTGGCCCTGGCAACCTCTCCGCTTCTTTGCTCGTCTCCTATCGCTTGAGCCAGAAGCGGATCAAATCTCCCCAAAGTGTTTCTCCCGCATCTGCACGATGGCGTCGAGCATGGCGTCTGCCTCGGCGCGGGTTTTTGCATCGAGACTGGAGGCGCTGCGGTTATAGCGGCGGAAGAGGAGCTTCAAACGCGCGCGGATTTCATCCTTCGGCATCTTGGGCGTGATGCCGCAGAGTTCCTCGGCGTTTTTTGGTGCCGCAGGTGCCGCCGTGACTGGCGCACCTTTGTTGACCTTGTCGAGCAGGCTACCTGCTTTTGGCGCAGCTTGCTTCGCCTCTGCGGCTTTGGCACCGCTGAGGGATTTGGAGATGTTTTTGAGAATCTTGAACATGGCGGATACCTCCGGGGAAAGGTGACGGGGTTTTATTCAATGCGCATGGCACGCAGATGCTGGCTGCGGCGTTTGAGTTCCTCGTCCGAGAGGACTCCCGCGCCTTTGTAACTCACGGCCACTTCCTTGCTGCGGCCAGATTGCTTATCGACCACCAGCGCGCGCACGCGCTGGTTCTCGTCGTAGCTGAAAGTCACCGCGACTTCGCAGCCTTTGGGTCGGTTTGGCGGCACTTCGAGCGTGATGCGCCCAATGACATCGACAAATTTCGCGTCTTCGTCCTCGCCCTGAGTGATGTCCACTTCGATGACGCGCTCGTTATCCTCAGAGGTCTGATACACCTGGGTGCGCGAGCATGGGATGACGCTGTTCTTCGGGATGACGACAGAGTTTAAGAGGCGCTCCTCTTTGGTCTTTGCGTTATAGACCATCGCCAGTGTGCCGTAGCTGGCGTTGCACACCTCCTGGATGCGCGCGGATTTTTTCGCAAAGAGTGCCGCTCCGAGTGCCACGCACTCATCCACATTGCCACAGGACTTCGGCGTTTTGCCGAACATTTTCTCCAGCACCTGCTTCACTTTCGGAATGCGGGTGGAGCCGCCCACCAACACGACGTGGTCGATGTCCGAAGGCTTGAGCGCCACAGAGTCGAGCGCCTGCTCCACGAGGAAGACTGTGCGCGTGAGCATGCGGCGGATCATCGCCTCGAACTCACTGCGCGTGAGGTCGATGCGCGCGATGCCGTTGTTTTGATCGTTCGCCACGGTGTCATTCACCCGCTGCAGTTTGGAGAGCATTTTCTTGGCGTCCTCGGTGGCGTGCAGCACACGGCGGCGGTGGCGCTCATCACTGTAAAGCGCGGAGCCGGTCTGCTTTTTATACTGCTCCGCGTAGGCTTCGAGCAGGAGGTCGTCGAAATTGCTGCCACCGAGATGGCGCGCACCTTCGGAGGTAAGAATCTTGATGCTCTCCCCATCCACTTCGAGGATCGTGGTGTCCAGTGTGCCGCCGCCGAGGTCATACACGAGCACGCGTCCTTTCACCCCTTGGGAGTGCGCATAGTAAACAGCCGCCGCCGTGGGCTCATTCACGAGGCGCTTCACCTTCATGCCCGCCATCTCCGCTGCGGCGATGGTGCTCTTGCGTGCCAGTTCGTTGAAGTTCGCCGGGACGGTGATGACGACCTCGGTGATGTCACCGCAAATCTTGGAGCAATCACGCTTCAGCTTGGCCAGGATGAGTGCGGAAATTTCCGCCGGCGTCCATTTCTTGCCGTCGATGTCGATCAGATGCTCAGGGTCGTCCATGTAGCGCTTGATCTGGAAAATGGTGCGGTCTGGCTCTCCGCCATCACGCGCGGCGCTGCCCACCAGTTTCACATCCTCATGCGAGTCAAAGAAGACGACAGACGGCGTCAATCGCTCCCCATCGGCATTGGGTACGATCTCAGGGTTGCCGTCGGGTTTGAGATAGGCCAGCCCGGAGAGGGTGGTGCCAAGGTCGATGCCAACATATTCAGCCATATTGCGAAGAGAGTGGGAGGTCAGGAGAGTGGCTGTGACCATAGGGCCATGGCCTGGAGATTGGAACTTGGGATATACGGCATTTGCCCGAGAAAATCATGGATGATCAAGGGCGCTCCTCGAAAGTCAAGGTTGGTGAAGCGTTTAGCACCATCAAGCCAGCCAAGGATTTGCCGTTTTCCTAACGTGTCTTTGCTTGCGCTCGCAACCCAGTATCACCACATCACACACGCGGTTAAGCGTTTTGCGAAAGACGGCGCACGCTTTCTCGTCTTCGGTTTTTCCCTCGTCGATCTTACACTGGTTTGTGGTTATTTGTGCTATAGTTACTGTAAGGTTGGTTTTTTATATGCCTAAATAAGAAAATATTTTTGATCGTGCCTTGGTGTTTGAAAACCAAGCGCTTGGATTAATGTATCTTAAGTGTTGGGATGATGCTTTCAAAGCTCAGTGTTGATGTTTGATCCATGTTTGCGGTAATCTCATTGGAAATTCGGGAAAAATCATGAGCGCCGTTTCTCCAAGGATTCATCGGTTCGCGGTTCGCGGTTCGCGGTTCGCGGTTCGCGGTTCGCGGTTCGCGGTTCGCGGTTCGCGGTTCGCGGTTCGCG
>JBDHQD010000004.1:0-416255 GCA_039806835.1 Prosthecobacter sp. | reverse complement strand
CTAAACATCGGCCCCAGCAAGATCAGCGTCTCCACCGTCGGCGTCGTGCCCGGCATCCTGCGCATGGCGACGGAAAATCGGCCTTACAATCTCGCCGTCAGCCTCCACGCCGCCACGGAGGAGGAACGCGCGAAGTTGATCCCTGCCAATCAACGCTGGCCGCTCACCGAACTCATCGCCGCCTGCCGCGCCTACAACGCGCAAACCGGCCGCCGCATCTTCTTCGCGTGGACCTTGATCGACGGCGTCAACGACACGCCCGAGCACGCGAAACGCATCGCTGAATTGCTCCACGGCCTCGATGCGCACGTGAATCTCATCCCGCTCAACCGCACGGAAGGTTATACCGGCAGCGAGAGCAGCGACACTGCCGCCGATACCTTCCACCGCATCCTCCAAGACGCCGGTTTCCCCTGCACCATCCGCCAGCGCCGCGGCATCGACGTCGCCGCCGGCTGCGGCCAGCTCAAAGCGGCGAAGCAATCGCGACGCAAAGCGGCGTGAGAAAGTAGTCCCGAGCTTTAGCTCGTTCTTGATGAACTCAGCGTGAACCCAACGTGAATTCATCTCCACATACCCGCCGCCTGCTTGCCGCAGCAGCGAACACGCCGAACTTTGGCGAACTCATGCCTCTCCGTCTTCTTCTGCTCAATCTCCTCGCCGTTCTGTGGTGCTGCCTCGTGTTGAACGTGCGGTTTCACCTCTCCGGGCATTCCTACTACAGCTTCATGCTGTGGAATCTCTTCCTCGCGATCATTCCGCTCGGCCTCAGCCTTGGATTGATGCGCCTCCGCCGCCTTGCGCTCGCCATGCCCGTGCTTGGCCTGTGGCTGCTGTTCTTCCCGAACGCACCGTATGTCCTCACCGATCTGATGCATCTGAACGAGCACAACGCGAACGTCCCGAAATGGCTCGATCTGCTCATGCTGCTCTCGTTCGGCCTCGTCTCGCTCTGGTTCGGCTTCCAATCGCTGCGCCTCGTCCAACACTGGTTCACGCGGCGTTTTTCGCATGCCGCGGGTTGGTGTGTCGTCATTGCTTCGCTCGCCCTGAGCGGATTCGGCATCTATCTCGGTCGTTTCCTGCGCTGGAACAGTTGGGATCTCATGCGGCGGCCTCACGTGTTGCTGGACGACATCGTCACACGCTTCATCGATCCTTTCGACCACTCACGCACCTGGGGCTTCACCTTCGGCTTCGGCACGCTGCTCATCCTCGCCTACCTGTTCTGGATTTCATCCGTCTCCACGCATCCACAAGAAGGTGCCGAAGCGCCTGAATGATGGCCGAAAAAAAGAAAAGAGGTGAAAAAATGAAGTCCAGCGTGCCCTCTGACTTTTTTCTTCTTTTTTCTCCTTTTCGGCCAATTCTACTGCTGTGCCCCACTACGACCCCAGTCGCGACAACCTGCTGCTTTTTGACGGCGTCTGCCATCTCTGCGATGCCGGCGTTCGCTTCATCGTGAGGCGCGACCCGGCGGGCAAAATCAAGTTCGCGCCGATTCAAAGCCCGCTGGGCCGCGAACACTACACGCGCAACGGCCTCGACCCCGACAATCCCACCGTCTTCCTGCTGCTGACGCCCGGCGGCGTGTTCAAAGCCAGCGACGCTGTCCTCGAAATCGGCCACATCCTCGGCGGTGCCTGGAAATTGATCGGAGTCTTCAAACCACTGCCACGTCCCTGGCGCGACGCCATGTACCGCTTTATCGCCCGCAACCGCTACCGCTGGTTCGGTAAAAAAGACGCCTGCATGATGCCGACGGCGGAATTGAAAGCGCGAGTGGTAAGCGAATGAACTTACACACTCCTCACAAACTCAAGATTGCCTGAAAATGTTCGGGTCTGTTATCTTCTCAGGATAGACACGAACATCATGAAAACAGAACGTCCACGCACAGAAAGACGGCGGCTTGAGCGCAAAATGCGCAAGCAACAAGGATCAAATCATGTGAGTCCAATCCCGACAGCCCGCACATCGAATCGCACATTTTTCACTTTGGCGATTTGCTTTGCCCTCGCAGCGACGACTGCCGTGATTGCAAGCCTTGGCACTCCACTGAAATCTTCAGTCCCCAAGCAGAGCACCACGCCTACTATTCTTTTCACTGCACCGAACCAAAGTGTCGTGCATTTGGATGACGGGGGCGTCGTGTATGTGACCGATGGAAAAGTCTCTGCTTTTCATGGTGAAGATCCTCGCCACAGACAGCTCCTCGGCCTCCAATACACCAAGGGTTCTGTCGATGACACGGACTATCATCCGCTCCTCTGGCGTTCTATCGATATGAGCCTGCATAAGCCGGACGGCAGCGTGGCGGAAGTCTCTGCCTCTCGTCCGCTGTGGTGGTTTGAAACCACAAAGGCCAAGGAAGGCGCAACTGTTCCACTCGATATTCACGAGGCAGGCATCACAGGCATGGCCACGGTTCACAAGATCACCAGCTTGTCTGACAAGACATACAAGCCGCCTACGCCCGGTTATCATCCTGTCATCGCTACCATTAAGCATCACAACGCCACCCTGATTCAACTGTTCTTCGAGGGAGCTGAGGACGAACCTCTGGGTGTCACCCCGAATCACCCTTTATGGTCCGAAGACAGGTCCGATTGGGTTCCAGCAGGGGAGTTGCGCATTGGTGAGAAGGTGACGACGGCTGACTCCTCGGCCCGCCTGCTGCGCAGCCAGCAAAAGCCCGGCAAGCACACGGTTTACAACATTGAGGTGCATCGCAGCCACTCCTTCCATGTTGGCAAGCTCGGTTTGATGGCACACAACACAGGCATAGACTGCCAAACGGCAGCTTCGGCCTATCGTTGGTTTTGGCAAACGGTGCCTCCAGGAACGCCTCAGTCGGCTTTCAAGCAGACGGTTGCCAAGCTTAACAAAAGACTGCCTGAAAAAGTGCTCCCAGGCATGTACCGGGAAATGGGCCGAGATGTGAAATCACTCGGCGGAAAATTCAACCTCGCTTCAACTGAGAGAACCAATCACATTCTCCATGGTGACGGGCCTGGATCGGGAGGCCATTTGTGGCCTGGCCAACCAGGAAAAACACCGTTTCCACAGAATTGGGATGCAGATAAAATCATGGCTGAGATTTCCGAATTGGTGAGTGATGAATCCATTGTTTGGAAGCAAGCCACAGGAAAAATCGGTTCTGACTACACCAAAAGTGGAAAAGAAATTCGGTGGGCTGTAGAAGGGGTTCGTGATGGCGTGCCAATTCGTGTAATTGTTGAACCGAGAGGCGAGGGAATAATCACGGCTTTCCCATATTAAAAGCATGATGCTCCAAACTAAAGAACTTCTACGTTCGCTCTGTGAAAGCAAAGAACCACTTCCAGTGGGGAAAGACTTTTTTCTCTCCATGATCAACGCAGGAGAGCTTAAAACAGCGTTGGAGATTCTGATTGATTGTTACCACGAGAATGAAATCCAGATAGGGCAACAATTCGACGATCTGGTTGCCGCAGCAAAGTTCTTGCATCTTTCCAAACAGTATTTGGAAACACTGAATGAATTGAAGTAGGTTGTGATGAGAGCTGATTGAGCAGGTGCGTCACGATCTCCAAGCATAAATCCTCGCGCACCCCAAACGACGCGTGCTAAGGTTCCGCATGCCGCAGACCGCCCCTTCCTCCACTTCCACCCGCGAACGACTTGGTTTCGTACGCGTGGCGGCGGTTTCGCCGGAACTGGTGCTGGGGGATGTGGCGAAGAATGTCGCGATCCTCGCGCGTGAGGCGCGCGCGCTGGCGCATCGCGGCTGCAGGCTCATCGTTTTCCCGGAACTGAGCCTCACCGGCTATTCCTGCGCCGATTTGTTTCACACGGAAGCACTGCGAGCCGCGGCGGTGCGCGGTCTGGCCGAACTGGCACAAGCAACGCACGATCTGCCGGTCGTTCTGGTCGTGGGCCTGCCGTTGCTGGTGCAAGACCGGCTCTACAACGTCGCGGCGGTGCTGGCACGCGGTCATGTGCATGGCGTGGTGCCCAAATCGTTCCTGCCGAACTCGGCGGAGTTTTACGAGCGCCGCTGGTTTTCGCCCGCGCACACGCTGAACGCGACTTCGCTGCGGCTGAACGGCCAGGACGTGCCGATCGGAGCCGAACTGCTGTTTGAAGCACGCGACGTCACCGGATTCGTGCTCGGTGTCGAGATTTGCGAGGACTTGTGGACGGTCATTCCGCCATCGAGCCATCTGGCGCTCGCCGGAGCCACGCTGCTGGCGAATCCATCCGCGAGCACCGAAGTTCTCGGCAAAGCGCCGTATCGTCGCCATCTCGTGGCGCAGCAATCAGCACGCTGTCTCGCGGCTTACGTGTATGCGGGTGCAGGTGCGGGCGAATCGAGCACGGACGTGGTTTATTCGGGCCACGGCATCGTCGCTGAGAACGGTCTCGTGCTCGGTGAAACCGAGCGCTTTTCCTTTGAGACGCGGCATGTCATTGCCGATGTCGATGTGCAGCATCTGGCACACGATCGTTTGAAAAGCTCCGCGTTCCGCGATGAAGCCGGAAGCCTGCCGATGCAGCGCATCGCGTTCGATCTCGGCCCCGCGCTCGGCAGTGATGATGCCTTGCAGCGCGCCATCACGCCGCATCCCTTCGTGCCTTCGGCCAAAGCGGATCGGAACGCCGTATGCGAGGAGATTTTCGCGATTCAGGCCACCGGACTGGCCCGCAGACTGAAACAAGTGCGCGCCAAATCCGCCGTGCTCGGTTTGTCCGGCGGACTCGATTCCACTCTGGCGCTGCTGGTGATGCTGGAGGCACTGAAACGCGCAGACATGCCACACAGCGCCGCTTTGACGGTCACGATGCCCGGCTTTGGCACGACCACGCGCACGAAGGGCAACGCGGAGAAACTAGCGGAAGCTCTGGGCGTCGAATTGCGCACGATTCCGATCACGGACGCGGTGCGACAGCATTTTGCCGATATCGGTCACTCCGAAGCGCAGCACGACGCGACTTACGAGAACTCGCAAGCACGCGAACGCACGCAGATTCTCATGGACCTCGCCAACAAGACCGGCGGCCTCGTCATCGGCACCGGCGATCTGTCTGAATCGGCACTGGGTTGGTGTACCTTCAATGGCGATCACATGTCGATGTACCACGTCAACTCCGGCGTGCCGAAGACGCTGGTGCGTTATCTCATCGAATGGTGCGCGGATGGCCCCTTCGCCGAAAAGGCGGGCGCGATCCTGCGCGACATCGCCGACACGCCGATCACGCCGGAACTGCTGCCGTTGGCTGCGGACGCATCGCTGCAACAGAAGACCGAGGACAGCATCGGCCCGTATGAGCTGCACGACTTTTTCCTGTTCCACTTCGTTCGTCACGGCAGCAGCGCGGAAAAAATCCGCTGGCTGGCGGCGCAGGCGTTTGCAGGCAAATACGACGAAGAAACCATCGCCAAATGGCTCGCACTATTCTTCAAACGCTTCGCCCAAAACCAGTTCAAGCGCTCCAGCGTTCCTGACGGCCCGAAAGTCGGCTCCGTGGCGCTCTCACCACGCGGCGACTGGCGCATGCCGAGCGATTTTGCCGGGTCTTTGAACTCCTAAGACACTGCAATGTCACGATTCCTTGCTCTGAGCCTCCTCTTCATGCTGTGCACCTGCACTCGCAGCAACAAACTCATCATCGGCATGGATGCGACCTATCCGCCATTTGAGTTTGTGGATGAAAACGGCCAAATCGTCGGCGTCTCCGTCGAGATTGGCCGAGAAATCGGCAAGGCACTCGGGCGCGAAGTGGAATTTAAGAACATCAGCTTCGACGGCTTGCAAACCGCCTTACTCACCGGTGCGCTCGACTTGGTCATCTCTTCCATGAGTGCCACGCCGGAGCGCCGCAAGGCGGTGGACTTCTCCGACCCTTATGTCAAAACAGGCCTCTCGGTGTTGCTGGCCAAGAACTCTCCCATCGTACAAGGGGCAGACCTCCATACCCCTGGCCGCAAGATCGTCACACGCCTCGGCACCACCGGCGAAAGGTGGGCTCGTGATCATTTGCCAAAGGCGGAGATTAAGACGCTCGACAGCGACACCTCCTGTGTGATGGAAGTGGTGAACGCCAACGTCGATGCCTGGATTTACGATCAAATCTCGATCATGCGCTACCACGCCGCGCATCCGGAAAAAACCCGCGCATTGCTCGCCCCCCTGCGCGAGGAGATGTGGGCAGTGGCATTGCCACAAGGAAAGCCTGAGTTGAAAGGCAAGATCAATGCCGTACTCACACGCATGCGCACCGATGGCAGCTTCAAACGCCTAGCCGACCGCTTCATGATCAAGGAACAAAAAATGATGGCCGAACAGGGCATTCCGTTCGTGTTTGAACTGGAGTAAGTAGGACAGCTCCCACGACTCGGCATCAACGAAAACCGCAAGATCAGCAAAGCGTACGCGATGTGTCTCGCTGCTACGGCGATGATGCACACGCGCCTATAACGGCGCATCTGAACGCAACTGAAACTCGATCACTTCCCGTTCTTGAACGCATACAGCACGCCATCATCTGCGCCGAGGAGGATGTAGTCGCCGGCGATGGCGGGGTTGGTTTTAACGGGAGCGCCGATTTGGTAGCTCCAGAGTTCTTTGCCGGTGGCGAGATCGAGCACGTAAAGGTAGCCGTCGTCGGCACCGAAGATGGCGGTTTTACCAGCGCAGATGACGGCGCTGCTGTCGATGCGGTCGCGTGCGCGGAATTCCCAGAGTTGTTTGCCGTTCGCGCGGTCGATGGCGTGGAAGCGTTTGTCTCTACCGCCGACATAGACGCCTTTTTCCCAGATGGCGGGCGCGGCGTAGTATTCAAACTCACGCTCGCCATATTCCCAGAGCTGCTTGCCGTCGGCGATGCGGTAGGCTCCGACGCGGTTGCCGTAGTGGCTGACGTAGATGATGCCGTCGGCGATGGCGACATTGTTGCCGATGTAGGCACCGACTTCGATCTGCCGCTCTTCTTTGCCAGTCTTCACGTCGTGGACATGTAGGACGCTGTCGCAACCGCCAAAGACGACCTTGCCATCGCCGATGGCAGAGCCGCCGTTGATGTAGTAACCAGTTTCAGCGGCCCACTCCTTTTTACCCGTCTTGGCGTCGAGGCAATAGATGTTGTAGTCGTAGGAGCCGATGACGATTTTTTGCGCCTGGGTTGCGGGATCGGTCCAGACATTGGCTGCGGCGTGGATTTCGGCCTCGGTTTCAAACTTCCACACTTCTTTGCCCGTGTCTGCGTGCCAGGCATAGACAAAGCCGTCCTGACAACCGGCGGCGACGAGATCGCCTGCGAAGGCGGCGGCTCCATCAAAGGCCCCTTTGGCCTCGGCCTTCCAGAGTTCTTTGCCGGTGACGAGATCGAGGCAGAAAAATTTACCGTCTTTGCAGCCAGCATAGACTTTGCCCGCGCGCACGACGGCGCTGGAGACGAGCATTTCGGATTGGCCCTTTGGTTTATCCATGAGCTTGAACTGCCAAGCGAGTGCGAGCGGTGCCTTGAGTGCGACGGGTGAGATGCCGGTCATGGCTTCGTTGCCACGGCTATGAATCCAATCGGCGCTTTGTGCGTGCAGGCGAGTGCTGAGGGCGAGTAACAGGAAAAACGTGGAGCGCATGAGTTTGCACTGTGAAACTGCCCCGAGTAGCGCATTATTGCAACGCAAGCCGATGTCCGATCACGATCTCCAGAAGCCGCCCCCGATCCCACCTGAGCTGGGCTGCGAGTATGAGGAGCGTCCGTTTCAACACTGCACGCGCTGTGGCGAGTCGCTGCCGGATTTTCCGGGTGGTTTTCAAATCTCGAAGGCGTACAAACGGGGCGAGTGCGTGATGGAGTACGCGCTGTGCGATCACTGCCGCGTGAAGATGATGGAGGAGTTCTCTCAGGAGTCGAAGCAACGGCTGGCGCAGTTCCAGGACGAGGAAGTGGTGCTGGATCGCGGCTTGGAATCGTGTGCGGTGTGCAATGCGCGGCGTGATGCGCCAGGCATGGAGGATTTTGTGATCACGGGCGTTTGCGAAGGCATTTCACTGCTGCACAGCGTGATGATCTGCGGCAAATGCGGCGACACCGTGCAAGGCATGATCTCGCAAAAGACGCGGGACACTTGGCGGCGTTTTGTGGATGACAATTTCCCCGGCCCGCCGCCGGTGGATTCGCTGCCGGAGCCGGATGAAACTCTCACCACGACACAGACGCCCATGCCGATGCTGACGAAGGTGTGACCTGACGATGGCAAGATGTGCCGCTTTGGCGATCAATGACCGCAGTGGGCACCTTCATCGGGAGGATCGGTGTCCTCGATCTTGGCAGTGGCCTTGAGCTCTTCGAGAAAGGCGTTGAACTTTTTGTCGCGATGTTCTTCGAGAAAACGCTCTTTCACCGCCTCACGCACTTCATCCAATGGGCGTGGCACAGAGGGTCTGCGGCCCGTGACGGTGCAAAGGTGAAAGCCTAGCTGAGTGGTGAAAACGGGACTGATCTCGCCCTCGTTCATGGAGAAGGCGATGGTTTCAAATTCCTCCATGAACTCTCCGCGCTTAAACCAACCGAGGTCGATCTGCTGCTGATCATCGGCGCGATGTTCCTCGGCGAGTTTGGTAAAGTCAGCTCCGGCCAAAAGCTGGCGGCGCAAGTCGCGCATGGTTTGGTAGATCTCCTGACGACTCATCGCTCCCTGAAGACTTTTCGTGATGTGCGCGGCACAGATTTCCTCCTCCGTCATGAAGAGCTTGAGGTTGCTCTCGTAGCATGCCTTCAATTCCTCCTCCGTAGGAACCGGCTCTGGCGCGTAGATTTCCTGAAGCGTTTTGTCGAGGCGCACTCCACCCGCGACATTTTCCCGAATGGCATCCTCGTTTTTGACCGGCATGCCGAGATTCATGTAGAAGCGTTCTTCGCCGCCTGCATCCTCGATGAGCCGATTCAACCGGACCGTGACATCCTCCTCCAAGACCGAGGGAAAACGGCGGCGGCTCTCCTGGGCAAGCAGCGCGCGGGAGACGATATTATCCTTGGCCATGCTGCGGAATTCGGGATCACGCTCACAACAGGCGACTTGGAGAGTGCGTTCGTAGTGTCCTTTGATGTGACGAAATTCCGCCTCGATGATTTCGTCGTCGATGTGCTCGCCGTTAATGATGAGTGCCATGATGACCGCGATGATGGCGCGGGCCGCCACGGGCGCAAGGTTTGACAAGCCGGATGTGGTGGCCTAGATGCGCGGCACGCTCCTGCCCAGACGCCGAATGGCATGAAATGCACTGGCTGGAGCAACGTTGCACGCATGATGATGAAACTGACCCAATTCGTGATGACCAGCACCGCCGTGTGCCTTCTGATGAGCTGCGCCAATCAAGGAGTGGCACGAGCCATTCCCGTGAAACCAGTTGGCACGCAGTATCTGCAAATGGATGGCGCTCAGGGTGATGGTGAACTGCAAGCCCTGCCGATCTCCGCCCCTGCGCAACCGATGCTGACCGTCTCACGAGGGCCCGCGATTCATGCGGCTTCCTACCTGCTTCTCGATGCCCGCACCGGGCAGCATCTGGCTGGGCGAGATTTTGAGCGCGCTCGTGCGGTGGCGAGCACTCAGAAACTGGTCACCGCCCTCGTGGTATTGGACGCTGGCAATCTGGATAGAAAAGTGCGTGTACTCTCCTCAGATGTTGCCGTGGAGCCGACTCGCCTCGGCGTCCGGCCAGGAGATACCTACACCCGACGTGAACTGCTCTACGCCTTCCTCGTGAAAAGCTGCAACGATGTGGCGAATGTGCTGGCGCGCGACAACGCGGGGAGCATTTCAGCATTTGCCGCAAAGATGAATGCAAAGGTAAGGTCGCTAGGCTGCACGAATTCAAATTTCAGAAACCCGCACGGGCTTACTGTCCCTGGGCAGTACTCCACCGCGCGCGACATGGCGCGCGTGGCCATGGCCGCGTATCGCAACGGCATCATCCGCGATGCGGTGCGACGGAAATATCACACCTTCTACCGCGCGGATGGACGTAGGGTCACTTTGGAAAACACCAATGAATTGCTGGGCCGCATGCCAGAATGCAACGGCATGAAAACCGGCTACACGATCGCCAGTGGGCGCTGCCTGATTTCCAGCGCGACGAGTGGCGGACGGGAGGTGATCCTCGTACAACTCGGCACGAAAACTAAATACATCTGGGATGATGCGCGGCTCATGATGAGTTGGGGATTGAATCGCCTGCGTCAGCGCGGCGGCGTCGCGATGGCTTGGATGGGAAATTGAACAAAGCAACGGGTTGCATCCAACCCCTGCCCCAAGCACAGTATTTGCCCTCCAAAAACCTGCCTAAATGCCGGCCACCACCCTCGTCTGCCCACATTGCGAAAAGACCGTCGAGATTCAGGTCTCGTCCGTGACGCGTTCACGTCCGTGTCCTGAATGCGGTCAGATCGTGATGCTCCAGATGGCGGAAAAGAGCACCAAGACGAAGCGGCGCGCACTGCTGATGGGGCAAAACGAAGCTCCTCCTGCCGAGCCCGTGAGGTCTAGCGAGGCAGGCATGCAATTAGCCCCGGCACACCCTCCGCAAGCCCTGCCTGGGGACGCCTTCGAGCGCATGCGCATGGACCCCGAGGTGCTGCAATTCCGTCGCCGACTGTTCATCGGTGGCATCGTTGTTGGCAGCATCATCCTTGCACTCGTTCTCCTCAGCATCCGCCAACACTACACCGATGAAAAAATGCGGAAGAAGCTTTCCCTGCCTTCGGCACAGGAGGCTCCTGCTGCTACTACCGTAAAAAAGACGGAGGACACACCGCCTCCGCCTGTCAACTCAGGCAACTTGGTATTTCGACTCCCTGGCAATGATGGATTAAAGACCGCCACCTCACTGCCCGTTCGCCAGAACACGCAAGACAACTTGGCAAAGCTCGCTGCTGGCGAAGAAGTCGTACGCAAATTCCTTGAGGCCGCAGACTGGCGAGAACGCGCACTGCTTGTACGCAACCGACTGCGCGCCGCTCCATTGATGAGCATCTACTACGAGAAGAATGCAGATGGCCCGCTGGCTTTCGACTCTCTCGTGGAGGCCACCGAAGCCCCATCCCACTTCACAGAGCACATCGTCGTCTTCGAAGGCGGCGGGCGGCGCTTGGCTACGGTGGAACACCTCGCCGTAGGTCCACGCGTAGATTGGGAATCTTTTGTCGGCGCAGGCGAGATGGCATGGTCGGATTTCCTGTCAAAGAAAACCACCAAGCCCACGCTCTTCCGAGTGATCGTTTCTCCTGCGGGACATTTTGAAAACCAATTTGGCGACCCCTCCTCCCTGAAATGCTATAGCCTGCGAGTCATCTCGGAGCCGGGCGCGAAAGTCGTCTATGGCTACGCCGACAAGTCCAGCACCATGGCACGCGAGATCGACTACCTGCTCCAAGAGAGCCAAGACGCTACCGTGCCGATGATCCTGCGACTCAAATTCCCACCGGATGCCCCCGTCGATTTCCAAGTCTGGGTTCACCAATTGGTGCAGGCGGGCTGGGTCATGAAGTAACAGGCGACCACAGCGAAGGCATAATTTTTCGCAAGATATGCAAGATAGCCGTCTGCCCCTCGTAATCCCCCACGATTTCAGCACCAACATCCCCCTTTCTTATGAAAATGCACCCCCTCTGCCAAGGCAATCACCTTGATCTTCGCGCCGGAGCCAGTCGTCGCGATTTCCTCTACGTCGGCCTGCTGGGGGGGCTCGGCCTCACCCTGCCGGAAATGCTCCGTCTTCAGGCAGCCACAGCAATGCCAGAAGTGGAAACCTTCAAACCCATCGCAGACTCAGTTATCCACATCTATCTCCCAGGCGGCATGGCTCAGCATGAGTCGTGGGATCCGAAACCCTTTGCCGCGCCGGACTACCGTGGCCCATACACGCCGATCAAGACTTCCATCCCTGGAGAATACGTCGGGGAGAAGTTCAAGAACATCGCCAAGATCATGAACAAGCTCACGGTCATCCGCTCGATGACTCACGGTGAGGCAGCTCATGAGCGTGGCACCCACAACATGTTCACCGGTTATCGTCCAAGCCCGGCGATCAAATTCCCCAGCTTCGGCTCCATCATCGCTCACGAACAAGGCAGCCGAAACAACCTGCCCCCATACGTGGTGGTTCCCAACATGATCGCCCCTGAACAGGGTACTGGTTACATGAGCAGTGCCTTCGGGCCGTTCGCTCTCGGCAGCGATCCTGCGGACAAAAACTTCACCGTGCGTGATTTGCTCACGCCGAAGGATGTGAACGACAAACGCTTCGATCGTCGCCGCAATCTTCTCGGTGCCGTGGATGAACACTTCAAATCCGTGGAGAAATCCGACGCCATCAGCGCCATGGACAGCTTCTACCAAAGTGCCTACGGCCTCATCAGCAGCAAGCAGGCCCGTGAAGCCTTCGATCTCACCAAAGAATCCGACAAATTGCGTGACGAATACGGTCGCAACACCGCCGGACAGCGCTTCCTGCTGGCACGTCGCCTCGTCGAAGCTGGTGTGCGCATGGTCTCCGTCAGCTACGGCAGTTGGGACCATCACTCCAACATCAAAGGAGCCTTTGAGAGTCAGGCTCCGAACTTCGACCAAGCTTTTGCGCGCCTCATCACCGACCTCGCAGACCGTGGCATGCTGAAGCGCACGCTGGTCATGGTGAGCTCTGAGTTCGGACGCACTCCGAAAGTCAACGGCACCAATGGACGCGACCATTGGCCGCGCGTCTTCTCCGTAGCCCTGGCTGGCGGCGGCGTCAAAGAAGGCTACATCCACGGTGCCTCTGATGCGCTCGGCGGTGAACCGGATCGTGATCCCGTGGGGCCGGAAGACCTCGCCAAGACGATGTATCGCGTGCTCGGCATCAATGGTGAAAAACGCATCGTCGCCGATGGCGTGCGTCCCATCGACATCGTCAATGGCGGGCGCATCCTCACAGAAGCCCTCGCTTAATCACTCCACACCATCATTCGGAAAAGCCCGAACCCATGGTTCGGGCTTTTTCATTTTCACCTCTCTCACAAACTCAGGTGCCCCAACGCGAGGAGACCATAGTAGGTGTACTCGCTATCGAGCATGTCATCCGTCCAGTTGCCATGAAAGCCTCCCGTGGCATCCCACAGTGAGTCCACAAAATCGAGGCAAGGCTCTTTGAGGTGTGAGAAATCCACCTGCACCGCATCCAGCGCATGCAACGCCACTGCGGTTGAAAGCAAATCAGGCAACGGAGCCGCAGGCAATGCGAGAAAGCCCCCTTGTGGCAAACACCGCTGCATGAGCCACTCCACAGCTTCAGGTGGAGGCGACATCTCCAGATGCCGATGCAGTGCCACCATGGCGGCGGTCGCCGTGGTGGAGCCAATCGGAATGCCAGGCTCGTTAGACCAGGCTCCATCCTTGGTGCGCAAGCTGCCCATGCACTCCGCCAGCCGCCACGGCTCCGGCGGCAGACCACCGAGGTCTTGATACGCTCCCCACGCCAGGAGACAGCCATACGCACTGCCATGACTGCGACCTGGAGCCTGATGATAGCCCCCATCCGCGCAGCGAAACGCCTCGATCCGCGCAGCCAAGGCCAGACGCGATGAGTCATCCAGTTCGCGAATGCCGACATTCCCCCAACAACGCGCCAGACAGCAGAGATGGACAAAATCCTGCCCTTCACCATCTCCAAATCCCCTCAACCAAGGACGCACATCAGGAATCTTGGCGTCCTCAAGGCACAGAGCCTGCAGCCCCTCCAGCCCAAACACCGTGTAGTAAAGATCCGGCACATCGTTTCGATCCATGCAGCCCCCCGCAGAAGAGAAGCGAGAACGTAAAAATGCCTCCACCAACTCTGCGGACTCTCCCAGCAACTTCGGAGCGAGGCGCGCCACTTGCAGCATTTCGAGACGAAAAGACATCGCTGCGCGCTAGCCCGAGTCTGGCAACTTCGCCAGAAGAAACTCATTTTCCCGCTTGAGAAATCCCGGCCTTGGTCAACACTCGCGTCCCGGTCATCCCGACCCCCTACGTGCTCACGTGGCGGAATTGGTAGACGCGCTAGATTCAGGTTCTAGTGAGTAACATCGTGAAGGTTCGAGTCCTTTCGTGAGCACCATCTCACCCCTGGCATTGCCGGGGGAAAGGCCCCGTTCATCATGCAAGACGCAGGATTTGTCAGGCAAGCATTCGCTGGAATCGCACCGCGCTATGTGCTCGCCAATCATGTCCTCAGCTTGGGCATCGACTGTCTCTGGCGGCGAGTCACTGCGCAGCGCGTGCGTGATGCTGGGCCAGAACGCATCCTCGATCTTGCCACAGGCAGTGGAGACCTTTCCCGCGCGATCCAGGCCGCCTGCCCACAGGCAAAAGTGATTGGCGCAGACTTCTCCGTCCCCATGATGCACGAAGCACGCAAACGCGGCTCGCGCGCGCTCATCGCAGCAGATGGCCTAGCCCTGCCTTTTCAAGATGGCGTCTTCGATGTGCTCACCGTCGCCTTTGGGCTGCGCAACATGGCGTCATGGCCGGACGCCTTGCGTGAAATGAGCCGCGTGCTGCGTCCCGGAGGACGCTTGTTTGTGCTCGATTTCTCCACCCCGCGCATTCCAGGCATCCGGCAGGCTTATCTATTCTATCTGAAGCATCTCATGCCGCGCATCGCGGGCTGGCTCACTGGTCGTCGTGAGGCTTACGTCTATCTCTGCGGCTCCATCGAGCGCTTCCCCTCTGGCACCGACATGGAGGCACTGATCCTCGCCAACGGTTTCGCCACAGCCGCGACCACGCGTTTCACATTCGGAATCGCCTCGCTCTACGAAGCACAGAAAGCGTGCGCTTGAATTTCTCTCGCATCGCTTTGGTGGCAGAGGGGAGATTTGAACTCCCGACCAAAGGCTTATGAGTCCTCTGCTCTACCCCTGAGCTACTCTGCCATTTTCGTGATGGCTCCTGAGGTAGGGTTCGAACCTACGACCTAGTGGTTAACAGCCACCCGCTCTACCGCTGAGCTACTCAGGAATCACATTTCCCTCCCGAAGAAGGGGCGTGATTGATAGACGTTTCCGCTTCCAGCGCAAGCATTTTGTCAGTGTGAAACATCACAGATTTCGCCCCACACTGTTGAGCTTCAAAAGCTCTCCCAACAGTCCCTTCGCGCGGAAAAACTCGGCCTCAGCAGCACCGGCGGCCTGCAGATCGGCGCGGATGGCAGCGGCAGCGCGTTCAGAAAGCACATGCTCGCGGATCAGTGCCGTCTTGCGCGCCTGCAACGCGAGGAATCCCGCATCGACCACTGGTGTGGCCGGCCACTTGCCCGCAGCTTGCCCTTCACGCAGCACTTGCTTGAACGGCACGCCGATTTTCTGCGCCTGCTGCTTCGCCTCATTGATGCCCGCATACCAGTCGGGATGCACCAGACGGTAGTAGTCGCGCATGGCCTGCTTGTTGTAGTGAATGACGAGTCTGTTGCCATCCACGTCGATGAAACCGGTGCCTCGGAACGAGTCGGCATCAATCGTATCGACGAACAACAACTCTCCGCCATCCACGGCGAACTCCCATTTCAAGTCCCACAGCAGCAAGCCCGCGCTCTCCAACAATTCGCGCACGGCCCAACCACCGAGGATGGCCATCTTGATTGTCGTGAGGAAGTCTGCACTGCTGAGGCCGCTCATGAGCAGAGCCTCCTGCTTGCTCACCGCGCGGTCTTCCGGCTCATACTTGCTCGTCAGGTCGTAAACAGGCCGCTCCAGCATTTCCCACACCGTCATGGGCTTTGAGAGTCCGAGTTCCTGTTCATAGGCGCGCTTCGCGGCATCGCTGAGACTTTGATACTTCTTCAAAACAGACGAGCCGCTCGTCACCCCGAAACGCACGATGTATTCCAGCGGTACCACATAATTCTCGTTTTGATGAAACTGTGTGTAATCAAAAACATGCGTACCCAGCAGTCCCCGCTGCGGTGGATGCATCACCGGAAAACGGCGCACCACGTTGTAGCAGCTCGGATGGCTCGGCATGCCATCGCTGACCACTTCTCCCGTCGCTGCATCCACCATCCCGACATGATGCGTCTCCGCTCCGCGCTCCAGCATCGTCTCCATCGGGCCCGTGAGCAGTTCACGACGCCAGGTGTCGTCCATGGGGGCCGATTCGATCGCCTGCTTCACACGTTGCCATGTTTCCGACTTACCCAGACGCGAGTACATCGCGTGACGGAAGATGGCACGATTCAAATCATTGCCCTCGATGTTAAAGATCGACCCCACATCAAAAACTGATCCCGCTGGCGTCGTCTCACACACCACAAAACCAGGATGCTCAGGCACCGCGTAAAGATTCTGCACGGAGCCGCGATAGACGGGCTCGCCAAGTTTGGAGAGGTCGATGTGCTTGGGTGATGAGGAGGGATGAGACATGGTGCGCCGGAAAAACAACGGATTCCCGTCCTGCGCAACCGCGAACCTCTCGTCCCTCCCATTCCCCAGAGCCTACCGCAGCAAAACTTTCGGGACGGATGCGCTCGGGGGATGAAACGACTCTTCGACTCGCGGCTATTCGCGGCTCTTCAGACGGGATTCACGTCTGCAATCACACACCCTTCTTCATATCATGCGCAGGCTCAGTTCCCCTGCCCCTCATCCTCACTCACTCACTGGATGCTCGTAAATGTGCGTGGCCTGATGATCGAGATACGCGGCAAAGATGTCTTCCAGTTCGGCCTCACTGCCAATCGTGGCAAATTTTTGTCGCAACCACTTGCCGCCAGGAATCGACTTCGTGTAATTCATGAGCCGGTTGCGCATGGCGCGCATCGTCTGCAGCTCCTGCATGTGCGCGTTGCGCTCCACGGCCAGCAGGCAGTGACGGCGCATGAAGTTAAAACGGTCCTCCACACTCGCTGGAGCCGCGTGACTGCCGGTGGTGAGGTAGTGCTTCGCTTCTTTGAAAATCCACGGGTTCGCCATCGCTGCACGGCCGATCATGACGCCCTTCACATTGGTCTGTGCACGGCGCACTTCCACATCCTGACCGCTGGCGATGTCGCCATTGCCAATCACGGGAATCTGCACCGCATCGGCCACTTGGCCGATCACATCCCAGTCCGCGAGTCCGGTGTATCCTTGCGCTCGCGTGCGGCCATGCACGGCGATGGCGCGCATGCCGCAGTCTTCGAGAATCTTTGCGATCTCGACAGCATTGATGTGATTTGCATCCCAGCCGATGCGAATCTTTGCCGTCACAGGAATGGACACCGCCTTGGCGACCTCACGCGCGACGCTGGCGAGCAAGGGGCAGTCCTTCAGCAGTGATGAACCGCCGTTCTTCGCCACCACCTTGTTCACTGGGCAGCCGAAATTGATGTCGATGAAGTCCGGTTGCTTCCAGTCGATGATTTTCCGCGCCGCTTCGCCCATGCGCACGCCATCGGAGCCGAAAAGCTGCACGCCCAGCGGCCGCTGCTCCTCATCGAACTCCGTGTAGTGCCGTGTGCGGTCGTCGCGCTGCAAAATGCCCTCGGCACTGACAAATTCCGTCACCATCACATCCGCGCCCTGTTCCTTGCACAAGCGGCGGAAGATCACGTCCGTCACCCCGGCCATCGGAGCCAGATAGAGAGGAAAACGGTCGTTGTTGAGCCAGGGAAGCATCTTCGATCATAGCCGTGCTGGCGCATTGCGGCAAGCCGTGTCACAGTCTGCGATGGCAAGACGCCGCCGCCTCCACAAGCCACTCATCCCCGGCATCTGGCCGGTGCTCGCCGCGCTCGTACTGATCGGCAGCATCGGCGGCGTGTTTTGGCTTCTTGGAAAATCCACGCGCTTGACGCGTGTCAGCCCGACCGCGCCTCCACCGGCTCCAGCCGTGGCCAAAGGGAAATAGCGCAAGCGCCTCGCTTGCGACTTGGAAACAACCATCGGGGCGATTGCGCTACACCGCCGGTCGCACCACCACGATCTCGCCGAGCAACTGCTCCTGCTCGACTTGCAGGTGATTGAGTTTGATCAATTCCAGCATCGCCAGGAAGGTCACGATCACCTCGCCGCGACTGGCGGCGGTGCTGAACAGCTCCTCGAACTTCACGCGACCTCCCACGGGCACGATGTTGAGCAAGTGCTCGATCTTATCGGCCACAGTGAAGCGATCATTGACGATCTCGCGGAAATCGCTGGCATTCTCAAAGCGCTTCAAGATGCGCTGGAAAGCGCGAATGAGATCAAAGATGCCCACCTGACCGATGCCGACCACAGGGGCATCCAAATCCGGCAATTCAGGAGTGGTGACGAAGAGTTCATCGCTCTTCACCTCCTGCACCCCGAGGAACTGCGCCGCCTCCTTGAACTTCTTGTACTCCACGAGCTGACGGATCAGCTCCCAGCGCGGATCGCCCTCCTCAGCGTCCTCCTCCGGCGGTTGCACGTCCTTTGGCAGCAGCTCGCGGCTCTTGATGTACATCAAATTGGCCGCCATCACGATGAACTCGCTCGCCAGCTCGATGTTCAGCGCCTTGAACGTGTCGATGTATTCCAGATACTGCTTCGTGATACGCTCCAGCGACACGCTGTAGATGTCGATCTCCTCCTTTTTGATGAGGTAGAGCAGCAGGTCCAGCGGGCCTTCAAAAATCTCAAGTTTGACTTTGTAGTCGGTGTCTTCCACGCGCCGAGATAGACCGGAGAATCCGCCGCCGCAACCCAGGAGCGCGAGTATTCCACCCGGCCGATCACCTCCGCCTCAACCTCACTGCCCGCACGTCGGCCAGCTCCTGCTTCAAAGCCCCCTCCGGCCGCATGAGCAGCTTTTGCACTCCCGCTTTGAGCTTGAGCCTGCCCGCCGCCTGCTCGGCAAAGGTTTCGTAGCCGCCGGTGGATTTCACGGTGGCTTTGGTGATCGCAGTCTCAGCTTCGATGACATAGGCATCACCGGCGGAGGCGTCATCAGCGGCGAGGGTGACGAGGACTTCGTAATCTCCATCGGCAGGAATCTGGATCGTCCACTCTGCGACATCGGTCTCGATGCGCCACGGGGCGAGCACATTGAGCGAAGGACGATACGCGAGCTTCTGGCCGTAGGTCTTCGCGGCACTCGCGGGCAGGGTCAAAACGCCGTCGGCATCGGGCTGGAGGGCGTTTTCGCCGCGCACATCGACCTGAAGCAGCGTGTCGGCGGTCCAGGGCATCTTGCGGTCCTTGGTTTGCTCACGCACGGCAGCGACTTGCGCGGCGGCGATGGGATCGGCCTCATTTCCCCAGGCATTGCGGATGTAGCTGAGCACATCGGCGAGCTTCGCGTCATCGAGCAGCGGGTTCATGCCCTGACCTGGCATGGCAAGGTTCCATTTCTGGCCGCTGACCTCGATCTCGCCATACAAGCCATGCAGCGCGATGCGGATGAGCCGCTCCGGCTCGCCGGTGACCCATGAACTCTCCGCCAGCGGCGGCGCGACATTGGGAATGCCGAAACCTGTGGGCTGATGACAGAGGCCGCAGACGCTCTGATACACCGCCGCGCCGCGCTCGACCTGTTTCTTCGCGGCCTCGCTGAGCTTTCGGGTTGTGATCGGCAAAGCGTCGGCTCCAGGCCAAGTGAGTGCCGAGCGCAGCCTTTGAAGCCTTTCACGGGCCGCGATGTTGCGATTGGAGACCATTGCATCCCAAAATGTCGGTTTGGTCTTCAAGGTGACTTTCGTCTGCGAAGCGAGAAAACCATCCAACATGGCCTCACGCTGCCAAACCGCCGTTTCGGCGATTTTCGCGAGTACCGCCCCCGCCTTGCCATCCATGCACGCGAGCTGCGAGAGCAGCTTGAGCGTCTCGACGCGATGCGCGGTGCTTTGCGGCCACTTCAGCAAAAGCTCCAGCAAGGCGATCTCCTTGCCATGAATCGTCGTCATGGCTGCGACGCGGCTCAAGTCATCTTCATGACGTGTGAGATGCTCGGCGATGGCAGGAATCGGCTTCGGTGAGAGCAATGCGTGAAGCCGCACACTGGCGTCGGCTTCATCCTGGAGCACGATCTCCGCCCCCAGCCGAGCAGCGGCGGCCCGCACGCGTGCATCGGCATCTTTGGCGGCTTTTTGCAGATGCTCGGGCTTGAGCTTGCCCATGCCTTCGAGCGTCCAAAGAGCATGCAGGCGATGCAGCGGCGTCTCGAAGCGATTTGGATCGCCAATGTCCTCACCGCGCTCAACCAGCAGCCGCTGCGCCGTGTTTCGCTGCCAGCCATTCGGATGCCCGAGCATTTTCACCAGGTCTCCATCACTCCATTCCTCTCGCCTGATCGCTCCCTCATGCACAATGCGCCAGATGCGGCCGTGATCGTTGCCTTCATAGAGTTTGCGTTGCTCGATCTGCTTCGTCAGCCAGGGGACGATGAAGATGACGTGCTCGATGATGCCGTGATACATGTCGGCGAGGTAAAGCGCCCCATCGGGGCCGACGCGGGCATTCACGGGGCGGAAGCGCTCGTCAGTGCTGGCGATGAGTTCCTGCTCGGGTGGAAAGAAGCGCTTGGCGCGGGGATGCACGTCGTCTTCGAGTTTCAAGGTGCCGACGAGGTGGCCGGCGGAGTCGGGCACGAAGACATTGCCGTGCATCTCCGGCGGAAATTGATCGCCGTCATAAAAGCAGGTACCTGAAGCGATGGTGTAGGTGCGCAGACGACCGTCGTCGCGGAGTTCGAGCGCTCCGAGCGTCACCGCAGGCGTCACACGAATGGGAAAGCACTCCGCAGCCTCTTTGGCGACATTCACATTCACGCCGAACCCGCCGCGACCGCCGCGCTGCGCGAGTTTGGCGAGATTCGGATGCCGCATGATGGCCTCCGCAGGGATGAGGTCCATGTGCATGGCGCTGTTTTCGTAGCAGGAAATGAAGCGGCCGCTCTCATCAAAGCTCACGCCGAACTGGCCGCGATGCAGCGTGGGCTCGTCGATGAGCTTGCCATCCTTCCATTGATAACGATGCGGCCAGTCGGCGCAGTGCAGCCAGTTGTCGATGCCGCGGCGCAGGCCGTTCGCGGTGTGCTGCGGATTGCCGCCGACGCCCATCGTGCCGACCTGCGTGCGTTCGTCGCAGCGCAGATCACCGTCTTTGTCGGCGCAGAACCACAGCTTCGGCGGCTCCTGGAGCAAAATGCCGCCTTTCACGAAGGCGAAGCTGCGGGGCATGACGAGCTTGTCGAGGAAGACGGTGCTTTTATCAGCCTTGCCATCGGCGTTGGTGTCTTCGAGCACGACGACGCGGCAGATCGGATCACCCTCGCCGCTGCCTTTCACATCGCGCATGTAGCCCTGATACTCGACGACCCAGATGCGCCCCTGGGGATCGAACTCAAAGAAGATCGGGCACTGCACCATCGGCTCGCAGGCGACGAGTTCCGCGCGATAGCCGGGCGCGAGCTTGAAGGTCTTCGCCTCATCCTCTGCCGAAAGCACCGGCGCAGGCGGCACCTTGATGCGCTTCAACAGCTCCTCGCCCTTTTCCCAATCCGCCCAGCCTGTGAGCGCTGAAGCGGGTCGTGCGCGTGGGCGGTCGGCGGGAATGGTGCCGGTTTGAGCCACGAGATGGCTGGTGGCGGCGAGAAAGAGGAGAAATCTCATGGCTGGGGGGCTGGCAATCCGCTCGGCACGCTCTGGGGGACGGACTTGTCGTAGTCGTCGCTGTTGAGAGCTTCGAGGAAGGTGAGAATGGGGGCCGCGTCTTCGGGAAGCAGATTCATCTTTCTCAACAGCGGATCGAGGGGTGGGAGTGAGGTGGTGTCGCCACCCTCTAGCGTCTCGGCGGCCTGATCCATGAGGCGGTCGTAGAACAGAAGAACTTCATCAAGGGTGGTGTGCCCACCGTGGTGCATGTAGGGCGCGGTGTGCTTCAGATTGCGCAACGTGGGAGTGCGGAACTCGGTGCGTTGCGTGGCGGAGTCGGTGAGACCGATGGCGTGGAGCTTATAGTCGGAGAGCATGGGGCCGTTGTGGCAGAGCGAGCAACCGGCTTTGTGAAACACCTCCATGCCGTGCTGCTGCGCGGGTGTCATCGCAGTTTTGTCGCCACGCATGAAGCGATCAAAGGGCGAATCAGGCGTGATGAGCGTGCGTTCATACGCGGCGATGGCGTCGGTGATTCTCTCGGCGGTGATCTTGCCATCAAAGCGCTTCACGTATTCGGGAATGGCCTGCAAACGTGTGATCATGGTGGGAACGGCCTCGGCTTCGCCGCAAATATCACCACGCATCTCCTCGCGCTGACGGATCGGAGCCAGGGCTTGTGTTTCGAGACTGCGCACGCGGTTGTCCCAAAACATGGGCGATTGCTTGGGAGCGAACGGCTTGCCAAACTCAATGCCGTTGAAAGCGGCGTTGAGAATGGTGGGCGTGTTGCGTGTGAGCGGTGGGAATGTCGCGCTTTTCACCAACTTGCGTTCGGGGCCGAGACCCGTCGCATGCACACCGAGGGGTGTGGGGCGCGCATCGGCCCAGCCGTACTTCGGATGATGACACGTGGCGCAGGCGACCTCGCGCGTGGCGGAGAGGATCGGATCAAAGAAAAGCAGGCGACCGAGTGCCACCTTCTCCTTCGTATCGGTTGCCAGCGATGCCGAACGAGGCAACGCGCCGATCCTGGCATCCGGCAATGCTTCCTCCGCCAAAGAACACACGGGCAATGTGATGAGGCAGGCGATCAGCCAGCTCCAAGCATTCCACATCTGAAGGTTTCTGACGGTATGCGACATGACTGTGATACGCAGCCGCTACCGCAGTCTATGCGCGGAAGCACCGCGCTTCCGCGCTTCAGTGCATGAATCGATCACCGCCAGCGGAACTCCCGCCGAGGCGCTCGATCATGCCGCCTTCACTGCGGCGACGATTTTTTGTGCGGCATCCGTCAGGTCCGCTGCACCGGTGATTTTCAATCCGCTGCCAGCAAGGGTGGCCTTACCAGCTTCGACATTGTTGCCCTCCAGACGCACCACCAGCGGGATTGCCAGAGAGACCTCCTTGGCCGCAGCGACGATGCCACGAGCAATGATGTCGCAGTCCATGATGCCTCCGAAGATATTGACGAGGATGCCTTTCACATTCGGATCGCCGAGGATGATTTTGAAGGCTGCCGTGACCTGCTCACGCGTAGCCCCACCGCCGACATCGAGGAAGTTGGCTGGCTCGCCCCCGTGGAATTTGATGATGTCCATGGTGGACATCGCAAGGCCAGCTCCATTGACGAGGCAGGCAATGTTGCCATCGAGGCCGATGTAGTTGAGCCCGTGTTCTCCAGCGGCGACCTCCCGGGGATCCTCCTCGCTCGTGTCACGCATCGCGACGACATCCTTTTGGCGATAGAGCGCATTGTCGTCGAAGTTGAATTTCGCATCGAGTGCCACGACTTGCCCATCCGTGGTCACTGCCAGCGGGTTGATCTCGACAAGTGAGCAATCGCTCTTGAGATAGAGGTTGTAGAGCGCGCTGAAAAGCTTTGCGGCCTGATTCATCAATGCGCCACGCAGCCCCAGTGCAGCGGCAATCTTGCGGCACTGCCAGCTCTGGAGACCGAGAGCCGGATTGATAAACTCTTTGATGATCTTCTCTGGCGTTTTCGCTGCGACGTCTTCGATATTCATCCCGCCTTCCGTGGAAGCGATGATGGCATGGCCGCCACTGCCGCGATCGAACAAGATGGCAAAGTAGTGCTCCTTTGCGATGTCCACGGATTTCGCGACGAGCACCTTGCTCACAAGTTTGCCGTCTGGGCCAGTCTGATGAGTGACCAGCGTCTGTCCCAGCATTTTACCTGCGGTTTCCTGTGCCTGCTCCGGGGTATCCACCACATGAACGCCGCCTTTGAAACCATTTTTGAAAGTTCCCTTCCCGCGACCACCTGCATGAATCTGCGCTTTGACCACGAGGCCAGGCCCGCCGATTTCGCGCGCGGCGCGCCCTGCCTCCTCCGCCGTGGCAGCGACGATGCCCCGAGGGCTGGCGACGCCGAATTTTTCAAATAGCTGCTTGGCTTGGTACTCGTGGATGTTCATGAGAGGGTGTTTTTACGGAGTGGCGACAGTAGGAACACACTCCCCAGCGTCAAGGCGCATTCCCGACTAGATATCAAATGAGGGGCTTGCCGCTCCGTGCTGGCTGCGCCATAGCGCCAGCATGCGCATCGACGTCGTCACCCTGTTCCCTGAGCTTGTCTCTGTGCCGATGGGCCTGAGCATCATGGGACGCGCGCAGGAAAAGGGCATCCTTGATCTTCAGGTGCACGATTTGCGCGAACACGGTCTGGGCAAACACCGCCATGTGGATGATACGCCCTACGGCGGCGGCCCCGGCATGGTCATCAGACCAGAGCCTGTCTTCGCCGCACTCGAGCAGATCGACAAGCCAGATGCCCGCATCATCTACCTCTCCCCCGCTGGACGGCGTTTCGATCAGCAAACGGCACATCGCCTCGCCGCTGAGACGCATTTAATCTTTCTCTCTGGACACTACGAAGGCGTGGATCATCGCGTGATCGAGCACTGGGTGGACGAAGAAATCAGCCTCGGAGACTATGTGCTCACCAATGGTGCCATCGCCGCAGTGGTGGTGATGGACGCCATCGTGCGTCTGCTGCCAGGCGCGCTGGGGGACGAAACGAGCACCGTGGAGGAGAGCTTTGGGGCCAGTGGCCTGTTAGAGGCTCCTCAATACACCAAACCGGCAGAATACCACGGACTCTCAGTGCCAGAGGTGTTGCTCCAAGGCAATCACGCAAAGATCGCCGCATGGCGCGCGCAACAAGCACTGGAGCGCACGCGCACCAATCGCCCCGATCTTCTGGCGGAGTGAGATGCGCTGTGAGGCGACATTTCGTTTGACGCACTCCCACACTGCACGCTAAATGCACGCCTCGTCAGTCCCACCCGACGGACGAGCAACGGTGAGATGGCTGAGTGGTCGAAAGCGGCGCTTTGCTAAAGCGTTGTACGGTCAAAAGCCGTACCGAGGGTTCGAATCCCTCTCTCACCGCCATTTCCCTCTGCCCGGAGCATTCACACCCGCTTCGCAGCACTCACCGGCAGACGGTGCATCTCCCTTGCGCGAGGTGGCTCACTTTGTTTAGGCTTTGACCGCTCTCTCGCCAAAAATCGCGCTGCCGACACGGACGATCGTCGAGCCTTCCTCAATGGCGATTTCGAAATCATGACTCATGCCCATGCTGAGCAGAGGCAGCGGTGCTCCGCCGAGTCTCTCCAGTTCATCGCGCAAAAGGCGGAGTTGGACAAAGTACGGGCGGCTTTTTGCAGCATCGGGGTTAAAGGGAGGGATGCACATCAGCCCTTGGATTTCGAGACTGCGCAAGGTGTAGAGTTCTTCCAGACTGGCGCGCACCTGTTCAGTGCTGAAGCCGTGTTTGCTGCTCTCAGATGCCAGATTGATTTCAAGATACACCCGTGGATGCAGTCCGAGTTCTGCGGCAATGCGATCAACCCCGCGCGCCAGGTCGAGTGAGCCAATGCTATGAATGAACTGCACCGCAGGGAGGATTTTTCTCACCTTGTTGGACTGGAGATGGCCAATGAGGTGCCATTGCAACTTCGCGGGTAGCAGCGGAGCTTTCGCCAGCAGTTCCTGCACTTTGTTTTCACCAAAGATGAACTGTCCGGCATCCACCGCCTCGCGCACCACCTCGGCGGGAAAGGTTTTAGAAACGGCCAACAACTCGACGGAAGACGGAGCACGCCCACAGCGCGTGGCAGCAGCGGCAATACGTTCACGGATGGCTTGCAGGCGTTCGGAGATGCTGTTCATGTGCGACGAACGAGAAAACGGAAGATCATTGCGCCGCGCAACGTTTTTTCGCACTCATCCACTTCCCCTATTCGCATCATGCAATCCCGTCGCCATTTCATCCGTCAGTCTGCCGCCGCCATGTTCGCCGCACCGTGGGTCACCACCGGCATGCGCGCTGCCTCACCGAACGGCAAACTGCGCCACGCTGCCTTTGGTGCCAGCGGGATGAGCTGGGCAGACATGACGAGTATGTCAAACCACCCCATGTGGGAACTGACCGCTGTATGCGATGTGGATACGCGCAATTTCAAAAGAGCGCAGGAGAAATGGCCGGACATCAAAGTGTACCAAGACTGGCGCGAGCTTCTGGAAAAGGAAGCGGCCAATATCGACAGCGTCAACGTCTCCACCCCCGACCACATGCACGGCAGCATCGGCATCGCCGCGATCGCCAAGGGCAAGCATGTCTATGGTCAGAAGCCGTTGGCGCACAATCTCTGGGAATGCCGTCAACTCGTCGAGCGCGCGCGCGACAAGGGCGTCATGACGCAGATGGGCATCCAAGTTTCCTCCGACTTCTCCGAACGCTTCACCGTGGAAATGATCCGGTCCGGCGTGATCGGTAAGGTCAAAGAGGCTCACACTTTCTCCAACAAGAAGTGGGGAGACATGGAGCCACGCCCTCAGAAGTCCGATCCCATCCCAGCCGGATTTGACTGGGACAAATGGCTCGGTGTGGCGCATGAGCGCAGCTACATTCAAGGCTACGATCATCCCGGCAACTGGCGCAAACGCCGCGATTTCGGCACCGGCACCCTGGGCGATATGGGCTGCCACATGTTCAGCGGCTGGTTCCGCTCACTTGATCTCGCAGCACCCGTGTCCGTGGTTTCGCGCGGCCCTGCGCCGAACAAGGATAACTGGGCCATCAACGCCGTCGTCGAATACACATTCAAAGGCACGAAATACACCGCCGGAGAGACGATCAAGGTCACCTGGACCGATGGTGATGCACGTCCACCCGCAGAAGTCATGGCTCTGATCGGCAAAGACGCCAAATTCCCCGGCCAAGGTACGATTTACCTCGGCACCGATGGTGTGCTGCTGCATCCGCACGGCTCGACCCCCATGCTCTATCCGCGAGAAAAATTCACCGGCTTCAAGTATCCCAAGCTGCAACCGCGCAATCACTGGTTCGACTTCATCGACTGCTGCTTGAAGGGCGGTGACAGCCGCCCCAGTGCCAATTTCGACTACGCAGGCCCGCTCACGGAGGCCGTGCTCCTCGGCTGCCTTTCCAGCATTTTCCCCAACGAATCGCTCACTTGGGATGCGCCTGCGCTCAAGATCCCAAACAACGCCGATGCCGACAAGTTCGTGCGCCGCGATTACCGCAAGGGATGGGAGATTGTGTGACGGCTCCAGCTCGCGCGAAACAAAACGGATCGCAATTCTCTTTGCTCTGCGGCGCAGCACACGCGCGCCGCAGCCTCAATCCACATAAAGCAGCGCGTTGCTGCTCATGAGCGCGTGGCAAAGAGCCGTGAGCCCCAGGAGCGCTGGATCAGCGGGTTTCTTTTCCACCGTCCCAACCCGTGACTCCAACGGCGTGGGGTGAGTTTGATAATACGCTGTTTGTTCCCGGATAAACTCCACACTCTGCTGCACGTCTGCCTCAGAGGGCACCCTCCCATCCACGAGCCGCCAAGCGAGGCGCACCTGATCGGACACATCCTTGCCGCCCTCTGCCTGAAGGCGATACGCAAACTGTGCTGCGTGGGCGCGCATCGTCGAGTTATTCATGAGCAGCAAACTCTGAGGGCTGACAGTCGTGACCGCGCGCAGATCACAACTTGGATCCATGATTGGCGCGTCAAAAGCGGCGAACATTTCCAGCGGACGTGAGCGCCGCACCTGCACATAAACACTGCGGCGGAACTCTTCGCCATTGAGAGGAATGATCTTGCCCGTCGGGCGTCCTGCGGTGTCGGTGGTGTCGATGCCGATGATCACCTGCCCTTCTTCATTGTACATCACCGGCACGGGAGCCCCGCCCATCTTGGGATTGAGCTTGCCACTGATCGCCAGCAGCGAGTCACGCAGTGTTTCAGCTTCAAGTCGGCGCACACTCATGCGACTGAGGTAATGATTATCAGGGTCGATGCGATCGCGTGTGGCATCGCGCGTGGAAGCTTGCCTGTAGGTACGCGAGGTCATGATGAGCCGGTGCAGATGCTTCTGACTCCACCCCGTGCGCATAAATTCGCTAGAGAGCCAGTCGAGCAGCTTCGGGTGGGTGGGGCTGGCACCAAGCTGTCCAAAATCCCCGGGTGTGGCGACGATGCCGCGACCAAAGTGGTGCATCCACACTCGATTCACCAGCACACGTGCGAGCAGGGGGTGCTTGCCGTCCGTCAAAGCAGCCGCCAATGCGAGGCGACGTCCCGTGGTGGCAAGTGCCGGATTTTTTTCAGGGAGTTCGACCTTCCTGCGTCCGGCAAGCACCGAGAGGTCAGACGGCCCAACTTTTTCCTTCGGCTGATCGAAAACGCCGCGATTGAAGACGTACGTGGCAGGCACCAACTCCGGTTTGGCCTTGGGCACCTCTGTGAATGCGTGCAGGAATTCCTGCACCGGTTTCGTGGCACGAATCTTGGCGGCGTCTTCAGCCATGGCTTTCAGCTCAGCCGCATGCCGGGTCTTGTAAGTCGTATCGTAGAGGTAGAGCGAGCCACCGCTGAGCTGATTGATGCGTGGCCATGCCTTGAGCAGCTTGACTTGATCCGCACTGCGCTTCTTTGCGGGGGTACGGTAGGCCGTGCGCAATGCTGCGCGATCCTTCTCGGGTGCTTTGAGCAGTTCTTTCTCCAGCACCTCCGTGATAAATTCTTCCTGCTTCGCGAGGCGAGCATCGTCGATTTTCTTCGCTTCCACTTCGATCTTGGCGGCCTTGGCTGCATCCGCATCAGTCAGCAGGGAAACCAAACGCGCCTGGGTGGTGCGCCAATTTTTCGTGTCAAAGCCAGGCTCAAACACGGCACGCAGACGGTAGTAGTCTTTTTGCAAGATGGGATCGTAACGATGATCGTGGCACTGCGCACAGCCGATGGTCAGTCCGTAGAGCGCTGATCCCACCATCTTGACGGTGTCCGCGATGTTGGCATTGCGCGTGGCACCGTCATTCAACTCACCCGTTCCATTCGGCGACATGCGCAGGAAGCCAGTGGCCGTGAGTTTTTCAATCGCATCTGGGGACAGATTTTTATAGGGCTGGGGCACCATTTCGTCTCCCGCGAGCTGCTCGCGCACGAACTGATCAAAGGGCTTGTCCTCGTTGAGCGCGTCGATGACGTAATCGCGGTATTTCCACGCCCATTTGCGCTCGAGGTCTTTTTCTCCGAATCCCTCGCTATCTGCATAGCCCACAACGTCCAGCCAGTGACGTCCCCAACGCTCTCCATAATGGGGAGAGGCGAGCAACCGGTCGATGAGATTCTCAATGCTGGTCTCAGGCTGCTTGATGTAGGCCGCGACAAAGGCATCCACTTCCTCAGGAGTTGGCGGCAAGCCCAGCAGATCAAAGGTAGCGCGGCGGATGAAAGTCACGGGATCCGCTTCAGGTGAGAACGAGAGTCCCTTCTCCTGCAACTTGGCAGCGATGAAAGCGTCGATCCCCTCCGTGTCTTTCTTGACGGGAATCTTCGGATTCGTGATCGGCTGGAGCGACCACCAGGCGCGCTCTTCGTCCGTAAAGGCAAACTCGGGGCCGAGCTTTTCAGGCTCTGGGCGTGCCGTATTCGCACCACCGGCGATCCAGGCTTCGAGCGTGGCAATGTCCTGGTCTTTGAGCTTTCCTTTCTCCTTCGGCATCTCGCCCGACTTCACCAACTCAAGCAGGTGACTCTTGGCCGCATCACCCGCAATCACCGCCGGGCCGTGCTTTCCACCTTTAAGCAGGAAACGCGCAAGACGCACATCGAGTCCGCCCTTCGTCTCCCCTTCCTCGCCATGACAATGAAAACAGTGCGCCTTTAAGATGGGGCGTACATCTTTTTCAAAGGTTGGCACCGCCCATGCCTGATGAGCAAAGGCGGCGGGAATCAGAGTCAGTAGCAGACGCGTTGCGTACATGCCATTCATACGCCCACTCAGGCTGCAATCTCTCGCACAGCGTCATCCACAGCAGTATCCAGCACGTCGCAGGCTTCTTCGAGAGCCTCCTTCGTCACCGTCAACGGCGGGCAGATTTTGACAGTCTGCCCCCAGGCACCGACCGGAGCGAACAGCAGCAAGCCACGCTGATAGCACAGCTCGATGATCCGGTGCGCGAGATCGTGGTTCGGCTCTTTCTTTCCAGGAATAACCGTCTGAATGCCCGCGACGAGGCCCGCGCATGTGACATGTCCAATCACCTGCGGATGACGTTTCTGAATCGCTTTGCAGCGTTCATGCAAGATGGGGCCGAGGCGCGCAGCATTGCCCGTGAGGTCTTCCTTGAGAATCTTGCGAATGTTGGCACTCGCGGCGGCGCAGCAGACCGGATTGCCCGTGTGCGTGCTGGTCATGCTGCCCGGAGGGAACTGATCCATGATCGACTCTCTGCCGATCACCGCACTCAACGGCATGCCGCTGCTGATTCCCTTGCCACAGCAGATGATGTCAGGCGTCACACCATAATGCTCAAAGGCCCAAAATTTGCCGGTGCGCCCGAATCCCGCCTGCACCTCATCAAAGGTGAGCACCACCTGATGCTCGTCGCACCATGCACGCAGCTTTTTGACGTATTCCACCGGCGCGAAGTCGGGGCCGACGCCTTGATAGCTCTCCATGATGACGCCGGCGATATTCTCCGGCTTCAAACCACGGTCGGCGATCGCCTTGAGGAAGCTTTCAAAGCCAACGTCCTCTGTCCAGTAACCATCAGGGAATGGCGCGTTGATGATCGCCGGGTCTTCATTGACGATCCACGTCTTCTGCCCTGCCATACCACCAGCTTGCTGACTGGCCAGCGTGCGTCCGTGAAAGCCGCGAGTAAATCCAACGATGCCGATCTTCCCCTTGCCTCCTACTTTGATCCCGTGAGCACGGCTCAACTTGATCGCGCATTCCGTGGCTTCACTCCCCGTGCTCAACAGGAAAACTTTGTTCAACTCCTTCGGCGCGACAGAGGCGACGACTTCGACTGCATCCGCGCGCTCTTCACTCGGGAAAACATAGTTATGGATCAACCCGCTGTTGATCTGATCGATCATCGCCGCGCAGATTTCCGGTGCCGCATGTCCCGCGTTGGTGACGAGCACGCCGCTGCTCCAGTCGAGCCACTGATTGCCGTGCTTGTCGAAGATGTAATTATCACGCGCTTTGTCCCAGACGATGGGCGGCATACCGCGCATGGACTGCGGCTCGAGACGACGCAGCTTTTCCAACGTAGCCACGGAATCAGGATGTGGCAGTGGCGTGCAGATGCGGCGGTGCTTGGTTTCGACGTGTGGGACGTCCTGCGGGGTGATGTTGAATTCTTTTCCCATAACATGGTGATGGTGCATGCCACTCCCGCTTGCTGCTACGCGCTTTGGGACGGCTCGCTGTATTATTGTGTCCGCTCATCGGTGATTTGAAATCACCTGCCCCGGTGTTATGGCAGCGCGCATGAGAGTCGAACTCGTCAACACTGGCACGGAACTGCTGCTCGGAGACACCGTGAACACCAATGCGGCCTGGATCGGTCAGCGCCTCGCTGCATTGGGCATCCAAGTCGCGAGGCAAACCATCGTGCCCGACGGCGCGGTGATCCGCATGGCTCTGGCAGAGGCAGCGCAGCGTGCAGACGTCGTCTTGGTCTCCGGCGGCTTGGGCCCCACCAATGATGATCTCACCCGCGAATCTGCCGCTGAGTTGCTGAGCCTGCCGCTGGAACTCGATGAAGCTGTGATCGCCCATCTCCGGGAATACTTCGCCAAGCGCAATAAACCGATGAGCCAAGCGAACCAACGGCAGGCCATGGTGCCGCGTGGGGCGCTCGTACTCCCCAACCCCTTCGGCACTGCGCCAGGCCTCTACTTTCCCGCGAGACTGGGCGAGGTGCTCGGCTGGAATGCCCACCTCTTCCTTCTGCCAGGGCCACCGCGTGAGTTAAAGCCCATGTTCGAAAATGAAGTGGAGCCCCGGCTGCGCGAATGGCTGCCTGACGGCAAATCAAGACAAGTACTCTACCTCAAAATCACCGGCGTCGGCGAGTCAGACATCGTCGAGGCGGTAGAGAAACGCTTGGAATGCGTCCCCGGCCTCGATCTCGGCTACTGCATCCGCAAAGGCGATGTCGATGTGCGTCTATCCGGAGGCCAGAGCAACGTCAACGCAGGCGCAAACATCGTACGCGAAGCTTTCAGTGACTGCATCGTCTCCGAAGACCGCCGCACCATCGAAGAAGTCATCGTACAGATCCTCAGCGAACGCCATGAATGGCTAGCCACAGCAGAATCCTGCACCGGTGGGGCCATCGCCAGCCGCATCACCGACGTGAGCGGAGCCTCACAGGTGTTCGGCCACGGTTGGGTGACCTACGCCAATGAGTCAAAGCAATCACAGCTCGGAGTAGCCGCTCAGCTTTTGGAAAATTTCGGTGCTGTGAGTGAGGAAGTCGCGCGCGCGATGGCAGAAGGAGCACTGCATCGCAGCGGAGCTGACCACGCCCTCGCCGTCACTGGCATCGCAGGTCCCAATGGCGGCACCGCCGAAAAACCCGTCGGCACCGTGTGGATCGCCCTCGCTTCCAAAAGCTCTCCCACCTGGGCAGTGCGCCGATTCTTCCCAGGCACGCGGGATCGCTTCAAGCTCCTCACCTCACAAGCAGCACTGGAGTTGCTCCGTCGCCGCCTATGCGGCCTGCGGGCCGAGCGCACAGAAGCCTCCCGGTGAATTTGTTTCGTACAGCGTAGATCAGCCGTTAATGTCCTCATGCCCACGCAACAACACGAATGTGTGCGGACATCGGATTCGCGGTACGCATGATTCCTCTCTCACTGGCTTTAACACAGCATCAATTCATTCGGGTGCCCATAATCTCAAATTTTGCGGCGCAAGAATGGCCATGCTCTGAGAACAGCGTCATCCCCATGCTTCCATCCAAAGCGCGATTCATCATTGAGATGAGAGTGGAGCCAGCAGTCGGAATCGAACCGACGACCAGCGGTTTACAAAACCGCTGCTCTACCGCTGAGCTATGCTGGCATCGCGATGGGGACGCGATAGTAGATGCGCTTGCTCATCGGGCAAATGGATTTGCGATGAGAGCTTGAACAAATGAAGAAGCCCGAGAATTTGACTCACTCTTCATTCCCCCGCCTTTCATGCTGCGTTTCACTCTTTTTGGTTTTCCGGTTTTTATCCATTGGGGGTTCTGGCTAAACACCGCTCTGATGGGAGGTGCTTTGGGAGCTGATTCCCCCGCCGCAATGCGTCATCTCTTGGCTTGGATGGTGGCCGTATTTCTCTCGATCCTCATTCACGAGTTGGGACACGCATTGACGATGCGAAACTTTGGCGACAGGCGAGTCGGCATCATCCTCTACGCCTTCGGCGGACTTGCGCAGGGAGAAGGGCTGCGCACGCGGAGGGAAGATTTCATGGTGAGTGCCGCTGGGCCCGCGCTGCAAATGCTTGTGGGTCTTGCGGTGGGTTGGGCGTCCGTACTGTGGCCGGTATCCTCTCCCGTGTTCGCCAGCTTGTTGGATGCTTTCATCGCCGTGAGTATCCTATGGGCGTTGTTGAATCTGCTCCCGATCATCCCGTTGGATGGAGGCAGGCTCTGCCTCGCCGTGCTGGGCGCAGGCGGCCAGCGGCGGGCGCTCATCATCAGCCTTGTGTGCTGCATTGGCGTAGCACTCCTCACGCTTGATGAATACCTCTGGCTGCAATTTCAAAACCGCATCATGCGCACGCTTGATCTCCACGCTCGCACACGCGTGGGGGGCGGGCTTTTTTCTCTCCTCATTTTTGGCATGCTGGCCTGGAATAATTGGAAGCAGTTGCGCAATGAGCCGCAAATCCCCTGGATGAATGCGCGTTGAAACGAATGCTATCGTCTCACGCCTCATGCGCCCTTTCCTGCTCCTTCTTTATTTGAGTGCCCCCCTCTTTGCCGTGGGAGCCGCGCCGCAACAACCCGAACTCATCTCCCCGCAGGTCAAAACAGCCGTAGCCAAAGCGGTGTCCTGGCTCATCCAACAGCAAAAGCCAGCCGGGTATATTGTCGATGAAAAAACTGACGCTCGACCACGTCGCGGCGATCTCCCCTCTCACAGCGCCGCCATGACGGCTCTCGCGCTGATGGGACTGGCTTCCGTGGGGCATCTGCCCGATGATCCCACTCCAGAAGGGCGGGCATGTGGTCGCGCTCTGCGTTATGTCGTGGAAGGCGTCGAGCCTGACGAGAATGGCTACCTCGGGCGCAGTGATCGCTCGCGCATGTACGGTCACGGCATTATCACGCTCATGCTCACCGAGATGATCGGCCAAGCTCCCGATGAGGCTACAGACAAGCGCATGCGGCAGTTGATTGAAGGCGCGGTCCAGCTCATCCTCCGCGCACAGCAGGTACCCAAGAGCGAGGCCAATCGCGGAGGCTGGCGTTATGAGCCAGGGTCGAGCGACAGCGATATCTCGGTCAGCGTCTGGCAAGTCATGGCCCTGCGTGCCGCAAAGAACGCCGGCTTCACCGTGCCCAAAGAAGCCATCGACAACGCCGTGGCCTACATCAAGCGCAGCTACCGCGTGGAGCGCGACGCAGCGGGCAATCCGAAAGCGGACAACGCCGCGTTCAGCTACGAACCCTTTGGCGGAAGGCAAACTTTCTCGACCACCGCCGCCGGGCTCCTCTCCCTGCAAGTCTGCGGACAATACGGCACTCCAGAAGTGCTTGGCTCGGCCAACTGGCTGCTCAAAACGCCGCCTGAAATCACCGAACCCTGGTTCTTCTACGGTTGCTACTACTACGCTCAAGGCATGTATCAGCGCGGGGGCGACCATGCAGCCACCGCCCGGCAAAAGACCGAACAGACCCTCGTCTCCGCACAATCGAATGACGGCAGTTGGTCTCCACGCAACGGCAATGAAAAGAGTGCTGGAGCCGTCTATGCCACTTCACTCGCCCTGCTAAGCCTCTCCGTGCATCATCATTATCTGCCGATCTATCAAAAGTAGCTGTGGCGAGCACACGACACCGTCAGTTCATCCCACGTAGAGCTTCGCGGATGAGTTTGTCTGCGGTGTCGATGCCCGATTGCTTGGCAGCTTCGCTCACGGCCTTTTGCGCCTCGTTTTGCTTGTAACCGAGTGCGATGAGCGCGAGCACCGCATCACTCTGCGCTTCTTGCTGTGGATCGTGCGCGCCTTTGGCCGTACGTGCAGCCTGCCAGGCATCGACGACGCCGACCTTGTCCTTCAGCTCCAACACGATGCGTTCAGCGGTCTTGCCACCCACGCCTTTGATACGGGAGAGCGACTTCACATCCCCTTGAATGACGGCGTCCTTAAACACCGGCACCGGCATCCCACTGAGCACACTGAGAGCCATCTTGGGGCCGATGCCCGAGACGCGCTCCATCAGCAGGCGAAAGAGATCGCGTTCATCAGCACTCATGAAGCCAAACAAGGTATGATCACGCTCTGTGACGTGGTAATGCGTGAGCAAGCGAACTTCTTCGCCAATCTGCGGCAGCTTATCAAAAGTCGTCAACGGAATGAGTGCCACGTAACCGACTCCGTGAACATCAATCGTCACACGATGCGGCAGTGCTTCGGCCAAAACTCCACGCAGGAAAGAGATCATGCCCCATGAAGACCGCACCGCCTGTGGGTGCAAGCGCAGGTTTGCACAATGGCTGGCCCGCGCCAGACTCCGTCATGCTGCCGAGACGACTCTCACTCGCCTTTTTTCTCATCACCACCAGCCTGAGTGCCCAGCAGGGTGGAGAAGCACCGCGGAAACTCGAAACGCTGCTGCTGATGCCTGAGCCACGCGCGATGCGCACGCCGCTTTCCATCACACCGCAGGGAGCCAAACAGACTGTGCTCACCCCTTGCCACGAATCCGCGTCTGCAATGGGTGGCGTCGAATCCTACCAGCGCGACACCTTTGCCAAGCTCGGACTCAGCATCGAAACCTTTGCTCAGCGAGCGGGAGCCGCAGCGGACAAACGCCTGCTGAAGCTAAAACCCGAATTGATTAAAGGTGCCGACGGCAAAATCGCCTACGCCGTCTATCGCGGAGAGTCCATGCTCTATGCCACGCTGTTGGTGGCCCCTTCGCTGCCAAAGATTTTCGCGGAGATTTTTGGCCAGGAAATCTGGGCTGCGATGCCAGATCGACACGCGCTCTACATCTTCCCTGCCCGCCCAGACATCCTCAGTGACTTTCAGGAAGACCTCGCCGCCCGTTATGCGTCCGAGCCATTCGCCGCCAGTTGCGAAGTCTTTTCTCTCAAGGCGGGTGAACCGCCCAAGGTGGTGGCAACTTTTATGGCGCAAGAGTGATTCAAACTCGCTCTTATTCATTCGGCACGATTAATCCGGCATCAAGATAGCGCACACAGCCGGGCACCTTTGTCGGCGACGGCTGCGTGCTCGTAGCGGAATGCGTCAGCATTCCGACGTTGGAATCGCGTGATGTCTCCCCATTTCGCAAGTCTCGATCATGGCTTACCTCCGCCAGTGACAATGATTGATCGCATGCCAAGCGGCCAAACATCAAAGAGTAACGCGGCGGAGCCGCAAGGAAAGGAGCGCGGGCCTCCGAGCCCGCAGCAGGCTCTTCTCGCGATGAGTCAACGAATCCGCCATGACGAGCCGCAAACACGGTGATCCTCAATGGATCGGAGTCTGGCGACATGCAGCGCACCTCTTACAAGCGGCATGCTGCGGCTTCGGAGAGCCGCGCCCCCGCAGGCACTGACTTCAGTGAGTCGATGCCACATCAGAGGATTAAACCGCAGAGACACGAAGATCGCAGAGATCGGAAAACTGAGAATCAGTCCCCTGTGCTCTCCGTGACCTCTGTGGTGAATGAACAGGGAACAGCACTGAGGAGTGAAACCACAAAGGGGCACGAATTTGCACGAAAGGATCGGACAACATTCGTGAGCCTTCGTGATCATTCGTGGTTAAAAACGGATTCCTCCTTGCTGCGCTTCATGCTCTGACTTCAGTTTATCGTAGCCACATCAGAGGAATGAACCGCAGAGACACGAAGATCGCAGAGATCGGGAAACAGGGAATCAGTCCTCTGTGCTCTCCGTGACCTCTGTGGTGAATGGAGCGGGTATTCATTGGGACAGTGCTGAGGAGTGAAACCACAAAGGGGCACGAATTTGCACGAAAGGATCGGACAACATTCGTGAGCCTTCGTGAGCATTCGTGGTTAAAAACGAATTCCCACGACTGCGTCACGAGAGATCGGAAACAGAGAGTCAGTCTCTGTGCTCTCCGTGACCTCTGTGGTGAGTGTGAGTCATCCGTTTCCAACGACGGCTCTTCCTGTCATCTATTCTCTTGAGCACCATTCATCACCACCGCGAGAAAGCCAGATTTGCGAAGGGAGAGATGGCCGAGGCCAGCATCATGTCTGACGACCTTCTGCTTGTGGAAAATGACAAATTGTCAAGCAGTTGCAGCCTGACCCCGTTTCCCCGCAGAGGCGCGAAGAGCGCAGAGGTTGGTAAACAGAAAATCAGTTCTCTGTGCTCTCCGTGCCCTCTGTGGTGAGTGTGAGTCATCCGTTTCCAACGACGGCTCATGCTTGGCATCTTTTTGTTTCCCAGCTTCATTTTTTCGTTCGTCATTAACAAAATTGTCAAGCAGTTGCAGCCTGACCCCGTTTCTCCTGCGGCGTTACGGAAAGCCGCACTGTTCCTTGCGGTGGGGGCAGGAGTGGCGCGGAGCTTGTCGGTGGTGGGCAATGAGCGGAGCCGCGATCCCGCTTGCTGGAGAAGCGCTGGAGTTGGCGGGGCCGGTTGCCTGCTGCACTACGAGTCATCGGCCTTGCCGATGACTGCCCAGCTCAGGCACCGGCAGGGGGTGGGGCTGCGTCGGGTAATGAGTTGAGTTCTTCGATTCGATGCCAGTCGGCTTCAATTCCGTGCTGTTCTGCATATGATTCAAAACGAACAATAGGGATCAAAGGAGTTGGGCTTGTGCCCTCCCATATCGCTTCACACTCGCTACAAAGAACGCAGACTCTCGAATCTAAATCGAGAAGGCGAACGAGCATCAGACCTCCTTGACCGCAAATTGGACACTTTGGATTGATGACTTGGAGCATTGCGAATTAAGGTTGAAGTCCAGACACGGGATAAGCAGTAATGATGTCGCCAGTTGTCCCACTCTTGATGATGTATCGAATCTTCGTCTCAGTGGCTTGTTCACCGATTTGGCGATCCATTTCTACCACCCACGCTTCGGGATCAGGGTTTCCGTCCTTATCCAAACCTTGAAGTCGTGAGGACGATGGCTTGCTCCAGCCCTCATCCAAAACATCAAACAGCTTGTCTCTACTTGTTAGTAGAAACACTGAATGTGGTGGGTCCTTATACCCCGCTTGAGTGTGTGAGAGGACATGAGCTATGCGGTGCCCCTCTTGACTGCCAAGATCATATTCCAAGACGCCCGCTTTGCTCTTCCACCGCTTTTGATTCAGCCACGTTCCGTTTCCGTCGAGATACTCCATCACAACGTTAAATCCTGGGCCGTCGAAATTTGCGTCACCAAAGACCTTCTTGAGTTTGGCGACAAAATCAGTGCCGTTTGAGCGAATGATTCCAGCCCCACTGAGGCGCGTGTATCCTCTCATTCCCTTGGCTGAGAGACTGGTCCCAGCGGCATCGCAAAACTCCGAGAGTGAAGTCCACACACGCTGAAATGCTGTCCGCTTGTTCGCGCTTGCGGCAAACTCGCTGATCGTTCCAAAGTCAAAGTCGCGGACGATCTGACGAGCCTTGAGAAAGTCGAAGTCGGTCTGGTTGCCGAGGGCATCCAGGCGCTTTTGGATGTTGGCGATGCACTGCGTTCCGCTCGGTTGCGCGTGGGCTGGAGACACCAAGACAGTGAGCAGCGAGACAATTAGGAGTCGGATGAAAAACGTCTTCATGGCACGGTCGAAGGCAAAGGGTTTCAAAACGGGCAGGCGAGTTCGAGTTCTTGGAGAAGCCGCTTGAGCGTCTTCACGTCCTCAAAGCTGGTAACATCCTGGAAAACGGGGTCAGGCTGCAACTGGCTGACAAAGTGTTGGCGCTCATGTATGTGTGGCATCGACATCTTCTGATTCTGTTGCCAGTCTTCCGGCACTTTCTTGATCATCGCCTTCGCGTCAAGGTATTGGCGGTGCTGACTCACCTTCGCTTTTGGCCGTCGCCAGGCTTCTCTCACCCGTTCACGCTGTTGATGGAGTGGCGAGGTGGTAGGCTTCTCTGTGAATCGAGGATTGCGTTCGTGTGTCGGAGAAGAAACCACGAAGGGACACGAATGTTCACGAATGGATCAGGCAGTATTTGTGAGCCTTCGTGATCATTCGTGGATATTAACCGGCATCAAGATAGCGCGCACAGTCGGGTGCTTTTGTCTGGCGGCGGTTGCGTGCCGTCAAATTGCCGGATTATCGAGGCTCGCGAAATTGGGATACATCACACGATTCCAACGTGGGAATGCTGACGCATTCCGCTACGCCTCGTCGCGGCAACGGCCAAGCTTCTGACAAGCCCCCCAGATTTTGTCGCTCTCTTCTGCGATCCTCAATCATAGCCACGCTGCATACATCATCACGGCCCATCAAAGACCAAGCCGTCGCCGCTCTCCTTCGCCGATCCTTTTTTGTGTGCGATCCCTTCAGCTTTGCGACGTCGCGCCGCCGCAAAGAATTCTTTGAGAACCTGAACGCACTCGTCCTGAAGCACACCAGAGGTGATTTCACAACGGTGATTGAGATTCGGTGCCTGAAGAAGATTCCAGAAGCCACCGGCACCACCGCCCTTCGGGTCAGGACAGCCGAAGATCACACGGCGCACACGACAGTGCATGATGGCACCCGCGCACATGGGGCAAGGCTCCTTGGTCACATATAGATCGCACTCTGTGAGTCGCCAATCCCCCAACGCGCTTTCTGCCTGAGTCAATGCAAGCATCTCCGCATGCGCGGTGGCATCCTTGAGTGTCTCCACTTGATTCCACGCCCTCCCGATGATGCTTCCCTGATGCACGATGACCGCACCAATAGGCACCTCATCGAGTTTCGCCGCCTTGCGAGCCTGGCGCAGTGCTTCACGCATGAAATGCGCGTCGTCCAAAATCAAAGTGTTCGGTTCCACGGTCAAAGCTCCCAATGAGAATGGCCTGTTGTAGTCTCTGAACGTGAAACTTGAAACTTGAAACTTGGCACCCCGTCTCTTTAGAAGACTCATGTCCCCCCTGCCAAACCTTATCCTCCCGTCTCTACTCGCTGCTGATTGGTCCAAGGTGGGCGCGGAAGTGAAACGCGCCGAAGATGCCGGGGCCAAGTGGCTCCATCTGGATGTGATGGATGGAGCTTTCGTGGACAACATTTCCTTTGGCCCGCAGATGGTTCAGGTGGTGCGTAAATGCACGGACATGTATCTTGACGTGCATCTCATGATTCACCGCCCCGATCATTATCTGGAGCGTTTTATCAAGGCAGGAGCCAACAACATCACCATCCATGTGGAGGCGGAGTATGAGAGCAGCGTCGCGGAAACGCTGAGGCGCATCCGCGCCGCCGGACTGCACTGCGGCATCGCGCTGCATCCCGATACGCCGTTTGAAGCCGCACTCCCCTTCGTCAACGACATCGACCTGCTGCTGGTGATGACGGTGGTGCCTGGTTTTGGCGGACAGCCTTTCATGGAGAAGGAAACCATGCCGAAACTGGCAGCAGCGCGGGATTATCGCGATGCTCAAGGCTTGAAGTTCCACCTTGAGGTCGATGGCGGCATCCATGCTGGCACAGCCCCGATCGCCAAGCGTCATGGAGCGAATCTTTTCGTCTGCGGCACCTCAGCCTTTGGCCCACCTGATATGCGTGAGGCGATGAGCGGATTGAAGGCCTCCGTGGCCTAAGAGCCAGGACGCCACCTGCACCAAGCGGGAGGAGAATCCCCCTACCCGCTCTGACGCGCCTTTCTCAGGAGGCTGGCGAAGTGTCAGACTTCACCACATCTCCCTGCGGATGATCGTCATCATGATCATCCTCCACGTCGTGTTTATCCTCACGCGGATCATGCCCATCATGATGCTTCATTTCATGATGCTCGGTGACACCTTTGAGATGCGTTTTGAATTTCCGGTGACGCTGCTGACCAGGCAAGGGACTGATCTGCATGTTGATATTGCGCCCAGCCATCTTCGGCTCTTGATCGCAATGCCCCATGGTTTTGAGGTCCTCTTTGATCTTCACCGCCAGCTCGTGCCCAAGCTCTTGGTGCGCCATCTGACGGCCACGGAATTGAAGCTGAATGCGCACCTTGTGTCCCTCAGCCAGGAAGTCTTCGGCATGGACGATTTTGATGTGGTAATCGTGAGGATCGATCCCAATACGGAATTTCATTTCCTTCACTTTGCCACCCTTCTGGTGCTTGTGAGCTTCCTTCTTGTGCTTCTCTTGGATGTACTTGTATTTGCCGTAGTTGACGATCTTGCACACTGGCGGGTCTGCATTCGGCGCGACCTCCACGAGATCCAGCCCACGCTCTTTGGCAATACGGATCGCTTGGTGGGTAGGCATGACGCCGAGCTGATGTCCGTCCTCCTCCACCACACGCACTTTAGGCGCGCGGATGCGTTCATTCACCCGAGTCTGATCGGCGTAACGTCCATTGCTAGGACGCCCCTGACCAGGACGATTGAACGGTGGTCCTGACGGGCGGCTCTGCCCTCCCCCTTGATAACCACCAGCCGGGCGCGGTGCTCCTGATGAGCGTGGTCCCTGACTTGGCGGGCCAACAGGACGCGATGTCGCGTTATTTTGCGCTCCGGTTGGACGCGGCCCTGCCCCGCTTTGATTGTGCTGCGGGCGCGACGAAAAATTGCCGCTATTCAATTGCTGGAATGGATTGCTTATGGGGTACCTCCGTGTGGGTTCAATGCTCCCTGGAGCGTTTGCGACACCACCAGGAAAATCTTTCGGGAACGACGCGTCGCAGACTTCATGAGTTCAGCACGTCCCCGTCCCCGTCATGTGCGCGCCTTCATGTGCCCGGTCTTGCGGGATGCGAAGGATCTGCGAATCGAAAATCATGCGGGGGAAAATCAAATGGGGAAAAGCAACGCTGGCATGCACGCCGAGCACGTCCTTTTACGCGGTTCATTTGTAACTACTTTCAAATGAGTGGGCAAGTGCTTATTGCAAGGAGGAATCATCGTCACGCCCGAGAGGCCGCACAAAAAAGAGCAAGTTTTTTCAACAAAGGCACAAGTCTGCGGAGGGAATGGGGGGCTTGCGACTCACTTGCCGGCACTGGCACCCACAGCCATATCCTTCCCAGACACTAGGTTTTTAGCTGGCGATTTAACCGGCACTCGGAAAGGAGGTGCCTCGCCACCGATGCGCCCGCCTTGGGCAAGGAAACGATTCATATCCTCAAGCGCGGCATCAAGCCGGGGATCTCCGGCCTGCAAGTACGCACTCACCCGCAGAGCCAACTCACGCCCGTTCCATGGGTAGGGAGTTCCGAGACTCTCCACCGCAGAGAGCTGCTGAGGAAGCCCGAGGCGCATGGCCATTTCACAACGCACGGCGAGGCGTGTGGAACGTGAAACCTGCACAGGATAGTCCCGTGCAAGCTGATCAAAGATCGCGAGGAATCGCGGACTTTTGGCCGCCTCGGTACCGCCAAGACCACTGAGAAGTTTGAGCGTCTCGTTCATCAATGAAATCTGGCACCACGGGTTTTTCTGCAGCTCACTGAGCGCCTGCTCAACCTGAACGAGAAATTCCTCGGGGCGGTTTTGCTTGCGGCTGGCGATGGCTCGCAGGCAATGTGCGTCCACGAGTGAAACATTCTGCACTTCCTGAATCGCCGTGGATGCGTCGGGTGCCCCCGTGCGAGCTTTGGCATGCGCGAGCAGGATGCGCTCTGCCAGCACTTCAGGTGTCGCTGAGGGGATTGCGAGAAATGCGGCATAGTGCTTTTGCCAAAACGCATCCAGACGTTCGACCCGCGCCTGCGTCGCGGCAGAAATCATACCCGGCAGCACTTGGGCAGAAGCCGAATCCCAGAGACGGCCCGGCACATGCAAACGCTCTGCGAGATAGAGTTCGTCATTCACTGGGGAATCCAAGCCCGGCAAATGGCACCCTGCCTGAGTCGCCGCGCGCATGAGATCGAAAGAGCAGTTTGTCTGCTTGGCCACATTGCGGGCAAAGCTGAACTCCAGGCGGTTCATGTCATCGGTGTTGATGGTTTCCGTCGCTGTGGCAATCGCCGTGCAATAGTCGCTATTCGCCACACAGCCAGCGAGGAAGCCTTCGGCCGTGTCCGTCTTCCAGAAGCGACGCAACGCCTCAGCCATCGGCTCCATTTTCACACGCTTTCGAATCGAACTCAGCGACCAGGGCGTATCCTCCTTTGAGCAGACGAGCAGCATGTCCACACTCTCCGTGGACCACACTTCCACCTTCGGGAAAACCTGACGCAAGGTGGCAATGACCGTGCTGATGATGGCAGGCTCCACCTCATAGCCCTGAAGCCATTGGCAGAAGATGCCGCCGCGATTCAGGCGGCGGCTCGCATTCATGTAGAACTCACGCGTGTAGAGATTCGCCACTCCGGCGCGGCACGGATTGGATGGCTCGGAGACGATCAGATCGTAGTTCTCACCACGCGTGAGGAGAAACTCGCGTGCATCACCGGTGATGTTATTCACGCGCGGATGGCTCATGGCAGCGCGACTCACAGGATCAAAGAACCGCGCCACTTTGCGTATCTCCTCCTCCAGTTCGAGCACATCGACGCGCTGCATCCCTGGCACATCCGCGAGCCAGCCAGCGGTCGTCCCTGTTCCGAGGCCGACGACGCACGCGTTCTGCGGCGCGGGGTGCAGGATCGCACCGACGATGCCGAGCATGACCTGAGTCGGAGCATCGCTCACAGCCGAGCCGTCGCTTTTCCCATTGGTCAAAAACGAATACTGCATCCCTCCAGTGACGGCCACACTGGTCTCTCTGCCATCGTAAGCCTGCACCACCGAGCGCTGCGCATTTCTCTGCCATGCCTCCAGCCCGAGGCTGTGGCGATAATCATCACGCACTCGCCCGTAGCCAATCGGTGTGTGCATCCACACCGCCGAAGGGCCACTCGATTCAAACACCAGCAATGCAGAAATCGCCAGTGCTGCGACAGCGAATTTCCCAGCCCAGGAGAAGCCTGGCCGCTCCACCGTTTGCCTGCGCATTTGCAATGCCAACGAAACCACAGACATCCCCGCGATCAGCATTGCTGCCAAAAGCCAGCAGCCCTTCAATCCCAAGAGCGGCACCAGCACAAACCCACCGAGCAAGGAACCGCTGATCGAGCCAAAGGTATTCCAGAGATAAGCGCGACCGAGCTGGCGCCCCACACCTACATTGCCACGCCCCAGCAGCGAAACCAGCAACGGAAACTGCATGCCGCTGAGCAATGCGGGAAAAAACGCCAGCAAACTCATCACGACAGCCCAACCTGCCGCCATCGGCACGAGACCGATCCCACGCAGATTGTCGTTCAAAACGAGTGCCAGATGAGCCACACGATCTCCGAGGGCAAATGGCACGAGCACGGCCAATGCCTGTGCGGCTGATACCAACGTAAAACCAGCGAGACTGGGCTCCGCACGTTTCAAGACCAAGGCATACAGCAACCCTCCTGCTCCCATGCCCGCCAACACCACGCAGAGGACGAGGCCAAAGCCATACACAGATCCGCCGAGAAGCGGCGTCGAGACTCTATACCACACCAACTCCGCGACAAAAAAGGTGAAGCCACTCATGAAAGCTGCGGCGAGGACGAATGGGACTGGAGCCTTTGCCGCACATGCTCCGACTCCCTCATCCTCCTGCGAGACCGACACATCCCGCGGTTCCTTTTCCTGCCACATCGAGACGCCACCAGCCACGAGGGCAATCCCCAAATTCACCACCACAGCCACCGTGAGTGATGCCCGATTTCCCAATGACGGCAGCAGCCAAAACGTGCTCAGCACCGCACCCGTCACAGCCCCGGCGATGTTTAGTCCATAAAAAAATGCCGTGACCGCCCGCCGTGGATCATCATCGCGCTGCGCAAATTTCATCGCCGCAGGCAGGGTGCCTCCCATGAGAAAACATGGTAGTCCAAGCACCAACGCCGTCATCCCTAGCTGCAAACAAGTCGCTGGCCACAGCCCCATCCCCGCCGTGCCACCGGTTTTTAAATAAAGCTCACGCGCTCCTGTGAGCAACGCGGGTGACAAAGCCGCTGCGAGTGCGATGCACGCCTCTAGCCGCGCATAAAAACGAAATGGGCGTCCCACGCGCTCCACCCAAGCACCAAACAGCTTCCCACCAAAGCCCAGCCCTCCCATGAAGACAGCCACCACCGCCGCCGCCGCAGGTGCCGCACCGCCAAACACCAGCCGAAACTCACGCAGCCAAACGGTCTGGTAAATCAGCGAACAAAAGCCCGATAAAAACAGTATCAGCGCGAGAACAAGCTGAGAGATGGGGGAGCGGAGCGGGTGCGACTGGTTCATAAACGACGTTTAATAAATAAGCATTATATATAATAACCATAATTTTACAAATAAATTATGCATGCCTTGCCTTCCCGATGCGATTCCGTGCCGCGGCACGCGACTGGTTCGCCAGCCTTGCCCCCTCTTAGAAACAGTGGAGGCACCGCTCCAGCCCGCCGTCACCGGAACACCCGCGCAGGCTTGAAATCTGAGCGCATTCGTGGTTGCCGAAACCTTTGCCAAACAAGCCGAGGCAACCCATAAAAAAACAGGCATGGTCCCTATCGCGAATTCTCTCCAAATGATCCTCCAATGACCACGCACTGCGAGATCTCGCGGCATCTGCGCTCATTTGCGGATGATTCGGTTTTCATTCGCGTTGAAAACCTGAGCCCTTCCACGCACCCGACGGGTTATGGCCCACAAGCCATGAAAACATGACACAACGCCGCCCACAGCAGGTCTCGGTAACATTCCAGAAAAGGGCCAGTCGCCCCTTCCCTCCAATCACTCACACAAAGCAAGACTTCAGTTCAGAGCATCACGCACCGAAGCGAAAAGATAGTGTCCCCAGCCGTGCTCACGATCTCCATTCCAATCAGGATCGTAGTGCTGGCCCCTGAATATGAAACGCTCCGGGTGCGGCATGAGCCCAAAAACTCGCCCGGTGTCATCCTGCAAGCCTGCAATGTTCTGGGTCGATCCATTCACATCGCGCGTATAGAGCAGGGCCGCGTGCCCGGATTTCACATACTTCACCGCGTCCTCCCCAACAGTCACGAGGCGCCCCTCCGCATGCGCGATCGGAAGCTCGAAAGTCTCAGGCAGCTTGGTGAGGTAGGGGCTCATCTTCACTGCGTTCTTTTTCAAGCCCACCCACTGGCAGGTAAACCGGCCGCTTGTGTTGTGAATCAGGCTGCCTTTGGGCAACAAGTCGAGTTGAGTGAGGATTTGAAATCCGTTGCAGATGCCCAATGCGAAGCCGCCTTGATCCACAAAAGCTTTCAGCCGGTCCCCCAGCTTGGACTTGGTGATGAGCTGCGCGATGCGCCCGGACATCACATAGTCACCGTAGCTGAAGCCGCCTGAGAAAACGATCAACTGCGCCTTGTCCAGCGTGTTCGGCTCCAGCAGTGCCACAGGCAGCACTTCGGTGGAGAATCCGGCGGCCTCCAGGGCACGGGCCGTTTCGGCGTCACAATTGGTTCCAGGGAATTTGAGCAGCAGGGCGTGGGGCATGGTGTCTTTGTCCCCGCATCTAGGCGAAGCCGCCTCTCGGTGCAACCAGACATCCGCGTTTCCTCAAAACCCATCCAGCCTTTCCACCCGGGGAACACCCCGGAAAGGCACCGCTCCCTGTTCAGCGACGTCATGTTGAAGCAATTTGCATCCCTAAAACCCGTGGATTATTCCGTCCGCTCGGCACTGCTAAACGGTGCTTGCAGAAAGTAAAATGCGTCTCATGGCATACCTCCTTGTCGCACCAGCACCAATGAGCGAAGATCACTTTACACGCTGACCAAGCGCACTCTCAAATCACATCTGCCCAAAGTCACCCTCAGTTGAAACTCGCGTTGTATGCCCACTTACGTTTACGAAACCATCCCGCAATTTGAAGGAGAGCAACCAAAACGTTTTGAAATCCGCCAGAGCATGATGGACGCCGCACTCACTCAGCATCCCGACAGCGGCCAGCCCATCCGCCGTGTGCCGGTAGGTGGCACGGGCATCATGGGAGGCGGCAGTTCCTCCGCGAAGTCAGGCGGCGGTTCCTGCGGCAGCGGCTGCGGGTGCCATTAATCCCTCGTAGTAGCGGAACTCGTCAGAGTTCCGTCTCTGATGTCACCGTTGGAGACTCGTCGGAAAACTGACGTTTTCCGCCACGAAGCAGGCGGGCTGCATAGAACCCATCAAAGTTCCCCTGCTCTGGATTGCGGTGCAGTTCTTCTTCCAACGTCCATTCGCCGCCGTGCTTTGTCAGGAACGCCTGCACTTGGTGCTCGTTCTCGCTCGGCAGAATACTGCACGTCGCATAGACCAACTTGCCGCCAGGAACGACCATGCGGCTATAGCTTTCGAGAATCTCAGCCTGCAGCACAACAAGGCGAGCGATCTCATCCTCACTGAGTTTCCACTTCGCGTCTGGATTACGCCGCAGCACACCCAAACCTGAACACGGCACATCAAGCAGCACGCGCTCCGCACTCTGCGCGAGTCGCTTGATCGTTTTCGAACCGTCGATCTCGCGTGTCTCAATGATGTCCACGCCAGCACGCGCGGCACGTTTGCGCAACTCGGCCAGTTTCCAGCCATGAATGTCCAGCGCAAGGATGCGGCCTTTGTTACGCATGAGCGCTGCGAGGTGCAGAGCTTTGCCCCCGCCCCCCGCGCAAGCATCGATTACCCGCATCCCCGGCTCCGGCTGTAAAAATGGCGCAACCAACTGTGACGCCGCATCCTGCACTTCAAACAACCCCTCTTTAAATGCCTTTGAGCCAAACGTATTCGCCCGTTGTTTCATTCGCAGCGCACTCGGCACCGATTCGACACTTTCAGTCTCGAACCCCTCCTGCCCTAGCCTTTCCCGCAATGAGCGCCGATCATTTTTGAGCGTATTCACACGCAAAAACACTTCGGCAGGTTGGTTCAATGCCTCTCGCAGAGCGGGCCACAGTCCACCGATCTCTGCACTGCCTCGTCGTTCCAGCCAATCAGGAATCGAGGCGCGCACCGCAGACGGCACTGCTTGCTTCGACCGCTGCAAAACCTCCCCCGGCGCGACCCTTGGCGCATTATCATCGCGCGGCAGTTCACGACCTTGAGTGATCCAGTAGGCAGCCCAAACGCGCCAAAGACGCTCAGGGGTGATGCTTTCCACCTGCATGTGCTCCTCATCAGGCAGCCCGGCGAGAAACCAAAACCAGCGCCACCAACGCACACAATCGTAGATGGACTCTGCAAAAAGACGGCGATCTCGGCTGCCCCATTTGCGGTGCCGTTTGAACGCAAACTCGATCACTCTGTCCGCATACCTTCGCCCCGCAAACACCTCGCCAAGCGAAGTAATGATCTCATCGAGTAAGTGGGGCGGCAACTTCATCCCCTGCCAGTAGAACAGCACCCCGCCCCGCACAACCGCCGCCGCCAAGAAATCACTAGCCCCAGCCTCCAAGCAGTCTAATCTCAGCAACCCTCAAAACATGCCCACAGAGTTCGATATCCAATACGCCTTGGAAAACACCCAGGTACTGCACGAGCCGGATCGCCGAATCGACACCTTTGGCAGTACGCAGTTCGAGTTTCAAATCGTCACGGAACTCATGGACACCGTCGGCGCTGTGCGCGTGCGTGAAGGGCGCATCGAAGCCGAAAAGCCGCTAATCCTACGCCCGGAAATGCCGGGCCAATTTGACTTTGAGGGCTTTGGTCCAGAGGTGGCTGCCTTCGGCGACTTCCTCAAAAGCAATCTGCACAAACTGGCCATTCTGAAGTACGGCTTCAAATTCCGCAAAGGAGAGATCACTGAGCAAATCGTCCATGAGTCACTCGAGCATGTGTGCGGCAAGCTGCTGAATGACATTCGCCACAGTGGCAATCCCATGCGTGCCGTCATTCAAGGGGTGGACGACACTTGGGAAATCTGCCTGCTAAAATTCACCGTCGAGATGATCGAAAAATCGCAGAACATCAATCTTTTCGACTTTAAGCGCCGCGGCCTACTAGGCTGACACCAGTCCTCCTGACCTGCGATGGCCCGCGTTCAGCTCAAAATCCTCATCTTTCTCATCACCGTAGGCTTGGTGGCAGGCACGCTGGCGATGGGATACTGGGTGTACATGAACATCCTGCTCAAAGAAAGCCGGGTCGAGCAGGACATCGCCGCCATGAAAGGAAAGGACAGGCCGCGCATCGACCCAGGAGCACGACGCTTTGATGCAGCGATCGCGCTTATCAAAGAAGGAAAGATCGACGAGGGACGCGATGCGCTCTACAAACTGCGCAAACAATTCCCAGAGTCCCCCACCTGCGTGGAAGCCATGCGCATCATTGGCGAGATCAATCTCGACGAACTTTTTTCTGCGCGCAACATGCCCGGAAAGAAGGACTACATCGTGCAGCCCGGCAACACGCTTCTCGGCATCGCGACCAAACACAACACCACCATCGACGCCATCATTCGCCTCAATGGCATGATGAGCACCAATCTCCAGCCAGGCGATCACCTCACGCTGCTGCCGCTCGACTTCCACCTGGGAGTGCTCACAGGCAAAAAACAGGTCATTCTCTTCCGCAAGGTGGGAGATAAAAGCTATCCCTTTAAATTTTACCAAGCCTCAGACATCCATCTGACACCAGGTTTGCGTCTGCCGCAGGAAATGGAAATAGCCGGTAAAAATGCCAGCATCGAAGGGAAAAGCCTGCTGCCCACGGATCCCCGCTACACCTCCGCAGAAAAATGGATTTCCGCGAGCAAGGCAGGCATCGTCATTCGCTCGCCCTCAGAGCCAAAGGCTCTCCCGCTCGAAGGCACCGCACCAAAAGGCAAAAACTCCACCAATACTGCCATGCCCCCCCAGACTACGGCAGTGCAGGAAACAGGCATCTTTCTTTCCCAAGAAGACATCGAAGAAATCTTTGCGCTCGTCCGCAAAGGATCAAAGTTGAGCCTCGCTCGCTAACCGCCCTCCTTATCCTCTCCATGAAACAAGTTTTGGAATTTGAAAAGCCCGTCGCCAAGCTCCGTGAAGAAATCGAGGAGGTCAGAAAAAAACACTCCTCCAAACCCAGTGATAAGCTGGCCCAGCAGATTGCTGAACTCGAGCGCAAGGCCGCAGAGCTCCAGCGCGACATCCATGCCAATCTCTCCCCCTGGCAACGAGTGCAGATTTCACGCCATCTCGCCCGTCCCTACATGCTCGACTACGTGAAATACATTTGTGATGAATTTGTTGAGATCCACGGGGATCGTCACATTGGCGATGATAACGCCATGCCTGCCGGCTTTGCCACCATCGGTGGCCAGCGAGTGGCTCTCCTCGGTCACCAGAAAGGCCGCGATACAAAAGAGAACCTTCTCCGCAACTTTGGCAGCGCCCATCCTGAAGGCTATCGCAAAGCCTTGCGGCTCATGCGTATGGCGGAGAAATTCTCCCTCCCCATCGTGACCCTCATTGACACTCCTGGAGCCTTTCCAGGCATCGGTGCCGAAGAGCGCAACATCGCCGAGGCGATCGCATTCAACTTGCGCGAGATGATGACGTTACGCACCCCCATCATCGCAGTGGTCATCGGCGAGGGAGGAAGCGGCGGAGCCCTCGGCATCGGCATTGCCGACAAAGTGCTCATGATGGAAAATGCCTACTACTCTGTCATCAGCCCAGAAGGCTGCGCGGCCATCTTGTGGAAGGATCGCAAGTACGCCTCTGACGCTGCCTCAGCCCTCAAACTCAGTGCCCAGGATCTCTCCAAACTCGGCATCATCGACGGAGTCATCGCCGAACCTCTCGGGGGCGCCCATCACGACCCCGCTGCCGCTGCCAATGCGCTGAAAACCGCCGTACTGGCAGCCATCACTGAGCTTTCCGCTCACCCCACCACGCAGCTCTTGGAAACACGCTATCAAAAGTATCGCGCGCTAGGCCAATTCACGCAGGCTATTTAAATCACCAGCTCCCTGCGTCGGCCATGCCCGAATGCGCTGCTCTGCGATCTAGTCAGCAGATGAGCAGAAGTCGTTTCCCGCTTGGCACAGGCTCTGGTGCGCGATGAATGCACGGTAAGACTGCGCATCCGTCATGCTTTGTCGCCACACGCCACAGATTGCCAACTCCAAAGCTGTAAGGTTCTGCGCCGGGTGAGGGGGTGTAATGCAAATCAAAGCAGCGCTCGGCGAGCCAATCCTGAAAATCCAAGTCATCATTCCCCCCGTAGGCGCGCAGCAACCGCTCCCTCGTCTCCGGCACATCCACATGCCGCACAGCCTGGGCATTGGCCAGTCCCTCTGTTGGTTCTCCATAATAGGTGCAGAGCCATGTATCCGCCTCGCCAGTCGCACTATCCACATGCCATGAGCACACGTCTGTGCGCAAATGGCCGGAATCTTTGTGCTCATAGCCATAGACACACTCCAGAGCAGGTTGCAGCCCATGCGCCTCAAGACGCTCCACATCATGCAACATCACTTCCACAGCTTGATGCCCCGCTGCACTGAGGGTCAGCCCACGGAGAAGTTCCGCCGTGAGAGGCGTGATGCCTGACTCCACCTCCAACTTTGCCGCAACCTCAGAAAAATCTCCCTTGAGAACCCGCGGCCAGCACAACGCGTTCACCGCACTGACAAATTCTGCATCATGCAGTTCCTCAAAGCTGCCCACTTCACGTACGCATGGCGGCAAATGGAAAGTAGTCTGCAATGCCATCCCTCACGACTCTCTCTTTCTCTTCATCTCTGCGATCAGCACTCGAGACCTCCGCCAACTCGTCCATAGTGCCCCGACAAAGATGACGGTTAATGCTGCAAGAATACCATAACGGTCACCACGCCCGAGCCATTGCTCCGACATCTCGATCAACACTCCGGCACTGAGTACCGCCATGCGATGCTGTTTGGCCATCGGGCCGCTAAAATCATGCCGCCCTGTCAAAGAAGCACCAAGGACCCGCACATACGCCGTCCAAACTGAAGCTACCGCACAACACCACCCTAGCGGGATGAGATGGAATAGTTTGACTATTCCAGGCTCTCCTGGTGCGCTGTAGCCTGCACCAACGAAGATCAAGACATCCGCCACGCGGTCGGGAAGGTCATTGTACACTGCGCCTTCTGGAGATCCCTTCCCTCCCTCGACGGCCACCATGCCATCCATCAGATTGCACAGGAGCCTCGCCTGCATACATGCCAGAGCACCCACCCATACTCCCACGATTCTGACGCCACCGACTTGATCTCCTGCTTTGAGAAAGAGCAACATCGCTCCCGCAGCAAAAACCACACTTAAAACGGAAATCAGATTTGGAGAGATACCTTTTCGCGCCAGCCACATCGCCAGCGCATGCGCCCAAGCTTTATCACGCGTTTTTAAACTACGGCGAGAACTCAAATGCTGCGGATCGACGCTCATACCCTAGCGCGTTCAAGAAAGGGATTAGCGGGAAGTTGTCACCCAGTGTGAAACACGTCCACCCGAGAACTCTACCAGCCCTGCCGTGTAGGGTATGTACGTCACAGATTGCCCGCCGCCGCCCCAGTAGGGAAACGGATAGCCCCAACCATATGGCCCCCAGCCATAGGGGTAGAATCCTCCAAAACCGCCGAAGCCAAATCCCATATTCATCGACATTGTGCGAACAGGCCGTTGGCCAAAATACGTCCAGCTTTCCTTCTGGCGTCCGCGATTGGTTCCAACCGACACGCTATCTGGTCGCCCCCAAGCTAAAAAGACCGCATCTCGTGTCATTCCCTCTCGAACCGAACCGCTCTGCACCAACTGACGATCACGAGCACTGAGCTTGAGGAACATCGCAGGATTTCTTTCAATTCTCGACTGTGGAGTCGAAGCACATTGCACACAGCCTACCGAGACCAGAACTGCCATGACAAGGCGAAGCCAAGGAATTGCTTTCATAAGATTGAAGGTTGTTGGCCACCAGCATGGCGGGCCACGTAGATACGGTCAATGACGCTTTTCGTCGCCATTTCGTTCAACTTTGCCCTAAGAGGAGCCACCGCCCGGAAAATCCATGATGCGGGTCATGATGCTGCTCTCGGAGGACTTTGCTTGCCTGCCTGTCAATGGATGCCCTTGCCTAGAAGCTCTACTCAGTGTGAATCGCGGTTCTTCAGAGGTATTTCTTCGTGAACATCATCCGTTGGAAATAGGCAAGGCGCTCGAGGATGTTGCTGAGCATCAACTGATGCTGATCGATCATGGCAAAGTTGGCTGGCTCAGAGAGCTTCAGGTTTTCGCACTGTGCATGTACCTGCTCGACCGCAATTTTGAGTTCCTTGAGTTTGCGCGCGACGTCATCTGTGATGCGACTTTCCTGAATGGTGTTGCCCAGCGTTTCAGCCTCGCGTGAAAGGTATGCCACTGTGTTTGGCAATGCCTTGCTGCCGCCAATCAAAGTGCCACTGGCATTGTCAACCTTGGGGCGGCCTGGCAGATGCGGGCGCTGCGGCACCACGGACTGAGGCTCGGGTGGCAGCCCCCCATTGCGCGCGTCGATAATCGTCGGTGTGATGAACAGCATGAGGCTTTTGTGGTTCTTGCTCCTGTTCTTGTAGTTGAACAACCACTTCAGGCCGGGGATTTTGCTCACAAACGGCACGCCCGCCTCTCCTTCTTTTTCAGTCGCTTCATCAAGCCCACCCACAGCCACGGTGTAACCGGAATCGATTTCCACAGGTGCGCTATACACGCGTGAAGAAGCAATGGGATAGGGATTGCCGGAGATCACCTGAGAACCAATGATGCTGGAGACAGTCACCGCCATGTTCAGCAGTATCTTGTCGGACTTCATGTGCTTGGGGAGAATGTTTAATACGGTGCCGATGGGCAGATAAGCCACTTTGGTGGTCGTTGTCGCACCGATGGTGCCTGAGCTGGCAGTCGAGCTGGCATCCAAGACCGGTTGATTGACCACGGCACGGATGGCCACTTCCCGATTACTGAGGGTCACCATTCGGGGGTAAGATGTCGTGTTTGTGTTTTGATCACGCATGATGGCGCGCAACTTCACATTCACGTCTTGAGCGCTCAGGATGCTCGTTGCCGGCCACAATGCGTTCGCCACATTGTTCAAGTTAAACTGGCTGAGCAGTGGGGCGAGGTCTGTGCGATAACCGCCGGTCGTAGGTACATTATTATACTCAGCGGTTGTGGTAGGATTGCCGTTCGCATCAAGGGAGTTTGTTGTCGTGGTGATCTGGCGGAAATTTCCGTTTTCAAATGTACCAGTCCAGTCGATGCCAAATTCACGCGAAGGATCGCGCGAGGTCTCGATAAACTTCACCTCCAAAGCGATCAAAGTCTGCGGTTTGTCCGCTGCTGCCAGATACCCCTCTACCCACATATGCTGCAGGCGCGTGGCAACCACATAAAGTGTGTTCGAGTCTGACTTCCAGATGACTTTGGGCTTCCGTACAGAACTGAGTTCGTTGGAGTTCATAGCTCGCGCGGCATTTTCATCCGATCCGCCAGCGGCACCTGGAATAGCGGCAGCTTGACTGCCATCCATCGCTTCCGGCGGCAAGCCAAGCAGTGCGCGGATGTCATCGATCAACTCACTGCGCCTCACAGAGAATGTCTGACTGGCTCCTTGAAGGTCCATGCCTGTGGCCGCGCTGCTGATCCCCCCTCCACTGCCACTACCGCTGGAGCTGACAGAACTTGCAGCCGATCCAGAGTTGATACGCTCCACCGTCTCCAGCGAATTATTGACGATCTCGTAGGATTTCCCGATCAGCTCACGATCATCAGCAGGTCGAATGTACCAAATACCGCGGTCGGGAATGATCGCCAATCCATTGGCTTTGCAGAGAGTCTCCAGCACCTGAAATGGGCTGGCTTTAATCGAGAACGTGATCAGCCGTGTACCTTCTGCGCTGTCATCCGGCAGGGAGAAAAAGGAGATACCTGCGTCCGTGGCCAAAAAACGAAGAACGTCGCTGAGCATCGCTTTGGAGAAATCATATTGCTGTGGAGTCGCCGAGCGCAAACGCCCCGCTTCTTGCTCATATTCAGGAGAGAGTAGGCGCATGGCCCCTTGGTTGAACTGAGCCTTCGCTCCCCCCAGCCAAAGGCAGAACAGCAAAATGCTTCCGAGGAGTTTGGGCTGGATGTTTGCCTGAAATTGCCGCATATTATGAAAAATATAACAGAAGTGGCAATTTGAATCAAACAACATTTACCATTCTTCTCCACAAATTTTTAAACGCCGTTAAAAAATCAGTTTTTTTGACTACTCTGGCAAATCTTTTTTAAATTTCCATAAATACTGTTGAATTCAAGATTTGTAACCTTACCTTATCAAGTCATGCGTCGCTCTTGCACGACCACGGAAGCTCACCCCGCATTCCTCTGTTCGAGGTCTGCGTTTTCTGTGCTGGAGTTGCTTTCTACCATTGCGATCATTGGTGTGATCATCTCCGTCGGCATCTCTCTGATGGGCGACGACCTCGGTTCCTCCAAGGTGGCCAAGCTAGAATCCGATGTCGCGACCCTGAATCACATGGTATCCCTCTATGTGGCAGATGGCGGCAGCGTCGCTGGCTTGGTGGACCCGCAGGCGGTGATCGACAAAATGAAACGCATCCGGCCTCAGACAGAATGGCAACGCCACGTCGGTGCAGTCTCTGGCAGCCTGATCGATCCTCGACTGCGTGCCAAAGTCACCACCGCTCCAGATGAGGATGGCAACCCGCGAGCCTTTTGGAACCGCCGCGACCAGCGCTTCGAGCTCCGCACAACGACTGGCAAAGCAGTACAGGAATTCTACCTCGACGCCTCTCTTGCCAATGCAGATTTTGGCAGCGAGCGCAGGGCAAAGTCTGCCGTAGCTTTTAATGCAGCCTCTCAGGGCTGGGTGTGGGGAGCCTCGCACTCCGATCCGAATGCAACCTATCTCACCCCTCAAGCCGCGGTTGGCATTCCTCCTGCCAGCGGATTTAATCCCGAAGAGGCAGCCCCCACATCTTCAGATCCTCCTTCTGGAGATCCCTCATCTGGTGATGGTGGTGGGACTGGCGGCGGTGGTACCACCCCTCAACCCACACTCTCTCTGTTGCCTCCTCCAACGATCTCCCCACACGGAGGGACCTTTGCCTTTGGCGACTTCCCTACCTCCGTTGTACTCAGTGCCAACGGAGCCAACCCGGAGGCATCACGTCTGATGTACCGCATCAATTCGGGAGCTTGGTCTGCCTATGCAGGCAGCGCTATCCCTCTCACACCCGCCATGAATCTTCAGGCGCGCAATGAAACGACACGCCCGGCGGAATACACATCAAGTGCCATCAACTCCCAAACATACTACCGCCTCACCAGTGGTTTCAGCGGCACGGGCGAGGCAAACTGGGGTAATGCCATCGGTGGCACCAACTTGGTGACCAATATTCAAAACGGCACAGACAGCTCCACCTTCAAACATGGCAACACGAAGCTGGATCTCGGCAACGGAGAGTACCTTGATGCTGGAGTCGAAAACGTACTCACCTTCACTCCCGAGCACTTTGACACCATCACTCCAAACACTTGGTTTAATTTCGGTCAGCTCCTCCTGCTCAATGGCACCACATTTTACGACAGTGAGGCGTCTGGAGTCACTCTATCCGTAAACCTCTCTCTGACCCAGCCTGCACTCAACGTCACCACTCACATCGAACTCGGACTCATCAGCACCGAGAATACCAGTGATCGCCTTGCCAGTGCTGACATCGTCGAACTCGACAATCCCACGACGGATGTGCGCGTCACCATCGACGGCGTGAGCTACCGCTTAGAACTTTCATGGACCACGCTCGATCCCGGAGCTGGCGTCGTACAGGGCAACAAATTTCTCGTCTTTGAAGGAGCCACTGCCAGCGCCGTGCTGCGCGCTCGCTTCACCAGCAACCACTAACATTCGCAGATTATGGAGGACATTCACGAACGCAGTCAGCTCGGCTACCGGATGCTTCACCTCTCGAAGGATTCCGGGGTCAGCGACTTTTACATCACGCCGTGGGAGGCGCTCACCTACAAGCGCAATGGCAAGCTCTTCTACGATTCATTCATCTACCAGCCCGAGCGCCCATTGGAGTTCACTCCCGGATGTGTGGACTACGCCCTCCAGCTTGGGTCTAGGCGCTACCGTGTAAACCGCATGGTCACGCGTGGCCGCCCGCGCTGGGTGCTGCGCCTACTGCCCGAAAGCATTCCAGACATCAGCAAATTGATGGTCCCTCCCTCCGCCATCAAAGCCTTCCTCGAAGCGAAAAACGGCCTCTTCCTCGTCTGTGGTGCCACTGGCTCTGGTAAATCTACCACCATTGCCTCGATGATCTTGGAACGGGCGAAACGCCGCCAAGAACATGTGCTCACTTTCGAAGATCCCATCGAGTTCGTCTATCCCGCTGGCATCCCTTCTCTCGTCTCTCAGCGAGAAATTGGCACGGATGAACTCGACTTTAATAAATCTCTCCGCGCGGCATTGCGCCAGGCACCTGATGTGATTCTCGTCGGAGAAATTCGCGATGGCGAGACGGCTGAGATCGCCCTCCAAGCGGCAGAGACCGGGCACGTCGTCGTCGCCACCCTGCACACCTCCTCCGCAGCACAAACCGTCCAACGTTATCTCAAACTCATCCCGAGCGACCGCATGGAGAACGCCATGCTCTCCTTTGCCGACTCCATCCGCGGCATCCTCTGCCAGCGTCTGCTCTTCGATGAAAATCGCGGCAAACGTTTCCCCATTCACGAACTCCTCCTACCCTACGATTCTGTATGCGGCATGATCCGCCGTGGTGAATTCAAAAACCTCGATCAAGAACTCGAAGCTGGCTTCACCCGCGGCATGATGAGCTTTGAGCGCTGCCTCAACATGCGCATGGCAGATGGCTGGAAGCCAGCCACCGCACGCAAGACCGGCTACACCGAACATGAGGTGTACGACTTCCTTTCCAAAGAACAACTGACCTCCGTTTATGCTGTTGGATGAAATCAAATCCGTACTGAGCTTTGCCGCCTTTAAAGCTGATCCTGACGACTCCGCCGTCCCTTGGAACCGCCGTTTTGAAGGTCGCAAGTCCCTCCTTATCAACGTCAGCCGCGGTGGCGTGAGCTGGCGCTCGATCAGCAAGCGTGGACGCTTTGAAGATGGTGGCACTCAGGAAGGCGAATTCGCCGACTCCGTGCCACAGCGCGCGGAAGAATGGCGCAGCATGGCCGAAGGCGGCTGGTGTTCCGTCTCGATCAATCACCGCTTCATCATCAGCCTCGAAAACAACCTCATGCGCGGTGACAACTGCGTGAGTCTGCTGCGCACCAATCCACGTGCGATCCTTGGTCCCAAGTACGACCGTGGCAAGCGTTACGCCATCTGCCATCACCCGGAAACGACCGCCAGTCTGCTGCTCGCTGTGGAGGAATCCATGGTGAAGGTCACTGAAGACACACTCAAGACGGCCAGCCTGAAACCAGGACGCGTGTGCTGCGGCCTCTTTGCCATGTTGGAGCATGCCATCCTCAGCATCTTCCGCGCGAGTGACGGCGGCACACCTGCGGACTTCGTGCTGATCGCAGCCTGCGAAGGCTCACTGGCCGTACTCGTCCAGCAGGAAGGTCAGTGGCGCGACATCCGCTGTCGCAGTGGCTTGGGCCCAGAGGGAGTCGAGACCGCACTGCAAATCATCAGCCCCCTACTGGCCAAGGTGCCTCAGAGCAGCCCAGTTTATTTTGTGGGCGATGGGCATGACAACAAATTCCGCACCGAGCTCATGCTGCATCTTGAAAAAGTTGGAGCCACCGACCTCACACAAGACGACCTGCTCTGGAAGGTCATTGGCGAATCCTAAAGCAACTCATCTATGAACGAGTATCTCTGTCACGACTTCAAAACGCCGCGTGTGGATACCTCACGCCGGCTGCCCTCATCCTTCCGCGCCATTCCCGTGATCTTTTACGTGGCACTGATCGGCAGCGCCTATGTGATGACCATGGATTACTTCGGCTACAAACATGCGCTGAAGCAAAAAACAGACGCTGAAGAACGCACCAAGCTGAGCGAGGCCCAGCGAGATGCCTTCAAAGCAGAAAAAAGCGAACTGGAAGCCGAAGCCGTCAAAGCAGAAAAAGTCGCCCAGTGGATGGAAGGCGCCCGCAACATCCAGCCAATCGCTGTGCGCATCGCCCGCGCCGTACAGACAGAAACGCGCATCACCCAGGTCGCCATCGAACGCAGTGAGCAAGTGCCATCCAATCTGGCGCTCACCATTCACCTCAACGGCTCCAAGGTAACTTCCGAGCTCGCCGCGATCGAGTCTGCACTCGGCCAGTTGTACTACCGTTCCTATTCGCCTCAACAAACGAAGAACGGAGATGTCGTCGAATACCACTCGACCCTCGTCCGCCAAGCTGAATAACCCCTCTTCGTCATGAATCCCAAGCAAATCGCATGCATCGTACTGCTCATGATCATTGGCTCGATGACCTACGTCGCGCAGATCGTTCATAACAAGGTAGCCATGACGCGCACACAGGCTGAAGACGCTGAGAGCGCTGCACGCACTGCTGAGGATGAGCGCACCATGGCAGAAATCGAGACGGGCACATTCAAGACAGACACGGAAGAATTGCGCCGCTTCCTGCGCTCCTGGCTTCCCTCCATTGATCATGTGCAGACACAACAAGAGGCAGATCAGATCATCGAAATGAGCCTGCGTGAGCGTGGCATCAGCCTCGTGCGCTCACGCAAAACAGAGCCAAAAACAAACACGGGCAACAAAGTCATCCCCAAGTCGGTGCTGACAACACTCACCATCGAAGAAGAATATGCCAAAGTGCTCAACTGGCTCGGCGACATCGAACGCCGCCTGCCGGCCTCCCGCATGAAAGTGGTCCAGATCACGGGTGGCAGCACTGGGCGGCAGTTGAAGATGGATGTCTCTTTTGAGACTCCCATCTTCGATCTCTCCGCCGTCGAAGCAAAATCTGGCGCGAAGGACAAAAGCAAAACGGCAGCCAAAAAACCTTAAAGCATGAACTCTACATCCGGCTTTCTTTTGCTAGTCATCGCAGTCGCATTGCTGCGGCCTGCGATGATCTGCGCTCAAACGCCCGCTGCGGAGGAAGAACCTGAAGCGCGTGTGCAATATCAGTTCGTCCGCCCCGAAGAGAAGACCCCAGAAAACGTCAAGCCTGAAGAGCACAACCCGTTTGAATCCGAATCTGAGGCGAAGAACCGCCTCGCTCCAGGAGACACGGAGGAAAATCGCGTGCGGGATAAACTCCTCAAGCTCCCAGTCGTCGGCACCAAGCGGATGGCTGATGGAAAAATGCGCGTGCTCCTCGGCGACCTCATCTTGGAGACTGGAGGTGTCGTACCCAAAGTGCTGGCAGAACAGTTGGTGGAGCTCCACGTCAAAAACATCACGGAAGAGTACATTGAACTCGCCTGGCAGGAAAAACGGGCCACCGGGCTGCCGCCTAAGCTCATGATCATCCCGATCAACATCGCACCCAAAGTGCGCTACCAATTGCTCGGCCAGGGAGGCAAGAACGATGCGGATCCACGGGCGACCAATGCCACCATGGACCTCACGCTTCATACACCTGAGCATTCCACACCGCCCCTAGGCAAAGAGTTGGACGCCACAACCGACACCCCACCACGTGCGCTCTTTGTGCAGGAAGATGGTCCCATGTCGCTCACGACTCCCACGCCGCCACCCAGTGCCACACGCCCTCCTGCAACCGCACAGATTGTGCCTCCCGCCAAAGCGGTGGATAAACCCTCCACTCCGGCTCCACCACCATCATCTCCTGTCATCGATTCCGTGGAGCGCATGCTCTTCGGCACTCCCGCACCCGTGCCCAAATGAAGCCGAGCCTCCATCGGCAGGATGGATTCACCTCCCTCGAACTCCTGCTCGTCGTCGCACTCTCCGCAGTTGTCATCAGTGGCGCAGTGATCTCCTACGGCACGCTGGTACGCAGCCAGCCAAGTGTCTCCTCCGTGGTCATGGTGCCGCTCGGCCAGGCACGACTGATGAATTTTTATGGCCAAAATGCCAACGCCATGAATGTAGGCATGGCTCCACACTACGGTGCCCTCTCTTTGGCAGAAGAACTGCGGGAGCAATTTCTCACCGACACCCTCAGTGCCACTGCCGTCTTCTGCCTGCCTCGAGACGACATCAACACCTGGCGTCCTTCCGTGATCGCTTTCAATCCGCAACTGCACGACGAACTCGACACGCCGCAAAAATTCCGCGCACATATCGTCGCCAATGCAGGCGCGCCCTCATCGCTCTACCGCGATTACCGCAATCCTCTCAACGACGGCACCGCTGTCCCAAAGAACGCCAGCATCTTCGTGCTCGGCTACAGCAAATATCCCGGTTATCTCAAGGTGGCAGCCATCTACGATATGGATGTCATTCGTTTCACCGGCTCTACCGAACCCGCAGGCATCTACGCCTCGGTGAGGCGCTACGCTGATGCCGCCAGCACCAGCACACCTTCCACACTCGCCTACACGGGTGGTTATGATGTGTTTTATCCGCCGTCTGTGCAGCTCCCTGCCGCAGTCACGAGCTGGGCTGCAGACAGCTTCGCGCCGATCTTCATCACGTTCGAGCGTGCTGCACGCCTAGCACTTCGCGAGACACCTGCCACGATCGGCCGCTTCAAGCGCGCCTCAGAGCGTCCCTTTTACTTCATCTGGTGGCCGGACCCCACCATGCGCCATCTGGGTGTCACGCCATCTTCGCTCGCTTCGAATGATCCACGCCAAGCCTACAATCACATGGCTGGACGCACCTCGTTCATGTTCACCGTGCCGATGTTTCCCGCACTCTGATCCGTCATGCGCATTACTCGCAGTCATTTCCGCACAGATCTCGGCGCCCTCATGGCCGCCGCGCTCATGCTCATGGTTGTTGGAGGGATTTTCATCTCGTCATGGGTCACACTCATGAGCACCCGCGCCACGCAGGTCAGCTATCTTGAAGACGTGGCCAAACGCCGCCTCGGCGTGCAGAACTCACGCTTGCTCGCATGGGCCTGCGTCACCGACCGCGCCTTCACACCAGGAGACTCGCTGCCAGCCAATCAAGACACAACACTCGGCAGTGACACCGGTTCCTTCAATTCCCTCAACGGTTGGACTGGCCTCAACATCTACACCTCCACCAGCACGGCGGGAGGCATGAGCACCGTCTTCCCTTTCAATCACACCGGCCTGCGCCCGGGGGCCACCTACATCAGCGTCGAGACACTTGGGCGCCCAGCGCCCCTCATCGCCGGCAACATCGACGACTTCACAAACTGGCAGTTCATCAAAACCATGCCGCCCGTGCTCAATGGCGATGTCTTCTGCATCTACCGCAAGCCAGATGCCGCAGCCGCTGAGTTGGATGTTTACCGCGATACCTCCTCTGGCAGCGCAGGCCATCATGCAAACTGGACTGTGCTCGGTCGCACCGTGGTGCGCCACCCCCCTTCATTCTTTGTCAGCAGTACACCGAGTCCGCTGCAACTCCCCTTCCGCACCAAATCTCTCTACCTACAATCGCAAACTGCCGCAGAGCCGCCAAGCATCCCCTTTCCTGTTTACGGCACCGATCTTGATGGAGATGACCTCCTCCCCTCCAATGCCCCAAGCGTGCCGAGCACCACGGGACCCACTGATGCTTCTGGCGGAGTGGATCGCCGTTACCTCGGCTATCTCGATGTCGTTCGCAATGATCTAAATCCAGACAACTCACTCTGGCATTTCCAAGATCGCGAAGCCGCCGCCGGGCGCACCCCAACGGTGACGATCGACGTAGCAGGCGTGTTCAACTCCGCCACGGAAGCCTACTGGATCTCCGAGCAGAAAGTCCCGACCTATAAACCACCGGGCTGGCCATCTGGCTACGACGACAAACTCCGTGTGCTCTTCATCAAGCTCGACAGCCAGCATCTCAAAAACATGCGCATCTACGGCGTCGTGGATCAAATCATCTTCGTTGGTCAGAGCAACGCCACTGCTTTTGCGAACGCGGCAGCGATGAAGCCTGTCATCATCACCATCATGCCCAATGGTGCCAGAGGCCGCTGGGTGCGCGACATCCGCTTTGAGCGTGAAAACAACCGCCGCCACGTACTCGCTTTCAAAGACGACAACGGACGACCCGTAGAGTTCTCCTGGGTCAACAACCCCATCAACGGCACCGAATTCCGCTGGCGCTGCGTACTGGTGAATGAGTACCAAAGCATCATGTTCAACATGCCCCCCGCACTCACTCAGAGTGTACGCTGGCTCGGTGGTGTCATGACCAACTGGACGATCAAACGCCGCGCTGCGGGTGGCACCAATCCAGGGCGCCTCACTTTCACGCGCGATGACGACCCCGCAGTTCCCGCATCCGCTCCTGTAGGTCCTGCATTTGCCACTTTCCTCCCACGAGACGCCTGGCTGGAGTCCTACTTCCTTCCCGCTTCACCTCCATGATCCCGCACACCCACATCCGGCGTGTGCATCGCGCCGCCTACACCCTGATCGAAGTGCTTGCTGCCGCAGCCATCATTTCCGTGAGTGCCACCGCCATGGTTTCTCTCTCCGCAACCCTCATGTTACAGGAAGAACTCGCCCGGCGCGTCGCAGTGACGCGCAATTATCAGGAAAACATGGCGCAGCTCTGGCAGCTCGGCCTTTCCCCAGTGCAAGTCAACGCACTCATCCCATCCCAGCAGCAGAACCCGGCACTCCAACAAGCCGTATTCGGCACGCCCACCCTCGTCGAAACCGGCCTCATCACCGTAAACGGCGTCGTCATGGAAGCCGCACTCTGCACCGCAGTCGTCAATGCCTCACAAGACCCGTCTGTGGAAAGTGCGGGAGCCTCTTTCTCCCTCACTGCCTACCGCCCACATCTCATCACTGAAATCCGCACGCCATCGCCCTAATCGGGCATGCACGCCGCGCAGCCACTCATCGCCATGCTCAAAAAAGTCAAAATCACCAACGTCCACTCCGGCAAGACCGCTGAAGCTCTCGTGGATACCGATACCGACGAGAAAGCCCTCGTCGGAGCTGGCGTGGCGCAGAACGAATCGACCAGCATCCAGACCATCACGGGTCTCGACGAAAAGCTCCACCGGCTCACCAGCCCGAAGCCCAACGTGGATGACAGCGCGGCGTTTTTCTCCGGACTCGGACGCTGCTTGGAGCGCAACATCTCGCTCACCAAGTCGCTGATGTTGCAAACCAACCGCGTCAAGTCTGCCACCTACAAAGGCATGATCGCCGAAGTCATTCACGCAATCTCCACTGGTGAAAAATTCAGCGATGCGCTGACCAAATACCCCAAACTCTTTCCCGATGACATGCTCTCCCTCATCATCGCGGGTGAGGAGGCCGGTCAGTTGGCCAAAGTCTGCAAGCGCATCGCTGTCTCTCAAAAAAAATCATCCAAGATTCTCAAGAAACTCAAAGGCGGCCTCATCTATCCCGCCGTCGTTATCGTTTTGGGTGTCGGCGTGGTCATCGTCATGAGCTTTACCCTCGTGCCCGCCATGGCCAACCTGTTCTCCTCTTTCAAAACAGATCTTCCTCTCGGCACGAAGATCCTCATCTGGCTTTCCAATCTTTTCCTCCATCAGCCCTACATGGCAGCAGCACCCTTCGTCGGGCTGTACTTCTTTTTCTCCAATTGGGGAAAAATCTCCTCCATCCGCGCGGTGCAAGATTTTTTCCTGAAGCTTCCAGCCATCGGCGTCATCGTGCGCAAATCCGCCGCAGCCACCGGCTTTCGCACACTCTCCATGCTCACAGAGTCCAATGTGCGCCTCTCCGCTGCACTGGACATCACTGCGCAATCCTGCTGGCATTACCACTACAAGGAACTGTTCATTCGCTTGCGTGAGCACATCGCTGTCGGGCGCACTTTGCATGAAGCCTTCCTCATGGAGGCACACTGGCTCGGCCCAGATGCGCGCAATCTCTGCGGCATGATCGAGCTCGCCTCCGAAACAGGCTCCGGCACGGAAATGCTCGCCGAAATCGCTGACGACTACGAAGAGGAGCTCGATAACCTCGCCGCCACACTCGATAAGATGATCGAGCCACTCACCATGCTCATCCTCGGCATCATGGTCGGCTTCCTCATCTACGCCATCTACGGCCCGATGTTCAGTCTCGGCGATGTCATCTTGAAAAAGAAGTGAACGCGAACGCGGTTGCGCGCGGCCAGCCTCTTCTCCAGTGTGCTCTCTCACGAGTGCCGCAGATGATGTGGCGTCCTCATTGCGTCAGCCCTGCATGAAGTCCTCTTCGCCCACCAGCATCAAATCTCCGCCTTTACGTAGAACGCCCCTCGCGCTGAGCCTCCTGATTCTCGTCACCGCCTTCATCGCCTACCTCCCTGCGCTCAATGGCGGCTTCGTATGGGACGATGACTCGTGGACGACAAACATCGCGCCCTTGATGCAAGATGTTGGCGGGCTTCTGCGCATGTGGACACAGCCCACGGCGCTCCAACAATACTACCCGCTCAGCAGCAGCACCTTCTGGCTCGATCACCAACTCTGGGGCGCGTGGACACTGCCCTACCATGTGGAAAATCTCCTCCTGCATCTGCTTTCCGCGTGGCTCTTCTGGCGATTGCTCCTGCGTCTTCACTTCCGCAATGCCTGGCTCGCGGCTGCCATCTTTGCCCTGCATCCCGTGATGGTGGAATCCGTGGCTTGGATCACCGAACGCAAAAACGTGCTCTCAATGGCACTCTTCCTCGCAGCAGCACTGCACTACGGTCGCTTCACTGGCTTTTGGCAACCCGACACGCCGAAAGGTAGCCAGCGTTCCTGGTGGGCAGCCTTGGTCTTCTTCATCGCGGCGATGCTGGCCAAAATCACTGCCGTGGTTCTTCCTCCCGTACTGCTCTTGCTGACTTGGTGGCAAACGGGACGACTGCGCTGGAGAGAGGACATCCGCCCCATCTTGCCATTCTTTCTGCCTGCCATCGCGCTTGGCTTGGGTGTCGCCATCCTCGAAAAACACTACCTCGGCGCGATCGGCCCCGAGTGGGATTTCTCGCTGGCGCAGCGCTGCATCATCGCTGGCAAAGCTTTGTGCTTCTATTTTACAAAGCTGTTCTGGCCAGACGGTCTCTGCTTTATCTATCCGCGCTGGCAACCCGATTCCGGAAACCTCCTGCACTGGCTTCCCTTCACAGCGACCGGCGTGATCTTCCTGGGCGCATGGCTCTTGCGCGGTCGCTGGGGGCGTGGTCCTGCAGCGGCGTTATTCTACTTTGTCGGCACTCTTTTCCCCATGCTTGGCTTCATGAATGCCTACGGCATGCGATTCTCCTTCGTCGCAGACCATTGGGTCTATCTCTCCAGCCTCGGCATCATCGCGCTCGTCACGGGTCTGCTTTCTGCACTCGCCGAAAAACTCCATCGCCCTCGACTCCCTCATCTGACGGCACTGATCATTCTCCCACTGCTCGCAGCGATCACCTGGCATGAAGCGCATCAATATCGGGATATGGAGACGCTCTGGCGCACGACGTTGAAGAAAAATCCGCGCAGTTGGATGTCACATCACAACCTCGGCGTGCTGCTCCAAGCTCAGGGACATCTGGCTGAAGCTGCAGCCTGCTATCAAAAGGTCGTCGAACTCAAACCTGACCACTACGAGACCCAACTCAACTACGCGAATATTCTCGTCGCTACCGGCTATCCCAAAGAAGCTCTCTCGCACTACGAGAAATCTCTCGCTCTGCGGCCAGATTCGCCAGACACCTGCTACACGCTGGCCTGTGTTTTGCTCAAACTCGGGCGCTTCGAAGAGGCCACCACGCGCTTGCGCAACGCGCTTCAACTCAGTGCTAAACGCGCAGACATATGGTCGGCACTCGGCAGCGCGCGCTTTTACGCTGGGGATGCTCAAGAAGCTGTCGCCTGCTATGAAAAAGCACTCAAACTCACGCCGGATCATGTCGATACGCTCAACAATTTGGGCAACACACTCATGACCCTGCATCGCGAGCATGACGCCATCGTGTACTTTCAAAAAGCCACCGCCGTCGATCCACACTCGGCATCCGCTCACATCAGCCTCGGCAGTGCCTTTCGCATCCTGCATCGCTATCGGGAGGCACGCGCGGAATTCGAAATCGCGCTTACCCTTCAACCAGGAAATATCACGCTCCTGACGCAGTGCGCCTGGCTCCTTGCCACCTGTCCCGACGATGCCACACGCGATGGCGATAAGGCGCTCGCTCTTGCCCGCCAAGCTGTGCAAAACTCCGGCGGCGGTCAACCCGTCATCCTTCAGGCTCTTGCCGCCGCTTACGCAGAAACAAAGCATTTCCCTGAAGCAATCTCTGTTGCAGAAAAAGCACTCGATCTCGCCAAGCGGCAAAGTGGCAACTCCGCACTCGCCGCACAGTTAGCAGAGCAACTGCGACTCTATCGACTTTCCCAGCCGCTGCGTGATCCGGGCACTGCGTAAATTTCACGGCACCTTCTTGGCCGACTTCTTCCCGAGCAGACCCTGAGCTTGCGCCACCCAGTGCTCACGCTGGATGCGATCTTTGAAGGCGAGCCGTGAAGAATACTCCGCGACTTGATCTTCCGTCCACAGAGCAATCTGCGCGTAGGTATAGACTCCGAGCTCGTGCAGCCGTTGCTCCAGCCCTTTGCCGATCCCTTTGAGCGCCGTCAGATCATCCACCTCCTCCGGCTTGGTTGGATAGACCATTCCCAGCTTTGCATCCAATACGGCCTGCACGGCACTGACGTGATTGTCCGCTGACGACTTCTCCGCAGAGGATGCCGCCGCTGCACTCTCTTTCTTTTTCGGCTTCTGTTTTCCTGGTGGCGTGGCCGCAATAATCTCGGCCAAGGGGGAAGCATGGGGAGTTGGCTCTGGGGTGGTGGGTGTTTCAGATTGAGCCACCGTTGCCTCGACAGGAGGCGCTGCCTTCTCGTCTGATTTCGTCACAGGCACGACAGCACGCTCGCCACCTTTCTTCGGCTTGATCGTGTGTGCGCGCGCATGCGGAGTCTTGCTTTGCGAAGATATTTCTCCCTGTGGTTCCGTGGTCGTCTTCGCAGCAGGCGCAGGAGACTGCTCTGAGGCAAGCGGCGCGGGAGCTGGTTGCGCACTTTCCTTCGGCGGCATGTGAATCGTTTCCGTCGCGATCGCCACCGACTCTCCTTTGACCAAGTGATCGGCCAGCTTGCGTTTCAAATCCGCAATTTCCCCTTTCAGCAAAACCACCTCTCCATCGAGAAGGCGAGCCTGCCGTTTGTAGCGCCCCCATGTAGCACGGCCAAAGAGCAACCCGATGGTGAAAAACACGCAGCCCAACACGAACACAAAGACACCGCTGTGCATCAGCATGTAGAAAAGCGGCTCTGCCGAGAGGGATTCAAAGTCGAGTTTCATGAATTTTTATTGGATGAGTAACTCAACACTGTGAGAAAACGCAGGTGCAGTGGGCGCGTCGGCGGGCACAGGATCGAACACCACCGCGCTGATTTTCCCAGGTGCGCCTTGGTCGATGAGAAATGACTGCACCGCCGCAGCACGTGCTCTGCCGATCTCTTGCTCGATATTTTCCGTTCCCGCAGGATCTGGATGCGCGCCCACGATCAATTCTAGCGCAGGCCCAGCCGACAACAGCGTCGGCACCAGTGACGCGAGCTGCGCCTGCATTTCATCCGTCAGTCGGGTAGAGCCTGCTTCAAAAACGAGCCATCCCCCTTTCAACATCAAGCGCAGATCATTCAGCACTGCCGCTGGCAGTTTCGACTCAACCACATAGCCAGGGAAATGGTAAATCGAAGGGGCAAGACTCAAGCGGGCATCCACCTTCACACCACCCGTAACAGGGCGCAGCAGCGCCAGCCAACGACTCTCCATCCGGCGCGTGGCAGCACCTTCGAGGTGCGGAATCCCATCGCTGCCAATGCGAAAAGAACGCGGCGAAGGAGCCGCAAAAAAATCACGCACGAATGCGGCCAGCGATTCTTTCTTGGCAAACTCTGCAGGCAGGACATGCGGACTGGCCTTCAAAGCTGTGGGATTGACTTCGCGCGCTCCGGCCGCTTCAGAGAGGGCTGAAACCAGTTCTTCCTTTAAAGTGGCATCCGGCAGTAACCCCGTGAGCACGATGGAGTCCCCCTTTGCCACCACCGTCAGCTCCGCAGGCACTCGCAGCAACGCGATCACTGGCTTCAGCATGGCGCTGTTGGCAGTGAGCGGCAGTTTGACTCCATCCGCCCAGCGCACCTCCCGCGCCGTGCGCAAGTCATCTGCGTTGATCTCCAGATCAGGTCGCAAATCGCCGAGGAGTTTGATGATATTCGCCTTCTCTCCATCCTCCGGCAGCCATCCATGCAGGTAGAGCACCTTTCCGCTTTGCTTCACCTTGAGATGAGCAGCCACACTGATGCGCGCCGCCTCTGGGCGCAGACGCAGAGGTGCCAGAGCACGGATCGCCGCCAGGGCCTTCTCGCGCGCTGCGGGATCGGGTGCCTCCCCAGTCACGGCGACATCAAAAAAGCGCACATCCACCACTGGGTCGCGGACGCCAGCATCCTGCAAACGCCTCACGGCCTCCTGCGTGAGTGCTGGCAGATTATCCCGGCAAAACAGCCACGCATGCACCGCCGTCGCCACTGGCAGCAATAAGAGCATGAGAAAAATGAGGCTGAGGCGCATGAGTCGAAACCGAGGCTGCATTTGACACGTCGGAGGCGGAACCGATACTCCGCCCCCTCAATGTCAGCGTACCGTGAAGGTTTGCCGCCAACGAGGCAAGAATTAACTGCTTCACTCTAACTAACCATCCCCCATGTCAGTCGTCATCGCCGGAACCGTCGCCCTCGATAATGTCAAAACGCCCCAAGATGCTCAGGAAAACCTCCTCGGCGGCTCTGCGAGTTACGCGGCACTGGCTGCGAGCATTTTTTGCCAGCCCGTACATCTCGTCGGTGTCATCGGACATGACTTCCCCAAAGCGCATCTCGACATGCTCAGCACACGTGGCATCACGCTCGACGGTCTAGAGCGCAGCGCGGGTGAATCCTTCACCTGGACGGGCGAATACCACGAGGACATGAACAATCGCACCACTCACAAGGTGGGCATCAACGTGCTGGAGCAGTGGCAGCCGCAACTCCCCTCTGCTGCGCGCCAAGCCAAGGTGGCCGTCGCCGCCAACATGAGCCCGGACAATCAGATGCAGATGCTTGACCAGGTGCAAGCCGACTTCATCGCCGCTGACACGATGGATCTCTGGATCAGCATCGCCAACGAGCGCCTGCATGAAGTGCTCAAGCGCATCCATCTCCTCGTCATCAACGACGGAGAGGCCAAAGAATTTGCGGCCACAACCAACCTCGTGGAAGCAGGCCGCCGATTGCAGGCCAAAGGGCCACGCTTTGTCATCGTGAAGCGCGGCGAGCACGGCAGCTTCCTCTTTGGCGAGAAGGAGGATGATTTCTTTGCCTGCTCGGCCTATCCACTCCAGAGCGTCTTTGATCCCACCGGCGCGGGCGATAGTTTCCTCGGTGGCCTCTCCGGCTGGCTGGCAGCCAATGGTAAAACCAATCCCACCTTCGACGATCTCAAAACCGCCGTCGTCCACGGCAGCGTCACTGCCAGCTACACCTGTGAAGCATTCAGCACTCACAAACTGCAAACGGTCAGCAAAACGGACATCGCAGCGCGCATCGCGGCCCTGCGCAGCTACACCAGCTTTATCTAAACACACCGCGCGAGCATCCATCACCTCCCCCTTCCCATGTGGACTCCCATCAAGACCTTCACTGACATCAAGCTGGAAAAAACCAGCGACGGCATCGCCAAGATCACCATCAACCGCCCCAAGGTGCGCAACGCGTTCCGCCCGCTGACGGTAAAAGAGATGCTGGAAGCCTTTGAAATCGTCCATGAAGACCGCGATGTGGGCGTCATCATCCTCTGCGGTGAAGGCCCTCATGCCTTCTGCTCTGGCGGCGATCAGAAAGTGCGCGGAGACGCAGGTTATGTCGGCGACGATGGCGTGCCGCGGTTAAACATCCTCGATGTACAGCGGAAGATTCGCACCATCCCGAAACCCGTGGTGGCTATGGTGGCAGGCTACGCCATCGGCGGCGGTCATGTGCTCCACGTCGTGTGCGACCTGACCATCGCCGCAGAGAACGCCCGCTTCGGTCAGACCGGCCCCAAGGTCGGCAGCTTTGACGGCGGACTCGGCTCCAGCTACCTCGCACGCATCATCGGCCAAAAGAAAGCCCGCGAAATCTGGTACCTCTGCCGCCAATACGACGCCAAGCAGGCACTGGAAATGGGTTTGGTGAACACCGTCGTCCCGCTCGAAAAACTGGAGGAAGAAACCCTGCAATGGTGTCGCGAGATGCTTCAGCACTCCCCGCTGGCTCTGCGCTGCCTCAAATCCGCACTCAATGCGGATTGCGACGGCCAGATGGGACTGCTCGACTTCGCCGGCAACGCCACCCTGCTCTATTATATGAGCCATGAAGCCCAGGAAGGCAGAAACGCCTATGTGCAAAAGCGCAAACCGGATTACTCCAAATTCCCGCGCGTTCCTTGATCCATCAACGTCCTGCACTCCCTGCCTGCCTTTATGGTTGCCACCGCCAAGGGAGTTTGTAGTATCCACTGTCAGTTCTGACACACTCTCTCCCCAACATGGCTAAACGCACCCATACCAAGTCGGCAGCTCCCGCCCCCTCAGCCTCCGCCTGCACCTACGATCTGAAGCAGATTCGCGAGATCGTTGAACTCATGGCCGCCAACGACCTCACGTATTTTCACAGCGAGCAAAAAGGAGCCAAGCTCGAACTCCGACGCGGTTCCGACCTCAACACTATCAAAGACCTGTTGAAAAACATGCCCGTCGCTGCTGCTGCCGCCCCCGTGGCAGTAGCCTCCGCTCCAGCCGCAGCCCCTGCCGCCGCAGCAGCAGCCCCGTCTGCCCCAGCCGCGTCTTCCACGCCCTCCAATGAACCTGTCGGCCCCACGATCAATTCCCCCATGGTCGGCACCTTCTATCGCTCCTCCGCCCCAGGAGAGAAGCCCTTCGTCAACGTCGGAGACATCGTCGATGAAAACAGCAACGTCTGCATCATCGAAGCCATGAAGGTGATGAATGAAATCAAAGCTGAGACGCGTGGCACCATCGCCCGCATCCTCGTGGAAGACGGCAAGCCCGTGCAGTACGGCCAGCCGCTGTTTGAATTGAAAGCATAAGGGATCCTGCACATCGAGCGCGCCGCTGAAAAAAAACGCCGCCTCCCCCTCCCCCTCCCGCCGCATCACTCTCCAGTACCTACGCCGCCCGCACCCAGCACACGCCTTCCCGATGTTTAAAAAAGTCCTCATCGCCAATCGTGGCGAAATCGCCCTGCGGATCATCCGTGCCTGCAAAGAACTCGATGTTAAAACAGTCGCCGTTTATTCCGAAGCGGATGTTGACTCGATGCACGTCCACCTCGCTGATGAGGCCATCTGCATCGGCCCAGGGCCCAGCACGGAAAGCTATCTCAAAATGAGCCGCATCATCAGCGCGGCGGAGATCGCAAACGTGGATGCCATTCATCCCGGCTACGGCTTCCTCTCCGAGAAAGAGGAGTTCGCTGAAATCTGCGAGAAGTGCAAAATCAAGTTCATCGGACCCAGTGCCAAGGTCATCTCCATGATGGGCGACAAAAACGTGGCCCGCGAAACAGCCAAAAAATGCGGAGTCCCCATCACGCCAGGCTCTGACGGCATCATCCAAACCGAAGAAGAAGCACTCGCCTGGGCGCGGAAGATTGGCTACCCCGTCATGATCAAAGCCTCCGCCGGTGGTGGTGGCCGTGGCATGCGTCCGGTTCTCAACGAAGCCACACTCATCTCCAGCTTTCAGGCTGCCTCTTTGGAAGCCATGAAGTGCTTTGGCGACGGCTCCATGTACATGGAAAAGCTCGTCGAAAAGCCACACCACATCGAATTCCAAGTCGTGGCAGACTCCCACGGCAATGTCGTGCATCTCGGCGAGCGTGACTGCTCCATGCAGCGCCGCAACCAGAAGATCATCGAAGAGTGTCCCTCTCCCAAAATGTCCCCCGAACTGCGCAAGCGCATGGGAGACGCCACGGTCAAAATCTGCAAAGAGATCGGCTACGAAAACTGCGGCACCATCGAATTCCTCGTCGATAACACGGGAGAAAACTTCTACTTCATGGAGATGAACACCCGCATCCAGGTGGAGCATCCCATCACTGAAGAAGTTTATGGGTGCGACCTCATCAAAGAGCAAATCCGCATCGCCGCCGGCCTGCCACTCTCGGAACACGTCCTCAAAGCCAAACCCCGCGGTCACGCCATTGAGTGTCGCATCAATGCCGAAGATCCTGCGCGCAACTTCGCGCCCAGCCCAGGCAAAATTAATCTCTGGTACACGTCAGGCGGGCGCGGCGTCCGAGTCGATACCCACGTCTATTCCGGCTACAGCGTGCCTCCCTACTACGATTCGATGATCGCCAAGCTCATCTGCACCGGAGCCACGCGCGACATCGCCATTCGCCGCATGCGCCGCGCTTTGAGCGAATTCACCGTCGAAGGCATCAAGACCAGCATCCCGCTTCAGAGCAAGATTCTCACCACCTCAGACTTCCAGAATGGTCAATATGACATCACCTGGGTGGAAAGTTTCCTTCGCGCCGAGGGGAAGAAAGCATGAGGAGCGCGGATTTAAAATCCGCCGTGTTTCTATGGCACCTGAACGCGGCCCCAATCCCTACGCACCTCCACAAAGTGAAGTGACTCCTCATTTGGTGCATGCTTTGCCATTAACGCGTCCAACTTCCACAAAATTAACGATCTTCGTTTTAGCAGTCATTTCCATGGGATGGCTATGCAATGTGTATGAGGTGGTTGTCAATGCGAACTGGAACAAGCTTCAGAACACTTGGCAATACCAGATCAGGGGATGTTTTTGCCTCAGCGCATTCTTCACCTTACTGATTTATAAAGCAACCAGGAGTGGCTTCCTACTAGGAGCTATCAGCCTTGCCTGGATCGCTGTTTCTTGGAGCAAATGGGTGTTCGCCAGAACAAAACAGATTGGGAGCAGCGACCCTGTCCAAGCTTCAATGTTATTCGCAGTAATGCTCTTGCTATTCCTGCTGTTCTATCGATTCACCTTCGGCCTTCCTAGCCGCAAGTTTTACCAAAACACGAAAAGATAGAGCATTTTAAATAATAATGTAGAATGTTTTGCAAAGTGTGGTATCAACAGCAATGGCCACCCTTTCTCTTGATCTTCGTCAACGCATCATCAGCACCTGCGACCGCCGTGAAGGCACGCAGGAACAAATCGCCCGGTGCTTCAAAGTCTCCTACGGGATGGTCAAGAAGCTGCTCCAACAAAGGCGCAAGACCGGCTGCATCAAGCCCAGGCATCATCTCGCCGGACGCAAGAAGCTCATCGTCGCCGCGCACCGCATCGCCATGCGCCAGCACCTCAAGCGCAAGCCCGACATGACCCTGGCCGAACTGCGTGAGGCCCTCGGACTGAAGTGCACGCTGCCAGCCATCCACTATGTGCTCGTGGACATGGGGCTGACATATAAAAAAAGACACTGCACGCCACCGAACAAGAGCGCGAAGACGTCCGCAAGGCGCGTCAAAAGTGGAAGCACAAGCAAGGCACCCTAGAACCTTGGCATCTGGTGTTTCTTGATGAAAGCGGCGCAAAGACCAACATGACCCGGCTGCGTGGCCGCGCGCCCCCAGAGGCAAACGGCTGCACGCAGCAGCCCCCTGCGCTCGCTGGCAGAGCACGACGATGATCTCCTCCATCCGCTTGGATGGCACCACGGCCTGCATGCACCTGCCCGGAGCAGCAGACACGGCGGCGTTTGTGACTTACCTTGGCAAAGTCCTCTGCCCGACGCTGCGGCGCGGTGACATCGTGGTGATGGACAATCTCTCCGTGCATCATCGCCCGGAGGTTATCGCCCTGATTGAGGCCGTGGGAGCCGAAGTGAAGTTCCTGCCGCCCTACTCGCCGGATCTCAACCCGATAGAGAAAATGTGGAGCAAGATCAAAGCGTTGCTACGCAGCTACGAAGCGCGCACGCCCGAAGAACTCGATGAAGCCATCAGTAAAGCGTTCTCGAAAATCACCGCCAAGGACGCCCTCGGCTATTTCGCTTCATGCGGTTATAGTATTATTTAAAATGCTCTAACGCTGCCTCACGCAACACCATCGTCGGCAAGCCTGCCTCCTTCACTCCATAGCACGCAATGCGTGCCGGGTGATCACCATGCGCAGGCAAATCCAGCAGGATGCAACGGAAGCCAACCGCACAGAAGCGTTCGGCAATGAGCAGATAGTCCTCCTTGCGTCCGCGACGGCCATGAATGAGCACGATGTTGCCAATCATCGCCCCAGATGGCGGCAGCGTGATTTTTTTCTGCTGTAGTTGCTCACGCACACGCTGGCCTCTCGCACTCAGGCGACCCAGGGGTGCAGGTTCGCACAGCAAACACGGAGTGCCGTCGTCACAAACAAATGGCTTCACCACCACACCGTGCGCATGTGGATTGGCGAGAAATTCGCGGTGATAGTCCTGCACAGGCCGACGCGGTGGGCAGGCAAGTTGATCTGCACTCCACCAGCCGACGATCAAAAAAAGCATCGCGAATATTCCAATGGAGATAACGCCTTTTTTCGCGAGTATGAGCATCGTGGGATAGGTGCTGAGCCATCGTTCGCTGCTGCACAAGCAAAATAAGCTCTTGTGCAAGAGAGTGGTCGATGAGACTAAATCTCATCTCAGAGTTCCACTTTTTTATGACCTGCCGCATCGTTGCCTTCCTCTGCCTTGCCCACTGGTTGCCCGCACAAACCTCGTCTCCCCCTTCGAATCCGTCTTCCACAACTCCGCCTGTGGCGACACCACCCCCCTCTGCTACTGTACCTGCGGCCCCCTCATCAAAATCGCAAGCAACAGGTACATCTCCAGCATCCGAAGCCGCTCCAGTATCAGGAACAGCCCCCACTGGAACGCCCCCCGCCTCAGTACCTGCACCCTCGACAGCACCTACAAACACTCCGTCTGTTGAAAACAAAAACTCAAACACTGCGCCGGTACCCGATGCTCCCCTGCCACCGATCCAACCGCCAGCGGTGAAAGTGCCTGTCGTGCCGGCTTTGCCAGCGGGTGCTCCACCCAACATCGTTGTCGTGCTTATTGATGACATGGGCTGGACTGATCTCGGCTGCTATGGTTCGAAGTACTACGAGACGCCACACATCGACCAACTCGCCAAGGATGGCATGCGATTCACCCAAGCGTATTCAGCCTGCACCGTCTGCTCACCTTCACGCGCAGCACTCTTGACCGGCAAATCCCCTGCCCGCCTGCACATCACTGACTGGATCGCCGGGCATGTGCCAGACAATGGCCGTCTCGTGATTCCAAACTGGACGATGCACTTGCCTCTGGAAGAAGTGACCCTCGCCGAAATGCTCAAAACTCGGGGATATGCCACGGCCAGCATCGGCAAATGGCATCTCGGTGAAAAAGATTTCGCTCCCACAAAGCATGGTTTCGACGTGAACATCGGTGGCACCGAGCAAGGCTCCCCGCCGAGCTATTTCCCGCCCTATAAGATCGCCACGCTACCCGATGGCCCGAAGGATGAGTTCCTCAGCGACCGCTTGGCACAGGAGGCCGTGAAGTTCATCGAGAAGAACAAAGCCAAGCCGTTCTTCCTCTATCTCCCGCATTACGCCGTGCATACGCCACTCAATGGCAAACCGAACGTGGTGGCAAAATACCAGGCCAAGCGCGCAGAGAAAGGCCACAGCAATCCGGTGTACGCCGCGCTGGTGGAAAGTGTGGACGACAGCGTGGGCTTGCTGCGCGCAAAGTTGAAGGAATTGAGCCTCGATCAGAACACGATCTTCATTTTCACCAGCGACAACGGCGGGCTCAGCGGCACCGTGAATGCACGAGGATGGTCGCGCGGCCCCACGGACAACAGTCCCGCCCGCCTCGGCAAAGGCAGTGCGTATGAAGGCGGTGTCCACATCCCGCTCATCATCTCCTGGCCTGCTCTGGTCAAACCCGGCAGCACCTGCGACGTGCCTGTCATCACTTACGATCACGTTCCAACCCTGCTCGCCGCCACGCAGACGCCGCTGAAGAAAGGCCAAACTCTCGATGGCGAATCGCTGTTGCCACTGCTCGGCCAAACCGACACCCTCGCTCGTGAGGCGATCTTCTGGCACTACCCACACTACCATCCCGGCAGTGCCACGCCGTACAGCGGCATCCGCGAAGGTGATTGGAAGCTGCTGCAATTTTACGAAGATCATCACGTCGAGCTCTACAACCTCAAGCTCGATCCCGGTGAAGTGGACAACCGCGCTCCTCATGACGCCGTACGCGCCATGCAACTGCGCGACAAACTCAACGCCTGGCTTCAAGCCACCGGCGCGCAGATTCCTGAACGCAATCCGAAGTACGATCCCGACAAGCCGCTCAACGAACCCAACAAACACAAGGGCAAGAAGAAGGAGCACTGAGTTCCACGTTTAAAGCTTCAGGTTTCAAGCTGGCCGCGATGCACGCCCATGCTGAAACTTTAAACCTGAAATATGAAACTCGGCCTTCGAGATGCGTTGTATGAGAACCATGAGTACCACCCCGCCTGTTTCCTCCCGCCGTCAATTTCTCGCACACAGCACTGCCGCAGCCGCCTCATTCGGCTTCCCAGCCATCGTCAGTGCTCGCTCCCCCAATGAAAAACTGAACCTCGTCTTCATCGGAGTCGGAGGACGGGGCGGTGCCAATATCAGCGCACTCACGGGAGTGACTGTCCACACCCCACCACGTCCGGGAGCAAAAAAAGGCGCCGAGAGCAAAGCACCCGCAGCCCCACCGCCTCCGCCCCAACCGCGCGAGAACGTCATCGCACTGTGTGATGTCAATGGACAGAATCTCGATCGCGCCGCTGCTGCCTTCCCAAAAGCACGCAAGTTCCGCGACTTTCGCAAACTTTACGACCAACTCGCCGCCTCTGAGATCGACGCCGTCGTCGTCAGCACCACCGAGCACACGCACGCCTATGCCACCCTGCCTGCGTTGCTCATGAAAAAGCCCGTTTACTGTGAGAAGCCGCTCACCCACAACGTGGCCGAAGCGCGCCTCATCACCAAAGCCGCAGCCAGTGCCGGTGTGGTCACGCAAATGGGCACGCAGATTCACGGCATGCCCAACTATCGCCGCGTTGTCGAACTGATCCAAAGCGGCGCCATTGGCAAAGTCACCGAAGCACACGTCTGCGTGTCGCGCGCGTGGGGTTTGCAGAGCAAAGAAGACGCCGAGAAGAATGGCGACATCGTTTTTGTCACTGAAAGACCAACACAAGCCGAGTCCCCGCCGCCCTACCTCGATTGGGATCTGTGGATCGGCCCTGCGCCGATGCGTCCCTACAACAGTGTCTATTTTCCCGGGCCAAAGTGGTACCGCTGGTGGGATTTCGGCAACGGCACCATGTCCGACCTCGGCAGTCACTGGAACGATCTCCCCTTCTGGGCTCTGAAACTCGACGCCCCGCTCAGTGTGGAAGCCTTCGGCCCGCCTCCGCACCCAGAGATCGCGCCAGCCTCGATGCATGCCGTCTATGAATACGGCCCACGTGGCGAGATGCCCGCGTGCAAAATCCACTGGCATCAGGGCGCATCGAAACCCGATGTCTGGAAAAACGATCCCATCATCAGCAAATGGAGCAGCGGTGTCCTCTTTGTCGGCGACAAAGGCATGCTGCTCTCCGATTACAGCAAACACATCCTGCTTCCCGAGGCCACGTTCAAAGACTTCCAGCCACCGAAGCCTTTCATCGCAGACTCCCCAGGCCACCATGCTGAATTCCTCGCTGCGATCAGAAATGGCACGCCCACAGGCAGTCCCTTTAGCTACGCGGGACCACTCACGGAAGCGAACCACCTCGGCAACGTCGCGCATCGCGCAGGCGGCAAAATTGTATGGGACGCGAAGGCCATGCGCATCACCAACAATGATGCAGCCAACCGTTTCCTGAGCCGCGAGCCGCGTGCAGGTTGGAAGCTGGCGTGACGCGCCCGCGCGCATGCACCCCACGCTGCCGCGTCTCAAGGAAGGCGCGGCAGCACCTCGACGACATCTGCCAGAACGCGCCCACTGCCATGGCGCAGTTCGTTGCAGCGACCAAACAGCATCTGGCCACTGACAGCTCCGAGGAGTTCTGCCAAGCGCGCATCTACGGAAATGCGGAAATAGCCGCGAGGGTGACTTGTGTGGGGAACATCAAATTGTTCGAGGATGGCCCCAAAAGGAACGCGCCCATGAAGGACAAGTTCCTGCGCCTCCCCCGGCAGGAGATCCAGATGAATGCCGATCGCGCCAAACTCCACGGGCATGCCATCGCAGTTGCGATGCAGCACTGAAGCACGCACGAGGTAGTTCCCGATGCGCGCACGCGCAGCCACATTGAGATCAATCTCGCAGCCGTGGAATTCGCGCAGGCGCGGCGTCATATCCATCTGATGCACCAGCAAGCTGCGCTCCTGCTCGGCCAGATCATCCGGCTCCACAAACGTCACGCGCGGACGATTGCTGCCAATGCCGTAGAAGAAAATAAGCGGTGCCAGAATGTCCTCGTCTTGGCGGACAACAGCCTGTTCAAGTGTAGCGGGCATACTGGCGGTGCTGAGGCAGGAAAAAGTCATGCAAGAGACGGTCCACCTGGAGAAGGCCCTCACGAGTGAGCGTCACTCCTTCTGCATCCAGAGTGGCAAAGCCTTCTTGAGCGAGATGATCGAGCTGAGGGCCGAAACGCTTGCGCGGGTCTTCACCAAATTTCTCCACGTAATGCGCAAACTCGCTGCGTCCGAGTTTTAACTTGAGAATGAATTCGCGGACGAAGCGATCATCCGCCGTGGTTTGGTAAGCTCGGAAAATCGGCGGCTCAGCAGCATCCACAGCCTGCATGTAAGGCCCGACATCCGCCTGATTTTGATAATGCACGCCGCCGAAGTGGCCGAATGACGCCACACCACAGCTCAAAAGATCCGCACCATCCCAGAGCGAATCGCGATAGACGAATTTGATGCGCGATGGGTCTTTCACCACCGTGTAGGCACTGGTCACCGTGTAGCCCGCTTTCTGAAATTCATCAAAGGCGTAGCTCACCCAGTCGCGTTTGGTCTGCCAATCAGCCACGGGGGCTGTCACCTTCCCCTCCGCTTTCATCTGCTGATAGATGGTCGTGTTATACGGTACTTCCATCTGGTAGATCGTCACCGCATCCGGCTGCATCTCGATGGCTTTTTGCACACAGACTTTCCAGTTGGCCTCCGTCTCGTTCATCATGCCTGCGATGAGGTCGATGTTGATGTGCTCAAAACCGAGACTCCGCGCAAAGTTGTAGGCTTTACCGATTTCCCCGCTGCGATGTGCGCGCCCGTTGGATTCGAGGATATGATCGTCGAAATTTTCCACGCCTAAACTGAGGCGCGTCACCCCCACCTCACGAATGCCGGTGAGTTTTGTTTCATTCAACGTACCCGGCTCCGCTTCAAAGGCCACCTCCTCTGCTTCATCCCACGGCACCAGTGCTTTCATGCGCTCGGTGAGTTCTTTGAGCTGCGGTACAGAGAGGTAGCTCGGCGTCCCGCCTCCGAAGTACACAAAGTGCGCCTTTCTCCCTTTGAGATAAGGCTGCGCTGCCAGCCGCTCCATCTCGCGCATCCCCGCGTCGATGTAGGCTTTGATCTCAGCCGCGTTTTTATCGGTGTACACTTTGAAGTAACAGAAGTGACAACGCTTGCGACAAAACGGGATGTGAAAATAAACTCCCAATGGAATGTTTGCGGGCGCGGGGCGCTGCAGCACCTCCTCAACCGCAGATACCTGCTCTGGCTTCCAGAAGGAAAAAGGGGGGTAGTTGGAGACGAAGTAGTTTCCGGCCTCGGTCTTCTCGACCTTTTTCTCCGTGGCTGGCTTTTCGAGCGTGGTTTGCATGATGGGGGGTGAGAGGAAAACGTGCGCGACAGCGCGTTCTGCACAAAAAAAGTCCGAATCGCAGGCTCTTTAATTTCCGTTATTTCCCACGAGCCAGCACCACACGGAAGCCGATCGTGTTGCGCCGTGTCCACACCGGCACCGACACCCGTGCCGAAGCGAGCAATTCATCGGGAGAATAGGAGCGCCAGTTGCCACCGCGTGTCGTGCCTGCGGCCACTTTCGCCTCTCCACCGGGCGGGGCAGCAGGCACGGGCGCGTAATCTGTGTCCACCCATTCAGACACATTCCCGGCGAGGCCACAGAGGCCGCGCTCATTCGGCGACAGTGCGGAGACAGGCGCGAGAAATGCGAAGCGGTCTTCATAGCCTGGGATGACACTGTCGAGACTGGCTTTGCGGGCTGCATTCATGTCCGCGAGATTGTCCACCGCTGCGGGTGGTGGCCAATCATACCCCCAGGGATACACGCCACGAATGCGACCATTGCGCTCCTCCGGCGTATTTCCGCGCTCAGGGGGCAGTCCCGCAGCGCGGCTCCATTCTTCGTCCGTCGGCAGGCGATACGTATCCTTCGCGCCGATGAGACCCGCGTTGCGATCTCGCTCCGTCAGCCATGCGCAAAAAGCACGCGCCTCGTTGCGATCCACACCCGCCACTGGCAGCGCGCCCCCTTTGCCGCTGTCATCCACACGTCCAGGCCGACGCGCGTGTGTGGCCTTGCAGTACTCCACATAGTCTCGGTGGCGCACCTCCCAGGCAGAGATCATCACCTCACCCAACGGCACGAAATTCATGCCGAGGCTGTTCGCGCGCCACTGGCGCCCGAAGGTCACCGCCTTGCGCGTTTGCATGTCAGCATAAAGTTCCGTCAGCTCCCCCTCCCTCACCTCACCTTCGAGCACGACATCGGCGAAGCCTTCCTCACGCAAATCGAACTCCACCGGCCCGGTGCGCACGCGCGGCAGTTCCAATGGTGTTTCGCCCAGAAATTGCTCGTGCTGAAAAACGCGCACCTTTTCCGGCTGACTGTGTACGACCACGCTGCCGTAGGTCTGCCTCTCCACGCGCAGATAAAAAGCACGCCAGTTCTTTTCCTCCGTCTGATCGTCCGCATCTGTCTCGCGCCCATCTGGCATGTCATCCAGCGCAGGCTGGCCGCTCTCCACAAAATAGAAGGGCTCCACCTCATAGCGATGCTCCTGGCTCAGGAATGCTTCGTTGCGATCTCGATCTGTGAGCCAGTAGCGGAATGCCTCCGCATCTCCATCTGGCACCACGACGAGATAGGCACTCTCCTGTGCCTTCCCGCTCTGAAAACGCACCACACGTCCCTCAAAGGAGCGCCCCGAGGACTCCAAAAATTTGCGGAAGAATTTCATCTCCACGGGATCGACGCTGATGTGTCCTCCAGGGCCAGGCTTAAATTCCATCCCAAGGCTATTCACCCAGCGCTCTCCCTTCTGTGGCAGCAGCGAGGCCTCCATCCGCAAATCATACTCCGCAGCGTCGTCTTCATGGGCGATGTGCTCGATCTCGATCTGCTTGTGCCCAGGCATGCGCAACTGATAAATCACCGGCACTCCCTCGGCGGGATTGAGCTCCAGCGGCGTCACCCCGAGCTTCGTCTCACCAGAGAACACCACCGCGCCGGGCGGTGTCGTCACGATTTTCAATCGAGGCCCGGAATGCTGCACTGCCAGCAGCGCCCGCGCACGATGCGTCCGCGCCAACCACATGCCAAAACCCACTGCCACGAACAGCGACAGCACCGCAATCGCTCCCCACGTCCATAACTTGCGCGATGACGGCAGCGGCTCGCCGCGCAGCGCGAGTGCCATCTCGCGCGCGTTCACAAAACGCTGCCGCGCTTTCGGCGCACAGGCGGTGCAGATCACATCATGCAGTCGCCGCCACACCTCCAGCTTGGCTCCCGTATCTGAACACGAAGGCAGGTCTGGGAAATCGAGTCTGTCTTTCCCCGTACTGGCCTCATAGAGCACCATGCCGAGTGAAAAAATGTCCGATGCCGCCGTGCCCGGCCCTTCGGGTGCCACAAAGCCCTCCGTCCCCACAAAACTGCGCTGACCGAGCAATGCCACCAAACCGATGTCCGCCAGTCGGCATGATCCCTCGATGAAAATAAGGTTCGAAGGCTTCACATCGCGGTGGATGAGCTGATTGCGGTGCAGATAGTCAAGCCCCTCTGCGATCGTACAGCCCAGCTTGACACACTGTTCCGCAGAGACGTGCTGCTCCCGTTTCATCTGAAGTGCCAGCGTATGCGGCTTGTACGTCTCTGGATCGATGTCACGCCCGCGCTCCACATCGTCGGCGAGTTCCATGACGTAATAATAAAATCCCTCCTGATCGTTTCGTCCCACTTGAAGCACCGGCACCAAGCCCTCATGTCGTCGTGAGATCGGCTCGAACCGTTTCAGTGCTTCAAATTCGCGCTCAAAGGCCTCCGGCTTGTCGTAATCCTCCCGCCACACCACTTTGACGGCGCGCAAGACGCCAGTGACACTGCGCGCCAGCCAAACCTCCCCGAAAGCTCCTCGTCCGATGAGGCGCAGGGTATCATGATCGCGAATATCCGGCGGAGTTCGATTCGGCGGCTGCATGCGAAGGATGAGGAGCGCGGAATTACACCGCATGGACGCATCATTGTCGAGGCAGGATGTGATGAAATCTCCCGTCCCCGTTTGCACTCGGATATCCACTGGCCTGCGCATGGCTCTCTGCTATGCTCCGCGCATGAAACGCAAGCGCCTTGGCCGCTCCGGCATCGTCGTCACCGACATCTGTATGGGAACCATGACCTTCGGTCTTCAGGCCGATGAAAAGACTTCCTTTGCGATCATGGATCACGCCGTGGATGCAGGGATCGACTTTTTCGACACTGCCGAAATGTATCCTGTCCCGCCGAGTGCCGAATTGTTCGGCGTGACCGAGCAAATCGTCGGCAAATGGCTCAAGGGCCGCAAGCGTGGCGAGATCATCCTCGCCTCAAAGGTCACCGGCCCTGGACACGGCTGGTTTCGCCCACCTGTTCGCGGCGGGTTCACTGCACTCGACCGTCGGCAAATTTTCCAAGCCTGTGAAGACAGCCTCGAGCGCCTGCAGACGGACTACATCGACCTCTATCAAACGCACTGGCCAGACCACGGCATGCAGCAGCAGGAAACACTCGAAGCACTCACACGACTGATCGAACAAGGAAAGATCCGCGCCTGGGGCAGCAGCAATGAAACGTGCTGGGGCCTGATGAAAAATCTCTGGGAAGCCGAGAAGCACGGCCTCGCGCGCATGGCTTCTGTGCAGAACAATTTTTCTCTGATCAATCGGCGCTGTGAAAGTGAGCTGGCACAGGTATGCCGCAAGGAAGGCGTGAGCCTGCTGCCGTACTCCCCCCTCGGCGGCGGGGTGCTGACCGGGAAATACAACGGTGGTGCGCGCCCCGCAGGCGCACGCTTCAGCAGTTATCTGGAGAGCGGTGGCCCACGGCAAAAACGTATGGCGGAGCGTTTCATCAATGAACGCAGCCTCGAAACCACCGCACGCCTCCAAGTCATCGCCGCAGACATCGGCGTCAGCGTTACTGCGCTCGCACTCGCATGGAGCCGACAGCATGATTTTGTCGCCTCCACCATTGTGGGAGCCACCACCGTGCAACAGCTTCAAGAGAGCCTCCAAGCAGCAAACTTGGTTCTCACTCCAGAGACGCTGGCACGCATCGACGAGATCGATGTCGCGATCCCGACTCCCATGACAGAGGACGGGCTACGCAGACTGTGAAAGTGATTCTTCGCTCCGCGCGTCATGTCTGTCGGCCATCACTGGCTGCTCTGGGATCCGAGGCAAGATGGATGCAAGTCCATCCACAGCACGGTCTCATTTCCCGATGCAGAAAGTGGAGAAGATGACATCGAGGATGCGCTCGACATCGACCTGGCCGACCACGTCGCCGAGAGCGTGCATCGCTTCACGAATTTCGAGAGCGATGAATTCGGGGGCCTCGTTGCGTTCGAGTGCGACGCGCGCAGCGCGGAGACTGCCTGCGGTGCGTTCAAAGGCCGCTTTGTGGCGGGCATTGATGGCGACGGGATGATCTGCGGCGAGTGGCCCAGCGTGCGCGATAACTTCGCGGATGGCATTGCGCAGGGCTTCGATGCCTTCGCCACTGACGCAGGAAAGCGGAATGGCGTTGGATTCGCTCTGCCAATCGGTGTGGATGCCGAGGTCGGCCTTATTGAGCACAAGAAGCCGACAGCGTGTGCGTTCAGGTGGCAACTTCAGTCGTGCGGCGTCGCTGGGGCGGCTGCCATCGACGACTTCGATGATGAGGTCGGCACGCTCGAGTTCATTCCCGGTGCGCTGGATGCCGACGCGTTCGATTTCATCGCCTGATTCGCGCAGACCGGCCGTATCGACGAGGCGCAGGGGGATTCCATGCACTTGGATGATTTCCTCAATGGTGTCTCGCGTGGTGCCCGCGGTGGGGCTGACAATGGCGCGCTCAAATCCGAGAAGGAGATTGAGTAAGCTGCTTTTGCCGACATTCGGAGCACCTGCGATCACGGTGCGGGCACCGTGGCGCAGGATGCGTCCCTGCTCAGAGGTGGCGATGAGTTTTTCCGCGCGCGTGAGCACCGAGTCGATGCGCTTGAGCAAATCGGCTCCGGTTTCTGGGGAAATATCCTCTTCGGGGAAGTCGATGAATGCCTCTATGTGAGCGAGCACTGGGATGATCTCCTGCTGCATGGCCTGTGCCTCGCGCCCGATGGCACCGCTGAGCTGCTCATTTGCGGCACGCAGGGCGAGCGTGCTCTGCGCATGGATGAGGTCCATCACCGCCTCGGCCTGAGTGAGATCCATTTTGCCATTGAGGAAGGCACGTTGCGTGAATTCTCCTGGCTCTGCGGCGCGCGCACCGCAGGCGAGCAGACGCTCCAGCAGCCGCTGCGTGACAAGGACACCGCCGTGGCCATGAAACTCGATGACGTCTTCTCCCGTGTAACTGGCAGGTGCCTTAAAATAGAGCAGCAGCCCATGGTCGATGGAGTTCCCCTCGGCATCGACCGCGTGGACGAGATGCGCGAAGCGCGGTGTGAGATGAGGCGGCAGTTTGAAAGCCTGCGCAGCAGTGGCAAGTGCTCCCGGACCGGAAATGCGCAGAACGCTGATCGCTGCCTCACCCAAGGCGGTGGAAATGGCGGCGATGGTGTCTGCGAGCATTAGCGATGGTGAAAGCGGTGAGGGAAAAGTGCAAGAAGTGAAGCGACACGATGGACAGATCGCAGGGAGAGGATGCTCCCGCCTTGAACCTCTCTGAAGGCGCGTCTATCCTGCACACTGAATCAACTGCTCATGACTGAATCCACCGCCGAAAGCAACTTCATGGGACCGTGGGCACCCAGACATGTGTCGCTGATGGAGATGGGATGTTATTTTGTCGGCACGCTCCTGCTCGCAGCGCTTGGGACGTGGTGGATTTTGCAGCGCGGCGGCACCATCGGCCTCGATGTGCCCGACACGCGGCGCAAGCTGCACGAAAAGGCTATTTCGCGTTTGGGCGGCGCGCCGATCTTCCTTGCTGTCGGCGCGGCGTGCCTCGTAGCCGGTTCCATCGGTGGACTGGGCTGGAGCCGTTGGTTGCCCGTGGCATTGTGCAATGCGCTGATCTTCAGCGTGGGTTTTGTAGACGATCTGAAAGCACTCGGCGCGAAGGTGAAACTCGTCGGACAGATTGGAGCTGCCCTGATCCTCTACGCGCTGGGCGTTTCCATCGACATGCTGAGCAATCCCTTCGGAGAAGGAGCACTGACTCTTGGTTGGTGGAGCCTGCCACTGACACTGGGCTGGTTGGTCGCGATCCCGAACATCGTGAATCTCATTGATGGCATGGATGGGCTTGCCGGAGGATTTGGCCTCTTTTTAAGCCTAACACTGGCTTTCATCGGCCACTACGGTGGGCAGCCTGACGTGGTGGTTGTCTCACTGGCAATGGCTGGAGCGCTCGCAGGTTTTCTCATCTTCAATCTTCCCCCCGCGAAAATTTTCCTTGGCGATGGCGGTGCCTACCTCATCGGCTTTTTCATCGCATCGGTATCGTTGTTCACCTCCAATAAAGGATCGGTGATCGGAGCTTTGCTGGTGGTCATCATTGCGCTGGGTGTCCCGATTCTGGACACGCTGTTCGCGATCATTCGCAGGGCCGTGCGCGGTGTTTCCATCTTCAATGCGGACGCAGAGCATATCCATCACCGCCTGATCCTCCTCGGATACAGCAAAGGGCGTGCATTAGCGACGCTCTATGCCGCCAGCTTGGTGCTCAGTCTCGTAGGCTTGAGCATCCTTGCCGGCAAAGGCTACACCTTGCCCATGGCAGGGGCGATTCTTCTCCTCGCGTCATTGGGAGCGGCACGGTATCTGGGCTATGTGCGGAGTTGGGTGCAGTTGCGCTCCCAGATCCGAGCAGCGTTGGAAAGACGGCGGCAGCGGGAGTTTTTCCGAGCCTATGGCCGGGTGTTGGACTTTGAGGTAGAGCGTTGCCTCGATCTCGGAGACTTTACGCAAATCTTCACCCACACACTAGAGCGCATGGGCCTCGGCACCCAGGAGCGCGCAGGTTGGGTGGGCGAGGAAATGAAACTGCGCAGCGGACAACGCGGGGTGATTCATCGCCCCTCCGACGCTACGAAACGCGAAGAGTGGATGCTGCGCCTTGATGTTCTCACTCCCGTGCTGGATCGTTGCATCGAACGTTGGGGACAGCTCCCAACCTGCCTACCATCCCTTCCCCCCACTCTGGAGAATTCAGTGGCATGAAGAACCACCCGCATGCCCCTCCTCCTGAAGATAAGTCCTCCGAACTCACAGGAGGGAGCAGGAGTTCTCTGCACTCTGACGCGATACGGGCAGAGAACACTTCGCCGTCTAACACAGACGACTCCGAATCTGAACCACCTGAGTATGATTCCCCCGGCTCTTCGTGGTTTGGCTATTGGATCGCAGCCGTTCCCTTGCTTGTCTGCATGTTTGGCGCAGGTCGGGAACCTTGGTCGATGGGTCTCGCAGGCATCCTGACAGGAGTGCTCCTCATCCTTTTTGCACCACAACGCCGCCTGCCTCGCCTGCCTCGAATAGCTGCGTTGATCGCCCTTTTCACGCCGCTGCTCAGCTTTCTCCCGCTGCATTGGCTGGGGTCAGAACCTGCATGGCGAAAAATGCTCACTCAGGATTGGCAGCTTCATCTCTCTCAACGCGTGACCCCACAGCCTGATGTGACTCTAGAGGCTTGGTTGTTTTTCTCTCTCTGTGTGGTCTGGCTCCTCTGGTGTCTGACACGCGGTTTCTCCAGCAGCCAGCGCCGCGCCATCATCTACACACTTGCCTTCGGTGGCGTCCTGCTCTGCCTCTTTTCCATTCTCGAAAAACAGGGAGTCTTCTCCATCCCTTGGTGGCCTCGCAATCAAAAGGAGTGGGGGGATGGCTTTGGCCCATTCGCCAACCGCAATCACATCAGCAGTCTGGCAGCCATGAGTTGCATCCTCTGCGCAGCGGCTGCGCTGGATGCCCACCGCCGTAAATCACGCCTCTGGATGATGCTAGCACTGAGCTTTCTCGTCCCGGTCGCGACTATTTTTATGAACACCTCTCGCGCCGGGGTGATTCTCATGTTCCTAGGTCTGACCGTTTGGCTGGGCACCGCAGCCATGGGCAAAGGGTTCTTTAAAAAGCTGGCGGTAAGCGCTTCGCTCATCTTGTGTATCTCCACACTGCTGGTGATCTCAGGGGGTGGGGTTGGGAAGCGGCTCACCTCTGGCAAAGTCGAGGAGTTGACCATGGCGGAGACGCGACTTTCTCTCTTCGGCGAGTCTCTGCGCATGGTGCTTGATGCTCCTTGGCTCGGTACCGGCTTGGGGAATTTCAGCGCCGTCTTCCCACTCCACACAGCAATGCACGAGCCGAGAACACGCTTTCTACACCCGGAAAGCGATCTCCTGTGGCTACTGACTGAGGGCGGATTGCTATGCGTATTGCCTGGCTTAGTGCTCCTAGTCTGGATTTTTCGCTCTACCGGACCTTGGTTTGGGAAAAAGCGGCGCGGGAGCAGCAGCCGCCAAGATCGCCGACTTCGCAACGCTGCTGCAATCACTTTCGGACTCGGTGCGCTCCACGGGCTCATGGATGTCCCCAATCACGGCCTCGGATACGCCCTCTTCATGGGAGTGCTGGCAGGTGTAGCCGTCCGCCCACGTCGATTGCCGTCTCAGGCGACCTGGATGGAAACCCTTCCTTCCCGTGCAGCCGGTTTGGGCATCCTCGTGCTTGGAGGTTGTTGGGTCGCCATCCATCATGATCATCCCGTGTTAACTGGGACGAGTGCCGCGCAGAATCTGCGCCACCGAGCCAATCGACTCGCTGACCAAGGCTCCTACAAAGACGCGCTCAATCTCATGAGCCAAGCCATCCGTATGGCCCCCATGGATTTCAGTATGTACTTCGAGCGCGCGCACATCCGGCTCGACCTAGGGGAGCCTGCCGAGTCCGCTCTGCTGGATTTTTCTCGTTCACGCGCATTGGAGCCTCATTACGCCTATCATTGTTACGCTGAGGGAGTGCTCTGGCTCGACCACGCACCGGCCTACGCCGTGATCGGCTGGCGCGAATTCCTGCGACGTCATCCTTCTGCAGCCACTGGCAGGTACGGCTACTACCGGATGATGCTCTCCCATGCTTCTCGTCGCCCCGCGCTGCGCGAAGCACTCTGGTCTCTCGCCACCACGATGGATCTCAAATTCGACTATCTTGAAAGCATCAATTCGCGCGAAGACTTTGATCGCTGCCTGCGCAGCCTCCTCGCAAACCCCCATCAATTCAAAAACATCAATTCTGCACAGATGCAGTCCTTGTTCGAAATTTGGAATCGCATCGGAGATCGTGCAGCTCTCATGACCGCCTTGGAAACCAACAAAAGCTGGCTAGACGACGGCTGGCGCATCTTGGCCGAGTACTACGCGCGTGAGTCCCGCTTTGAGGCCGCCTGTAAAATTGCCGCCCCCTACTTGCCTTCCATACCGCGCACCCCGGCCGGGGCAAGTACGGACATCAAAGCACTTGAGCGCGCCATGCTCTTTTCCCCTGCTGACCCCAGACCCGGCATCGATCTCTTCCAAGCTCAGAAGAACAAAGGAGACATCGACGGCGCACTGCGCACGCTGGAAAAAATCGTCGCACTCCCAGACGCACCCGCCTACGTGCGACAGGAGATGGCGGCCCTCTACATCAGTAAACAGGACTACCGGCGCGCTTGGGAAAACCTGCACCAGGCGATGATGCCGAAGCCCTAAACCGCTCTCGCGGCCGCTCCTCTGCCCCTCAAAACTCGCCTTTTGAGGTCTCATTCTCTTTTTTGAGAATCGAACATTGACTCATTCCTGCGATACGTTTAGCTTATTTAACAATCAATCGTGCCTCTCATTTCACGAAAACAATATGGCTAAACTAGTAATCATAGACGACGAAGCCGCGATCCTCGAACTCATGACCAAGCTTTGCAAAGCAGCGGGTCATCAGGTTTTCGGCTGCACCACAGGCATCGACGGAATCGCCGCCATCCGTGCCAACCAGCCTGAGTTGGTCATCGTGGATCTCCGCATTGGCGACGTCAACGGCCTCGACCTCGTCAGCATGTGCCGTGACCAGTTCCCCAACACCGCCGTCATCATGGTCACCGGCCATGGCAGTGTGGAAACCGCCGTCGAGGCCATGCGCCTCGGTGCTTTTGACTACCTCACCAAGCCCTTCGACTTGGGCGACCTCATCAAGACCATCAATCAGGCACTCCAGCGCAATGGAGTCGCCCCCGCCTCCCCGTCCCTGCCGGTAGAGGCCGCATCCACGCTACGCACCACGACTTCCTCCAAACTCATCGGCCACAGCGACGTACTCCAGCGCATTTTTGACATCGTCCGCCGGGTCGCCAACAATGACAGCCCCGTATTGCTCGAAGGTGAATTCGGCGTAGGCAAACACATCGTCGCCCGCTCCTTACATGAAGCCAGTCGCCGCAGCGGTGCCCCTTATAAAGAGCTGCAATGCAGCGCCATGCCCGAGGATGCGCTCGACACAGAGCTTTTCGGCCCCAACTCCATTTTCGTCCGGGCCGCAGGCGGTACCGTCCACCTCACTGAGGTCACTCAACTCCCTGCTCGCATCCAATCTCAGCTCAACACTTTCCTCGACGACACCCAGGCAAAAAAAGGCCGCCTCAGCTCCTCTCCTGACTTTCGCCTCGTCGTCTCCTCCACCGCACCACTCGAAGGCGCAGTCAAATCAGGAGCCTTCCGTGAAGACCTCTTTTATAAACTCTCTGTCGTTCCGCTGAAAATCCCCCCGCTGCGCGAGCGTCGCGAAGACATCAAACCCATTGTCGAGCATTTCCTCAAAGACCTCGCTGAGCGCACTGATGGCAAGGTCAAGAGCATCGAGCCTGCCGCCGTCGAATTCCTCGAAAAATACAATTGGCCGGGCAACCTCTCCGAATTGCGCAACGCCATCGAACGCGCCTGTGCCTTTGCAGAAGGAGACCGCATCAAGCCCTCCGACCTCCCCACCAAAGTCACTCAGCAGATCGAGGTGCCCACACCTTCTGCCAACACGGGCATCACCAAGCTCCCCATTGGCTCAACGCTGGACGAATTCATCAAATCTCAGGAGCGCGTCTTCATCCAGGAGACCCTCAAATACAACAGTGGCTCACGTGAAAAGACCGCCAGCATGCTCGGTGTCTCCATCGCCACGCTGTATCGCAAGATGGGCGTCAATGTGGAGCGCAAGACCACCGCGTAGGTTGTTCAGGACGCGCCTTTCACCCTGCGGTGTTTCCAAGTTCTCACGCGATGACGCGTGGAGATCGAAACCTGAAACTTGCATCTTCCCACGTCCGTTCCAACTCGTGCAGTTCTCCAACCCCGCGAACACGAGTGCCTGACACCTCCACGATCCTCTACTGCCGCTGCGCCTACGCTCAGGTCGTTCCCAGCGGCGTGAAAAACGAAGTTCTCCAGCAACTCTGCGCTGCCGATGTCAGTTTTGAAACCGTCTCCGATCTCTGCGAGATGGCCGCGCATCGCGACCCACGACTCAAAGCCATCGCCAGTTGTGGCAAACTGCGCATCGCCGCCTGTTACCCGCGCGCGGTGAAAGGTCTTTTTCAGCAAGCTGGTTTCCCTCTTGGTGACGACGCCGAAATCCTCAACATGCGCACGCAAACTGCCGCTGAAATCACGGAGAAACTGCTTCGCCCCGAAGATACAGCTCACGATAATCTGCCATGATCACGCACACTCACCGCCCACTGCGCGTCATTCTTTATGAAGGCATCGGCAGCATCGCACTGCCCGCTGAAGCACGCGCGAAGGTCATGATGACCTTGCTCGACACAGGCTACGCCGTCACCCGCAGCAGCCAGGGAGCCAGTGCCATGCCGCATGACGACCGCAGTCTGCTCGTGCTCGGCATTTTTGAAGGAGCCGCTCCCACTTTGGAAGACATCACCGGCCAAATCCGCATCGACACACGCGACATCACGGGACTCTCACCCGACGCCATCGTCTCGCTCGTCGAGAAAACCCGCAGTGACAAGCCCATGAACGAACCCGGCAAGTGGAAGCCGTGGTTCCCCGTGATCGACTACACACGCTGCACCAACTGCATGCAGTGCCTCAGCTTCTGCCTCTTCGATGTCTATGGCGTCAGCGCAGACAACAAGATTCAGGTGCAGAACAATGACAATTGCAAAACCAACTGCCCCGCCTGCTCCCGCGTGTGCCCAGAAGTCGCCATCATGTTCCCGAAATATCAGGGCGCACCCATCAATGGCGATGAGGTGAATGAAAACGAAGCGCGCCGCGAAAAAATCAAAGTGGACATCTCATCGCTGCTCGGTGGCGACATCTACTCCACGCTCAAAGACCGCAGCGCCGCTTTCAAATCCCGCTTCAGCAAAGAGCGCAGTTCCGACAAAGCGCTCGATGAGCGTAAAAAATGCCTCACCAAACTCGTCGGCGATGGCTTCATCCCCGCTGACGTCCTCGCCAGCCTTCCGAGTGCCGAGGAGATTCTCAGAAAGGCCGAGTCTGCCAAAGCAAAAGCTGCAGCAGCACTCGCAGCAGCTCCTTGAGTCGCCACATGCCTTGCCACTTTGGCAACGCACTCAGTCCAACGCCACGATCACCTCGATCTCAATCAGCGCTCCCAGCGGCAATCCGGCCACCGCCACGGTTGAGCGCGCAGGTTTGTGACCTTCAAACGCCGCTTCATAGATCGGATTCACCTTCGGAAAATCCGCCATTGCAGTCAGAAACACTGTCGCTTTCACCACATCGCTCATCTTGCGGTTTTGCGAAGCAAGCAACGCACGGATGTTGCTCAGCACCTGCGTCGCCTGCTGCTCCACATCCGTCGCGGTGATCTTTCCAGCCGCTGGATCGATCGGAATTTGGCCGGAGCAAAACAGCAGGCCGCCCTGCTTCACCGCTTGTGAGTAAGGCCCGACCGCCACGGGCACGTTGGGAGCGTTGTTGATGAGTTCCATACACGCTTCATAGCGAACATGCGCGCTGACGCAACCCGCCATCACGGCCGTGTTTCCTTCAAGCCGCGCGCCTTGTCGATGAGTTGCAGAAACTCACCGCGATAGCCGAGCTTGTCCGCACCTTTGCCGTCGATCGCGAGCCTGCGCACAGTTTCCCAGCTCAACCTGCCTTTGTAGGACGAATCGCGCAGCAACAGGCCAAACCCGGCCACGGCGGCGCTGAATTTGTATTCCTCGCTGCTCGCCGTGAGCGTTTTGCCTTCGTCCTTCACCGGCATTTCGATGAGTTTGCTCAAATCGCTGCTGGGTGCTTTGTAGCGCAGCTTCACCGTCATCATTTCGCCACTCTTCGCCGCCTCTGAAAGCGCGGCGGGAGCGGTGGCAGGCGTTTGATATTTCAAACCGTCCACCACGGGCCGCGGTTCGGCTCCGGGCGGCAGATTCGCAGGCACGACTTCGTAGAGCGCGACCACGCTGTGTCCGGCACCGATTTCGCCTGCGTCTTTTGTGTCGTCGTTGAAGTCTTCCTTCGCCAACAGGCGATTTTCATAACCAATGAGGCGATAGCTGCGCACGGCGGCCGGATTGAACTCGACCTGAATCTTCACGTCTTTGGCGATGGTCACCAGCGTACTGCTCATCTGCTCCACCAGCACCTTACGCGCTTCGCTCAGACTGTCGATGTAGGCGTAGTTGCCGTTGCCTTTGTCGGCCAGGGTTTCCATCGTGCGATCCTTCAGATTGCCACTGCCAAAGCCCAGCACGCTGAGGAAAACACCGCTCTTCGCCATCTGCGCGATCAGTTTCTCCAATTCCTCCGGCGAACTGACGCCGACATTGAAATCCCCATCCGTGCAGAGGATCACGCGGTTCACACCTTCCTTGATGAAACCGGCCACGGCTTGCTCGTAGGCCAGTTGGATGCCCGCGCTGCCATGCGTGCTGCCTCCGGCCCGGAGTTTGTCGATGGCAGCGAGGATTTCGCTCTTCTTCTCGCCGTTCGTCGGTGGCAACACGAGACCGCTGCTGCCCGCGTACACCACGATCGTCACCTTGTCTTCTTCCCCGAGCTGTTCGGTCAGCATGCGCAGCGACTGCTGCACCAGCGGCAGCCGATTCGGCTCGTTCATCGAGCCGGAAACATCGACGAGGAAGACCAGGTTGCTCGCCTTGCGCTCGTTGCCGAGTTCACGGCCTTTGATTGCGATGCGCGCCAGCCGATGCGCAGGCTGCCACGGGCATGGCGCCAGTTCGACGCGCACGCCGAACGGTTCCTTCGCCGTCGGCGCCGGCCCTTCCTCAGATGTGGGGAAATAATTCACCAACTCCTCGATCCGCACCGCATCCGGCGGCGGAATCGTGTTCTGGTTCAGGAACCGCCGCACATTCGCATACGACGCCGTATCGACATCAATCGAGAACGTCGAAAGCGGTTCCCGCGCCACGTCCTTCAGCTCATTTTCGATGATGCGCGTGTAGGATTCGCCGGTGGCACCAGCTTTGCGTTGGAATTCGACTGCTCTTTCCTTATCCACCAGCCTCCCGCTGCTCAGTTCATCAGAATGCGAGCCTTTGACGGTCGAGAAATAATAGGCATCCGGCTGCGAATTCGTCACGACCATTCCACCCAGCGTCTCCGCAGGAGCCGTAGCAATTGCTACCGGCCCAGCAGACGGGGTCGTGAGGGTGCCGCCGCCAATGATCGCTGAACTGGTACTCCCAGCCCGACTCGACGCGTCGGCCAGCATGAGCGAATCAAGCTCAGTCTTGCCATCATAATTTAAACCATAGGCCCTCCGGTCCTGAATTTTCTTCAATTCCTCGGCATCCTTCGTGGTTATCGTGGCCTTGTCTGCGTTCAATGCCAGCAAGCTCGGAGTCTCCATCATGGGCTGCGGCTCTGCGGCGGCCTTCAGTTTTTTGTCTGCCGCAGGCACAGCCAGCAAGCTCAACGCCTTCTCTGATGGTTCTGCGGACATGCGAGATTTCGCAGCAGCAACCTCACGTTTCTCATCGGCGATGCGCCTCTTAAACTGGACGCGGTGCTGCTCCTGCTCGTTCATGACCACCCTGGTTTCGGATCGCTGCCGCGCATCATACGCATGCCAGGTCCAGAATCCTCCCAGCACCACGCATGCCGCCAATGCGAGGCGAACAACACCGGTGCGCCAGCTTGTAGATTGTTCAGGCCTCCTCCTGTCCGGTTGAGTCGCCGACATCACGGGCTGCTCCTTCAGCCGATCACGCTGATCATCGGTGAGCGCGAGCGAGTCGTCGCGCAGTTCGGCGAGGAGGAAGTGACAGAAGTCTTTGGTCTCGTCGGCGGCCTGTTTCGCCTTCGGGTCGTCGCGCAGCTCGGTTTCGAGTCGTTCGCGTTCTTCGGCGCTGGCTTCATCGAGCGCCCAGGCGGTGATTTGTTCCGGTTTCATATCAAAAAAGGAGTGGAGTGTTTAAGACAGGACGGCTTTCAGCTTCACGGGTTGCGGCTGCTCATGCGCCAGCCATTTGGTCTTCAAAGTGGCGACGCCGTGGTGGATGAGGTAGCCGACGTTGCCGATGCTGGTTTTCATCGCGGCACTGATCTGCTGGTAGTCGAGTCCGGCGATGAACTTCAATTGCACCGCCTCGCGCTGTCGCACGGGCAGAGTTTCGATGAGATCGCGCAGCGCGGCGGCGGTCTCGCGCTTCTCCATCACGTCACTCGGCGCGGGATCAGCGGCGGCTTCTTGATCGAGGGTTTCCGTTTCCATGACGACGAGGCGTTGATGTTTGCGGTGGTGGTCGAGGGCACGATGGCGGCACACGGTGAAGAGCCAGGGGGCCAGCCGCTCATGATCGAGCGTCGCGAGGTTCTGACTGAGTTTCACAAACACGTCCTGCACGATGTCGCGCGCATCTTCCAAGTCGCCCGTGAAGCCGTGCGCGTAGCGGATCAGGGGCCGCTCGTAGCGCCGGAGGGTTTCGAGGAACAGATCGTGCAAGTCGCTCATGAGTTCGTGTTCGCCGCGCATCACGGGAACGTGGCTGACATCTTGGGGGATTTTTTGCTGAAGGCGAGATTCATCGCGCCATGCACGACAGTTTGATTGTCCATTGCGCGTAAAGCCAACTCCGCTTCCATCCGCTTCAATCATGATCCGCCGCCTTTTTTCCACGCTCCTGCTCACCGCAGCCGTTTCCATCGCCCAGCAGCCCGCCCCACTGCCTGCGGGTCATGATGCTCATGCTGTGGACATTCCTGGGCTTAAAAAGGAGCTCTTTGCCGGCATCACCGAAGCGGACTTCCTCAAACTCAGTGACAAGCCGAAGACGGTGAAGGTCACGCTCATCGCCACCTTCACCGCCGCGAACTATGGCATGAACTTCAACGGCTATTCGCACGGCAAGGCGGTCTTTACCATTCCGAAGGACTGGACCGTGGAAGTCACCTTCATCAATCCGAGCCCCATCCCGCACAGTGCCATCGTGGTGGAAAGAGACCAGACCAAGAAACTGCAAATGGGCGAGCCTTACTTTGAAGGTGCTGGAGTGCCAAAGCCAGAAGTGGGTATCTCACTCAGTAAAGCTGAGTTCAAATTCATCGCCGATGAAGAGGGCGAATACGCCTTTGCCTGCGGCTTTCCAGCTCACGCAATCAACGGCCACTGGCTGACTCTCAATGTGAGTGCCGATGCCAAGGCACCCACCCTGCAACTCGGCGACAAGCCAGCGGTGGAGGCGAAATAGGGAAGGATTGGCAGGAGCGCACGCTTCAAGGACGGTTTTCTGCGAGACGCAAGCGCTCCATTTACCTCAGCTTCGCCGCGATCTCGCGGAATGCCTTGGAAGCTCCTGATTTCGCCGGGTCTTCGAGTGCGACGGGATGGCCTTCGTCGCCGCATTCGCGCACGTCCATTTCGATCGGAATCTGGCCGAGCAAAGGTACGCCGAGGCGTTTGGCCTCATGTTCGCCGCCGCCTTTGCCGAAGATGTGATAAACCTTGCCGTCGCTCGGGCAGAGGAAGTAGCTCATGTTTTCGATGATGCCGAGGATGGGCACGTTCACTTTCTGGAACATGGAAACCGCCTTCCGCGCGTCGATCAACGCGATCTCCTGCGGTGTGGTGACGATCACCGCGCCGTCGAGTGCGACGGTTTGCACGATGGTGAGCTGGATGTCGCCCGTGCCCGGCGGCAGATCGAGCACAAGCACGTCGAGATTATCCCACGCGACCTGACGCAGAAACTGCTGCGTGTAGCGCGTGGCGATAGGGCCACGCACGATCACCGGCGATGAATCCTCCAGCAAAAAGCCCATCGACATGAGCTGCAGTCCGTTTTTTTCGATCGGCACAATCTGTTGCTCGTCGTTCTGATACGGGCGCTCATCGGTACCAAACATGTGCGCGATGCTCGGGCCGTACAAATCGCAATCACACAGGCCGACGCGCACCCCGCTCTGGCTCAAGGCCACCGCGAGATTCGAGGCAACGGTGCTTTTGCCCACGCCGCCTTTGCCGGATGCGACCGCGATGACTTTTTTCACTCCTGGAATGCTCGACTTGCCGAGTTTCTCCGAGGCACTCGTGCCTGCGCCGGGCGGCTCCTTGATGTCAAAGTTCAGCTTCACCTCGCCGATGCCGGGCAGTTTCTTCAGCACATCCATCGCCTGCTCGTGAATGAGGCGCGGGATGTTCGGATCGCGCGTGGCGAGGGAAAGATCGACAATCACATCACTCCCCGTGACTTGAATACTCTTCACCAAACCGAAAGAAAGAATATCGCGGCTGAAGCCTGGATAACGGACATTGGAGAGAGCGGCGCGGATGTCTTGTTCGGTGAGCATGGGGGGATTGCAAAGAAGCTACGATTTCCCCTAAACCGCGGGTGCATTTTTGCAAATACGGTATCGGAATCAAAAAAACGCCGCCTGTTTCCAGGCGGCGTTCGTGATGAGGTGAATCTCAAGCCCCGTCAAATCAGGCGGTCGGCACGGTGGCGATCGTCTTGAGGATGCGGCTGGCGATCTGGTAAGGATTGCCCTGGCTGTTCGGACGACGGTCTTCGAGATAGCCCTTCCAACCGTTGTTCTTGAAGCTGTGCGGCACGCGGATGGAGGCACCGCGATTGGCCACGCCATAATTGAACTTATCGATGGACTGGGTCTCATGCAGACCGGTGAGGCGCATGTGGTTGTCCGGTCCATAGACGGCGATGTGCTCATCGCGATACTTCTCAAACGCGCCCATGAGGGCGAGGAAGTATTTTTCTCCGCCCGATTCACGCATGAATTTCGTGGAGAAGTTGCAGTGCATGCCGGAGCCGTTCCAGTCAGTGGCCCCCAGCGGTTTGCAGTGCCACTCGACATCCACACCGTACTTCTCACAGAGACGCTGGAGGATGTAGCGCGCCACCCAGACCTGGTCGGCAGCGGTTTTGGAGCCTTTGCCAAAGATTTGAAACTCCCACTGGCCTTTGGCCACTTCGGCGTTGATGCCTTCATGGTTGATGCCGGCGTCCAAGCAGAGGTCGAGGTGCTCTTCGACGATCTGGCGGGCGATGTCGCCGACGTTTTTGTAGCCTGCACCGCAGTAGTACTCACCTTGGGGAGCGGGGTAGCCATTTTCAGGGAAGCCGAGCGGACGGCCGTCCTGATAGAGGAAGTACTCCTGCTCAAAGCCGAACCAGGTGTCAGGATCGTCGGCAATCGTCGCGCGGTCGTTGGAGGCGTGGGGGGTGCCGTCCGCATTGAAAACTTCGCACATCACGAGCACGCCGTTCTTGCGAGTCGTATCAGGGTACACCGCCACGGGCTTGAGCACGCAGTCAGAGCTACCGCCCGGAGCCTGCTGAGTGGAGGAGCCGTCAAAGCCCCAGTTGGGCAGTTCTTCCAGCTTCGGGAAGCTGGCGTATTCCTTGATCTGAGTTTTGCTGCGGAGGTTGCGGACAGGCTCGTAGCCGTCCAGCCAGAGGTATTCGAGTTTGTATTTGGCCATGGTTGATGGGTGTGTCTTTGACTTGAGGTTTGCCAGAAGCCGGAGCGCGGGAGGCGCATCGGTCCGTGAGCGCGCGCCATCAGAGCATGCTCCGTGCCAGAAGCGAGACGAATTTTTGCCAACTTGCCAGTTCGGTGCTCCTGCCGGATGTATGCGCGTAAATCCCCCCATGCACGAAGCCAAAAACACCCAGCGCGCCCTCGTCCGTATCGGCTACGATGGGCGGGTGCATAAATATTTCCGCGGCCCCAATGCCGCAGAACGTTTTGCCAACGAAACACGCGTCCTGCGCATCCTCGAAGAGCGCGGCTGCGACTACGTGCCGCGCGTGCTGGAAGCGCATGAGGATCAGCTCTATCTGGTGACGACGAGCTGCGGCTCCCGCGTACAGCGCATCAGCGAAAGCCGGGTGAAGGAACTCTTCGCCGCCCTCGAACACGACTACGGGGTTCGTCATGACGATCCATTCGACCGAAACATCACCTACCGCGCGAGTGACGGGCGCTTCTGCTTGATCGACTTCGAATTCGCCACCGTCCTCGAACCACCCGCTCAACCCACCGCATGAGTACCCCGCCCCCGCCACCTTTCCGCGTCCTCTGGTCTGGCATGACGCATCCTGGGCGCGTGCGCCAGAACAACGAGGACACGTTCCTGGCCCTCAATTTCGACGCGCGTGAAGTGCGCTACCTCGGCAAAACCGGCAACTCGGACTTCGACAGTGGCGATTTCGTTTTCGCGGTGAGCGATGGCATGGGCGGCGCGAAGTCAGGCGAGTTCGCCAGCAAAATCGCCACGGAAAAGATCACCAAGTTGCTTCCGCGCAGCTTCAAACAATCCGCGCAGCACATCACCACCAGCCCCACGGATGTACTCGTGGAGCTTTTCTCCCGCGTGCATGAAAAACTGCTGCACCTGGGCCAGAGCTACGAGGAATGCCGCGGCATGGGAGCCACACTGAGCCTCGGTTGGTTCATGCCGGGCTGGATGCATTTCGCGCATGTGGGCGACAGTCGCATTTACTGGCTGCCCAAGGGAGGCCGGCTCAAACAACTCACCGAGGATCACTCCCACGTCGGCTGGTTGCGTCGCCAGGGGCAGATCAACGAGCGTGAGGCACGCAACCACCCGCGCAGAAGCATCCTCAATCAAGCACTGGGGGCCGGGCACCAGTTCATGAATCCGCAATCAGGCTCTGTCGGCTGCGAGACGGGAGACCGCTTCCTCTTTTGCACAGACGGTGTCATCGACGGCATTTGGGATCATGCCCTGGAGGACATGCTCGCGAGCAGCGACGCCAAAGCCATCGTCGAGCACGCCATCAGCGAATCCGGTCGTGACAACGCCAGTGCGGTGGTGGTGGAAGTGGTCTGAACTCAGCGCCCGCGATCACTCCGCCACACGCAGGCCGAGGTACGCCTTGGCATTGGCATAACAGATGTTGCGGATCATTTCCCCGACCAGTGCTTCGTCCTTGGGAATCAGCCCAGCTTCGATGTCACTCCCGATCAGATTGCACAGCGTGCGGCGGAAATATTCATGGCGTGGGAAGCTCATGAAGCTGCGACTGTCTGTCAGCATGCCGATGAAGCGGCTCAGCAAGCCGAGATTGCTCAGCGCGTTGATCTGCCATTCCATCCCCTCTTTTTGATCGACGAACCACCAGCCGGAGCCGAACTGTACCTTTCCAGGCGTGGTTCCATCCGCAAAGTTGCCTGCCATGGTGCCAAAGACATAGTTGTGGGCAGGGTTGACGTTGTAGAGCACTGTCTTGGGCAGCGCGTTCTCGGTGTCGAGCCGGTCGAGGAAGCGTGAAAGCGTCTCTGCCTGCAAATAGTCGCCAATGCTGTCACAGCCGACATCCGCGCCGATCTCACGGGCCAGACGACTGTTGTTATTGCGCACAGGGCCGAGATGGAGCTGCATCGTCCAGCCTTTCTCAGCATTCAAACGACCGACATGCAGCATGATGTTGCTGGCGAACTGATCCTGCTCCTGCACCGTCGCCGCGCCGCCACCGCGAGTCTTTTGGAAAATGCGCTCCGCCTCCGCATCACTGATAAAATTCGCATGGCAGTAATTCAGGCCATGATCGCTCAGACGTCCGCCCACACGATGGAAGAAATCATGACGTTGCTTCAAGGCATCCAAGAGCGCGGCGTAATTCTTCACCTCGATGCCACTGGCGGCAGTGAGCTTGTCGATCCACGCATTCCATGCCTCGGGAAGATGCACAGCGAGCGCCTTGTCGGGGCGGAAGGTGGGATAAACCCCGATCTCAAACCCGTCCTCCGCACACTTCAGATGATGCGCGAGATCGTCTGTGGGGTCGTCCGTCGTGCAGAGTGCCTTCACCTTCTGTGAGCGGAGGATACCGCGTGCACTCATGTCCGATTTTGCGAGCAGGGCGCAGGTTTTTTCCCAGATGGCGATCGCAGACTTTTCATCGAGCAAATCGTCGATGCCGAAATAGCGCTTCAGTTCGAGATGCGTCCAGTGGTAGAGCGGATTGCGCAGCGTGTGCGGCACGGTCTTGGCCCAAGCCATGAACTTCTCGAAGGGAGAGGCATCACCGGTGATGAATTTCTCCGGCACACCATTGCAGCGCATGGCGCGCCATTTGTAGTGGTCCCCTTCGAGCCAGATTTCAAAGAGGTTCTTGAATTGGCGATCCTCGGCGATGTCCTTCGGCGGGAGATGATTGTGGTAATCCAGAATGGGCTCATCCTTCGCATAGGCGTGGTAGAGGCGGCTGGCCGTCTTCGAGGAGAACAGGAAATCGTCGTGGATGAAGGACATTGCGGTTTGCGGTTGGGAGTGTCCGGCTACACTGGAGCGATGATGGCCGCACGCAAATGCTTCGCACTGCTCTTAGCCTTGTTGTCCTGCTCGTGCGGTACGGTCAAATTCTACACCCAGGCTCTCAGTGGGCAATTGGAGATCTGGAACAAATCGCGAGCGAACGCAGCCGTACTGGCTGATTCCGGAGTGGCGACGCATGTTAAAGAGAGGCTGCGTCTCATTGAAGAGCTGCGCGCCTTCGCAGCGCGGGAACTCCAGCTCCCAACCAAGAGTTTTGGGAGGTATTGCGATCTCAAGCGCCCGTATGTCGTCTGGGTGGTCTTCGCCGCGCCAGAGTTTTCCGTTGAGGCCAAGGAATGGTGGTACCCACTTGTTGGCCGACTGAAATACCGTGGATTTTTCAACGAAAAGGACGCCCTAGCCGAAGCCCGGAAACTCCGCGCACGCGGGCTGGATGTTTTCACAGGCGGCGTCGAGGCCTACTCAACACTCGGTTATTTTGCGGATCCCGTGCTCAACACATTCCTGCACCGTGATGAATCAGAACTGGCTGAACTCGTCTTCCACGAATTGACTCATGCGAAGGTCTTCCTGCCGGGCGACACGGATTTCAACGAAGCCTTTGCCACAGCGAACGCACAAGATGGCGTACGCCGCTGGTTGCGCGCACGCGGCGAGACGAGCGCGCTGCGCCGTTACGAAGCCAGTCTGCACGCACAGCAGAGGAACATCGGCCTCATACTCGCAGCGCGTTCACAGCTCCAGAGCATCTATGCCTGCCCATGCCAAAATCATGATGCCATGCGTCGTGCGAAGCAGCGCGTGTTTGAGGATATGCTTCGCAAAGCGGGATCGCAACAGCCGCGCACACGCATCCGCAGCGCCGCGGGTGCGGCCTCCACCTGGAACAACGCCCGCCTCAACACTGCTGCCACCTATTACACACTCGTCCCCGACTTCGCCCGCCTGCTGGCTAAACATCACGGCGACCTCGCTGCATTTCACGCCGCCGTCGCTGCCATGCGCCATCACAGCACCGATGAACGCCGCCGCCTGCTTCACAGCCCTGGCAATTAGCGAATCACCGCCTCATTCACTCACTCGCGCATCTCGAAGACATTCGGCACAGGCGCATGCTCGGCCACCCAGGCGAGTGCCTCGTCTCTGCTCGTCAGCGTGCCCTCCAGTTGCAGTGTCTGGATGGCATTCAGGAGCCGCCCAAGCGTTTTGCCCGCCTGCCAACCGCGCGCAATCAAATCCGCGCCGTTCACCAGCCGCGGAGGCAGCAGTGGCTCGCTAAGGAACTCTGCTCTCTTCTCCTGAAGGAATTCGTAGTTCTCCATGAAACCATTTGAGCCAAGGCAATCCACTCGGTGCAGTGCCATCTCATCTTCAAACGATGGGCGTGCCATAAATCGCCGCAGCGTTGCCTTGCGCATCTTCTGCACATTCATGAATGCCATGTGATTTTCCACTGCCACGACGGTTGGCTCGATCACATCATTGGGAAACTTCATGCGGCGCATGATCTCGCCCGTCATGTGCGCCCCCAGTTTGTCGTGACCGTTGAAACGAATGCGCCCCGTGTCGGCATCGCGCGTCTGCGTGGCCGGTTTGGCGATGTCATGCAGCAGCACACTCATGATCAGTGGCAACGAGGCATCCGCTGGCAGCAGGCTAAGCATGAGCCTCGTGTGGGCAAACACATCACCCTCTGGATGCCACTGCGGTGGTTGCTCACAGCCCTGCAACTTCAGAATTTCCGGTAGGAATTGCTCCATGAGGCCGCTGTTGACCAGAAGATCAAAGCCGCGCAGGCGGTGCGGACTGCGCATGGTTTTGACGAATTCATCGCGAATGCGCTCGATGCTCACACTCTTGATCTTGGGTGCCAATCCACAGATCGACTCCCAGGTCGCATGCTCGATGTCGAATCCAAGCACGGTGGCAAAACGAATCGCGCGCAGCATGCGCAGGCGATCTTCCTCAAAACGCTCCGCAGCCACTCCAATGGCGCGCAGTAGTCCGATTCGCAGATCATTCTCGCCGCCGACGTAGTCGATGACGCGATTTGTCAGCGGATCGAAAAACATGCCGTTCACCGTGAAGTCACGCCGCTGCGCATCGTGCTCAGGAGTGGAAAAAGTCACATGATCAGGACGCCGACCATCTGAATAGCTGCCGTCGCTGCGGAAAGTCGCCACTTCGACATGCACATGCCTCACACGCACAATCACCACGCCGAAATGCGCGCCAACAGTCTGTGCGCCAGGGAATAGCTGCGTCACTTCATCGGGCGTGGCACTGGTGGCCACATCATAGTCCTTCGGTTCCTGCCCGAGCAGCATGTCCCTCACACAGCCCCCTGCCATCAGTGCGGTGTGACCTGCCTGCGTGAGTTTTTCGATGATGTGTACGGCGACTGCCCGCATGCGTCACTCTTTAACAGGCCTCCTCTGCCGACAAGAACCAATATCTCCGCCGGAGGCCGATGAGTGACGGAGAATGTGAAGAACGAACCACTCCGTGCGTTCTGCTGTGAAGCCCAGCACGCCACCACATCGCATTTTCTCTCACTCTCACCGCCATGAGCAACAACTCCACGAAATGGTATTCTACGGTCACGCGCGCGCAGTGGCTGGTGCTGCTCATCGCTTCTCTAGGCTGGGTCTTCGACGCGTTCGAGGGACAGCTTTTCAATCTCACGCGCGGTGCGATGCTCGCCGACTTGCTCAATGTGCCACCCGGAGATGTGCAAGTCCGGCAGTGGGGAGATATATTTTTGGGCGTCTTCCTGGCGGGAGGCACCTTGGGCGGACTGCTCTTCGGCATGCTTGGCGATAAATTCGGACGCAAGCCCGTCATGGTGCTGACCATTCTGTTCTATTCGATCTTCTCAGGATTGACCAGCTTTGCCACAGAACTTTGGCATGTGGGAGTGTTGCGTTTCCTCGTCGCGATGGGCGTCGGCGGCGAGTGGGCCGTGGCTGCTGCTCTGGTCGCTGAAGTATTTCCGAAGAGCGCGCGCACGCAAGCCGGAGGCATTTTTCATACAACAGGAGTACTCGGCACCTGGCTCGCGACGTTGGTGGCGATGAATGTGGGCGACGGCTGGCGCACGGCGTACCTCGTGGGCATCGTGCCAGCACTCCTCACACTCTGGGTGCGCGCATCCGTCGAGGAGCCAACCTCCTGGCAAGAAGCACGAACCAGTGGCCGCCGCATGGGCAGCTATGCCGAACTCTTTGGCGACCCACGCTGGCGCCGTCGAGCCTTGCTGGGCATGGCGTTGGCAGCCGTCGGACTGGGCACCTTCTGGGGCGTGTGTGTCGCCACGCAGGACCTCGTAAGGGAGCTGCTCCTGCGCCAAGGTCTCTCTGTGATCGAGGCGGAAAACAAAGCGAAGTTTGCCTACGGCATCGTACAAGCACTCGGCGCAGGTGTGGGCCAACTCTGCTTTGGTTCCCTCAGTGTGCGACTGGGACGACGAGGCGCTTTTGCACTGATGCATGTCTTGAGTTTCATCATGGTGATCAGTGTCTGTTATTTGCCGAACGCCTACTGGCAGATGCTCGTGCTACTGCCGCTGCTTGGTTTTGCGGCTCTCAGCATTCACTCAGGCTATGCCATTTATTTTCCCGAACTTTTTCCCAATCATCTGCGCGCGACGGGAGCTGGTTTTTGCTTTAACGCAGGCCGTTTGCTGGCCGCGCCGATGCTCCTGCTCTCCGGTCATGTCAAAACACTCATGTCCCTGCCCAATGCGGTGGCACTGCTGGGGTGCCTCTTTCTTCTTGGCCTCGCCGCACTGGCTTTCCTGCCTGAAACACGCGGACAAGATCTCCCGGAGGCGTAGCAAATGTGCTCCGAACGGCGCTTGCAGCGCACGTCAGCCGCCACATCGTAGCGAATGCCTCCCCGCAAGTCTCTGTCAAAGACCGCCGAGTCCCCTGCCCCAGCCAAATCGCGTTTTACCGAGGAGCACTTTATCAATCGAGAGCTGAGCTGGCTGGCATTCAATGCGCGCGTGCTGGATGAAGCCGAACGCAACACGCTGCCAGTGCTCGAGCGTGTGAAATTTCTCGCCATCACTGCTTCGAACCTGGATGAATTTTTCATGGTGCGTGTCGGCGGCCTGCAACAGTTGCGCAGCCAGGGATTGCGCGTGCGCGATGCCGCTGGCCTGACACCGGCACGGCAGTGGGAAGGCATTTTCCGACAGACGAGTGAGCTGGTTGCCCGTCAGTATCGCATCCTCAACGAAGAACTCGTTCCGCTTCTCAGGGAAAGCGGCATTCGCAGACTCACCGCCGCCGAGTTGACACCGCAGCAGCGTCTGCACCTGCGCGAATATTTCATGGAGCATCTCTTCCCGGTGCTTTCTCCTGTCGCAGTCGAAGAATCCGCTGCCCGCGTGACGGTGCCTGCGCTGAACATCATCCTACTCGCTACAGTGGGAGAAGGCGAAGAACGGCGTCATGTATTGCTGCCGCTGCCCACCAATCTGCCGCGCCATGTCACCGTCCCCGACCCCGATGCGGGACGCTTTCTCCACATGCACCTGGAAGACGTGGTCACGCTTTTCATCAGCGAGTTCTTCCCTTCGGAAAAAGTTTCCGAACCCGCCCGCTTCCGCGTCAGTCGCAACACAGACATCACCGTCGATGATGAAAGCGCCTTCGACCTCGCCAGCGAGATGGAGCATGTGCTGGAGCAGCGTTTGAAAAGCCAGGCCATTCGGGTGGAGATCGAACACGGAGCCTCGCGCGAGCATGCACGCATCATTCGCGATCTCTGCGGTACCAGCATGGCGCAGGTCTTTGAAATCCCTGGCGCACTCGACTTGCGCTGCCTATTTCAGATCGCCAGCCTCTCGGGGTTTGACGAGTTGAAAGTCGAACCCTGGGACAACCATCTCAGCACCTCGATCACTCCCGGTGAAAGCATCTTCGACGCGATCAAACGTGGCGACATCCTGCTGCATCACCCGTATGAAAGCTTCGACCCCGTGCTCTCCCTTGTGGAAGAAGCCGCCGCCGATCCCAACGTCATCGCCATCAAGCAAATTCTCTACCGCACCGCGAAGAACAGCCGCATCATCTCCGCATTGATCCGCGCTGCGGAGGCCGGAAAGCACGTCACCGTGCTCGTGGAGTTAAAGGCGCGCTTCGACGAGGCCCGCAATCTCGAACGTGCAGCCGATCTCATCAATGCAGGTGCGCAGATCATCTACGGCGTCGCCGGTTTGAAAACGCACGCCAAGGTCTGCCTCGTCATGCGCCGCGAGTCCGGCCACATGACGCGCTACATGCACTTCGGCACCGGCAACTACAATGAGAGCACTGCGAAGCTCTATACCGACATCAGCCTGCTCACCTGCCGCGCGGAGTATGGCGCGGACGCCTCTGCGTTTTTTAATACCGTCACTGGCCGCTCGCGCTTTGTGCATTTCAACAAACTCAGCATGGCTCCATTTGGCCTGCGTGAACGTCTGCTCGGCATGATCCGCAGTGAGACCGAGCGTGCGCGCCAGGGCGAGAATGCCGAGATGATGCTCAAGATGAACGCGCTCGAAGATCGCCAGATGATCGAAGCACTCTATGAGGCGTCACAAGCAGGGGTGAAAGTGCGCCTCAACGTACGCGGCATCTGCTGCCTGCGTCCCGGCATCAAGGGCATCAGCGACAACATCAGCGTCGTCAGCATCATCGACCGCTATCTCGAACACGCCCGCATCTTCTGGTTCCGCCAAGGTGGCAAACCGGCGGTCTTCATCGCCAGCGCCGACTTCATGAAACGCAATCTGTCGAAGCGCGTCGAGTTGCTGACGCCCATTGAGGACAAAGACGCACGCAAACGCTTGCAGCATATCCTTGAAGTTCATTTCGCCGACACGGCGCGTGGTCGCATCCTCAAACCCGATGGCACTTGGAGCCTGCCGCATGTCAATGCCGCCAAAGAGGTGCGTTCCCAAGAGCAGTTCGCCAAGGAAATGGCCAAGCGCGCGCGTCAGGCGAATGAATCACCCGATGTGCTCGTGCCGCACACGCCGAAGTAATCACGCCGCAGGCCAAAACGCCTTGTAAACGCACGCGCCAATGATGCCGCCGATGATCGGACCGACGACGGGAATCCAAGCGTAACCCCAATCAGGGCCGCTCTTGCCGGGAATGGGCAGCAGGCAATGGGCCAAGCGCGGGCCGAGGTCACGCGCAGGGTTGATGGCATAGCCGGTGGGGCCGCCGAGGGACAAACCGATCGACCACACCAAGAGTCCGACCAGCACCGGCGAGAAGCTTTTGTGGAAGCCCGAATTGGGTACGAGATTTGCAGGAGAAAGCACCGCCAACACTCCGAGCACCAGCATGGCCGTACCGAGGGTTTCACAGATCAGGTTGCTCAGTGAGTGGCGTATCGCCGGACTGGTGCAGAAGACTGAGTGCTTCACGGCGGCGTCATCAGTGACTTTCCAATGAGGCAGGTAGGCTAGCCATACGAGCACGGAACCAAGAAACGCTCCCGCCATCTGCGCTGCAATATAGCCAGGCACAAGAGCCCACTCAAATTTCCCGATCACCGCCATCGCAATCGTGACGGCAGGGTTGAGATGCCCTCCACTGAAGGCATTGGTGAAATACACGGCGATCATCACGGCAAACGCCCACCCCGCAGTGATGACAATCCAGCCACCGTTGTTGCCCTTGCTTTGCCTGAGCACCACGTTGGCGACGACGCCATTGCCAAGGAGGATGAGAACCGTGGTGCCGATGAATTCTGCAAGTGTGGCGGACATAACAAGCGGTGGATGATGAATTTCATCGCAGGCTAGCCATGTGCCAGGAAAAGGGCAAGACTCGAATCAGCCTTCCTTCATGTGAGGGCCGCTCCTCCTCAGTTTCACGCACTACCAAGCACGCAGGCCGGCACTCTGCGTTCCATTAATCCCTCCTGAACCAGCCTTTGACCTTGGAGAAGAAGCCCTTTTTCTCCGCAGTAGAACCACGCGCAGCAGGATCAGGGGTGGTGGCAGGGACTGCGACGGGCAGACTTTGATCCCACCCACCCCCGAGCGCCTTGATGAGGCTGACACTGGCTATCAACCGCTGCCCTTCTAAAGTAACGCAGGCACGCTGCGTCTGAAGCACGGTACGATTGGCCTCGATGACGTCGAGATACGGACTCGTGCCCGCCTCATAACGAGTATGCGCGAGTGAAGCGGCCTGACGAGCACTGCCACGCGCACGGTGCTGGGCCTCACTCTGCGCTGCAAGATTGCGAATGGAAGCCAGCGCGTTCTCAACTTCACTGAAGGAGACCAAAATCGCTTGGCGATAGTTGGCCAGTGCCTCGTCGTGTTGCGCGCGCACTTTTTCCATGTGGGCTCTTGTTTTACCGCCAGCAAAGAGGGGAATGCTCACACTTGGACCGAAATTCCAATTGGTGCTGTGAACATCAAAGAGGCGGTCGATGTCGCCACTGAGGAATCCCCCATTGCCGATGAGCTTGATGCTGGGGAAGAAATTGGCCTTGGTGGCTCCGATCTGCGCGGTCGCTGAGGCGAGTTGGCGTTCCGCTGCTGCCACATCTGGGCGGCGTTCCAACAAGTCTGTAGGCACACCGACGGGAATGCGCGGCGGCGTCAGCATCGATGAGCCGTTGGCCCGAATTTTAAAACTGCTCGGATTTGCGCCCAGCAGTAGTGCGATGCCGTTCTCAAGCTGATCTCTCTGATTTTGCAACGCTCCAAGTTCAGCCTCCGCAGTTGCCACCTCTGTTTCCGCCTGAGCTTGTTCCAATTCACTCCCGGCACCGGCCAGGACGCGAGCGCGAGCAATGTCCAGGGCTTGCTTACGCCAATCAATCGCCTCGCGCACAGTCAACAATTCTGCGTCGATGGCGCGAATGCGAAAATAATTCATGGCGACATCTGCGTGAATTCCCAGCAGGACATTCTGCATCAGATCTGCGGAAGCTGCTGCGTCAGCTCGTGCGGCCTGCACCTGACGGCGGATTTTCCCCCACAAATCAAGCTCCCAGCTCAAATCGAGCGGCACACTATAACTCGGCCCGTCATAGTGCAGCCCGCGCAATGGAAACGGGCTTGGCATATTGGAAGAAGTTTTCTGCGCTGTGAACGCAGAATTGATGTTCGCCGTCGGAAAAAACGCGGATCTAGCGATGCCGGTGCCAGCGCGCGCGAGATCAAACCGGGCGATGGCTGCCTTGAGCGTCTGGTTATTCGCCGTAGCGCGCTCCATCAGTCCATTGAGGATCGAATCTCCAAACACACGCCACCAAGCTCCCTTCGGTAACCCATCAAGGGGACGCGCACCACGCCAATTCACATCAGCTTTATAAGCAGGAGGAGTTGCGGTCTGCGGTCGCTGGTAATCCGGGCCCACCGTGATGATCTGTGAGAACGCGGTGGCTGTGCATGTCAGAAAAAGAATAGAGCGCATAAGATCAGGCAGGGATGACGGCTGATTCTGCCGTTGGATGTTTCTCTGACTCAGCCGTCTTTTTATGACGTCCGAGTTTCATCACGAGGGTGAAGAAAACAGGCGTGAGGAAGAGTCCCAAGAAAGTGACTCCGATCATGCCACTGAAGACTGCGGTGCCCATAGCGCGACGCATTTCCGCACCAGCCCCCGTGCTCACGACCAACGGCCACACACCGGCAATGAAGGCAATGGAAGTCATCAGGATGGGACGCAGACGCAAGCGGCATGCTTCCAGAGCCGCCTCAAGTGGTGATTTGCCATGATCAGACGCCTCCTTGGCAAATTCCACGATGAGGATGGCGTTCTTACACGCAAGGCCGATCAACACGATGAAGCCAATCTGTGTGAAGATGTTGTTGTCGCCGCCAACCAGATACACTCCCATCAAGGCAAAAAGCAGGCACAGCGGCACAATCAGGATGATGGCCAGCGGGAGCCGCAGACTTTCATACTGCGCTGCGAGCACCATGAAGACGAGCAGGATACACAGCGGATAGATGTAGATGGCGGTGTTGCCAGCGATGATCTTTTGATAGGTAAGGTCCGTCCATTCAAAATCGAATCCCCCTGGCAACACCTCTTTGGCCAACTTGGAAATAAGGTCTTCAGCCTGCCCGGAACTCAACGGTGGCAGCGGCGCACCATTCAAGTCAGCCGCAAGGTAGCCGTTGTAATGCGTCACGCGATCGGGGCCAAAGCCTTCCTTCACTTTCACCAAGGAACCCACGGACACCATCTCTCCCAAGACATTGCGTGTCTTGAGGCGCGTGATGTCGCTCGCTTCATCGCGGAATTTCTGCTCTGCTTGTGCAACGACCTGGTAGGTTCTTCCAAAGCGGTTGAAGTCGTTGACATACAGACTGCCGAGATTGATTTGCAACGTATCGAAGAGGTTCGACAACGGCACGCCTTGGACTTTAGCCTTCTCGCGATCCACATCGGCCTCCAACTGCGGCACATTCACGGTATAGCCAGAATAGACTTGCGTGAGTTTTTGCGTGCCATAGGCGGCCCCAACCAACTTCTGCGCAGCCTGGTAAAGTGCCGAGTAACCAGCGTTGGCGCGATCTTCGATCATCAGCTTGAAACCGCCCGTGGTGCCGATGCCGTTGACGGGCGGAGGTGGGAAGATCATGACCATCGCGTCCTGAATCGCCGCAAACTTGGCATTGAGCGCCGCTGCAATGGCACCCCCGCTTAATTCAGGAGTTTTGCGATTTTCAAAGTCATCGAGACAGGCAAAGACGATGCCAGCATTGGGGCTGATGGTGAATCCCTGAATGCTCAATCCCGGAAAGGTAACCGCATTCTTCACTCCCGGCTGAGCCAGCGCGATCTCGGACATGCGGCGCATCACATCATCCGTGCGATCCAGTGATGACCCTTCAGGCAATTGCGCAAAGCCCACGAGGTATTGCTTGTCCTGTCCAGGCACAAAGCCATCGGGCACGATCTGGAATCCCTTCCATGTTGCCCACACGAGTCCACCGTAGAGCACCAGCGCGATGAGGCTGAAACGGATCGTGCGTTTGACGATGCCGACATACACATTCGAAGACCAATCGAAGAAGCGGTTAAACGGACGGAAGAACCATCCAAGCAGCGCATCCATGACTTTCGTGATCAGGTCTTTTTTGTCATGATGCCCTTTAAGCAACAACGCAGAGAGCGCTGGAGAAAGCGTGAGTGAATTGATGGCCGAGATGACCGTCGAGATCGCAATCGTGATGGCGAATTGCTTATAAAACTGACCACTCAAGCCACTGATGAACGCCGTCGGGATGAAGACCGCGCAAAGCACGAGCGCCGTGGCTATGATCGGCCCGGTAACTTCTTTCATGGCCTGTTTGGTTGCGTCTAGCGGCTTAAGCCCGTTGCGAATGTTTCGCTCGACGTTCTCAACGACGACGATGGCGTCATCCACCACGATACCGATGGCCAGCACGAGACCGAAAAGGCTCAGATTGTTGATCGAAAAACCGAGCGCGTGCATCACGGCAAAGGTACCGACAAGCGACACCGGCACAGCCGCAAGAGGAATGATGGAAGCGCGCCACGTTTGCAGGAACACCACCACAACGATGACGACGAGTAGAATCGCCTCGATCAGGGTATGAATGACCGCGTCGATGGATTTCTGAACGAAAACAGTGGGGTCATAAGCGATGTCATAATCCACCCCCTCGGGCATTTTCTTCTTCAACTCCGCCATGCACTCGCGCACGGCCTCAGAGACAGCCAAGGCATTTGCACCGGGGAGCTGGAAGACCCCCATGCCGACTGCTTTCTTATTGTTGATGAGACTGCGCAACGAATAGTCACCGCTACCCATCTCCGCGCGCGCAACATCGCGCAGGCGCAGCTTTTCACCATGCGGGCCGACTTTGACGATGATCTGCTCAAACTCTTCCTCGGTGACAAGGCGCCCCTTGGCATTCACGGTAAGCTCGAATGCGGCATCTTTCACGGGCTGCTGCCCGATGGTTCCCGCCGCGACCTGGATGTTCTGCTCGCGGATGGCATTCACAATGTCGCTCGCAGTCAGCCCCCGCGCAGCCGCCTTGTCAGGGTCGATCCACACGCGCATCGCGTAGTCACCTCCACCGAAAATATTGACCTGCCCCACGCCCGAAAGACGCGAGAGCACATCCTTCACATTCAGCGTGGCATAGTTACGCAGATAGATTTCGTCATAGCGTTCATTCGGCGAGAGCAGATGCACCACGAGTGTCATGTCCGGCGAGGACTTCACGGTGGTCACTCCGAAACGACGCACCTCTTCCGGCAGCTTTGGCAACACCTGCGAGACGCGATTCTGCACCTGCACCTGCGCGAGATCGAGATCCGTGCCAACTTTGAAAGTCACCGTCAACGTCATGACTCCGTTCGCCGTGCTCTGCGAGGTCATGTAGAGCATGTTTTCGATACCGTTGATCGTCTGTTCGAGCGGAGAAGCGACGGTTTCCGCAATCGTTTTAGGATTCGCTCCCGGATACGTCGCCGTAACGATCACGGTCGGCGGCGCGACCTCGGGATACTCGGAGATGGGAAGCTGAAACAGCGAGATCGCCCCGAGAATAAAAATCAGCAACGAAAGCACCCCCGCAAAGATGGGACGCGTGATGAAAAAACTAGAGATATTCATGAAACTAAGGAGATGGGGAAACGGCTCTGCGTCTTTGGGAATGGCGAAACGAGAGCAGACATGTCAGCAGCGAAGCAGCGTTCGAGTGTCGTGATTTGGGATCATTTCGTCTCGGACGCCCTCCTTCGTCATTTCGCATCGGACACTGAGGCCTGCTTGGCAGCATCACCCATCGTTGGTGCGATCGGCATTCCAGGCTGCGGCAGACGCGCCTGGCCGTTGATGATGATGTGATCTCCAGGCTTCAGCCCACTGCGAATGATGCGTTTACCATCGAGCACCGGCCCTACGACCACCGCCTTGTAAACGGAGACCGCTGGCTTTTTCGAGGCATCGACTCCGAGGACGTACTTGTTCGCTTGATCGGTGAGAATGCTCTTTTCATCCACGAGCAAGGCTTTGTGCTTCGCCGTCATGGGCAGACGAATGCGGGCAAAGAGCCCTGGAGTAAGAATCCCATCGGCATTCGCAAACTCGGCACGGATCACCATGCTGCCCGTGCGCTCATCCAGACGATTGTCGTAGGACTCGATGTGGCCCTTGTGGGGGAAGCCTGTTTCATTGGAGAGTTGAAGCTCCACAGGCACCTTGTTGGCACCATCGGTGAGGGTCTTATTCTCTCGCTGGAGAGCTTGCAACTTTAGCAGACTGTTTTCGTCGATGTCTGCATACACATACACGGGATCGATCGTCACAATGGTCGTCAGAAGTGTACTGCCCGCCGTGGCGTAGTTGCCCGTGGTCGTGATCGCACGGCTGATGCGGCCGGAGATCGGTGCCTTCACGCTGCTATGCTCAAACTCGATCTCAGCACTGTGCTCGGCAGCTTTGGCTGCTTCCAAAGCGGCAACTCCTTGTTTGTACATTGATTCGCGCGTCTCCGCCTGCTCCGGCGCGATGGCCTTGGCCGCCAGCAGTGCTGAGACACGGGCAAACTCTCTCTTGGCTGCTTGCGCATTCGCCTCTGCCCGCGCCACTTCGGCCCTGGCCGCGCGCAGTTTGGTTTCAAATGGACGCTGATCGATGGTGAAAAGAATGTCGTCTTTTTTCACCATCGCTCCGGCCTGGAAATGCACTTCGGTGATGTACCCGGAAACGCGTGGTTTCAATTCGACGGTTTCCACGGGTTCAACACGTCCGGTGAATTCCTCCCACTCGACGAGTTCGCGCTGTTCCACTGGCGCGATGGTCACTGGCGTTGGCGGAGGCGGACCGCCATGCCCTGCGGCATGCTGTTTGCCACAACCAGCCAGCAGAGGAAGTAAGAGGAGAAGAAGGTAAGAGGATTGCGATTGCACGAGCGCGTTGGGTTTGGGTTAAGAAGTTGACCAGTTGGTATGTTTTGAGTGAAATAGTCCCTATTCTTCGTCTTTGACGCCAAGGATGCGTTTGGCTCCGGCCTCCATCTGATTGAGATGACTCAGGTCATTCCAGATGCGAGCGTGCAGCAACAATCCTTCACCATAGGCAAAGAGCAATCGAGCGAGAGTCGGCGCGTCTGGTGCCTCGATCACGCCCTGAAAGTGGGCATCACGCAGAGCGCTCTCATAGTAGCGGATGAACTGAGCTAAAATCTCCTGCAGCTTGTCGCGCAATCTTTCATCGGTCGTGCATACCTCAGCCCCCAAGGAATGGATGGGGCAGCCGAGCACACGTCCGTGTTTCTCCTTCATCAGCTCCTGCTCCTCTCGAAACTCACGGAAGCAGCGCCAGATGCGCTCCAAAGGAGGAATGACTGGGGAAAAACACTGATCCAATCCCTGGCGATGCTCTGCCCAACCATGGTCAATGCAAGTGAGCGCAAGGTCTGTCTTCGACTCAAAAAAATGGTAGAAACTGCCTTTCTTGACCCCTGCCCTTTCACAGATCTGCTCGACGGACGTCGTGCCATAGCTCCCCGTCCAGATGAGTTCCTTCATCGCCTGAATCAAGCGTTCTTTAGCATCGGATGTGCGGCCCATGTGGCTTTAAAGCGCATACTAGATGATCGGTCAACAATTTTCTCAATCTTCAATCGCCTGTGTGTTGGCGAAACTGAAATTGTGTGCCATAACTTCACTCCATGGACGACCAAGCCACGGTTCTCATCGTCGATGACGAAAAACACACGCGCGATGGCCTGCGCCTTTCCCTTGAGGATGAATTCGACTGCTATGTCGCATCCAACGCCGCCGAGGCGATGGAATACCTCAACAATGACCGCATCGACGTCATGCTGACCGACCTGCGACTCGGCGAAGACAACGGCATGAAGCTGCTCGAAACCGCCCTCGCCCTGCCGCAACCGCCAGTCTGCATCATGATGACAGCCTATGGCAGCGTGGACACCGCCGTGGAGGCCATGCGGCGTGGCGCCTACCATTTCGTCACCAAGCCGCTGAACCTCGATGAGGTGGAGCTTTTGATCAAAAGAGCACTCCGCAGCCGCACCCTGGAACACGAGAATGTGGCGCTCAAACAACAGGTGGAGCGCAAGTTCTCCATCGAAGGCATTCTCGGCCAAGCGGAGGTGATGAAGCCGATTTTGGACACCATCCAGCAGGTCGCCCCTTCCCGCGCGACGGTGTTGATCGAAGGCGAGAGCGGCACGGGCAAGGAACTCGTCGCTCGCGCCATCCATAATCTCAGCGGACGCCCCAAAGCGAACATCGTCGCAGTGCATTGCGCCGCGCTTGCTCCGCAAATCCTCGAAAGCGAACTCTTCGGACACGAAAAAGGCGCGTTCACCGGCGCGCACGAACGCCGCATTGGGCGTTTCGAGCAAGCAAACGGCGGCACGCTGTTCCTCGATGAAATCGGCGAGATCGACGCCAGCACACAAGTGAAGCTGCTCCGCGCACTCGGCGAGCAGACCATTGAGCGTGTCGGCAGCAGCAAGCCGATCCAGATCAACGTCCGCGTCCTCGCTGCCACCAATCGCGACCTCGCCAAGATGGTCGAGGAGGGAAAATTCCGCGAGGATCTCTACTGGCGGCTGCGCGTCGTCACGCTGCACCTGCCCCCGTTGCGCGAGCGCAAAAGCGACATCCCTGTGCTCGCCGATCACTTTCTCAAAGAGCTCGCCAAGGCCAACGGCAAAACCTACAAACCTCTCGGAGAAGACGCGCTGCCAGCGATGATGAAATACGACTGGCCCGGCAACATCCGCGAGCTGCGCGCCGCGATCGAGCACGGCGTCGTCATGAGCAACAGTAGCCGCATCATGCTCAAGCATCTGCCTTCCTACCTGCTCAATCCCGGCGGCCTTTGGATACGCAAAGCACCGGGCGCGGAGCCCCCTCCAGACGCTGCCACCGCCGCACGCAGCGATCTCGACATCAACGAAGCCGAGCACCAACTCATCCTCACAGCACTCCAGCGCAGTGGCAACAATCGCACCGTTGCCGCTGAACTTCTCGGCATGAGTCGCCGCACACTGCAGCGCAAGCTCAAGGACATGAACATGGTGCGCACACACCGCAGGCGAGTTCAACCCGAGGCTCAGACTCCCGCCTCGTAAAACGTCGGATCACTCAATTGAGCGAGCGCAAACGCCTCAATGCGCTCCACGCACGTCCCGCACTTTCCGCAGTGCAACTCTCCGCCTTTGTAACACGACCATGTCTTGCCGTAATCCACACCGAGTGCCGCACCGAGTTTGGCGATGCCCGCCTTGTCCAGTCCGATGAACGGGCGCAGCAACTCGATGCGCGCATACGTCCCTTCGCGCATCGCGGCGGCCATGCCCTGCATGAATGGCTCTCGACAGTCGGGATAGATCGCATGATCGCCCGCATGCGCTGCGATGACCAGCGCCTCGGCGCCCCGGCTCTCCGCGATGCCGCAGGCAATCGCGAGCATGATGCCGTTGCGGAATGGCACGACGGTCTTCTTCATGTTCTCGTCGGCGTAGTGCCCCTCCGGCACCTCGCCACCGCTTTGCAACAAATCGGAGGTGAACAGGCGGTTCACAAAATCGAGTTCGATCACGTCGTGAGGCACACCCGTTTCTCCACAATGCCATGCGGCGAGGGGAATCTCGCGGTGATTGTGCTTGGCACCGTAATCAAAACTCACCGCGCCTACGACTTCGTGTTCCGAACGCGCCCAGTAGAGCGCCGTCACAGAATCCATCCCACCGGAGAGCAGCACCAGTGTTTTCATTCGGGCAGGCGCAGTGTTTCGTCGAGATCGGGAAAGCGCGCCTCACAGGTGAGTTGAATGCCTCCGCGCGCGCCAAATTTGCCACGCACCACGACCTGCTTCGGCGCGCAGGCTTTCACAATGTCATCGAGCACACGATTCACGATGGCTTCATTGAAAGCGGCGTGGTTTCGGAATGAGGCGAGGTAAAACTTCAGCGACTTCGTCTCCACGCATTTCGCATCAGGAATGTAATAGATTTCGAGATGCGCGCTGTCCGGCTGTCCAGTTACGGGACAGATCGAACTGAATTCTGGCGCGCTGAGATGAATGCGATAGTTGCGTCCCGGCGTGCGGTTGGGGAATGTCTCCAACACCGCCACATCTGGCGATGCAGGCAGTCGGTTCTCTGATCTTCCGAGTAAGGTGAGGTCTTTTTCCTGGCTCATGTGACGCCAGAATGCGGGAGGGACGGCAGATTGCAAACGCGATGATCGCCGCCGTTTCCGCGAATGCGATCAATTGGCAATTCGCCGATAGCTTTCCAAATCTGGAAGCGTTTCTGAATTTAGAATGATTGCCAACACTTCCCCGAACACCATTCCTCTCAACGATGAATCCCTCGCTCCCGGCACCGAGCGCACGCTGGCCATTCTCGAGCTCCTCGGACGCCATCGCGCCGGACTCAGTCTCACCGAAATCGCACGCGAGTTGGAACTGCCGGTAAACTCCGTTTTCCGCATCACCGGCACACTGCATAACCGTGGCTACCTCCAGCGTCGTGAGGATGACAAACGCTTCGTGCTCACCAACAAGCTCTTCGATCTCTCCCGCCCTCAAGTGCGCGAGAAAAGCCTCGTCGTCTGCGCTTTGGAAGCTCTCAAACGCCTGCGAGACGAATCCGGCGAAACCGCGCAGCTCCTCACCAGCGTGAATCATAAGATGACCGTGCTGGAGCAGTGCATCTCGTCGCAGCCGATCAAAGTCAGCAGCACCGTCGGCCTCCAAACGCCCATGTACTCCTGCGCGCCAGGAAAAGCCGTGCTCGCTCACCTACCCGTCGCGGAGCTCGATACTTTCTTCGCCAGCGTGAAGCTCAAACAATTCACACCGACGACCTGCGCCACCCGCAACGCGTTGGAGGCGGCTCTCTCCAAGACGCGCAAACGCGGCTACGCCACCGATCTCGCTGAAGGCCTCGAAGGCATCCACTGCGTCGCCGCCGCCGTGCTCGACGAGTATCGTTACCCCGTCGCCGCCATCACCGTCATGGCCCCCAGCTTCCGCCTGAAGCGCGATCAATTCGATAAACTCGGCCAGCTCTGCATTCAGGCCGCAGAAAACACCACTCGCAGGCTCCTAGTATGAAGAATCACGTCCTTGCGGTTTCAGCGATTCTTTGCGGACATTCCCTCGCCGCGCCGACATCGCAGCAGATCGAGTTTTTTGAGTCGCGCATCCGTCCGATCCTCGCGCAGGAGTGCTACGAGTGCCACAGCACCGCCACGAAACAAAAAGGCGGACTCGTTCTCGATTCGCGCGCCGGTTGGCAGGCCGGTGGCGACTCCGGCGATACCATCAAGCCCGGCGATCCACAAAACTCGCTGCTCATTCAAACCATCAAGCACGAGCACGAAGACCTCAAGATGCCGAAAAATGGCGCACAGCTCGAAGCCAAAGTCATTGCCGACTTCGAACAATGGATTCGCGAAGGCGCGCTCGATCCGCGAGACGCGCCACCGAGCAAGGAGCAAATCGAAAAGGAAACCTCCTGGTCTGCCGTGCTGGAGCGTCGCAAAGAGTGGTGGGCCTTTCAGCCGATCCGAGTTTCACGTTCGAAGTCTCAAGTTTCAGGTTCAGGCCAACTTGAAACTTCAAACCTGAAACCTGAAACCCCTTCCATCGACGACTTCATCGACGCTGTGTTGAAAAGGAATGGCCTCACTCCAGCACCTCTCGCCGATCCCACCACGCTCGCACGCCGCACCAGCTACATCCTCACCGGCCTGCCCCCCCAGGGGCCGCACTTGCCCCATGAATCGCATGTCGAATCGCTTCTCAATTCCCCTGCCTTCGGAGAAAAATGGGCTCGCCACTTCATGGATTGGGTTCGCTACGCCGAGTCCTACGGCTCCGAGGGCGATCCAGCCATTCCTTACGCTTGGCGTTACCGCGACTACCTTATCCGTGCCTTCAACGACGATGTCCCCTGGCCGCAACTCATCAAAGAAGCCATCGCCGGGGATCTCCTGCCACATCCGCGCATCAAAAACGGCATCAACGAAAGCGCCATCGGCATCGCCCAACTCCGCATGGTGCTGCATGGCTTCTCGCCGGTCGATTCACTCGATGAAATGGTCACCTTCACCGACAATCAGATCGACACCGTCACGAAAGCCTTCCAGGCACTCACCGTAAGCTGCGCCCGCTGCCACAACCACAAGTTTGACGCCATCTCGCAGTCTGACTTCTACGCTCTCTATGGCATCTTCACCAGCACGCATCCCGCCGTCATCGACGCCAACGCACCTAGCAGCGGTAATGCCGAACGCGCGGGACTCGTGAAGCTCAAAGCGCAGATTAAAGATGCCATTGCCACCCATTGGCTCGCAATCGCGAAAGGCAGCACCACAACCCGCTTCGACGCCAAGCGTCCCGGCCTCGCCACTTATTCATGGCACGCCAGCGGCGTATCCCACACGCGCGCCGGTGAATTCTCCGTGGCTTTGGATGGCGACAAGGCACTGCACCTCATTCATCCGTCCGGCTATTTTAGCGATGTGCTCAGCACTAAAGAACGCGCCGTAGTCTTCTCCAACCGCTTCAAGTGCGAAGGTGGAACGCTCTGGTTCCGTTTGGCTGGAAACGGCGGCGTGAAGGCCAAATACGTCGTGCAAAACTACCCACGCACCGGCACGATCCACAAAGCCATCGAACTATCGGAAGCGAAGCATGAAAAGCTCGGCTGGCGCTCGCTCGATCTCGACTTCTGGAAAGGTGATGAAATTTTCATCCAGATCACGACTTCCGCAGACATGCCAGCGGAGTACAGAGAAGACGCGCGCTCATGGTTTGGCCTCACCGACGTGGTCATCACCCACAACAAAGAAAAACCACCCACCACCGAAGAGCGCTTTGTTTTCTCCAAGCCTGATCTCATCAAAGCCTGGCAAAAAGACACCCTCAACGATGCTCAAGCCGAGGCACTCAATCACCTGCTGCAAGCCGGCGAGCTGACGAACAAACTCGCCGACATGCCCGCTGTCGCTGCGCTGGTGAAACGCTATCGTCAGATCGAAAGCAGGCTACCCACGCCCACCCGCGTGCCCGGCGTCATCGAAGCTGATGCGAAGGACGCGCCACTCTTTGTCCGTGGCGATCACAAACAGCCCGCTGAGCTTGTTGCACGTCGCTTCCTCGAAGCCCTCGATGCCAAGCCCTTCATCACGAAGCAAAGCGGTCGTCTCGAACTCGCCAAGCACATGGCGAACATGGAAAACAATCCGCTCACCGCGCGCGTGATCGTGAACCGCGTCTGGCATCACGTCTTTGGGCGCGGCATCGTCGCCAGTGTCGATAACTTTGGCAAACTCGGCGATCTCCCCACGCATCCCGAGCTTCTCGACTTCCTCGCGCAGCACTTCATCGCCTCGGGGGGCAGCATCAAAGAGCTGCTGCGTGAGATTTTGTCTTCGAAGACCTTCCAAAGAGCCTCCGGCAGCAATGAGCACGATCCCGAAAACAAATGGCTCAGCCATTGGAGCACACGCAGACTCGAAGCCGAGGCCATTCGCGACTCCATCGTTCATCTCTCCGGCAAACTCGACCGCACGCTCTACGGTCAATCCGTCAGCAGCGACACTGAGCGCCGCAGCATCTACGTCAAAGTCATCCGCAACGCGCTCCCTCCCTTTCTCACCACCTTCGACACGCCCGTTCCCTTCGCCACCCGTGGCAAGCGCGACACCACCAACGTCCCCGCACAATCTCTCACTCTGCTCAACGATCCTCATGTCATTCGCTGGGCACGCGATTGGGCACTGCGTATCATCAACGACAGCAAAAACCGCTCCGATGATCTCCGCATCCGCCAGATGTTCCGTGAGGCATTCTCTCGCGAGGCCTCCATTGATGAAGTGAAGCAAAGTCAGGCCTTTTTGAACTCTCTCAAAGTCGAATCAGCGCAAGATGCCAAACGGCTCGCTGAACAAGAAAGACAGCTCACCACACTCAACCGCGAGATCAGCGCCCTGTTGGCCCCAGCACGCGAAAAGCTCCTCCAAACCGCCAATCCGGTCACTCCAGCCCTTCATGCTCCATCCCCACTCGCCGAATGGACTTTCGACGACCTCAACGACAGCATGGGCCATCTCCCACTCACACTCATCGGCAATGCCCACCTCGAAAGCGGAGCCTTGATCGTCGATGGCACATCCATGGCAGTCAGTGGCTCACTGCCCAAAACACTCACTGCAAAAACGCTCGAAGCCTGGGTGCAGCTCGATGACCTCAAGCAGCAAGGAGGCGGCGTCATCACCGTGCAGCACAAAGACGGCGGTTTGTTCGACTCGCTCGTCTTCGCTGAGAAAAAATCCGCACACTGGGTCGCTGGCAGCAACTTCTTTGAGCGCAGTGAACTCTTTGAAGGCAGTGCCGAGAGCGAAGCCACAACGCGTCCCGTGCATGTCGCCATCGTGTATCAGGCCGATGGCACCATCCGCGGCTACCGCGAGGGCCAGCCCTATGGTCGTACCTACCGCAAAGCTCCCGCTGCCACCTTCGAGGCCGACCAGAGCCAAATTCTCTTCGGCTGCCGCCACGGCAACCCCAGCGGCAATCGCGGCCTCCGCGCCCGCATCCACCGCGCCCGCCTCTACGACCACGCTCTCACCGCCGCAGAAATCGCCCAAACCTCGCGCATCGAGGCGAACACGATTCGTGAGTCCGACATCCTCGCAACTCTCACCACCTCCCAGCGGCAACAACTCGCGCAACTGCAAACCAAGCGGGATGCGTTGAAGCAAGCTCTCGAAGCTGCTCGACGCTCGACGAGCAGCGACGATCCCCTAATTCAAGCGTGGGCGAACCTCGCACAGTCACTCATCAACATGAAGGAGTTCATTTACCTGCGATGACCACCATGAATCGACGCCACCTCCTCTCCCGCGCCTCCACTGGCTTCGGCATGGCCGCGCTTGCAGGGATCATGCAAGATGAAGCGAAAGCATCGCTCGTACACCGCGCCAAGCGTTTCACCTCCAAGGCACGCAGTGTGATCTTCCTCTATCAAAGCGGCGGTGTGTCTCATGTCGATTCGTTCGATCACAAGCCGCTCTTGAATCGGTTTGCCGACAAACCGATGCCCGTGGCGATCAAGAAGACGCAGTTCAACAACAACGGCACCGTCCAACCCTCGCATTGGAGCTTCAAACGCTATGGGCAGTCCGGCACGGAGGTAAGCGACCTCTTTCCGCACATCGGTGGCGTGATCGACGACCTCTGCCAAATCCGCAGCATGACGGCGAAATTCAGCGAGCACGCGCAAGGAAACTTTTTCATGCACACAGGCTTTCCCTTCCTCGGTTATCCGAGTGCAGGTGCGTGGACGAGTTACGGGCTCGGCTCCGAGTCGCGCGATCTGCCCAGCTATGTCGTGCTGCAAAGCGGTGGCGCCGCAGCTCCTCACGGTGGCGTGGGTCTGTTCAGCAACGGCTTCCTGCCCGCGCAGCATCAGGCCAGCATTGTGAAGGCCGACGAAGCCGAGGCGGTCGCCAACATTCGTCCGCGACAGCCCCACGACCTCCAGCGCCGCCAGCTCGACTTCATCGGCGCGATGGATCGACGCTTTGCCAGCGCCACACAGCACGACATGCACATCGAAGCCGCGATTTCCAACTACGAGATGGCCTGGCGCATGCAGTCCGCCGTGCCGGACCTCTGCGAGATCTCTGGCGAGTCGGAGGCGACAAAAAAACTCTACGGTTTCGACGATCCCGAACCGAAAAAGGCCGCCTACGCGCGCCAGTGCCTGCTCGCGCGTCGTCTCGTCGAGCGCGGCGTGCGCTTCATCGAACTCAGCACGCTGGCCTACAATGTCGGCGGTGGCAACGCGCCCAATCCCTGGGATCATCACGGCGCGCTCAAAGAAGGCCACGGCAAGATGGCCTATCAAACCGATCAACCCATCGCCGCGCTCATCAAAGACCTCAAAGCCCGCGGCCTGCTCGACAGCACGCTGATCGTCTGGGCTGGTGAATTTGGCCGCACGCCCTTCGCGCAGGGCACGAATGGGCGCGATCACAATCCCTACGGTTTCACCGTCTGGCTGGCAGGCGGCGGTGTCAAAAGCGGCCACATTTACGGTGCCACGGATGATTTTGGTTACGAGGCCGTCGAGAACATCTGCACCGTCTATGATCTCTGGGCCACTGTGCTTCACCTCATGGGCCTAGACCACGAGCAGCTCACTTACCGCTTCGGCGGACGCGACCTGCGGCTCACCGATGTGCATGGGAATGTACTGCGCGATGTGATCGCGTAACACGATCACACTTCCAGCTTCCACGGGCCGCGATATTCACGGCCGAGCAGCTTGGCTGCATCTGCATCACCGATGATCTCTTCTTTTGTGGGATCCCACTTGATGCTGCGGTTCACGAGGAAGGAGATGAGCGCGAGATGTCCCGGCGTGGCGCTGTGGTGCGCGGTTTCCACCGGCGTGACCGTGGGTTGACGGCTCTTCACACAATCGAGGAAGTTGCGATGATGCCCTGGTGTGGCGTAGAGACGCGTCTTGATCACGTCGTCGCCGAGTTTTGGGGCCCTGGCGGCCTCGACGACCTTGTCTCCTTCGCGCTTCTTGATGATTTGTTTGAGTGCCGGATTGGAGCAGTCATAAGTGCCGCCGCGGTTCACATAGACCCAGCCATCAGTGCCGATCCACTTCGTGCCCATCTTGATGTCATCATGTCCACCCGCGATGGTCATGGTGATGTCGCCTGCGTATTTCGCCTCGGCACGATACTTGGTGGCCGTGTTCCAGATGTCGGTGCGCGGTGGCATGTCCACCTGCACAGGCTTCACCTCGATGGGACCACCGCGATCCATGTCCATGCCCCAGTGTGCGATGTCGCAGTGGTGGCCGATCCAGTCGAGCAATTGTCCGCCGCCGATGTTGTAATCCCAGCGCCAGTTCTTGTGAATGCGGCATTCGATGTAGTCCTGCATCGTCGCCGGTCCAATCCACATCTCGTAATCTAGCTCCGCTGGCGGCGGCGTGACGCTGCGTTTGTCCTGGGTGCCAGCAAAGTCGTGATGGCCGCTAGGCAGGCCGACATGCACCTCCTTGAGTTTGCCAATGAGGCCGTTGCGCACGATTTCAGCACCAATGCGGAAATTGTCCTCGCTGCGCTGCCAAGAGCCGGTCTGCCAGATGCGCCCGTGCTTCTGCACCGCTTTCACGATCGCCTGTTGCTCGGCGATGGTGCGTGCGAGCGGCTTTTCACCATAGATGTCCTTGCCGTTCTTCGCAGCTTCGATGGCAGTGAGCGCATGCCAGTTGTCCGGCAGCGCGAGCATGACAGTGTCGATGTCCTTGCGCGCCATCACCTCGCGGAAGTCGTGGTAGGGTTTGCAGTCCTTGTTCTTGTAAGCGCCGTTGATGGTATTCAGCGCAGACTCCAGGTGTTTTTTGTCCACATCGCAGGCGGCGACAATCTGACAGTCCTGCTCCTGAAGGAATTTGTTCGTATTGCCGGGCCCCATCATCCCCCAGCCAAGGACAGCCATGGTGATCTTATTCGAAGGTGCATTCTGTCCGAGCACACTGGCCGGGATGATCGTGGGAAAGCCAATAGCGGCGGCACTGCGGGCGATGAATTCGCGGCGGGAGGAAACAGGAATGCGTTTCATGGTCGAGACTCGGTGGATGTTCGGGTTTTAAACGAAAGCCCCAAGGCAAGTCGAGCGTGAAAAATAGCCCTTGTTGTCCTGAGCAAGATTTCCTCTGTTGCAGCACCACTCGGCGACTTTACCAAAGCACGATGGTGAGTTTTTTCGGGCCGTGCGCGCCGAGAATGATGATGCGCTCAATATCGCCGGTACGACTGGGTCCGGTGATCAGCGTGGTGAGACTGGGCCATTGTGCGCCGTAACGCTGCTGGACCAACTCGTAGGCGGCAGGAAGATCGGGCAACAGTTGTTCGCGGCGCGCTACGACGACATGATGCGGCGGCAGCACACTGAGTGCCCGCCCCCCTCCACTGCGCGTGGTAAGAATGACGCTGCCGGTCTGAGCCACAAGCGCATCGCACTCGGTGATGCCTGCATCACAAGATTCGAGTTCATTCACATTGTAGCCTTCGGTGGCATCTAGGACCGGCAGTGCCGATGGCACAACAGCGCTCGTCATCACACCGCGATGCATGGCGATTTTTTTCCAATCGTGTCGCGTTGCCAGCTCAGCGATCTTTTCTTTAGCCGCTGTTTCATCGGCACAGACATGAAACTCAGCGCGGAGGAACTCCGCATTGGCGGCGAATTGCGGAATCAAATCGGTGACTGCGGGCAAAACAGCACGCTTCTGTGATGCAGAAGCTTCAAACGGCGGCACAGCAGCTCCAGCGAGTGCTTCCTGAACATGCGCAAGAATGAGTTCGCGTGTGGTTGAGGGAACGCGAACACCCGCGTCCGCTTTGAGTAGAGGCGTTTGGGCAGGCGCATGAGATTGAGCCTGACTTTGAGCTGCGGGCGAAGGTGTCTGCGCTCCCATGCCTCTCGCACGCCACCAATCCTTGAAACTCTGCTTGGCCAGTTTGGGCGCGGCGCGTGTTTTGGTCCATGCACGCATGGGATCCAGCGGTGTGGCGGAGATGAGCTTATGCAGCGGCTGCGCGAATTTGGCGATCTTGGTGCCGACTCGGTAGATCGCAGGCTGGTTGATGCTTTTGGCAAACACACGCCACACGAAAGATTCAAACGGATCAGGGCATTCTCTGGCAGCGTTGCGGCGATTGTGCAGCAGATGATGATGAATGTCGATTTTGACCGGGCAAGTCGCCGTGCAGGCACCACACAACGACGACGCGCCGCTGAGATGCTTCCAATCCTGCAATCCGCGAAAATGGGGTGTGATGACGCTGCCAATCGGGCCTTGATAGGTGGTGCCATAACTGAGGCCCCCAATGTTCTTGAAGATGGGGCAGACATTCAGACAGGCACCACAGCGGATGCAATGAAGGGCATCGCGCTGTTCAGAATCAGCCAGGAGCGCAGTGCGATGATTGTCGAGCAACACGACGTGCCACTCCTCCGGCCCGTCGATTTCTCCGGGCTGGCGCGGACCGCCATAAGCGGTGTTATAGCAAGTGATCGGTTGCCCGGTGCCTGCCGTGGCGAGCATCGGCAGAAAGAGGGCGAGATCGCTCATCTTTGGCAGCACTTTTTCGATGCCGACGAGTGAGATCATCGTCTTGGGCAGTGCTCCGGTGAGGCGGGCATTGCCTTCGTTCTCGGTGATCGAGAGCATGCCCGTTTCGGCGATGATGAAATTGGCTCCCGTGATGCCTGCATCAGCCGTGAGGTATTTGTCCCGTAACCAGCGACGAGCGATCATAGTCAACTCCTCGGGATCATCGGTCGGCGCTGACTTGAGTTTGTTTTCAAACAAATCGCTAATCTCCTCCATGCTCAAGTGCATGCACGGAGCGACGAAATGATAAGGCGGCTCGTTGCGGAGCTGCTGAATGAATTCACCGAGATCATTCTCGAGCACATGATAGCCTGCCTTCTCCAGGTGATCGTTGAGATGAATTTCTTCCGAAGTCATCACCTTGCTCTTGATGATGCGCTTCACCCCGCGACGTGCGAGAATGTCGAAAATGATCCTGCGCGCCTCTTCGCCATCCTTTGCCCAATGCACCTGAGTGCCACGAGCCGTAGCGTTCTTCTCAAACTCGATCAAATGCTCGTGCAGCCGACTAATCGCAGCTTTTTTGGTATGCGAAGCAAAGATGCGCGCCTGCTGCCAGTCTTGAAAGAATCCCTGTGAGCGCGCACGCGCGTCGTAATACTTCCACATGCCACCGTGGATGCGGTTTCGATGCACAAGATCGTGGGTGAGGCGATCTGCCTCGTGGAGAAACTCCGTTTTGGCACTCATGAACGTGACGTGAGGATTTCCGCAAGATGAATGGTTTTCAGCGGCTGCTTCTGAGCAGTGATCAGGCCCTGGAGATGCATGAGGCAGCTTGAGTCAGCGGAGACGATGAACTCGGCGTTGGTTTCGCGTGCGGAGGCACACTTCACCTCGCCCATGGCGGTAGAGATCATCGGGAACTTGGTGGCAAAGGTGCCGCCAAAGCCGCAGCAGGATTCCGCCTCCTTCATTTCAACGAGTTCGATGCCGCGTACTTTTTCCAAGAGCTGGCGAGCGGGCTTTTTCAGGTTCAGTTCGCGCAAGCCGTGGCAGCCATCATGATAAGTGACCTTGTGCGGAAATTCTGCACCGAGATCGGTGATGCCGAGCTTGTTGACGAGGAAATCCGTGAACTCCCAGCATTTGTCGGAAAGTGCTTTGGCCTCGGCTTCCTCGGGCTGACCGTGGAACAGCTCCTTGTAGAAAACTTTGAGCATGGCACCACAGGAGCCGGAGGCGATGACGACGGCCTCGGCACCGCTCAAGCGTTTCAGCACAGGGCGCGCAGCCTCACGCGCTTCATCCCAATAACCTGCGTTGAAAGGCGGCTGGCCACAGCAGCCGAGCTCTTCCGGGAAGTCGATTTCGTGCCCGAGTTTCTCCAGAATGCTGACAATGCTGATGCCAGCTTGCGGGCTGATGAGATCGACGAAACACGGGATAAAGAGAGTGATGCGCATTGGCGGAATGGAGTACTGACGAAAGGAGGGGATGCTATCAAGCAGGCATTACTCCACCACTCCATCAACCAACCCACAAGTCTCCGATCGCTCAGCAACTCGTTGGCACACGCTGGGCGAGTTTGACGCTGTGCGGGATGGCACCGAGGACGAAGCCGAGACAATCGACTGCTCCTTGCGGCTTCCCTGGCAAAGCAATGACGAGACTGCTATCGACGACAGCAGCGAGGCTACGGGAGAGGATGGCGTTGGGCGTGAGTTCGAGTGACTTCATGCGCATGACCTCACCAAAGCCTGGAATCTCGACGCGCATGATACCGCGAATGGCCTCGGGCGTGACATCACGATCAGCGATGCCCGTGCCGCCAGTGGTCAGGATCAATCCACATCCCTGCGCAGAGAAGGAACGGATCGCGTTTTGAATACGCGTGAGGTCATCCGGCACGATGGCCTCGGCAATGACATTCCATCCGTAGCCTTCAGCCGCCCTTTTCAACGCAGGGCCCCCGAGATCTTCATACACTCCTTCGGAGGCGCGGTCTGAAATGGTAATGATGCCGACGGTCATGACGAGAAGGGCGGGAATTAATGAAAGTTGCAACGCCACCTGAAGATGAACGAGGCACACAAAGGTTACTCAATAACCGCGATGCCTCCATCCATTCTGCGAGCGGGAGATGGCTCTAAGCCGACATCGCGGCTCTAGCGTGCCTGCGGCTTGGCTGCTTCAGCTTGAGTCTTACCCTCAGTTTGCGCAGCCGTGGCGGGCACATGCTCAAGGTCGATCATATCCCGAAGAATATGAATGGTCTCCAGCTTCACGGGCTCAACCCCATAGGGATACTTCGAGCCATCGTTGGCGTTGTCTTCGACGCTGGCCGCAGTGCGCATGCCGGAGTTCATCTCTTTGGTAAACGCGGAATGCGGTACCAATGCCGGTTTGTCCACGTTGTCCAAGGTCAGGTTGTACACCTTGAAGCCTACATCTTTGAGCCGTGCAGCCAAATCTTTGACGCGCTTTTCACGCTCAGCATTCTGGCGGTCACGCCTTGCTTCAGTTTCAAGACGCTCCTTCTCGCGATCCGCCAGATTGAGCGAGACCGTATTGCGGTCGATTTTTTCCTTCAATCGCTTGGATTCGTCGATGATGTACTGGAACTCAGGATTGGCGGCGACACGGCTACGCACGCGCGCATTGATCTCATCCACCGGGAATGGTTTTTTGCGGAACAAGGAATACTTGCGCGGCGGGATGGTGTCATAGGGCAAGGGATTCTCAGCGGAAGCTTCCCCGATATCGAGCACATCACGGAGGGAAGGAAGCTTCACATCAGGAACCACGCCCTTGAGCTGGGTCGAGCCACCCGCGATACGGTAGAACTTCTGAATGGTGACCTTGAGTTCACCCGCGTTCTTTTTGTCACTGAAGAACGGCATGTAGCGCTCAACCGGAAGAATCGTCTGCACCGTGCCTTTGCCGAAGGTGGACTGATCGCCAACGATGAGGGCGCGGCGATAATCTTGCAGTGCCGCCGCAAGAATCTCAGAAGCGGAAGCACTGGCCTTGTTGGTGAGAACGATCATGGGGCCGTCATAGACGGGCTTGTCGTTCTCACAGTCGCGCCAGGTGATGCTCCCGCGCCAGTCCTTGGCTTGGACGACGGGACCAGCGGGAACAAAGAGACCGGTGAGCTTGATCGCCTCATCGAGAGAGCCGCCGCCGTTGTCGCGCAGGTCGAGAACGAGACCGTCGATCTTTTCCTTCATGAGACGGCGTAGCAGCCGCTCCACGTCGGCACTGGTGCTGACCGTGCCATTTTCCATGTCCGCATAGAAGTTGGAGAGATTGATCCAGCCCACGCGGAGCGTCTTACCGAGATCAGGTGGAGTGACGAGCAACTCGGCGTTGGCCAGCTTCTCTTTCAGCGGCACTTCGTCGCGCACGATGGCGATGATTTTCTTGCTGGCCGGATCTTCGGCGGGAATAATCTTGATGCGAACGGTGGTGCCTTTCTCGCCGCGGATCATGTCCACGATCTTCTGAAGCTTTAGATACTTCACGTCCACAAATTCACTGTCTCCCTGCGCCACGGCAATGATCCGATCGTTGAGCTTGAGTTCCCCCTGCTTGTCCGCGGGACCACCGACCACAATGCCCTGAATTTCCGCGCCATCATCCTTCTGACCGAGCAGCGCGCCGATGCCGACGAGCTTGTGCGACATGTGGATTTTAAAGTTATCGCTCTCATCCGTGCTCATGTACTCCGTGTGCGGATCGTAGGCCGTAGCGAGGCTGGAGAGAAAGAAGTTCACCACATCCTTGTTGTCGTTCTCGTCGATGCTTTCGAGCATCTTCTCGTAGTCCTTCAGCACACGTTCCTTCGGAGTGAGTTCCTTTTCCTCTTTCTCAGTCGAGGTTTTGGCAGCGACTTTGGGGGCATCCGCCTTCGGCGCGGCTGAGGCAGGTTTGTCAGCCTTATCCCCGGCATCCGCGCTATTTTTCTTTGCCGCAGCTTCCGCCTTTTTCTTTTTGTCGCGCTCCTTGGTTTCGTCCGCAAGGCGCTCGGCCAGCAGATTGTCCTCAATGATGTCCAACCAGAGCTGATCCTGCTCGGCCTTCGTCTTCGGCCAGGGAGCTTTGTCACGCTTGATTTCGATGGAGCGCTTGGAGTCGAACGTGAAGGTGTGTGTTTCGAGTGCCTTCTTGAGGAAGTCCACGCGCTCCTTCACACGCTGCTTGTAGATGTCGTAGATTTCCAGCGCTGGGCTGATGTTTCGCATCAGCACATGGTCATCGAGCGTGGTGTCGTATTTGTCTTTGAACTCATCGACATCCTTCTGCGTGAAGAAGATGTGCTTAAAGTCCAACATGTTGAGGTAGTTGTGCAGCATCTCGCCAGAAACTTTGTCATCAAAGTCCTGCTTCGAGTAGTGATGCTGCTGCAGCATGTAGGCCACATGCATGGCTACCTGGCCGAAATTGGTTTCCGCGCGCGCAGCGGAGATGGAAAAGATAAGCGCTGCGACAGAGGAGAAGATGGGGCGGTTCATGGGGGATGTCCTGAGCTATAACGAGCCTCAACGGTCGTTTTGCCAAAGGACTTTGCCTTTTCTGCTTAGAAATGTCCAACGCTTTCAGGCCCCTGCCCTTCCCCACGCACCCCCAAGGGAGGAGACCATCGCACCCCACCCGCTGCCACCAACTGAGCGTTAAATCGCTCCTTGTAGCGGCGTTTTACCACGCCTCATGCTGAAACGACTCCTCATTTTCATCCTCGGCAGCGCTGCGGCTCATGCTCAACTCCGGCCCAATGGAGCCACGGCCTCATTCAGAGGCGGCCTGCCGCCCATGCCCGTCTCCGCCCCCAGCGCAGAGCAAGTGGCAGGTTTTGAGGCCCGCTTAAAGACACTCACAGGCGAGTTCCAAGCCGTGAAAAAACACGAGCGCGCCGCCGATGCGGACATCTTTCTCAAAGCGGCGCGGTATGCGCTCGAATTCCACGAATGGTATGACAAGAAAGCGGCGGACGGTGTGCGAAAGATGACCACGCTGCTGGATGAGGCAGAGAAACGCATCACCTCACTGCGGCGAAATGAGACGCCCTGGATGGATGGAGCCGGACAGAAGGTGCTCGGCTTTTATTCCAAGATCGACGATTCGCCTCAGCCCTACGGCGTGGAGTTTCCCGAAGGGCTCGATCTGAAATCCAAGCCCGTGCCGCTGTGGATTTGGCTGCATGGGCGCGGGGACACGCTCACGGATCTGCATTTTGTCTATGCGCGGCTCACCGCCAAGAAACCGGGGCAATTTCAACCCAAAGACGCCATCGTGATTCATCCCTTTGGACGCTATTGCAACGGCTGGAAGAGCGCGGGCGAGACAGACGTGTTCGAGTGTCGCGATGACGCCATGCGGCATTTTTCGATTGATCCAGATCGCGTCGCCCTGGCTGGATTCAGCATGGGCGGCGCAGGAGCATGGCATCTCGGTGCGCACTACGCCGATCAGTGGGCCTGCGTCCACACCGGCGCGGGATTTGCCGACGTGCGGCGCTACCTCAAGCTGACTCCCGAAACTTTCCCCGTGGGGTACGAGCAGAAGCTCTGGGGTGTGTATGATGTGCCTGATTATGCGCGGAATTTTTTCAACGTCCCGCTCATCAGCTACAGCGGCGAACTCGACGCACAGCGCGACAGCGCGGAGTACATGATGGAAACGCTCGCTCGTGAAGGGCTGCACCCGCCGCACCTCATCGGCCCCGGCATGGGACACAAATACCACCCGGAAGTCCTCAAAAAACTGCAAGCGATGATCGAGAGTACTGTCGCGAAAGGACGTGTGCGCTTCCCTGATGAAGTCCACATTCAGACACGCACACCGTTTTATGGGCGCATGAAATGGCTGAATCTCCACGGCATGGAGGAAAGCTGGAAGGATGCTCGCCTCGACGCGAAAATCACCCGCGGCAACACCCTCGAGATCACCACCCGCAACGTCTCGCGCATCGTGCTCTACCCTCCACCGCAAGTGCGCAAAAATGACGGGAAACTGAAACTCCAAATCGACGGCCAGACGCTGCAACTCACGGTGGGACCGGAACTGCCGAAGTTCGAAAACTTCCTGCGCCCTGGGCCACGCGTGCCAGGTTCCTTTTGCCGACTCGTCAAGGAGGGTGGCAAATGGCGAAATTTTGGCAATGACACGCCCTTTGTGCATGAAGGGCCGGAGGGTGGCAAGGTGAGTGCCCATCCTGGGCCGATGGATGCCAGCTTCCAAAAGCGCTTTCTCGTGGTGCTTCCTGACAGCACGTCGTCGAATCCCGCCGTGGATGCGTGGGTGAAAGCGGAGTCTGCCCATTTCCTGCGCCGCTGGCGTGGACTCATGCGGGGAGACGCACGCGTCGTCTCCGCAGCGGAGGTCGGCGACATCTTTGAAGCAGGCAAGACTCAGAGCCTCATCCTCTGGGGCACGCCAGAGTCCAATCGCTGCATCAAAGCACTGCTCGCCTCGCTGCCCGTGCAGTGGGACGCCAAGCGCGCAGGCATGATAGGGAAAAGCACATTCGACGCCGCCACTCACGTCCCGCTGCTGACCTACCCATGTCTGCGCTCGGCGGGATTTGAGGCCGTGATCAACTCCGGTCTGACTTTCCGCGAGGCGCACGACCGCACCAACTCGCTGCAAAACCCCAAATTGCCGGATTGGACCATCCTCGACATCTCTCAAGCTCCGAACAACGAGAGTGCTGGCAAAGTCGTCGATGCCGGCTTTTTCGATGACCACTGGCAGGTGCAGTGAAGCTCCCTGCTGAGTGTGCCCAAGATCACGCTCAGCAGCGCAGGCTCGTCCGCGCACGACCCGCTTCTAAGATCGCGTCAAAACGGCGCGCATCCTCTTCGCGCGAGCCACTCACCAACACATGGCCATACTCGCGCCAGTGCTCCATCTCCGCCGCCGCATTGCGCATGCGCAGCTCAAAAGCCGACGCGTCTTCTGTCGCCCGGCCAGAGAGGCGGGCACGCAATTCATCCAGGCTGGGAGGCATCACAAAGAGGTCCAGCAGACAGCGCCTCACCAACTCGTCCTCGCAGGCACGCACCTGCGCCGCGCCTTGCACATCGATGTCCATGATCACATCCATGCCGCGCTGCAGCGTCTCATAGACATGCCCTTTCGGCGTGCCGTAGAGCCGCCCGTGAACACGCGCGTATTCGAACATCTCCCCGCGCTCGACACGCAGGAGAAACTCCTCCTCCGAGAGGAAAAAATAATCCTTCCCATCCGTCTCGCCCGGTCTGGGAGCGCGCGTGGTGCAGGAGACGGAAAAGACGGCCTCGCCGCGATCACACACCTGACGCGCCAGCGTCGTTTTTCCCGTGCCGGATGGCCCAGAAACGACGATCAACTGTCCGAGGCGCTGATTTGAAAAATCCATGATCGCGACTAGACCGGCTGCCCGCGCCACACAAGAAAAATCACACGCCCTCCCCTTCTCCAGCCCCTCACTCCACCTCCGGCACGGGCCGGTCGATGGATCCCTTATTCCAACGGCCTTCGAGGGCAAAGGAAAGGTGCGGTGTGTAGAGCTCCGGCTCCAGCAGGAAGGAGTCGTGCCCCTTATCCGAATGCACGGTGATGTGCATGTTCGACACACCGGCTTTTTCCAGATGGCCCACGAGTTCCGCCTACTCTTCGGGGTAGAAGCAGAAGTCGCTGTCGATGCTGAAGACGAGGTAGTGCTGTCCTGCGGCAGCGGCTGGACGCTGCTCTCCATCGACACCCCCGGCTGCTTTATCAAATTGAGGTTCGGCGGATGGATGTTATAAACAATCTCTTCGTCAAGAGCGGCTGTCCTTCACACCGATCTGTTTCACCAATCACATGAAACAAAATGCTATTCTACTGCTCGCTGCAATTCCTCTGATAGCCATCACTGCGCTCTGGCTATTAGGCCAGAATACAAAAAAAAACCTGACCAAGACTTCAACCTCCATTGCTGGAAGCGAGATCAAAATTCATCAAACATTCCAAGAACCAACGTTGGAAAATGAAAAATATGAAAGCAAGAGAGATGAAGTGCTGGCAGATTTGTCACTCAAGAGACTTGTTCTTGCTGAGCAAGCCTCAAAGCTTAAAGCCTCAGATTTTGGTAATAACAGTAATTTCCTCCTAAATAAACATAAAAACTTATTTGACGCATGGGGACTTAGCAACCAACAGAGAAACGAATTTGTTCATATTTTGAGCGAGCAAAGCGTACGACTAGCTGAAATCTCACTAAAGAGCAGTAATTCTTGGCCAGTAGAAGTGGGCTACGCTGGCAACCGGAAAGCAGATAACGAACATGCTCGAAAGCAGCTTGCTGAAATGAAAATTGTCCGGGCGGAGACCAAACAGAAGCTAGTGGCTCTAGTCGGATCTGAGCGGGTTCAGGAATTTGAGAGCAAACAAACGCCGAAGCATGCCGAACCTACTGATTAACTCGCAGCAAATGAGCGGATAGCACGAATTCTAATTTTTGACAATATTCCATGAATGTGGTGCCCACTTGCAGATCTCCACAAAATCGCCTTGCTGACGCTAGCACAACATTCAACAACTCACACAAGATTGCTGACGAAGACTTTCCATACATTTACTCCCATCTTAACGAGGATAACGAATGAAGCTTTATTTCGATTTAATTACTTTGTTTTTAATTGTCTCGACGTGTGTGGGTTGCAAATCCACCATTGCAGAAGAGCAGTCGGGTAAACACGATTCTAATCTTTTTTTAAACCAAGACTTGATTTTCAAAATACAATTTCCATTGGTGCTCAATGTTTGGAGGGATGCTTGCAAACCAATGATGCTAATATTGTAGATCGCCTTAGCAGAGGAGTAAAAAGTAAAATCTGGTGGGATGTTAGACAACTAAACGGAAGTCCAGCATCTCGAAGAATTATAAGCGTTCTACCAGGAATGATGAGGGCGCAAAAAAACCATTGAATGTTGAGGTGCAAATTTATCGCACGCCTGCCGGCGAATTAGTTATGCCTCAATCTAAAGGTGATGCTGCCGCTTTTATCCTTGAGAATGGCACCTCATACTGGATTACTTTTTATGTCGCATTTCTGCACTCGACAGGAGAGTTTGACACCTCCTTTTCCAGTTCACCTTACAAGATAACTATTAAAATTCCCAGTGGGGATCGCGAGCGGCTTCCTTTGTGGCCATGATCCAGCAAGAGCGGATCATGAGTCAAAAGTTGTTGGAACCTGCTGCTATCTTGCTCACTCCACCTCCGGCACGGGCCGGTCGATGGATCCCTTATTCCAGCGGCCTTCGAGGGCAAAGGAAAGGTGCGGTGTGTAGAGCTCCGGCTCCAGCAGGAAGGAGTCGTGCCCCTTATCCGAATGCACGGTGATGTGCATGTTCGACACACCGGCTTTTTCCAGATGGCCCACGAGTTCCGCCTGCTCTTCGGGGTAGAAACAGAAGTCACTGTCGATGCTGAAGACGAGGTAGTGCTGTCCTGCGGCCGCAGCGCGGGCAAAGAGCTGTTCGTAGCTCTGCACCCCGGCGTCGCGCAGCGGATCGTAGCGCAGCCACATGTCGGCAATGCGCAGGTAGGTGTTGGCGTCGAAGCGCTTCACGAATTTCTTCCCCTGATGCAGCATGTAGCTCTCCACATTGTGCCGCACCCGGTACCATGACAGCGAACTGCCTCCATTTTTCACCTCTTGGCGCGCGCGATTCTCGATGGCGTCAAGATGCACAAAGGTCTTGTGGCTGATCATGCGCGCCAGCGCGAGTCCATACTCAGGTGCCTGGCCTTCGTGATAATCTCCGCCTTTGAAATGCGGATCGTTTTCGATGGCGAGCACCTGCTCAAACAGCGTGAGCCGCGTCAGCACCGTGGTGCGGCAGCCGCTGGCGATGGGGACGACGAGCCGCACGCGCTGCGGGTGCAGCGTCGCGAGATTGATCGCGAGCAGCCCACCGACGGACGCGCCGATCACCGCATGCAGCTTCTCGATGCCGAGATGATCGAGCAGAGCGAGCTGCGAGCGCACCACATCGCTGGTGAGCACTGCGGGAAAGCTGCCGCCGTAGGGTTTTCCCGTGGCGGGATTGATGGAGGCTGGCCCCGTAGAGCCGTAGCAGCCACCGAGGTAGTTCGCGCAAATGATGAAGTAGCGCTTGGTATCCAGAGCCTTGTCTGGACCGATAAACAAGTCCCACCATCCTTGATGAATGTCCTCGGTCCAGCGCTCGTCCGTGCCCGGCACTGCGCGATTCAGTCCAGCGGCATGCTGACTGCCAGAGAGCGCATGGAAAAGCAGGATGGCATTTGATTTCGACGCATTGAGCTTGCCGTAGGTCTCGTAGGCAAGGGTGATGCCAGGCAGCTCCCCACCCGAAGCAAAGACGAAAGGCTCGGCAGCACTGCCGGTCTGAAAAAAACGGGTTTCCTGGGGTTTGGCTGCCTTCGACATGAGGCGCGGAAGAAACAGGATTTTGCAGCAGCGGCAAGCTGGATCACCCAACACTCGATTTCTCTGCCTCAGCGCATGGATTGGTGGATAAATGCCACGGACAGACTTTAGTACCGCTGAATCGTTCTCCTCCCATCCATGCTCGACCCCTTTGCCACTCTCGAAGAAGCCGGCTTCTCCATGCGCGGCAACGGAGCGGGCGACCGACTGGCTGGCTGGTCGCCAGAACTCATCGCCAGCCTCGACTGGGCACGCCTCTCCGAGCTCGCGCGTGGGATCGCCGTGGAGGCAGGTTGCGAATTGGCCGGATCGCGCGTGATGCCGGATGGTGCGGTGCATTTCGGCATGATCGAGCAGCCAAAGTCAGCCAAACCGCTGCGTGCCATGGTCAAGATCGCTCCCTGGAACGAATGGGGGGCCACGCCTGACACTGTGCGACGCTTTGCCCAGGAAGTGAGCACGGCACGGGACACTCGCGGCATCCTGATCGCGCCCGCCGGATTCAGCCCTGCGGCATTGCGCACGGCTCAGGAACTCCGCATCGAGGCCGTGGATGCGCAGGCGCTCGACGCGGCGCTTCGCGGGCTCCCCGGAGACAAGAGTGATTTTCTTTTCGTCGTGACCACCGCAGGAGACTACACCACTCCGACCTGCCCGGTCTGTGTGAAAAAGCTCGTGCGTGTGGAGCAGGAAACGCTCGCCCTCCCTTCGCGCACGATCGACACAGACGGCCTCATCGCCGATCCCGTCGTGTGTGATCGACTGGAGGTGACCGCAGGCTGCGAAGTGACTTTTTTACAGGAGGTCAAAGCGCGCACCATCTCCATCTCCGGCAACGCCGTGGGAGATTTTGTCTGCGAAGGGCCAGTGACTCTTGAGCGCGGCGGCACACTCTCCGGGACTGTCGCTGCGCGCTCACTTGTCGTGCGCGATGGCGGCGAGCTGCTCGGCCAGTTTCGCATCCTCGAAGGAGAACTCGGCTCCTTTGTGAAGCCCACAACGCGCTGGCACTGGCGCTGCGCGGGCACGGAACAAAGGCGGCAATGCGGAGGCGTCGTCTTTGAGCCGCACGGCTGAAGAGAGCGAAAGCATCGCGTTCTCCAAGCTCCGCGACTTCCCTCTTGGCACGCACGCTTGGATTGTGGAAAGTAGCGCGCATGCCATCAAACTCCTCCGCGCCCGGAGCCCTGCCCAGACTGGTGTTTTACGCCGCAGCTCTCGTCATGGCGATGCTTCATGTGTTTGTGACCTTCCGCGGACTGAGCAGTGCTGAGGGCATGAATCAGGCGCAACTTGCGCGGCAAATCGCACGCACCGGCTCCTGGCAAACACGCGTCATCCAGCCCTACGCGTGGGCGCAGATGGAAGCGAACGGGAGAAAGCCCACGCCCGCAGCCATGCCGGAAACCGTGCAGCCGCCGCTCCAGCCGCTGCTCTGGTCTGCGGCGTTTCGTTTCATGAAGCCGTGGCTGGATTACGATCCGGCGAGCGGCAGTGCCGTGTACTTTCTAGATCGTGTGATCGCGTGTTTTGGTGCCGTGTGGTACTTGCTCACCCTTTTTCTCACCCACGGCGCGGCGCGGCGATTGTTCGATGAGCATGTGGCTGCCATCGCGGCCCTTGCGCTGCTGGTTTGCGAACCTGCGTGGGAGATGATGGTCAGCGGCGCTCCGCGTGCCCTGCTGCTGCCGCTCTTTGCGCTCGCGTTTCGTTTGTATGCCGCCGCAGCGTGCCGCGCTGTGGACAATCGCAACACACTGCCCCCGCTGGTGCTGCTGGGAGGTGTCTGTGCGCTGATGGTGCTCACGCATTGGATGGCCCTATGGATCGTGTTCGGCGTGATTATTGGCGTGGCCGCCTTCCTGCCACGCGGGAAAGCAGGTGCCGCCGTCGTGGCCATCGTTCCCGCATTTGTGCTGGCACTCTGGGGCTGGTGGCATGCGCAACTGTGCGGCGATCCGCTCGGCGGCATCAAGGCTCTCTTTCAGGCTCAGTCTTCGGCCATCGCACATGATTCCCTCTTGCGCGACTTCACCCCCTCGGTGCCTCTTTTGCAGGTGGATGATCTGCTGCGCCGTGTCGGCCTCGGTTGGCAGGGGCAGATGGGACGCGCGCTCGCGCATCTCGGTCATGTCCTGCCCGCGCTGCTGTTCTTCATCGCGCTCATTCATCGCTTTCGCAAAGTGGAAGCCGGTGCCGCACGCTGGATGCTCGCTGCGGTGTTTGCCTGCGTCACCCTTGGCATGGGATTGCTGGGCCTGCCTGACGATGAGCAAGACGCCAACGCACTCTACATCGTCCTCATGCCCGCCATGACCACCCTGGGCGCGGCGATGCTCGTCATCCTCTGGTCGCGCTTTCAGCCGCCAGACGGTTTCAACTTCATGTCGCGCTGGGGTGCTCCACTAGCAGCGCTCCTCATCACTGCGCTGCCGATGGCGGTAAATCTGCCCGTGCTGATGAAGTTTGGCCTCACCATGGGCGGCAGGATTCCACCCCACTGGCCCCCTTTCCTGCCGGAGCGTGTTTACCTCCTGCATCAGATGCTGGAGCGCGATGAATTCATCATCTCCGACTCGCCCGCGTTCGTCGCCTGGTATGCAGATGTCCCCTGTGTGAACCTGCCCGTGCAGCGTGCCGATTATGAGACGATGAAAGCACGCGCCGCAGAGCGCGGGGCGAAACTCGCAGGCTTCGTGATGACCCCCGTTTCTGCAAAAGTGGAGCGCATCACCGATGTCTTCACCGGCCCGTATTCTGAATGGCGCGATCTCATCATGCGCGGCCCCATGCTCGCCTTTGACAAAGACTTCCTGCCTGAGCCCGAGTTCCCTTTCAAAATCCCCATCCCGCTGGTTGCCCAATCCGTTGGCGACAAAGAGAACCTCAGCCTTTCCATGTCGTTCTACACCGACAAAGCGCGCACGATTCGCAAGGAGCGTTAGCACTCCCGCAGGATTCATGCTCAGCGTGCGGCGGCACCGATGAAATGGCCTTCGTTTGAGAGGAACCATCGCCCCATCAGCGTGTGCGCTGGTGCCGGGGCTCACGTCAGGCAATCAAACCGCCAAACACGAGCCAAAAAACCGCAGCGTGTCCGCCAAATGCGCCTGCCAATATTCCCAAGTGTGACCACCGGGAAACTCCTCGTAAACGTGAGGCACTCCCGCAGCTTCGAGATCACGATGAAGTGCTCGATTGTGCCCGAGCAGTCCGTCCTCGGTGCCGCAGTCAAAACGCAGACGTGGCAGCCGCGCACCGAGTCGGGCACACTCTGCAATCCCCAGCGGATGAATGTTGTTCAAGTCAAACTCGGTCAGTGACTCCTCCACAAACCCGTGCATCTGCGCCACATGCGTGATGCTGCTGTGCGCACTGACCGCAGTGAAGCGTTTCGGATTGAGCAAGCCAAGCCGCAGCGCACCGTAGCCTCCCATCGACAATCCGCCGATGAAGCGTGCCCCATGGCGGCAGCGCGCATCGACCTCCACCGCCGCATCGGGCACCTCCTCGACAATCCACGCCGCGTAATCCGCATCGCGATGCCGCACATAGCCCGATCCATCGCCCCACAGGCCATCGCTGGGCATCGCCAGCATCATCGGCGGCAATTTCTCTTCCGCGATGAGGCGATCCAGCACTTTGTGCGCATCGCCTTTGTACAGCCAGGCCCAGTGACTGCCATAGACACCGTGCAGCAGGATCACCAGCGGCAGCGGCTCCGTCTGCGCGCTTGGCGGAACATAAAAACTGATGTCCGCGCGTCTGCGCAACGCCGCCGATTTGACCGTACAATGCGTGATGCCCACACCCGCAGAGTGCGGTGGTGAAATCTCGATGGTGCGAAAGCTCATGGCTTCTTGGAATTCACCTTGCTAGCGGCCTTTTTCAACTCCACTTCCGTCCACATCGCCATGCGACCTTTGCTGGCTTCGCGGACGGCGGTGATGGCCTTTGGTTCGACGGCACTGGCGGTGTGCTCCCACTCGCGGCGGATGTAGGTGAGCACTCCTGCCACGTCTTCATCACTGAGCTGCGGCAGGGGCGGCATGGCGAGGTTGTAGGTGCGACCACTGACCTTCACGGGACCGGCAAGACCGTTCAGAACGATGCGGGCGATGATCTCCGGTTTGCCGAGCACCCATTCACTATCCACCAGCGGCGGCGCGAGACCATCGAGGCCAAAGCCGTGCGGCTGGTGGCAGGCGGCGCAGAGCGTGTGGTAGATCGTTTTGCCTTTTTCAAAGAGGGCAGTCTGCGCCTCGGTGAGCGGTTTGATCACCGGCGGTGGCGGCGCACCGGGTTTCCCCGGCCAGGCCAGACGCGCCGTGATCCTGGCGAAAAGTTTTGCAGCGTTCTTGTCACTCATCGCGGTCTTCAGCGTCTTCAAGGATGCAGGCTGGGCATCGAGCCAAAGCAGTTTCGCTGGAGCTTTCGAGGATGCGCCACTGCTGGCCAATCCCTTGATGGCGGCGACTTGCACAGGGCCGCCCTGGGGCTGCGCGGCGGCAAGCGCGAGCATTTCCTCAAACGGCCCCGCTTTGTTGGCTGAGGCGAGCAACGCGCCTAATGCCTCGATCACAGGCATGATCTGCGTGCCGTTGTCCTTCGTGACCTGCGCGGCGAGGAGCTTGGCAAAGGCCGCCTCCCGACCGCGCAAACCGGTGAGCGCGCCTTCGCGGATCAGCGGGTTTTTGCCGTTGCTCGCAAGCATTTTCGCCACAGCAGCATCGGCGTCCGGCAAGTTGAATGACGTGAGCTTGATGGCGAGGTGCGCGAGCACGAGCGCGTCTTTTTCAGCCGACATTGTGATCAAATCCGGCGCGAGATCCCGCGATGCGACACGCACCGCAGCGGCGCGCACTTGAGCACTTTTATCAGCCAAGACCGTCTTCACCACGTCCGGCGTGGCGGAGGCGAGCCCATCGAGCGTCCACAGCGCATGCAGCCGCGCGAGCGCATTCTCGTGATGCAGCATCTCCTTCAATGCAGGCAGAGTGCTCGTGTCGCCAGACTCCACGATGAGGCGCTGCGTGGTGTCACGCACCCAACCGTTGGCATGCGCGAGCCCTTTCACATCCTTCGCGCCCTTCACCGGCTGTGGACGTCCCTTCGTGTCTGGCACGATGCGCCAGATGCGCCCCATGTTGAGTGGCTGCTCGAGTTTGCGATCCTTGATGTTCGCGATGAGGTAATGCGTGAGGAAACTCTGATGCTGAATGACACCGCGATACATGTCCACGAGGTAGAGTGCGCCATCGGGGCCGTCGCAGGCACTCACAGGACGGAAGCGCTCGTCGGTCGAAGTGAGGAACTCCGTGTTTTTTAAAACATTCGTCGCTTTCAAAACGCCACCCTGCTCACTCATGGTGAATCGCTTCACCAGATTCGCCGCAGGTTCAGGAACGAACGCATTGCCGCGATAGGCTGCGGGGAAAGCATTGCCGCGGTAAATGAGCGCGCCGCAAGTGGCCGTCGGCTTCGTCAGCCTGCCGTCAGCGCTGAGTGTTTTTGCTTCGTAACCGCGATTCACCCCCGGTGTGGGATGCGATGCAAACAGCGTCTGATCCGCAGCGAGTTTCGCATTGATGCTGGTGGCGTTGCGCAGCAGAGGATTGCGCGCGAATGCTTCCGCAGGCAGCAGATCGGCGCGCAGCATATCCGAGTTGTAGTTGAAATAGAGCCTGCCGTAGTCGTCCTGGCACAGCCCCCACTGGCCGCGACCGAGGCCGCTGTCTTTCTGCCACACGCCGCCACGCAGTTTGAAGCGTGTGCCATAGCTCGCGCTCCAGATCGCGTTATCCATGGCCCAGATCGGCGAGTTCGCCATGTGCTCTGGCTGTCCGCCAAAAGTGCCGAAGTCGCTCGCGACGATGTCCTTCACATCCGCCTTGCCATCACCGTCAGTATCCTTGCAGAAAAACAGTTGGGGAGGCACCGCGATCAAGGCACCGCCATTCACTGCCATCACCGCGCGCGGCATGACGATCTTGTCGAGAAACACCGACGCCTTGTCCATGCGGCCATCGCCGTCCGTGTCTTCCAGCAGCGAAACGCGCCCGGTCGGCTCCTTTTCAGTGCTGCCTTCCACGTCGTGCATGTAGCCGCGCATCTCACAGACATAGAGCCGCCCCTGATCGTCAAAGCTCAACGCCACCGGTGCCTGGATCATCGGCTCGCTGGCAACCAGCTCCACGCGGAATCCCTTTTCGATCTTGAATGTCTTGAGCGCCTCCTCCGGGCTCAGTGGTTTCGGCGGCGGCAGTTTAAACTTCAACACAACCTTTTCAGGACCGGCGTTCTTCTGATGAACCGCGAACAGAGATGAAGCGAGAAGGAGTGACGAAGTGAGAGCAAGTTGAGTAAAGCGCATGAGGTGAGCGGCGACACGCTGAACCTGCAACACAAGAGGTCAAGCACTCCCTGACCATCACAGACACCGAGGAAAGCGGAACCATACGACTCCTCCTCGCTCCAGGTGAAATCGCCCATGACTCACGGCACGCGCGGTTGTTTATTCAACAAGGTCGCGAGGTTGTAGTGCGTGTAGCGTGCATGTGCCGCAGGATGCTCAGAGTCAGCATTGGCGACCCAGAAATCGAGCGTGTCAGTCTGGAAAAGCACACTGTGAATGTTTGATTTCATGCACACAGGCCGCGTCATGAGGGCGCGGGCACTTTCCATGTCAAACTTGCCGTGCCCCTGCTTCACACGCCGCACCAGCTCCTTGTAGCGATCGCCCGCCGAAAGCAGGACCGTGTCTGGCACGGGCGTGGGGAGCTGTGCATGAACCTCGCCAGGATGCACCACTTCAAAGAGATCCGGCGTGGCTTTGATCCCCACGGATTGCATCGTCTCCCCGTCCGCGATCACATAGTAATATTCGCAGGTACGAGGCGAGTTGCGCATGATCTCCACGGCCTCGTCCAATGAATCCGCCTTCTCCATCACCTCGCGCACGAGTTGTGCCATCGGCTTGCCATCCCAATGCCCATCACCGCGTCCCCCCATCTCTCCGATGGAAATTTTCGCGTCATTCATCGCTGTGACGCTGCCGGTAAATCCCGCGTAACTCACGTTTACCCACGCATGCGCATCATCCGGCTGCGAAACGATCACCACCGCATTCCGCTCCAGGCCGACACCGACCATGTAATCGAGAATGCGGCCATGATACAGATGTCCATCCCGCGTGGCACTGCCATGCAGCGCGAACCCTGAGCAGTGAAACAACTCAGGGAAAAAATTCGCCAAGCGAACCTCTTCCGCATCCAACCCTGCCGCCTGAGCCAGCGCATCCATCTCTCGCAAGTGACGCGGATCGACAAATCGCGCAATCCGCTGCTGGCAGCGCTCGATTGTGCCAAAGAACCACTCCCCTTTTGCCAATGAACTCCCCACACCCACGCCGTAGAGCAGGCGATTGACCACATCACGCACCTGTGTTCGCAACAGCGCGCCATGCTGCTCCCCCATCTGCTCAGGCGAGCCTTTGAGAAAAAGCACCGAGGTATCATCATGCTTCTCCAGCCGCCCTGCCCCGTGAGTGGCAACGACTTCGCGTTTGCCAGAGGCAGCACCCAAAGGCTTCACACGCGGTTTGTTGATCAAATCAGGCACCGTATCAAAAAAACGGGAAAGGTGCGCCAGTGCCACGCGCTGCACATGCGGCTCCGCATCTTTCGGCAGACGCCAAATCGAATCGGATACTGCTGCATCGAGGGCCACATCACTCATCACCAGTTCGACGTGATACTTCTTCGCAGAAACAATCTCCACCTTCCTCGGCAACTTGTCGTCTTTACTCAACCAAAGTGTGATCTGCACATTCCCCAACCCCATCATGCCATGAGGTGTGAGGCGCACGGTGTGGCAGCTCACACCGGAGACAACCTCATCTGCCAGCTTTTCCACCGCGCTCGAACGTACAAAGAGAGCCATCTGCCATCCCAAGTCAGGCAACTGCATCGGCCCCAACGTCACAGGCTCACACGAATCCTTTCGAGTCGTAAAACGAGGCACCTCCGCAGAGCCCAGCACCGCAAATTTCTTGTTCGGTTCCCAGGCCCAGACTTGCTGACCGTCGCGCCCAAGTTCCACTCGCTCGCCTTTGATCGTAGTGACGGCGTGCAGTCGATTGGGCACTGAAACATGCAGCTCCATTCGCGCGCCCATCAGCTCCTTGGGCAATCCATCCGCGCGACGCACCTCGATCGTGGCAGCATAGCTATGCGTCGGGGAAAAAGCTGACGCCATTTGCGTCAATCCTGCATTCACCAATCGCTGCTCAGGGGTGAATCGCGCAAGCAGCCAAGCAGTCGCCGCAGCGACCAAGGCCAAACAGACGAATAGGAGGGTGCGAAAAGAAAACTTCATGACTTCAGGATGCCCACTCTAAGAACAAAAAGAAAAGGCAAAACATTCAGCAAGCGTGACAACTCCCCCAAAAAACTCCGGCATCGGGTGCTTTCACCGCATGCACAGCAGCGTCACTCCACATCACAGTGTTAGAGTTTGCTGAGAAATGCGCAGGCATCTCATTCTACGACGCAAAATTTGCGCAGCCTTGGCACGCAGACGGCTAGTGGAGTTGGTCTGCTTCACACAGCACTCATGAATTTTTCCGAACTCAAAACCGCCGGCCACTGGCCCACGCTGCTGACCGCATTCCTCTATTTTGATGCCAGTTTCATGGCCTGGACCATTCTCGGAGCACTCGGAGTTCAAATCGGTGCCACGCTTGGTCTGACTCCCGAACAAAAGGGACTGATGGTGGCTGTTCCTTATCTCTCGGGTGCTTTCATCAGGATTCTTTTCGGCATGATGGTGGATCGCATCGGAGCAAAGAACACCGGCATCATCGCCCAAGTCATCGTGATCCTCTGCATGACTGTGGCGTGGCTCGCAGGTCTGAAACAATTTTCTCACACCATCATTCTCGGTCTCACCCTTGGTGTCGCTGGCGCAAGTTTCGCCGTGGCATTGCCACAAGCGAGTCGCTGGTATCCGCCCAACATGCAGGGGCTTGTTCTTGGCATTACCGGCGCAGGCAATGTCGGCGTGGTGCTCGATGCCATCTTCGCCCCACGTCTCGCTCAACTCTATGGATGGAATCAAGTGTTGGGTATGACGATCATTCCGCTCGTGCTTGTGCTGGTGGCGTATGTCCTTTTCTCCAAAGAAGCGCAGACACCTGTCCGCAAGAGGACTCTGCGAGACTACACCAATCTGCTGCGGGAAAAAGACGCCCACTGGTTTTGCTTCTTCTACACGGTCAGCTTCGGCGGATTCTCCGGACTCGCTGCATCACTCATCATCTATTTCACATCAGAGTTCCATGTCACCGCAGTGGCTGCGGGTTTATTGACTGCGGGCTGCACACTTATTGGATCATTAGGTCGGCCCATCGGTGGTACCTTTGCAGACCTCCTGGGAGGCACCCGTGCTCTGACAGCATTTTTCACCATTGCAGGCCTTGCCTTGCTCATCGTCTCGTTTGCAAACTCAATCGTCCTGTGTGCTGCGGGGTTTTTCCTTGCTTCAGGTTCCTTTGGCATGGCCAATGGGGCCGTCTTTCAACTTCTGCCTCAGCGATTTTCCAAGGACATCGCCACCATGACAGGCCTGGTCGGATGCGCAGGTGGCTTGGGCGGATTTCTCTTGGCCAGTTCACTCGGATTTTCCAAGGGTCTCACAGGAAGTTATTTCAGCGGATTCTTCTGTTTCTCCCTCTTGTGTGCTCTTGCGCTTATCAGCATCACACTCGTGAAGCTACGCTGGCGCAGCACTTGGGGAGCACTGGCTGCGGCGCGCATCTGATGAGCATTGCGATGAGGCCTGGCCTTACCAGCGCGAACTCAACGATGATCGAATGCGCGACAGCGCACACGAAAGCCAAAAGAGAACGCAATCGCTGCATTCGCTGCATGTCATCGTGCCAAGCCTCCTCGCTGCGCCGCAGTCTTCCTCAAGAGAAATTGGAGCATCATTTTATGCGTCATCCACAAACTGGCACTCTCCCTGCTAATTCAGCCATCGAGAGCAGCCCCCTTCTCTAGCATGACCTCAATCCCCATCATTCCAGACAATGCCCCTTTCTCTGCTGAACAACGCTCCTGGCTCAATGGCTTCCTGGCAGGTGTGCTCAGCCGTGGCGTGAGCACCGCACCGCCCGCGCTTGCTGAGGCACCCAAAACGCCACTGTTGATCGCATTCGGCAGCCAAAGCGGCAATGCCGAGAGCTTGGCCAAGCGTCTGACAAAAACCGCCGCGAGCCGTGGCTTTGCCGCACGCGCTGCAGGTCTCGATTCGCTGCGGCCCACCGATTTCATTCGAGATCAAAACGTCCTCATCATCACCTCCACCTGGGGGGAAGGCGACATGCCAGACAACGCCGTTTCGTTTTGGGAAGCGCTCAAGGAGAATGACAGCAGTCCAAAACTCACCTCTGTGAAGTATTCGGTTCTCGCGTTGGGCGATAAAAACTATGGCGACACCTTTTGCCTCGCTGGAAAAAAAATTGACGCTCGCCTCGCTGAACTCGGAGCACATCGCATCACCGATCGCGTGGATTGCGACGTTGAGTTTGATGAGTTAGCCAAAAAGTGGAGTGAAAATGCCTTCACCATCCTCAGTGGCACGGCATCAACTTCCGCATCTTCCGCGCCAAGCGAAGACAACTCCGAAACAGGTTGGACAAAGAAAAATCCATTTCAGGCTGCACTGATCGGCAACGAACACCTCAACAAGGATGGCAGCTCCAAGGACACGCGACACATTGCCTTCTCCCTCGCAGGCTCCGGCCTGAGCTATGAAGTCGGCGATGCACTCGGTGTGCATGTGCAGAACTGCCCCGAGGTTGTGGATTCCATCATCGCTGCTCACGGCTTCGATCCCACTGCCCAAGTCGGCTCCAAAACACTGCGAGAGTCGCTGATCTGCGATTACGAAGTGCGCAGCTACTTGGGGCAAACGCCCAAACCAGGAATCACCCTCGAAGCTTTTCTTGAAGGTCTGCGCAAATTGCAGCCGCGACTCTATTCCATTGCTTCAAGCATCAAAGCGCATCCCGATGAAGTACACCTGTGTGTCGGCACAGTCCGTTACAACGCAGAGGATGTGCTGCACAAAGGCGTCGCTTCCACCTTCTTGGCCGATCGCCTTCCACTCGGTGGCACCACGGGCATCTACATTCACACGGCTGCGCATTTTCGCCTGCCTTCAGATGCGTCCAAACCTGTCATCATGATTGGCCCCGGCACCGGCATCGCTCCTTTCCGCGCCTTCCTTGAAGAGCGTGAGGCGACAAGGGCTCCTGGAAAAAACTGGCTCTTCTTCGGTGATCAAAAGCAAAGCACCGACTTTCTCTACCAGGATCAAATCAATGCCTGGTTGCAGAAAGGCCTGCTAACACGCCTCGACACTGCCTTTAGCCGTGACCAAGAAGAAAAAATCTACGTGCAGACCCGCATGCTGCAGGCCGCTGGCGAACTCTGGCAATGGTTGGAAGAAGGCGCATTCCTCTATGTCTGCGGCGATGCCAAGCGCATGGCCAAGGATGTCGATGAGGCCCTACACAAGATCATCGAACAGCAGGGAGGAAAATCTCCAAGCGAGGCAACCGCCTACGTCGCTCAAATGAAAAAAGAGAAACGCTATGCACGCGATGTCTATTGAATCCACGCCCCGATCAAACGCAGGCAACGCCGACTTCTCCCTGGAACAAAAGCGTTACCTCGAAGGCTTCTTCGCGGGCATTTCCGCAGGAGGCATCAGCTTCCATGATCTCGCCCCCGCACCGGCCCCTGCTCCTCCCGCCGGGCTATCGCTCGACGATTTGACCAAGGAAGAACGCATCAAGCGCGAACTGCATCCGTTTGATGCGATCGAGCAGCTTGTCATGGATGCGCGTTGGAACGCCAAACCCGAGCCTGAAGCCGTCTTTCGCTACAAATGGAATGGTCTGTTCTGGCTCAATCCCGTCAAAGACGGTTACATGTGCCGCCTGCGCATTCCAGGTGGCATCGTCAAAAGTTACCAGCTTCGGGAACTCGCAGCCATCAGCAAAGATCTCACGACGGGTTACATTCAAATCACGACGCGAAACAACTTCCAGATTCGCCTCATCGAGCCAAAGAACTGCCCTGAAGTGCTGCGGCGCATTCAGGGCTGCGGCCTCCACTCAAAGGGCTCCGGTGCAGACAACATTCGCAACATCACGATGAATCCATGTGCGGGCTATGATCCGCACGAACTCATCGATGTGCGCCCGTTTGTGAATGAACTCGCCACGATGATCATTGGCACCAAGGAGTTCTACGACCTGCCGCGGAAGTTCAACATCGCCTACGATGGTGGTGGCTTGATTTCCTCCGTCGAAGACACCAACGACATCGGCGCGAGTGCCGTCAAGATCACGGAAAACAATGAAGGCATCGAGCCTGGCGTCTGGTTTCGCATCGCACTCGGTGGTGTCACCGGTCATCAGACCTTCGCCAGTGATTGGGGCGTGATCGTCAAACCGGAACAGCTAAACGAAGTCATGGTGGCCTTGTTGCGTGTCTTCATTGAATTCGGCGACCGCACCAACCGCAAAAAAGCTCGTTTCAAATACGTCGTCGAAGACAAAGGCCTCGATGGCGTGCTGGTTGAAGCGGAAAAACATCTCAAATTCAAACTCACACGCCTCGCGCCCGATGCGGCCATTCAGGCAAAGCGCGAATTCTCCCAACAAGGCCATTCCCACATCGGCACCTTTCCTCAGAAGCAGGATGGCCTCGTCTATGTCGGTGCCAGCGTGCCGGTGGGCCAACTCACTCCCAAGCAACTCGAGCGCATCGCTGATCTCGCCGACAGCTACGGCAGCGGCGAGGTTCGCCTCACGGTCTGGCAGAATTTCATCATCCCGAACGTGAAGGCCGCCTACGCGGCAACCCTTGCAAAATCGCTCAAGAAGCTCGGCTTCCCCTGTGAGCAATCCAATCTCAGAAGCGGCTTCGTAGCCTGCACGGGGAACAAGTATTGCAAGTTCGCCGCCAGTGACACCAAAGGGCACGCCATCGCCATGATGGAGTATCTTGATAAACGCGTGAAGCTGGACAAGCCCGTCAACATCCACTTCACCGGCTGTGCTCACTCATGCGCTCAGCATTTCATGGGAGACATCGGACTGCTCGGTGCCAAGGTGAGGTCAGAGAGCGGCGAAGGTTATCACATCACGGTGGGTGGTGGATTTGGCGACAATCGCAAAATTGGTCGTCAGATTTTTAGCGGCGTGGCCTTCGAGTCACTCGGCACCACGCTGGAGGGCATGCTCAAGAATTACCTGTCCAAGCGCATGGGCGATGAATCCTTCCACGCCTTCTGCAATCGCCACACCGTCGGCCAACTTCAGGAGGTCTTCAGCGTCTAAATCATGCTGTATGATTTGGAGATTCCTCTGCCAGCACATGGTGTCGGATGTGACTTGATCGAGGCAGCGCTGCGCGAGCAGCAGACTTTGCGCACGCCGGTCGCGCTGTTTGCGGAGGAATACGACTCCCGATCCGTGCGCGAGCGTTTCTCGCATCTCATCCCACTCTCCACACCGAATCAGGGAGAGCAATATGCCTTTGAAGTTCGGCTCGATGACTGCACCGGCTGCAAGGCCTGCGTCGCCGCCTGTCACTCTCTCAACGGGCTCGATGAAGACGAGTCGTGGCGTGACATGGGCTTGCTCGTCGGCACGCGGAAGCAACCCTATCTTCAGACAGTCACCACCGCCTGCCATCACTGCCTCGAGCCCGCCTGCGCGGAAGGCTGCCCCGTGCTGGCCTACGACAAAAATCCCGTCACTGGCATCGTGCGTCACCTCGATGATCAGTGCATCGGCTGCAGTTACTGCATCCTGAAATGCCCGTATGAAGTGCCTAAGTTCAATCTGAGGCGCGGCATCGTCCGCAAATGCGACATGTGCCAAGGCCGCCTAGCTGAAGGAGAAGCGCCGGCCTGCGTGCAAGCCTGCCCCAATGAAGCCATCAAAATCAAAATCGTGAAGACCGATGCGGTGCCCCGCAGTGGCAGCATCATCCCAGGCGCCTATGATTCAGGCTACACACAACCGACGACGAGCTACGTCTCCGACAAACCGGTGCCTTCGGCTGCAAAACCTGCCGATGCAGGCCGGATCGCTCTCGAACCTGCTCATGATCCACTCGCCTGGATGCTGGTGCTGACTCAAATGAGTGCTGGCACCTTCCTCGGTGCTGCCGTGGCAATGTGGCTGCACGCGTTGGACATTCACCAAGCCGCCATCACCAGCATGGTGGCACTCTTCTTTGGTCTCATGGGCATTGCGCTGAGCATCACTCACCTCGGGCAGCCTTTGAAAGCATGGCGCGCCTTTCTCGGCTGGAGAAAGTCCTGGTTATCGCGTGAGATCATCGCATTTGGCGCATTGCCTGTCGGTGGGGTAGCCGTGGGGATCGCGTGGTGGTTTGACAGCTATGCGGGAGTCCGTCTCGCCATCGCAGGCACTGCGCTTGCGGCTGGGATGGCGGTTTGGTGCTCCGTCATGGTTTATGTGGACACACGCCGTCCCTATTGGTCGCTGCCGATGACAGCAGGCAAGTTTCTCGGCACCATGCTCCTCCTCGGCGCATGCGTTTGTGCGGCACTGTGGTCCTGGTTTGACATCGCGGCATGCAACTGGGCCGCAGGAATCATGCTGGCGGTTCTCTGGCTTCTCTCCGTGTGGGAGATTTCCAACTATCGGCGCGCCTTGGAGGATGAGACCTCTGCGTGGCACAAGTCCGCGCGCATCTTGCAGAAACACCTGGCACCGCATGTCGAGGCGCGCGGTTTTTGCCTCATCCTCACAGGCATCCTGCTTCCCGTTTTAATCTACGCAGGTGCCTCTGCTCGCGGAATGCTGGCCGCCATGCTGCTGATCACCTTCGTCAGTCAATGGATCGAGCGTCGCTATTTTTTCACCGCCGCCGCAGGTTTCAAAATGCCGGGCAACTAGCCATGATCCATCCGCCAGCCATGACCTTCCGCGAGTGGGACGGCCCCCACACGGCGGAGCTTGTTCGCGAGCCGGCAAAATTCGGGCTCGGACAAGTGCCAACACGTTTGTTGCCGGACGCGACAACAAAAGCCATCTGCGGATTCTGCTCGACTGGCTGCGGACTCAAGCTGCACCTCAAAGAAGGTGAGGCAGTCAATCTCACTCCCGATCCTGACTACCCGGTGAACCTCGGCACCGCATGTCCAAAAGGTTGGGAGGCACTGGCCGTGCTGGATGCTCCCGATCGTGCCACACAGCCCCTTCTCCACGGTCAGCCGGTCGATTGGCACACCGCGCTCAACTTCTTCTGCGAAAAGATGAAGAGCGTGCTCAAAACCCACGGTAGAGAAAGCGCGGCATTTTTGAGCACCGGCCAGATCATGTTCGAAGAGATGGCCCTCCTCGGCGCGCTGGCGAAATTCGGCATGGGAATGCTGCATGGGGATGGCAACACCCGGCAGTGCATGGCCTCCGCAGTTGTGGCCTACAAAGAGAGCTTCGGCTTTGATGCCCCGCCCTTCACCTATGCTGACTTTGAGGAGAGCGCGGTGTTGGTTTTCATCGGTGCCAATCCCTGCATCGCACATCCCATCATGTGGCAGCGGGTCTTGCGCAATCGGCACAACCCCGAGATCATCGTCGTGGATCCGCGCAAAACGGAGACGGCGATGGCTGCAACGCAGCACTACGCCATCAAACCGAAAAGTGATCTCGCCCTGCTCTACGGCATCGCCCATCTGCTGATTCGTGAGCGCGGCATCAACCGCCACTTCATCGACGAGTTCACCAACCACTTCGACGATTTCGCCGATTTTGTGAAGGACTACTCGCCAGAATACGTCGCGGCAGAAACTGGCCTCAGCACAGATCAACTCCACAAGTTCGCACAAACCATCATCAAAGGCACGCCTCGCGTCTCATTCTGGTGGACCATGGGCGTCAATCAAAGCCATCAAGCCGTGCGCACCGCACAGGCAATCATCAACCTCGCGCTCATGACCGGCAACATCGGCAAACCCGGAACGGGAGCCAATTCGATCACGGGTCAATGCAATGCGATGGGCTCGCGTTTGTTCTCGAACACCACCAATCTGCTCGGCGGCCACGATTTCAAAAACCCGGCGCATCGCGAGAAGATCGCCGCGGCCACGGGCATTCCGATCGAGCGCATCCCCAACCAACCCAGCCTCGCCTACGATCAAATTCTCCAAGCCGCCGAAGATGGCAGGATCAAAGCACTCTGGTTCATTGCCACCAATCCAAGTCATTCGTGGATCGATCAAAACCGCTTCAACCGCATCTTGGATCAACTCGATTTCCTCGTCGTGCAGGACATGTATTGCACAACGGAGACGGCGAAACGGGCCCACCTCGTCTTACCCGCAGCAGGTTGGGGTGAGAAAGAAGGATGCTTCATCAATTCCGAACGCCGCATCGGCTACAGCCCGAAAGTGCGCCACGCACCTGGCCAGGCTCTGGCGGACTTTCACATCTTCCGCCTCATCGCACACTATTGGGGCTGTGAGCCACTCTTCCGTGGCTGGACGAGCCCGGAGGCCGTCTTTCGCATCCTCCAACGCTGCACCGAGAATCAACCCTGCGACATCACCGGCATCAACGGCCACGAAATGCTCCGCAAATCCGGCGGTGTGCAGTGGCCGCTCAATCGCGAACAAGCGGCCAAGTTCGACGCACAACGCTCCAATGAACGCCGGCTGTTTGCCGACGGTCGATTCTACACGCCTGACAAGAAGGCAAAGTTTGTCTTCGCCCCTCCATGCCAGCCTCCAGACCAGCGAAGCGAAAAATATCCCCTCATCCTGATCACAGGCCGTGGCACCAGCGCACAGTGGCACACTGAAACGCGCACAGCCAAGTCTGCGGTACTTGCAAAATTGGTTCCTGAAGAACTCATGCTCGACCTCAACGTGGAAGACGCGCGCAAACTGAAAATTCGCGACGGCATGCTGGTGCGCGTGACTTCTCCGCGCTCCGAGTTGATTGCCAAAGCGAGCCTCACCACCTGCGTTTCTCCCGGCGAAGTTTTTCTTCCCATGCACGACCCTCGCGTGAATCAACTCACCCACGCCAGCTTCGATCCCCACAGCCGTCAGCCAAGCTACAAACATAGCGCAGTGCGCGTAGAAAGAGCGTGAGCCAGGCCAGAACGCGAGTGCCCTGAAAAAGCCCATCCCGGTGATCTCAAAGCCAAACGCACCCGTGATTCGAGTGAGAAACACACATTCTCATTTCGCCTCCAACGTCAGCTCACCAAGCACGGAAGGATCATCGAAAGCCAAAGCTGCAAAAGCCTGATCAATGTGAGCGGGACTGCGGCCACCGATGAGTGTGCAGGCAATGCCGGGCTGTTGCAGCACCCACGCGAGGGCGAGATGAGCCTGCGCGTGGCCACTGTGCTTGGCGAGGGCTTCGAGCCTCGCAAGGCGCTGCCAAGCCGCTTCATGAAAATAGACCTGCTGATGGCCGGGGATGATATCGAAACGTGAACCGGCCTGAACGCCGTTTTGATGTTTCCCTGTCAAAAATCCAGCTCCGAGCGGGCTATAGGTCACGATGGCGACATCGTGCGCGGCGCAATGCTCGCGCAAAGCATCTGTCACATCACTCACCGCGAAGTTGTGATTGTTTTGGATCACGCTGAAGCGCGGCCCAAGGTCACGAAGCTGATCGAGCGTGACATTGCTGACCCCGAATCGCCTCACAGGCAGCTTTTCCAAGGCCTCGGCAGCCTTCAGCGCGGTGTCATGCCATCGGTGAAGGTAGAGCAGGTCGATCTGCTCGACGCCGAGTCGCCGCAAACTGCCCGTGATGTCGATCCGGTCATACGGCGGCAGAATCTTCGTTGCGACGGTGATGTTCGCAGGCTTCCGCAAAGCGAGCCACTTGCCGAGGATGATTTCAGAAGCTCCGCCACCATAGGCCGCTGCGGTGTCGAAATGAGTGATGCCGCGCGCGAGCGCGTGATCGAGCAACGCGAAAGAAGCCGCCTCGTCGATCTCGCGACCAAAGGTGACGCAACCGAGTCCAATGCGGGATAGGGCTAAAGTCATGATGCTTGGATTCCGGAGAATGGCGGCGTGGCTTTGCAACCGCAACAAGCGTCGATAGAAACTCACGATCAGAAGAGACAAATGGTATCTCTCACTCTGGCTGGCCAGAGTGGCCCTAACATGAACAATCGTCATCCTCTAGCCAACAACACGGCACGAGAAATTGACAGGTTCCTGCCCGTTCACCACAGAGGGCACGGAGAGCACAGAGGACTGATTCCCTGTTTTCCAACCTCTGCACTCTTCGCGTCTCTGCGCGACACACTGAAATCAAAGCATGGGGACAGTGAGAGGTGTTCCGTTTTTAACCACGAATGATCTCGAAGGCTCACGAATATTGCCTGATCCATTCGCTCCAATTCGTGGTTTCACCCCACCACACAATCGCAACTCTGAGCGGCACTTCAGGGAGCGGCGTTACCCCCCACTCGTCAACGTCTTGTGTGATATTTCACATGTCTTCGGAGGTGAACAGAAGGCGTGCCTCGTGGGGTTTGGGCTTGTCGCTCCCTTGCCAGATGTGGCAGTCTCGGCTCCGTGTTGAGCATGACGAAACAACAGCAAGCAGCGCTCCGCGACGACGCGGGTACTTCCGCCTCCCGCAATGAGCGCGACCGCCGCCATCCCTGGCGCAAGGAAGTGGCGGTTGTGGCCGCCATGCTGCTCACGCTCACAGGCCCCTTTCTGCTCAAACCGACGCAAAGCACGGCACCTGCGCACTATGACCGCAGGCTGGTCATCATCACTCCGCATCACGACCGCATCCGGGAGGAATTCGGACAGGCCTTTGCCGCGCATTGGAAGCAGCAGACCGGGCAGACACTCGCCATCGACTGGCGCGTGCCCGGCGGCACATCGGAGATTGCCATGCTGATCAAATCCGAGGCCACCGCCGCCTTTCAGCAGCATTGGCAGCGCGATCTGAAGAAAAGCTGGTCGCCCGCCGTCGCGCAAAATTGCCTGAGTGCAAAAGCACCGCCGGATGACGAAGCACGCGCCGCCTACCTCGCCTCCAACGTCGGCACTGGCATGGATGTGTTCTTTGGAGGTGGCGCGTATGACTTCGAGCAGCAAGCTAAGGCGGGCACACTCGTCGCTGGGGATGGCGAGAAAACCGGCATCAGCAGCTTGATCAAAAATCATCCCGAATGGTTCAGCGAGGCAGGCATCCCTGAAAAACTCAGCGGTGAGCCTTTCCGCGATCCGCAGAATCGCTGGTGCGGCGCATGCCTCTCCAGCAGTGGCATCGTTTTCAATCGCGATGTGCTGCGCCGTATCGGCATCACCAAAGATCCAGAGGCGTGGGCGGATTTGGCAGAGGCGTCTTACTTTGGTCAAATCGCCCTCAGCGATCCCGGCAAGAGCGGCTCTGTCACCAAAGCCCTCGAAATGCTCATTCAGCAGCAGATGCAGATCGCGATCGATCGTCTGAAAGCGAACCCTCCGCCGAAACTCACTCCTGAACAGATCGAGGCACGAGGCGTTGCTGAAGGTTGGAATGAAGGGCTGCGCCTCATCCTGCGCATCAGTGCCAATGCACGCTACTTCACCGACTTCTCCACGAAGATTCCGCTGGAAGTCGCGCGCGGTGACGCTGCTGCGGGCATGTGCATCGACTTCTACGGACGCTCTGCGGAGGAAGACGCGCGCGGTGCCGACGGCATCTCGCGCGTGGGCTTCATCACTCCACTCGGCGGCAGCTCCGTCAGTGTTGACCCCATCGGCCTGCTGCGCGGTGCGCCTGATCCCGAGCTTGCCACGGCCTTCATCGAGTTCGTGCTGGGTGAGCCGGGGCAGAAGCTATGGAGCTTCCGCGCAGGCGAGCCCGGCGGCCCGAGACAGCACGCGCTGCGCCGCCTCCCCGTGAGGCGAGACTTTTACACCCCGGAAAACGCTCTCCACATGAGCGACGGCAAGGAGCAGCCTTTCGAGAAAGCGCGGGCCTTCATCTATCATCCCGAACGCACCGCCGCCGTCTTCAATGCCATCCGCTTCCTCGTGCGCGTCATCTGTGTGGATGCCCATGAAGAGCTGCGCGCCGCGTGGCGGGAAATCCTCGCCAACAAGATGCCACCGCGCTCCATCCAAGTGCTGGAAGACCTCACCCGTGTGAAGTACGAAGCCACCACTGGCAGCATCGCCAAAATCCTTTCCTCACGCGACAAAACGCAGGAAACACGTCTCGCGCGCAAACTCGGCAGCGCCTTCCGCACGCAATTCATCCGCGCCAGAGAGATGGCAGCGCGAGGGCTTTGATCTCATGTCCAAGACACTCTCCATTCTGATCTTCCTGGTGATGGCCGCTTTTTTTGCGTGCTTCTTTGCCTACCCGATCTGGGCGGCACTGGAGGCGGCATTCCGCGGTCCAGACCACGCATTTACGTTCGACTATGTGTCCGAGGTGTTTCTCAATGAACTCTACCGCGACGGACTGTGGAATTCATTCATCATCGCCGTGTGGACGACGCTGGGCTCGCTGCTGGTGGCACTGCCGCTGGCGGTTTGCTATGTGCGCTTCGCATTTCCTGGCCGTGCACTGTTAAATTCTCTCGTGCTCATGCCGATGATCCTGCCGCCATTCGTCGGTGCCATCGGCATCAAGGCCATGCTGGGCCAGGCGGGCGCGCTGAATGCTCTGCTCATCCAACTCGGCCTCATGGATGCCGCCCATCCGGCGGATTGGCTCGGCCAGCAGCGCCTGCTCGGCATCATCATCATGGAGGTGCTGCATCTCTATCCGATCATCTATCTCAATACCGCCGCCGCGCTTGCCAACCTCGATCCTGCGATGGAGGAAGCCGCCGCGAACCTCGGCAGCACTGTCTGGAATCGCTTCTGGCGCGTGACGCTGCCGCTCATCATGCCCGGCGTGTTCGCCGGTGGCACCATCGTGTTTGTGTGGTCCTTCACCGAGATGGGCGTGCCGCTACTGTTTGACTACGACCGCGTCACCGCCGTGCAGATTTTCCGCTCCATCAATGATCTCAGCGGCAATCCATTCCCCTATGCGCTAGTAGCCGTGATGCTGGCCTTCAGCACACTCTTCTATCTCACCAGCAAGTTGTTCTTGGGCAGCTCCAATGCCAGCGGCGGTGGGCGCGCCACGACGGGCCGCGAGACGATCTCCCTGCCACCGTGGCTGGGCTGGCTCTGCACCGCGCTCTTTGTCGGAGTGACGTTCCTCGCCGTGCTGCCGCATCTCGGTGTCGTGTTGCTTTCATTCTCCAAAGACTGGTATGGCACGGTCATTCCCCACACCCTGACCTTGCAGCATTACCACGATGCGCTCGGTCATGAGCTCACGCTGTCGTCGATCGCCAACAGTTTGAAATATTCCTCGCTGGCCATGCTCGTCGCTTTGCTGCTCGGCATCGGCGTCGCCTACGTCTCCGTGCGCACCCGCCTCTGGGGGCGTCAGCTCCTTGATGCGATGGCGATGCTGCCTCTCGCCGTGCCGGGCATCGTGATGGCCTTCGGCTATCTCGCGATGACACGTGAGGGACAGCCTTTCCGCTGGCTCATGCTCGGTGAAGATCCGCTGCTGCTGCTCGTGATCGCCTACGCCGTGCGCAGGCTGCCCTACGTCGTGCGCTCCGCCGCGGCGGGCTTCCAACAAGTCAGCCCCACGCTCGAAGAAGCCGCGCAAAATCTCGGCGCGCGGCCAGAGAAAGCACTCTGGCGCGTCACGCTGCCACTCGTCGCGCCCAATCTCGTCGCGGGCGGCTTGCTCGCCTTCTCCTTCGCCATGCTGGAGGTGAGCGACTCGATGATCCTCGCGCAACAGGCCGCGCATTTCCCGATCACGAAGGCGATCTACTCACTCGTGCTCGCCCTCGGCAGCGGCCCCAATCTCGCCTCCGCGCTCGGCGTGTGGGCGATGATCTTCCTCGCGGTGACGATTCTCGGCGCAGGTGTGATCCTCGGGAAAAAGTTGGGGGCACTGTTTCGCGGCTAAGTGAGCGCGGATTAGCCCTCCGCATTCCTTGGCGCTCGTGCACCATCCGCGTGCGCACTCGTCTTCTCCCGCCAGCGATAGCACAGTGTCCACAGATTCGCTTTCCGTTCGACCACGTCGGCAATGAGCCCGCCGAGCACAGGCGTGAATTTGAAAGCGTGACCGGAATCGCCCGCAGCGACGATCAAACCGGGATGATCGGGATCGTGATCGATCCAGAACGCGCCATCGAAAGTGTCGCAGTAGAGGCAAACTCGCGTCGAATGCAGCGGCGCATCGGCGAGCGATGGAAATGTGTCACGCAAAAAGGCGCGATAGCGCTCCTCCTCGCCTTCGGGCAGCGTGCGCGGCTCGTCGGCGCGCACGCTCCTGCCTGGGCCATGATTGGCAACTTTGACGAGACCATCGCGATTGGCCGGGAAGCCATACCAGCCGGTTTTCCCGATGTCCGCGCCCCACACAGGGAACTGCGGCGGCATGAACGCGCACGAATCATCCGGCTTGAAATGAAAAACGGTCTGCGCTGTGGCACGCATGACCGTTTGTAGTTGGGGCAATACGATGGGCGTCCACGCACCGGCTGCGATGAGCACGGCATCGGCTTTCCATGTTTGATCGGCGGATGCGATGCCGGTGCAACGAGTGCCTTCAAACAGCGGACGAGGTCGCGAAATGTTCTCGAAGATCGAAATGCCGACAGAGCGCGCCTCCGCTGCGAGTTTGCTGATGACGCGCCCGCTTTCCACCCAACCGCCCACGGGATTGAGATAGCCATCGCGATAAGCCCCATGATTCCACGCCGGATGCAGTTCATGCAGCATCGCCGATGAGGTGCGGCGCAGAGCGTGGCCTCGTGAACTGAGAAACGCATGACTGTCATGCTCAAAACTGCCAGGGTGCATGATCTCGCGCGACATGACAAGGAAACCCGACTCATGGTACACATCCTCGCCCCATCGCGCATTCCACTCCCGCCAACGTTGGATGCTGCGCTCACCCATTTCTGTGTGCTGGGCATCGCATCCATAGTCCATGCGCACCACTTTGCTAATGTCTGTGGAGGCGGCGTCAGGATACGGCAATCTGCCCTGATCGATCAACGCCACTCTCCATCCTCGCGCCCGCAGTTCCAATGCCGCCGTGAGGCCAAAACAACCTCCACCGAGAATGAGGATGGAGGATGGCGCGCTCATTCGTGCTGGATGGATTCAAACACGGCACCGCCCAGCAAGTGCTCTCCTTCGTAAAGCGCGCAGATCTGACCCGGCGTGAGTGCGCGCTGTGCCTCGACGTATTCGAGCATCGCGCGGCCATCGCCGAGCGGCGTGAAGGACGCCTCACCCGCTGGGCAACGGTAACGCGGCTGCGCCTGCAGCATCCGCTCGCTGTCCAAAGGTTCTCCGGTGGTTGAAATCGAATGCAGCACTGCTTTGCGCGCCCAGAGCAGCGGCGTGTCCGCGTTTTCGATGGCGACGACGAGTTCGTTTGTGCGCGGGCGTTTGGCCACGACGACGTAGGCCTGCTTGTGCAGCGGACTGGCGACACCGTGCCCTTTGCGCTGGCCGAGCGTGTAGAGATGCAGGCCGCGATGCTCGCCGCGCACCTTGCCTTCGAGATCGACGATGGGGCCCGGCTTGTCCGGCACAAAGGTGCGCAGAAAGTCCTCCATCTTCACTTGGCCGATGAAGCAGATGCCCTGACTGTCCTTTTTCTCCGCCGTCTTGAGGCCGAACTCGCGCGCCATCTCGCGCAACTGTGGTTTGAGCAGGTGGCCGATGGGAAATTGAGCGATGCGCGCCTGATGCGGCTGTATCATGGCGAGGAAATAGGTTTGGTCTTTGTTCGGATCCGCGCCGCGCAGAATGTGGCCGCCCACTTTGCGTGCGTAATGCCCCGTAGCGATGGCTTCAAAGCCATGCTCCTGTGCCCAGTCCCACAGCACACCGAATTTCATCTCGCGATTGCACATCACGTCAGGGTTTGGCGTGATGCCGGCCTGATAACCTTCGAGAAGGTACTTCACGACCTTCTCGCGGTATTCGGTCATGAGATTCACCACGCGAAACGGGATGGCGAGCTGCTTTGCGACCGCCTCGGCGTCCGCGATGTCCTCCTCCCACGGGCAATGGCCAATGATGTTTTCCTCATTGATCCAGTTCTTCATGTACACGCCCGACACATCATGCCCAGCGCGGACGAGCAACGCGGCGGCCACGCTGCTGTCCACACCTCCAGACATGGCGGCGAGAATTTTCATGCTGCGAGATTCCACGCCACGCGCCGCACGTCAACGAAGAGACGCGCGGCAGTTTCCTGCACGCGCGTCCCAAAACGATTCCTTCAAAGAAATCAGCCCTTCGTGCCAACGAACTTGGCATCGCCAAAAGCTAGGATCGGCAGGAAGATCGGCCCGAGCAGCCAAAGCCCCACGCCGAAACCTCCTCCTTTGCCAAAGTTCTTCGCCAAGCCCAAGGAGACGAACAGAGTGATGATGAAGTTCACAAACGGAATGAAGAAGAGGAAGAGCCACCACCACGGCTTGCCGGAGACTTTGAGGTACACGATGGCATTATAAATGGGGACGATGCATGCCCAGCCAGGCTCTCCTGCTTTGGTGAAGACCTTCCACAGAGCGGCGATCATAAACACGACGACTGCGAGAATGATGATCGACGGCACAATTCCCAGACTGCCCTGGGCGGCGGGTTCCATGTGAACGGAGGACTCCTGAAGCATTGGCAGCAGATGGATGAGCATAGGTGGCAGAGTTGAAGTTGAAATCCTCCCGGGAAAGAGCTCCCGAGATGAATTTCCTCTGATGTCAGCAAAAACAGCGGCGTCTGACAAGACTCAATCTTATCTCCCGGTCTGAAGCACTGCTTGATCTCCCCTTCTGCTGCATGCAGAGAAACGTCATGGCAAAGATCGAAAAGACCCCGCAGGGCGAGTTCCACTCTGGTTACGGCTGCATCATCATCACCGCAGCGGCCAGTGTTTTTGGCTTCATCCTGTGGTGGTCCTACCACACGCTGATGACGATGGATCGCGAGATCGCAGCCCTCTCTCAGGAACAGCCTGCGCAAATGCTCGCCGTGACGTCACCGCCCGAGTTGAGCAAAAAAATGGCCGACTTCTCCTCAGCAGCAACCACAGGCAAGCCCGCCACGCTGCGTCTCTCTGCGGCAGAGATCAATGCTCTGATCGTCGCCGCACCCGACAGCGGTAACGGCACTTATAAAGAAATGCTGCGTGTGAAGTCCTTCGATCCCGCCAAAGCATTGATCACGACGGACTGCAGCCTGCCCATGAACACGGCGAAATTTTGGGAAGATAAAAAGCGCTACCTCGTCGGTGAGATCGACTTCCGTCTGGAACTCACAGACTCCGGCCTTGATGCAAAAATCCAAGCCGTGCGTGTGCCTGGGAAAACGGTGCCTGAGGGCATGCTCAAAGGCATGCAGATGTATGGCTACCTCACCCCCTACCACAATCACCCTCTCATCGGTCCCGTACTCAAGGCCGTGAAGAAGATGCAGATCGAAGCCGAAGGTCTTTTGCTTTCCACGGCAGCCACGCCTTGACGAAGCCGCAACCGTCGCACGAACACTCTCATCACAAAACTCACACGCACCTTGTCAGCCGCCCTGCCCCAACAGCCCAATCCCTGGAAAACTCTCGCCTCACGCGAGACCTACGCGAATCCGTGGATTCGAGTGCGTGAGGATCAAGTCATCAAGCCGAGCGGGGGCCAGGGCATCTATGGCGTCGTCGAATACAAGAACCGCGCTGTTGGCGTTATCCCTGTCGATCACGAAGGCTACACCTGGCTTGTCGGTCAGTGGCGCTACTGCCATGAACGCTACGAGTGGGAGATTCCAGAAGGCGGCTGCCCTGCGGGTGAAGCGCCGATCGATGCTGCACGCCGCGAGCTTTTGGAAGAAACAGGCATCATCGCCAGACACCTTGTGCCTTTGCTCACCGGCGTCCAGCTCTCCAACTCCACCAGCAACGAACTCTGCGACATCTTTGTGGCCACGGACCTCACTCACGCTGAAGCGGAGCCAGAAGACACTGAGCAGATCGAAGTCCTCCGACTTCCGGTGAGCGAAGCCATCCACATGGCGCGGGACGGACGCATCCGTGACAGTGTCAGCATCCTGGGCCTCCTCGCTCTCCAGGCAGATGCTCAACGCCATATCTCGATGGCTACCGACGCCGCTCCCTCATGCTGACTGCCGATTTCGACTACGATCTGCCGCCTGAACTCATCGCCAGCGAACCGCTGGCTCAGCGTGCCGATTCACGCATGCTCGTCCTCCACCGTGCATCAGGTCGTATCGAGCACCGCATGTTCCGCGAGGTCAGCCGTTTCTTCTCGCGCCAGGCTGGAGATCTCCTCGTCCTCAATGACACTCGAGTCGTCCCTGCGCGTTACTTCACTCAGCGCGGCCACGAGATTCTGCGCCTGGAGATTCTCTCACACACACGCTGGCGCTGCATGGTCAGGCCGGGGAAGAAATTCCGCGTCGGCCACACCTGCGAAATCGGCACCGCGCGCGGCCAAGTGGTGGACATCCTCGAAGAAAGTGGCGACCGCATCATCGAATTTGACCGCGTGGTGGACGAGGTTCTGCACGGCCATCTTGCACTCCCGCACTACATGGGACGACAGGATCAACCCGCCGACCGAGAGCGCTACCAGACCGTCTTTGCACGCCACGAAGGCTCCATCGCGGCACCCACCGCAGGCCTGCATTTCACGCCAGAGATTCTCACCACGCTCCCGCACACTTTTGTCACGCTGCATGTCGGTGCAGGCACCTTTCAACCGGTGAAAGCACTCCATCTCGCAGACCACCGCATGCACGCGGAGTCCTATGAGGTCAGCGCGCCCGCAGCAGATGCCATCCAGCAAGCCACGCGGGTCATCCCCGTGGGTACCACAGCTCTACGCACGCTGGAGGCTGTGGCGCGATCTCACGGTCGCGTCACACCTGCGCGCGGCAGCACCGACATCTTTATTCACCCAGGATTCGAGTTCCTCGTTGCAGGCGGTTTATTGACCAATTTCCATCTGCCAAAATCCACACTCATCATGCTTGTTTGCGCGTTAGCAGGACGCGAACTCGTTCTGCACGCCTATGCCGAAGCGGTGCGCGAACGCTACCGCTTCTTCAGCTACGGCGACTGCATGCTCATCCTGTAAGCCCACACGCGGAGCTGCCGACTTTATTTAGGGCAAAGTCGGCTTCTTGATGTACTCCGTGGGCAAATCTCCCTTCAGCGCTTTGAGGAAGGTGATGATCGAGGCGGCCTCTTCATCCGTGAGTTGTTTGCCGAGCTGATGCTCTGCCATCTTGCGCACCATCTCCTCCAGAGTCTTCACCGAACCATCATGGAGATAAGGTGCTGTCTCGGTGATGTTGCGCAGACTTGGCACCTTGAAGAAATAGGCGTCTGACTCCTTATGCGTCGCCTCTTCCCGTCCTTTGTCCTTCAGCCCCGGCCAAGGTTTCACGAGTCCCAATTTTTGATACATCATGCCGCCAACAGGTGCCCCGTTGTGGCACGTCACACACCCCGTGCGCACAAAGGTGGCAAAGCCCTTTTTCTCTTCCGCACTCAGCGCATTCTTGTCACCTTTCAAGAAAGCATCCCAGCGAGAAGGCGTGAGCAGTCCACGCTCGAATGCGCCGATCGCGCGACCAAAGTTGTCATACGTCACAGGATCAGCCTCTCCGGGAAACGCGGCTTTGAATGCCTCCACATAGCCGGGGATGCCTTTGAGCACACGCACGACCTCTGCGGCGTTCGGCATGCCCATTTCCACAGGATTGAGCACAGGCCCCTTCGCTTGCTCCTCCACATTCGGTGCGCGGCCATCCCAGAACTGCGCAACATGGAGTGCCGCATTGTAGGTGGATGGCGAACTGCGCCCGCCGAGCTTGCCTTCGTGCCCGGGAGAGAATGGCAGGTTGTCATTGCCATACTTGTCCAGCGCATGACAAGAGTTGCATGACATCGCGCCGCCCGTCGAGATGCGCGTCTCGTAGTAGAGCATGCGTCCCAAGTTCACCTTGGCCTCCGTGGCCTCGTTGTCCGGCGCGAGTGCCCGCGCGGGCAAAGGCTGAAACATGGGCAGGAATGCTTCGGTGAGATCGGCCTGCGCCAAAGCGGGCACCGAACCAAGAATCACTGCGACAACGGAGAGTACGAATGGTTTCATGATCTGAAGAATGGGTGAGACGTTCGGAGCGATACGTGGCGCACGCAGGCCCGGTTTCAAGCGATTGCTCGCACCTTCATTGTTTACCGTTCGTCCTTCGAGCCTCCGCAACATCAGATCGGAGCCTGATAACCGAAATACTCGTTGTCCTCGTTAAACCCACCTTCTCCCGATCCCAAATGCGCGAAGGACGCAACGAACTCCACCGCCTGAATCCACTTCACCTGCTTGAAGCCCAACTCCAGTTCATTGCGCAATCGCAGCGGTGCTCCGTTGAGCACGGGCAGCGGCCCGCCGTTCATCTCATAGGCCAGAATCGTGTTTTCATGCTCCATGTGGGCGATTTTATGCACGTCGTAATACAAGCCGTCTTCAGGCGCGGAGCCGTGTGCGAAAGAATAAAACACTACATAGCGCGCTTCCGTCAGTGGCTGCACGACGCGCAGAATCTCGCGCATAGGCACGCCACTCCACTTTGCGATCCCCGACCATCCCTGAATGCAGTAGTGCTGGGTGATTTGCTCATGTCGTGGCATGGCCCGCAGCTCTGCCAATGAAAAATCTATCGGTCGTTTGACCAACCCTCCCACTCTCAGCCGGTAGTCCTTAAAATCGCCTGTCTCCAGTCTGCGAAACTCCGCCGAATGCGGCTCTGTGCCGTTCGGCCAAAAATAAGGCGAAATATCTTTCTCAGTAAAATTGGCCACAGGCCTCACTCTCTCGAACGCCCCACTCAGCCACCCGGTGATCCAACGTCCCGCGTGCTGCACACGCCGTGGATAACGCAAGGTCAGCGGGCTAGCCAATATCCAAGCTCCCCCCACTACGATCGCGGCAGCCAGAAACACCCACACACCACCCCAGGAAGAATCATCCACCCCACGCATCATGTGGTTGAGATTCTCCCGCGCACCCGTGGCAAAGACCATGGCCACATGCGTCACGAGAAATATCGTGAAATAAATGAGTACGCCGAAATGCAGTGAGCGTGCCACCTGCCTATTAAGTATCCCCCGCGCCGTCTTGAAGCGCGCCGCCACAAAGGGTGCCTGCAACAGTCCGCTGACGAGTGCTAACGGTGCCGCCACAAACACCGTCGTAAAATAGGCCAGCATTTGCAGCGCGTTGTAGCAGCGCCAGCCCGCAGGAGCCGGAAAATCGAGCGATGCGTACTGGAGTGCCGTTGATACCGCGTGTGGAAATACGCTCCATGAAACCGGCACCAGTCGCCGCCATTGCTCAGTGGCAAAAAGCAAAATGAAAAAAGCCACTCCATTCACGAGCCACAGTGTATCCAGTGCCGCATGCCACCAGCGTGCAAGACCGATCGAATGCCTAATGCCTGGCAGCCCGATCCAACTTGGCAGTGCCACACTGTCCTGCTTCGCCGTCCATACTCCTTCAGGCACCGCACCACGCAGCCGCAACCACTCGGTGCCAGGTGTACAATCTCCGTTCCAATACAAGCGCGGATGATCTGCGAGGATTTGCAATCCTGAACGCATCATGAAGAGCATCATGAAGAGATTCAAAAAATGCTGCCAGCGCAGCCACCAAGGAAACCCCTCCCCGGTCTCCAGAGCAAAGCCTCCGGTTCCTGGATAGTTACGGATGAATGCCTGCACCTCCGGCATCTCTCTCAATGCCCGCGCTCCAACCACGATCACCCCAAGCATCACCAGCCCTATGGGCAATAACACTCGCAGCAATTGTTCCGTCTTAAACCACCTCCGCCCAAGTCGTAACTCCGGCAGTGTGGCCATTTCCTGAACGATACCTCCTGCGAACTCCGCGATGTCAACTCGCTCCCTGCCTTCAGAAAGTTGCTTTGCGAGACCAGCAGTATCGGTTGGCCCCTTTTTCATGACAGCACCGTGCAGAAACTCGTCGCGACATCAACCGCAAATCTCCGCACGCGCGCATCATTCCCTCAAGGAGCGAAGTGTACCATGACTCCTTGAATGGTGGCCGCCGTTTTTTCTCCATCTGCGCGTCCCATGACGCACATCGCCGTGGCAAGGGCATCGCTCGTGGTGGCATCGGGGGCAATCACGGAACAGGCGATGCGCTGAGCGAGGCCTAGGCCCGTCTTGGGCGAGACAATGTGAGAGTAACGCACCCCACCGATTTCAGTGAACTGATAAAGGTCTCCCGAAGTGGAGACACCGCAGCGTTTGAGGCGCACGGTTTTCAGTGATTCAGCACTGCCATCGTTCAGATGAGTCAAGACACGCAGTTTGATCTCCCAAGCGTCTGCTCCTGGCGGCGCGTCACCGAGCGAGATGTCGCCACCTGCCATGACGAGTGCGCGTGTGATGCCATGCTCGCGCAAAATGCGCAATCCTTCATCGGCAGCGTAACCTTTGGCGATGCCTCCGAGGTCGAGCAGCATGCCTGGTTGTGTCAGCGTGATCGCTTGCGTGCGTGGATCGAGACGTACGGCATGCCAGTCCGTGGCAGCGAGTGCTTTGGCGAGACGGTCGGAGGGTGGCAGCTTCTTCACACGTCGAGTGTGCCGCCAGAGGCGCGTGAGGTTGCCACAGGTGATGTCAAAAGCACCGTCGGTGAGGCGGGATATTTCGAGTGCGCGAGCCATGAGATGAAAAAGGTCCGCGCTGGCCTTGAAGGGAACATCCTGTCCGGCATCGCAAAGGCGCATGAGTTCACTCTTCGGCTCATAATCGGAGAATAGGGAGTTGAGCTTTGCGATGTGCTTGAAAGCGGCGTCTGCAGCACTCGCGGCCTCTTGCTCTGAAGACGCATGAAGGGAGATGTGAAAGGTGGTAGCCATGAGCGGCGCTGTGAAGTCGTAGCGCTGCTGGGCGCAGGCGATGCTGGAGAGCAACCCCACGCAGATGAGGATTTTTATCATGCACCATGATGCGGTGCGCGAGGCCAAAGGCAACCGCAGCCACGCGCTCACCACGTTGGCTCTGCGTGCAATGCCGCCGCAATGTCTGGCATGGCTGACATCGACCCACGGCTAACCGTGGGCACCGTCAGCGCATCCGACACCTGCTGACAAAGAGCGCGGATGGCAGCAATCGCTTCTTCGCTTTGACATTGGACGAGCAGCAGCCGCTGCGAAGGCAGGCCGCGCAAGTAGAGCACTCCCGACTCGTGCTTTTGGATGATCTCCAAGCACGCACCACAACCAGAGCGGCGTCCCCATTCCGCAGCAGCAGAAGCGGTCGCATGAGCAAGCACAAGGGTGGCGACTTCAGGAGGCACACCCTCTCCCTGCCAATCAAGCAAACGACCCGCATCATCCGCAATGGCAGCTTGATGCACGCCGGCAATGGAAAGGAATGGAGCGAGTGACACCATCACAAGTCCTCCTGGTGATTTCACGCAGCGAGCGCCTCCGTAGGAAGTTCATCACCATGGCCAAGAGTCGTCCGCTGGCGGAATTGGTGGAGCACGGCTTGGGAGATGGCATTGAGTGTGGCGAGCACATTGCGCCCACTGCGCGCATCAGCTTCGAAGCTCAAGAGTGGTGCAGCCCGGTTGTTAAAGAGGTATTCGAGGTACTCGACCGGGGCAGCATTGGGCAGATCACGTTTGTTGTACTGCAAAACGGCAGGCAGGCGATCCAGCGAACTGCCATTCATGCGCAAATTGGCTTCGAGCCCCTGCCATGCCTGCAGATTGTCTCTCTGACGATCCATCTGTGAGTCGGCGACGAAGACGACTCCGTCTGCTTGGCGCAACACGAGTTGCAGCGTGGCGTTGTAGGTCACCTGGCCGGGGACGGTGTAGAGATGAAAGGCGGTCTTATAGCCGGGAATGGCGTCGGCTTCGACGGAGAGAAAATCGAAGAAGAGCGTGCGATCCTGCGCGGTGGAGAGGGAGACGAGATCGGAGCAGCCGCTGGGATCGAGCTTCGCGTGAATCTGCTGGAGGTTGGTGGTCTTTCCGCCCAGCGGAGCACCGCAATAGACGATCTTAAAACTAACAGTGCGGTCGTCGTGATTGATACTGGGCATGGCAGGAGGGAAACGGCGTTGCCGGAAGAAAGACGAGGTCTGGCACGCCGCAAGGTGAGAGGCTTCAACCCAGCAGCCGGGCGAGCTCGCGTGAGATGAGGGTGATTTTGTCGCGCAGTCCGTTGGATGGTTCGGCGTCGTGAAGTACGGCGACGATGGTGCTGCTAGGGAAACAGAAGGTGAGCAAGCGGCCTCCGGCACTCAAAGTGAAGGTCTCTGCGCCTTCGATGCCGATGAGGGGAGCGAGCGCACGCAACTGCTTGGCAATCTCGGGCGCTTGACGCTGGAATTCGGCGGCGTCGGACTTGCCAGCGCAGCCATGACTCAGGACATGCGCGCCATGCAAGCAGACACAGGCACTCAGCCCCGGCTGCGTGGCGAGCAGTTCCACGACACGCGGAGCGGCGAGATTCTCCTCGGTTCCAAGCAAAGCACGCAACAGGAGCTGATCCGTCTGCGTGTCCACAGGTGAAAGTCCGAGGAAGGAGTGCTTCCCTGGCGTTGCTCCCGTCGAGGTGGCTGCTGCCTGCGCAGGATTTGCTTCCACCGGCGGAGGAGAGAATGCAGGTGAAGCGAAGGGCGTTGTCGCCGACAAAGGGCTGCGCGTGGGCAATGACGGTGCCGGTTTGGAGATGATCTCCTCTGGAGCAGGCGCAAAGACTGGGCCCACGCTTTTGCTCTCTACAACGGGCAGGATCGCGCTAAGAGGTGCGCCCAGAGCACTGGCAGGAGAGGAAGGCATGGTCGCCTGCCCGAGTAACTGAGCACTGCTAAATCCTGCTCCAGCGGGTGCTGGCGGCTGCAATCCTCCAACTGGAAACGATGAGGTGGCAAATGGATCGAACGGCTTCGTCAGTGGCGCGAGTGGCGAGGACTGCGGCTGCGAAGGGGGACTGCCAAAGGGCATTGCAAAAGCAGAAAGTGCTGGAGTCGCGATAGCAGGCGATGGCTGCGCCTGCGGCATGGCCCCCATACCTGCCTGCACTTCAGGCTGCTTGGGCTGCTCGAAAGCATTCAAGGAAGCTCCTCCCTGCGGTGTGAGCGGTCGCGGAGCATTCTCCTGCATCGCACTGCCCGAGGCGGCAAAAGCAGTGAGCGGATGCTGTGTCGGCTGCGGAGAAACAAAGAGAGGCGGAGCCGCTGGCTGCGGCGGTGTCACCATTGAACTGCCAAACGCCGAAGCAGCGTTTGGCTGGATGACGGAGGCAGCATTCAACGGTGCCACAGGATTGACGAATGGTGTTGCAGCACCAAAAACGGCCGGAGCGGGAGCTGGCGCACTCGTGGCATTCGTCAACGCATGGAAGACTTCGTTTTGTGGCAGCTTCACCTGAAAGCTGCGTTTGGCCGCAGTAAGTGTGTTGCGGAAGCCCACGTCCGCGAGCCCATCGATCAACGTTCCGAGTTCCATCATCACGGCACCTGCGGACAACTGCTCGTTGAGTGTAGCCGCAGGAACACTGGTCATCATCCACGCTGGGATCATGGCCGGATTGAAGCCAAGCTCCTCGACGCTGTAGCCACTGAGGATCGCGGCAAACCCCAGTTTCACCATCCCCTGCGCAGAGGGAGCACTATTCGGCGCAGGTGTGAACGCAGGCATCGGCGAGATCGCAGGTGCAGCCGGCGTCACGACCACCGGAGGTTGCATCTGAGGCGCGAGCGTATTTTCGGGAGCCTTCGGTGTGAAGAGGCCCGAGAGGGAAATGGGAGCTGGGCTCGCAGAAGTCGGCACTGAAGGCGCGGGAGAACTGACACTGGCAGGTGCCGCCGCAGCAAAAGGCTGCGCCATGCCAAAGAGAGAAGGAGAAACAGGTGCCAGTGGCTGTGGCTGTGGCTGTGGAGAAAGCGTAGGACTGGCAGGCAACATTCCATTCATGCCAAACGGTGACGGAGCAGCCGCACTTGAGGCGATCCCACTTGCGGGAGTTGCCTCTTGCTGAGACACGAAGGGACTCGCTGGCGGAGTTTCGGAAGAAGCTCCTCCCATTGAAAATGGTGACGCCGCCGCAAAAGGCCGCATCGGCGGGGATGCGAACGGCGATGCTGCCGCGCTCTCAGATGGCGGTGCCGCGGGAGCAGTCATTTGAAATTGTGGCACTGGTGCCGCTGCGGGGAATGGCGCAGGCGGCGGCGTAGCAGCTTGCGGCGCAAAAGCAAACGGCGACTCCGCCGGAGCAGCAGACGCAGGCGCATTCGCAGCCTCTGCACCCAGCCCTTCTCGCGTCCTCGCAATCAGTCCCGGCAATTTCGCCGCAGGGAGCTTCACCAAACGCGGGTCTTGCGGCGAAACCGGAGTCTGAAACAGCTTGGGACACACACGATACAACTCAAACAACGGCAACGTCGGCTCTCCGCTGCGCAGCGCGCTCTCAAGCAAAGCAGGTGGCAGTGACAGAGGATGCTCCGCAGGCAAAGCTCCCGCACGTGCAATCTCCGGCGGAATCTGCGTCATCACATCTCCGACGGTGAGAGGAGAACTGGTCGAGGCTGCGCCTTGAACACTAAAAGGCGACATGCCCACCGCTGAGTTGATCGGTGGTGCTGCGACAGCTTCGTTCCCTGCGGTTTTGAACAAGGGAGCACCACTCATTTTAAAGGGACTGTCAGCAGGGCTTTGAGAAAACGATGGAGCAGAGGATTGCATGAGAGGATGGCTGGATGATGCCGCGCCCATCATTCCCGGATGAGATGATGCGAAGGGCTGCTGGCCCGGCCCCGGTTCCGCAGAACCGGCTCCGCCTTGAAACAGACTTCGGAACAAAAAACTCATCGAAGGACAACACGGCCCGACCGGTTAAGGTAGCAAGCCTTTGTGAAAATTCTAATTATTATAACAAACCTTTTCGGATTTGCGTTAATTAACTCAGATTAAATATCGCCACGAGGTTGTTCAAGCCTTTTTCATCACACGTTGATTTCGTCTCGGTGCCGCCAAGTGGCCGCATCCCAGCCACTGCGGCCCTCAAGCCGCTTTGCCTGCGCATCGCGGCTTCATCGTTCAAGACCTCGGCTTGCCGATCCCCTGCACTTTGAAGCCGATGTGACGCAACGCATCGTGGTCGAGCACATTCCGCCCATCAAAAATCCACGCAGGCTTGACCATGTCGCGATGGATCGCTGCAAAATCGAGAGTCTTGAACTCATCCCACTCCGTGAGCACCAAGAGCGCATGCGCTCCTTTCGCAGCTTGGGCGGCACTGAAGGCGAACTCCACCTTAGCCTCTCCCTCTTGCAGAGAGAGATCACTTTGCATCTGTTCCGCGCTCACCTTGGGATCGTAAATCGAAAGCATCGCCCGCTCTTCCAACAGATCACGGCACACATGGATGGCCGCAGACTCGCGCGTGTCGTTGGTGTCCTTTTTGAAAGCAAAACCCAGCACGGCGATACGCTTCCCTGTCACCGTATTGAACAGCGCGTGCAGCACTCGCTCCGCAAAGCGGTGCTTCTGCCAGTCATTCATCTTGATGACCTGCTCCCAATAAGCAGCCACCTCTGGCAGCCCAAAATGTCCGCAGAGATAGATCAGATTGAGCACGTCCTTCTGGAAGCATGAGCCGCCGAACCCAACGGAGGCTTTGAGGAACTTTGCGCCAATGCGCGAGTCCGTGCCGATGGCGCGTGCCACTTCGTCAATGTCCGCGCCCGTGTTTTCACACAAGGCAGAGATGCTGTTGATGGAAGAAATGCGCTGGGCGAGGAAGGCGTTCGCAACCAGTTTCGACAACTCGGACGACCAGAGATTCGTCGTGAGAATGCGATCCCGCTCGACCCAGTTGGCGTAAATTTCCACCAGTGACTCAATCGCAGCGCGCCCCTCCGGCGTCTGCTCTCCACCGATGAGGATGCGATCTGGCCGGCTCAGATCAGCCACTGCGGTACCTTCGGCAAGGAACTCAGGATTTGAAAGCACCTGGTGCCGCAGTCCCTTTTCACTGGAAGCGAGGATCGTCTGGATGGCCTCCGCCGTGCGCACGGGGATCGTACTTTTCTCGACGATGATTTTCGGGGTGTCGGCGACCTCGGCAATGGTGCGAGCGACGGATTCGATAAAGCGCAGGTCGGCGGCTTTATGCGCACCGACTCCGAACGTCTTGGTCGGCGTATTCACGCTGACGAAAATCATGTCCGCCGCACGGATGCCCGCATGCACATCGGTGGAGAAAAAGAGATTCCGCCCGCGGGCCTTCTCGACCAGTTCATCCAATCCCGGCTCATAGACAGGCAGTTGGCTGGAATTCCACGCAGCGATGCGCTCGGCATTGAGATCCACCACATCGACTCGGATATGCGGACATTTCGCAGCGATCATGGCCATGGTAGGCCCACCGACATAGCCGGCACCGATACAACAGATTCTCATGAGGGATTCGTGGGATGGTTTTTGGACAAACTTCATCCGGCTCTCACGAGTCAGTGACGAGCCGGACTGGCGTACTGTGCGCGGCACAGAAAAATAAGCAACGTCGCTCAGCGGAAAGTCGCCTCAAAGTTGACGCAGGACGCCTCTGGAAATCACACAACACCCCGCGACAAAAGCAGGAAGACGCCGCATTGCCTAGGCGGCAGGTTGCCATCGACGCTCTCATCTCGTGCTGCGCTTCCACTCTCACCTACCGCACGCACCTGTGACCTTCAGTTTGCGTCCGAAAATCTTATCTCCCGCCGCGATGTAGAGAATGTCGTGATCTTTCCCGGCAAACTCCACGCTCACCACCTTCGATTCCGGCGTCGGCTTGGCGATGATCCCTGCCAATCGACCTGCGGGATCGAAAATCTGCACGCCCAACCCCGTGGTCACATAGTAGCGTCCTCGCGATTCCGTCGCAGCTCCATCTCCTGCCGCTGTTTCTTTGCCGGTGGCGAGCCACATCGTCATAAACGGCGCGCCTCCGGTCAGGCTGCCATCTTCCTGCACATGCCACGTCCACACATGCCTGCCGCCATGTTCAGAAACCGCCAGCGTCCGCTCATCAGGAGAGAGCGTGATGCCGTTTGGCTTCAACACATGCCCGGCATCTGCCACGCGATGCTTCTTATCCTTGGTGATGAGATGGATGCTCTGAGTCGGCGTCTCCGTGAAGTAGAGATTTCCTGATTTCGTGACCGCAAGGTCATTGCACTTCACTCCCGTGAGCAGCACCTCCACTTCACCTTTCATCGTGATGGCGATGATGCGCTGCTCTTTGTTATGGCAGGCGTAAAAGCGTCCGTCCGGGCCGATTTGTAAGCCGCTGATGCCAGGCAGATGATCGAGAAACAACGACGTCTTTCCCGTGGCGACATCCAGCTTGTAGATTCCCTTCCCCTCCTTCACATCGGTGAAATACAAATTCCCCGCCGCATCACAACACAGCCCATCTGTGAAGGAGAACCCACTCGCCGCCTCCCGCCACGGTTCACCCTCGATGAGGTGATCGTGCAGCGACGTATCCTGCGCCGCCACAGGCAGAGAAAGCAGACCAAGAATGAAAAGGAGACGCTTCATATCAAAAGTGGTGATTTTCAAAGTTCGCTGCGGAACACATGGGATGCGCGAGGCGGTGTAGAGGCAACTCTCCACTCATGCTCCGCGCCATCTCGTTACTTCTTCCACAGCCACCGCAGTGTGTCTGGCAGCAGTGCTGCACCATGTCTGCCATTGTGCGTGCCCTCTCCAAAAACAAACTGGTAATCATAGCCCGCAAATTTCAGCGCCGCCGCCATATCCTGATTCGCTAGCGGCCAGTTGCCGAACTGGTTATCCAAATCGTTCTTCCCATCCTGGAGGAACACCTTGAGCGGCTTTTTTTCGCTCTTGCGGATCAATGCAGGGTACCCATAACCGCCGCGAATGTTGGTGAAACTGCCGATGTGGCTGACCACCTTGCGAAACACATCCGGCCGCTCCCAGGCCACCGTGAATGCACAGATGCCACCGCTGCTGTTGCCACAGATGGCACGCCCTTCAGGATCGTCGGTGAGCTTGTGCAACTTGGCCACTTCCGGGAGGATTTCCTCGATCAAAAATCGTGCATAGCGATCTCCGAGAGAGTCGTACTCAAAGCTGCGATTGCTGCGCGGCTTTTCCTTGGAGTTCGTGGAAGGAAACACCCCCGGATTGATGAACACCCCAATCGTCACCGGCATTTCCCCTTTGGCGATGAGATTATCAAACACCACCGGCACACGAAATTGACCGTCGGTCTTCACGAAACCGCCGCCATCACAGAACACCATCACATTCGCCGCCTGCCCAGGCTTGAGCTGCGCCGGAACATAAACCCACCAGTCCCGCGTGGTGCCCGGATAGATCTTCGAATTCGTCCACGCAGGCATCTGCGTCACCTTCCCCTGCGGCACCCCTTGCTGCACCTGCGAATCTGGACCGAGCACATACTGCTCATCTTGCGGAGCCGCTGTGGCAAAAGATGCGAAGAAGATCGAGAGCAAGACAGAGACAGAAGTTTTCATGAGCACATCGGAACGACTCGCAGGAGTGGCATCTTACACGCCCCACCCAAGCGACCACGACGCCGTCATCCCTAACCCACCGTCCATGAATTGAACGTTTCTTAAACCGCTGACAGCACGCCGAGACAGCATGCACTGATGAGAGAAGCGTGGCGTGTATAAAGGTACAGACACGAATGGCGCTCACGGGCTGGGGTGGCGGGCATTCCATGCCGGGATGCCGCGCCAACCGGGGGCAGGGAGCGGAGTATCCTGGAAGGAATGACGCATACTCCTCAGTGCTGCCTCTCTTGATCTCCGACTCATTCACCACAGAGGTCACGGAGAGCACAGAGAGCAGATTCTCTATTTTCCGATCTCTGCGATCTTCGCGTCTCTGCGGGCCATCCCGACACACTGAAATCAAAGCGTGAGGCACAGTGAGAGGGATTCCGTTTTTAACCACGAATGATCACGAAGAATCACGAATATTGCCTGATCCATTCGTGCATATCCGTGCCCCTTCGTGGTTCCATTCCGCAGAAGGAAACTCGAAGTCCGGCTGCAACGATTTGCCCCTTTCAATCAAGGCAAATGACGGAATGAGGCGTGTGCCGTACTTTTGCCGCTTGGCTTTGGTGTGCGGCATGACATGCTTCGCCCCATGTTGTTGTCTCTGCGACGCATGAGCCTGAGCCGGTGGCCTTGCCTCCTGGCGGCCATGCTGCACCTGCTGGCATCACTTTGCCATGCTGCACGGCATTTGCCCCGCGATTTTGCTGCTGAAACCGCCAACGGCTCACCGTCCACCGCCAACAGTCCCACCGTGGAATACACCCGCGGCCCGGACATGGGTGGCGGCGTGGGCGGCCTGCTCTACAGCTCAAGGAGTGACGGCATCCTGCCGTCTCCAACGCTGAAATACGCCCTCAGCAACGGGCGAGGCGACATCGTGGCGCAGGCGGATCAAAACGCCGTGCTCACCTGGACGGCAAGTTACGAGGCGTATGGCAAGCGCACGCGGGAAACCGGCAGCAATGCGGACAAGCAGCGCGCCAACAGCAAAGACGAAGACCCCACGGGCCTGCTGAATGAAGGGTTCCGCTACCGCGATCTCGAAACCGGCGTGTGGCTCAGCCGCGACCCCGCAGGCTTCGTCGATGGCCCCAACCTCTATGCCTATGTGCGCCAGAATCCGTGGACTAGCTTCGATCCCGATGGGCTGGCACTCGATACGATCCTTGATGCCATCAATGTCGTACATGACGTGGGAAGGTTGGTGAAGAACGGTGCTGAAATGGGCTGGGGTGCCGCTGCCACCGGCTATCACAAAGCTGTCGGCAACAGTGCTGCTGCAGACGCCTCTTGGAACGGGATTGGGGGTGACTGGGGCGAGTTCAAGCAAGCCGTCGGTGACACAGTTATAGATGCAACAGCGACCTGCGTTCCCTTTGTTCCAGCAGGGCTTCAAAAAGCCACAAGAGCCGGACTCAACGCCTACGACAAAGTCGAACGTGTTGAGGCTGGGGTGAATGCTGTGGAGAAAGCCAGTGAAGGAGACATCGTTGGTGCTTTGAAGGATACGGCAAGTGCTGCGGGCACGCTTCCAGGGGGTAAGAAACCAAAAGGTAATTCATCGCCAACAAGCTCTGCAAAAGACACCGCTAATGCCGCAAAGACGCCAACCTCTACGGCCTTAGTTCCTTACTACCCGCCAAACAACGGCTTCGCTGGTGCTACGACGAGAGAGTTTCTGATGCCCGGCCAAACCATAGACAGGTTTGGGGGAAGTGGTGCATCACGGTTCTTCTCACCAACAGGCACATCCGAGGCAGCAAGAGCACTTCCGCCGGGAACAGCCGACCAACCACTGAGGACGTTTGAGGTGGTGAAGCCTTTCGAGGTCGATGCGGGGACCGCTGCCCCATGGTTTGACCAGCCCGGAGGCGGAAGCCAGTTCCGCACACCTGTGCCGCTGGAGACACTGCTCAAGCGTGGAATCCTCAGAGAACAATAGCCCATGAAACCCAAATCTTTTACAGATACTCCCGGATGGGAGTTCCACATAGATGAGGTCTCGGTCAACGTGTTCGTTGTTAGTGCCAGCGATGCAGCAGGTCGAACGATAGAAAAGACCGGGACTGATCCCTACGCCCTGATTGAAGAGTGCCGCCAAGAGGTGAAGCAAATATCCACTACGATTCGTCAACCCATGAGCTGACTCTATGACGAGACTGTTTTTGTTGCTGCTGACACTGCTTTCACTGAGCAGCTCGGTTTTGGGGGAGAATAGCCATTTTGGCCGTTCCCTCCTTGCCGCAAAGACGACAGGGCCAATCGTAGGCGGTGGAGCCAAACTAGATAATCTTTCGCCAGAGAATATCGCACGTATCCAAGCCATAGCCGACAAGCGGGGGGCCTCAACATCTCAGTCGTTGGATCAAGAGCACGAGGGACGGCTGACGGAGCGTCCGACTGGGATTACATCATCACTGGGGGCACATCGCGGGCGCGACACTCTGCGATGCGTGAGCTGCCAAGTAATCCAAACGCCAACAAACGGGGCGATTTCCGTCCCGGCTCTGAGCAACTTCGAGGGGTCGAAGTTGATCCCAATTTGCCGCACATCAACTTCACGCCACAACCACGATGAGCGACCTGAGCTTCCGGAAAATTGATTTGGCCGCCTACTGTAAACTCGACTGCGAGGCATCAGTGAGTTCGGATGGTGCGGTGTTGATACTCCGCTTTTCAGGCGATTACAGGCCGGGCAGCGATGGAAATGGTGACGGGCTTTTCATGGCTGCGATGACATCTGCATATTGCAGCCTTTGTGAGCCTACGAGCTTGGTTCTGGACCTGCGAATGCTGAACTACACTTGGGGAAACACGATCCTCAGAACGATCAACTTCTTTTGGGAGACGGGGCTAGATGACGACGAGCGTTCTCGGAGCGTCGTCATCGTTGCGACTGGCGCGACACTAGCAGCTCTAGAGTCGTTGGACCGCCAAGTAACCTCTGGAACTCGCAGCTACACCGAGTCGATTGATAGCGCAGTAGCGAGGGCCGAAGTAGCGGCCCGTGAATACCTCGCCTGACACCGCCTCCCCCCGATTCGCCGCTGCAAGCCCCGCGTGGCTGAGCTGGATGGTATGCCAGCGGGGGAGCGTCATGGGTGAAGGCGGAGTCTTATGGCCCGTACTATAACCCATCGTTCCGGGTGCTTGAGAATTTAATTGACGACAATCTCATGCAGACATTAGATTGTCGCCATGACGAGGACTCAAATTCAATTGCCAGAGCCGCTTTTCGGAAAGCTCCGCAACATCGCCCGAATGAGGGACATCTCTGTCGCTGAACTGATCCGTCGCGGGATGGAGATTTACGTGATGACCTTTCCAGAAGTGAAAACTGCCACTCCTGCGTGGACGATGCCCGTGCTGCGTGGAAGCGGCGGGCATCTGATGGACCCTGCGTCTGTGAAAACGGAAGCAACTGCCATCGTCGAGCGCTTCAAATCGGAGTAGTGTCATGTTGACCGCTGATACCAATCTCTTCATCCACGCTGCCGATCCAGATTCGCGGCATCATGCCAAGGCTCGGGAGTTCTTCGTTGATCTGGCAGCTCAGCAGGACGAGTTTGTCGTCTGTGAGTTAGTGCTGGTGGAGCTTTACATGCAGTTGCGCAATGGTGCCGTCTTTGTGAAGCCCTACTCCGCCCGAGAAGCCGCGGAATACTGCCAAGCCCTGAAAACGAATCCGCTTTGGCGCTGCATTGACTACGATCCAAATGTTGCCACCCATTTGTGGAAATGGGCCGCCGAGACGAAGGCTGGATTCCGGCAAATTATTGATGCCCGTTTGGCGCTTACCCTACGTCATCATGGAGTGACCAAGCTAGCCACAGCCAATGTGAAGGACTTTAAGTCATTCGATTTTGAAAAGGTTTGGAATCCACTGCTCGTATGATCGGCCACACCCCAGCCGTTCAGGGATTACGATGGCTGGCAGTCCTCCTGCTCAGCCTACTCTGGGCTACGGTGGGAAGTGCGGCTGCGTTGGCGGAGCGTGACGATTTTAGCCATTCCGCCCTTGCCGCAAAGACGGGAGGCGGGGCTGTGGATGATCTGGTGACCGTTCGTAGCTACACTGATGCGACAGGAAAAGCTGGCATCTCTGGTAGCGGAAGCCTGCGAGCCGACTCTTGGGTGACGCTACCGGGCGAAGTGCCAAGCCGAGCAGGTCATCTCCAGATTGAGAAGCTTCTGGAAATCCAGCCGGGGAGGGGTTCGCACTTCTTGGAGTTCCAAACGCCACGGTCAAACCTTCGTGTTCCAAATAATGGCACTCACACCAGTGGTGGTGCGTTGCAGTTCCTGCTCAACAATCCGACGCCGATCGATCCGAGCACATTCAGACGCCCACCGGGCAGACCCGCCGGAAGCTGACCATGAAAATCCATTGCCAATCGTGCGGAGGCACGACCGAATTGAAGCAGGCTCAGCCTTACCATGCTGGATTTAGCACCCGTGGGTTCCTCTACTGCGACAGCAGTTCGGCAATCGTCGAGTTCAACCCTTACAATCCCAAGTATGTGGCGGTAGTTGGCGACAAGCATCCTTGGTCATTGTCGCCTGAAGAGAAGTCGCAACTTGAGGCAGCCTTGAAACCAAGCCCTTCCGGAGGCCGATTCCGATTTGGTGCTAAACCTCGTTGTCCAAAGTGTCAGGCCATTCTGCCCGACCTGCTGAACGACGACATACACTTTGTCGAGATTGGTGTGGTTGTTGATGCGGACAAGGAAGACGCTTGGGCCGACGACACGCCAACTCCCGATTCGTAGCGGCAAGCTCCGCACCCCGCGTGGCTGAGCTTGGCATTATGCGGCGGGCGTTGCGGCCTTCGATGGTTGCTCGCTTCGATGACGTCTTGAGGACTTCGGAAACGGTGGCAGGCTGGAATGGCACTGAATTAAGCTCATTTTAGGACGCGTGGGCGAGGTCATCTTGCAAGGTGTAGAGGTGGCGTGGTTTGGTCATGAAAGTGTATTTGTTCTGCCGGTCTTTGCACACGCGTGGCTCCTTTCGTCCAGGGCGTGGCGGCACCTCATCATCGGCAATGCTTTGCAGCAGGTCATTAAACGAGATCAGGCTGCAACTGCTTGACAATTTCGTTAATAACGAACGAAAAAATGAAGTAGGGAAACGAGAAGATATTCAGGCATGAGCCGTCGTTGGAAACGGATGACTCATACCCACCACAGAGGGCACGGAGAGCACAGAGGACTGATTCCCTGTTTACCAACCTCTGCGTTCTTCGCGCCTCTGCGTTCTTCGCGCCTCTGCGGGCCATCCCGTCACACTGAAATCAAAGCATGCGGCACAGTGGAGGAGGATTTCCGTTTTTAACCACGAATGATCACAAAGGCTCACGAATGTTGCCTGATCCATTCGTGGTTTCACACCTCAGTGCTGCTCCTCTTGATCTCCGAACCATTCACCACAGAGGTCACGGAGAGCACAGAGGACTGATTCCTAATTCTCCGATCTCTGCGTTCTTCGCGCCTCTGCGGTTCAATCCTCGGGTGTGGCAATGGTTCATTCAATCATTGCCTGCGGGAGCGGGTGACGTGCGCTTCCCTGCCCGTCTTGTCCCCCGTGCTATCTTGTTTTGCATCCTCGCGTTTGCAGTCATAAGGTCAGCTTCAGAATAGCTCCAAGTCTCACGCCCCATGATTTCTCGACGCCCCCGCCTCTTCCTGGGCCTTCAAGGCATGTTGCTCGTAGCCCTTGCTGCATGCGACGACCAACCCATCGCTCGCGAAACCGCCATGTTGGAGGCAGAAAATCAGAGGATGATGGCGCAAGAGGCCCCTCCCTCCACCACGGCCTCCACGCCGCGTGTGCAGAGCGAGTCTGCACGGCCCACTGCAAGCCAAACTCCAATCAAGAAGGAGCAGACGGAGATCGTGCTATTGCTGCCGGACACACGCATCGCTTTTCAGGAATTTCAACGCGATGGCCTCGCCATGCTCGTGGGCAGGCAGGTGGGTTATCGCCTCACCACACAAGACGCTGCGAATTCCGCCGCCACGCAGGCCACTCAGTTCCGCGAGGCCATCGCCGCTGCGCCGAGTGCGATCATTGTGGCCCCCGTTGACCCCGCCGCGCTCGCGGCGCTCATCGTCGAAGCGCATACCGCAGGCATCATCGTGATCGGGCTCGATCCGCGCATGCAGAACGAAGGCTGCACCAGTGTGGTGTATAGCGACCAAAAGCTCGTGGGCCGGCTCGCCGCGCAAACCGTGCTGGAAGCCCTGCGGCGCAAAGCGACTGCGGAAAAGCGCACGGAAGTCACTGGCCGTGTCGTGGAGCTGCGCGGAGCGGAAAACCACTTCGCAGCGAATGAGATCGCCGCCGGATTTGCCGAGGCGTTGAAAGCGGAATCGGGAGTCGTGCTCGTGCATGAGGCAGCCACAGACTGGGAAGCTGAAAAGGCCACCAAGCGCATGGAAGAGGCATTCAGATTGCAAAAGAGTTTCGATGTCATCTTCGCCCACAATGATGTGACCGCCTTGAGTGCCGCCAAAGCTGCGGAGGCCGCAGGCCAGCGAGAAAACATCCTCGTCGTCGGTGCTGACGGATTGGCTGGTCAGGGAGACCAGCGCGGACTCGAACTCGTCCGCGACGCCGCACTCGATGCCACCATCGTCCAGCCCGCCCTCGTTGATCTGGCCTTACAGATCGTCACCAAAATGCGCACGGACAAAACCTTCAAGCCGCAAGCCGCCTACGAGGTGGAGCCCATCGCCGTCGTCCCCAAAAACGTCGATCAGAGTCTGCGCCAAGGCACTTACGCACTGCCGAAACTGTAACACGCGCTCCCCCTCACAATCACCGCACCACGTTTCCCACATATGCGCTCGTTCCTCATCCTCAGCTTTGCCAGCGCGCTCTCTCTCGCCGCGCAGGAAGCCCCCACTCCAGCCAAAACGGTGGATGCCAAGGCTCAGCTCGAAGGCGCTAAAAAGCTCCTCAAACAAATCGAGCCTGGCATTTACGATCTCAATGGCGTGCGCATCAACGCCGCCACGCGGGAAATCCGCATCCCCTGCACCGTCCTGCATCAGAAGCTGCCCATCGAATACGCCCTCTGCAATGACACGGGAGAAAAGCTGCATGAAACCATTTTGCAGACTGCCGTCCGGCCTATTCAGGTGCAGCTCGCCCTCCTTCTAGCCAATTACCAGCCTGGCACCAAGGGACTGCTGGATAAACTCGGCCCCAACGACGAACGCCCTTACAAAACTCCCGACACCGAGCCCGCGACGCCGGGCGCGAACCGCCTCGCCATTCATGTCGAGTGGAAAGCAGGCGATCAGCTCAAGCGCGTCCCCCTTTCCGACTTCATCCAGAACAGCGACACGCGCAAACCGCCGCCCGATCTCGACACCTGGATTTTCAACGGCTCCATCATTGATCACGATGGCTTCAATGCCGAGATGACTGGCTCCATCATCGCCACCTACATCGACCGCCAGGCCATCATCATTTCCGGAGCCAAAGGAAACCACCGGGACGATCTCTGGATCAGCATGCCCGCCAACATCCCTGCGGAAGAAACCGCAGTCACGCTCATCATCACCCCCGCCAAGTAGCCGCGAACAAGAAACGACCACCTCGCGAAGGCAACGGACAAGAAACGTCCCGCCACGAACGCCGTTCTCCTTGGTTGTTGACGCATCTGTCATCCAGCCTCCCTTGCCCTGTCATGAAAATTCCCACCCTTGCCCTTCTCCTCGCTGCGGCCACCTCCGCTTTCGGCCAAGCCGCCACGCAACCCGCGCGCAACGAGTCCCTCAAACAGGAACTCCGCCTCTCCGTCGAGCGAGGGCTCAACTATCTCCGCTCCAAACAAAACAAGGAAACCGGACAGTGGGGCGAGGCTGAGCCCATCGCCATGTCTGCGCTCGGCATCATCAGCTTCATGCTCGATCCGAATCGCAAACCCAGCGATCCCGTGCCTGCGGAAGTCGAAAAGGCCACACAATTCATCGTCAGCAATGCGAAACCTGATGGCGGCATCTACATCAAAGCGCGTGGCAATTACAACACTGCGCTCGCCCTCACTGCGCTGCTGCTCAACAACAAGCCGGAAAACGAGCAACTCATGCTCAAAGCCCGCCGCTATCTCATCGGCAATCAGCTTGATCTCGATGCCAAAGGCAAGCAGGACAACCCGCTCGATGGCGGCATCGGCTACGGAGACAACCGAGGCATGCACGCCGACCTCTCGAACATGACCTTTGCCCTGGAGGCACTCTACTACTCCCGTCAGCTCCTCGCCGACAAAGGCGACGCCGCCAAAAACGAGCCTCAGCTCAACATCGCCGCAGCGATCGACTTCATCCAGCGCTGCCAAAACCGTCCTGAATCCAACAAAGCGAGCTGGGTCAGCAAAGAGCCCGACGACGCAGGCGGCTTCATCTACAACCCCACCGAGACACGCGGTCCCAAAGTCACCAATCCTGACGGCAGCATCGCTCTCCGCAGCTACGGCAGCATCAGCTACGCGGGCCTGCTAAGTTTCATCTACGCGGGCATGGAAAAGGACGACCCGCGCGTCAAAGCCGTCGTCGAATGGCTCCAGAAACACTACAGTGCCGATGAAAACCCCGGCCTCGGTGCCCAGGGACTTTACTACTACTACCAGACGATGAGCAAAGCGCTCAGCATCGCCAAAATCGACTTTATCAAAACCAAAGATGGTAAGCTCATCGACTGGCGCGCAGACATTGCGCAGAAACTGCTCAGCCTGCAAAAAGGCGATGGCTCCTGGGTCAACACCGAAGGTCGCTGGATGGAAAGTGATCCCGTGCTGGTCACCGGCTACATCCTCATGGCGCTGGGCCGCATTCATCAGACGCTGTGAAAGAGCGCGGACGCCATCGTCCGCATCCCCTCTGCCGACTTCAGCGCATCCAAGCATGGAAGAACTGAGAATGGCGGAATGAAGGAATGGAAAAGGGTCTGATCCAGCCCCGACCTTCGCGGCTTTGGTGATTCAGTCCATCCCACCATTCCGACCCATTTTCAGTTCTCCAACCCTCCCTCCGCCTTCCGCCTTGCGCCCCCGCGCAATCACGCTATGACCAGCGGCGCACTTTGATGAAGAAAGCCCTCCTCGCCCTCGAAGATGGCCGGGTGTTTGAAGGCACGGCGTTTGGCGCCGAGGCCACGCACACCGGCGAAATCTGCTTTAACACCTCCATGACCGGCTATCAGGAGGTTCTGACCGATCCCTCCTACCGCGGCCAGATCGTGACGATGACCTACACGCAGATCGGCAACTACGGCGTGAACCCGCTCGACTTTGAAAGCGATCGCCCGCAGGTGCGAGGCTTCGTCATTGAGGAACTCTGCCAGGTGCCGAGCAATTGGCGCAGCACGCAGGATCTCAGCTCCTGGCTCAAGGAATGGAATATCCCCGGCATTCAGGGCATCGACACACGCGCACTGACCAAGCATCTGCGCACCCGCGGTGCCATGCGCGCCATCATCACCTCAGAAAACATCTCCGCTGAAGAAGCCGTGCAGCGTGCCGCGAGCAGCCCGCCGATGGAAGGCAGCGACTTCGTCAAAGAAGTCACCACAGCCAAGCCCTACCTCTGGGATCCGGAAGACACGGAGAGCCGAGACTGGGACATCCCGAGTCCTTCGCAAAATCGCGCAGGCGGTGCGACCGGTGCCTTCCACTCACTCCCGCCCACGAAGCATCGCATCGTCGCCTACGACTTTGGCGTAAAGCGCAACATCCTGCGCCGCCTGCGCCAGGCGGGCTTCCGTGTCGATGTCGTCCCCGCAACCACCAGCGCAAAGGACGTGCTCGCGAAAAATCCCGACGGCATTTTCCTCTCCAACGGTCCCGGCGATCCCGCAGCGCTCGACTACATCCACAAGGAAGTGAAGGAACTCATCGGCAAAAAGCCCATCTTTGCCATCTGCCTCGGCCATCAGATTCTCGGCCACGCGTATGGTGGCAAGACGTTCAAGCTCAAATTCGGCCATCGCGGCGGCAATCAGCCAGTGAAAGACCTGCGCAACGGCCAAGTCGCCATCACCAGCCAGAATCACGGTTTCGCCATCGATCCGTCCTCACTGCCCGGCCATATCGAGGTCACTCACATCAACCTCAATGACGGTACGGTCGAAGGCATGCGCCACCGCGAAGTCCCTGTGCTCAGCGTGCAGTATCATCCCGAAGCTGCGCCAGGCCCGCACGACGCGAAGTACTTTTTCAGCGAGTTCGCCACGATGATCGAGCGCGGGTGCTGATCCTACGCGCGCGCCGCCACTTAGCGATCACGCGTCTTTCTCACGATCGGCTCGGTGCTGATTTTCAGCACCAGCGGACGATGGTCGCTGGCTTTGTCAAAATCTCGCGCGGAATAAATGAAGCAGCGCAAGGGGTCGATGTGCGGACGCAGCAGACGGCTGACAAAGCAGTAATCGAGGCGAGAATAGCTGTCCGCCGCGTCCCAGAAATGAGTCCACACTTCGCCGTTTCGATCTTTCAGCCAGATATCCTGCATCGCGGTCTCGCTCGTGCGCGGACTTCCCATCACCACATCGATCGCAGGCTGATTGCGGTGCTCATTAAAGTCGCCGTAAGCGAGAATGCGCGCACCCGGCTCGCGCGCAAAAAGAGCGTCCAGATGTTTGCGCAGGAGACGTGCTTCATGGCGGCGCATCTGCGCCTGATCCGCCTCCTCGATTTCCCGCATCGACTTCAAATGCACTCCCATGCAATGCAGGTCAAACGTCGGCGTGACCGCAATCGTCACATCGAGAATCCCGCGCTGAAAAGGCAGCGTCTGCTGGCCGATTTCATACTGGAGGTTCGTCTGTGAATTGCGCGCCTTGATCGGCAGACGAGAGAGCAACGCCAAACGGCGTGTGGAATCACCGCCATGGGCATGCTCCGTGTGCGGCAGATCGACGCCCGCAGCTTTGAGGCGCTTTTGCAAATCAGCCAGATCATCACTGGTGCCGATCTCGCAGACACCGAGGATGTCAGGCTTGATGGCGGCGAGGATTTTAACCACGCGCTCCTTTTCATCTTCCGGCTTTGGCGCTGCGGGCAGCGTCTTGTAGGTCTTCATGTCGAACCGATCCATGGTGAGCCAGTTCTTCAGATTGTAGCTGCAAAACGTGATCTGCCGCGGTTCGTCAGCAGCAAGCAGCGCCGTGCAGGCAAAGAAAACGGCGAGCCCGAAGACTCGCCGTGTGAGATGGCGCATGTTGGTCATGCGAAAAGAAGATTCGAGTGCCCGGCTCAGGAATCCTGCACGTTGGCCACAGGCTGGCGTTTTTCCTGCGGCTGCTGGATCTGAGGGCGCTCTGCCTCGTCCTGCGCCTGATGCAGTTCGCGCTCAAATTCGTCCTTGGCTTTTTTGAATTCACCCATGCTCTTGCCCAGGCTGCGGGCGAAGGTGGGGAGCTTCTTCGCGCCAAAGAGCACGAGGACAAGGATGGCGATGATGATCAGCTCAGGCGTGCCGAGCGGGCCGATGGCAAGGATGTGGGGGATCGTGTGCATGATGGTACTAGGTTGGCATTGTTGACGGAGACGTGCAACGCGGACTTTCAGTCGTTCCCAGTGGGGCCATCATCCGTTGCGCGGAGGAAGCCTGCGGTCATAACCCACAGGCACCGCCTTCTCTAACGCTCCGCCGCCGCCTCTGCTAGCAGGAATCTTGCGTTTTCATGTCCTGCTCAGCTGGTTCTGTGTTGAAACCAGTGTTTTGCTCATTGCGCACACGGATGCTCCGCGTAGCAATCAACTGCATGATTCACAACGTCTATTTCTGGCTCAAACCCGACCTCTCTGACGAGCAGTGCGCCACTTTTGAAACCGAGCTGATGCACCTGCTTGAGATCGACTATCTCGAGCACGGCTTTGTCGGCAAACCGGCGGCTACTGAGGCACGTCCCGTGACCGACCACTCCTTCAGCTACTCGCTCACACTGCACTTTAAAAACATGACCGACCACGAGTTCTACCAAAAGGACTGTCCGAAGCACAAACGCTTCGTGGACACCTGCAAGACGTTCTGGGAACGCGTGGTCGTCTATGACAGCTCTCCTTTGCACTGATCCCCCACTCCCCACCATGCCCCGTACTTTCCCGAAATCCGCAGAACTCTACGCTCGCGCACAGCACAGCATCGCCGCCGGCATCAACAGTGGCATCCGCAAAATGGAGGTGCCCGTGCCTCTCTACTTCGATCATGGCAGTGGCCCGCATCTCTACGATGTCGATGGCAACGAGTACCTCGACTACCAGATCGGCCAGGGGGCCAATCTCTACGGCCATGCTCCCCAAGGCATGGCGGAAGCCATCTCCGCACAGGCATTCAAAGGCACTCACTGGGCTGCGCAGAGTGAACTGGAAATCGACGTGGCCGAACGGCTGCAAAAAATGATCCCCAGTGCCGAGCGCGTGCGTTTCAACAACAGCGCGACCGAAGTGGTTCTCGCCGCCCTGCGCCTCGCCCGTGCGCATACCGGACGCCCGCTCATTTTGAAGTTTGAAGGCCACTACCACGGTTGGGCGGATGAAGGCCTGGTCGGTTTTGCCCCTCCGCCAGACAAATGGGGCGACGAGGAGAATCCCACGCGTCTGCATCCCAGTCAGGGCATCATCCCCGAAGTGCCGGGCACCTTTGTCGTCGCCCGCTGGAATGATCCTGCACACCTGCGCCGCCGCGTGGAAGAACACCACGGCCAGATCGCCGCGATCATCTTTGAACCCGTCCTGTGCAACACCAGTTGCGTACCCGCCGCTCCGGGCATGCTCGCCACCATCCGCGAACTCTGTGACGCCAATGGCATCCTCATGATCGCCGATGAAACCATCACCGGTTTCCGCTTTGGCTCTGGCTGTGCACAGTCCTACTACGGATTCACCCCCGATCTCACCATCCTCGGCAAAGCGGTCGGCGGTGGCGTGCCTTTTGCCGCGCTCGCAGGCAAGGAGAAATTCTTTGCCAAAATCATCAGCGGCGAAGTCGTACACGCAGGCACCCTCAATGCGAACCCGCTCTGCCTCGCTGCGGCCAAGTGGTGCCTCGATCAACTCATCGCCCTCGGAGACAAACATCCTGCGGGTGTCATCGCGCTGGGAGAACAATTGATGGCCGGCTTGCGCCAGCTTGCGGAGCAGCATCAAATTCCACTGCACCCTCAAGGCCCAGGACTCGTCTTCCACTGCACCATGCTCAAACCCGGTGCAGCAAGCGGCCCCATCACCAGCTACCGCGACTACGTCCGCCGCCACGATGCCCCGCGCTGGGCACATCTGCGCCGCTGCCTGCTCGAAGAAGGCGTCCGTGCCATCGAACGCGGCCTCTGGTTCATCAGCCTCGCGCACACTCAGGCCCACATCGACGAGACGCTCAAGCGCGCCGCCTCAGCCTTCGCCAGACATGCGGCGGAGTGGAAGCCGGCATAACAGAGCAACTTGTTGAGGTGCTGATCTGTCTGCGCGCAGACTCGGAGAGGCGTGCCAAATCCAAATTGTCTCTTGAGCGCTGACGGCTCCTGCCCATGCCTGCGTGATGCTGACTGCTTACTACCTGCACGACCTCAGTCCTCATCTGATCAAGATCACCGACAGCATCGCGGTGCATTGGTACGGATTGGCCTACGTGCTTGGCTTCTATCTGACCTATCGCGTCATTTTGTTTCTCGCGCGGCGAGGACTTTCGGAAATCAAGCCCGCAGCCGCAGCGGATTTTGTCACCATGGTGGCCCTCTTTGGCGTGGTGCTCGGCGGGCGGCTGGGATACATGCTGCTCTATGACTTTGATCGCTTCATCCACGAGCCTTGGATTTTCTTTTTGCTGAATCAAGGCGGCATGGCCAGCCACGGCGGCATCGCAGGTGTGGCGCTGTTTTGCCTGTGGTATGCGCGCAAGCACCGCATCTCGTGGACAGGCATCGGTGACACGCTGGTGTGCGGAGCGCCGCTGGGGATTTTCCTCGGGCGCATCGCGAACTTCATCAATGGTGAGCTGTTTGGCCATGTGACCACGGTTCCCTGGGCCGTGAAATTCCCAACCGAGCTGCTGCATGAGGATTTTTATCGCCAAGGAGGCAGCCCGGGATTGATTCCAGAGGGACTGCGGCACAGCCCGGAGATCATCCGCTACTTTGAGCAGTATCGCGGAGGCCGCGCGGAGCTGGAGACCCTCTTGCATCCGCGCCATCCTTCACAGCTTTATGAAGCCTTGGGAGAGGGACTGTTGCTCTGCGCTGTGCTGCTTTTCATCCGTGTGAAATTCCCGCGCCTCCCGCACGGCGTCATCACAGGACTCTTTTTCATTTTGTATGCCGTGGCGCGCATCTCGCTGGAGTTTGTGCGGCAGCCGGACAGTGGTTCAAATCCGATTCTGGGCATGACCAAGGGGCAATTTTTCTCCCTTTTCATGGTCATCACCGGCATCGCCTTCATCGCTTGGGGCTACGCTTTTGGAAAGCGCCCCGAGGCGACTGCGCGGTGATTTTTCCCGCCGGAAAGACACAAAAATCGCACGGTGCGACGTTAGGCAGGTCGAACACCCGTCACCCCGCATGGCAGCCTCTTTCGACTGGAAACAAACCTTTGACCACGTCGCCCCGCAATTGGTGTTGTACGCGCGGCAACTCGTGCCAACAAAGGCAGACGCCGAGGACGTCGTGCAGATGGCTTTCGTGCGGTGGTGGCGGCGCTTCCCCGATGGTGATGCGGCGCACATCCCGCTGCTCTATGCCGCCGTGCGCACCATCGCGCTCGATCAACGCCGTGCCGACACCCGCCGCGTGCGCCGCGAGGCGAAGTCCGACATCGCCCTGCCGCATGAGAACGCCCCCGCCTTCGACCCGCAACCCGGACGCGAAGAAATCACTGCCATCGTCGAAAAAGCACTGAGCGACCTGCCTGGACAGCAGCGTGAGGTGGTGACGCTCAAGCTCTGGGGCGGTCTCACCTTCAACGAGATCGCCGCGATGACCGGCGAGTCCATCAACACCGTCGCTGGTCGCTACCGCTACGCGCTCCAGGCACTGCACCGCAAACTGGCACCGATGAAAGAAGACCTTCTCGGCGAAACTCCCACGCATCCCATCAACATCCTTCCCTTCCCCACCACACCCCAGGAGGCTCTGTCATGAATCAAGAAACCAATCCAACCCCTATCGAAGAAGTGCTGCGCGACATCACGCCCGCTGCGGTTTCTCCGGCTCTGGCGCATCAGGTCGATGAAGAACTCAAACTCGACATGAGTTGGCTGAATTTTGGCGCGCCGGTGCGTCAACGCACACGCTGGCTGGCTCCCGCAGGCTGGGCAGGGCTGGGTGCCGCCGCTGCAGTGACGATCATGAGCCTGCTCTCACTGAAACCGGCCACCGAAGAATCCACAGCCACCGTGGCCACCACTCCTGCTGTTCTTCCTGTCTCCACAATCCGGGAGTGGGAGGATGTGAAGGATGATGGCATCCATTACAGCAAAGAATTGCTCCCAGAGCAGCATGTGCGCCTCATCGCCCGTGACCGCCAGACTTGGATCGACCCGCGCGACGGTGCACAAATCACCGTCGAGACCCCGCGCGTGGAGAAAGTCGTGCTGCCTGTCTCCTTCCAGTAAGTCCATCCCTCAAACCGTCGCCGTTATGAAAACGTCTCGTCCTTTCCTCCTCACCTGCCTCGGAGCCGCCTCCCTCTGTGCGCAGCAGCCTCAGAAAACAGAAGAAATCAAGCCCGCCACGCCACTCTCCTCAGAGAGCAAGGCTAGCAGCACGGAAAAACAGCCCGCCTCCCCAGTAGCCACCAAAAAAGCCTCTCCATCGCAGGCACCGAGCCAAAAATCCGTTCCCTACATCGGTGTTATGACACGCGAAGTGTCACCGGAGTTGCGTGCACAGTTTGCATTGCCGGAAGGCTTTGGCCTCATCGTGGATGAAGTCATGCCCGACTCTCCAGCGCAGCGCGCCGGTTTGAAGGAACATGACATTCTCGTGAAGTTCGAAGATCAGCGCCTTGTCAGCATGGAGCAGCTCATGCTCCTGACTCGCTCACATCACAAAGGCGACTCCGTAACGCTCACCGTCATCACAGGGGGAAAAGAAACGCAGACATCGGTGGTGCTCGGAGAGCATCTCGTCGCCGCCACACCGCACCACTCCACCGGCTGGCCTCACGCGATCATGCCATTCATGAACCCGCACGTCTTCGGAGCTGGCAACTTCCCTGGACTGCAAAACCAAACAGGCGAATTCAACGAGCAGATGCAGCGCTTTCAGAATGAGATGCGGGAATATCAGCAGCGCATCCAAGAATGGGCCCGCCAAGGCAACAACGGCATCATGCCCCAACCGCCCACTTTCAACCTGCCCAGAAACGACGCGAGGCAACGGCGCAGCGGAACAGGCGTGGATTTCAACGCCAAAACTCGCCCCACCACGCCCGGCTCAAATCGCCTCAACATCACCGAATCTCATGCGGCGACCAGCATCACGCGTCGCGATGACTCGGGTGAATACACCGTCCGGCGGGAAGACGGCAAAGCCACCTTCACCGCACGCCCGCATCACGGCAAAGAACAAAGCTGGCCCATCAATAGCGAAGCCGAACGCGATGCCGTGCCTCAAGAATTCCGCGAGAAGCTACGCATGATCGACAGCGCGAGAGAAAACATCCCCTGCCCGCCTGCCAGCGAAACCGCCCCTCAGCACAAAGCACCTGAACCTTCCCAGCCACAGGGGCGTCCCACCTCGGTCTGAGATTTCGCAACCGACTCACTCGGCTGCCCGCCCACTGCGCACGATGCGAGGTGAAATCTGGAGGCAGCGCAGCTTCCCTCCCTGGAGCCAGCCTTCCTCGTTGCGCACGATGGCGCGCAGTTTTTCAGGAGGCTTTGGCTCGGTGTAAGCGTCCGCCTTGATCAGTGTGATCGTTAGACTGCCATCTTCCTCTCTCTGGACGATCTGCGGCTTGTCCGTGTCAAACCAGCCATCCTCGGTGAAAACGAGGATCTTCTCCGCCTCGCGCTGATTCTTGCTCACTCGCGCTTCTGGGGTGGTCGGGCTCAGGCGCAGCGTCAGCTTCTCCCCCACCTCACGCACGGTCGCAGACCACGCATCGCTGCGTTGTTCGACACGCGCGCGTTCTGCCTCCAGCAGGCGATGCCACTTCTTTTCCACCTCGGCCTCCGCGGCCACAGGCAGGGTTAGGCTCAACTCCATCGAGCCAGGATGACAAGAACTCGCGCAGCACATCCACGATGCTCTGCCAACCAGCGTCACCGCCTCACCGATTTTCAAGTTTGTCGGTGGTGTGATCTCCGTACGCAACATCACGTCTCGATCATAGCCCTGTGCCTTGATGTTGAACATCAGCGTGCGCTCCGGCTCGGGATAGACGAGTTCGCCAGCCTTCCAACCTCGCGGCAACTTCCACTCCATCCGCGTCGGCACACCGACGATCCCAGGACAGCGCCAATAGGTGTGCCAACCTCGATCGGGTTGGAGATAAAGCCCCACGGTGAACGGCTTCCCAGGCACGATCGCATTTTGCTCGGCAACAAGGCGCACCGAAAGCCCCGTCTGAGCCTGAGTGGCGAAGGGCGCGAGACAGAGCAACGGCAGGAACAGCAATCGTTTGAGGGTCATACCAAGCAAACGAGCCATGAAACGCCAACGCGGCAACTATTTGCAAAGAACCGCCGCAAAGTTGCCAATCCACGATCCGCGCCATTGCCTTTGCATTTCTCGTGCTGATAAAGCTGATGCTTACACGCTCTCTGTGTTATCGAGGCCTGCCTCACCCACGAAACGCAATCGCTTTGGCACCCAAGCTCTGCGTAAGGATGCGAAATCGCATTGCCCAATCACGCGCACTGCGCTCTAAATGCACGTCTTCCTCTCCCGCATGTCCGAATCCGCCTCCGCAGCCACGCCGCCAGCTCCCAGCAAACGCCGTGTCTTTGCGTCCCGGCTTTTCAGCACCCTGCTGCTCTGGGCAGTGCTGGCCCTGGCATTTCAATGGCAGAGCAACGGACTCATCATCGCGGTCACTGGCTTTTTTGGTGTGGCTGGCGGCGTGGAATACTACCGCCTGCTGCGTGGCGACCCATTGGCCCGCTCATTCAACATGCTCGGCTCCGTCATCTGCCTCGCTTATTGGGCCGTGGCGATCTGGTGGACGACGACTCGCTGCAGCGAGCCGCCGATGTGGCTGGATCTCGCTGCGCTGACCGCCAGCGTGCATGGCTCCTTCCTGCTGTGCTATCGGCAACAGCTCGCAGGCGCGCTCACCCTGCAGCGCATTTTCAACACCGTCTTCGGCACCGTTTACACCGTCATCTTCTTTGGCTTCATCACACGGCTGATGTTCTTCCGCGCCGATGGCAGTCATGTCACCGGCCTCTTCCTCGTGCTGTTCCTCGTCATGGTGACCAAGTTCAGCGACATGGGGGCCTACGTGTTCGGCGTGTCCTTCGGGAAACACAAAATGATCCCACACATCAGCCCGGCGAAATCATGGGAAGGCTTCGCAGGTTCATTCGTTGGCTCTTTCGTCGCAGCGATCATCCTGCTCCTCGTCATTCCTGAAAAAATCGCGCCCATCACTTGGCTGCACGGCATGATCCTCGCGCCGCTTCTCTGCATCACAGCCGTCACAGGCGATCTCGCGGAGTCGGTGCTGAAACGCTGCGTCGCCATCAAGGACAGCGGCCACACGCTGCCCGGCATCGGTGGCATCCTCGATCTCACGGATAGCCTGCTCTTCACCGCGCCAGTGTTTTATTTCTACTTGTCCGTCATCGCCTGATAAGCCAAACCAAGCCTCGTGATGATGCGTAAAGTCCTGCTCCTCGGCTCCACCGGCTCCATCGGCACCAGTGCCCTCAAAGTCGCGCGCGACATCCCGGAGCGCATGCAGATCGTCGGCTTGGCCGCAAACAGCAGTGTCGAATCCCTCGCCGAACAAGTCCGCGAAACCGGCGTGAAGCAGGTCGCGCTCACCGATACCGCTGCGGCTGCCAAAGCGCGCGCACTGCTGCCTGCGGATGTCGTTTTGCACACCGGAACGCAAGGACTCGTCGATCTGGTCAATGAATCCGATGCTGACATGGTGCTCGTCGCCATCGTTGGCACGGCGGGACTCGCTCCAGCACTCGCAGCCATCGAGCGCGGCATGCACCTCGCCGTCGCCAGCAAGGAAATCCTCGTCATGGCAGGCGAAGCCGTCACCGAGGCTGCGAAACGCAAAGGCGTGAACATCCTGCCTGTGGACAGCGAGCATAACGCCATCTTCCAGTGCCTGGAGGGCCATCGCCACAGCGACGTGCAGCGCATCCTGCTCACCGCCAGCGGCGGCCCCTTCCGCACGTTGCCGGCCGACCAACTGCCGGATGTCACCGTCGCACAGGCTCTGAAGCATCCGACCTGGAACATGGGTCGCAAGATCACCATCGACAGCGCCACGCTGTTCAACAAGGGACTCGAAATGATCGAGGCGAAGTGGCTCTTCGACGTGCCGATGGAGAAGATCGAGGTTGTCGTCCATCCGCAGAGCATCGTGCACAGCATGGTCGAGTTTGCCGACAACAGCGTCATCGCCCAGCTCAGCCACAGCGACATGTGCTTCCCGATCCAATACGCGGTCACCTGGCCCGACCGCGTGCCGAACAATCTCAAGCCGCTCGACTTCGCCCAAGTCGGTGCCCTGCACTTCGAAGCACCGCGCGTGAATGACTTTCCCGCCATCAATCTCGCCCGCCACGCCGGAACCGTCGGCGGCACGCTGCCCGCCGTGCTCAACGCCGCCAACGAAGTCGCCGTCGATGCCTTCCTGAACGGTAAAATCAAATTCCCAGGCATCTGGCAACTGGTGGAACGCGTCATGAACGCGCATCAGGTCGTCGCGCATCCGAACCTTGACGCGCTCATCGCAGCGGACGGCTGGGCGCGAACCACTGCGGCAGCCCTTGTGTGATGCCTCAGTTCTCGATCGACGCAGCGTATGCAATTTTGGATTATTCCCGATAAATGAAAAAACCACGCCCCTCCAATTCGTTGGAAGTGTATTTTGTGGTATCAAGCTCGTTTCGAGCAGAGTCGTTTTCATTGCGTTTGTTGCGGCCAGTTGTTTGATCACCAACCTAGGTGCTCAGGACGGATGGCTGGATATTGACGAGGATGGCATGCACGATCTTGGGGAGGCCGCGCATGGCCTGGATAACACTGTCAACGACGCCGGGGATGATCTGGATAACGACGGGTTAACAAACTTTGTAGAGCAGAGCGTTGGCACCCATCCACTGCTTCGAGATACCGACTTTGGCGGGAAAAGTGATGGTGATGAGCTTCTGAGCATCACTCGGCCAGAAGACTTTGCCCAAGGCAACCTTGTGGACAGTAATCCTGTAAACCCTGAGGATGACTCCGCTGTTCCTAACGACGAGCAACCATCTCCGCCTGGCGCGCCAGCTCAGCCAGAACAACCGCAAAATGGTGCGCCACCCGATCCGGGAGCCGGTAACGGCAATCAGATGGATCCTCAACCGGAGGACATGCCCGGCGATTTTGACCGCGATGGCGTCAGCGACATCGACGAGGAGATCGAAACATTCACTGATCCATTCGATAGCGACACGGATGGTGACGGCATACCCGACGGGCGTGAAGACACAGATCAAGATGGTGCGAGCGATGGCTCCGAATCCCGACATAACACCGCCCCCTTTGAGCCAGATACAGATGAAGATGGCTACTTAGACGGCGATGAAATCGGAGTAGAATCCGACCCTCTCAATCCCTATGACGTGCCGTTCGACCCGCAGAACCCCGTTGGGAGAAACGGCCCTGGTCCTGACGAGCAACCGCAAACGATGCCTGAGACTGAACAACAGCAGTCTGGAAATGAAACACACACGGAGACCGCCGGCGGCAATGGTGGCGAGGAAGACGCCACTTCTCCGACAACCATTATCGGCTGGGTTGCCACAGGCACGAGCCTTATCGATCCAACTCCCATAAGCGACTTGATAGACGCTGGCTGCTCTGTCATCGACGGGGATTACTGGGGGGCTGCCCTGTCAGTGGTTGCCTCCGCCATTCCCTTCGTGAATGGCACCGAGCTGAAAGCTGCTAATAAAGTGGCTGACGAGATCGCGGATGCACTCGGCGGAACGAACAAAGCTGCCGATGATGTGGCCGAGGCAGGCGCGAAGCAGGCTGAAGCACCACCTGGCTCTGATGGGCCGCCTAGTCAGTCTGCGAGCGGCGGAGCCGAGGTGTCGGATGATTCTGGCGTTACCGTTGGCAGTAGCGGCGAGGAGTTGCCGATGGAAGTAGGTGGCAGTGGTTCGGGTGGTGCAGGAACACCACCTCCAACAGACGGTTCAACACCTCCAGGTGGAACGCCACCCCCACTGCCCCCTAAAGGGAAAGCTCCTGAGCTGCCGAGTGGCCAATTAACGGAAACCCAAGTTTTAGATCGTGCTGAAGAATATTTGGGATCGGGCTACACCGAGGTTTCGCCTGGCCGTTATGTTTCGGCTGACGGGAAAAGGCAGTTTCGTTACGGTGAACATGAAACACGCAATCCAAATAACCATCATGGGCATTTTGAAGCTCTATAGGATGGTCGAGTAACAGAAAACGCCGTGGTGGAAATTATCCCCGATTGAACCATTAGAAATGAATGCGGAAGATAAAATCATAGCTATTGCCGATGTTCGTAATTTTGAATCATCAGGCAAAACGGCCCACTCATTTAATGGAAGTCCGATCGGCCATACAGTAGAGCTCAGAATTGTTCAGCTTGGGTGCGGCCCGAGCTTTTATTTGATTCATTATGATGAGGACGGGCGTGAGATAGCGGACACTTGCCACTCCTCCCGTGAGGAGGCTGAGTTACAAGCGGAATTTGAGTTCTTGCCTCATAAAATCACATGGTTTGGGGAGGATAAAACCCACCCGCTCCAAATCTAGCCGTTCATGACAATTGCCCCAATCACCGATGTGACACTCAAGGAGGATGATTTGATACGCCTTGAAGACGGGCTGGGGGTCAAGCTGCAGCCAGACTACAGGCGGTTCATGCTGGAACACAACGGAGGGAAGCCATCTCCATGCACCATAAATTTTTGGCGCTTCACTGTTTGGGGTGGATATAGGAAGTCCTCCTGGGCGGCCCGGACGGCCAGGAAGTCGCCTTCGACAACGTGAAAGTGTGGACGCTGAAGTAGGACTGAAAGCTACCCAAAAAACTTCCCAAAAATTCCCTCGTCCCGCGCGGCGGCGTGCTATTTTCGCGGTGAACCTTTGTTCACCATGAAAACCACGCTCAGCTTCGCGCTGCTGCCAGTCATGATACTGGCTTTTGCCTCCGTTTCTTCAGCGGCTCCGTCCAAAAGTCGCACTTCCGACAATCCTGTCACCCCACCGCCCTTGGAAGCCAGCATCAACATCAATCCCGTCGAGCTGTCACCGGAATCCACCATCGAGGTGGTCTTTCCGACGGCGATGATTCCCAAAGATCAGATTGGCAAGACCGCGCCGCAATCGCCGCTCATCATCACCCCCGAGCTGACGGGCACGTTTGAATGGACCAGCACGCGCAGTGGGCATTTCCACCTCACACAGGCTCCGAAATTCGCCAGCAGTTATGATTTCAAACTGCGCGCCGGTTTGACAGACCTCGCGGGCAAACCCCTCTCGACAGAGCAGCTTGATTCGGTCGAAAGTGCCCGCTTCCGCATCATTGACCAGCATCCGCGCTGGTTTAATGACGACGGACAAAACCGCACGCCGCGTTTTCTCTTTGAATTCAACGATGCGGTGACCCCCGCCGAAGCAGCGAAACACATCGAGTTCACCGCCGAGAATGCTCCTCCTGTGAAGGCCAAAGTCCGTCACGCCACGGGTAAGGATTTCTCCCGCATGAGTGCCACCCCACAGCCGACATGGGCAGAGCAGATGTCAAAAGCCAAGCCCTCGGTCGCCGATGATGCCATGCGACTCAGTGCGCTCATCATCGAGCCGGAATCACCGCTGCCTATCGCGAAGGGATGGCACCTGCAAATCGCCGAGACCCTGACGAACGCCTCCGGCCACAACACACTAGCCACAGGCGACTCCATACAACTCGGTGAGATCAAACCCTTCGCAGTCACCGCTGTCCACGCGCACACGCCTTTCGACAGCGATTACTACATCGACATCGACTTCAACAAGCCCCTGCTGCCGCCGACCGATGAAGAACGGAAGCCAGAAGAAGAGGCGGCATTTGCCAAAAAACTCGCCGCGCTCATCCACATTGATCCAATTCCATCAGGCGAGAGCAAAGCCGAAGTTTTAAATCGCTCCCTTCGCATCTATGGCAAATTCCCGCTCCATCAGCCACACATCGTCACCGTCGATCCAACCATGGCCTCAGGCGATGGCATGGCGCTCGGCGTGCCGGTGAAAGGCAGCGTGACCTTTGTACCGAACCCACCTTACCTCGCTGCGCCGACCTTCATCAACGCGCAGCTCGCCAAAGGCGCGGGCACTTACGAATTCAGCGCTGCAAACGTCAGCCAGGTGCGCGTGCGAGTGAAGCGCCTCAACGGGCCTGAGCTTTTGCGAGCGCTCGATCAATTCCGTGCCTACGAGACCGCCTACTACGGCAACGACAAGCAAAAGGCTGCCTACAAGACGCAGCCCATCGACGCCTATCCGGGCACGCAGATTTTTGACCGCACCTATCCCGTCACGAAGCCACTCGACCACAGTGAGATTTTAAAACTGAACTGGCGCGAAGTACTCGGCGAATACCCCGCCGCGCCGCTTTTCATCGAGTTGGAGGGCACCGCCGCTGCCGGATTGAAAGACAAAGGCGTCATCACCCAGTCTCTCGTCCAGTTCACCGACCTCGGCATCATGCAGAAAAGCAACGGGCGCGAGTCAGTCGTGTTCGTCACTTCACTCGAAACCGGCAAACCCGTGCCCGGCGTGCGCCTCACCCTCGTGGACGCCGATTTGAAACTCACTGGCTACGCCGACACCGACGCCAGCGGCATCGCCACAGCCCCTGGCCCCACGCCGTCGTTTGTACTCGCTGAGAAAGCAGGCGACTGTGCTGTGATTGAAGTCGATTCGAGTGGCTTCGGCATTCCCTATGACATCAACCATGCCTACGAGAGCGTCTGGCAGCCACAGCGCCGCACCTTTGTCTTCTCCGACCGTCCGCTCTACAAGCCCGGCGACACCGCGCACTTCAAAGCACACACGCGCCTGCTCATCGGCGATGATTTAAGTCTCGATCAAGCTCCAGCCGAGGGCCGTTTGGTGATCCGCGACCCGCGTTACCGCGTCGTGATCGACAGGCCGGTGAAATTCACCGCCACTGGAGCATGGGCGGATGATGTCGTGCTGCCGACCGGCCCCGCCGGCTGGTATGATCTCACCATTAATCTTAAATCACCGAACGCGAACAGCCAGAGCAGTGACGGCGGAGGCATGACCTTCCGCATCGACGACTACAAGCCAAACACCTTCGAAGTGAAGCTCGACACGAAGGAAATCAAGTTTCAGCCCGACCGCATCCAAGTGCCGCTCAGTGCCAACTACTACATGGGCAAAGCTCTCTCCGTCGCTGAAATCTCATGGAGTGCAAATTCGCGCAACGACTTCACACCGCCGGTTGCATTCATCGACTACCACTTTGGCGAGGCCCCTGACTGGGCGCATTACGCACAGGATCGCGATTCTGACGGCGACTACATCTACGGCGAACAAGAATCGGATGACGATGAATGGTTCGTGAATGGGGATCTCTTCCTCAGCGATGACGGCACTGCCACGCTCGAAATGCCGCGCCCGCCGCCAGATCGTGCTGCGCTGCCTCAGATCGTGCGCGTGAATGCCGAAGTGACGGACATCAACGAACAGACCATCAGTACCGCCACTGAATTCGAAGTTCCCGGCGCGGATTACCTGCTCGGGCTGCGCGGCCCGCAGTATTTCGCCTCCGCAGGCAAGCCGGTGAACCTGGAGGTCGTCGCCATCGACTCCAAAGGCGCGCCCGCTGCGGGCAACGTACGCGTCGAGATCAAAATCGAGCGCCAGGAGTACCACACACTGAAAATCGCCACCGCAGGTGGTGGCACGACGACGAAGGACCAAGTCGTGCTGCGCGAAGAATTGAAGCAGAGCCTCGACCTGAAAGCACCGACAGCAAAATCCGCACCCACAGCGACGATTGCCTTCACTCCATCGAAAGGCGGCGTCTATTTCATCACCGCCGAATCCACTGACGCCAAAGGCACCCAGGTGCATTCCCGCATGCCCTTCTACGCCGTCGGCGGTGGTGAGTTCCCGTGGGCGATGGAGGACGGCAATCGCATGAACCTCCAGCCGGAGAAAACAACGCTCAAGCCAGGAGAGGACGCGGTCATCGTGGTCAAAACACCCATCGCAGGCACGGCCCTCGTCACGATGGAGCGCAACAAGATTCACCGCCAATTCGTCACTGAGATCACACTCGATCATCCGATCATCCGCGTGCCGCTGGGTGAAGACGAATTCCCGAACGTCTATGTCTCGGTCATTGTCATCCGCGGCTCTTCCGCCAGTCCGAAGCAACACAAGATGCCTGAGTATCGTGTCGGCTACTGTGCGCTCACCGTCGAATCTGAGGCGAAAGAACTGCAACTCGCAGTGAAACCAGATCGCGATGAAGTGCGTCCTGCCGAGAGTGTGAACATCACCACCACGATCACCGATGCAAAGGGTGCTCCTGTTTCCGGCGCAGACGTCACGCTCTATGCTGTCGATGAAGGCGTGTTGAGCCTCATGAAGCACGAGACGCCGGATCCATCCGCGTTTTTCCACGAAGAGTTCCCGCTCGCTATCGACAACTTCACCTCTTACGACAGCCTGCTGCCCGAGGAACTTGTCTTGCGTGAACGCGGCAACAAAGGCTTCCTCGTCGGTGGCGGCGATGGAGAGGGCGACATCCCGAATATCACGGTCCGCAAAAATTTCATCGCCACGCCACTGTGGCTGGCATCGGGAATGACCGACGCGCAGGGCAGGCTGACTGCCAGCGTGACTGCGCCGGACAACCTCACGCGCTACCGCATCATGGCCGTCGCCGCGCATGGCGCTGATCGTTTCGGCAAAGGCGAATCCGCCTTTAAGATCAACAAACCGCTCATGATCGAGCCCGCCGTGCCACGCTTTGCACGCTTGGGCGATGAATTCCTCGTGAAGGCCGTCGTTCACAACACCACGCCGCATTCCGGTGCGGTGGAGGTCACGCTCGACCTCGACCACACTGCGAACTTCATCACTGAAAAGCGTGACTTTATCCCCGCATCGCTCAATGCGGCTGAACGCGGCACGTCCAAGCAGCAAAAAGTCATTCTACAGATCAAGGCTGGTGAAACCGCAGCCACCGCCTTCCCCGTGCAGTTCGTCCAACTCGGCACCGCAAAATGGAAATGGACGGCACAAGCCGTGAACTGGCCCTCGGCCGCCAGCGACGGCACTGAATCGACCTTTGACGTGAATCATCCCGTGCCAGAGCTGCGCTATGTCAGCTACACACGCCTCAAGGCCGAGGAACCCATCGAAAATCTCATCAAGGAAGTGAATCCCGCGCTGCTCGAAGGCGAGGGCGAGCTTTCCGCAGGCATCAGCAACAGTCGGCTCTTTGAAGCACGCGACGCACTCGACTATCTGCTGCACTATCCCTATGGCTGCGTCGAGCAGACCACCTCCGCCACGATGCCCTGGCTGGCACTCGGCAAATACGAAACGCTGTTCCCGGATCAACTCGGCGGCGGCAAGGCGAAGCAGGTGATCCAGGCAGGCGTGAACAAACTGCTGCAAATGACGACCGACGACGGCGGCCTCGCCTACTGGCCCGGCGGTCAGGAATCCAGCCTGTGGGGCAGTGCCTACGGCGGCCTACTGCTGATGCGCGCGCGCGATCAGGGCGCAGATGTCCCTGCTGTGGCGATCAAGAAGCTCGTCGAGTACCTTTCGAAAAAGCTGCGTGGCCTCGATGACGAAAAAGACTTCTACATCCTCACCGACTCCGCACTGGCACTCTACACGCTTGCGAAAGCAGGCAAGCCGGAGCCTGCCTATCAAAACCTTCTCTTCGGACGCCGCGAGCACTTGCCAGAAGCGGCGCGCCTTTACCTCGCGCTGGCGATGTGTCTGAGCAACACGCCCGAGCAGCAGATCAAAGACACCCTCGGCTGGAAACCGCCCGCGCCTCCCGCTCCTGTGAAGGCGGAGAATAAAAGCAAGACTGCCAAAGCAAAAACAAAAACCGCAACCAAACCGAAGCCCAAACTCACCCCTCCTGCACCGATCGTCTGGAGTCATTGGGCAGGCAATCGCGTGAACAAGGCACTGCGTTTAATTTGCTACACGCACCTCGGATTGACGGAAGATGCGGAAAAGCTCGCCGTCTCCATCCTACAATCCCGCAATGGGCGAGGCGAGTGGGGCAACACTTTCACCAATGCCTGGACACTCACCGCGCTGTCTGCCTATGAACGCAGCTTGAAAAAAACCGGCGAACCGCTGACTGCCCACGCACACTGGGACACGCAGAATCAACCACTGAATCTCACCGCTGGATTCTCCAGCGCAAAGGTGGGCTTCGCACTCAATCAAGCCCTCAGTGCCGCTCCCCTCAGCATCACGCTTCCCGCCGGACGCGAGGCTTTCGCACGCATCGAGGCACGCAGTTTCCCGCCGAAGCGTGATTTCTCTGGCGAAAACAAAGGCTACGCCATCGAACGCACCTACGAGGAGCTGAACATGGACGGCTCCACCTCCGGCATCGACGACCTGCGCGTCGGCGACATGGTGGTCGTCACCCTGAAGATCGAAATCGGCGGTGGCGATCGCTATCTCGCCATCGACGACGCACTGCCCGCTGTGTTTGAAGCCATCAATCCCGAATTCAGCACGCAGAACGAACGCGACAGCGATCAATTGCCCGACGGCACGCAGGCTTGGTTCTGCGACCATCGCGAAATCCGCACCGACCGCGCGCTGTTCTTCACCAACTACGCGCCCGCGAAAGGCAAGTTCAGTCTGCGTTACCTCGCCCGCGTCATCGCAGAAGGCGACACCACCGCCCCGCCCGCGCGCATCGAGGCGATGTATCAACCTGACAAATACGGCCTCAGCCCGACGCAGCGCATTCGTACGCTGCCTTCCAGCAATATGAAGGTGGTGGAAACGAAGTGAGACGAATGCTTCCCTGCGTCGTAATCCTTCGCAATGCCTACATCCGCCTCCGAGTCCATCTCCCACATCCGCGCCTCATTCCCTGAACAAGGGTTCTTTCAGGACAAGGATTGGGTGCTGTCACCAGAGGCGTTTGCGCTGGATGCTGAGACGGTGCGACTGATCCGTGATCTCGGCCCGGCGTTGCGGGCGTTTCAGCGGGCGTGCAATCGCCTGTACTTCGATGAAGCTCATCCGTGGGTGGCGAAGTTGCTCGATCAAGGCAAGCCGCAGCGTGTGATCGCTCTCGGCAAACAAACGCGGTGGCAACACAATCTGCCACGCGTGCTGCGACCGGATCTGGTGCTCACGGAAACGGGCGTGAGCATTTCGGAACTCGATTCCCTGCCCGGCGGCATCGGTTTGACGGCATGGCTGAATGAAACGTATGCAGCACTGGGCCAGAACGTCATCGGTGGTGCCGAGGAAATGATCGAAGCGTTTGCGTCGGCGTTTCCGAGTGAGGACATCCTCATCTCGCGTGAATCGGGCGATTACTTCCCGGAGATGAACTGGCTGGCGGAGCGATTGAGCCGACGCGTGCTGCGCCCGTGGGAAGTGCAACCGTATGAGCTAAACGGTGCGGCGATTTACCGCTTCTTTGAGCTGTTCGATCTCGCCAACGTCGAAAACGCCGACGTGATGCTGCGCATGGCCGAGCGCGGCGAATTGAGTTTCACGCCGCCGATCAAAGCCTTCCTCGAAGAAAAACTGTGGCTCGCACTCTTCTGGTCGCCCGCGCTGGAAGATTTCTGGAGCCGCGAACTGCGTACCGAGCATTACGAACTGCTGAAGAAGTGCATTCCGATGGGCTGGGTGGTTGATCCCGTGCCACTGCCTCCGTCAGCCGTGTGGCCACAGCTCGACATTCAAAGCTGGCACGAGATGAAAGGATTCGGCGGCAAGCAGCGACAGCTTGTTTTGAAGATCAGCGGCTTTTCAGAGCGCGGCTGGGGATCGCGCGGAGTATTCATCGGCCACGATCTTTCTCAGGAGCAATGGAGCGCGGCCATCGACGAGGCGCTGGCCAGCTTTTCGACGAATCCGTTTATCCTCCAGGAGTTTCATCGTGCCAAGGTGGTCACGCATCCGGCATGGGATGATGAAAAGCAGACCACACATGCGATGCAGAGCCGCGTGCGACTGTGTCCGTATTACTTTGCCACATCGGAGGAGGACGACGATCCGCAACTCGGCGGCGTGCTGGCCACCGTCTGCCCAGCGGATAAAAAAATCCTCCACGGCATGCGAGACGCGATGATGCTGCCTTGCGTTGCGCGGTGATTTCCGCTCCAATGGAACATCATGAAACTCCTCCCCGCCGTCTTCCTCGTCGTAACATCGTCGCTCGCCGCTGCTGAGCCGCTGGTGATCAAGCTCTGGCCAAAAGGCGCACCGGAGAAACCGGGTGTGAAGATCGAAGCAGAGAAGGAAGTGCCGAAAAAAAGTGCGAATGACGTGCTGCGCATCACCAACGTCACCGACCCGATGATCACGGTGTTCAAACCGGAGAATCCAAACGGCACGGCGGTGCTGGTATGCCCTGGCGGAGGCTACGGCATCCTAGCCTATCAACATGAAGGCACGATGGTGTGCGACTTCCTCAACAAACACGGCGTGACTGGCATCCTGCTCAAATACCGTGTACCGAAGCGCGACCCGAATGACCCCGGACGCGAGGCACTGCAGGACGCACAGCGCGCAATGGGCATCATCCGCCATCACGCCGCCGAATGGGGTCTAAAGCCAAACCGCATTGGCATTCTCGGCTTCTCCGCAGGCGGCCATCTCACCGTGATGACCTCGCTCCATGCCAACGATCGCACCTACACGACCGACTCAGCACTCGATGTTGAGGACGCGACGCCGAATTTCGCGATCCCGGTGTATCCCGCGTATCTTGTGAGCAAGGATGAGCCGACGAAGCTGCTGCCGGGATTTGAAATCACCTCCAAAGCACCGCCAATGTGCTTCATCCACGCAAATGACGACCCGTGGCCCGCCAGCGGCAGTGCTTTGCTCTACCTCGAATACAAGAAGCTGAACCTGCCCTGCGAACTGCACATTTATGCCAAAGGTGGCCACGGATTCGGCATGAAAAAAAGAGGTGGCCCTGTGGACGGCTGGCCAGATCGAGTGGCGGAGTGGATGAAGTCGATGGGCTACATCCCCTGATGCTATGAACACGCATTCGTCCGTGACTCCAGCTTCTGCGCGGGCAGTGCAGGATAGCCACCGTCTCGTGGTGGAGGATTTGACAGAAGTGGTCTGTCGTTTCCTCGCGAATGGAACATTCACCTTCGTCAACGAGGCATACTGCCGTTTTTTCGGCAAGGCGCGCGAGGAAATGTTAGGCAAGTCGTGGCATCCTATCGCAGTTTCTGAGGATCTCCCTCTCATCAAAGCAAAACTTGCCACGCTCTCACCGGACAATCCGGTGGTGACCATCGAGAATCGTGTGTATGACCACGCAGGCGAAGTGCGCTGGATGCAGTTCTCTAATCGCGCCTTTTTCGATGCGCAGGGAAACCTTGTTGAGACGCAGGCGGTGGGTCGCGACATCACCGAGCGTGTGCAGGCAGAGCAGAGGTTCCAAGAGAGTCAGCAGCGCTGGCAATTCGCCTTGGAGAGCTCGGGTTTCGGTGTCTGGGACTGGGACATCACGAACGACCATGTTTTTTATTCCTCACAGTGGAAGGCCATCCTCGGCTACGCGCCCGATGAGGAACTCCCAGAGCGGCGCACCACTTTCGAAGCAATGCTGCACCCTGATGAAAGAGCGAGGGTGCTCAATGAAGTGCATGAACACCTCACTGGGCGAACGGCAGATTTTTGCCATGAATTTCGCATGCTCTGCAAAGACCTCTCCTGGAAATGGGTGATCTGTCGTGGACGCGTGATTGCACGCAGTAAAGATGATGATGCCCCGCAGCGAATGATCGGCACGATGGTGGATATCTCGACGCGCAAAGAAGCCGAAGATCGTGAGGCACAGAGCCTTGCTCTGGTCGCAAGCGGCGCGGCAGCGGCTGAAGTTCTGAAAGCCATCGTCCTCAACATCGAGGCCGCATTCCCCGGCATGCACTGCAGCATCATGCTGGTGGACAACCAAGGAAAGCAACTACACCTGGAAGTAGCGCCACGGCTTCCACAGGCCGTACGAAAACGAATTCGTTCTCTGGACATTAGCGCCGAAGGCTGTTGCACGGCTGCCACTGCCGCCACAAGGCAGCGAGTCATCTGCAAGGACATCATGGCAGACTCGCGCATGGCTCCGTTCAGGGAAATGGCTGAGGAAGCGCATCTGCAGTCCTGCTGGTCAGAGCCAATCCTTAGTACCTCGGGCAAAGTGTTGGGCGCGCTGACTTGCTACTGGGGAAAGACACATGAACCGCCCCAGGAAGAGATCATCCGTGTCGGCAATGCCGCCCGGCTGGCAGCATTCGCCATCGAACGAGAGGAACAGGATCACATCCTGCGCGCGAATGAAAAACGCTACGCGCGCGCCTTGTCCGGCACAACTGACGGTTTGTGGGATTGGAATGTCGAAACAGGAGAGATGTATTTTTCCTCCCGATGGAAGCAGATTGTTGGCTTTCCTGAGGACGAATCAAACTCCGTCTGTGAAGCTTGGTTCCGCAAGCATCTGCATCCAGAAGATGTCCCCATGCTTGTTGCGGCAAGGATCGAGCACTTTGAAAAAAAAGTTCCTTATGCCGTGGAATTTCGCATGCGCACCAAGCGAGGGAAGTTTCGCTGGTTTGCTGCATATGGCCAGGCGGAATGGAGTCACGATGGGAAAGCCATCCGCATGACCGGCACCCTGTCGGACATTCACGAACGAAAGGAAGCCGAGCAGAAATACCTTCGTGAACTGGCATACAATAAGGCATTATTAGATCACATTGCCGCATTCGTCGTGGTGATGGACACTGCTGCGCGCTTTGTTCACGCAAACGCTGCCTTTTATAGCATCATGGGCTATCAAGAGAGCGAGCTTATGGGAAGAACTCCCTGGGAAGTCGGTTTGTTGGAGGCAAAAGATCAGCAAAGGACACAGCATCGTTTTGCGCGACTGCTGCGTGGCGAAGACAATCCTCCCATCGATGTCAGGTTGCGCACACGAGCTGGTGCCTGGCGCCTAGTGGAGATGCGCAGCACCTCCACGCGCAAACGCGATGGCAGCGCCGACCGCATCATCATCACCGCCAACGACATTACCGAGCGCGAGCGGCTCCAGCGTGAGTTGCTGCGTGTCGTCGAGGAGGAGCAAACGCGCATCGGTCACGATCTCCATGATGGCGTGGGTCAAACCATGACAGGCATCCTTGTACTGATGGAAGCACTGGAGTCCGGCCTCAAAGGTCAGCACAAAATGGAAGCCGCGCGCATTCACGAACTCATGAAAGAGTCCGTCGCTGAAGTGCGCCGCATGTCCCACGGCCTCTCCCCGTCCAGTGTGAAGTACCGTGGGCTAGCCGGAGCACTGCATCTGCTGGCTGAGACAGTGCGTACGAATTTCCGCACGCCATGTGAGTGCGCCGTGGATGCCTCCGTCATCGTCGAAAATGAGGATAAACAGGCGCACCTCTTCCGCATCGCTCAAGAAGCAGTGAACAATGCTCTGCGCCATGGCAAACCAGGCAAAGTACACATTTCACTGCGCCGGATCGCAGGAGACGAATGCGAGTTAGTCATCGAAGACGACGGACTCGGACTAAAAAAACTCTCGAAACCCACCCAAAGTTCGGGAATCGGCATGCAAGTGATGCAACACCGAGCGCAACTCATCGGCGCGCACTTGCAGATCAAGGCGCGAGGAAAAAGCAAACGCGGCGTCATGGTCTGTTGTCGTTTTGAAAGCATGCTCAAGCAGCAAGCTCCCAAGCGGCGTAAACGCTGAACTTTCTCCCTCTCTCAGTTTCGGGTGATCAGCTCATCGAGATTGAGAATGATGCGCGTCGTAGCTACCCAGGCGGCATTCTCGACAGGGGACATCTGCGGAACGCCGTGCCGGCCATAGGCAGCCTTGGCCTCATCCAAATTCCCGCGTTGGTAAGTGAGCTTCGCTTCGGCGAGCAAATCCCTCAGTGTGGCAAGCTCCTGCATTGACGGCTGCCGCGAGACACCAAGGCGGAAAGCGCGAGTAAGACGTGCCTCATCGCCCACGAGCGTCTGATCGGTCAGAACGCGCTTCGCCAATGCCTGCGCCGCTTCCGCAAAAGCTTCCGCATTCAAAGTCGTCAGCGCCTGCAAAGGCGTGTTGGAAACCGTGCGCTGCACATTGGTGAGGTTCGCATCTGGACAGTCGAACGTGGTGAGATCTGGATAGGGAGCCGTGCGTTTGAAAAACGTGTACATCCCACGGCGGTAACGATCCGCCCCTTGACTCGTGGCCCACTTGAAATTGCCCGCGTAACTCAGAGCCGCAACATCCGCTGGCATTGGTGGAAAAACACTCGGCCCTCCAACCTTCTCGGTCAGAAGACCGCTACAGGCGAGATAGAGATCGCGCACGATTTCCGCATCGACGCGCACGCGATTCTGTCGCCAAAGCAACGTGTTCTTCGGATCAATTTCCAGCACCTGCGGTGGCAGATCTGCCGGAATCGCAGAACTGCGCCGGTACGCGGCAGACATCATGATGGTCTTGAGGATTTTCTTTCGGCTCCATCCCTGGCGCATGAATTCATCAGCCAGCCAGTCGAGCAAACGCGGATGCGAGGGCGGCTCTCCACGCACCCCGAAATCGGCCACGGTGCGCACGAGTCCCTCTCCAAAAAGGCGCGCCCAAAGGTGATTCACCGCCACGCGGGGAGTCAGCGGATTGTTCTTGCTGACCAACCAGCGCGCGAGATCAAGACGCGAAGCCCCTTTGACTGGTGGCAGTGTGGCAAAGGTGGCCGGAGTGACCACCTCCGCAGGCTGGAGGAAATCTCCACGATGCAACAGGTGCGTCACACGCGGACTATTCACGCGCTGTCCAATGACGCGCACATCCATGAGCGTGGACTTGGGGAGTTTTGATTCCGCTTCGGTCAGTGCGTGGTTTGCTGCGATGACTTCTGGATCAATTTTTTCCATCCACTCCCAGAGTGGCATGATGACAACTGGATTTCGGCGCTTCGGTTCTTCACTGAGAATCCTGCGCACTGTTGCGGGAACAATGCTGTCCTCTGTCTCTTCGCTCGCAGCGAGCACACGGAAGCGTCCGATGGTGTGACCTGGCTTTTTGTATTTTTGGTCGATCTGCAACGTGAGCCTGTCGCCAGGTTGGAGCATGAGCGGCTCGGCGAGCTGAAAGGTGCAAGCGCTCCTTTTGCCGATGGCACCCGCCCAGCCTGATTGATCATCGCCGTCGAGCGCCTTGGCAGCAGTGAATGTTTTCTGTTCAAAGTCAGCTTTCGGTGAGTGCAAGACGAGTTCCCGCGTGGTTTTGCCACGTCGAAGCGTGGCCGCGATCTGCGTGAGCACAAAGTTGCCGTTCTTGTAGCCAGGGCCTTTACGCGGGAGAGAATCATCGGGCATGGCTTCGATCTGCAAGGCGGTAATCAGTTTTGCATGATTGCTGACCTCCAGCGTGTAGCTGTCGGTCTTCGGCGTTTTATTTTGCGCAAGGTAGGAGCCGTCGCTCAGTCTGATGAGCTTTGCCGAAGCGGCCTTGGCATTCGCTATCGTGAGAGGAACAAATTTTTGCACCGCTTTGGCCGCTGCGGCTTTGGCGAGCCGTTCTTGAATGGCCTTTTCCCATTCCGGCAGCTTCACGGGCAATTGTGCTTTGGCAGCGTCGAGTGCTTTGCGCAGTGGGATAAGCCGTTCGACGGCTTTTCCATTCTTCTTTTCATACTCGCTCCACGCCTCAGGAGATATGGGAACCTGGCGGTTCACCTCATCGCCATTATTGAAGTAGGCAAAGAGCTGATAGTACTCCTTTTGCGTGATCTGGTCATACTTGTGCGTGTGGCAGCGAGCGCAGCCTACCGTGAGGCCCAACCAAACAGTCCCGAGCGTCTCCGTACGATCCATGCAGGCTTCGATGCGAAACTGTTCCTGATCGGTGCCGCCCTCAGTGTTTGTGAGTGTTTGCCGATTGAATGCTGTGGCAACGACCTGCTCCGGCGTAGCATCGGGGAGAAGGTCGCCAGCAAGCTGCTCGATCGTGAATTCATCAAAGGGCATGTCGTCGTTGATGGCGCGGATCACCCAGTCGCGGAATCGCCAGGCATCAGGGCGCGGGCGGTCTTTCTCGTAGCCGTCACTGTCAGCGTAGCGCGCCATATCGAGCCAGTGTCGTCCCCAGCGTTCTCCAAAATGCTCGGAAGCCAGCGCACGATCCAACATCGCCTCATACGCCTGCGGTGAGCGATCACTCACAAAAGCATCCACTTCTTCAAGATGAGGTGGCAAACCAAGCAGATCGTAATGAACGCGGCGTATCAGCGTCACGCGGTCTGCCTCTGGCATGACAGGGATGCCCTTCTCTGAAAGCTTCGCGAGAATGAACTCATCAATCCCTCCGGCACTCGGACGCACAACTGGCTTATAAGCCCAATGCGCTTCAAATTTAGCTCCTTCGCTGATCCATTGCCGCAGCACAGCGATGTCGCGCGCTTTGAGAGGATGTTTGGCGCGGTGCTTCGGAGGAGGCATCTGCTCATCTGGATCGTCCGTCATCATGCGGGCGATCATTTCACTCTGGTCCGGTTTGCCAGGGACGATCCCATGCGCGCCGCTTTTCAATGCCTTGAGAGCGAGATCTCGACTGGTGAGCACCAATCCTCCTTTGGAATCATCCGGGCCATGGCACTCCAGGCAGTGCTCCGCAAAAAGGGGCTGAACGTCGCGCACGAAATCCACCGGCGCAGCGTGCACGAACGCGCCGAGACACAGCCATGAGCTAATACGCAAAACAGGCATGTCAGCTAAACGCCGCATGCCTGCATCGTGTTGCGCCGCAGCGAATCAGTGGATCAATGCTTCAACAGCCACTCAGTCGTGCGCGGATTAAAATCGGAGAGACACTCCCAGTGGAAGGCATGTCCGGCGTTGTCGTAGAGGTGGAGGTCGGCACCAGGAATGGCGGCAGCGACTTCCTTGCTCATCCACTGCGGCGTGAAGGCATCGTCTTTGCCACCGATGACGAGCGTAGGGCACTTCACGTTCTTGAGTTCGTTGAGCGTGTTATGCGTGACGGCGGCAGCACTTTGCGCCTCCATAGCATGCACGGGCTGCGGTGCCGGATTGAGAGCGGCGTCTTTGAGCCCCTGCTGCATGTTGTTCCAGCACTCATCGTTGTCGAACCAGGGCTTGGTGAAGATGAGCATCTGCACGTAGTGCATGAAGTCCTCGGGGCGCATGGTGGCTTTGCACTTTTGCAGATGTTCCCAAGTACGCAGGCCGAAACGATCCTGCCGCGCCCAGGTACACATGAGGATCATGCTTTTCACCTTTGCCGGATGACGCAGCGCGAGCTGCTGCGCAATGACAGAGCCGAGCGAACAACCGACAACGCGTGCCTGCTTGATGCCGAGCTGGTCCATGAGCCCAGCGTAGTCGTCGGCCATCATCGCCGTGGTGTAGGGCCCGGCAGGCTTGTCTGTTTCACCCACACCGCGATTGTCGCCAAGGATGCAGCGAAAATGCTTCTCCCAAGCCTGTGCGTGCGCATCCCACACACCTCCGGGAGCAGTCACTCCCATGATACAGACAAGCGGATCACCGCTACCGCGTTCCTGATAAAACATTTTGATTCCGTTGGTTTCGACGTGGGGCATGGGAATGAGTTTCGGTTGGCTGTTCGAGATTCACAGCTTGCACACCTCAGGCGGCAATCGTGAACGGTGAACTGTGAACCGAGAACCCTGTAAGCAACAAGCAAAAAACCACCTGCCCCCGCGCGAAGTTCGCGCATAGTGCATTCACTGCATGAGTGACCTCCCTCCTGATGCCCCCCAGTCATCCATCCCTCCATGGGAGGAGAAAAAACCTACCTCCCTCCGCAATCTCCCAAGAAAAATCGCACTCTGGCTCACTGCTGCAGCCGTTGTGGTTTCCATCTATGTTTCTCTCCAACCGCGCCCCATCGAAGTCGAGACCGGCACGGTTAAAAACGGCGCGCTCACCATTTATGTCTCCGAGGAAGGCAAAACACGTATCCGCAACCGCTACATCGTCGCTGCTCCAGTTGCAGGTAGCATGCAGCGTGTGACCCTACGCCCCGGTGACAAAGTCGAAAGCGGTAAAACGGTACTCACGAGCATCGAACCCGTCCTGCCTCCCCTGCTCGATTCCCGCGCGCGCCTCCAAGCCCAGGCGCGAGTGGACGCCGCTGTAGCAGCCCGCAGCCGGGCAAACGAAAACATCGAAATGGCGCGCACCGGCCTCAAATACGCCCAGGCCAACTGGGATCGCGTGAAAAACAACACAGAGCAAGGCACCATCAGTGCCACTGACAGAGACACTTTTCAACGTGAGGCCGAGATGAAAATGCGCGAAGTGCGTGCTGCCGAATTTGCCCTACAAGTGGCAGACTTCGAGCAGGCTCAGGCACAGGCTGCATTGTTGCAGATGGAAAAACCTGGCGAGGGAGACACGTCCATCGTCATCCGCGCTCCTGTCAGCGGTCTCGTGCTGCGCGTCATGCAGGAGAGCGCCACCATCCTCACTCCAGGCACCCCCATTCTCGAAATCGGTGATCCCGCCGATCTTGAAATCGAGGCTGAAATTCTCTCGCGCGATGCGGTCGCCATCCCACCTGGTGCTGAAGTCAGCGTGGAGCAATGGGGCGGTGACGTACCGGCCAAAGCGCGCGTGCGGCGTGTGGAGCCAGCCGCTTTCACCAAAGTCTCGGCTCTCGGCGTGGAAGAGCAGCGTGTTCTCGTGTTGAGTGATTTTGTTGGGCAACCGCCCACCTTAAAAACTCTAGGAGATCGCTTCCGCGTCGAAGTACGCATCGCTGTTTGGCACAGTGACGACACCCTGCTGGTCCCCTCAGGCGCACTCTTCCGTGAAGGAGGAGACTGGAAGACCTTCCTTCTGGAACACAATCGTGCCAAAAAAACCACCGTACAGGCTGGACGCACCGACGGGCAACACACTCAAGTACTCGGCGGCCTCAAGGCTGGAGATGAAGTGCTGCTGCACCCACCAGACACCATCACAGATGCCAGTGCGGTCACAAAGCGCGCAAGTGCAGAATAGACCAACTCACCACGCGTACCCGTGGTTCAGAGCTTCAGCCATTCTCCAACACGCAGCGTTTTTTTCTGACGAATCGACTCCTCAGCGACGAGACAAAGCCCCACACTCCAGAGACCATCACGACCACTGGCCGCAGGAGCACTGCCAGAGCGCACCATGGCGACACATCGTGCGATCTCCTCACGCAGCTCGAATACTTCGCCACTGTGTTTTTCGATCTTCACCTGCTCGAGTTTTTCTCCGTCGAAAACCTTGAGAAAATACTCTGGTTCCAGAGTGCGGTCGAGCGCACCGCTCCAGGCCGCCCACAGCGCCCCATGGGTGCCACTGATTTTGACGGTCTGATGATGCTCAAACGCAGCGAGCGTCTGTGAAACCACCGCGTAGCTGCCATCGGCATAGCGGAACATCGCGCTGAAATTATCGTGGAGAGCAGGCCGCTCGGTGTCACGCGAGTTGCCATAAGCGTAGAGTTCCTCGGGATCTCCGCTCGCCTCTAAATACCAGCGCGCTAAATCGAAGAAGTGGATGGGCTCTTCCAGCACCCAACTGCCGACGCGATTCTGATCATAGCGCCAACCGGCAGCACCCAGGCGGTAGGGTTTACGCGAGAGTTCAACGAGTACATACTGTGGCTGACCGATGGTGCCGCGCTCAATGATGCGTTTGATCTCTCCCCACTGCGAGGAAAGGCGAAGCTCATGCCCGACGGCAAGTTGCACCCCATGTTTCGCTGCGCCGTTCACGATGGCTTTGCAGTCCTCAAGGGTGACTGCCATGGGCTTCTCCAGAAGTACATGACGGCCTCTGCGCATGGCAGCGAGAGCCAGATCATGATGCGTGTGACTTGGAGTGACGATGTCGATGATGTCAAAATCCGCACGGGAAATCATCTCCAGGCCATCAGCATAGATTTCCGCCTCTGGGAAAAGCTGCTTTGCCTCCGCGCGCGAGGCTTCCGAAGGAGCCGCGATGGCAACCAGCTTGGCTTCGGGATGATCCGCAATGGATTGCGCATGAAATCTGCCCCAAGCACCAAACCCAGCGAGGGCGAATCGAACAGGAGACGACATAGAAATGCGATGAAGAATACGGTTGAACTGACAAAACGCGCTGCTGAATGCACGGCGCACCATCACAACGCTGCAACTCACGCTCATCGAACAAAATGATGCTCACTCTCGGAAAGCCCCACTAGGCTCCTGTTGACGCGCCAAGCATGCCCTGCATGGATGCCTGATGAACTTTCACATCTTCTTCCCTGTCCTCTTTCTTCTGCTCTCCACGATGATCTCCACTGCTCCCGCCGCTGAGGCTCCTTACCGTCACGTGGTACTTTTTAAATTCAAGGACAGCGCCACAGCCGATCAAGTGCGTGGACTTGAAAACGCTTTCGCTGATCTCGCCAAAAAGATCGACTCCGTGAGAAGCTTTGAATGGGGCACCAACGTGAGTCCTGAGGGTTTGAATGAAGGGTTCACTCACTGCTTTTTAGTGACTTTCGACAACAAAGCAGGATTGGACAGCTACCTCCCGCACGCTGCTCATCAAGCGTTTGTGGCGCGTTTGAAGCCACTGCTCGATAAAGTGTGTGTGGTGGACTATGTGGCCAAGTGAGTCACTGAGGAAGTCTCTGCCGAACCCGCCCCGACCGTGCCACAAACCGTGCAATCGGAGCGTCTGGGAAGGCGCACTTTGCGAAACTGCATTGAAGCCAGATCAAAGGTAAGCATTTCTCCGCGCAAGCTGGTGCCGATGCCCGTGATGAGCTTGATGATCTCCATGGCCCCCATGCAGGCGACGGTGCCCGAGACTGCCCCAAAGACCGGAAACTGGCGGTTCCAAGACGGCGGCACCTCTGGCACATAGCAGGCGAGGCAGCCTGTCTCCCCCGGCACAAAGGTGGTGACACTCGCCTCCAGGGTGTGCATGGCGCACTCGACCATCGGCTTTCGCGCGTGGAAGGCAGCCGTATTGAGCGCTAAACGCTCTTGGAAAAGAGGGGCCGCATCGACGACATAATCTACCTGCGCGACAAGCGCATCGGCATTTGCAGCACTGATATTTTCTTGAATACCGATGACCTCACAACGGGGATTTAACTCACGCAAACGGCGCACAATCGAGGCGATGCGCGGTTTGCCGAGGTGATCGTAAGTTTGAAGGGTCTGGCGATTCAAATCAGAATGTCGCAACACACCGGCATGCGCGAGCACCAAGCGCCCCACCCCGGCGGCCGCCAACTGCGTGGCAACCACGCCTCCTAGCCCGCCAACGCGGGAAATGAGGACGGAAGCTGCTTTCAACCTCCGCTGGCCTTCCTCGCCGACGCCAGGCACCCACATCTGCCATTCATAGATTGCGCGTTCTTCATCGGAGAGTACGGGAGAGGAAAACATGAGGGATAATGGCAGTGAACGTGAAGCGAGAGCCGACCTTGATGAAAAAATTTTTGCCTTTTTTCAACACGATTCCCGCCAGCAGGACTAAGCCCTCAACAGTTTATGCGGGGAAGTAAAAAGCCCTCCATTGACTGGGTCTTGAGAGTGATTGGTTGTTAACTGAAACCCTGCTTCGCTGCAGGATTAAGTTGAGGTTGATCGAACCAGGAGCCGGGCGGAATCGGGAGCCGCCCGGCTCCGAACTCATTCAAAAGAGTGATTTCGCCGTCGAGGTCGGCTGAATCCACCAGGTATCGCCACACCAGGCGCGCGCCTTTTCAACCAAGTCCAGAGTCTGTGCTGGCGTGTCGGCAATCGCAAACACCGTGCTGCCAGAGCCGGACATGAGCACCGCTCGGACCTCCCCCTGTTCAAGCAGCCACATTTTCAGTGTGGCGAGGACAAGATGCTTTTCAAAGACAGGGCGTTCGAGATCATTGACCACTGCTCCCCATTCACAAAGCTGTGGCGCGTAGAGAACTCCCGGGATTTCCTTGGATGCCGCCCAGCGCTTGTAAGCCCAGGGCGTGGGGATGGGAAATGGCGGTTTGAGCAGCACCAGCGGAAGCTGCCATGGAAACTCGACGGGGACGACCTGCTCTCCTCGCCCCGATCCGTCAGCAGCCGGTGAGTCGATCAAGAAACACGGCACATCTGAGCCGATCTGCGCCGCGAGCTCCAGCAATTGTGCCTGGGTGAGTGGTGCCCCGAGGAGTTGATTGCATGCACGGAGCACCGTGGCTGCGTTACTGCTGCCACCACCGAGGCCAGCACCTGCGGGAATTTTTTTCTCCAAATGAAGACGCCATGAAGACTGCCTGCCAGTGCGGTTTTCAAAGGCTCGCAGAGCTTTCAGGGCAAGATTTGATTCGTCGAGCGGGACACTGGCGTCTGAGCAACTCAGAGTGACGTCATGGCCGCTGCCGAGGTGCTCGACTTCGATGGTATCGCTCAGTATGAGCCGGCAAAGGCGCGTTGAGACCTCATGAAAGCCATCGCTGCGCCTCCCAAGGACGCGCAGCCACAGATTGATTTTGGCAGGAGAATCGAAAGTCATCGCTGTAGTCGGCTAGGACGCCCGAGGAGGGCCATCATGCGCCCTGTGTGACCTTTCTCCATGCGGTAGGAATAAAAGCGCCGCAAATCCGAAGATGTGCAAACTCTATCGTCATGCACCTGAGCAGCCGGAACACCTGCGTCTCGAGCCTGTTTCCGAATCTGCGCGGCAAAGTCGATCTCGTAAGCCGGGGGGCGAATGCAGGGGCTGAGCTGCACATGCACGTCTGCCGGATCGGTTCCGTAGTGCCGCCTCATGAGTTCGATCGCCTTGGTGGTGATGCCAAGTTCGGAGCCTTTTTTGCCCGAATGCACCACACCAAAGGCCCCCGTGCGCCCATCAGCCAAGTACACAGCACAGCAATCCGCCACATAGATGCCAATGACGAGATCGCTGGCATTGCTGATGATGCCATCCACTCCCGAGATGATGCTTCTTGGCGGCTCGCTCAACACCGCCACCTCTGCACCATGTACCTGTTGAGCGATGCAGAGCGACTGGCGGGAGAAGCCAAGCTCCTCCGCCTGCTGGCAGTGCCAATCCCACAACCGCTGAATCGCCGCATCACGCTCCACATCCACTTGAATCTTCGGATGCCTCAGCGTGAACCGGTGAGCAAAGCCTGACAAGGCTTCAAGTGCTGAGAAGGTTGTCCAAGGGGGCGCAGGTTCCATCAGCCGATGTCTGCCATAAAAATCACCCCAGCGCACGAACGAACCTCATATCGTCCAGGCAATGTCTCGCGGAAAAGGACTCAACGAGCAGCAGCCGTATCGAGCGCACGATACGAAGTCATGAAACTGGCTGCATCCTCCGATGAGGTTTCGCTCATGGCATCAGCGATCTGATTTTGCAACTCGTCTCGCAAGCGGCTGACAAGCTCAATCCCACGCGAGGTCACTCGCACGAGCACCTTGCGGCGATCATCAATCGCATGCGTGCGCTCCATGTAGCCAAGTTTTTCCAAGCGATCCACGAGTCCCGTAGCCGCCGCCGTGGAGTGTCCCATCTTGCGGGCGATATCGGTCATGGTCAGCTCTTTGGACGTGGCCAAGTAGCTCAGGAGAAAGAATTGAGCGAAGGAGATATTGTCTCGGTTCAGCTCACGGGAGAGGTTCAGCAAGAATTCACGCTGACTGAACAGAATGAAGTCTGCCAGTTTGGCGTGGTCTTTGGCTGGAGGAGTTTTAGTTCCGTTGATCATGGGCGTGGGTCCTTAGAGCTATGGTTTCCGAAAAAATCTCGAATTACGGCTAATGTAGCAAGTTTCGAAAATAGGATCAAGATAAATTCATAAAATCCATAAATTATTCACTCCTCACTCAAAGGAGCTTCTTGTTTATGAGAAATTAATATGATCAAATTATTATCCATGATGCACTGCAATGCAAGAGCCGAGTGCAATTCGGCAGCTCCCCCTCCCGTGCAGATAAGCTCAAAGCTTACCTCGACAAGAGCTGTGAAAATTTCAGCCGAGGATATGAATGAATCTGCAACGCAGAAGCCAGGCACTCTCCCCGGCCTGCGAGGATAGAGCGATGGCATCATTGCTTCCGTCGTGACTTTCTCGAAATGCCCGCATGCCTTTCTCGACACTGACCCCAAAACCCGTCCTGAAGGCGTGTTGGACATCATGGGCATTTTTTCCTTGTCGCCGTGAAGCGCGGCACCTAAAACACGCCCTTCCCCCAGCAACCTCACTCCTACTCCCAACCCACACACTACTTTTATGAGCGAAAACAACCGTATGCGCCTTCTCTGGGCCGGCTTCATGGCCATTCTCGCCGCTGGCGTCGGCTTCGCCATCCGTGGCGGCATTTTTGACAACTGGGCGAAGGAGTTCGGCTTCACCGGCGCCCAGCTCGGCGCGATCGGCGGGATGGGCTTCAACGGCTTCTGCTTCGGCATCATCCTGGGCGGCGTAGTGGTGGACAAGATCGGTTATGGCAAGCTCGTAGTGCTCGCCTTCCTGTTGCACGTCGTTTCCGCGTTGGTCACCTTCGCCGCCAGTGGTGGAAACGCCTACATGGTGCTCTCGCTCGGCATGTTCATCTTTGCCTTCGCAAACGGCACGCTCGAAGCCGTGGCCAATCCGCTCGTCGCCACGCTGTTTCCCGAAAACCGCACGCACTATCTTAATATCCTTCACGCATCCTGGCCTGCGGGCATGGTGATCGGCGTCGTGCTCGGCTGGTTCCTGGATGACAAGATGGAGATCAACTGGCGTATCCAACTCGCCCTCTACCTGATCCCGACGGTGATCTACGGACTCATGTTCATGGGCCAGCACTTCCCGAAATCTGAAGCAGCCGCGAAAGGTGTCAGCTTTGGCAACATGCTCAAAGATGTGGGCATTCTCGGAGGCGCAGTCGCCTGCTTTCTCCTCTCCTTCTTCGCCGAAGGCTTTTTCAAAGACGTCGTCGGCCTTGCGCCCGCTCTCGCCAAAAACATCGGTTACGGCGTCGGTGGCGTTTTGCTCATCGGTGTCGCCTTGATCACCAAGTTCTCACTCGGCTCCATCGTACTTTTCATACTCTTCGTGACGCACGCCCTCGTCGGCGCAGTCGAACTCGGCACGGACGGCTGGATTCAGAACATCACTGGCAACTTGTTTACACCTGAGCAGGGCAAGGCACTCTTTCTCTGGACCTCCGCCATCATGTTTGGTCTGCGCTTCTGCGCCCACTGGATCGAAAAGACCCTCAAGCTCTCTCCGGTCGGACTGCTCTTTGTGTGCGCTGCACTCGCTGCGGGCGGCCTGACCTTAGCCTCCGGCATGAACACCTTCACCACAGCCCTCGTTGCCCTCGGCGTCTATGCCTTCGGCAAGACCTTTTTCTGGCCCACGATGCTCGCCGTCGCATCTGACCGCTTTCCCCGCACAGGTGCCGTCGCCATCTCCATCATGGGTGGCATCGGCATGCTCTCCGCCGGCATCATCGGCGGCCCTGGACTCGGCTACATGAAAGACCGTTTTGCTGGCGAAGATCTCAAGTCCAAGAATCCAGCGCTGTTTGAAAGTTACAAAGCCGCCACCCCCAGCAAATTCCTCAACCTCGAAGCCACTGCCGCCGTCGGCTTAGATGGCAAAAAACTCTCAGAAGCCAAGGAAGCGAAGGAGAAAACCCCCGATCAAAAAGTCGTTGTCGCCTCTGACCAACAAGGAGATCGCAAAACGCTCAAATTTGACGCCTACATCCCTGCCACCATGGCGGCGATCTACTTGCTTCTGCTGCTCTACTTCAAGAGCATCGGCGGCTACAAGCCGATCAGCATCGACGATGAAGTCGCCGCTGAGAAAGCCTGATCTCATGTTTCTTCCACTCACGGCGTCCCCTCACCGGGACGCCGTTTTCTTTTTTCCGAGAGAGACCCTTTAACTGCAAACAGCGCTCTGTTCACGGGAGTTCGTTTGATGCACTGGTGCATCGTTCAGCACCATCGAAATGTGATCGCAGTGGGCTGGCCACAAGCGAAGGCCTCTCATCTTGCCATTTCTTTTCATAAGGCTATAGCCAACCTATGTTCAAAACCGGCCAGCAAGTCGTCTGCATCGACGACCGATTCGATCCCTGGGTCTTCGATCTCTACAAGCAACTGCCCAAGAAGGATCAGATCTACACCGTGCGCGCGCTGCGCGCTGGTCGCTCGAATCCGAAGTTCACCGTCAACGACGATGCTGAAATCAAGCTCGCTGATGCTCAGTTCGACATCCTGCTCCTCCTCAAGGAACTCCAAAATCCCGACGACCCGCATTCCAGCGTGAAACAGGAACTCGGCTTCCGCTCCGAGCGCTTCGCGCCACTCCTCGAACAAACGGAAGAGGAAGAAGAAGCCGAACTCATCGGCGTCGGCCACGGCGAAAAGGCGTGGGAGCCCGAGCCTGCCTGGTCGAAGTAATTCAGACCATTTTCCATTTCTTGCTCCGCCATTCTCAGTTCTTCCATGCTTGGATCGCCTCCAAAGCTTCAGAGATGGAAGAACTGAGAATGGCGAAATGAAGGAACTGAAAAGGGTTCGAGCCTGCCGTTCTCATTCCGCATGAGATGAAAACTTGGCACCCACGCCGCTGTTTGATACGCACCACATCCCATGAGCGATCCCAACGGCACCGCCGCCCCTCTCTCCGAACGCCAGCTAGTCGAACTCCTCGCCTCCGCACGGCAGCGTCTCTTCGCCGAAGTTGGGAAAGTCATCGTCGGCCAGCAGCACGTCATCGATGAGATGCTCATTGCGCTGCTGAGCGGCGGCCACTGCCTCATCACGGGTGCGCCGGGTCTCGCAAAAACGTTGCTCATCAAAACCGTCGCCGATGTCTGCCATCTCAGCTTCCAGCGCATCCAGTTCACGCCCGATTTGATGCCCTCCGACATCACCGGCACCGAAATCCTCGAGGATAAGGCCGATGGCGGACGCGCGCTCGTCTTCAATCGCGGCCCCGTCTTTGCCAACATGATCCTGGCCGATGAAATCAACCGCACACCGCCCAAAACGCAGGCCGCGTTGCTCGAGGCCATGCAGGAACATCAGATCACCGTGAACGGCAAGACGCTGCATCTGCCCGAGCCCTTCTTCGTGCTCGCCACGCAGAATCCCATCGAACAAGAGGGCACCTATCCGCTGCCGGAGGCCCAGCTCGACCGCTTCATGCTCAACATCGTCATCGACTACCTCAGCGAAGACGATGAAGTCACCGTCGTCACCCGCACCACGAGCGGAAAGGGCGAGCCCTTGCAGCGCCTTTTCACCGGCGAGCAGCTCATCGCCTTCCAGCAACTCGTCCGCAAAGTCCCCATCGCCGACGACATCGCCCGCTACGCCGTGCGACTCTCCGCCGCATCACGCCCAAGTCGAGATGGCGTTCCAGATTTCATCAACCAATGGGTCAGTTGGGGCGCAGGCACCCGCGCCAGCCAGAACCTCGTCCTCGGCGCGAAAACAAGAGCCCTCCTCGCTGGTCGCGCTCACGTCACCCACGACGACATCCGCGCCATGGCCTTCCCCGTCCTCCGCCATCGCATCCTCGTAAACTACAAAGCAGAAGCCGAAGGTGTGACAGTGGAGAAGGTCATTCAAAAACTACTGGAGACGGTGAAGGCATAGTGCTTCGGACGTTCTAGCAACCCAAACATGGCCGACGAGAGACCAAACAAGCTAAGGCATCCTGTTAGCCCCACGGGCTGGTGGATTGCTAGTTTGTTGGAGCATCACCAAGCCACAGATGATCGGCCTGCTGTATATTGGGAAAACTACAGGCTTATTCGTGCATCCGGCTGGCGCGAGGCATTTCATAAGGCACAATATCTTGGCGCGAATGACGCGAATGACGGCGATGAGGAATTCAGTTATCGGCAGACTTTTATTGGCATAACTGACCTCGTGCCCATCCATGACGAGTTCGAAGATGGTGCTGAGATACTTTGGAAAGAGTATGATGCTTCACAAGACGATAGCACCTCTTCATGGGTATATTCGGAAGAAGAAATGGCTTCACTTTTCGATCCTGACATGCCTCAAAAAAGCGCGCCCTGCTGACGACTGTTCTCCAATACATGAACACGGCGACCACATTCCTCAATCCCGCCGCGCTGATGCGCATCAAGTCTCTCGAATTGAGAGCCAAGGTCGTCGTCGAGGGTTTGTGGAAGGGCATGCACCGCAGTCCGTATCACGGCTTCTCGGTCGAGTTCAGCGAATACCGCGCCTATGTTCAAGGCGACGACCCGCGCTACATCGACTGGAAGGTGCTCGCACGCAGCGACCGCACGTTCATCAAGAAATTCGAAGACGAGACGAATCTGCGCTGCCAGCTCGTCATCGATCACAGCAAGTCGATGGGCTACGGCTCGCAGGGCTTCACGAAGGCCGATTACGCCGCCACGCTAGCCGCCACGCTCGCTTCGTTCCTGATGAAACAGGGCGATGCCGCCGGATTGACCACCTTCGCCGAAGGAATCGAAGAACATCTGCCGCCACGCAATCGCCCCGGCCATTTGCGCCGCATCATCACCGAACTGGAGCGTCCCGCGAAAGCCACCGGCACCTCGCTGTCCGTTTCCATCTCACAACTTGCCGATCTGCTGCGCCGTCGCGGCATGATCTGCCTCATCACCGATCTCCTCGCGCCGATCGAGCATCTGGAGAAGCAACTCGCCCTTCTTTCCGCGATGGGGCACGACCTCGTGTTGTTTCATGTCATGGATCGCGCCGAGATCGACTTCACCTTCGAGAAATCCGCGCACTTCCGCGATGCCGAAAGCGGCAAGGAACGCTTCATTGATCCGCAAGCCGCGCGTGAAACCTATTTGAAGCGTTTGCAGACGCATCGCGATCACATTCAACAATCCTGCGACCGTCATCGCGTCGAATATCATTGGTGCCCGACGGACAAGCCGCTCGAAGAAGTGCTTTTCCAATTCCTCAGCGTCAGACAACACAAGAAGGCCGCCAAATCCTCCGCCAGACGCGCCGCATGAACTGGCTCTTTCCACTCTACCTTGCCGGAGCCGCCGCGATCCTCGCGCCGATCCTGCTTCACCTGCGCCGCAGACCGCCGCAGGAGCGCGTGGAGTTCAGTTCGCTGCTGTTTCTTGATGCGCACACGCCGGTTCCGGTTTCCAAACGTCGGCTCGAAAATTGGCTCCTGCTGATGCTGCGCTGCCTCGCGCTCATCCTGCTCGCGCTGATGTTCGCGCGGCCATTTTTACGCAGTGAATCGACGACAACCGCCTCGGCTGACCGCGCCACGCTCATCCTCATCGACCGCAGTGCCTCGATGCGTCGCGATGATCTGTGGAAACGTGCTATCGCCGAGGCCAAGCGCACCGCACAGAGTGCCAAGATCACGGATCGCGTCGCTCTGGCCGTCTTTGATCAAAAGCTCACGCCACTGTGGAGCTTTGAGCAAGATCGCACCGCTGCTCCATCGCGCGGGGCGGAGATTTCCACGCGTCTCGCGGCTGAAACGCCCTCGTGGTCGGCCACGCTGTTGGATCGTGCGCTGATCGACGCCATCGCCTTGTTCGGCTCCAGCACCACTTCCTTGCAAAAGCACATCCTGCTCATCACCGATCTTCAGGAAGGTACGCATCTCGACTCCTTGCGCAGCATTGCGTGGCCCAGTGATCTGCGGTTGCAGGTGTTGCGTCTCGATCCCGCCACCGCTGACAATTTCTCGCTCGCCCTCGCTGCCAGCGAACAGGATGGCAGCAAGGAGGCTCTCATCCGCCTGCGCCTCAGCAACACGCGTGATTCTGCCTTGCGTGATTTCAAAATCGCGTGGCAAAACGCTCCGAAAGCCGATGCCATTGCCGCACAGATTCCACCTGGGGCCTCGCGCATTTTCACTGCACCGCCGAATGCCACACAAGCGACGACGCTTGTGCTTAGCGGCGACAAAAACGACTTCGACAATCGCGTCTTCATCGCCCCGCCGCAGCCGCGTGCCGTGCGCATTCATTTCCTTGGCGATGACACCACGCGGCAGGAAGCCGCCTCGCCGCTCTACTATCTCGCCCGTGCGTTGCAGCCCACAGCCACGCTCGCGCCGGAGTTGACGGCCAGTCTATCGCTTCCGGTGCAAAATCCAGACATCCTCTTTATTTCGGGCCGCACGCCCGCAGTCGAAACTCACACGCGCCTGAGCGACTTCTTGCAGCAAGGCGGTTTCCTCATTCACGTCGTCACTTCACCCGACGATGAAGTCTTCCTTCAAACGCTCACGGGCAACAAAGACCTCACCATCACTGAAGATCGCAGCGACGACTACCGCATGCTCGCCGAGGTCAACACCCGTCATCCCCTGCTCAAACCTTTCGCCGATCCCAAGCTGCGGGACTTCACCAAAATTCGTTTTTGGAAACATCGCGTCATCCAAGGACTGAAGGCTTCCAGTTCCCTCGAAACGCTCGCCACCTTCGACAACGGCCATCCCGCCATCATTTCCACACGCATCGGCAAAGGCACGCTCATCGTCCTCGCTTCCGGCTGGCATCCGGGCGACAGCCAGCTCGCGCTCAGCACGAAATTCGTTCCGCTGCTCTACGGCTGGCTCGCCGCTGCCGGTTTCAGCCACGATCCCGCCGCCACGCTGCTCGTCGGCGATTCGCTGCCGCTCGATGCCGCGCAGGCGCACATGGTCATCGACCCTGAAGGCAAGTCGCACAGTCTCAAAGCCGGTGAATCCTTCATCACCACGCAGATTGGCCTGCATCAGGTTCAAACCGGAGCGCGTCATCAGATCATCGCCGTCAATCTCCCGCCCGATGAAGGCCGCGTGCTTCCACTCGATCCGCAAAAACTCGCCGATTACGGCATCAAGCTCGCCTCCGCTGCTGAAACGGCTTCCGCACCCAGCGCCGCCGAGCAGCAGCGCCTGTCCGCCATCGAAACCGAGCAGCGCCAGCACGCCTGGTGGTGGATTCTCGTCATTCTTTTGGCCGTCCTTTTGCTGGAAACAGCCCTCGCGGGCCGTTCAAGACACAGCGCAGTCGCTCAATCCGCGTAACACATCGCCATGATCGCACGCACCATCCTCGAAGCGCGCATCGCTGAAGTTCGCAAGGCCCTGCGCCGTGCGCGGTTGATGCGGCATCTCGCCGTTGTCTTCGCGCTCGGCATCCTGGTGCGCGGCAGCTTTCTGATCGGCGCGATCTACGGTCATCATGTGCCGAAGCACATCGACCGCTGGAGCATGCTCGGTTTGATCGTGCTCGGCTTCATCGCGTGGCTCAAAGGCCGTCGCAACATCTGGAGCGATCGCGACATCGCCCGTCTCATCGAGCAAAAGCATCCGGTGCTTGATTCGCTGCTGCTCACGGCCATCGACCACGAGCCGAACGCCGCCGAGCCCGCCAGTTACTTGCACGAACGCGTCATCGATCAAGCACTCGCGCGTGCTGCCACACAGAACTGGCCCATCACCGTCGCACACAAGGTTTATCGCCGTGCTCTGGTCGCATCGTGGTTCGCAGTCGTCGCTTTCCTCGCCACCGAGGTGGTGCTGCGACTCAACGGCCCAGATCATCCATCAAAAATAACCAATCTTCCATCTAAGCCATCCACCAAGCCAACGGAGTTCAAGGTCACGCTCACGCCTGGCGACACCGAAGTTGAACGCGGCTCACGGCTCACCCTCGAGGCGCGCTTTGACGGTGCTGTGCCTGCCGATGCCACACTCGTCATCAGCGAAGTCGATGGCAAAATCCGAGAGCATCTGCCAATGCACCTCACGGTCGATGGTCAGGTGTTCGGCGGCATGATCAGCAAGGTGGAACGTCCCACAAAATACCACGTCGAGTTCGCGAATCAGCAGTCGCTGCAGCACACCGTCACCGTATTTGACTATCCCGCGCTTGTTCGCGCCGATGTGTTCGTCACACCGCCCGAATACACAAAGCTGCCACCGAAGGAGACGAAGAACACCCAGAAAGTCACCGCGCTCGAAGGCTCCAAGATCATGTGGAAGCTCAAGGTCAACAAGCCGCTCATCGAGTCGGTGAATGCAAAGACTGACCCCTTTGGCCCACACCTCACTGCCGCTGAGCTGTTCGGCGAAGACAAGAGCATCATCACCCTTTCACCGTCCAAGGACGATCCGACCATGCTCGAAGGCGTGCTCACGGCTGAGAAGTCGCAGAAATACCGCCTGCATCTCGTCGATGAAGCCGAACGCGCAAACAAGAACCCGCCGTGGTTCACCATCACCGTTCAGTCCAACCAGTTGGCGAAAATCGAGGTCGTTTTCCCGAAACGCGATCTGCAGGTCTCCAGTCTTCAGGAGCTTCCCGTCGAAGCGAAGGTGTCCGATGATCTCGGCGTCACAAAATCAGGAGTCGTTTTCAACATCAACGGCAAGAGCAAGGAAATCCTCTTTAAGCATCCCGCCACTGCACCGCGAAAAAAACAGAACGTGCGCGCCGAACTCTTGCTGGAGAAGGAAAACGCTCAACCACGCCAGCTCGTCAGCTATTACCTCTGGGCCGAGGACACCGGGCCGAAGGGTGAGGTGCGCCGAAGCATGAGCGACATGTTCTTTGCCGACGTGCGGCACTTTGAGGACATCTTTCGTGAAATGGAGGCACCGCCGAGTGAACCCGGCCAACCGAAAGCGCAGAGCGACAAGCTGGTCGATCTCGTGAAGCAGATCGTCAACGCCACCTGGCGCATCATTCGCGACACGAACGCCGGACGTGCGATGGAAGCCGCCGCACCGGATGTCGAAGTCGTGCATCAGTCCGTCGGCATCGCGCTGGAGCAAGTGAAGGAAGGCATGGAGGTGGCTGAGGATGCGGAGGTGAAACAAGCGCTCACCGAGGCGTGGAAATCGCTCAAAGATGCGCAGCCGCCGCTTCAGCAAGCCTCGAGCGAGAAAAAACGCTCGCCGCTCAATCAAGCACTCACCTTTGAACAAACCGCATTGGAATGGCTGCATCGTGCGCAGAGCCGCGAGCATCAGGTGATGCGGCAGAACCAGCCGCAGCAAGCGATGTCGGGAAGTCAGAGCCAGAAGCAGAATCAGCTCATGGATTTGGAGCTGAAGCAGCAGGAGCAGCGCTACGAAGAGGAAAAAGCCGCGACCGAGGAACAGACCGCCGAACAACAGGAGAATCTGCAAGTGCTGAGCCGCTTGAAGGAGCTCGCACGCCGTCAGGAGGCGCTCGCGGAAAAAATGAAGGAGCTGCAAAACCAGCTCGCCAAGGCAAAGACCGAAGAAGAAAAGCAAGAACTCGAAAACCAGCTCAAGCGCCTGCAAGCCGAGCAGGAGCAGCTTTTGCGCGACCTCGATGATCTCAAAGAGCGCATGGAGAAGCCGGAGAATGCGCAAAACATGGCCGAGGCGAAGGAGCAGCTCGAACAAACGCGCGAAAAAGTCATGCAGGCCGCCGAACAGCTCAGCGAGCAGAAGCTCGCCGACGCCGCGAACTCCGCCACACGCGCACAACGCGAGTTGGAGAAGATGCAGGAGGATTTCCGGCAGAAGACCAGCAAAAAATTCACCGAGGAGATGAAGCAGCTTCGCCAACAAGCGCACGCGGCTGCTGAAAATCAGAAGAAGATCAGCGAAGCACTCGAAAATCAGAAAACGCCATCGGCCGCTGATGCAGGCGACAGCGCGAAGGATTTGGAACGTGCGCTCAACAACAGCCAACTCAGCCGACAGGTGAGCGAGCAACAGGAAAACATCGAGAAACTCCTCAACGCCGCCCGCCAACTCAGTGAGCAGGCCGAGCAGATTGAGCCGCTGCTGCATCGCAATCTTTACGATGCTGTGCGCAAGGCGCAGACTGGTGGTTTGGAGGAAAACCTCCAGGAAGCACGCGATCAACTCCGCTACGGCTCGCGTGAAGAAGCGAAGGAGGCCGAGCGCAAGGCGGCCAATTCGGTCGCTGATCTGCAAAAAGGCATCGAGAAGGCTGCGGAGAGCGTTTTGGGCAGCGAGAGCGAGGCATTGCGTGTCGCAAAGAACGAACTCGACAAGTTAATCCAGGAAGCACAAGAGCAGACCGGAGAGCTGAAGGGAAAACAAGATCAGAAGTCCAGCCAGCAGCCTGAATCAAAAGGCAAAGGAGAAAGCGAATCGAAAGATGCCAAGACCGCTGAAAACGGAGGCAAGTCTGATGGAAATCAAAAGCCCGGAGAACAAGGTCAGCAGCCTTCCGAATTGCAAGGAAAAGGACAAGGCGAACACCAGGATCCCAAGGTGGCGCAAAACGGTCAGCAACCCGGCGAAGGTCAAAAGCCGGGCGAAAAACAAGGCCAGGGCAAAGGACAGCCGCAAGATGTCAAAACTGCTGAGAAAGGAACACAAGGTCAGTCGCCCGGCAGCCCTCAAGACAGGAGTGAAGACCAATCTCAGAGCGCCGATGCCACCGATTCCAAGCAAAGCGGACGAGGGCGCCTGCGCTCAGGAGATGATCGGCGCGATGACAACAACTTCGACCCAGGAGGTCCCACCACGGATCGCGATTCCGATGGCGATCGTTTCCGTCCGCAGATCATGGGTGGCGCGGTGCCGGAAGCATTGTTCTTTGAAGACACGAAGGAGCAGGAGGATCGCGGCGTCTTCACCGGCAGCGGTTACGACCAGTGGAGCGACCGTCTGCGCAACGTGGAGGAACTCTTGAATCATCCCGAACTGCGCAACGAAGCCGCGAAGATTCTCGACCGTGCCCGCGAGCTGCGAATCGACCTGAAACGCAGCAATGAGGCACCGCAGGTCTCTTATTTAAACCAGCGCATCACCCAGCCGCTGGTGGAGTTGCGGGATCGTGTCGCCGAGGAACTCGCGAAAAAGGGAGCTGGAAAAAATCTCGCGCCGGTGGATCGCGATCCGGTGCCTGCGGAGTTCCGAGAACTGGTGAAGCGCTACTATCAGGAGCTGGGCACAGGAAAGTAACGTCACGAGCATGCGAAGAGCCTGCGGTTTATTGAGTCACTGAAGTTCTTTGCTGGAATGAAGTCTCGACGCCTAGGCACGGAGCATCATATTTTGCATGGATGTCGCTCATGACATTGATCCTGCGCACCGGTGATGGGCAGCACGAAATGCACTGCCCTCCAGAGGCGTGCTTCGATATTGGCAGTTCGCCGGAATGCGAGGTTGTTCTCGAAGGCGCGGATGTTCTGCCACAGCATGCCACGCTGAGCCGTATCGGCGAAAAGCGTTTCAGGATTACGCGATCTGTGCCTGATGCCCGCTTTACGGTGAATGATGTGAGTGGCGGTGAACTCGAGGTCGAGGCCCCCTTCTGGCTCGCGCTAGCAGAAGCGCACATTCTTTTTGACCTCATTGGCGAAGAAGAGTGCAACCCCGAGGCAGAGCAGGCAGAACCGAAAACGGACGTAGAGAATCCAACGCCTGCGCGCGTGAATCGACGCGATTATTTGCTCAAACCTGCGCTGCTGCGTCTTCGCAATCGTGAGCACGTCGCCAGCAGTCAGATCGAACCCGTGCCTGAGCCGCCCACGCCAGTGCTTCCGACTTCCACGGACAGCACGGAGGCAAAAACGTCACCCGAAACGCCCGTGGTGGAGGCGAAGGACGAATCTTCCCCGCTCTTGTTCACCGCCCTTCTGTTATGCAGCCTCATGGTGGCGGGAATTTTTCTTTGGCAACAGGTGCTGGATCGAGACACCGCTCAGATTCCTGCTGCAGAACAAGCGCACACGCTGCAAGTGGTCGGTGACGCACAGCTATTGAATACTGCACGGCAATTGCGCATGGCCCATGCGACGGCATTGGCAGAAGTGCTGTTGCTTCCGCAGGCAGAGTCAGGAGATATGAATGCGCAGTTTGAGCTGGCGCTGGCGTTGCGCGAAGAAGGAGGCTTTGAAGACGAGGTGATCACGCTTCTACGCCAAGCGGCAGAACAGGGTCTGCGTGAAGCACTGCCGTATCTGGTGGAAATGGTGGACGCTCCCACTCATCAAGCTCGTCATCGAGCGGAGAGCCTGCGGCATCTCGAATTCGCCGCGCGACTCGGCGAAAGTTCTGCATGGATGCCCTTGGGAGAACGACTGGAGCACGGGTATGGAACTCCGCGATATCTCACGCGCGCATTGGCAGCCTACACTTCAGCACACCAAGCTGGAGACCGCCGAGCGGAGGAAAAATTGGCCGCCAAACAGGAGGCTTTAAATCGTGCCGCCGCTTTTGTGCGTTCATGGAATGATGTTTCTGTGGCTGCGCTGCTGGAGCATGTGTCATCCACAGCGCAGTCCTACTTTGGGCAGGAAAAACCCACCGTGGAGGCCATGCTGCACGCCGAGGAACTCCTGCGTAACCTCTGGCCACTGCGGCGTGTGAGTTTGGCAGAAGGCGCTGAAACAGAGCTGCGGAGTTTTGAGCGCGTAGAGGTTCGCCAGCCCTATCGCTTCGAGTTGCAGCGCGGTACTCGCGTTGCACGAGGCAGCGGCTTATTCGTCTGCGAGGTTGAGCGGGAGGATGTGGGCTGGCGTGTCGTCAGCGCGCGTGATGAAATCGCCCTGAAAGAGTTGCTCCCTTCTGCGGCGCAGTTCTCCGGCACCGAATCACTGCGCCAACTGCGACCAGCCTTCAGTGCCGAAGAACAGAAGGAAGAAGCCCGGCTGGACATGTTGGAAATGCTACGCGGCATCGAGGAAACGCAGGACTTCAAGCCTGCCCTCACGCTCATTCTCGAAAAGGCGAAGGCATTTCCTGCAGATGCTTTTTGGCTGCCCTTTGCAGATCGGCTCTGCGACCGCATGGCTCGCGTGCTGTTTGCCCAAGGGCACTGGCTGGACGCTGGGTGGTCTGAGCAAGTGCATCAGCTCGCAGGGCTCGGCTCCGTCTCCGCACTGCTGTTAGAGGGGCATCTGCGCATGGCGGGCTATGGTTTTGCGAGGGATGCGAAACGTGGTTTTGCTCTTTATGAGCAGGCCTTTGCTAAGGGAAAGCGACGCGATGCGCGCTTCTACTACGCGGAAGCTCTGTTCCAAGGACGCGGAACCGCCCAGAACATCGACCAAGCGAATGCCCTAGTGCTGTCCTTCATGACACACTCCAAGCATCCGCTGGAAGCCTACCTCGCGGCACACTTGCTGTGGCGGAAAGCGGAGATCGATCCCTCTCTTTGGCAGCAAGTTTATGACACACTCGCCCGCGTGGCAGAAAAACATCCGCCTGCACGGCATCTGGCCGCGATGGTGCTGCTCAACCACGGCAACACGACGCGCGAGCGCAGGACTGGCTTCGCTGCGCTCAAAGCCGCCGCCGAAGCCGGAGTGCCCGAAGCGATGAGGAATCTCTCCAAGTGCTACCAGGATGGCATCGGATGCGAGAAAGACCTCCAAGCAGCGACACTGTGGAAACAAAAGGCTGCCGTGGTCGAGCCGCTGAAGCGAAAACACTACACGGAATTTGGGGAGTGAGCCCTCTCCGGGATGGCGGTGCGCACTTCAAAGCCGCAGAGCAGTCGATCGGGTAGAGCTTTTGCCTGCCAATCAGGGGGGGCTGAAAGCACGCCCAAAGAGGGTAGGAATGGGAGGCGAAATCGAAGAAACCCTGTTAAAATGAGTAAATTCATAATAATTAACTAGAATTACCATATCAAAAGAGGTTAAGTTTCTGCCTCTTTCATGGCCGCAACCGCCACAACCTCAGCAAAGGCTCCCCAGCCAGCACGCATCGTGCCTTGGCGCGGGCCGCTGCATTTTCTTTTGCTGGGGAGTACGACCGCGCTGCTCCTTACACTGTTGCTCGGATATCTGCTGCTGGTAGCCGGGGTACTGACAGGGCTCTGCCTCTATTTTTATCAAACGACTGGCCACATGGCTGCAAAAGGACTGCTGCACTGGGGTGCTTTGCCCAGTCTGCTGAAGGCTGCTTTTCTCGGCACCACATGGCTGCTGATGCTGCGACCGCTGCGCCCTTCCACAAAGCGTGCTCAGGCTGCGGTTCACGTCACCGCAGCGACACAGCCGCAGCTTTTCGAGATCATCCACACCCTCTGCCATCACCTGCGTGCGCAGCCGCCAACTGAAGTGTGGCTGGACACGACCACCACAGCGCGCAGCACGATGTACCGCGGACTGACAGGCATCCTCACTGGCAATAACCAATTGCACCTGGGCCTGCCGGTGGTTTCTGTCATCACCGCACGGGAGTTGGGAGGGCTGCTGGCTGCCGAACTAAGCCACAATGCCGGTGGAGCCAGCACGGTCTTTGTGCATGCGGTGCGCGAGATCAATGCGTGGTTCTTCCGCGCTGCGTTGGAGCGGGGCGAGTGGGAGGTACACCCGCAGGAGTCCCCCCGGCGCGAGACAGCCTGGAGCCGCCTCAGACGCCAGATCGTCTGTGGGTGGACATGGGCGGCAAAAATTCCATTCCTGCTGCTGGCACTGACTTCACGCGTGTTGAGCCAGCCTGCCCTGAGGCTCTGCCAGCATCACGCAGAGCGTACTGGAGAGAACGTGATCGGAGCCCAGGCCCAGCAGCGCATGCGGCGCAAGCTCGCCCTGCTCGCCTCCGCTAAAGAAGCTGCGGAACAGGAAGTGCGGCGAGGCATGGCGCAGTGTCGCCTGCCCGAGAACCTCGCGCTGCTGATGGCGCGGCATGTGGCAGCCACCGCTGTGGAAAAAGCAGCGCACCATGCGGACGCAGGAGCCGAAGGCGAAGCCGCGCAAACCAAGGAAGCTTCAGTGGCAGCGTGGGTGGCCGCTCTTTCACCGGCACAGCCTGCAGCTGCCAAGCTGAGGCAATTCGTCGATCTCTCGCGTCAAGTCACCTATTTCTATTACCAGCATGAACTGGGACTAAACCTCCACGAACACCGCATGGTGGCAGATGAAGAAGTGATCCACCAAAACCGCAGAGAGGAGGAGGCGCTGCTGGTGATCCGTCGTTACTTCGGAGGCCTAGCACACCCGGAGCGCGCTCTGTGCGGTCTGGGGGGAGCTGCTGCCACCACCGTGAGCCGCGCAGAACTCCAGCGCATCATCCGCGAAGCGCGGGAAGGCATCATCGTATGGGGACCGCAACATAAGGCGGCGCTGCATGAGTGGAATCAGGCGTGGCAGCGTCGCCGTGACCTCGAAGCCGCAGCCACCCTGAGTGCAGCGGGCTTCAGTGTCTCGCGCATGCAGTTTGGCACCGAGGACACCACCCCCGCCGCACTGCGGGCAGAGTCAGCACGTCAACGTCTCGTCATGGAGCACATGGAGGGGCCGATGCAGGAGCGCGAGCGCATCCTGGAGGGGCGTTTCTCTGCGGCACTCGGCCTGCTGTGGTGGAGCCAACCGGATGAACTCAGTGAATGGTTGCGCAAGCGCCGCTGCGAACTCGCTTCATGGGTGACTGTGTATGAGGCTCTGTGCAGTGCCCTCCCCTCCTTCCGCGAATTACTCACGAGCTTCTTCGCCTTCCAAACCTTGGGCGCAAAGTTTGCCAACCTCGATGATCCGAGCGCCTTTCTCACCGCACTGCAATCGGTGGTCCCAAAGATGCTCAACCTCATGCGGCAAATCATTTCCACCATGGATGGCGCTCCCTATCCCTTTACCGATGCCCGTGGGAGCAAGTCGCTGAATGAACATCTGCTACCAAGCGCGCTCCCCGAAGCAGCGGATACCTCCCTTTTGTCCCGAGACGTGTCGAGTATGCGCGCCACGGCTTTGAAAATGGCCTCGCAAGCCTCCGAATGTGTGGCGCCATTTGTGGATACCTTCCTCGCCCTCTACCACCGCAGCTTTGCTTGGCTGGCGGAGTCTGCCGAGCGCACGGAGACCCATTTCATGGGGGCACTCGGCCTTGGTGCAGCGACGGAAATTCTACTGCCGGAGGAATTCGTCACACAGCGGCTCGGGATGCGCCCCAAGGCACCGGATTCCATCGCTACCTGGTAGCGAAAGGCATGTCCTCATGAAGACGGTTTACATCACGCCGCAAACCCCGGCTTGAACATCTGCCGCATGGCGGGATAATCGCCCATTCCACTTTCTCCCCACGCCCCCATGTCGGAGCCGAGCCAGTTCAGGCATTATCAAATCGTCCAAGACACCGACGGCAACAACGTCGAGTTGGTACGTGACGCCCAGCAAGTGGCGGTGCTGTCCTTTGATATGCAGCGGCTTGAGTACGTGCATTGCCATGTTCTGCTGGAACCTCCCGCAGACCGCGCAGCCTTTGAGAACGCGTGCAAAACGCTGCAAAAAAACGGTCATCCTGCTCTCGCACGCATGATCGAGTTCGGTGAGGATGAAGGGAATCCTTTCTACATCACCGGCAACGTGGACGGCGAAATCCTGCGCGCCTACCTGCTGCGCCAACAAGAGCTGCCCTGCTGGTTGGCGGTCATGATCGCCTGCCGCGCACTCGAAGCGGCCACAGCAGTGTGTGAGCGTGGAGAATTCCTGAATGACTCACCGCTGGATAGTTTCCGCGTGGTGCAGGCAGCTCCGCAGAGCGTGCAGGTCTTTGCTGCCGACTACCGTGTGATCGCGAGCGGCGGCAGCAAGAAACGCGCGCTGAAGACTGGCTTTGAAAAACAAGCTCGCTTCCTGCGCACCTTCCTAGCTGAGCAGGGCGGCGGTGGGCCAACTCAACCAGACCAGCCACTGCCCGCGGCGGATTTTTCAGAACTTCTGGGCGGCTGCCTAGCGAGCGCAGGCACTGGGGCTGTCACCGCGATGCGTGATCTCCTAAAGGCACTGCGCAAACTCGCCCCCGAACAAAGCACCGGAGAGATTCCCGCAGCGCACAAACCGCGCGCGCTTTTGGCTCCACTCTTAGCCAGCTATCAGGAAGTCGCACGTGGGCTGGTGAATCTCGTGCGCATTCAAAGTCAGCGCCTCGACATGGCCAATCCCTACGGCATGCGTGGTACGCTGACCAAGACTGGCCGCGCAGTGCTCATCGAGCAAGTGCCCTCGGCACGCATCGCCTGCTCGCGCGTGCGTGAGGTGGATGAAGCCGCACTGAAAATCACACGCAAGCGCGACAGCTCCGGCCTCGTCACCGTTGCGCTGGTCAACGAAGCAGAAGACGTTGTCTGCCTGGCCGAAGAAGTGGTGGAGGGCATCAGTCTCGCTGACCTGCTGCGCGAACGCCGCAATCTCGATGCACAAGAAGCCTATCTCGTACTCGCGGGACTCGATAGCGCGCTCACCCAACTCGAAAGTTGTCCCTTACCCGCAGGCAAATTGCGTTTGGAAGACATCTTCCTGCTCACCGGATTCGCACGCGAAGACGCGCGCAGCACCAAGCTGCTGGTGTCTCCCCTCAATGAATGGCCTGCGTTCAATATCATCGTGCGTGCGCACCCGACTCTGGCCTCGATGTCTGGCCGCGGTACCGATCCCGCCGTGCTGCTACCTCCGGCGAAATCCTCGCCCAGCACGACATGGCACGCGGGCTGGCTCGCTGCCTTGTGCAAATTCCTCCTCGGCATCGAATCCCCCATGGGCATCACCTCCGGACAGGATGGCAGCGCGCGTGAACGTGAAACGGTGGCACGCCTCCTCGAAGATGAGATTGCCAAAGTGGCCGAGGCAAAACCTGCCAACCGCTCCGACTTCCTAGCCCGCTACGCGCGCATCATTCAACACTATGATCTCGTGAAGCCTGTGTCTGAATCGACACCGAGCGGAAAGCGTGTGGAAACAAGCGGCTTGAAGGCTTCTGCGAAATCCGCCGCTGCCAAAAAAGTCACCACACACAGCCCAACAGCACTCACCACCGGCGGCACCACCATCGACAAAGAAGCCAACATCGGATTCGCCGAACTGCTCTTCCGCAATGCCGGTGGCGACCCCTCGCCACCAGACACCCCCGACTGGGCACGTGTTGCGGCCAATGCACCGCCTACCCTGCCAGAGCATCTCATCCCACGCGATGACGCACCACCGTGGTTAAAAGCAGCCGTATTCATTGGCGGCTCCATGGTGCTCGGTGCCATGTGCGCCCACCTTTCGGGCGATGCCCTCTGGCAAAGGAAAAAACTCACTCCCGCCGCAGCGGGAAATGCGGGCAAGACCTCCGTCGTCGCCCCTGCACCAGCACCGCCTCCGCAAGCACCACCTGTTCCCAAAGCTATCCCCGTGGTCGATGAAATCCCGCAGAGCGATGTCGAACGGCGAGGGCGTGGTGTCTCCCTCACTCTGCCAGCAGGCACCTCCCTCCGCGAGGGCCTCGCCGAGCCGGAGACACGCCGCAGCACAAAACCGTAACGTGGTGACCGCGGCCATTCGTCGCAAGTAAGCCGATTACTCCTGCAACGACGGCGGGCGATGACTGGGAATCTGCGCCTTGAAGTCACCGAGGCTGTTCCAGTGTGTCGGCTCATTCAGGTCCACCTCTGCGATGGCGACCGTACCCCACGCTTCAGCTTGAGCGAGAACATCCCCGTAGTGATCAAACACGCCCGAAATCATCCAGTCATGCCGAGTGTGATCGGTGTAGGTGCTGCTGACGAGATAGACATGGTTCTCGCAAGCGCGTGCTTTGGCGAGCATCGGATTGCAGCCCCACACCGGCCAGGCAATGACCTCAGCACCACGGATGGTTAAGGCACGCGCGACTTCGGGGAAAAAGCCGTCGTAACAGACCATCATGCCGATTTTGCCGAAACGTGTGTCAAACACAGGATAATCATGCCCTGGCGTGATGCCATCCTCCACCTCACTGCGCGGCAGCGACACCTTGCGATATTTCCCCACGAGCTGTCCCTCTGGGCCAATGAGCGCCGCCGTGTTGTAGATCGTCTTCCCCTCGCGTTCGACCAGACCCGCCACGATGTAGAGGTTGTGCTGCTTTGCCAGACCACCGAAATACGCCGTACTCGGCCCAGGCACAGGCTCTGCGCACTCCGCTATTTTTTTGCCCGTGCCAAAGTAAGTGAGCGTCTCTGGCAGCACGACGAGATCGGCCTTCTGTGAAGCTGCTTGAGCGATGAATGGCGCAAACTGAGGAGGTTTATCTCCGGGAGTGCGTCCCTCCTGCGGTCGGAAGTGGACTGTGGCAAGGCGCACCTTGCGCGGAGCAGGAGCCTCCGTGCGCACGAGCTTCACATCACTCCACTCCACCTGCGCATTGGCAGCCCATTGGAGGTAGAGTTCGATCTTTGCCTGCTTGGCCTTCACCGGTGCACGCAAGAGTCCTTCGCAGCGCGCCCACACACCAGCCTCTCCGGCAGGATCATGCGGATACTCCGGCTCCGCGCGTGGGATGGTGCCTTTGCCATAACCCTGTTTCGCCGGCTGTTCCCATGTGACCGTTTTCCCCTCGGCATCCTGCCAGAGCACACGCGCATACACGCTGCGGCGCGGGAGCGGGACGTTCTCAAAACGGCGCCATGCACTGAATTGATAATAGTTGCCGCCTTCGATCGCCAACGTGCGCGTCCAGCAGCCGATCCACTGCTCCCCTTCACCGGTTTTCAAAACGAGAGAGCCGTGGTCATCATGGCCGCCCTTGGCGCTCATCTTCGCTTCGGGCTTGGCTTCATCACGCGGCGACCAGAGCGTCCACTCATTGGAAGCCGTCTCCGCCGCAGCGGCCGAGATCATGAGTAAGAATAGGAAAGCGGATGATTTCATGCCCACACATACGATCCGGCAGGGGCCACTCTTGTGTCACGCATCCGCGATTTAGCGCCGAAACGAGCGACGCTTTTCTCGACTCCGCTCCGGCTTAACGCTCACAGTTGGGCGGGCTGCGTGCAAAACTTTGAAAGCTCCGTTCTCCACCACGGAATCCACTTGGGAAAAAACCTCTCCCAACATCTCTTCATACGGAAGCTGTCGATTGGCCACGAGCCAGAGTTCTCCATCAGGCCGCAACGCCTGCGCCGCGGCCGCGATGAATTTGAGTCCGATCAGCACATCACTGCGTTTCCCTTCGTGAAAAGGTGGATTCATCACAATGGCATCGTAGCGCGCAGTGCCCAGACCTGCAGTGACATCTTTCCAGTGTGGCTTGGCGCGCACACGCGTTGGCACGAGCCCGAGATTGCGCCGCGCGCATTCAAAACAATCTGCATCCGCGTCGTAGATGTCGAGCGTGTCGATGTCATGACAGTGGCGCAGCATGAAGTCACTGAGAAAGCCCCAGCCACAGCCGAGGTCGGCCACGTTCCCCTTCAAGCCGTGTGGCAGATGTGCGGTGAGCAGTGCCGATCCCTCATCAATGCGATCCCAACTGAACAAACCTGGTCGCGACCAAAATCTCCCGTCCAGCACTCGCCGCATGCGTGCGCCATGTTGCCAAGATTCGAGCAAATCTTTCTTCCACGGATTGGCATCATCCTTCACCGCCCAAAACACGCGGCAGTGATGCTTTGAAAGCGCACTCACCTCACCGGCCACTTCGGCCAGAAGTTGCTGAGCGCGCTTCCCGCCAGCGTCATTATGTTGGGAGACCAGCAAGGTGCCTCCAGGCGCGAGGTGCTCATAGCCGCGCGCCAAATCGGCCATCATGAGTTCACGCTGTGCATCGGGAAGAAGCAGAACGAGCGGAAACTGGCCGTGCGCTTCACGCTCCACACGTCGGCCAGCCGCCTCCAGTCCCTGCGCATACGGCTTCCAAGTCTGCTGACACACAAGGCGTCCTGCAAAACGATCCAGCTCGGCATGCTCGCGCGCGCGCAAAAAAAGAACGCGTCCTCCCGCGCCAAACTGAGGATTCACCGTGAGAGCGTAAACAAGAGCATCGAGAGCGTGAGACATGAGGTGAAAAAATTAAAGTGCCATGCGCAACAATCGTGGCGCGGCGGATGAAGTGAGGAATAGCAAAATCAAGCCCGTGAGCACAGCGGCCAGCCCGATCCATGAAATCTCAAGCCACTTCACCGACACCAATGAGCCACGCGCGACCCCCAGTTCCTCCAACGTCTGAAACTCCCTCCTGCGAAGGCGGAAGGAGAGGCTGAAAACCAGTGTCGTGACCAACAACGCTGCCACCGCCGTGACGAGCAACGCGCCCGCCGCAAAGCCCTCAAGCCGCACAAGTTGTGTCAAAAGTTCCTCCATCTCCTCTCTGGGACGGATGAGTTGAAACTCCTTTGAACGTGCATAGTGCCCAGCCAGCAGTGCCTCAGCTTTGGCATCTGCGGGCAGCACAATGAGCGCGCTGAGTGGAAATTTCCCCATATCGCCATGAAAATGAAACGAGGCGATGTTAGCATCAGTCACTTCATTGAACATGCGCACGGCTGCATTGCCGGTCACATTCTTCTCGTCTTGCTTGAGAACAACGGAGCGGTCTTTCTGGAGATCATCATGACCGTGTGAACGCCCCTCAATGAGCCATGCGGTTTTCAGATCGACAAAGATCGCATCATCATCCGGCGTGCCACTGGCGGCCAGCACCCCCATGATGCGCAGCTTGAGAGGGTAAACACCCGCCATGTCGAACGCCTGCTCCGGCGACGTGAAAATGTGCCCGCCCTCACTCCATCCATGTTTGCGGGCACAGCGCGCACCAACCACACAATCTCCGAGGCGCGTGAGTTGCCTACCCGAAGCCATGCGCAGTCCGCGAAAGTCGAAGTAAGCCAGACTGGTGCCGATCACCGGTGTCCCCTGAGCCTGAAAACGCACATGCAACGGAATCGCTGTCGCTGAAGAATCTTGCCGCAGTTCCTCCAAGGCACTGAACGGAAGCGGTGTGAGATTCTCCCTCTTAAAATAGAGAGCCGTCATCAGCAGATCGAGCACACTGCCGCGCGTCCCGACAAGTTGCGGTGTACTGGCAGCGCGTGCGCGCAACTCACGCTGCGCGTGACCGAAGAGCACGCGCAAACACAATGGCAGCGCGAAGACCAACCCCAGCGCACCTGCCAGCAACACGCTCTGCACACGATGGCGCAACACATAGCGCAATGAGAGATGAAGCGCCGCACTCATGCCTACTGCACAAAATCCTCCATACGCGCAGTTTGATCGAAAAGTGGGGGCAATCCTGGATCGTGCGTGACCATCATCAAGCACGCACCGCGCTGTCGTGCCTCCTCCAACAACAAATCCACGACGATGCGTCCGCGCGCAGGATCGAGGGAAGCTGTAGGCTCATCGGCAAAGATGAACTCCGGCTCATGCACCAGCGCACGCGCCACGGCGACACGCTGACGCTCTCCTTGGGAAAGCCGTGAAACACGTTGCTCAAAGTAGGCAGCGATTTGAAGACGATGCGCCAGCATCTGCGCCCTCTTTCGCAAAACGTGTGCCTCCACCGCCCCACCAAACTGATGCGGCAGCAGGATGTTTTCCTCGACGGTAAGATAGTCCAGCAGCGCAAAGTCCTGAAAAACGAGGCCGATGTGTTGAAGTCGAAATGCACGGCACTGCTCAGGCGTCAGCGAGCCGAGCTGCACCTCACCTAGCCTCACCTCTCCCGAGTCCGGAAGCAGCAGACCTGCGAGCAGACGCATGAGCGTGGATTTCCCAGCCCCACTCGGCCCGGAAAGAGCAAGCGCACCTCTTGCCGCGATCTGCAACTGAGGCACATGCAAACGCAGTGCCCCGCCTGGATAGGCAAAGCTTAACTCAGAAACATGAAGACCGCCGGGCGCAGGCATGCGGTGCATCATTGGCACCATCGGCAGCACTGGGCAACCCCACGCATCAACTCAAGGCTCCTCCACACGCGCCGCCTTCAGCCTGTCATCATCGAGATTCAGTCGATACATGAGTTGGTTATAATCGTAGCGTGGCGTGGCAACAGGATTGCCAGAGAAGGTCTCGGCATAGGTTCCCTGAAAATAGATGATCCTTCCTTCCTGCTGATCGAAGAAGGCATGATGACTCGGATTGTAGAAGCTGTACTTCGGATGCGAGGCCACCTTGACCGCCTTGTGCCACGGCCCCTCGATCTGCTTGGACTCCAGGTACCACACCTCACCGAGATACGAAGCACTCCCCGCCTCCTGCACGGCGATCATGATCCAGCGCTTGCGGTGTTTGTTCCAATGCACGCTTCCCGCATGCAAGTGGATCGCCTGACCACTTTGCGCGTCCACCACGTGCATGCGCGCCTTGCCCGCAGGCATCTTTTTTTCTGCGATGAGTTTTTCCTCATCCTTCTGCGAAGTGGGCTTGTGTACTGTTTGCCACACATAGTCCTCATCTTCGGCAGACCAACTTAGTGCTTCGTACGCTGAGGTGTTCTGGATCGCATCATAGTCCGCTCGCACACGCGTCTGACAGAAAGGCGTGGAGAAATATATCCAGTCACCCTCCGCCCCCTTCACACGCACCGCGCTGTGGCGTGGATGCTGCCAAGCAAACTCATCCCCCAACACGGCGATGCGGCGAAAACGCCCCGTATCTTCATCCAGCTCCGCGAGCCCGTGTTCCAGCCTTTTGCCAAGCTCACGCCAGCGCGAGTAGTGCGCCACGAGGTGTTCTTTATTCTGACCATCCATTACAGCGCACATGCCAAAGAGCCACACGGCACCCGGCTCATCCATCGGCAGCATTTGCGCCACGGCGCCGTTGTCATCGGTCACGTACTCAAAGTGAATCCCCTGCTCAGGCTCCAGCCCCCCTCGCTCCGGTGGATCGCTCCAAGCAGCGGTGGCATGAAAGTTTCCCAGCGGGTAATTCGCGCGTGTCGTGTCGCCGAAGATCCAGAAGTAGCGCCCCTTCCACGGCGAAACCTGCACGGAATCCTGCCCCATCACGTCGGCGAATAGGTTCGGACGCGGCAGCGGAACCTCTCTTCCCAACAACGTGCTATCACGATAGATTCCCTGGCCGGTCAGTCGGCACAGACGTTCCGCCACGTTGGTGCGCAGGACTTTCACCTCCGCGGTTTTGCCCGCTTCAGGCGTCAGCCGTACGCCTGCAAAGCCAAAGCCGTCTTTGGGCAGCGCATAGCCTGGCCCCTCAACGCTAAAGTACACCACACGGCCCATCAGCCCCGGCTCATTGAAAGCGATCCAGCCAGCACTATCAGTCGTAAGTGCGACTTGATTCGTCGTTTTGAGTGTCATCAAAGGTACGCCACGGCCCGTGGACTCATCAATGACGTGAATGCCAAAATATCCCTCTGTCGCGGCCAAAACAGTGGGCAAGGCCATGGCAGCAATGAGGCAATGCAAGCGGCGGTACATGCCACCGATTTACCACTTCTGTGCGCGGATCGGAAGAGTGTATTTCACAGAGCTTGACTCCGCAGACAGAGATGCGATTTCGCAGCGCATGTTCTTCGACACGCACACTCACCTAGGTAGCAAGCAATTCGACGCCGATCTCGCCGCCGTGCTCGAACGTGCCAGAGCGGCAGGAGTCACGCGCATGGTCGCCCCGGCGACAGACCTCGATCACTCGCGCAAGCTGCTCAGCCTCGTCGAACGCGAATCGGATGTACGTGTTGCCGTCGGCGTCCACCCTTGCGATGCGGATTCCGTCAGCGGCCACGCATGGATCGACGAACTGCGAGAGCTGGCAAAGCATCCCAAAGTCTGCGCCCTTGGCGAAATGGGATTGGATTATTTTCATGCGCCACCAGAGGGTTTTACCCTTGCAGAATGGCGGGCGCATCAGTCCCATGTTCTCACCGCACAGCTCGAACTCGCCGCCGAGTTGAAACTGAATGTGATCCTGCACAATCGCGAAAGCTGGGACGATCTCACTGCGCACGTTCGGCCTTTCAGCGGGCGATTGCGCGGTGTTTTCCACTGCTACACTGGCACCCTGGCACAGGCGCAGCCTCTGCTGGAACAAGGACATTTGATTTCCTTCACTGGCATTGTGAGTTTTAAAAATGCAGGCATCATCGCAGAAACAGCTCGTTCAGTGCCTGCGGACAGCTACATGATCGAAACGGATGCCCCCTACCTCGCTCCGGTTCCCCACCGTGGAAAACGCTGTGAACCAGCTTTCGTCGCCGACACGGCACGCGCCATCGCTGACTTGCGCGGCGAACCCATCGCGCAAATCGCCCGTGACACCGCACGCAACGCCCTTCAATTCTTCGCGGGTTGGGATTGATCGCCCGCGAAAGCACTGCCACTTCTGCCACGTTCCATCACACCCAACATGAAACTGACCTCCCTCCTCGCTGCCACACTCACCCTGGCACTCCCTGCTGTTGCTGCCGAATTCACCGTCGAAAAAACCGCGACAGGCGGCGCAGTGGTAAAAGTCGATGGCAAACTTTTTGCCGAATACGTCGTGGATCAGGCGAACAAGCCCTACCTCGCGCCAGTGTTCGGCCCCACCGGCAAGCAGATGACGCGCAACTATCCGATGAAGACGGTCGAAGGCGAGCAGCATGACCATCCGCACCACCGTGGCATCTGCTTTGGTCATGAAGGCATCAACGGCGTGGAATCCTGGGCGGAGCACGCCACCTTTGGTGAGAGTGCCAAATATGCAGGTCGTTTAAGCAAAGTCGGCAGTGAGAAACACCGCTCCTACAAAACCCTGGAAGCGCGCCCCGACTCTGCCGTGATCGTCTCCATCATCGACTACCTCGATGCTGCCGGAAAAAAATATCTGGAGGAGGAGCGCACGATGATTTTCCGCACGGAGAAAAACACGCGCAGCATCGAGTTGAAACAGATTCTCACCGCTTCGGGTGGAACAGCGCACTTTGAAGACAAGAAGGACGCCGGCCTCAGCATTCGCGTTCCTACGGCGATGGCGGTCGAAGCCGGCAAAGGCGTGAAGGGCAGCGGTCACATCATCAACAGCGAAGGGCAAACGGATGCAGACGCGTGGGGCAAACGCGCAAAGTGGTGCGATTACCACGGCATCGTCGATGGCGAGCACGTCGGCGTTGCCATGTTCAATCACCCCACGAGTTTCCGTTTCCCGACGCCGTGGCATGTCCGCACCTACGGACTTTTCACGGCAAATCCCTTTGGCACTCATTCGCTTGACCCCCAGGCACCGGATGGGGCCTATGAACTGAAAGAAGGCGAACACACCATGCTACGCCATCTCTTCTTCTTTCACTCAGGAGATGAAAAGGAAGGTAAGGTCGCCGAAGCCTACGAAGCCTTTGCGAAGGCACCGTAACTCAGAAACTGAGCATCAGGCATCGGATCGTAGAGCGCGCCAGACGATCTCGGCGCGCTCAGTTTCCAAAGAGCGGCCTCCGCTTGGGCTGGCTGCTTTCGCCATTCGATCGGACTGAATTTCCACGGATTTTCTCGGCTTCGCGCAGTTCCATCTCTGAAGGAGGCTGGCGCTCATCTTTGTTTCCACCGCCAAAGATGCGCGGAGACCACTGTGCGTCAGCCACCGTTCCTGAGCCTTTATAGGCAAAGAGTTTGGTGATGGGGAAAAGCACCAAGCCGGTGAGCCCGCGCACACTGACTTCTGCATTGAAGTCGATATCGTCGCGGATGAAGTCGATGTTACCCGCAGCCGCGATGCGGAAGGCGCTGGTCAGTGCTTCGACATCCTTGGTGACGATGAAACCATCTGCGACATCATACGTGCAGCGGGCTTCTTTGGCGACGTTGTAGCCTTTGATCGGTGAAGGCAGGATGGCCCCAATAACTGGCGTGAGCGGCCCAAGCACCGGAAGGGCGAGCAAGTTGCCATTGAGGATGTACAAGGCTCCTCCTCCCTTCAGCGCGCGCCAGTCATTCATGCGCCCGGTGAATTTGAAATGTCCCGTGATGTCTCCCTCACTCTCGTTCCCCGGTGAATAGACCTGTGCAAATTTCCGGTAGCTGATCGCATTGAGGCGCAATTCTCCCTGATAAGGATTGGGGCGGCGACTCTCATCGAGCACGCCTTTCAAAGTCATGCCTCCACCGAGCACGTCTGCCGAGATGTCGAAACGCGTACTCTCCGCGCGGCTGCGCACCTCCGCGTTCACATCTCCGAAAGGAAGCTTCTTGCCAAAGACGCCGTACGGGAAGCGCCCTGCCTGAACACTGACCTCGTAGTCATCGACTTCTGGTGCCAGATCCACCGAGCCTTTGGCATGCAGAGACTCGCCAAAAAGACGACCTCTCACATCAAATTTCAGCATCTCATTGAGAATGCTCACCTCGCCGTGAGGCGCACCCACCGTGTAATCTTCATCCCACAGCACATAATGCGCGCTGCCATCTGAGTTTTTGAACTCAACACGATAATCGTTGCATTGCGGATTCCCCCGATAGCCGATGGTGCCATTCACCGTCACCTCCGTGCCTGAAGAAAAGCGATAGCGTGCCACACGATCTGCGACTTTGGGCGAGAAAGCGCGCAGGATGCCCACAGCGTCCGCCTCGGCATGCACATTGATGAGTCGCAGCCATTTGGCATTGTCATCATCGTTGACGAAAACGAAGTCTGCTGAAGCGGGGCCATCTTCCCTGAGAATGCGGACATTGAAGTAGTTCTGAATGTCTCCCAGTAGAGCGAGATCCAACTCCACGTAATTAAATGGCACGCCTTTGTAACTGAAATTCCGCAGGACGCCATGCCCCGAAGCCGGGCACTCGTGAAGGTGCGTGGAAGGCCCGGCACAGGAAAGATGAACGTCGATGAACGAACTTTCGTTAAATCCAAAACGCTGGATGATTTCACGCGTCTTTGGCAGCGACACAAAGGGCAGGAACACATTCGGATCCATGCGCAGAAGGAGGTCGTATCTGAACCCCTGCTCCCGGTGATTCATCACATCGAGGGAAAGGCTGCCCGTCTTGTGCCGCAAGTGCGCGTCGCGCACGATGATGCCATCCGGCGTGGCTCCCAGATTCAGGCTCAACGCATCAAAAATCTCACCACGACTCCCAAAGCGCCCACACTCGAGTCGGCCCGTCACTTCAGCGGGCAAGAAGCCATCCGCCTTGCTCTTTCCCAAAAAAAGTTTCCCTTCCAGCGCAAGTCGAGGAGCCTCGTAGAAGACCACCTCCCGCAGATGCTCACTGTCAAAAAATGCACGCGCCAGCCCCGGCAAATCCGCACTGGAGGAGAGGCGAAAGCGCACCTGCTCCGCACCCATGCGCCAAGTGGCGTTGGCATCAAGCGTGCCGAGATGATCGCGCAAATGCAGACGCTTCAAGTCGATGAAACCACCGTCGTATTCCGCTTCTGCGACGAGTTCTTTCCACTCATACTCTTCAAACACGAGGCCGTCTGCGAGGAATGTAAGCTGCGCAGTGATCTCGTTGGGATGGCTCAGCGATCCATCCACCTCCACCTGTAGGCTTGGCGGCCTCGGAGCACGAAAGCGCCCAAGCCAGTCCAACCCCTTCTGAATCTGCTCTCGATGCTCGCGAATGATTTTGAGACGCTCCATCGCACTCGGTGTGCTTTTTGAGCCGGTGTCTGACTCCGGCAGCTCCAATGATCCCGTCACCGAAACGCGCAAGCCACCCGCCAGCAAACCTTCAGCTTGGCGGATATCGAGGCGTTTTCCCGCCAAGAGTGCTCGCGCGCTGATGTCTTTGATCTCGATGACCGTCAAATCCGGGCGCTCTGGATCGACCGGCAACGCAAGATGCGTGTGCATCAACTCGAGCGCTCCAATCTCGATCTTCCCGCCAAGCAAGGCACCGATATCCACATCGAGATTGAGGCGATCCACGGCGGCGACGAGATGCCGCCTAGCCTCCTCATTATAAACACGCACCCCCCGAGCGACGAGGCCGCTGAATGGATTGATCACAAGGCGCTCAAACTCCAGATGAACTCCATGCTGCGCCAACTCGCCCGTAACAAAGCCGTGCCAGCGCTTCTGAAAGGAGGACGTGTTCAAATAGAGTGCCCCTGCCAGCACGAAGCTGGCACATGCAAGGAATAGCAGGCGACCCAAAAAACGGAACATCAATACCGTGAGGCTAGCCGAATGCGGAATCCGCACAAGCACCAAGCAGAACTCAGCGGTACTGCTCAGGCACCCCTACCGGGAATAAACCTAGCGGCACGACTTGATCAGGGCGCAACTTCTCAGGTCCGATACTCGGAGCCTCCGAGGCCAGAAATACGGCGATCTGCACCAAGCCCGTGCGCCCCTGCGGACTCACATCGAAGAGTGCTGAGTCATTTTTCACAGATTTAAACAACAAGGCCCCCCTCGCAGCACGGTCGAGAACAAGCTTCTCTTTTGCAGCGAGGCGTATCTCCCCGCGTTTGAGGCTGGCGGCTGCGCCTGTCTGCATGTCGCGTCCATCCACACCAACCCGCATCGCCAGCGGCATCGGCGTGCGATTTTTTAAAACAATGCGGTAGGCCTGATTGGGCAGACCTGTGACAAACAACACGCCACCGCAGAGAGTCGTGTCGAGCCACTGCCCGCTCGCCGCGTCTTGAAAACCCACGTCGAGCGTACCATCCCCCATGCGGGCCATCCCGTGCTGCACGTCGGGCACGTCCCCTTGGCGTTCGATGAGTCGATGAATGCGCGAAGGATCGGCATACACCGCGCGCACCACCAGATGAGGCGTCGCACTCGTTTGGGCTAAACGCGCAGGAAATCCCTGGTGAAACAGATTTGCGTCCTGCTGCCATGCGGGGCGAAGCGGCGCCACACTCCCCATGCACGAGGCCAGTACGGCTGCGCCCCCTGCCATCACGATTCTCACCCATGCTGATGTCCTGCCTGCGTTCCCTGCTGTCATGTTGCTCTATGCTCGTTCGACTTGATGTGAAAGGTAACACGCACCAGCCCGGACACTTCTTCCACCGAACGTCTCACCTCGCAGCCAAGCAGACGCCCGATCATTCCACACTCCAGCTCATCGACGATTTTGTACTTCTCTGCCACAGACCTCAGTGGAAGATGATGCTCCACGATGCAAAACTGCCCCTGGCTGTCGATCTCGCACTCACTGAGGCAGCCATCCGCACTGCGCAACCGAGCCAACTGCCGCGCCCGATCTTCCAGCGTCGTCGCCTTTGCCATCTTCGCCGCGAACTGATCCGTTTTCTCCTGAAAACAGGCGTAGAGCAGCTTTGACGGAGCCGTCTCCCCAAACACGCGCTCCGCAGTCGCCAACAAATCGAGCACCAACTCCGCCGTGCCGGTGCCGAACAACGCATCCGACTTCGAGGTCAAGCGGTACAATTTTTCAGGTCGCCCCGCCCCTTTTGGCCTGCGCCACGTATCAAGGAAACCTGCTTTCTCCAACTCCACGCAATGCTGTTTCACCCCCATATAGCTCATCCGCATCGCTCTGCTCAATTCGCGCACGGGCATACCCGTAGAACACTTCAGGATCTGGAGGATTTCCAGCGCCGGAGAGTGCAGCATTTCGCGCAAAAGCATCAACATCGCCTCAGGCTAGCGCACCCCGCGCGAGGTGCAACGCACCAGCTTTCGACGCTCCCTCGTTGACATCCCAACCGCCCCGCGCCTAACCTCCGCGCCGCCCACCGAACCGCAGCACATGCACGCCCCCACCCCGCTGCCTGAGAAAGAGTTCCGCTCCCACGCCCCAGGCTTTTGGTCAGGTCAAAACATCCCTTCTTCTGAATGGGCCAGCCCTGCGTGGCAACTCAGGAACAGGATCACCACCCTGGCCTCACTCGAAGAACGCCTCCAGCTCACCGATGAAGAACGCGCAGGCGTCCTGCTCTCCGGCAGCAAACTGGCGATGGCCATCACACCGCATTATTTCAACCTCATCGACCCCAACGACCCGCAGTGCCCCATCCGCCGTCAGGTCATCCCACGCATAGAAGAAACCTGGGACGATCCCGATGAAATGGCCGATCCCTGCGGCGAAGACAGCCACATGCCCGTGCCAGGCCTGGTGCATCGCTATCCAGACCGCGTGCTCTTCCTCGTTACCGACCGCTGCGCCAGCTACTGCCGCTACTGCACACGCAGTCGCGTGGTCTCCGGTGTGGGAGAGCAGGAGCTACACACGGAATTCGATGCCGTTTTCCGTTATCTGGAACGCCACACCGAGGTGCGCGACGTGCTCCTCTCCGGTGGCGATCCCCTACTCTTCTCCGATGCCAAGCTCGACGCGCTCCTCACCCGTCTGCGCGCCATCCCACACATCGAATTCATCCGCATCGGCACCCGCGTACCCATTTTCGTCCCCCAGCGCATCACGCTAGAGCTTTGCCGCATGCTGCAAAAACACCATCCGCTATGGATGAGCATCCACACCAATCATCCGCGCGAGCTGACCACGGAAGTGCGCGGTGCACTCGCCCTCCTGGCGAATCATGGCGTGCCACTTGGCAACCAAAGCGTACTCCTGCGCGGCGTGAACGACAGCGCGCCCGTGATGAAAAGCCTCGTGCAAAAGCTGCTCATGTGCCGCGTGCGCCCCTACTATCTGTATCAGTGCGACCTGATCAAAGGCAGCTCTCACCTGCGCACCAGCGTGATGGACGGCATTGAAATCATCGAGCAGCTCCGTGGGCACACCACCGGCTATGCGATCCCGCAGTTCGTCATCGACGGCCCCGGCGGCGGCGGCAAAATTCCCGTCAATCCAGACTACGTCCTACTCCGCGACGAACAACGCATCCTCCTGCGCAATTACGAAGGCAAAACCTTCGAATATCCTGAACCGGCCCTAGTGGGGAGGTGAAGCTTATGAAGCTGTCGATGTCTCTTATTGAGGATCGCAGAATAGAGGGCACCTCTGGATACTCAAAGTATGGGGCCCTCAAATAGGCTCGCACGTCTCGCGCTATCGGTTGGCGCGCGGGTTCATTACCCCATTCCGGCGAAAAAGATTCATCGCCTAGGAATGATGGCCTCCGCGAATGCCCCTTTTGTTTGGATCGATCCTAGGACAGAGGACACAAAAAGAAGTGCTGTGCGCTGAGCTCCTTAACCATCAACTCGACAAACAAGGAGGTGGCTCGGGACGGAATCGAACCGCCGACACGGGGATTTTCAATCCCCTGCTCTACCGACTGAGCTACCGAGCCTCTGACTTGAAGGGCCGCTATTGGAGCATGCTTCAATGCTGACGCAACGGGTTTTTCATGCTCTGCAGAGATTGATTCACTCGACCTGTTTTGCTTTCGCCGACAGGGCGATGAGCACCCAGCCCAGCATGAAACTCAGCCCGCCAAAAGGGGTCACCGCTCCGAGCCATTTGACGCCAGTGTAGGCGAGCACATACAGCGATCCACTAAAGAGCAGAATGCCCGTGAGAAACAGATACCACGCCTTCTGCAATCGACCGTTCTGACCCGCCAACAAGGCCAGCACCAACAACAGCACCGCATGCGGCAGATGATACTGCACGGCTGTCTGCCAATGCGCGAGCTGCCCCGTGGCGACGAGTTTGTCATGTACGCTGCCATGCGCACCTGACGCGCCGAGTGCGATGGAGAGAAAACCCATGAGAGCGGAGATGCGGAGACGAGAGGGTGAGGGCTGCATAACGCGCATCCTTAGCTGCTGCGCAGATCAAATCCACTCCTTCATCACGCGCCCTGAAACATCGGTTAGACGAAAATCACGGCCTTGGAAGCGATGCGTGAGACGCAGGTGGTCAAAGCCGAACTGCTGCAGCATCGTGGCGTGGAAGTCGTGCAGATCGACTGGATCGCGTACGATGCTCCAACCGATCTCATCGGTCTCACCATAAGTCTGCCCGCCTTTGATCCCACCTCCTGCCGCGAGCATGGTAAAGGCGAAGGGATGATGATCGCGCCCGGTGGCGTTCGGGTTGCCTCCGCGATTTTCCCCCAACGGCGTACGGCCAAATTCACTGCCCCAGATGACCATCGTTTCATCCAAGAGTCCGCGCTGTTTCAAATCGGCAAGCAATGCGGCGATGGGTTGATCGGCCATGCCCGCGTTGAAGGCCAGCTCGTGATCGAGATTACTGTGATGATCCCAACTCGCGTGCATGAGGCTCACATAACGCACACCGCGCTCCACGAGGCGACGCGCGAGCAGGCAATTCTTGGCAAAGGCGTGATACTGCCCAGGCCCACCGGCGCGGGAGGCTTTGATTGGAGGGTCTTTGCGATTCACACCATACATTTCGAGCGTGCGCTCGGACTCACCGCTGAGATCGATCAATTCGGGAGCGGCAGTCTGCATGCGAAAGGCCAGTTCGTAGGCGGCAATGCGGCTGGCGATCTCTGGATCGCGCAGATGCTCGTAGCGACTCTGATTGAGTTCCATCAGCGCATCCAACCCTTTGCGCTGGAGGCTCATGGGAATGCCGGGCGGATTTTTCAGATTCAAAACCGGCTCTCCCTGATTGCGAAACAACACGCCCGCATAGGTGCTCGGCAAAAAGCCGCTCTGCCACAGCGAGGCTCCTCCGCTGGTGCCACGCCCTGCGCTGAGCACGACATAGCCGGGGAGATTGCGCGACATGCTGCCGAGTCCGTAATTGAGCCAGGAGCCAATCGTCGGCAGTCCGAACTGCGCGCGCCCGCAGTGCAGCACGAGCTGGCCAGGATGATGATTGAACTGATCCGTGTGCAAGCTGCGGATCATGAGCCAGTCGTCCGCATGCCTTGCCATGTGCGGGAGCAGATCGCTAAAGTCCATGCCGCACTGCCCGTGCTTTGCAAACTTGCGCGGGCTGCCCATCAGCCGGGCGGTCTCTTTGCGAATGAAGGCAAAGCGCACATTCTTTGTCATGCTCTCCGGCAGTGCCTGACCGTTCAGCTCGTTGAGCTTCGGTTTGGGATCGAACAAATCCATCTGACTCGGCCCGCCCTCAAAGAAGATGAAGATGCAGTTCTTTGCCTTGGCCGGAAAGTGCGGTGCTTTTGGCCTCAGAGGATCAGCCTCCATGGCCGATGCGTGTGAAATGAGTCCGTCCTCTGCCAGCAATGCTCCGAGAGCCATCGCACCGAGGCCGTTGGCACTGGTGGCCAGCAATTCACGACGCTTGAGTAGGATTTGCTGTTCGACCGGATTCATACCAGCAAAACGCATCCTGCGTGGCCGAACTAACACGCCCAGCCTGCCCGTGCCTCGGCAATGAAGCGCGCGACCTGGGTCAAATCCTTCACTCCAGGGGCTGACTCGACACCACTGGCGACATCGACCGCAACAGGGCGCGTCTGCTGCACCGCTTGGCGAACATTATCCGCATTCAGGCCGCCTGAGAGCAGGATGTGTTTTTCAGGAAACATCTCCTGCGCACGCACCGCCAGCTCCCACGGGAATGCGTGACCGCCGCCGCCGTAGGTGCCAGGATTGTAGGCGTCGAGCAGGATCGCTTGGCAGGGAAATTCGCCGATTTGTGCCAGCGAAGCAGCGTCCCTCACTTGCAGTGCCTTGATGACGTCCGCGCCGAGATTCATGACGCGTTCGACTTCGTGTGGCGTTTCATCTCCATGAAGCTGGAGGGCTTGAAAAAGACCGCTACCGACCGCCGCATGGATCAATTCGACATCTGCATTCACCAGCACCGCCACGAGCACGCGCCGCGCCGCCACTTCAGCCAAAGAGCTTTCAGCCATCGACAGTGGCATGTGACGCTTTGAGCGCGGCCAGAGGTTGATGCCGACCGCGTCCGCACCGAGGGCAAAGATTTCCTCCGCCTGCGCTGCACGCGTGATCCCGCAGATTTTCACACCTCGCCGCGCAGGATCAGGAAACATGAGGAGGAATGGCTGGGTTTGAGCGTGGCGGGAGGATACTCGCAGTCAATGCGAGCAACACATCGAGCTTGGGCGGCAGTGGCATACTGCCACGCACCCGCGCATCGCGCTTCAATTCCTCAAAGCGCATCACATCCACCGAACGGATGAGGTAGATGATCGGAGGAGCCGCATGCGCACCGCGATGCGCCAGCGGATAGGCGGTGCAAAGCAGTCGATCGAGCAAATCTCCAGCCAGATCAGGAAGCGGCAGCGAGAATAAAAAAAGCGCATACTCCCGGCGCAATGCCATCTCAAAGGCCCGCTCGCCACTGGGAGCATCATCGACCTCGCAGACGCGAAAGGCCATGAGCGCCTCGCGGATCACTCGACGAAATGGCAGACTCTCCTCAGCGAGCAGCACGCGCGGGACTGCGGATGATTCCATGCCGGGCATCATGAAAAGCGTTTAGCTCTCAGGATACACGGCCACTGCCATGACGCCTTCACTGGGCACCCAGCCGACAATCTCCGCACGCTTGAGCGGCTTTGATGCAGCACCCATGCCTTTGCGCACTGTTTCCAGCACTTGTTTTTGCGTGGCCTCAGTCACCGTGGAGCCGAAGAGACCGGCCAAATCTGTCAAAACCGGCGCGGGAGCATTCACCCCACCCACCGTGGTCACAGGGGTGCGGGATTGGCCACAGGCAATGATCGCCTCGCGGATCGCCGCCGGCGTCATGTCTCCAGAAACGACGACCAAACGCCGCAATCGCGTTTCAGCCGTAGGAGACTGCACAATGGAAACAGGTGCCGAAGGCGTAGCTGTCAGTGTTGGCGGCCTGATGGACTTTGATGGCTTCAGGAAACCATGCGCGCCTCCTGTGCTGAATCCAGCATTGGGTGATAAGGCCTGCGGCAGCATAGGCTCTTCCGCCTGGACACTCGTCATGGCCAGGAAAATGAATGCGAGAGCTGTGAAGCGAGGATTTTTCACGAGAGCGAGGGGTTCTATCATGACCGCCGATGAGTGACAATGATAAAGATGTCACATGTTGCATTCCGCAGTGCCTCATTAAAAAGGACACCGAGAGGGGAATAGCGGGAGTAGAAAGAGGGTGTGGACTCACAATGGCTGACATCGCCCCCCAGTCGATGTCCACGTGTGTCATCGGAAGGCCGAGGCGAGATGTCGCGAAGCAACCGCAGAGGTCGGTTAAACTCACTCAGCAAGGAACCATCTTGTTCGCAGTTTTTCCCTTCGACTTCGATAGTTTTTGACAGGTTATTCACAACCTTTGCAGACTCTCAAAGGTGATTCATTTCTCACTCCAGTGTAGAGAAATGATTCTGCTTTCATGCCTCCCACGGGCAAGCTTGATGCTATGGAACGCTTGAAATTGAACTGTGGAACTCCTCCACTCTCCCCTGTTTTAGCGTGGCGTTCTGCGCTCATGCACGGTTTCTTCCACCCGGACTCATCAAGCAACGATTTCTCAAGTATTTAGAACTTCAATTCACTGTTTTTCAATTTATTAAATACGTTTATTCTGAAATATATTTTATTCAGAATACGCTTCGCTTTCGCCGAAATGTCCAAAGAACATCGCCGACTATGCCTCCTAAGCAAAGCGACTTGCCCTTGGTTCCGGTTTTCTCATCGCAGCCTCCTCACTTACCCGCCGTAATCCCCGACAAGAACATCTCATTTTCAATACTCAAGATTGAAGTAGCTCACCAACCTCTCAGGAATCTCTACGAACTGATCTGTTGTTCACAGGCACATTCCAACAAGGCCCTCTTGCTCCTAAGGCGCGAGTCGCCAGCACACAGGCAAAACCACAAACGTGCGAGATCGACTAGGGCGGCACGTTTCGCTTGCGATGCTTCACCTCCCCACCTCCCTCCGCCTGCTGACCTTGGCGTCTTTTGTCTGGGTTTCCCCACTCCTAGCCGCACGCCCAAACATCGTTCTCATCCTTTCAGATGACATGGGGTTCTCTGACATTGGCTGCTACGGCAGTGAAATTCACACACCGAATCTCGACCGACTCGCCACCCAAGGGGTGAGGCTGGCTCAGTTCTACAATGCCGGTAGATGCTGCCCGACCCGAGCATCCCTGCTCACCGGCCTTTATCCGCACCAAGCAGGCATCGGTCACATGATGGAAGATCGTGGGTTCGCTGGCTACCGAGGCGACCTGAGCGATCGCTGTGTCACGCTGGCCGAAGTGCTGAAAGCCGCAGGCTACCATACCTATGCCGTGGGCAAATGGCATGTAACGCGGCACGCTAAACCCGAAGGGCCGAAAACGAACTGGCCGCTGCATCGCGGATTTGAGCGTTTTTACGGCACCATCACCGGCGCAGGCAGTTTTTACGACCCAGGCACCCTGACGAGGGATGACACCATGATCTCTCCATTCGCCGATCCCGAATACCGACCGGAAAACTATTACTACACGGATGCGCTCACAGATCATGCCGTGCGCGACATCAACGAACACGCGCTGGCTCATAAAGACTCGCCCTTTTTTCTCTATCTCGCCTACACCGCCGCACACTGGCCTCTGCACGCTCTCAAAGAGGATGTGGCCAAGTACCGTGGCCGTTACGATGCCGGATATGATGCAGTGCGAAAGGCACGCATACAGCGCATGAAAAAACTAGGCATCCTCGCAGCGGATGCCCCCGTGTCTCCCACGGTGGGAGATTGGAGCCTCGTGGATGATAAAGCGTGGGAGGCGCGCTGCATGGAAGTCTATGCCGCGATGGTCGATCGCATGGATCAAGGCATCGGCCGCGTAATGGCGGCCTTGGAGCGGATGCGCCTTTTGGAAAATACCCTCATTATCTTCCTTCAAGACAACGGCGGCTGCCAGGAACCGATAGGCAGACGCCGCTCAACGTCAGACACAACCGCCAAAAGCTACCCCCGCATCGCTCAAGAAGCCATCCGCCTCGATGTCATTCCAAAGCAAATGCGCGATGGCCGCGCCGTGCAACAAGGTTACGGCATCCCACCGGGCGAGCCAGAAAGCTATATCGCCTACGGAGAGGCTTGGGCAAATGTGTCGAACACTCCTCATCGGGAATACAAACACTTTGTCCATGAAGGAGGCATCTCCACTCCCCTCATCGCCCACTGGCCTGCGGGCATTCCCGCTGCACAGCACGGGAAGATTCTCCCATCCTACGGCCACCTCATCGACATCATGGCCACCTGTGTTGATGCCGCCCAAGCTGGATACCCCGCGCAGTATCGAGGCCGTCCCATCCAACCCATGGAGGGCACGAGTCTGCTGCCAGCTTTTCAAGGCAAAGTGATCGCGCCACACCCCATTTTCTGGGAGCATGAGGGCAACCGCGCCGTCCGCATGGGACCCTGGAAAATAGTCGCCAAAGCCGACCAGCCCTGGGAGCTTTATCACCTCGAAAAAGATCGCGCGGAGCAGCACGACCTCAGCAGCACCGACCCCGCGCGAGTCCGAGAGATGGCCGCCTTGTGGGATGCTTGGGCTGCACGCAGTCAGGTACTACCGCTGGGGGCCTGGAAAGCTCCCGTTGTGAAAAAAAATGGGAAGAAACAACGCCGCAACCAACGGCAGGATTGATTTGCGTGCGGTGACGCCTCACACTTCACCACCTATGAGCCACCTGCCGCAGTTTTTTCTCGAAGTCCCCACTCTCAAACTCTGTCTGTGGATTGCAGGTGGACTCCTCCTACTCACAATCCTCCGCATCATTTTCCTCGTACGCGCAAATACTCGCCTGCGTGACAACTTCACGCGCATGGACCAACGCGTGCGTGTCGGACAAGAACAAATCCATGCCTTGCGCAATGACGACGCCGCTTGGCGTGGTGCCCTCCAGCATCTGCAAGACACGTTCCGCACAGAGTTTTCCAACCGCATTGTCGAATCTGAACGCCGATGCCAAGACATCGTAAGCCGCCAGTGGGCACTCACACGGCCCCAACCTCCTACGAGTCTTACGACCACGGAGAGTGAAGCGGCCTCCCAGCCTCCTGCCGCCTCGCCTGCGCCCGCAGCGCCTCAACAAAATGGCATGTCTCCCCTCCCCGCCATTGTGTAATCCTTTCTCAAACCGTGTAGCATCTTGAAATTTCGCCGAAGCGAAGGACTGCCCCCTTGATTGATTTGACCCACTGGCCGTTGCATAGAATCGCCATGTACAGCCTCTCCCTCGACGCATCGTCCTTGCAGATACTTCTGGCAGTCGTCGGGTTTCTGCTCCTCTGCTCCATTTTCCGTATCATCCAAGTCGCTCGTGACAACCGGCGCATGTCGCGAGAGATCGATCGCTTGGAACGTGCCGAAAGTGAGCAGCGACAGGAAGTAGAGACTCGCCTACGCGAGGCTGAATCATGGCGCGAAGGCATGCGCCGACACCTCGACACCCTCCGCACTGATTTCAACGCCCGCCTCCAACAATCCGAGGCAGGCAACCTCCGGGTGCAACAGCAACTCGACAGCTTGCTGGAGGAAATGCTGAAGGCTCCGCAAACCAGAAAACTCAACACGGAGAAACCGCGGCAGACTCACCCGACTCAGGTCACCCCCCCCTCCATCACACCCGCCGCTCCGACTCTCCCTGCGCTTCCTGCACTCGAAACACTGCGCCTCCAGGCTCTTGAAAGCGATCTGAATTCCGCGCGCGCTGAAATCGCCTCCTTGCGACAGAAAAATGCTCATTTGCAAAGCTCCCTGTTGCTCGCGCGGCGCAGGCACTCATCACAACGCCCCAAAGCCGCGCGCCAGACTCGCTAGCCACAGTGTTTTTCCTCTCGCCATTGTGGCGACTTGTTGTTATTTCCGGCGTGTCAGTGCGGCATGCATTGACCCCGCCTCCCCTCAAATTCATCCTGTCCCATGACTGACAATCCCATCGCAGGCAGCACCTTTGACGCAGCCACGCCACACGATCCCTTTCAGGCTGCCAAAGCCAGCGCGCTCAAGGCCGCTGAGGAGCTGCGTGCAGCCGCAGCACAAAAGGCAACTGAGTTCCGCAGCGCAGCGGAGGCCCGTGCACAACAGTTCCGCAGTTCCGCAGAGCAGACAGCCGCAGACATCAGAGAAAAAGCGGGGGCATTTGCCGATCACACCTTTGCCGAAGCACGGGAACGCTACGCAGACTTGCGGGCTGAGGCGGAGAAGTTCGCTCGTGAAAAGCCACTTCAGGCCCTCCTCACTGCATTCGGCGTTGGCTTCATCGTCGGCAGCATCCTACGCCGTTGATTTATGTACCCCATCAAGGGGAAACCGCCGATGAATTCAGGCACGCCGCCAGAATCCGAGGAACACGCCAGCGCATCCGAGATGCTGCGCTCTCTCGCATTATATGCAGAGGCACGGGGGCGACTGCTCCACATTGAAAGCCAGGAGGCAGGCAGCCGTTTGGCGAGCCTTGCCGGAAGCTTCATGTTAACACTAGCCTCGTTCATCATCGGCTGGTTACTTGCTGCACCGGCTCTGGTATGGATCATTGCACAGGCCAGCGGTTGGCACTGGACTCGGGTGGCTTTCGCCGGCGCAGGCATCCACCTCGTACTCGGAGTCTTGTTCCTCGCTTCTTTGAAAGCGCGCCTGCGCTCTCTGCGCCTCTTTGAGGAAACCTTCCAACAATTTCGCCGCGATCGCGAATGGCTCGCTCGTCCCCAGAACCCCTAACGCCAAAGCAACAGGCATTGCGCGATATCGAGGACGCACGTGCGTCTCTCGCGCGCCATACCGCGCTAGCCGTGACTGAATGGAGTCCACGTGCCGTACTCGCGCGCAGTTTTGAAAGGCATACCGCACTCTGGATCGGCGGCACCGCCCTCGCCGGACTGGCCTTAGTCCGTTTTGCCTGGGCTTCTTCATCTGCGCAGAACGGCGCGTCCACAAAATCTACCTCGTCGAATAGAAGCCGCAGCCTGCGCGCACTCCTCATCGGCCCAGTCATCGCACTCGCACGAAAGAGCGCGATGGGTTACGCCTCCAGTCTCTTTGAATCATATTTGCGCCGCCAACGCCAAGTTTCTCCGAACGCTTCAAGCCGCACCTCAGTCTAGTCAGCGCTACACCTTTCATGTCCGACTCCACCCCTCCCCCGCAAGACATTCTCCCAGTCCTAGGCTCCGTTGATGACTACCTGCGTTTCTGCATGGAGTATGATGCCTCCGACCTGCACCTCGCCACCGGTGCTCAGCCGACTTGGAGGCGCTATGGAAATCTCCAACCCATCTGGAACAATGCAGCCATCCTGACCCCGGAAGACACGCGGCGCCTCGCTTATGGCTTCCTCGGCGAGCAGCAGATCAAACAGTTGGAATCGCGCGGCGATGCGGACTTCGCCTACTCTCCAGGTTATGGGCGCTTCCGTGCCTCCGTCGTGCAGCAGCGCTTGGGCATCGACATGGTGTTCCGAGTGATCAAGACGAAGATCAAAACCGTGGAAGAAATCGGCCTGCCGGAAACCGTCAAGCCGCTGACTCGCTTTCACAACGGACTCATCCTCGTCACTGGCCCGGTAGGCTGCGGTAAGTCCACCACGTTGGCCGCGCTTGTTGACTCCATCAACGCCGAACGCCAAGACCACATCATCACACTCGAAGACCCGATCGAATACATCATCGAGCCCAAAGGCTGCCATGTGAATCAGCGTGAAGTGCATTCACACACGGCCTCATTCGCAGCTGCGCTGCGCGGTGCATTGCGCGAGGACCCCGACGTCATCATGGTGGGGGAAATGCGCGACCTAGAGACCATCCAGCTCGCCATCACGGCGGCAGAAACGGGACACCTCGTGCTCGGCACCCTGCACACTGGTAGCGCTGCACGCACACTCGACCGAGTGCTCGACGTCTTCCCCATCGATCAGCGCGAGCAGATCCGCATCATGGTGTCTGAGTCTCTGCGTGGCATCCTCTCCCAGCAGCTCGTACCGAAAATCGACGGCAACGGACGCGTCATGGCACTCGAAGTGCTCGTCAACACCCCCGCCGTCGGCAACTGCATCCGCGAAGGAAAAACCTTCATGCTCGCAGGCGTCATGCAGACAGGCAAAAGCGTCGGCATGGTCACCATGGACGACGCCCTGCGCAACCTCTACGCCACAGGCCAAATCAGCCGAGAAGAATGCGAGTCCCGCGCTGAGGACAAGATTCAGATGAAAAAGTTTTTCGAGTCCTGATCCTCCTCTCCCAATCCAGAGAAAAGACACCTCTCCATGCCCATCATCGACCAATATTTCCAGCAGCTCATCGAGCTCGGCGGCTCAGACCTTCACCTCAGTCAAGGTCAGCCCCCCAAAGTGCGTGTCCACGGCAGCATCAAACCCATCGCCGACAACATCCTCGACAAGCACCTCATGGAAACCATGATGCGTGAAATCTGTGAGCCGCGAGCCTGGGAGCGTTATGTGGAAAAAGGCGATCTCGACTTTGCCTACGAAATGGACGCCGATAACCGCTTCCGCTGCAACTACCTGAAGCAGCAGCACGGCTACGCTTGCGTTTTCCGTATCATCCCCACCAAAATCGCCTCCCTCGAACAGCTCGGCATCCCTCCAGTCGTCAAAGAATTTGGCCACATGCGCAGTGGCCTCGTCCTCGTCACTGGCCCCACCGGCTCAGGAAAGTCCACCACGCTCGCGGCCCTGCTCGACTACATCAACACCAACTTCCGCCGCCACATCATCACCATCGAGGAGCCGATCGAATTCGTCCATCGCAACAAAAAATCCATCATCACCCAGCGCGAAGTGCCCATCCAGACCCCGTCTTTCGCCGACGGCCTGCGCGCAGCACTTCGCGAGGATGCAGACATCGTGCTCGTGGGGGAAATGCGCGACTTGGAGACCATCTCCCTCGCCCTCACCGCAGCGGAAACCGGCCTACTCGTCTTTGGCACGCTGCACACGAATAACGCGCGCAAGACTGTTGACCGTATCATCGACGTCTTCCCCTCTGACCAGCAGAGTCAGGTGCGTACCATGCTCGCCGCTTCCCTCAAAGGCGTCGTGGCGCAGCTTCTCATGAAAAAAGCGGACGGCAAAGGCCGCGCTGCCGTGAATGAAATCATGGTCTCAAACCCGGCCGTCGGCGCCATCATTCGCGAAGGAGCCACGCAAAAACTCTACGATGTTATCATCGGCGGCAAAGCTCAGGGCATGCAGTTCATGGACGAAGCCATCTGGCACAAGCTGCGCGACGGCTACGTCACACCGATGGAGGCCTACATGAAGGCCATCGACAAAAATCGCTTCAAAGCATTCCTTCCTCCCGAAGATGCAGGCATCGCAGCGGCCAGCGGCGGTGACGCCAACAAATAACGCCTCCACCTCCACTGGCATCGAGTTGCTTCTTGCCGCCTCGGCTGCGTTGAATTAACTTGGCGCAATCCAAGGATCAGAATGGCACCTGAGGTTTCCCCACCGGACAATTCGCTCCAACCGTCACAAAGCGCGCCGGACTCATTCGCGGTCCTCACAGCCACCGCCGTCGGAGGCATCGTGGCCGCACGCATGGGGCGCACTCCCTTGGCACTCGCCGCTGGAGCTGCCGCCCTCGCCCTACTCAGAAAAAAGCAAGCCAGTCCCCCTCCCATTCGCCATACGCCTAGCTCGAGCGCTTTTCCACCGGCACCCGCGCTGGCTTCAAACCCGCATCCACAAATTCAACAATGGCTCACACGCCAGATTGAGCGAGAACAAGACGCAGCCACCAATGAGCGCGGTACCGTGTGTGAGGAAGACGCACCGGATGATGACTATCAGCCGCTTTCACTGCTGCTGGATGATCCGCCTGAAGAAACACCGTCTCTGCGGCACTCGCACTACGCGAGCCTCACTGAGCCACCGCCCGCATGCCACCAACCACCGACCTCGCCTATCGCTGAGGAGGACGGCTCGCCATGCACGAATGACTTTGCGTCATCGCCGTCCCCATCCACTGCTCATTTTGATCAACCTCCCCAGCCTCCTCTATCGGGTGCCGGCGCGGCATGGCTGCTCGGATTAGAACCTCTGCCAAGTTGGACGGAGGCTCCTTCCCCGACTCCTACCTTCACCCCCAGCGTTTTTAGCGGTGGTTCTCTGCCTGATGAAATTGTAGTTCCAACCGCAGCACCTCCTCCTCTTGCGGAAGAAAACACCGACATCCATCTTCTACCGCAGATGGGGATGAGTGAAAACGTGCCAGAGCCCATCCCGCCGAATCCCGCCATTCATGAGAACGCGGTCATTGCAGAGCAGCCTGCGCCCTTGGAAGTGCCTGAAATCCAAGTACAACTCGCATCTCCAGGAGAAGCATCCTTTGATTCTCCTTCTCCGCCACAAAACCCCTGGCACCCCTTTGAGGACGTTCACATGCCTAATATGATGAACGTGCCGCTTTCTGAAGCACCTCCGGCTCCAGCGTCTCCCCCCGTACAAGCATCTGCCATAGAAGCAGAGATCATTCTGCGGCCACGCGCTCCCACGAACCCTTCGGTCATCCCCAAATCGACCTTCCCCAGCGCAAGCGCCACCCAACACACTCCGCCTCCCGTTTCACCAACTCCAGCAGCCGCTCCACCTCCAGCACTGCCTCGCGCGCCCATCCAGTCTCCGCGAGAACAGCAGGCTCGCCCTACTTGGCGCTCTTGGTGGCGTGGCGACTGATCTCGCCATCGTCCTTCATTGATGGAAAGCGGCCATCCTCAGCGCGCTCGATAAACAGAGTATCTTCGCAGATGTTCTTCGCATGATCGCCAATGCGCTCAAGAAAGCGCGCCGCGAAAAGGAGATGAACGTAGCCCTCCAAACCAGCCGCCCGCGCCTCCATGATTGCAATGAGATCACGCTCAAATTCCTTCTCCGCTGCATCCAACTCTTGATCCAACAGACGTGCGGACACTGCCGCTTCTGCATCCGCATTGAGGAATGCCTCGAGGCTGGCCTCCAGATTTCGGTCGCACAGCATGTACACCGGCTGGATGAGTCTTACCTCGGCGAACTCGGGCAAGCCATTGATGAGCCGCGCGCGTTTGGCAATGCCCGCCGCCTGGTCAGCGATGCGCTCAATGTTGCTGGCCACTCGGATCGACCCCATGACCAAACGCAAATCGTGCGCAGCAGGCTGAAACTTCACGAGAATCTGCATCCCCAACCGATCCACCGACTTTTCGAGATCATTGATGTCATGGTCTGAGGCAATGACCTCATTGCAGAGGTTTGTGTCACGTTCCAGCAGCCCTCGCATGGCATGCGCCAAGTTCTTGCGTGCCATGCTGGACATCGCCAACACATCCTGACGCAAGCGAGCCAGCGAATGCGTAAACGTGGAGAGAATGTGGTCTTGCATAAGCAGAAATTTCCATGTCAAAGCTCAGCCGCACAGAGTGCAGCAGATATTAAATGCGATTGATGATGATCTCCGTAATCACTCATTTTGGCATACGGTGAGTAAGTTGACAGAACTCGGGATAGCTCATGATTCGGAATCCACCATCAGGCAATTCCACCACAGCCGTCATCGACTCAACCCAGTCACCCGAATTTAAATAATGGGTATCGCCAATGATCTTATCATCCGCCTTGTGAATATGGCCGCAGATGATGCCTTTGCATCTACGCTGGCGCGCTAAACTCCTCAGTTGGTCTTCATACTTTCCCGCAGCGCCAACAGCGGACTTAACCCGCATCTTCACCCAAGCACTGAATGAAAACGGCGGCAGCCCGCGCCATGACCTCCAGACGTTATACACCCGGTTCATTCGAAGCAGAAAATTATATCCATGTCCGCCGAGCTTTGCCAACCACGCATAATTTGTCGTAATGGCATCAAATCCATCTCCATGAACGACTAGATAGTCCCCATCTGGTGTTTTGTGAATGTATTCATCGGTAATCACAAAATCACCAAATCGAACAGGAATAAATTGATCGAGAATGTCATCATGGTTGCCGCGCAAGTAAATGATCTGCGCACCCTCCTTTTCCATCTTGCGCAGCACAGTGCGCACAAAGTGGGTATGCGCATTATTCCATCCGCCCAAGCGGCGCAGATGCCAAACATCAATAATGTCACCATTGAGCACCAATTTATCACACGAACAATGGCGCAAAAAATGCGCCGCCTGCACTGATTTACTATCAGGCATGCCAAGATGAACATCCGAGATGAATATGGTCTTGAAGTGAAGCTTCGTTTTTTTTCTATCCTCGGCCACCGCTGAAGAGTTTGGTTTCATCACTTAACCCAAAGAATGATTTTTTGCAGACTACGGCGAGAATCTCGCAAACTCACTGGATCCCCATAGACACCAAGGACCCCACACCACGCTCTTGCCCACGAATCAGTCACCTCAATGCCCGCCATGACACCCCTTCTGACAAGAGCCTGGGCTGCCAGTGAAAAGAAAGGTGAAAAAGAGAAAACCATGATGAATCATTGACTGAAACCGATCACGAGATCAAAGACCTGAGAACGAGCTACCCAAACTCTCCGTTGTGACGAATACGTCACAAAAGATACCACCCCACAGACATCACGCCTGCCATGTGTCAGCTTCGTCACCATCATGAGTTTGTTCTGTATTCAGTGTTGCCACACCAAAGTCAACCATGAGTAAAATCTTGATCATCGAGGATGAAACAGACATCTCAGAGCTTGTCGCTTTGCATCTGGAACGCGAAGGCCATGATGCCATCTGCGTCGCCAATGGTCTTCAAGCTCAGCCCTCTGTGCTTGAACACCAACCTGACCTCATCGTGCTCGACCTCATGCTCCCTGGCCTCGATGGAACACAGGTATTCAAACGCTTGCGTGCAGACACGCGCACATCTCACATCCCGGTCGTAATGCTCACTGCCAAAGGCCAGGTATCTGACAAGATCACAGGGCTGGAGTTGGGAGCGGATGACTACATCACCAAGCCTTTCAGCCCACGTGAACTCCTTCTCCGCATCAGCGCCATCCTGAGACGCGTAAAAAAGGTGACGCATATTTCGGAAATCCAACGCGGGCGTTTTCTCATCGATCGCAAAAATATGAAGCTCTTCCTTGATGGTAAGGCACTCGACCTCACAGCCACCGAGTTCAAGTTGCTCGCCACCCTGATGGAAAACGACGCCACCGTACACACACGCGCGGATTTGCTGCGCGAGGTCTGGGGATATAACGCCGATGTCGCCACACGCACCCTCGACACTCACGTCAAACGGTTGCGCGAAAAACTCGGCACTGCAGGCGATCACATCGTCACCATCCGTGGAACAGGGTTTCAGTTTCAGTCTGAACCCACCGCATAATCCATGAGTCTGATTCTCATCCTGCTGCTCGTCACAGGGGCGTTCCTCTGGATGCGCCGTGAAAAACTCTGGCAGCAGCGCTGGGAGAGCGTCGCAAGAAGTCTCGGGCTCAAGACACGTCATGCAGATCAATTACCTGCTCACGCTGCGGCCATCGGGCTGGCCGTAAAAAATGCTGAACAGATAGCCGGGCAACGTCGCGTCTTTGAGTCACTACTGGATGAAATCAGCCAGGGGGTAGTGTTGGTTGGCACCGACCTGCGCATTCGTTTTGCCAATCAAGCATTCAGAAAATTGCTCGGCCAGCAGAATGCCAACAAGGGACAGCTCTTGATCGAAGTCGCGCGCGATCATCAGATTGTCAGCCTCGTGCAGGAGGCTCTTCGTGACAAGCAGCACACCACACGTCGCATTCAATTGCTGCCCCAAGATGGCGGCTCCGCTCTTGGTGGACGGCACTACTTCCTCGAAGTGGCACCATTGCCAGACGAGACTGCAGACACCGTTTGGCTGACCATGCAAGACATCACGGAGTCTGTTCAGACAGAGCAAATACGGCGTGATTTCGTCGCAAATGCCTCTCACGAGTTGCGCACGCCCCTGACCCTCATCAATGGCTACATTGAAATGTTGCAGGAAGATGCCGTTTCCGCCTCTCCTCGCATGCAACGCAGCCTCAGCGTCATGGAAAAACATGGCAAACGCATCACGCGCATTGTCGAGGACATGCTGACCATTTCTCGGCTAGAGGATGTGAATACACCTCTGAATGTTGAGTCATTCAGTGTTCGCACTTGTGCCGAGAACGCAGCTGATCACCTAGCCCCGATGCTTGAGGAGATTAGCGCACGCATTGTTTTCTCCTTCCCAGAAGAAGGAGGCACGCTTGATGGCGACCCTTTTTATTGGGATCAGGTCTTTGCCAATCTCATCGAAAACTCCATCAAAGAAAACAATCGGGCCGGCCTTGTGATCCACGTCTCCGGTGAGTGGCACCAGGACTATTGCGTGCTCAAAGTCAGCGACAATGGCATCGGCATCACTGCCCACGATCTGCCCTTCATCTTTAAACGCTTTTATCGCGGCCAGAAGCACCACTCCTCACATGTTCGCGGCACTGGGCTCGGGCTTTCCATCGTAAAGCGCGCTGTGGAAGCTCATGGCGGCACCATCACTGTGGCTAGTACACCTGGACAGGAAACGACTTTCACCATCCGTGTGCCATTACGGCATACGCAGGCTTGAAGGAAGCGTAGTTTGTGGTTAGGAGCGCCCGGCACACACGCTCTGACTCTGTGGAAGATTCCTTCGGCCATCACATCTCCTATCTTCGCGTTTCCGTCACTGACCGGTGCAACGAACGCTGTCGATACTGCATGCCTGAAGAAGAGCAGCCTTGGTTTCCCAAAGAGGAGACCCTCACCTACGATGAAATGGCGCGTGTCGTTCGTGTCGGAGCTACTCTAGGCATTCGGCGTGTTCGCGTCACCGGTGGTGAACCCCTCACTCGCCCAGGAATCGCCTCCTTCTGTGCAGAGTTGGTGAAAATCCCTGGCATCGAGAGCGTCGGCATCTCCACCAACGGCACGCTGCTTTCCAAAATAGAAGGCGGACGCACTCTTGCACAACAACTCGCCGATGCTGGCGTGCTCACGGCAAACATTTCTCTCGACTCGCTTGACCGTGCTGTTTACCAGCGCGTCACCGGTCGCGACCTCCTCCCCCGCGTCCTTGAAGGAATCGACGCAGCTATTGACGCCGGTTTCCATTCCATCCGCCTCAACTGCGTGCTCATGAAAAACCAAACTGAGCACGAACTCCCGGCACTGCTCGCCTACGCTGCGAAAAAAGACGCACTCCTCCGCTTCATCGAACTGATGCCTGTCAGTACTCAACAGGTACTCGATGACGACCATTTCTTGCCAGTCACTACCGCCCGCCGACTCCTTGAACAAACCACCGGTCCGCTTATCGAAGACCCCGATTTCAAAACCAACGGCCCCGCCATTTATCACCGAGTACCTACCAGCGGACAGCGTGTTGGATTCATCGGCGCGATGACCAACCTGCACTTCTGCGAGAACTGCAACAAGCTCCGCCTCACCAGCGATGGCAAACTCCGCCCCTGCTTAGGCAGCTATCTTGAGTTCGATCTTCGCAGCGTGTTGCGCGGTGGTTGTGACGACGCGGCCTTGGCCGCCTTTTTTCAGAACGTTGTTGCTCGCAAGCCCAAGGAACATGATTTTCGCAACAACTACCAACCTAACCGCCGCATGATCGCCATCGGCGGCTAACACACCGTGCCAAAGCTCACTCATATCAATCGCAAAGGAGAAGCCTCCATGGTGGATGTGTCCGCCAAGCCTCCACTTCGGCGCGAAGCCACGGCCATAGGGCGAATCAAGCTCGCAGCGAGCACGCTCAGCCTCATCCGCCGCAACCAAATCAGCAAAGGCGACGTACTCAGCATCGCACGCATCGCCGGCATCCAGGCAGCCAAGCAGACGCAGCATCTCATCCCCCTCTGTCACCAGCTTCCACTCAGTAAAGTTCAGATTGAGTTCGAACTTCAGAGCAAAGCCATCCACATCACGAGCACCGTCACCACAGTCGCTCAAACAGGTGTCGAGATGGAAGCCCTCACCGCAGTCACCATCGCTGCCTTGACGATCTACGACATGTGCAAGGCTGCCGATAAAAAAATGTGCATCGAAGGAGTGCGGCTCTTGAGCAAGAGTAAAGAGCCGCTGCAATCCTCAAGCTGACTGCGCAGAGTCTTCGACTTACAGCGATCTCAAACGTGGACGCGGCTTGCCGTTGCCTTGGACATTGGGACATCAGAACAAGATTTGATCAAACCAACGCCTACTTCTTCGCGCGAGCATCGCGCTCGACGATCTCTTTCGGCAGCAGCAGTTCCACCGCGCTACGCGCCATCTGTGGCGGCACAGTGAGCAGCACGCGCTTGCCACTCGAGAACTCAAACTTCCACAGCCGCCCATCTTGCCCTTCGGCAACCGGAACCTTGAAGTATCCGGGCTTGCTGGTGAACTCCATCACCCTCACGCCGTCACCGTTCAACAACCGCCCAGCCCCCTCTGCAAATCCGCCCACGGCCTCGGTGCCGCGTGGCACGTAGAAATACAAGTCATAGCGCCCATGGATCGTTGCCGTTTGATCGAACGCAGCGTTGAACGTGCAAGGCATGCCATCCAGCACTTCCAGCTTTGACCCAGAACGATGATCTTCCACCTCGATGCGATGCAGTCCCACGAACGTGGTTTTCAGCACGATCTCGCGGGCTTGCTTGTCCGGCGGTGCCTCACCTTCACTCACACTCGCCCCTTGTGTTTCCGCAGTGGGGAACAGGCGCACCTTGGCACTGCCCTGATTCTGATACACCAGACCAGCCGTGAGTCGCACATGGATCTCTGCCGGAACCTTGTCCACCCATGTCCAGTAGCTGCCATTGCCACGCTGCATCAAACCAAAGTTCCCTGGCTTCGCCGACGTGAGTTTCAATGAACTCGCCGGACGCAGTTCTGAAGAAAATGTCGTCGGTTCAAAATCCGCGATCGTGCGATGGGCGACGCCTTGCTCGACCAAGTCGTCCAATTCATCACGCGTGAACGCTTTGCTGTGCTTCCACGGATTCTTGCCCTCGGGTATCGTCCAAAGACAATCGTCTGGAAGTTTCACCGTCTTGTCACGAACGATCGTCCGCCACATTGCCATCGTGTGAATCATGCCCGTCGTGCGGATTTGCCACGCAAAGCGCAACATGGCCTCCGCTGCCCGCTGTCGGGCCGTGCCATGCGCCGCGCTGTAGTCCAACCACAACTCACAGGCATGGGTGTAGAGGATTAAATCATCGAGGCGCGCACGAGTGCCATCGTCGATCTCCAGATCACCCGCCTCCTGCAATCGGCGATACATGCGACCAATCAAATCATCGCTCTCTGGCGGGCGACCACGATTGATGAGTGTGTAGAATTTTTCCATCGGCACCTTTGCGCCACCAAAGGCGTGATCGAGAAAGTCATCAAAGATGGCGTCCACATTATTCGCCTGCTCAGGATCCCACAGCAGCCGTGAAGCCAGATAGTAGCCAAGTCCATTGCAGCCCCAGTTGTCGCTGGCCTCGGCGGACAGGTAACGCGCCCCCGATCCGTAAAAGTCCGGGATCGTTCGTGCCAAATAGTCGAGTTGCGCGCCACGCGCCTGCCCGGGCATATCGTGATCCCACGGCCACACACTGTAGTATTCGCGGATGCCCATTGTGCGCGCCTTTGCACTCCACGCGTCCATCAGTTGCTCCATGGTCAAGCCACCTTTGATAAAGCCGGTGGCAATGCTGATCACCACATTGTCCTCTGCATGAATCGACGGCGCGGGCGAGTGCTCGTTGTAGGCATACTGACCGACGATCTTGCCCGGATGCTTCGCTGCCAACGCGCGCGCGACCTCATTGGTCAACGTCAATGCCTGGTCGCTCACACTGCCGAGCTTGGCACAGTCCGCGCACTCGCACCAGCCACCGCCATCGCTCGGCTCACACGATATCGAATCAAGCGCGGGATCGTCATCAAACTTTTTTACGAGGTCCGCGACGACCAAGGCGCGCAACGCAGGATTGCTGATGCAAAATTTGGGACCTCGCCGCTGTCCTTTCACCAAGGCAAGCATCTCTGGGTGAGCTGCAAACTCCTTCGCGTGCTCATGCAGGATGTGGTCATAGGCATGACCACTGCTAAGCTCCACGCCCTTGGTCGCACGATTGCGCGCATTCCATGCCGCAATGTCCGCACGGCGTTCTGAAATCGCGCCAAAGCCAGGCCAAATATTCCGCGCGTGATACGCGGGCGACTCAAAGCGATTCACCTCGATACGCAAATCATGGCGATGCGGGATGATTTCCCAGGTCTTACCCGGGAAGAATTGCCGCCAGCCGAGGCGGTGCAGCAAATCCCACACCGCGTGCTCCACGGCCAACTCCGTGTTCCCGATCAGCACAAGGCGATGATCCTCCGAACGTATCAAGTAGTTCTCGCGATCCGTGATGGCCTTGCTGGTCAGGCGTTCATCGTGGCTGATCGCGGGAAAGTCCGCCGCTGTGCCCAGCACGATGCCCGTGCGGCCATCGGCAACGGTGACGACGAACGGCTTCGTCGTGATGGTCTTCAGTTTGTCAGCCAACTCGTTCGCCACTTGCCGGGTGCGTTCACCCGCCTTGCTGGAAATCACCACCGACAATGGCGTGCCGCCCTCGGTGGCGAGTTCGATCGCGCGCAACGTGCCGACGGATGCCAGCGCGAGCATGGACAAAAGGAGAGTCGGGATTCGCATGCCGCACCGTGGCCACGAACCGTTTCGGCGCAACTGTCAGCACTGATCGCACCCGATCATACGCCACGCATGCGTGCCTCTCGCTCTCACGCAATTTCTTTCACCTGGTCTGCGGAGACTCCTCGCGCTGGGGGATCGTCGTCATGTCAACGATGCACGTCCAGCCTCATGTTCTGGCAGAGCATGATGGCCCACCGCAGCCTTCACGAAGCCATGGAAGAGCGGGTGCGGGTGGTTTGGTTTGCTGAGAAATTCCGGATGGAACTGGCAGGCGACGAAATAAGGATGATCGGGCAACTCGATGATCTCTGCGAGGTCGCCTTTTGGTGAAGTGCCTGAGATGAGCATGCCTTTCTCCTCCAATCGATCCTTGTAGTCGGAGTTGAACTCGTAGCGATGGCGATGGCGCTCGGTGATGGTGGCACTGTGATAAAGCTCAAACGCTTTGCTACCTGGTACAAGGTCGGTAACCCAAGTACCGAGACGCATGGTGCCGCCGAGTTGCCGCACTTTTTTCTGTTCTTCCATCAAGCTGATGACGGGATGCTCTGCCGCTTTGTCGAACTCGGTGCTGGTGGCGTTTTTCAGACCGCAGACATTGCGCGCGAATTCAATCACGGCGATCTGCATGCCGAGGCAGATGCCGAAGTAAGGCACTCCCTTCTCACGTGCATAACGCGCAGCGGTGATCTTGCCCTCGGTGCCGCGATCGCCAAAACCACCAGGGATGAGGATGCCTTGCAAACCGGAGAGGTAGAGTTCAGGGCCTGCTTTCTCAATGCTCTCCGCATCGACACGAACGATGTCCACCTTGCAGTCATTCGCAGCACCGGCGTGGGTGAGTGCCTCGTAGATGGATTTGTAGGCGTCTTGCAGGTCGATGTATTTGCCAACAACGCCGATGCGAACGTGGTGCGACGGATGAATGACGCGCTGCACAAAACTGCGCCAGCGGGAAAGATCCGGCTGAGGTGTGTTCAGGCCGAGCAGGCGGCACACATTGTCATCGAGACGCTCCTCATGCAGTTTCAACGGCACCTCGTAGATCGTGCTTTTCACGTCGCGCACTTCGACGACAGATTCGATGGGCACGTTGCCAAAGAGGGAGATTTTTTCCCGCACATCGAGATCGAGCGGATGTTCGGTGCGGCAGAGGATGATGTGCGGAGCGATACCGATCTCCCGCAACTTGGCGATACTCTGCTGCGTGGGCTTCGTCTTGAGCTCCTGCGCGGCTTTGATGTAGGGCACGAGGGTGGCGTGGACGAAGATGACGTTTCCCTGCCCGACTTCCTGCGCGAATTGGCGGATGGCCTCAAGGAACGGCAACCCCTCGATGTCGCCCACCGTGCCACCGATTTCGGTGATGATGACATCGCCGCCCATTTTCTCAGCGACTTCGTGGATGCGTGCCTTGATCTCGTTGGTGACGTGCGGGATCACCTGCACCGTGCGGCCTTTGTATTTTCCCGCGCGCTCCTTATCGAGCACGTTTTGATAGACCTGACCGGAGGTGAGGTTATTGAGGCGAGAGAGGTTGGTGTGCGTAAAGCGCTCGTAGTGCCCAAGATCGAGGTCTGTTTCTGCACCATCGTCGAGCACATACACCTCGCCGTGCTCATAGGGATTCATCGTGCCTGGGTCGATGTTCAGATACGGGTCAAATTTTTGCATAATGACCCGCAGGCCACGCAGCTCCAGCAGAGTGCCCAAAGAAGAAGCGGCGAGCCCTTTGCCCAAGGAACTGACGACGCCGCCGGTGACGAAAATGTATTTCATGATGGTTCTCGGTTCGCTGTGCGCGGTGCGTTGTTCAAGAAGAATGTTTTTGCAGATGCGCCTCGATGGCGGCGGCCTGCTCAGGCGTGTCCACGCCGGGAGAAAGCTCATCAGTGAGCACCACACGGATGCGCGTGCCGTTTTCCACCGCGCGGAGCTGCTCCAGCGACTCGGTCTGCTCCAGACGCGAAGGCGGCCAGGCGACGAACTGAAACAGAAAACTGCGCTGGAAGCCGTAGATGCCGAGATGGCGGTAGCTGCGCGGCCAGGCGTCAGCATTGCGCACATAGGGCAGTGGCGAGCGCGAGAAGTAGAGTGCGTCGCCGTGCGTGTCGAAGATCACCTTCACCACGTTCGCATCGGTGATCTGCGCTGGGTCATGAATCGGGGCCGCAGCGGTGATCATTTTGATTGCGGGGTCGTCGCGCAACGCGCGAGCGAGCTCGTCGATGAGTGCGGGCGAGATCAGCGGCTCGTCTCCCTGCACGTTGATGAGCACACGGTGATCCGGGAAGGATTTCGCCGCCTCGGCGATACGATCGGTTCCGCTGGGATGATCGGGTGAAGTCAGCACGGCCTTGGCACCAAAGGCGGTTGCCGCCTCCGCGATGCGCGCGTCATCGGTGGCGATGATCACGTCGTCGATTTGTTGGCATTCCTGGCAGCGCTCCCAGACATGCTGCACCAGCGGTTTTCCAGCAATGAGGTGGAGCGGCTTGCCTGGGAAGCGGGTGGATCCCCAGCGGGCAGGAATGGCGACAAGAGTGCGGGCGGAGTCGGAAGTGGCCAAGGTGGTGGTGACAGGCGGGTTCGCCTGAGATGAAGCGGACAGCCCGGGGATGCAACTGAGAAGTGGCACTCGTGCGGGGTGGGGATTTGCTGGCATTTCCACCGCCGCCGTTCTCAATAGGCGGCTTGCATCCATGATCTCTTCTCCCTCCGGCCATCCACGCGGCATCTACACGCTGTTTTTCACTGAGATGTGGGAGCGCTTCAGCTAACTACGGCATGCGCGCGTTGCTGGTGCTCTACATGGTCGCCGATCCGCCTCACGGCGGCTTGGGTTTGAGTGATGAAAAAGCAGTGGCGATCTATGGCCTCTACACCGCACTGGTTTATCTGGTGGCCCTGCCAGGTGGGTGGGTGGGAGATCGACTGCTGGGCGCACGCGATGCGGTGTGGTGGGGCGGAGTGACGATCGCTCTGGGGCATGTCGTACTCGGTTTCCACCAGAACGAGGCCTTTTTCTCTGGGCTGGTACTGGTGGCTCTGGGCTCTGGGTTGTTGAAATCCAACATGAGCGTGCTCGTGGGACAGCTCTATCCCGAGGGCGGAGCGCGACGCGACGCGGGCTTCACGTTGTTTTACATGGGCATCAACCTCGGGGCGTTGTTGGGGCAACTCATCTGTGGCTGGTTGGGAGAATCCGTGGGCTGGCGCTGGGGTTTCTCGGCGGCCGCAGCGGGGATGGTGCTGGGATTGGTGCAGTTCAAACTCACTCATCGTCATGTGGCGCACATTGGTATGCGACCGTCGCACGCAGAAAATGAAACACAGCGTGAGTGGCGACTGCTCGGCTATGGACTGGCAGCGTTGGCGGTTCTGGGCACTATGGGGATAGGCGGCGTGATCCGTTTCGATGTTCTGCGGCTGGCTCAGTGGTCGGCGTGGGTCATCGGCGGAGTGGCTGTGCTGTATTTTCTCTGGGCGTTTCTGTGGGCAAAACTCAACGCTGCCGAAATCAAGAGGTTGGTTGTCATTGCGGTGCTTTTCATCGCTTCTGCTTTGTTTTGGGCGGGCTTTGAACAGGTGGGATCATCGTTCAGCCTGTTTGCAGAGCGTTTCACAATCAGAAAATTTGGCTCTTGGGAGGTTCCTGCGAGCTGGATTCAGGCCCTGAATCCTTTGACGGTGATCATCCTCGCCCCGGTGATTGCGGGCTTATGGTCTTGGCTGGGGAGGAGAGGCACCTCTCCTTCGCTCGCAATGAAAGTATCATGGGCAATGCTGATGCTGGCGGCAGGATTTGCCGTGGCAGCGTGGGCCGCGCATCGTGCGCTGCATATCGGACCGGTTTGGCCAAGCTGGCTGATGACGGTGGTTGTACTGCACACGTTGGGAGAGTTATTCATCAGCCCGGTGGGTTTGAGCGCAGTCACCAAACTCTCACCGCCACGCCTGACTGGGCAGATGATGGGCGTCTGGTTCCTGGGCAGTTCACTGGGGAATATCCTCGCCGGCCTGCTCGCAGGAGGAGTCACAGGAGATGCCACGGCGCAAATGCCGGAACACTTTTTGGGAGTCGTACTCACCACCGGCGTGGCCGGACTGCTGCTGCTCATCCTGGCAGGGCCGATCACACGGCTGATGCCAGGCATTAAATGAGCGCGCACGAAAGCGAATAAGAATCGGAGCTACAGAGGACCTCCGCTTCTGCTCCAATCTCTCGCGCCCTATCAGTGGTTGAAGTAAAACTCTTTCGAGTTCAGCAGCGCCCAGAAGAGATCCTCTAGCACTGTCTGGCGTCCGCCAGGATCGGCGGCGATAGCCTGCTGAACGGATGCCCATTCTTTGCCATTTGGCATGCGGCCAAAGACGCGCAGGAAGAGGTCTTCCACGATCTCCCGGTCTGCTTTTTTCTCCTGTACCATTTTGGCAACAACGCGTCCCTGTTTGATGCGATCATTCACAGCGTCGCCATTCATGAGGTGCAGCGCTTGGGAGAGCGTGGGTTCCATCTTCACTTCGCAGGAGCAAACGGATTCGCGCTTTGCTCTGCCGAAGGTGGTCAGGAAGTAGTTCGACACGGCACCGTCAGCGATCTGCACCGCTCGAGCACCGAGCGGCAACCCCTGAAACTTGTTTGGCGTTTCAGTAATCTGCGAGATCGCGTCGAGGAGCACTTCCGCACGCACACGGCGCACTTGAGCGTGGGAGAAGTTCTTTTTGTCGCCCGCGTTGGTCTCGTTGACGTGTGTGGTGCGCTGGTAGGTCTGTGAGGTGCAGATGTCGCGCACAAATTTGCGCATGTCGTACTTGTAGTCCGTGAGATGCTTGGCGAGCGCATCGAGCAGTGCCGGGTTGGACGGAGGATTGGAAACACGCACGTCATCGACCGGATCGACCACTCCGACGCCGGTAAACTGCGCCCAGATGATGTTGGCGATGTTGCGAGCGAAGAAAGGATTGCGCGGGGATGCGATCCACTCGGCCAGCACCTTGCGGCGATCTTCCCCAGGCTTGATCTCCGGCGTCTCCCCACCGAGGAACTTCGGTTTCATCACTGCTTGAGTGAGGAAATGGCGAGACTCGCCACTCTTATTATTGTAGATGATCACCTCCTGCGGGTCATCGGTACTCTTACGCCCAATCTGACTAAAGAAGGCCTTGAAGCCGTAGTAGTCATCCATCGTCCAGCGGTCGAACGGATGATTGTGGCACTGCGCGCACTGAATGCGCATCCCCATGAAAACCTGCGCCACATTCTCCGTGAGCTTGAGTTGATCGAGCTCAGTCTGGTAGAAGTTCACTGCCGGATTGCTGACCGTGCCGCCTGTCGCTGAGAGTAATTCCACGACGATTTCGTTAAGCGGTACATTTCTGCCAATGCGGTCAGAGAGCCAGTTGTAGTAGAGCAGCGCGTTTTTGTAGAAGGGAGGTTGATTGTTGTTGATGGAGGAGCGGATTTGCAAGAGCTCCGCCCATTTCATCACCCACAACTCGGTAAATTCTTTGCGCTCCAACAGGGTATCCACCAATGCGGCGCGCTTGTTCGGGTTTTTGTCGGCCAGGAATGCACGCATGTCTGACGACTGTGGATAAATGCCGGCGATGTCGATGAAAGCGCGGCGGATGAATTCCTCATCCGTGCAGATGCCTGAAGGCAGAATGCGCAGCTTGTGCAGATTCTCATCAACGAGCTCGTCGATGTAGTTGGTCTCGACGAGTTTCGGCCGCTCGTACTCGAGCTTGTCGGGGATGACGAGCACCTGCGCGGTGACGGAATACACATTGAAGCGGGCGAGCATGAAGGCCGCCCCGCGATCTCCCGAGGTGACCAGTCCATCTTTATTGATCGTTGCTGTCGGATCATTGTTCGACATGAACAGCGCGAGATTCGTCACGTCGCGATCCGTGCCGTCGGAATAAGTGGCCCTCACCGTGATCTGCTGCGTAGCATTGCGGCCTTCCATAACGACTTGGTTCGGGAAGACTTCGATCCCCGTCACCTCAGCGACGTCTGCTTTGTCATCCGGTGCACCCGCAGCGATCCATTCCAGCAAGGCTTTATTGTAAACAGAGTCAGGCTCAAAGCATTGATTACCTGAATGCGGCACGGCACCGACGGCTTTTTCGATCAGTGTACTCTCCTCCGGGATGGCGAGGTTGACGCGGCGTCCCGGCATCTCGCGAGTGATTCGAGTGTAGTCGCCGGCAGGATCCATGCCGAAGAGGGAGGTGCGGAAGCCGTCTTTACCGCGTGCGGCTCCGTGGCATCCGCCCTGATTGCATCCACCGCGCATGAATACTGGCATGCAGTCTAAGCGAAACGAAATGGGGCGCTCCTTGCTGCCATCTTTCACGGTGACAGGTGCCTTCACTGTGCGCCCGCCAATGGTGGCCACGACTTCGGTGAGGCCCGCATCGGCCACGGGGCGCAAGGTGAGGCCGTCGAGCTTCGCGATTTTGGGATCGGCGACTTTGAGATCGCACATACCCGTGATGTCCTCTGTGGTGGCGTCCTTGAACGTGGCAAGCACGAGTACACGATGGAAATCGCGCTTCGTTTCGAGAGCATAACGATTGGGCAAAATCTCCAACCGCTTGAGGGTGGGGAGTTTTTTCTGCAGGGCAGCGAGTGCCTTGCGCTGCTCTGGCGTTTTGTAGTTGAGCACGAGTCCCGCAGGCCATGTAGCACCCGCAGCGATCCAGCGCTTCAACACGTCGATCTCCTGTGCAGAGAGCGGCGCGCCTTTCGGTGGCATGATGTCATCGTGGTCTTTCGGCAGAATGACGCGCTTCACCAGTTCACTTTTCTCCGGCTGGCCAGCAACGAGTGCTGGCCCGCTGTCGCCGCCTTTGAGCAACGCTTCAGCAGAGTCCATGAGCAGCTTCCCCTTGGTCTTAGCCGGGTTGTGACATTCGAGACACTTGTTCTCAAAGATCGGCTGCACATCGCGCACAAAGTCAACCCCTGCCACCGCAGCAGGCGGCGCAGGTGGTGTAGCGGCAGGCGCCGCAGGTGTACTGGTCGGAGTCGCAGCAGCGGCTACGACTTGGACGGAACTGAGGAGGAGAGCACAGAGCGAAACGCTCAAGGAGCTATTCATAGATGGGGTTGTGTTGTGTGAGGCTACGCCAACACACGGGAAGTTTTATCAAGACTGCGAAAATTCCACCCTTCCTTGCGCTTCAGACTTCCAGCGCTTCCAACCTCTGGCCGATGGGCGGATGCGAGTAGTGCAGCCAGACAGCCCATGGATGAGGGTTCGGATGTGCTAGGTGATCCACGGAGAGCTTTTTCAGTCCCTCGATGAGCGGCTCGCCGCCACACGCAGCTTTTGCAAAAGCATCCGCCTCAAACTCGTGTTTGCGGCTCGACGCACTGCTGACCAACCCCAGCACCGTGCCGAGAGGCGTGTAGAGAATGCCAAAAGCCACTAGGCCGAGTCCCAACGGCTTCCCCTCCATCCCAAAGGCCGCAAAAAAAGCGGGCGAGCGCAGAGCCACGTGCAGCAGAAAAAACAGCAGTCCCGTCTCCAGCAAACCGAGCACGAGTTGTTTCGGCACGTGGCGGCAGCGGTGATGCCCAATTTCGTGCGCCATGATCGCCTCCAGCTCCGCCTGGGTGTGCTTCTCGATCAGCGTATCAAAGAGGGCGATTCGCCGATTCCTGCCAAAGCCAGTGAGGAAAGCATTCGCCTTGCTCGAACGTCGCGAACCATCCACCACGGAGACATCCACCACGGGAAATCCCAATCTCGCAGCGAGGGCGAGTAATCCGTCGCGCAGCGGCCCGTCTGCCAGCGGCTGAAACTTCAGAAACAGCGGCATCAACAGGCGCGGAGCCACCCAGGCCATCAGAATACTGAAAGCTGACACCGTCAGCCACGCATACAGTGCCGCGTTTGCCTGCGTGTGAAAAATCCACAACACCAGTGCCAGCAAAGGAGCTCCGAGCAGTGCAGTGAGCACGAGTCCTTTCACACGATCCTGGATAAAGGTGCCCACCGTGGTGCGGTTAAAGCCAAAAGCCGCCTCCACACCAAACGTGTCCCAGATGTCAAAGGGCAGCGACACGATGTTTTGCGCAGCCAATAGCACCCCCACCCCAGCCACACCTGTCGCCACAACTCCCAGCCCCCAACCCGCACTCCACACTTCCAACCAGTGAAATCCCCCGCCCCACCAAAAAGCAGCCAGCACCGCCAGCGCACAGGCATCGCGCAGCACGTCCACCCGCGCTGATGCCGCAGCATATTCTGCAGATTTCTGCACAGCGTCGTCGGAGAAAATGCTCCGCAGCCGCTCCGGCAACGCATGGCGAAAGCGCGCCAGATTGAGAAATGTGACCACCAATTCGAGATGAAACACACCTAAAACGCCGACGACAGCGACGATAAACCAGGGATTTGAAAACGACATGATGGGGGGATCGAGGGTAGGATGTGCCGCTCGCGTGGCGTGCAGCCCGCCTCACTGCCACTGCGAAGCGCTCTGCGCAAAATCAAATTCTCATCCGTTGCTCAAGCAGCGCATGGCACGGCCTACTCAGAGTGTGCTTTCGTGGGAGCTTCCTCTCCGCCCTCGCCTGCACCATCCCCCGGCTCCAGCAATCGCACATTCTTTTCCACCAGTGGCAGCCACAGGCTCACGCGCGTGCCCTGCCCTTCCCGGCTTTCGATGTCGATCTCACCGCCGTGCTCGCGGATGATGCGGCGCACGATCAGCAGCCCCAATCCGGTGCCCGTGCTGCGTGTGGTGGCAAAGGGGTGGAACAGCTTGTTCATCTGCTCCGCGCTGATGCCCTTGCCCGTATCCACAAAGCTCAACCGCACCTCATAATCCGTGAACGTACCGGTGATCGTCAGCGAGCCTCCCTTTGGCATCGCCTGACATGCGTTGCGGATCAGATTGTAAACCGCCTGCTTCATCTGGTTCGGGTCCAGAGGCATGGCTGGCAAATCCGCGCGCAAATCGAGTTTCAGTTTCACCTTCGCCTGCTCGATCTCCGGTTGCAGAAAACGCACACATTCATCCAGCAACTCCCGCAACTGCACACGCTGGAGCTGCGGTTGAGTCGGACGAATGGCTTCGAGGAACTGGCCGATGATGAAGTCCAGTCGCTTGATCTCGCCCGTGGCCACGTCCAAGTGCTCACGCAAGCTTTCCCCCTTCGCACCCATTTTTTTCAAGCGGCGCTCAAGGAGTTGAAGATGGATGGTCAGCGAGTTGAGCGGATTGCCCAGTTCATGCGCCACGCCTGCGGCCAACAGCGTAAAGGCGTTCAGCCGCTCACTCTCGATCTGCTCCACCGTGCGTTTACGCGTTTCCGTCACATCGCGGATCAACATCACAAAGCCCAGCGGCTGCTCATCGTCGATGCTGGTGATGTAAAAATTGAGGAAGCGGTTTTCGGGATAAAACACCTCCAGATCACGACTCACCACCGTGCCCGGTTTGAGCAATTCATTCCAGTCGAGGCCGCGCACGCCCTGTGCCAACCGCTGGCCGAGCACTTGATCGCTTTGAAAGCCGAAGAACTGACACGCAGCCTGATTCACATACGTCACCTTCGCCTCCGTATCCAGCAGGATGACGCCCTCCTGCAACGCATCGAACACCTTTTCGAGAAACCCCTTCTCCTTCAGCAATTCGAGCACGATGCCCTGCACCTCGCCCGGTTCCAGGCGATCCATGCGTTTGATGAGCTTGTCGATGAAGGCGGATCTCATACACTGGCTGACATGAACGACCTCCTGATCGTCCTTTGCACCTTTCCCGACATGGCAAAGGCACGCGAGACTGGCACGGCGCTGGTGGAATCGCAACTCGCCGCCTGCGTGAATCTCGTCCCTGCCATCGAATCCATCTACCGCTGGGAGGGCAAGGTCGAATCTGCCACCGAAGTGCTCGCCATCTTCAAAACCACCTCCGCAGCCTGGCCGCGCTTCGAATCACACCTCCGCGAGCGGCATCCCTATGACGTACCGGAAATCGTGGCACTCCGCCCCGATCAGGCAGCACCCGCTTACGCTCACTGGGTCAGGCAGCAGGTACCTTGAGCACCTCCGCGCGCGAAACTCAATCCGGCGCAGAATAAAAGTGCCTCAGGTGTTTGACAAAACCTCACGCTGCTCTAGTCTCGTGGCCCGCTGCTTCCGGGCAGCGGGAATTGGCTCAAGCCAACGCACCCGTAGCTCAACGGATTAGAGCATCTGACTACGGATCAGAAGGTTTCAGGTTCGAATCCTGACGGGTGCGCCACTCATTATCAATGAGTTACGCCGACTTCAGGCGGGCTAAAAAAAGTTAAACCCTGCCATTTTCCTGCCACTTTTTCGGCAGACCCCCGCCCACAGAATGGCGAAAAATTTCCCGCTCCAGAACCCATTCCGCAGCCGGTTCTTTTCATCATCCTCCACTGCCGCATGAGCTTCTTTTGATAGGTGTGATGGTGATACTACCGCCGCTTAACTGCTCCACAGCAGAGTCAGGTGAACTCTCGTATGGCATTCCCTTTTTCGTGTTGCCGCAGCCAGGCGTTCCCACTTCTGCGGCTTCTGAATTCAATCATCAGCCCACCTTCTTCATTTGCCAGCTTTGCGGCGTCCAGCGCATCGTGATGCTGTTAGAGCCGGTCTCCAGCTCCTCGTGAAAACCGAATTGAATCCGGCTGTGCCATGCGTTCCACTCGATACACATTCGCTCATCCTTGCCCTTCAAAGAAAAACTAATGCCGCCGCCAGGGTAGGCGTGCGCCGTTCGCATTCCCAGTATTTCGTTGGTGTCCCGCTGGCATCTGTCCACTGAATCCCAGTTGTTCCAACGGTGACACTTACACCGTGCTCATCACGCCAAACGCCCCGATAGTTGGCAGGAAAGGCGGGCACATCCTTTCCACCGGCCAAACAAAAAGCGCCACGACAGCAAGCACAAAAGCAGTCCAAAAGGCAGCACGATGTCGGGAATAGATGTTTTTCATCATGCGCTTATCAGGCGTCTCCCATCGCCTTCAGGCAAGCGCATCTCTGCATCAGTTTGAAAAAATCGGGAGCGCGGCGCGAGTTTGCGGGGGTGCATGAGATACCATCGAAACCATCAAAACCTTGAGGGCGGATTTCCTCGGAGGGTTTCGGTGGTTTTGATGGCACTTTTCCGGCGTGCCTCACATCGCCGCGCCCCTCGGATTCATCCGGTAGGAGATCGTCGGCCTGCCGCCCTTGGCCGTGCGGCCAGCATCACGACGCAGCAGCCATGCGCAATCCGCCAGCAGCTCGCACGCGGCCTCCGCTTCTTCCGGCGTGCTCATGCCGCTCCAGCCTTTGTTGCGCACCTGCCGCGCTGTGAAATCATCACCTAGGCCCGCCGTCCCGGCGCGGAGCTTTTTCAGCAGACTGCGGGCGGCTTCTGCTTCCACGATGCCACGGGAGGAATACACGCGGGCCGCGTGCGTCTCCAGATAAGCGGCCCACTTCAGCGCCTTGTCCAATGCTGCCAGTGTCACGGCTTCCGTGCGCCACTCCGCGAGATGGATCACTAGCGCCAGCGCGGGCACGAGCTTTCGATACTTCGACAGATGGCCGATCATCGGGCGCGTGAGGTCATCGTTGCGCAGGCGGTTTTCCAGCGTGCCGCGCCAGTCGCGAAATCGTTCCAGCGCATCCGGCGCAAAGGTGAACGTCGGCACGCCATCGGCATTCAGCGGCGCGTGCTTCGCTAACATCTCCGGCGTCTGGCTTTCGAGGGCGCGGAAGATTTCCTCCACGTCATCGGCCCCGGTCACATGCGGCGGCTTGTCCACGTCCCGCCAGTTGGGCAGCGCATCCGGCCAGACCATGAGTTGAAACCGCTGGATCAGTCCATCCTCGCCAGCGCCGCCCGCCTGTGCGCTGCGCACCAGCTCCGCCAGCACTCCCGGCTGGATGCCTCCCAGCACGCTCAGGCACACATGTTCCACATGGCGGATGCCGCGCATGATGCGATCCAGCGTGAAACCGCCATCGCCATCCCACGCTTGCAGCAGAAAGGCCCGCAGGCTTTGGTTTCCCTCGCGGTTCAGCATCGCCAGCAGGCCCGCGATTTCATCGTTGTAGGCCAGAGTCCCGTGCGGATTGTCGCGCAATACTTCCACGAGCGATTCGAGATTGAAATCGTTCACGAGGTAGCGGCGCAAGGGTGTTTTCTCATCGTCTCCGGCGTTCGCCAACTCGGCAAAGTCGATGTCCTCGATCTCATCGCGTTGACCGCGCTTGATGACCTGCGCTGCTTTCTTGGCCGCTGCCTCGCGCATCAGCTTCGCCTTCATCATGTCCGCCTTGCGTGCATCTTCCGCCTCCTGATGCCTGCGCTCGCTCTCCGCGCCCATGCGGCGCAGCGCCCGCAGCGCCCGCAGCGCCCGCAGCGCCCGCAGCGCCGCTTTCATCGTCGGGCTTTTCATGCTGCCAGGATCACCGATCACCAGCCCCCACAGATGCGGATGCACGCGGTAGTTCGTGTCGTGCTCCTTCGGCTGCATCGCCACTCGCCGGCCAATCACCGATGATAGCGCCGTCATCACCGCAGCGGCGGGAAAATCGGGCGGGCACTGCATCCGCTCTGCGAGGTCTGCCAGCCACGGGCGGAAGCTCTCCGGCATCCACGCATCATCGAAGGCCATCACCGGCCTGAGTGACGAGGGCAAAGCCTGCGGCTGCGGCAAATCATCCGTCGCAGGCAGCGGCGCAGACTCGTGCATGATTTCGACGGTGGGCAAGGGTGCAGGCGCGGGCTTTTCCAGCGGCACCGCATCACGCACAGCGGACTTCACCAGCGCCAGCGTCTCCACTGCACCGCGATCACGCAGCACATTGTTCCAATCCTTGAACGCTGCCGCCACGTCCACGCGCTTGATCTCGCGCACGCTTTCCGGCAGCAGAGCCAGGCAGCGGGATAGCCATTCCTCGGCAGGTGGTGCTTTGCCCTCCGCTTTCGGTTCATCATGCTGCATCCACAGCAGCACGCTTTCCACGCCCGCCAGCATCGTTTGCATCATCGGGCTGATGCTTGTCCCGCGTGTCACGAGGAAGGGTTTCTCCAGCGCCCCGCCATGCCAGCCGCGCACATGTAGCAGCGCCAGCGCATCCCACTGGCTTTCGATCACGTTGCACACGCGCACGCCTGCCAGCGATGCCGCGCCGATGATGAGCGGCATGTTTTTTCCCGGCGCATACCATGCCTTGATGCCGCCCATCTCCGGCCACTGGAACACATGCCGCCCCATCACGACGCCCTGCGCATCTGCCACCGGGAAGCATACGCGGCCCTCATGCAGACCGCACACGCCCGCCTGCGCCAGCTCGCGGGAGTAGTCCGCCGTCCAGCCGCGCCATTCGGCCAGTCGTTGTTGCGCTGCTTCATCTTTGGCGAGACGGTCGCAGTTCAACGGCCAGTCCACATTTTCAGCCGGTTTTTTCGCGGCGGACTCCGCCGCACGCAGCGGCGTCTCCTCGTCTGGCAGTCCCGCGAGTTCAAAGACGCGCCTGCGGTGCTCCTTGTCGCCCTGATGCGTCACGCAGGCAAAACGCCCGTCCGCGAAGATCGCCAGATGCTTCCCCTCGCGGTCGCCGTCCGCCTCCGCGCACGCGGGACAGCGTGCTATCGTCTTGCCATTCGCCGTCCGCACCTTCTCCAGCCGGTTCAAATCAAGCGCCATCGTCGTCATCCTCCGGCTTGTCGTTGTCGAGCTTCCGCCGCGCCCAATCGCGCACCTGCTCGATGCGGTGCGCCAGCCCGATCTGCGGCCACAGCCAGGCATCCGCAAGACACAGCGCCGCCGTGGTCACGATCACCACGCCATGAAACAGGGTGCGTTTCATGCGCGGGCCTCTGCTTCATAGCGCATCAGTTCCTCGTGAGTAATTCGCACGCATTGGCGCGAGAAACGCAGCACTTTGATTTTCCCGGCGCGGATGGCGCGGCGGATAGTTAACGGGTGGACGTGGACACGTTCAGCAGCAGCCTTGATCGTCCAGTGATGGTGTCCTTGGGTATCGGTGGTAGCCATGAGGCTACACTGACTCAGAAGCGCATTTGATCGCCTTAGAGATGCCCGCCTTGATTCCGGCGACTAAATCTAAGCTATGGCGGATAAGCGCCGCGCCATGATTCCAGAAACTCGCGGGCTCGTTCTTCAATTTCATCCTTGAACAGACCGAAGCTTCTTTTTGGGGTGCAATCGTCTTTGCCGACATTCGGGCGCAGCTTGCCATAGATCGTCACTACACCGCCTTTTCTCCGTTTGTTTGGCTTCAACCACTTTGCTATCTCAGGCGTGATTATAGCCACACATTGCAGACCGCTTTTCCATGCACCATGTGACGGAACACGAACCAGACCCTTCTTGAAATCGACGTGTTCCCAGCGCAGGCGGAAAATCTCCGTTTTGCTCAACCCGCACAAGACATGCAACACAAGATAGAGCCTGTCCGCCAGGCGTAGCTTCGACAGCTTTTGCCGCAGCTTGTCGGCTTGTAGAAGCTCTGGCTCCATCTTCAAGATTTCCGGTGTGAAATGGTCGAACAGCGCTTCGGTGCTTTCGCGTCCTCCACTTTCCCATTGTTCCTTGGCGAATGGGATGAAGCCTTTGATATACTCGTCTGGCTTTCCGTAACGTTCGCGGCGCGAAGGGCAATCCTCATCGCCAAACATGCTGCTTCTGAATTCAACGCCTTTATCGTATTCGAGCATCGCAGATTCAGTGAAGATCGAAATGACTTTGCTTGTAGCATTGCCCTTCATGTCGCCCTTGCTACGCTTGGGAGACGGCTCGTTCCAAACAGGTTGAAATGCTGGTTCTTTGGTGGCTCGCAGCAACCACTCAGGCGCGTATGCCTTGGATATCTTGCCTGAAATGCGGAACTTCCGGGCAATGTGCGCAAGTGCTTCCCATGCCTGCGCTTGCCTTTCTGGTGGCTCCATCTCGGTGAAGCGCAGTAGATGCCGCACGATCATCTCAACCAACGTGTGCAGATGCCAAGCCGAGGGGGTGTTTCGCAGAAAATCGGCCATCTCATACATGTCATCTGGAAACCTTGGGCGTGTGCTTCTGGCCTCTCGCAAGTTGCGTTTCAGATCAGCAATTTGCTGCTCTTGTTCGGATATTCGCCGTTCCAGCTTGGCCTCTGTGCTGTCTTCTATTGCGGGTGCTTCGAGGCCAAGCTCTCGCGCCTTTTCCATCAGCCTTGCTGCGGCTGCTTGGGTGTCTGGCCCTTTCGATGGCTTGGCCTTGGTGGTGCGTCGTGCAGGCTTCTTTGCCATCGTGATTCCTCCGATTTCACCATGCCCGCAGGTCTTGCCCGATTTGAAAGACGGTGGCTGTGCTCATGCCTGCATCCTACTCATCAGAGATGAACACGGCAAGGCATGAGTGCGGCCCGCTCCGGCTGCGGCGTGGAGGGCAATGCGAAAAAATTTCGCGCCTTCAAATCCATTAGGAGGAACCGCCAGCACGAACAACGTAACCCCCTCCCCCCGTGGTGTTCGCATAGCTCACGCCGATTTCGCCGCCGCCTTGCCCGTGTCGGCAGGGAAGCGGATCACATTGTCCGCAGGCGGCAGCAGTGCGCCCAGGCCCGTGCTGATGCGCTGCTTCTTGTCGGCGTAGAAGTCCGCCGTCACACGGATGTCGGAATGCCGCAGCAGCCGCGAGGCGGCGTAGATGCCTGCCGACTTCGCCACCAGTGCGCCCGCTTCTTTGCGCAGCTCATGCAGCGCCTTCTGTGCCTTCACGCCATGCTTGCGCAGCCACTCGTAAAGCACGGCATACACCGGCTCGCAGCGGTAGCTCACGCGGCTCTTGAAATGTGCGGTATCTTTTCCCTCGATCACGAAATCTCCCGTGGCGGCATCGCGCCAGCCACGCAGCAGCGGCAGCAGTTCGGCATCAAGATCAACCTCGCCAGCAGAATCATCGCTTTTCGGTCGGAAATGCTCCGTGGCCTCGATGCGGATCACGCCCGCGTCCAAATCAATCTGCTGCCACAGCAGGCAGTCAATCTCCCGCTTCCGCAGGCCGCAGCACAGCGCCAGCACAAACGCCTTGAACGCCTCCGGCTGTGAGGGCGCAAGCTCCTTGACAGCCAGCCGCAGCAGCTTCTCGGCATCAATGCGCGACTGGTAACGCGTTTTGGTTTTCTTCCCGAACAACTCCGTCAGGTTCACGTCCTGCATAGGCAGCGGCTCCGGCAGAGTCAGGCCCGCCACGTCCCGCAGCAGCTTCGCTATCTTCACACCGAAAAGCGCCTTCGCATTCCGCACCACAGCCCGCGCCGAATTCAGCGCCCGCCGCTGTGCTTCGGGATTCGCTGGCTTTGCCTTCCGATAGGACACCTGCCACGCGTTCACATTCGCGGAGTCCAGCAGCCGCAGCGGCAGCTTGTCCACCGCTTCACGCCATTCCCTCGTCCCGCCGTCCTTGTAGCTGAAACGGCTCTTGTTCTTTGGTAGCATGCCGATGTCTCCCGCCAGCTTCCGCGCGGCGGAAACGTAGTTCTGCATCGTCGCCGGGAACAGAGTGCAATGCTTCTCCGTGGCCGCGATCCATTGGCCGATCGTGGCAACGTCCGCCTTCTCTGCCGCCTTCGGCTTGAACTTCTCAACCGTGGCCTCCATGCCATGCGTGAAAAGGTAATCGTAAATCCTCACTGCCTGCGCCGCTGCTGCCGCCTGATTGGAAGTCCCCAGGCCGAAACACTCGCGCACCTTCTTGTGAGTCATGCGGCACGAATAGCTGCTTGTGCCCTGCCACTTGAACAGCTTCCCAGGTTGCAGCCAGTAGCGTTGGTCACTCTTGGCAAGCGTGACGCGGGGCTTTAACCCTGCCATTTTCCTGCCACTTTTTTTGTGAACCCCTGATGATGATTGTTCAGCTATGTTCATGGTGTTATGCTCTTGGAAGCCTTGATTTACAAGGGTTTCAGCCTCATTTGGCTGAACAGAGTCAATCATAGATGAACAGTATTGAACATGCAAGTTTTCTGACTACGGATCAGAAGGTTTCAGGTTCGAATCCTGACGGGTGCGCCACTTGCTTCACGAGAATGTGAATGTCCGGCTTCCCACGAGTCTCTATTCATCGCGCATGCCTTCGCAGCGAAGCAGGCTCGGCGAGTTCGAATCGCTGCCCCTTGCGGCTGGGCTTCGACCTTGAAATTCCCCTCCTCTTTACGCCCGGCATTCAGGCTGAAAATTCAGCAACGCGATCTCCACGGCGCATTTTCTCTCGGGCTGCACATCCACCACGCTGACGCTGCCGTACGCGACATCAAAATGCGCCATTCGCGCCAATGGCATGTCCATCAACAGCGCCAACATCACGCGGATGATGCCGCCGTGACAAAACACCGCCACCGTTTGCTCTGCATGCGCGTGCATGATGTGCTGGAGGCAGGTGCGCACGCGTGATTTGAGGCTTTCATATTTTTCGCCGTTCGGGATGCCATCGGACTCGATGATCTCCAGCCAGTCATACGCACTGACGCCGAAGATCGAGCTGACCTGATCCCAACGGTGACCGCTCCAGTCGCCAAAATCCATCTCACGCAAACCGTCCATGAATTCAGGCTCCAGCCCCTGCTGCCTCGCTGTGGGCGCGAGCGTCTGACGCACGCGCTGCATCGGGCTGGCGTAGATTTTTGCCAGCTTGGTGCCCTGCAACCAAGCAGCCACGGCATCTGCCTGCCGCAGCCCCAAAGGTGAGAGTGCCATGTCGATGCGCGATCCACCAAACACCTTGTGATATTGCTCCTCCACCTCGCCGTGACGGATGAAATAAAGCTGGGTGGGCCGATGAGGAAAAAACGATTTCACTCCCCTCTATGAAACAGCCCGCAGCACGGTGCAAGCCGCGCTACCGTGCCCCCCTCACACGACATGTAAACTCAAGCCGATCTGCGTCACCTGCGGAGAGTCCACGAAAGAAATGGCGAATGATGTCGATACACATGCCGCGCATTTTTCATACACTCGCATCATGGAAGCTCCACTCCCGCCGACTCGCCGAAACTTTCTCCAGACCACCAGCCTCAGCGCACTTGCCTGGCCTTTGTTACAGAGCTGGCCCGCCAGTTTTGCCAACGCGCAGACACCGCCCCCTGCGACAAAAAACGCGTTGCCTCCACTCAACCGCTTCCCGCGCATGCAGCAGGAGTGGCTGGTGGCAGAGGTGCGCGCCGCGGAGCAGCGCGGCAACGCAAGGCGCGACGCCTTGAAAACAAAAGCGGACGCCGAAGCCTATGTGCAGTCCGTGCAGCAGCGCATCCGTGATTGCTTTGGCCCGCTGCCGGAAAAAACGCCGCTCAATGCGAAGGTGACCAAGACACTGCAACGCGATGGCTACCGTATCGAGTGCATCCTCTTTGAAAGCCGTCCAAATTATTTCGTCACCGGCAATCTCTACCTGCCGGAAGGACGTAAAGGCCGCGTCCCTGGTGTGATCGGTGTTTGCGGCCATTCCCGCAATGGCAAAGCCGAGACTGCCTATCAAAGTTTTGCCCAAGGTCTCGCGCGTCAGGGCATGGCGTGTTTCCTCATCGATCCCGTGGGCCAAGGGGAGCGCTTTCAATACCTGAACGAAAAGCTCGGCTCCCGCCTCGGCGGTGGCGTCTCAGAGCACAACCAAATGGGTGCCGCGCAAGCACTCGTGGGGGAATTCCTCGGCACATGGTTCGCCTGGGATGCGATGCGCGCGCTCGACTACCTGCTCACACGCAGCGAGATCGACCCCCAGCACCTCGGTGTGACGGGAAATTCCGGCGGTGGTACGCAGACGACTTGGTTGTGCGGGCTTGAGCCTCGTTTCACCATGGCGGCTCCCTCCTGCTTCATCACCACCTTCCGTCGTGATGCAGAAAACGAACTGCCTCAGGACATGGAACAGTGCCCGCCAGGCGTGCTCGCGCATGACCTCGATCACTGTGATTTCCTCGCTGCGATGGCACCGAAGCCCGTGATCATCATGGCTCAGGAGAAGGATTACTTCGATGCGCGTGGTTCTGCCGAGACCTACGAACGCCTCAAGAAACTCTACACTCTGCTGGGCAAACCCGAAAACATCCAGCTCCACACCGGCCCCGATCCGCACGGCTACACGCAGCCCAACCGGGAGGCCATGTATCGCTTCTTTGGCAAGGTCACCGGACTTCCCGCCGCCGCGGCGGAACCTGCACTCGTGATCGAAAAGGAAGAGGACATCCTCTGCACGCCGCAGGGGCAAGTCGGCCCCATCGGTTCACGCACCTTGATGTCATTCACGCATGACAAGGCACTGGCGCTCGCAAAGAAACGCAGCGCACCGCGAGGCATGGCCCTGCAAAGCGCACTCCGCCGTCTGCTAAAGATGCCCGTCGCTCCCGATGCACCTCCGGATTACCGCATCCTGCGTGCCGTCGGACGGCGGCAATATCCCACCCCCTACTACTGCACCTACGCGGTGGAGACCGAGCCGCGGATCCATGCGCTCGTCACGCGCCTGAACAATGAGGCTCTCACTTCCCGCCTGCCTCGTGGCTTGAGCAAGGCGGTGCTCTACATCTCCCATCGCTCTGCCGATGCTGAGCTGCGGGATGATCCCTTTGTGCAGGAGCTCGCGCTCGCCGCGCCCACCGCCGCCATCTTTGCCTGCGATGTGCGCGGCATTGGGGATTCACAGCCGGACACCTGCGGGGCAAATCAATTCCTCGCGCGCTACGGCAGCCATTACTTCTACTCCGCCTACGGCATCATGCTGGACAAGCCCTTGCTCGGGCAGCGCGTCTTTGACATCTTGCGCGTCATCCATCTCCTCACCTCTGCAGGACATGCGGAGATTCATCTCGCTGCTCAGGGCTGGGGCAGTGTGCCAGCAGCCCTCGCCGCCGTGCTCAGCACCGCCGTCACCCAGGTCACGCTCAAGAACGCGCTCAGTTCCTTTCATGAACTCGCAGTGCATGAGGATCAGAAGTGGCCCAATGCTTTCATGCTGCCTCACGCGCTGGAGCATTTCGACCTGCCCGATTGCTACGCCGAGTTGAAAAGCCGCAAACTCCAACTCATCGAGCCTTGGGGCGCTGCCGATGGCATGAAATGATCCTACCACCTCGTCCAGCCATGCAAACTCAACTCAAGATCAAGCTCTCCATCTTTATGTTTCTCCAGTATTTCATCTGGAGCACATGGTACATGACACTCGGTGCCTACCTCGGCACGCTGAACTTCAGCGGCACGGAGATCGGCGCATCGTATGGCGCTTTCGCGTGGGGCGCGATCCTCTCGCCCTTCATCGTCGGCTTGATCGCGGACCGCTTTTTTGCCTCGGAGAAAATCATCGCGGTGCTCGGCATCGCAGGCGGGCTGGTGATGCTCTGCATCCCGCAGTTAAAAACCTTCGGCAGCGTCTATCCCACGCTCATCCTCTACTGCACGCTCTACGCGCCGACGCTGGCCCTGGGCAACTCGATCTCCATGACCCATCTGGCCGATGCGAAGAAGGATTTCCCCTTCGTGAAGATCTTTTCCGCCGTAGGCTGGATCGCCGGTGGTGTGGTACTCAGCCAGTTGAAAGGCGAGCAGTCGGCCCTGCAATACCATCTGGCAGGCGGCACCTCGATGGTCTTCGGCCTCTTTGCGCTCACGCTGCCGCACACCCCGCCGAAGAAGAAGGGGCAGAATGTGCCGCTGAGCGAGGTGCTCGGCCTGGATGCGCTGGCAATGCTGAAGAAGCCCGCGTTCGCGATCTTCATCCTGTGCATGTTCCTCATCTGCATCCCGCTGTATTTCTACTTCGTGAACATGGGCACCTACCTCACGCAATTGAAGTGGGAGAACATGGCCCAAAAGATGACGCTGGCGCAGGTTTCCGATGTGATCTTCCTCCTCCTGCTGCCAGTGATGCTGAAAAAACTCGGCTACAAGAAGACGATCTTCCTCGGCATCCTCGCTTGGGCCACGCGCTACTTCATGCTGGGAACCAGCGCCTCCAGCACCGGGACCGCGCTCATCTTCGGAGCCATTTTGCTGCATGGTGTCTGCTATGATTTTCTGTTCATCGCCGGACAGCTCTATGTGGATGACGAAGCGAACGAGCGTATTCGCGGCGCAGCGCAGGGCCTCATCGCCATCATCCTCTGGGGTTTTGGCTCGCTCGTCGGCACCTATCTGGCCGGACGCGTCATGGACATGCACAAACTGACCGCGCCCAAAGGCAGCGTCACCCACGACTGGTCCGCCATCTGGAGCACGCCCGCATGGATCGCTGTGGGAGTGCTCGTGATTTTCCTGATTTTCTTCCGCGAGCCGAAAAAAGGCGAATGACGCTGGCCCTCGGTGATCTTTCTCACAGGAAGTCAAATCAACTGGTCGGGCTGGCGAGATTCGAACTCACGACCTCTTGCACCCCATGCAAGCGTTCTACCAGGCTGAACTACAGCCCGACCTTGTTTGACTTCCCTCCAGCGACGCCGTGTTGAGATGGTTCCGTTGGAGAGGGGCGCATTCTGGACGGTGCCGCCCTCTTTGCAACCGAGATGTTGTGTTCTGATGAGAATGCTTTGGCCAAGGAGTGCTGCAAGACTTGCCTTCCCCCTCCCCGTCTCGTAAAACCGGCGGAATTCACCTCGCATGGTCACCATCACGATCCAGGAACTCACCAAACGCTTCGGCGGCAATGTCGTGCTCGGCAGCGTGGAGTTGCAGATCGGTGCTGGGGAACTCTTTTTCCTGCTCGGCCCGAGTGGCTGTGGTAAGACGACCCTGCTGCGCCACATCGCCGGCTTTTACCAGCCCGACGAAGGAAAAATCTGGTTTGATGACCTGGACGTAACCCGCCTCCCCGCACACAAACGCGGCACCGGCATGATGTTTCAAAGCTACGCGCTCTGGCCGCATCTCAACGTGGCGCAAAACGTCGCTTTCGGCCTCGAAGAACGAAAACGCCCGCGCAAGGAGATCGAACACCGCGTCGCCGAAGCGCTCGATCAGGTGAAGCTCAGCGGACTCGGCTCACGCAAAATCCAGCAGCTCTCCGGCGGCCAGCAGCAGCGCGTCGCTCTAGCCCGCGCACTCGTCATCCGCCCGAAATGCCTCCTGCTCGACGAGCCGCTCTCCAATCTCGATGCCAAACTGCGCCTCGAAATGCGCAGTGAAATCCGCAGCATCTGCAAGCAGCACGGCCTCACCGCCATCTACGTCACGCACGACCGCGACGAAGCACTCAGTATGGCCGACCGCATGGCCATCATGGAAAACGGGAGGCTCGTCCAAGTCGGCACGCCCACCGAAGTTTATCGCAATCCCGCCACGCGCATGGTTGCAGAGTTCATCGGTGAAACCAACCTCATCGAAGGCCGCGCGCTGCGTGAGAGCAGTTGGGCGGGGTTCTTCGATGTCGAGACACCCTTCGGAGTCTTGCGCGGGCGCACCGACGGTACTTGGCAGCCCGCAGGCGGTCAGCCAGTGGTCTTGAGCATCCGTCCAGAAGCACTCACCTTCACCAATCTCACCGACTCCCCGAACCGCTTCCCTGGCAAGATCATCGACACCACCTACCTCGGTGCCACCGTGCAGTATCTCCTCCAGATCAGCAGCGGCCCACTCTTGAAAGTGTGCGAGATCAACCCACAGCACATTTGCGAGCCCTCCGAACTCGAAATGCGCGCCATGGCAGGCATGAATGACGTCGTGATCCTGCGCAAGTAACCGTGGAAGGCGAACCACTCATGACGCACCTCCAATGACTCTGCTGCCGCGCCATTTGATCCGTGCCAAATCCGCCGACTACCGCACGCGCCGCACGGCAGTGCGCACCCTTCTCTCCGCCCTTCAACAAACGATGACCGCCATCGTGTTCGCAGGCGGCTTGAGCCTCGCGGAGTACGAAACCGCCAACGGCTCACCGTCCACCGCCAACAGTCCCACCGTGGAATACACCCGCGGCCCGGACATGGGCGGCGGCGTGGGCGGCCTGCTCTACAGCTCAAGGAGTGAGGGCATCCTGCCGTCTTCAACGCTGAAATACGCCCTCAGCAACGGGCGAGGCGACATCGTGGCGCAGTCGGATCAAAACGCCGTGCTCACCTGGACGGCGAGTTACGAGGCGTATGGCAAGCGCACGCGGGAAACCGGCAGCAATGCGGACAAGCAGCGCGCCAACAGCAAAGACGAAGACCCCACCGGCCTGCTGAATGAAGGGTTCCGCTACCGCGATCTCGAAACCGGCGTCTGGCTCAGCCGCGACCCCGCAGGCTTCGTCGATGGCCCGAACCTCTATGCCTATGTGAAGCAGAACCCGTGGACGGCTTGGGATCCACATGGGTTGGCTTCAGTAGCACGGATGTGGGATCACCTAATCCATGGGGAGTTCAAAAAGGCTGTCAAAGAGGCTCCCCTGCTCGGCCCATCCACTTCCTTCAATGACATCAAAGGATTGGCAAACCTTCCAAAGGCCATCACCGAAACAGCCAAGAAAACAGCCACCATAGCCGATAAGCTAGGAGCAGGGGTGGCCACTGGGCATGTAGTGGGAGAGTTGACTGGGGCCAATAGGTTTGCTGAAGGAGTGCTCTCAACAGAGGTCAATCTCGATAGCAAAGGTCATCTTGTTGAGAACAAGCTAACGCCCCGTGAATCAATAGTCAGGACCATCGAAGGAATAGAGAACATCTTAACCACCGCTTTAACACTAAGCCGTGTAGGTGCTCCTAAAGCCGCAAATAGTGGAGTGCGCGCGAATACGCTGGTTCACAACGGCCTCGAAGTCCGTGCGGTTCGTAGTTTGAGCCATGTTGATGACTCGACATTAGCCGCAATGGCTCAAAGGGGGTTCGCACCTCGGACGATTAACGGAGACAAGATCGTCCTACACCATCACCAGCAGAATCCGGCTGGCTTCATCGTGGAGATGCCAGCTAGGAATCACAACATCTGGAACCCTAGGCAGCACCCGTTTGGAAACACGCCGGGCGCTGGTTTATCCGCTGAACAACGGGCTGCCTTTGATGCGTGGCGTGTTGATTATTGGAAGACACGCGCAGCGACAGAAATCCAACGACGTGCAGGGCCATGAACGAAACCACACTTGCTTTACTCGACTCTGATTTTGCCAAACATCCGGTGCTGGTAGCTGGGCCTGCTGCGGCTGCTGACGTGTCACAGATCGAAGCATTTGCTGGCTTCCCTCTGCCATCCGATTACAAGACTTTCGTCGAACGTTACGGAGGGGCAATCGTGGGGCCTTATAGCGTCTTCGGCTTTGGTGCCTCTGATGCGATGGGTGATGACGAATCCTCCGCAATCCAAGTGACAGAACGCTTTCGGTCTCAGCAGTGGCCGGGGACTGAAACGAATCTCGTCATCTCAATGGATCATGCTGGAAACGCCATCACGCTTGATCGGAAAGGGCACGTGCACCGATACGATCACGACAGCGGGGTAACAGAAGAACTGGCTGACTCGTTCGAGAACTTCATTCAGTGGTGTCTCAAGGCATAATTTGACCTTCGCGCGTTCAGTTCGACCGCGCTTTTTGAGAGAGAGAAGCCTGTCCCCTAACGAGTGTTAGGCCGGAAGTGTCCGAAGACTGGCGCATGGTGCGAGGGGCGGACATCTTGCGGACGTTCTGACGCTGCACCGCTGGCGCGAGAAGCGACGGCCACCTGGCTGTCCGGCAATCGACCGCTCCGTCACGCTGCCTGCTAATGGGGGAAACGGGGAAACGGGGAAACGGGGTCAGGCTGCAACTGCTTGACAAATTTGTTAATGACGAACGAAAAAAATGAAGCTGGGAAACGAGAAGATATTCAGACATGAACTGTCGTTGAAAACGACTGACTCACCACAGAGATCACGGAGAGCACAGAGAACTGATTTTCTGTTTACCAACCTCTGCGTCTTCGCGTCTCTGCGCGACACACTGAAATCAAAGCATGAGGCACAGTGAGAGGGGTTACGTTTTTAACCACGAATGCTCACAAAGGCTCACGAATATTTCCTGATCCATTCGTGCCAATTCGTGCCTCTTCGTGGTTTCATTCCGGATAAACGGGATAAACGGGGTCAGGCTGCAACTGCTTGACAATTTTGTTAATGACGAACGAAAAAATGAAGCTGGGAAACAAAAGGATGCCAAGCATGAGCCGTCGTTGGAAACGGATGACTCACACTCACCACAGAGGGCACGGAGAGCACAGAGGACTGATTTCCTGTTTTCCAACCTCTGCGCTCTTCGCGTCTCTGCGCGATACACTGAAATCAAAGCATGAGGCACAGTGAGAGGGGTTACGTTTTTAACCACGAATGATCACGAATATTGCCTGATCCATTCGTGCCAATTCGTACCCCTTTGTGGTTTCACTCTCAGTGCTGTCCCAATTGGTCCCCGACCCATTCACCACAGAGGGCACGGAGAGCACAGAGAACTGATTTTCTGTTTACCAACCTCTGCGTCTTCGCGTCTCTGCGCGACACACTGAAATCAAAGCATGAGGCACAGTGAGAGGAGGATTTCCGTTTTTAACCACGAATGATCACAAAGGCTCACGAATGTTGCCTGATCCATTCGTGCCAATTCGTACCCCCTTGTAGTTTCACTCTCAGTGCTATCCCAATTGGTCCCGCCCCATTCACCACAGAGGTCACGGAGAGCACGGAGAGTCTGGCATCTTCCCATGGAGGTTCCCTTCTTGACCTGACGGTGGATGACGCTCCTGTCATGGCATGACGTTTACAATCGAGTCCTTTCGCTTTCATGTCCTGCCCATGCGGACACGATTCCCGTTCAAGTACGGCATCGCCAGCATGAACGCGCTGCCGCATCTGTTTGTGGCGGTGGATCTCGTTGTCTCTGGAAAAGCGGTGCGGGGACTCGCCAGTGAAGGGCTACCGCCAAAGTGGTTCACCAAAGATCCCGACACGCTTTTCGAGGTGGACCTCGCGGAAATGATCGCCGTGATTCAGAACGCCTCGCGCATCGGGCGATTGGCTGCGGAAAGAGAGACGAAGTTTTTTACTTGGTGGCAAAACCTATACACGGAGCAGGAAACCTGGGCACAGGTGAGAAGGGTGCCGCCTTTGCTCGCCAACCTCGGCGTGAGTTTGATCGAGCGCGCTGTTCTCGACGGCTTATGCAAAGCACTCGGGCAACCTCTACACGCTGTGTTACGCACTGACGCCCTGGAAATCGACCTCGGCGGCGTGCGTGCCGAGTTGCAGGGCATGCGCGTGGCGGAGGTCATCTCGCCGCAGCCGCTCACTCAGGTACATGCACGTCACACCATTGGACTGGGAGATGCGCTGACCTCAGCGGATGGCCGACTGGACGACGGACTCCCCTACACACTCGAAGAGTCCATTCGCGTCTACGGCCTGAGCTACTTCAAAGTCAAAGTCTGCGGAAAACCTGAGATTGATTTGCCGCGACTGCGTGAGATCACGCGCGTGCTCACCCTGAATTGCCCGGGCGGCTTTCATTGCACACTGGATGGCAACGAGCAGTTCTATGATCTGTCGGCGTTCTGCGATTTTTACGACATGCTGCGCTCTGATGCCATGCTGGAGCCGCTGTTACGCAGCGTGTTGCTCATTGAACAGCCTCTCCATCGCAGCAAAGCCCTCTCCGGCGATGTGCGCGCTGGCCCCCGAATGATCATCGACGAAAGCGATGCCGCATTGGGTGACCTGCCTCGCGCGCTTGATCTCGGTTACTGCGGCACCAGTCACAAGAACTGCAAAGGAATCGTGAAAGGGCTGGCCAATGCGGCACTGCTCAAAAAACGCGCCGCGAGCATTCCCGGCGGGCCACTGCTCAGTGGTGAAGACCTCGCAGGCATGGGGCCGGTGGCGATGTTGCAGGATTTGAGTCTGATGACGCTGCTGGGAATCTCCCACGTCGAGCGCAACGGGCATCACTACTTCCGCGGACTGAGCATGTATCCGGCAGAGCTCCAAGAAGCCGCTCTTCAAGCGCACGCAGGTTTTTATCAGCGGCATGCCGAGGGCTTCCCCACCGTGCACATCGTCGATGGGAAGCTCGATGCCACGAGCATCAATGCCGCACCTTTCGGCTGCGGACTCACACTCGATCTTGCGGCCTACGAACCACTGAATGAATGGATCAAACGCGGCGGGATGGCGGAGTTGTGAATTCCTCTTCCCCACGATCTTGTCAGCCGCCTCTCCCCACCTCCTGAAGCCCCTCGCCCGCATGTCTGTTGTTCCTCCGCAAAATCTTCGCCAGCACGGTTTTCAAATCCTGGAAGATGATTTGCGCTTCCTCATGAATTCCTTCTCCACCGTGCTGAGGCAGATTGGTGAACCAAAGCTGGCAGCTAGCTTACCATGGATCGGCAACGAGGAGTCACCGCAGCTCACGCGCTCACTCGGACAGGCCTACTCCATCGCATTTCAACTTCTCAACATCGTCGAGGAGCGAGCAGCTTCCCAAGTGCGGCGACTGCGAGAGAAGCAATACGGGCCGGAAGCGGAGAAAGGATTGTGGCCGGACAATCTGCGTCAGTTGCATCAGCTCGGCATGAAGCAGGACGAAATTCTCTCCGTGCTGCGCGAGGTCTGCGTCGAACCCGTGCTCACCGCGCATCCGACTGAGGCCAAACGCGGCACCGTGCGCGAGCTGCACCGCGAGATTTACAGCCTCATGAACCGCCATGAGAATGCGGCCTATACACCGCGCGAGCAGGAGCGTCTGCAAAGGCAAATCCAGACCCAGCTCGAGAACCTCTGGCGCACCGGCGAAATCCACGTCACCCGCCCCAGCGTCGAGGCCGAATTGCAAAACGCGCTGCACTACCTGCGTGAAGTTTTCCCGGAAGCACTCAATCGCGCTCATGTTCATTTGCGCGAAGCCTGGCAGGCGGCTGGCTATGATCCCGCGCTGATCGACTCCCTGCCGCCGCTGCTGCGCTTCGGCTCATGGATCGGTGGAGATCGCGATGGTCATCCCTTCATCACTGCCGAAGTCACCGCGCATGCCTTGCAAGCCATGCGGCACAGCGCGCTGCGCGTGCAACGACGCGCGCTCGAGTCACTCGCCCAAAATCTCCCACTCAGCTCGCTCTTCCAGGCCACACCGCCTCAACTCTCGCGCTTGATCGAAACACTCACAGCAACGCTGCAAAGCGAGCCAACCGCAGATCCCGCCAGCATCCTTGAGCGCAACAAAGAGGAGCCGTGGCGTGCCGCTGTTTACCTCATGCGCGCGCGAGTATTGCTCGCCATCGAAAAGCCGACTTCTCCCTCTGCCTACACCTCCCCCACGGAGCTGCGCGACGATCTCGACGTGCTCGCTGCCACACTGAGTGAAGTCGGAGCCACGGCGGTGGCGGAAGAACTCATCGTGCCTCTGCGCAGAAGCCTCGCCGCCTTCGGTTTTCATTCCGCCGCGCTCGATGTGCGTCAGAACTCCGCATTCCACGAAAAAGCGCTCGCTCAACTGCTGAGCACCGCTGGAATGATTGAAGCCGATTCATTCATCCAATGGAGCAGCGAACAGAAGCGAGAGCTTCTCGAACGCGAACTCGCCTCACCACGCCCCTTTCTCACGGCGGGCATCTCAGCAGGCCCAGAGGCCGACACCGTGCTCGCCTGCCACCGTGTGCTGGCCACGCATCGTCGGCAATTCGGACAAGCGGGCCTCGGCTCGCTCATTGTGTCGATGACACGCAATGTGGAGGACTTGCTCGCGGTCTATCTCCTCGCACGAGAGGCGGGCTTGATGGAATGGACGAGCGAAGGGCTCGTCTGCCCGCTGCCAGTGGTGCCGTTGTTTGAAACGATGGACGATCTGGAGGCCGCACCCGGCATCGTCTCTGCCTTCCTCTCGCATCCCGTCACTCAGCGCAGCCTCAGAGCGTGCAGCCACGGAGCCGTGCCGATTTTCCAAGTGATGGTTGGCTACTCCGACTCGAACAAAGACTGTGGCATCATCGCCAGTCAGTGTGCGCTGCATCGTGCGCAGCGCGAACTTGCTGCCGTCATTCATCAGCATGGCGCGCGTCCTGTCTTTTTTCACGGCCGCGGCGGCACCGTTGGCCGTGGTGCAGGCCCCACCCACTGGTTCATGGAGGCACTGCCGCACGGCTCCCTCAGTGGCGGCATGCGCATGACCGAGCAGGGAGAAACGATTGCGCAGAAATATGCCCACATCGGCTCGGCGGTTTACCATTCGGAACTCCTCATCGCCTCTGCCACTGCGGCCACTGCACGCCATCGTGCTGCGGACAGCGGCGCGCATCACACACTGGAGCCACTCTTTGACAGGATCGCCAATGACAGTCGCGACGCCTATCGCGCTCTTCTCCACGCTCCTGACTTCATGAAATTTTTCCGTCAGGCGACGCCCATCGACGCGCTGGAGAACTCACGCATCGGCTCGCGCCCCGCGCGGCGCACCGGGCAGGCCTCGCTCGACGATTTGCGCGCCATTCCCTGGGTCTTCTCATGGACGCAGGCGCGCTTTTATTTGCCGGGCTGGTTCGGCACTGGCAGCGCACTAAACTCCCTCAAGAAAAACGACCCGGGTGCTTTCGCTGTCCTCGTCACCGCAGTCCCTGACTCAGCCTTCCTGCGCTACGTGCTGACCAACATCGAAGGCTCGCTCGTCAGCGCCAATACGAGACTCATGCGCGACTATGCCGCCCTCGTCGAAGACAGCGCAGTGCGTGACCGATTTCTCAATCTCATCCTCGCCGAATACGAAGCCACGCGCGGCATCATCAACGAATTGTTCCAAGGCACCTTCGAGGAGCGCCGCCCACGCCTCGCCTATACGCTGCACATTCGCGAGGCACCGCTCAAGGTGCTGCACCAGCAACAGATCACTCTGCTGCGGGAGTGGCGCGCGCTCGTTCATGCGGGAAAAACAGAAGCCGCTGAGATCATGGTGGCCGATCTGCTCGTCTCCATCAACGCCATCGCCTCTGGTTTGAGAACGACGGGGTGATCTCCGATGCGGCAGTCACAGCGCAACGGTGGTTCATCAATTCGCTGAAGTTTTTCAGGTGCACACCGTTTTCAGCACACCATGCACCGCCTTCTGCTGCTCATCCTCACCCTTTGCTCGCCGCTCTGCACATTCGGCGCGGACAAACCCAACATCCTCTTCCTCCTCTCCGACGACCACAGTGCGCCCTACCTCGGCTGCTATGGCAACCCTGACGTGCGCACGCCAACGCTCGATCAACTCGCTGCGGACGGCATCTGCTTCGATCGCTTCTTCACCTCTTGCCCGCAGTGCGTGCCTTCGCGTGCCACATTGATGACCGGACGCAGCCCCGTCGCCGTGCGCATGGTGCGTTTCACTTCACCACTGCCCTCAGACATCCCCGCGCTTCCTGATTTGCTGCGCGATCAAGGCGGTTACTTCACCGGCATCGCCGGGCGCGGCTATCATCTCGACGGCCCTGCCACAGGTAAAAAGGGAGTTCCGCGCTCTGCGCCAGTCATGGGAGAAATCATGGACCGCTTGGGACTGCGCACTTTCAAGCAACGCGCCGACTACGTCGAAAAGGGCGGCGGCATGAAGGACTTCGGCGGCAAACTGGCGCGTTTCCTCGATCTCGCACCGAAGGGAAAACCGTGGTTCTTTTGGCTCGGTTTCAGCGACCCGCATCATCCCTGGGAAACCCTTTCATCCAAAGGCAGGCTCGATCCCGCACGGCTCACCCTGCCACCGCATCTGCCTGATCTGCCCGGAGTGCGGACGGATCTTGCGAACTATCTCCAGGAGATCGAACACCTCGATGAAGATGTGAAAACCGTGCTCGATGTGCTTGCCACACGCGGCTTGGCTGAGAATACGCTCGTCATCTTCATTGGCGACAACGGCATGGCCATGCCACATGGCAAAGGCTACCTCACGGATCCAGGCATCAACACCCCTTGCATCGTGCGCTGGCCAGGCGTCGTCAAAGCGGGCCAGAAAGCACACAACCTGCTCTCCGGTGAAGATTTTGCACCTACGATGCTCGAAGTCGCCGGCGTCACTCCGCCAAAGGCCATGAGTGGTATCAGTTTCCTCAAACAACTGCGCGGACAGCCCTTCACGCCGCGCGAATACATCTTTGCCGAGCGCGGCCCCCACGGTGGTGACGGTGGCATGAAGCCTGACATTGCCGCGAATGCCTTTGACCTCGCTCGCTGTGCGCGCAGTGACCGCTACAAGCTCATCTACAACTGCACGCCTCATGGAGCCGTGAAGCCGGTGGACAGCGCCTCCGACCCATCCTGGAAGGAAATCGAGGCCGCGCATGCTGCGGGCAAGCTGAGTCCCGCTCACGACAAAACCTATTTCACCAAGCCGCGTCCCACCTTTGAACTCTACGATCTCGAAAACGATCCCGGCGAACTCCACAATCTCGCTGGCAATGCCAAGCTCAAAGACATCGAGTTTGGACTCAAACGTGCGCTGACGGAGAAGATGATTCTCGACTGGGATTTCCTGCCCGTGCCTTTGCGCTGATCCAAGAATGTTTGGATAAAACAACAAGGCCCACCCCATTCAGAGCGGGCCTTGCGGAGTCGATGTTGGGATCATCCCTCAGGCAGCATCCTTCGGCTTGTCGCCTTCAGGGGGACGTGGGCCACCGCCATCATTGGGCGGACGACGGAAGCCGCCATCACCACCGGGAGGGCCACCTTCGGGACGGCGGAAGCCATTGCCTTGGCCGGGCTGCCGTCCACGATTGCGGAACATCTCGCGCATGCGTTCGCTGGCTTTGATGTATTCATCCTCAGAGATGCTGCCGTTGCCGTCAGTGTCCATGCGTTTGAAGTTCTCCTTCGGATCGCCGAACATGCCGTGCGGGCGTTCAGAACCACGCTCGCCACCGGGCCGCGCATTGCCTTCATTGCCTGGCGGACGACGGAAGCCACCACCTTCACCTCCAGGTGGCCTGCCATCAGGACGGCGCATACCCTGCCCGTCTGGGCGTCCATGCTGACTCATCTTCTGCGCGACCTTGCCCAATTCATCTTGATCGACAAAGCCATCGCCATTGCCATCCATCATGCTGAATCGCTGGCCGTTTTCCTTTTTGCCCATCTCGGCAAATTCATCCTTGCTGATCTTGCCGTCGCCGTTGGTGTCGGCGCGTTTGACGAATTCCATGATGCGAGCACGCGGGTCTCCACCACCGGGAGGTCCGCCGTTGGGTTTGCCTTCCGCAGGGGGGGGAGGACCACCGGGAGGAGGGGGCCCCTTGGGCGCGTCTTGCGCGCTGGCGAGGCAGGCCAGGCTTAGAAGGCTGAACCCGCAGATGAATGATTTTTTGAGTTTCATGTCGTGATGTTGCGCTGGTTGTTGAAGCACGACGGCTGAAACCTCTCCTCCCCGATTTGGTTGCGGACTTCGTGAAAAAAAATCACGCCAACTCTGCCAGCAAAGTCTGATTCAGACGCACTCCTGCGGCGAAATTCTCAATGGGAAAGTTCTCATTCGGCGCATGCGCCTGGCAATCTGGCAGCGCGAGCCCGAGCAGCAGCGTGTCCACGCCAAGCACATCTTTGAACGCTTGCACAATCGGGATGCTGCCGCCTTCACGAATGAGCGCGATCTTGTCACCAAACACCTTTTTCAACGCACGCTGTGCTGCCGAACCGAGTGTGGAATGCGGATCCATGATGTAGGGCATGCCGGTGTGTCCTGAGATAATTTCAAGTCGTACGCCCTGCGGCAGATGCGCGCGCAAATGCGCCTCCACACGCTTGAGCACGAGGTCGGGATGCTGATCCGGCACGAGCCGGAATGACAGCTTCACGAATGCCTCGCGCCCGATCACCGTCTTCGAGCCTTCGCCCTGATAACCACCGCCGATGCCATTCACCTCCGCAGTCGGGCGCGCCCAGCGGCGCTCGCGTTCGGTGTAACCAGGCTCACCAAACAATGCGGGTGAGCCGGTGAGTGCGAGCATCTCTGCATCGCCATCACCCAACTCGGCCCAAGCCTTGCGCTCCCAGTCAGCGATGGCGCGCACCCCCTCATAAAAACCGTCGATCTTCACGCGCCCCTCGACATCATGCAGCGACGCGGTCAAGCGTGCGATAGCAGTGACTGGGTTGGCGATGGCACCGCCGAAGATGCCGCTGTGAAGATCGATCGACGGCCCATGCACGCGCGCCTCCAAGCACGCAATGCCGCGCAGGCCGTAGGTGAACGTGCCGACACCTAGAGCCACCATGCCCGTGTCCGAAATCGCCACCACATCGCATTTCAATGCGTCGCGATGTTTTTCGAGGAACGGTTTTAAATTCGGACTGCCGATCTCCTCTTCGCCTTCGAACAACAGAATCAAGTTCACCGGCACATCGGCATGCTTGGCCAGCGTTTCGGCCAATCCCTGCACATGCGCCATGAGCTGACCTTTGTTATCCGTCGCGCCGCGGCAGAAGATGCGCCCGTCGCGGATCGTCGGCTCGAAGGCGGGAGATTTCCATTCGTTCAGTGGTTCGGCGGGCTGCACGTCGTAATGCGCATACAGCAGCACGGTGCGCCGACCAGCGATGTGTTTGTTTTTTGCCAACAACACCGGATGCCCCGGAGTCTCATGCAGCTCTCCGCTCAAGCCCATGCCACGCACCTTGTTCAGGAGCCATTCCGCGCATGCGCGCACATCAGCACGGCGTGCGGAATCGGTGGAGACTGAAGGAAAACGCAGGCAGGTGAGGAGATCGTCGAGTCCAGGTGGGTGCATGATGCAAACTAGAGCGTGAGGTGATCGCGCTCAAGGACTGCCGTGCACCCCAGCATCAATGTTTCACCTCGCCCTCGGGGCCGTGAGTCGGCGGGCGGAAGAACAAGGCCAGCAACACGATGCCAACCAATGCCATACCGGTAGGCACGAGGAAGAGTTGCTTGTAATCGACCACCCCGTCCTTCGTGCACTCCGCCAGCAGTTGCGGGAAAATCTTGCTGGCCACGACCATGCCCGCGCCGAGGATCAGCAGATTGAACAGCCCCTGAGCACTGGTGCGCACATCTTTCGGAAACACCGCGTCCACAAAGATGTACACCGTCACGAAGAAGAAGGCGTAGCAAATACCATGCAGCACCTGAACGGCGATGATGAGCCACTGATTCTCCGGCGTGCCGAAAAATGCGAAAATACTGAAGCGCGCCGCGTGCCCGCAGATGCCCAGGATGAGCGTCGTCTTCCATCCCAACTTCTTGAGCACGGCACCGAGAATGACCATCGTCACGATCTCAGCCACCTGACCGATGCTGCTGACCACCATGCTCATGTTTGCGGAGATGTTGACCTTCTGGAGGAAGCCATCGATCACCACAAAGTAACCATTGTGGATGGTCGAGTCGATGAAGGTCACGATGAAGAGCACCAGCACAAACGGGTTGCCGAGAAGTTTCAGTGCCTTGAGCCAAGCCACCTTATCCATGCCCTCCGCGTCTTTGCGCGGTGGCGTATGCGGCAGCGTCAGGCTAAACACCGCCAGCACCAGAGAGATGATGCCCGCCACGATGAAGACCCAGCGCGTCTCAGAGGCTCCCGCCTTCTCACTGAGCAGAAAGATGAACGGCCAGCTCACAATGATCCAGCCGATGGTGCCGCCCATGCGCACAAAGCCGAAGTCCTTGGCCGGATCTTTGAGATTGGCGAAGGCCAGCGAGTTCGTCACCGAAATCGTCGGCACGTAAAGCAGGCAGTAGGTCACAAAGCAGCCGAAGAACGGCCAGAACTCCGTCTGAAACGCCGTGGCGATCAGTGCGATGCCACCGACGACATGACTGAAGGCAAGAAAGCGCTCCGCTGAGAAATTGCGATCCGCGAACTGGTTGCTGAAAAAGATGCCGACGATGGAGGCGATGCCAAAAGAGCTGCCGACGAGCCATTGCTGATTCGGACTGAAACCCAGCATACCCATGTAAGAGAAGATTTTGATCTGCCATGCGCCCCAGATGGCGATCTCGAGAATCATCATGAGAAAGAGCTTGTTTTTGATGGTCGATTGGGAGGCTTCGGTCATAAGTGGCGGCGAGGCTAGGAAGGAGGTCTTTGCTTGGCAAGAACAAAACCATGCCAACGCTTGAGCGTGACGAAAGCCGGTGATACATGCCCGCATGGTCCGAAAAATCGTCCGCTATCCCGAACCCGTGCTCCGTGCCAAATGCCGCCCGGTGACTGAGATCACGCCCGAAATCCGCACCCTGGCTGCCGACATGCTCGAAACGATGCGCGAGGCGAACGGTGTCGGCCTGGCCGCTCCGCAGGTCGCGGTGGATGTGCAACTCGCGGTCATCGACGTCTCGCACAATCCCGACTGCATCACCTTCATGAAGAAGGATGGTGAGACCGTGGACATGCCACAGCACATGCCCATCGTGCTGATGAATCCAAAACTTGAACTGGGGAAGGATAAGGAAATCGGCGAGGAAGGCTGCCTCAGTTTTCCACGTCTGCGTGCCGACATCCGCCGCTCTGGCGAGGTGAAGGTCACTTACATGGACCTCGATGGCAAGACAGTCACGGTGGAGACGGACGGCCTGCTCGCGCGCGCGTTCCAACACGAGATCGATCATCTCAATGGCATCCTCTTCATCGACCGCATGAACGCCGTCGCCAAAGTCGGCATGAAGCGCAAGCTCGCGCGTCTGATGGAAGAGTGGGAAGAAGACGACTAACGAGAACAACCCACCATGCGCTTCGCATTTGAAGGATCGTCGTGACGGTGCATGCTCTCACCACACTCCATGCGCGACGCATTGCTCACCTCTGCTGAACAGCACTTGCCTGCGGCGCTGGAGTTGCTGCGCCGCCTCGTCGCGGTGAATAGCTTCACGGCAAACGCATCGGGAGTGAATGCCGTGGCCGATCTGACGGCGGAGGCCTTTGCGCCTCTTGACTTTATCGCCACGCGCTTCCCCTGCGGCATTGCTGGCACGGGGCACCATCTTTTTCTCTCACGTCGAGGCAGTGCTGGGCGGGAACCGCTGATTCTCGTCACGCATTCAGACACGGTCTTTCCGCCTGAAGAAGAACGGCACAATGATTTCAAATGGGACGTGCGCTCCGATGAAGGGCGCATTTACGGCCCGGGCACGGTCGATAACAAAGGCGGCACCGCCTTGATTTGGCTGATGCTGCATGTCCTGCGTGACTGTGCGCCGCATCTCTTTGCGCAGACGGACTGGCTCATCGCTGCCAATGCCGCTGAGGAGATCACGGGAGATGATTTTGGCCGGGCAACAGCCGCATGGTGCGGTGGCAAAGCGAGAGCAGTGCTGGTCTTTGAAGGCGGCCCCGTGGATGCGCGTGGCTGGCATCTCGTCACCTCGCGCAAAGGTCGCAGCACTTGGCGGCTCGCATCTGAGGGCAAAGCCGCGCATGCAGGCAGTCAGCATCAGGAGGGGATCAATGCCATCGACGCGCTCGCCCGCGTGCTGCCAGACATCGCTGCGCAAACACGCACCGTCGAAGGCGTCACCGTCAACATCGGCATGGTGCAAGGCGGCACGGTGATCAATCGTGTGCCTCACGAAGCCGCCGCTGAATGGGAGTGCCGCGCCACCACGCCAGCGGCCTTGCAGAAGGCGGATGATTATTTCTCCACGCTGAGCGGTGTCGCGGCCAACGGAGCCAAACTCACCGCGCAACGCACCGGCCACACTTCCCCCTGGCCAGGCGGAGAAACGTCTGCGGCACTCTTTCACTACTGGCAGCAAGCAGCAGCCGAGATGCATCTGAACGCCGTGCCCGTTCCGCGCGGCGGTTTGAGCGATGCAAATCATCTCTGGCACCTCGCTCCCACGCTCGATGGCCTCGGCCCCTGCGGTGGCAATGCCCACTGTTCTGAGCGTACAGCCGACGGCTCCAAGCTACCGGAGTACGTCGAACCTGCCTCCTTCGTCCCAAAAGCGGTGATGAATGTGCTGGCGCTGCTCAAACTCCTCTCAGAGGGTGGAGACGAGCGCGCTCATTAGCCGAGGGTGAAAGCCGGCAGCTTCACGATTTTGCCACCCGCCATCGCCGATTCGTGAGCGCAGAGCCCCACGCAAGTCCAGTTGGCAGACTGCGCTGCATCTGGGAAGGGACGACGTTTCTCCGCCAGTGCCGAGGCAAACTCATGCGCGAGGTGCGGATGACTGCCGCCGTGGCCGCTGCCCTGCGTGAAGCTGAGATGCGTCTTTTTGCCGAGATCGTAAACACCCTTCGTGGTGAAGCGCCGCAGCGATGGAGGCAGGCGCTTGGCAAAGTCGGGAGACTTCACCAGCTTGGGAATCTTCGGCTCCGGCAGCTTCGCCCGGTGCATGACCAGCGGCTCATGCTCGATGAGCGGCCACTCGATGGAAGCTTTGTCTCCATACACATCAATGCTCTCCCGATACTGTCGCGCGGTGTCAAAGAGACTGCGAATGATGCGGGCACCCACATCCGTGCCGTGAAATTTGATGTGCGCAGACTCGACGGCGAAAGGACTGCCGTAGCACTTTTGCAATTCCTTGCGCACACTGCCGGAGCCGAGACAGCTCACCGACTCCGCCGGGCGTCCGATCAAACCTGCCACCGGCCCCACGCAATGCGTAGCATACCACATCGGCGGCAGCCCCGGCCAATAGTTCGGCCAGCCATCCATATCCTGCTGGTGTGACGCCTGCACAAACTGGAGCCTGCCGAGCTTGCCTTGATCGAGTTGCTCCTTCATGAAGAGGTACTCGCGGGCATAGACGACCGTCTCCATCATCATGTAGGTCAGCCCTGTTTTTTTGACGAGCTCGACGATTTTTTTGCAGTCGGCGATGCTGGTAGCCATCGGCACCGTGCAGGCCACGTGTTTACCCGCCTTCAGCGCGGCGATGCTCATCCAGGCATGATCGGGAATGGGGGAATTGATGTGCACCGCGTCGATGGCAGGATCTTTGAGCAATGCGTTGAAGTCCGTGTAACGCCCTTTGACACCGAAGGCATCGCCCACCGCGTTGAGTTTCTTCTCGTCGCGCTGGCAGATCGCATAGCAATTCGTGAGCGGATGGCGCTGCCAGAGCGGGATGAATTCAGCCCCGAAACCGAGGCCGACGACGGCGATGTTGATCTTTCTGTCAGACATGAGGATGGCGGAGGGTGGAGTGCGCCGTTATAGGCGCGTCTCCACATTGCAGGGAAGGACAAAGTTTGGGGGAAATCGGACGCAGTGCCCCACCTACCGCTCAATCCCGGAGCTGGGAACACGGAAAGAAGCCTGAATCCGCCTTTGACACCGGGGGAGAGGCATGTATTCTCGCGCCCCTTTTCCCCCGGGAGATCGTCGTCATGGCAAACACACAAGTCATTCTCAAAGAAAAAATCAAAGGCCTCGGAGCTGAGGCTGATGTCGTCAACGTGAAGCGCGGCTTTGCCCGCAACTTCCTCCTGCCCCAGGGCAAAGCCTACGAGGCGACCAAAGGCAACCTCCGCCACACCGAGCGTCTGAAGGCCATCCGTGCCGAGCGCGAAGCCAAGGAAATTGCGGAAGCCGAAAAGCTGGCTGGCAAACTGCGCAAAACCAAGCTCAAGCTCACCCTCACCACCGGCCAGGGAGGCAAAGCCTTCGGTGCCATCACCACGATGGACATCGCCCGCGGCCTTCAGGAGCAAGCTGGCGCAGAAATCGATCGTCATCAGATCGTGCTGGAGCGCCCGATCAAGAACACCGGCTCTTTCGAGGTCGAAGTGAAACTCGGCTACGAAGTGACTGCCACGGTGAAACTCACCGTCGCTGCCGAAGGCGAAGAAGCCGCCGCCCCTGAAGCTGCGGCCGAGTAACGCTCAATCCCCGTCTCCCACAAAAGCCGCCGTGCGCATGCCCGGCGGCTTTTTTCGTTTACGACACAGCACACTTCACAAGAAGAACTCGCCTCGCTCCGCACGAAAGTACCGGCACCGGGCGCAAAAGTGCGGAGGAGTGCGTGTGTGAGCACCGTTTTGTTTGACTTCGCTCCTGCATTTCGGAGCATCCAAGCCACGCACCATGAAAAAATACAACGTCGGAGTCATCGGATACGGCTGGGCCGCCAGTGCCCACATCGAAGCCATCAACAAAACCAACCAGGGTCAAGTCACTGCGATCTATTCCTCCCGCAAACTCGACGACGCTGAACTCAGCGCAAAGCACGGCGGTAAAATCAAGAGCTACACCAACCTCGACGAGATGTTGGCGGATTCCAGCATTCACGTCGTGGACATCACCAGCTATCCCAGCCAGCACCGCGATCAGGCCGTGGCCGCTGCCAATGCGAAAAAGCACATCATTCTGGAAAAGCCGATGGCCAACTCACTCCAGGAAGTGCGTGACATTGCCGCTGCTGCCAAGTCCAACGGCATCAAAGGCTGCGTCTGCTTCGAATGCCGCTGGTCCAATCAATTCCAAGTGACCAAGGCGCTCCTCGAAGAAGGACTGCTCGGCAGCCTCCACTACGGTGAAATCGACTACTATCACGGCATCGGCCCATGGTACGGCCAGTTCCGCTGGAACACGGGTAAGAAAGACGGCGGCAGCGCGCTGCTCACTGCGGGCTGTCACGCCTTGGACGCTCTTCTCATGTTCATGGGCAACGAAGTGGAAAGCGTCTGCTCCTTCTCCACCAAGAGCAGCAGCGAGATTTTCAAACCCTACGAATACGACACCAGCAGCACCACGATCATCCGCTTTAAAAACGGCGCAGTCGGCAAGTCCGCCGCCATCGTGGACTGCCTGCAACCCTACTACTTCCACACGCACCTCTGCGGCAGTCAGGGCAGCTTGCTCGATGACAAATTCCACTCGATGAAGCTGCACACCGACAAGCACTCATGGAGCAAGCTCTCCATGAAGATGCTCGACTCCGGCGACGTGAGCGATCACCCCTACCAGAATCAGTTCCAGGCATTCTTCGATGCTCTCGACGCGGGTAAGGACATGCCACTGACCAGCTTCCCTGAATCACTCAAGAGCTTCGAAGTCATCTTCGCTGCTGACAAGAGTGCCAGCCTGGGAGGCCAGCCCGTCAAGATCAGCGATCTCGGCTAAGCCCGTCGTTTTCTTTTTTGCGCGCCACCCAACGAGGTGGCGCGCAAAAAAAGAGGCGGCGCGACATCACGCACCGCGCAGCTTTGACACGTCGTAGAGGCTGAGCATGGCCGCGAGCACTTCCTCGCGCCGACCTTCTTTCAACATTTCAAAGGTCACATGATTACCTGGCTGTAGTTTGAAATGCCCGGAGCGCGTGCGCCGCAGGGCACTCAAATGGGCACCACAGCCCAGCTTCTGACCGATGTCGTGCGCATAGGTGCGCACATAAAAGCCCTTGCTGCACACCACACGGAAATCGACTTCCGGTACTGCAAAGCGCGTGATCTCGTAATCATACACGCGCACAAAGCGCGGCTCCCTCTCCACCTCCTGCCCTTTGCGCGCGAGCTTGTAGAGCGGCACGCCATTGATCTTCACCGCACTGACCATCGGTGGCGTCTGGTAGAAATCTCCCCGGAAGGCATCGAACGCTCCACTCACCTGCTCCTGCGTCATTTCCGCAGACACCGGCATCTCCGCCACGATCTCCCCTTCTGCATCCTGCGTGCTGGTGGTGGTGCCCAGCTTCAGCGTGCCGGTGTACTCTTTATCCTCGCTCATCAGCAAATCCTGGATTCGAGTCGCATTGCCCAACACGAGGATGAGCATGCCGGTGGCCATCGGGTCCAGCGTGCCGCAGTGGCCGATCTTTTTCATGTTCAGGCAGCGGCGCGCCACGGCCACCACATCGTGGGAGGTCATATCCCGCCCTTTGTCCACCAGCAGGACGCCATTAACCGATTCTTCCGACTTCATCCTCGAGTACTTGCAAAAATTTCTCCGCAGCGGCTTCGATCGGCCCACTCATGCGTGCGCCAGCCGCCATACGATGTCCTCCACCTCCGAAGTGCCCGCAAAGAGCGGACACATCCAGGCGCGGATCCTTGGAACGCGCGCTCACGCGCACCTTTCCTCCTGCCACATCTTCAAAAATCACACACCCCACCACGGAGTCGATCTGACGCAGGGTGTCGATCAGCCCCTCCGTGTCGCCAGGCTGCATGCCAACCTCGTCCATGCGCTGCTGCTTGAGCTGCCAACTGACGATCCGCCCTTGCGCACGGAAGCTCATTTCATTGAGCATCGCGCGCAGTAGTTCAAGACGCCGCAGCGGGCAACTCTGATAGGTGAGACGAGCGAGGCGCGCCGTATCCAGCCCCGCTTCGATCATCTCTGCGGCGATGCGGTGCGTGCGGGCGTTGGTGCTGGAGAATTGAAACGATCCCGTGTCCGTGGAGATGGCCACAAACAAATTTTGCCGCACGGCATCATCCACCGGCAGGCCATGTGCCGTCAGCAAATCGTAAACGATTTGTCCAGTCGCCGGCGCATCGCTGTCAATCAGGTTCAGCGTGCCATACGCAGGATTCGTCGGGTGATGGTCGATGTTCACCAGCAGTGGTGCGGCATCCAGCAGTGCTTTGCAGCGGTCTCCCACACGCTCATGCGTTGCGGTATCCAATGCCACGGCCACATCCACCGCCAGTTCACTCATTGTAGGCCGCTGCACCGTGTCTGTTCCCGGCAGGAAAGCCAAATTTTCAGGAACGCCGTCCTCCAGCAGTGCCACGACTTCCTTGCCCAGTGCCCGCAGGCTCAAGGCCAATCCCAGCAGCGATCCCACCGCATCGCCATCCGGCCTCACATGGGAGGCGATGGCAATGCGTTTTGCTCCACGTAAAACGGAAGCGATTTCAGCGGCGACGGGAAGGTCTGGCATGGGGAAGCGTCACAAAGCACTGCGCGCCCGCCGTGCAAGAGGAAGATTGCACCATCCTCCGCGCAGATTGCCCACACTTCCGCCACTTGCATTCCGCGCATGCCTGCTAGACTCGCGCTCCCAGTCTCCTTTTTTCCCAAGCCTTTCTCCATGTCTCACAAAGTCCTCATCATCGGAGCCGGCGGCGTCGGCCGCGTCGTCACCCACAAATGCGCCCAGCTTCCCGACGTGTTCGGAGAGATCATGCTCGCCAGCCGCACGAAGTCGAAGTGCGACGGCATCGCCGCCGAATTGAAGCGTCCCATTCAGACCGCCGGAGTCGATGCAGACAACGTGCCGGAGCTGGTGAAACTGCTAAAGAGCTTCAAGCCCGAGGTCGTCATCAACGTGGCACTGCCATATCAAGACCTCACCATCATGGATGCGTGCCTGGAGGCAGGCGTGCATTACATCGACACCGCGAACTACGAACCGCGCGATGTGGCAAAGTTTGAGTACCACTGGCAGTGGGCCTATCAGGACAAATTCAAGAACGCCGGACTCACCGCGCTGCTCGGCTGCGGCTTTGATCCGGGCGTGACGAATGTGTACACCGCCTACGCGTTGAAGCATCACTTCAGCAAAATCGACACGCTCGACATCATCGACTGCAACGCGGGCGATCACGGCAAGGCATTCGCCACCAACTTCAATCCCGAGATCAACCTGCGCGAAGTCACCGCCAATGGCCGCTACTGGGAAAACGGCGCATGGGTGGAGACGAAGCCGCTCGAAATCAAACGCTGCTTCCCCTTCCCCGACGGCATCGGCCCGAAGAACATCTATTGCCTCTATCATGAGGAGTTGGAGAGCCTCACCAAGCACATCCCGATGCGCCGTGCGCGTTTCTGGATGACGTTTGGAGATCAATACATCAAGCACATGGAGGTGCTGGTGAATGTCGGCATGACCGGCATCCATCCCGTGAAGCACAAGGGCGTGGACATCATCCCCATCGAGTTTCTCAAGACACTACTGCCGGAACCCGGCACTCTCGGCCCCGATACGAAGGGCAAGACCTGCATCGGCAACTGGATCGAAGGCACCGGCAAGGACGGCAGCTTCAAGCGCTACTACGTCTATAACATCTGCGACCATCAGGAGTGTTACCGCGAGACCAACAGCCAAGGCGTGAGCTACACCACGGGCGTCCCCGCGATGATCGCCGCACGCCAACTCCTCACCAATCCCGCCGAGTACCGCCAGCCCGGCGTCTGGAACGTCGAGCAGCTCAATCCAGATCCTTTCATGGCCGACTTGAATGCCTACGGCCTGCCGTGGGTCGAAACCTGGCCGACAGAAAAGATGCCTGGCGAGTGAACGCAGCCGTGTTCACGGCTTCCACCACGCATCGAGCTTCTCCGTCAGTGCCTTCACCTTCTCAGGTTGAGCGGTGGCGAGATTGTGTTCCTCCGTCGGATCATTCCGCAGGTCGTACAGCTCCACGTTATCATCGGGTTGATTGGCGTGATTCGGCACGATGAGCTTGTCATATCCACTCACGACCCAGCGCCAGCGCAGGTTCGCGGCGGGTTTGTCGAGATCGATAAAGTTGTGGGTAAAGCACTCGCCGTAGATCGTTTTACGCGCACTCACGGCAGCAGCGTCCAGCAGATTGATCCCCGGCATCGAAGGCGTGGGTGTCAGCCCCACCGCGTGCAGCAGTGTGGGCGCGAGGTCGATGGACTGCGCCAACTCCTCCGACATCTGCGGTTTCACCCGCCCAGGCCAGCGAACCATGATCGGCGCGCGCAAACCACCATCGTATTGGCTCTGTTTCGACTTCGCCGCGTAGCGCCCTTTGAGCGGATCGGTGATCCAGCCATTGTCGCTGATGTAAACGATGATCGTGTCCTTCCCCAGTCCGTTGTCGTCGATGTGCTTCACCAATTCACCACAGGTTTCATCAAACCAATCCACCATGGCCCAATACTTCGCCACCGGCAGGCTCGGTGTCTTGTCTTTGTACTTGTCGAGAAGACGCTGGGGCGGCGTGTGGGGCTCATGCGGCATCATCGGCGCATACCACACGAAGAACGGCTTCTGCTGTTTGCGCGCATCGGCGATGAAATCATAGACCGGCTGCATCGTCTTGCGCCCGATGTCCAGCCCCGCATCTCCATGCCGGCCTCCATGCGTCATGCCATGCGTGAAGCCACCGCGCGAGTAGTGCTTCTGCCACCACTTGCCTGTTTGCAGGCTCAGATAGCCTTTCTGTTTGAGCAGCGTCGGCAGCGTGACGGCCTCTTCGAGATGTCTGCTCATCACCTCACGTCCCGCTTCGAATTCCTTGCTCGTCTGAAAGCCCTTCTTGGCCATCCCAGCCGGAATCGGCGGGTCATTGCTCGTCACCTTGTGCTGATGAGGGAATTGCCCCGTGATGATCGTCGCCAAACTCGGGCAGCAGAGACTGCACGGCACATAACCTCGACGGAAGGTCAAACTCTCCGCCGCCAGACGATCCAAGTTTGGCGTCTGAACGATGGGATGCCCCATGAAGCCATAGTCGCTCCACAGATGATCATCTGAGATGATCATGACGATGTTTGGCGGCGCGTCTGCCTGCGCGGCATGCGAGATCATCGGTGCAAGACACAGCAGGGCAAAGAAGAGTCGAGAGGTCATGAGGAATTAGGAAACGACGATCATGCTGCCATCTTACCTCCTGATTCCTCAATGTGATTTAGCACCCTGCGCCACAGCGAAAGAGAGCCGTGCCGATCTTGCGTCCATCGCAGCCGCAGGCTAAACCATGTCATGCAACCGCCGTCAGATTCTCATCTGCACTCCCGGCGAGAGGCAGTACGCTTGATTTTTCTGCTCGGCATCGTCAGCCTTTTTGCCGATGCCACTTATGAGAGCGCTCGCGCGGTGCTCGGCCCCTACTTGGCCTCTCTCGGCGCGGATGCCAGTGCGGTGGGCATGGTCGCCGGACTCGGAGAACTCATCAGCTACGGCCTGCGTCTCGGCTCCGGTTGGCTGGCAGACCGCAGCGGTCGTTACTGGGGGCTTTCTCTGATCGGTTTCAGTCTTAACATGGCAGCCGTCCCTTTGCTGGCGCTAGCTGGACGTTGGGAAATCGTCGCGGCACTCATCGTCTTGGAGCGCACGGGCAAGGCTGTGCGCAATCCGCCCAGAGACGCCATTCTCTCTCATGCCGCGCAAGTCGTTGGCCGTGGCTGGGGCTTTGGCATGCAGGAGGCACTGGGGCAGATCGGTGCCGTGGCTGGCCCCCTCGCCATCGCGGCCGCACTGCACTATCACGTCGGCTACCGCACTTGCCTCGCGGCGTTAGCTGTGCCCGCCATCCTCACCGTGGTCTTCCTCTACTGGGGCGCGCGCCGATTTCCGCACACCCGCGTTCTGGAAGAAACCTCTGCACAAGAACTCCACGATGGAGTGTTGCCACGCGCCTTCTGGCCATTTCTTTTTGCAGCCTCGCTCATTGCCGCAGGCAGCCTCAACTTCCCTCTCGTGGCCTACCACATTCAGAAGACCGCCTTGTTTCAGGAGAAATGGATTCCCGCTCTCTATGCGGCGGCCATGGCAGCCCATGCGCTCTCTGCTTTGGGCAGCGGCCTGTTGCTGGATCGCGCCGGGCCGCGCGCGCTGTTGGGCATCTGCGCGCTCGTCGCGCCTGTGGCACCGCTGGCTTTCGGAGGTCATGCCGCCCTGCTACTGCTCGGCATGGTGCTCATGGGCTTGGGCACAGGCGCGCAGAAAGCCATGTTTAAAGCCACCATCGCTCGCATGGCTCCTGCATCTCGGCGCGGCTTTGCCTACGGCTGCTTCGACATCGGCTATGGACTGTCTCTTTTCCTGGGCAGCTCCCTCATGGGTGCTTGTTACGAACACTCACTGCCTGCGCTCGTGTCCGTGTCGCTCGGCGCGCAAATCATCGCCATCCCGCTCTTGCTCATCGCCATCCGCTGGGCGGTGCGCACTACGGCCACGCGCGCATCCACTACCGCACCCCATGGATCCTGAGCCGAATGCCTCATCGGTGATGATTTGAAACCGTGCAGGGAATTGCAGTTGCCGAATGGAGCGAACTGGAATTCCTAAGCTGCGATGGAGCCGCCACCCCCTTTGAGATTTTTCACCTGCCTGATCATCGCTCTGGCAGCGGCGTGCGGTCTGTCCTCCTGCACACTCGGACTCGGCACCGTGGCATCGGGGCTGATGAATTATGTGTCGCGTCCTCTCGTCGGGCAGCCGCTCGATTATCTCCCCCACCCTGATCTCCAGCAGTGGGCGGCACGCCCCGGACCGCTGCTCGAAGTACGAATGGGCACACCGATCTCCGCCAGCCTGCGAGTCACCGATGCAGAACTGTCCGCAGCATCCGCACGACGCGCTCCGCGCCCTGGTGCTGGCTGGCGTGGACGCGCGGGTACTTTGGTCGGGCAGATTTCCACTCTGCTGGCTGCCACAGACATCGCGACGCGCGATCTGTTTCTCTCCAATTCCAAAGAGATCAGCATTCTCGACGAAGTGCCCGGCGAGTACGCAGACAAGCGACGTCAACTCGCCCTCAATGAATTTCCCTTCGTTCTTCTGCAAGGAGAGCGGCTGGACTATGTGCGCGCGCCATCTGGGCCGTGGCCTGAAATGGCACTGGCCGAAACCCATGGAAAAGTCACCGTCATCACCAAGAACGGCACCTTCTTTGGCATCGCCCAGCGCATTTCCTTCCGTCGCGGAAAAGGCGTGGTGTTACTGGAGGGAGACCCGACCGTGCAATCTGGCCAGCAGCACATCAAAGGCGTGAAGCCAGGCACCCTCATGCTGCTCGACTACACCAAAGGCGTGGTGATGGTGACGGGCCAAGCCGAGGTGAACAAACTCTTCCGCTGAAACGGAATCGCCGCAGCGTACACCTCAGCGCAGCGCAGCACGCCAAGTCCCCCACTTGTCACGCAATTCCTGAAGAGTCGCGGCATGACTCGGATCAGCGGCAAGGTTGCGCTGCTCAAGCGGATCCGCCTGCAAATCGTAAAGCTCTTCGACGAGCGGATTCGGCTCCATCCATCGAATGTACTTCCAGCGTTGTGTGCGCACGGCCTCGCTCGGCGGGATGCGGTCTTTGACGCTGTGGTGCTCGTAGAAAAACTCCGTGCGCCAATCCTTCGGCACCGCTCCCTCAAGAAGCGGCTGCAAGCTACGACCCTGCATCGCCGCAGGCGCCGGAACCCCTGCCAGAGCGAGCATGGTGGGCGCGAGATCGACATTCAAAGCCATCGCGTCTGCCGTCTGACCGCGACGCTCCTGCGGCAGCCGCGGGTCGCGGATGATCAGCGGCACGCGCAGGTCTTCTTCATACGCGTACCATTTGTCCGCCATGCCGCGATCTCCCAGGGCATAGCCATTGTCGCCCGCAAAAATCACGACCGTATGCTCCAGCTCACCGCGCTGCTCCAACGCGGAGAGGATGCGCCCGACTTCGCGATCCACGCCAGTGATGAGGCGGTAGTAATCCCGCAGAACGCTCTGCGCCTTCTGCGGTTCATCGAAGCGCCATCCCCAGCGGCGACGACCTTCACTTTTCTGCACGAATTCAGGAAGACGCTTGAACGCCTCGTCCGTCGCCAGCTTCGGCAGGGAGATTTGCTCGTCGGAATAGAGTCCTTCATCTCTCGGATCGGGTTCGTACTCTCGCTTCTGATGGTCGCGAGCATGCACGGCATTGAAACTGATGCTGAGCGAGAATGGCCGATCCTTCGGTGTGTTGGCGAGAAATGCCAGCGCGTCGTCGCCCATCTTCGCGGTCTTGTGCGTGCGTGTTGGATCGCCAGGCTCGATGAAAAACTTGCCCGCCTGTCCGGGTTCACCGCGCCAGAAGTCGAAGCTGGCACCGCGCTCCTTCGTCACCTGCGCACTGCCCACGCCATATTTGCCGACGAAGCCGATGAAGTAACCCGCATCGCGCAACCGCGCCGGATAGGTGTCCTTCCATGCCTCGTCGCTGATGCCTTTGGCAAAGTCATCAATGCCATGACGCCGCATCCACTGGCCCGTGAGCACCGTGGCGCGACTGACAGAGCAGATCGAGGTGGTGACGAACATGTTTTTGAACAACACGCCCTCTTTTGCCAGGCGGTCGATGTTCGGTGTCTGCACGATCTTATCCCCCATGCAGCCGAGCGCGTTGTAACGGAAGTCATCGACGAGGATGAAGACGATGTTGGGCTTGGCGGGCGCCGCGTTGGCAAACGCGGTGATCAGCAGGAAAAGAATGAGATGCTGGAGCTTCATACGGGCATTGGAACGTGGGCTATGGCTCGATCAAACATGGAAGAATGGAAAATGAAGGAATTGAAAATGGAAAAGGGTCTGAGGCGTCCTGGTTTGCGTCTGGTTCAGGCCATTTCCAGTTTTCAGTTCCTCCATTTTCCATTCCTCCATGCATGAGGCGCAAGCTCCCGCCTCGGCCTGACGTTTTCCACGCAAATGAATCCTTTTCTCGAATACCACCGGCAGCAGACGCGCAGGCAGTTCTTTGGCCAGGCGGGGCTGCGCGCGGGCAACATCGCGCTCGCCAGCATGCTCGGCTCGCAGTTTGCCAGCGGGGCAGCATCGACGTTGGTACACGCGCCACTGCCGGGCTTACCTCATTTTGCGCCTAAGGCCAAGCGCCTGATCTACCTGCACATGAATGGCGCACCCTCGCAGCTCGATCTCTGGGATTACAAGCCACAGTTGCAGAAGCACTACGATCAAGACCTGCCCGACAGCATTCGCAACGGCCAGCGCATCACCACCATGACCAGCGGGCAGGCGCGCTTCCCGGTAGCACCGAGCATTTTTAAATTCGCGCAGCACGGCCAGTGCGGACGCTGGGTCAGCGAACTGCTGCCGCACACCGCAAAGATCGTGGACGAGCTGGCAGTGATCAAAAGCGTGCATACAACGGCGATCAACCACGACCCCGCCTGCACCTTTGTCATGACCGGCAGCGAGGTGCCCGGCAAAGCGAGCATCGGTTCGTGGCTCGCCTACGGTCTCGGCAGCGAAAGCAATGACCTGCCCGCGTTTGTCGTCCTCACGCCGACCTTTCCTGCGGCCAGTCAGGCCCAGGCGTTGTTCACGCGCATGTGGAGCAGCGGATTCCTGCCGACGAAATACACCGGCGTGGCACTGCGCGGGCAGGGCGATCCCGTTTTGTATGTCAAAAACCCACCCGGCGTGTCCTCCTCGGACCGCCGCACGATGCTGGACGCGCTCAACCAGCTCAATGAAATCAACTACGGCCTCGTCGGCGATCCCGAGATCGAAACACGCATCGCGCAGTATGAGATGGCCTTCCGCATGCAAAGCAGCGTGCCGGAGCTAACCGATCTCAGCAAAGAGAGCAAAGCCACGCTCGACATGTACGGCCCGGATGTGCAGCGCAGCGGCAGCTTCACCCACAGCGCGCTGTTGGCGCGGCGTCTCATCGAGCGCGGCACGCGCGTAGTGCAGATTCTGCATCGCGGCTGGGATCAGCACAACAACCTGCCGAAGCTGTTGCGCGGCCAGGTGGAGGACAGCGAGCGCGCCTGCGCCGCGCTCGTGATGGATTTGAAACAACGCGGCCTGTTGCAGGACACGCTCGTCGTATGGGGCGGCGAATTTGGCCGTACGGTGTATTCCCAAGGCACGCTGACGAAGGACAACTACGGCCGCGATCATCATCCGCGCTGCTTCACCATGTGGATGGCCGGTGGTGGTGTCAAAGGTGGCATCGAATACGGCGAGACCGACGATTACAGCTACAACATCGTCAAAGACCCCGTCCACATCAACGATCTCAACGCCACGATCCTCCAGCTCATGGGCATCGATCACCGCAGGTTCACCTTCAAGTTCCAAGGACTGGATCAGCGGCTCACAGGTGTCGAAGAGCACCATCCGGTGAAAGCAGTGATGGCGTGACCTTGCTATCTCGCAATCTCCACCGTCACCGAGCGGTGATCTGATCCGAGGGCCGGACCGATCGTGCGTTTGCTCACTCTCAAATCTCCTTTCAGTAAAACATGGTCGATGGGGATCATCATCGGCAGAGGTATGCCCCATGTGGGAGGCCACACAGGATCGACGGAATGAAAATCGAGGCCGCTTTCCGTGCGCAAGAGCCGCATACCCTCACACCACGGCGTGGCATTGAGATCACCCGCAAGAATCACATCCCCGTCGATGCTGGCGGCGATGGCGGCGATCTGCAAAAGGTGCCCCTTCCATTCATGCGCGTTCAACGCGTTCATCGGAGGCATGGGATGAGTGCTGATGAACGTCAGCGGTTTGCCGTGGTAATCCAGATTGAGCAGCACCGTCGGCAATGCCCACCTTGAGAGGCGACGGACCTCGCTGCTCTTCAGTGGCACCCGCGTGTAGCAGGCGATGCCAAAATGGCCATCGTTCATCTCCTCGACTCGGTGCGGATACTTCACGCGCAACGGTTCCAGACTCGCGCGCCACGTTTCATCGACCTCCAGCAAGCAGACGATATCGGCATCTGATTGCAGTGCGTGCTCGACGCACGCGACGTGGTTTTCGTTGTCGGTCATGACATTGAAGGTCATCACGCGCAGCGGTTTCGATGCGCCCGCATTCACCACCTCGGCAGTCTGATGAAAGGCGTACACGATCTGCACATTCCACAGCAGCGAGACCAACGAAAACAGCAGCAACCAGCCACGGCGGCGAAGAATGGCGAAAATCAACACCACCACACAGGCAAGGAGGTATTGCAGCCGAAAGTGCGACAGGAGATCGAGCCCCCAGTGAAAGCGCCCCAGACTCCCCAACCAAGTGCAGGTAAGCGCTAGAAACGCGATCACCTCGAAAAATCCGCCGAAGGAAACGGGCTTTTTCAAGAAAGAGGGTTGGTCGGCGGGCGGCGCGTCGTCACTCATCGGCGGTGCATCATGAATGCAGTCCAGCCCGCATGCACCTTCTTCTTGCACCATGAGGGCCGCCGTTCATGGATGATCGCATGGGTAAACTCCAAGATAAGATCGCAGTCGTCACCGGAGCCGGACGCGGCATCGGCAAAGCCATCGCTGAAGCCTTCGCTGCCGAAGGGGCAAAAGTCGCCGTCGTCAGCCGCACACAGGCCAATTCCCAGAGCACCGCCGATGCCATCAACGCCGCGCATCCCGGTGCCGCAAAGGCTTACGCACTCGATGTAGCCGATGCCGCCGCCTGCGCTGAGGTCGGGAAACAGATTCTCGCCGACTTCGATCACGTGGACATCTTGGTCAACAACGCCGGTGTCACCAAAGACGGCCTGCTCCTGCGCATGAGCGAGGAAGACTGGGATACCGTGCTCGACACCAACTTGAAAGGAGCCTTCAACATGGTGAAAGCTGTGCAACGCAGCATTCTGAAGCAAAAGGGAGCGCGTATCATCAACATCAGCTCCGTCATCGGGCTCATCGGCAACGCCGGACAAGCCAACTACGCTGCCAGCAAGGCCGGGCTCATCGGTTTCACCAAGTCACTCGCGCGTGAATTCGCTGGGCGCGGGGTCACTGCCAACTGCCTCTGCCCCGGCTTCATCGCCACCGACATGACGCATGTGCTCAACGACCAGCTCAAAGAGGAGATTCTCAAGAAGATCCCGCTGGCAGAGCTGGGCCAAGCATCCGACATCGCCGCAGCGGCACTCTTCCTCGCCGGGCCGGACGCACGCTACATCACCGGGCAAGCCATTGCCGTGGATGGTGGCATGGTGATGTGAGCGGCCTCATGCTTGGCCGAAGATCATCATCAGCGCGATGCTGACCCCATTGAAGATCATGTGCAGAAGGATCGGGGCCAGCAGGCAGCCCGTGATCTCATAGGCGATGCACAACAGCAATGCCAGAAGCCAGAGAGGCAACAAGCTGCCGACGTGCATGTGGATGATGGCAAACATGAGCGACGAGGTCAGCGCTGCAAAGGGAGCGTCCGTATAGCGCTTCAAGACGCCGTACACAAAGCCGCGGAACACTGTCTCCTCCACCAGCGGAGCCAGAATCACGACGGAGAAGATGAAGACGATCTTCATCCCCACACCGCCCGTGCTTTGAAAAAGCTGCACCGCTTCTTGCGGCCCCTCGGCAGACCAGAATCCGCGCATCCAAGATTCCAGAAGCGCTGAGAACGCATTCACGCCGATCACTTCGATCACCGCAAAAAAAACCACCGTCCGCAACAGAGTGCGCCCATCCAATTGCTGAAGGCCGAACAGTTCCGCCGGATTGAGGCCACGCAAACGGTGCAAATAGGCCAACACTGCAAGACAGACGAGCAGGTTGAACACCATGGCGGAGACCAACCCGCCGATGCCCGTCTCCGTGAGCTTCGGCACGGCCGCTGAGGCATCGTGCTGCGTCAGCAACGCTGCCGCCATGAAGAACAAGCCCATTCCGAGCAGCGCGAGCAAGTCCGGCATGTCATAGGGACTGGAGAGCACCTGCCCCTCATGATTCCACGCGGCCTGCGGCCGAAAGTGGCGCAGCAGACGATACCCCACCAAGCCGAACGCGATGGCGATGCTGACCAGCACCGCGAGATCGCGCAAAACTCCCAATGAAGCGGGATCAGGCATGATCAGCGCGCGTAGCCAGGCGGCAGATAATAAAGCATGCCAGGCTGGAGTTGCGGCAGCAGGCCACCGCCCACTTCGACCTGCACCTTCGATGGCGGCGTGGCCGTACTGGCCGCAGCCAAAATCTCAAAGAAGTTCGTCTCATTGCGATACTTCACCACCCCCGCATCGGGTGCCTTCCCGAGTTCGCGCGCTAGGGTGTACGCATCCTCCACATAGCCAATCTGATCGACGAGCTTCGCTTTCAGCGCCTCACGCCCTGTCACCACGCGACCATCGGCCACGGTGCTCTTTAGTGTCTCTTTCGGCACGCCACGCGCCTCAGAGACGATACCGAGGAAACGCTCGTACATCTGCGTCACGAGATTTTGCACGTAGGCTTTCTCATCGTCGCGCATGGGCCGTGCACCGCTGAGGGAATCCTTGAACGCGCCACTGGTAAAGGTGTTCATGCTCAGTCCCACTTTGCCGAAAAGCTCACTGTAATTCAGGGTCTCCATGATGACCCCAATGCTGGCCGTGAGTGTTGTCTCCGATGCCACGATCTTCGTTGCGCCACAGGACACATAGTAGCCGCCAGAGGCAGCCATCGCATCCATGTACACCACCACGGGTTTCACCTTGGCCGCTTTCTTGACGGCGTTGTAAAGGACATCGGAGGCAGTCACCTCCCCGCCGGGAGAATTGATACGGAGCACGATGGCCTTCACACTTGCATCTTCCACCGCCTGCTCCAGTGAGCGCTTTACCTTGTCGATGCCAGGCATGGCCTGCCCCAGAAAGCCATCCGCCTTCACGGAGGTGATGATGCCGTCGAGGTCGATGTGTACGATCTTATCGCGCGAGGATTTCGCCGCACTCTGCACCACCGATTCATGCAGTTTCTTTTTCGGTCGCGCTGTCGGCAGCCCAGCCTGCGCAGCGACATCGATGTTCAGTTTACCGAGAAACAGGCCAAAGTTTAAACCCAGGCTCACGATGAGGCCGAGGAGCAGCAGCGTGATCAGGCATCCGGATGTTTTGGAGCTCATGAGGTTGCCATGCTAAGCGGCGTCTCCCGCTTGCCAAGTCCATGCGCTCATTTTCTCATCATCATCACGGAAATATCAGCAAGCCCAAATCTCCTCACAGCAAGGCATCAGACTGGAAGCCGCCCTCTATTTAAACAAGCTCTTAAGCCCTTTGAACGAGTCGATAAGTCCACGGGCCTTCTGCTCAAGATCGCCTCCGAGGAGCTGCTCCAGCTTCACCTGAATATCCGGTTTGACCTGGGGATGCGAGAGTGATCCGGCAATCGTCAAATCGAAAGCAAGTCGCCCACTGCTGTCCGAGAAAGCATCGACGATCATACGGGACACGGACTGACCCAGACCGCGCGCTGCCACACCACGCACCACTTGTTCCTTGAGTGCGCCTCCCAAGTACAACCGCGCAAGAAGTCCTTGATCATCTTTGGCAAAGTCGAACCACGAATCGCGCTTGATCGTCACTTGGTATTCGGGCATGACGAGGTGGGTATCATCCAAGAAGGTCATCTGTTGATTGCGTAGATGAGCCTTGACGGCGAGATCTTGTTGCAACGGTCCCCCGACGCGTATGCCGCGCAGATCGACGCCGTATTTCAGGAGCTTGTCGATGTCGCCTCCCGCCGCATCTCCCAAAGTCATGTGTCCACCGAGCACCGAGTCTTTGGCAACGGCGAGATTGAGTGTCGCCGCTGGATTCCAGGTAAGCGTTGCAGGGTCGATGGGGTTCACGTCTCCCTCGCCTTGCAGTGCCATGTCGGCAAACCGCACTTGGCGCATCTGTCCTCCCAGCTCCGCCATCCCATCGAGCACGGCTTTGGCAGAAAGGCGTACTTTGAGGTGATTATGCCCCGCGAGATTCGCAGGGTCGATGTCGATCTCCGTGATGTGGAGGTTGAAGTCGCTGATTTCTCCATCAAAACGCGCACCAGCACCTTCGTTGCGCATGCGCAAGCGCGACTGCTCAATGCTGATCTCCCGCAGAGGGACTCGCTGTGATCCCACCGGTGCTGCCGATGCAGGCTCCACTGGGAGTGCGCGCGGCGCTTCTTGCTCTTGGTGCATCGCATAGGTGCGCGGCGCCGAAGGTGACACAACCGCCTGTGTCGGCGGCGCAGGCTCCTCGACCGGGATGGCACGCGGCACCGCATCTCCCTGCACAGCGCTCTGCATGGGCGCGCGTTTTTCTGGCGGTGGCTGGAAAAGACGCTCCAACGAGCCCCCAGACTCTGCACTCACGATCTCCGTGGCATCGAGCCCGATGATGCGGATGACCTTGGTGGAAAAACGCCCGTGCAGCAAATCCTCTGGCACCAGCTCAGCGTAGGCCATCTCCACATTCAGCGGCGCATTCGTCAGCGCGGGTCTCTCTGAGAGTGGCCGCCCGACATGCTCGTCTCGCTCTGCTACTTTGAAGCCAGAAATGCGCAAACTCGGAGGCCAAGAGAACAAGGTGAGTGTGACTTCATCAATGTGAACACGTGCATTGATGTTTTTTTCAATCTGTTCGACGAGGAAGTCCTTCTCCACATAGCGGCGCAGCAACCATGCGCCCACGAACGGTGCCGCGATGACGCCAAGCACCAACAACGCAAGTACGGTCAGGATCGTTTTCTTCATGGCCTGAGCATATCCGAACACAGGCGGTTTGAAATTTGAGATTTCAAATTTGCAGAGGCAAATCCCGGCTATCATCCCGGCCCCCTTTACTCATTCCGTCTCTTCACATGTCTATCCGCGTCCGTTTTGCTCCTTCCCCCACCGGTGATCTCCATGTCGGTGGAGCGCGAACTGCCTTATTCAACTGGCTCATGGCCCGCAAGAATCAAGGTGCCTTCATCCTTCGAGTGGAGGACACCGACGGCGCACGCAACACTTCCGAAGCCGCCGCTGGCATCATCAAAGGCATGCGCTGGCTCGGACTGGACTGGGACGAAGGCCCCGAAGTTGGCGGGAATTGTGGACCATACTTCCAGAGTCAGCGCAAGGACATCTACGACGCCTATTTCAAGAAACTCGAAGATGCCGGGCGCGTGTACGCAGAGGAAAATGGCGCGATGCGCTTCAAATTCAGCCGCACGGCCATCACCGTGCATGATCTGGTGTGTGGCGATGTGACCTTCTCTCCCACGGAGGAACCGGATATGACCATTCGTCGTCCTGATGGCAGCTACATCTTCCATTTCGTCAATGTGGTGGACGACATCGAGATGCGCATGACGCACGTCATTCGCGGCGAAGATCATCTCTCAAACACTTGGAAGCACATCGACCTGTTCAACGCTTTTGGAGCCACACCACCGACCTACGCTCACATCCCTCTGATCCTCAATTCAGATGGCACCAAGATGAGCAAACGCGACGAGGGCAGTGCCATCGAACACAGCTATATGAATGCCGGCTTCCTACCAGACGCCGTCTTCAATTACCTCTGCCTGCTGGGCTGGACACCGAAATCGGAAAACGAAAAACTTTCACGCAGCGAGTTGGTCGCCCTGTTCGAACCACAGGCCATCCACAGCAGCAATGCAAAGTTCGATCTGAAAAAAGCACTGTGGTTCAATGCGCAGTACCTGCGTGAATTGAGTGCGGCGGAATTGCTCAAACACGCTGGACCGTTTCTTGCCGCCAAGGGACTCTCGTGGAGCGATGACGCAATGGCCGCCGCCGCAGTTCATAGTGTGCGTGAAAAGGTGAATCTGCTCAGTGAGTTGCCCGAGTGGGTGCATTACTTCTTCCGCGATGATTTCGACTTTGAAGCCGATGTCGTAGGCAAGCTGAAGGCCAAACCCGACAACGCCGCCCTGCTGAAAGCAGCCTGTGAGGTGCTCGCTCAAAGCACCGAATGGAGCGAAGCAAGCGTGCATGACGCCATCGAAGCCGCCGCAAAGACGCTGAGTGTGAAGCCCGGTGCCATGATGCCACTGCTGCGCTTTGCGCTGAGCGGTCAGTCGCGCGGCCCAGGAGTGACGACCATCGCGCACCTGATCGGCAAGGAAAAGACCTTGGCGAGGATTCAGCGCGTGCTGAGAGACATCCTCTGAGCGCTGCACTCATCATCTCAATGTTTCCGTCGAGGCTCAACGGCTTCGCTTCTCAATCAACGCGCTCTTCACTTCGGCCAGAGGCATGCAGTTAATGATGTCCGCGCGTGTGAGCCAGCCTTTGCGTGCGGCTTTGATGCCAAAGACAACATCTTGCAGGCCGCGTGTGCTGTGCGCATCAGGATTGATGCTGCATTTGACACCTTTCTCTTTGGCCATTCTCCACCAACGCCAGTCCATATCGAGCCGCCAGGCACTCGCATTGAGTTCAATGATCGTGCCTGTCGCTGCTGCGGCATCGATCACGGCGGCGACATCCACCTTGTATGCTTGACGCTGGAGGAGCAGGCGTCCCGTGAGGTGGCCGAGCATGGTGACGTAGGGATTTTCAATGGCTTTGATGATTCGGCGTGTCATCTCAGCTTCGGGGAGATTGAAGACGTTATGCACGGAAGCGACCACGTAATCGAGCTGCGCCAGCACCTCGTCGCTGAAGTCGAGGCTACCATCTTTGAGAATGTCCACCTCGCTGCCGGCAAAGACGTGAAATCCTTCATCGGAATACTCTCGATTGAGTGATTTGATCTCTTCGATCTGTGCCAGAAGGCGTTTTTCATCAAGTCCGTTGGCTTGGAAGGAGGATTTACTGTGGTCAGCGATGCCAAGGTACTGGAAGCCGAGATCGTGCGCGGAAGCAGCCATCTCTTTCAGCGTGCCGTTCCCATCGCTGGCAGTGGTATGGTTGTGGAAGACGCCGCGTAAATTTTCGAGCTGCACCAAGCGGGGTAGAGCGCCTTCTGCCGCCGCTTCAATCTCTCCCACGTTCTCACGGAGTTCTGGATCGATGGCGTCTAGGCCGAGTGCATGGTAAAGCTCCGCCTCGTCATGAATGGGAGGAATGGTGGCTGCCCCCGCATGATCGGGAACGAGTGAAAGCGCGTACTCATTGAGCGACCAGCCTCGCGCGAGTGCGCGCTGACGAATGGCGACGTTGTGCTCTTTGCTGCCAGTGAAGTACATCAACGCAAAGGGAAACTCGGCGCTGGAGACAACCCGCAAATCACACTGCACTCCATGCGTCGCATGGATAGCAGCCTTCGTCTCCCCTCTAGCAATCACATCGCTGACCACGGGCAGCGTGACGAAGAACTCGATGACCGCTTCGGCTTCTTTGGTGGCAACGAGGAAATCGAGATCGTGTACGGTTTCTTTGCCACGTCGGAAACTGCCGCAGACTTCGGCGCGAGAGACCGCAGGATGCCCGCGCAGTGCTTCGAGAATCTCCTGCACGAGAGCATGCACTTGATCCAGACGGAACTCCGATGCGTGCTGCTCCCTGAAGGCGATGCTTTCGAGAATTTTCGCCACTGTTTTAGCGGCAAAGCCAGCAAGCCGGGAAATCTCGCCGCTTTCACACACACGTTTGAGATCAGCGACAGAAGCGACCCCGAACTCGGTGTGCAAGGCTGCAATTTTCTTGGGCCCGAGTCCCTGAATATCGAACAGCTCAAAGATGCTGTCTGGGAAATGCGCCTTGAGCTTTTCGTAGAATTCGAGCCTCCCGGTCACGGCCATTTCATGAAGCTTGTCTCGCAGTGCTTCGCCAAGTCCTTTAATTCCAGAGAGTTGGTTTTCGGCAGCGAGCTTCATGATGTCGCCACTGAAACTTTCGACGATCTCTGCGCCAGTGCGGTAAGCGCGCACTTTGAAAGGGTTTTCCCCCTGCATCTCCAGCAAGATGGCGATGCGTTCAAAAATGGTAGCAGCGTCTTCGCGAGTCATGCGCACATGATGGCGCAGGATAGTGCGCGATCAAATCCAGCCGCGCAGCTTGTACCCCCACCAGCCGACAATCTCGTGCATCCAAACTTCAAACAACTGGAGATGGGTGGCGTTCGGAAGATTGAACCAATGGAGCGGTCGCCCACGCATCGGCGCGCTGAGATAATTGCAGGGTGCGGGCACCACCGGCACCCCTGCTTTTTTAAAGACCGCACTGGTGCGGCGCATGTGAAAAGCGGAAGTGACCAGCGCGACTCGGCTCCAGCCATTATTTTTTGCCAATGCCGCAACCTTCACCGCCTCGTCATGCGTGTCCACGCAGCCGCCGAGACTTTGCACGGGCAGCGGGGTCAGCGAGCGCCGCTTGAGCCATTCTCGCACGCCATCGGCCTCCGACACGCTGCGGCCATCGGTGGTTTTGAAAATACCCCCACCGACGACGAGGAGATTCCCCTTCCCTGCTTCCGCCAAAGTCAATGCAGTGAAGAGTCGATCTGCCCCGACATGCAAATGGATGCCCGCAGGTTCTAAAGCGGATGGCTCCAGTCCACCGCCGAGCACCATGATCGCATCGCACTCAGGAAAGGCAGCCGGAACGACAGGCGGCCATTCCTTTTCCAGTGAAGCCAGCAACAAGTGCGGCACAGGCAGGGCCGCAGTGAGCGTCAGCAACAGCCATGCGGCGACAGTGATCGTGAGTTGCAGTCTGTTTTTACGGCGAAAGTGATGAACGATGCCGACTGCCAGCGCCAACCAGATGAGACCTGGAGGCTCGAGCAGATCGACCCATGATTTGAGCAGCGAGATCATGCGCGGCGATGAAGGCGAAAGCTGAAGGTGGCAAGGACAAAGGTGACGATGATGAGCAGCGTGCTGAGCGCATTGATCACTGGCAGGCTGCGGCTGGTTCGCATCATGCCTGCGACGCGCAGTGGCAGCGTCGTGCTGCCCGGCCCCGAAACGAAAAAGGTGATGACATAATCATCCAGTGAAAGCGTGAAGGCCAGCAGCCCGCCGGCGAGGACACCAGGAAACAGCAACGGCAGCAGCACAAGTCGCACTGCACGGGCACGCGTGGCACCAAGATCACGCGCTGCATCGAGCAGAGTGAAGTCGAAGTCCTGCAAACGCCCGAGCACGACCATCGTGACAAATCCGAGGCAAAAGGTGACGTGTGCGATCCAAATGGTCAGCACCCCTGTCTCAACACCCCCAAGCACAAAGAGTGACAGAAGCGAGATGCCCATCAAGATGTCAGGCATGAATAGCGGCAGCGTGATGAGAATGGAGTGCGCACTTTGAAGTCGTGAGCGGTAGCGGTGCAACACATAAGCAGCCAAGGTTCCGAGCACCATGGAGGCAAAGGAAGCCGCGAGAGCAATTTCCAAAGTGAGCGCAAGGGACTGCCAAAGATCATCCGCATGCTGCAACTGCTGATACCAGCGCCAAGTGAATCCCTCCCACGCACCGCCAAAGCGCGAAGCATTGAATGAATTGACCACCAGAACAAGCAGTGGGGCAAAGAGGAATGCAATGACGCCCCAAGTCAGCAACACGGGGATGCGCGACCTTTTCATGGAGCGGCCTCCCTTCTCGCCAGTCGCTGCCACAGTGCGGACGCGAGCATGGGCACGATCACCGCGAGCATTAACGCTCCAGCAAGAACGCACGCTTGCGGCAGATTGCGCTCCGCAAACACTCGCCTTGAAATCTGATTTCCAAACATCTCGTCATAAACACCCCCAACGAATTGAGGAATGACATACTGGCCGAGCGAACACACAAACACCATCACCGCCGCAGAGAGCAGGCCACGACGCACCCCAGGAACAAAGATTTGCACAAACGCACACCACGGCCCAGCACCGAGATCACGGGCCGCGTCGAGGAGAGTGAGATCAAATTTTTCGGCAGCGGCATAGAGGGGCAAGATGGCGAATGGGAGTTGCGTGTAGATCATCAGCAGGAGCACCGTGCCGACATGATTGAGCAGCGTCGCATGCTCCGTGAGGATGCCCAGGCCAGCTAACATGCGCGTCAGCGGCCCTTCGGGGTGAAGCAGGGATTTCCATGCGAAAACGCGGATGAGGAAATTCGAGAGAAAAGGAATGACGATGAGCAGCAGGAGCCACTGTCTTTGACGAGGCCCGCAACGCGCCATGTGGAGTGACACGGGCAGAGCGAGCGCGAGACATGCCAGCGTGGTCACTGCGCTGACCCACACCGTGCGCCAGAGCACGGACACAAAAGCAGGATCGCGCAACACGGTCAGATTTTCAGTCGTCCATCCGCGGCCAACGCCGCCATACACGTCCGCAGGTCGGAATGCTGTGAGTAGCACCAGCGCGCAGGGAATGACAAAGAACACTCCTAACCAAGCCAATGAAGGCAGCGTGAGCAGCCACTGCACCGAACCCGCACGGAGCGACTTTCTCATCCTCCCACCTCCATGCCCATCACGCGCGCAGAGTCCGGATGGAAACTCACCCGGACTTGATCTCCGCGTGCCAAGGTGCTGCCCGGCTGGCCATGCTGGATTTGCGCGGTGATGGCATGCACACCTGCGCGGATGCGATAACGCGTATGCGGGCCAAAATAGGCGACCTCGTCGATGATGCCGCTAAAGAAGTTCATCCCTTCATTCACCGCCGCACTCTGAGGAGAAAGATGAATTTTTTCTGGCCGCACCATCAATCGCACAGTCTGACCGAGCACTTGCGGAAGCCGATGAGTGACGATCCATGGACTGCCGTCGATGCCATCGACACGCACATGAACACAACCTTCATGCGGAGCTGAAACCGTGGTGCCTGTGAGAAAATTGGTATCGCCAATGAAGGCGGCGGTGAACTTGGAGCTTGGAGATTCATACACTTCTTCGGGTGTGCCGATTTGCTCCACTCTGCCTTCATTCAGCACAGCGACGCGATTACTCAAACTGAGCGCCTCCCCCTGATCGTGGGTGACATAGATGAAGGTGGCTCCGACTTGGGCATGCAGGCTGCTCAACTCCGCGAGCATGTGTTGGCGCAGTTTGAGATCGAGCGCCGCCAGCGGTTCGTCGAGCAGGAGCACTTCGGGGCGTTTGACCAACGCGCGCGCCAGTGCCACGCGCTGCCGCTGGCCACCACTGAGGTGTACGGGCATTTTTTTGGCATGCGCGGAAAGGCGCACCAGCTCTAGCATGCGCTCCACTTCGAGGCGCGTTTCTTCGCGTGAGCGTCCCTCCATGCGCAGGCCAAAAGCCACATTGTCCCACACAGTGAGATGCGGAAAGATCGCGTAGTTTTGAAACACGGTGTTCACGGGTCGCCGCTCTGGCGGCAAGTGCGTGATGTCCCGCCCTCCGAGGAGGATGCGGCCATGCTCTGGCTGCTCAAAGCCTGCGATCATGCGCAGCAGCGTCGTCTTACCACAGCCGCTGGGGCCGAGAAGTGAGAATGCCTCGCCGCGCGCGATCGTCAGCGACACCTCCTCCACGACACGCTGGGAGCCGAAGGATTTGGAAACTCGGTCGATGACGAGGAAATCGTCCATGAAAGGCGGCGCGCAGTCTAGCCCGCGATCACAGAGTGTGGCAAGGAGCTTGCACGAATTGCGAGCACGGGCGAGCTTTCTCGAATGGCATCAAATTTCGAGATCTTACGCCCTGTGGAGGAAGACACCTCCAGCACGTTGTACCTCGTGCATGACAAGAAGCGTGGACGTGAATCCTGTCTGCGGCGTTTCAAAACGCAAAAGCCGGAGGAAATCGCGGGGCTGAAGGAGCTTTTCATGCAGATTTCGCACATCGACAGTCCGCAGTTGCAGCGCATCGTCGAGTTCGGCACGGACCGCGAGGGCTTCTTCGCCGTGACCGAGACACCGCCTCCGGGTGAACCACTCACCACCGTGTTGGAACGCGGCCCGCTGACGGAAAAGGAATTTGAATCGGTGGCACGGCAACTGTTGGACGTGCTCGATGCGCTGCACGAGCAGGCGATCGTCCACGGCAGTCTGCGCACAGATTACGTTCGCGTGAGCATTGATCCCGCGTCTGGATGGCAGGTTACGCTGCATGGTTTTGGTCAGGGCTTTGCCGCGAAGAATGACAGCAAAGAAGAGCAAGTCCGCGCTTATCGCTGCACTGCGCCTGAGCAGTGGCAGGATGGCACGACTCGCCGACGCACGGATATTTACGCGCTGGGGTGCGTACTTTACGAAGCCCTGGCAGCACGCCCTGCCTTCGATGGTAAGGCTCTGAAGGAATTGCGTCTGAAGCATCTGGGCCACGACGTGCCACCGCTGCAGAAACTCGCGGCGCACGCTCCTGCTTGGATGTGCGCCTGGGTGATGCACCTGCTCGCCGCCGATCCAGAGCTCCGCCCACGCAAAGCCGCCGCGGCGAGAGAACTCTTCGAACGCCGCGAAGCCCCCCCGACGCCGGAACCGCCACCCAACGCGAATGTGCCTATCGCTGCGCCTCCGCCGACTCCGACCGCAAGCCCTCATCCATTTTCCGCGCCGGTAGCACTCCCTGTAGCGCAACCTGCCCATCGCCACATTACCTCCAGCACCATCCCCATCGCAGCGGGGCCACATGTGGCGACTCAGGGCAGTCAAACCAAACAACTCCGTCAAGCAGCTCCTGCTGCGACGATGGCTAGGAAGCATTTCACGCCCCTATCCAAACCATCGGATGATCTCGGACGCGCCCGCAAACATTTGCTGATCGCTTCAGCAGCCGTGGCACTTGTCCTTGCGGTGGCGATCATCCCACGCTGTGGGCGCACACCTCCGCCAGCCAAGACTAAGCCCGCTTCTTCAACAAAAGGAAAGCCAGCCTCACCCTCCAAGACAAAGCCACCCAGCAAGCACAAGTAATAACGCGCGCAGATGTCAGTCATCAAGCCTGCTCAAACGCGTGGGCAACACGCAGCACAGTGGCCTCATCGAGCGGCTTGCCGACGATTTGCAGTCCGACGGGCAACTCAGCACCATCTTCCGTCACGCTGCCACAGGGCACACTGATACCAGGAAGTCCGGCGAGGTTGACCGGGATAGTGAACACGTCTTCGAGATAGGCCGCGAGCGGGTTGTCTTTGAGTTCTCCAAGTCGATGAGCCGGTGTGGGAGTCGTCGGCGAGAGGATCACGTCCACTTTTTTAAAGGCCTCCGTGAAGTCGTCGCGAATAAGCGTGCGCGCCTTCTGCGCTCTGAGGTAGTAAGCATCGTAATACCCGGAACTGAGCATGTAAGTGCCAAGCAGAATTCGGCGCTTCACTTCAGGCCCAAAACCTTCTGCGCGTGTGAATGTGTAGTGCTCCGATAGATCCTCCGCCGCTGCGCTGCGATGCCCATAACGCACGCCGTCAAAGCGAGCGAGGTTGGCGGACGCCTCTGCGGGAGCCAGCACATAATAAGTGGCGACCGCCAGCTCGGTGTGCGGCAGGTGAATTTCCTCCACGATGGCCCCGAGCGATTCCAGCTTGCGAATCGCAGCCTGCACGCGCTCCGCCACACCTGCGTGAATCCCACTGATGAAATACTCCTGCGGCAGTCCAACACGAAGGCCTTTGATGTCTCGCCCGAGGGCTGACGTGAAATCCGGTGTCTCGACGGCGAGCGAAGTGGAGTCCAACGGATCGTGCCCACAGAGGTGATTGAGCAACAGGGCCGCGTCTTCCACGGTCTTGGTGACAGGGCCGATTTGATCCAGCGAAGAAGCGAAAGCGACCAGACCATAGCGAGAGACGCGTCCGTATGTTGGCTTGAGGCCCACGCAACCGCAGAGCGCTGCGGGTTGGCGGATGGAGCCGCCCGTGTCGGAGCCCAAGGCCGCGATGGCGAGGTTCCCCGCGACAGCCGCCGCGCTGCCACCACTAGAGCCGCCTGGCACGCGCGAAAGATCGCGTGGATTGCGTGTGAGGCCCAGCGCCGAGTTCTCCGTGCTCGATCCCATCGCGAACTCATCCATGTTGAGGCGACCAAAGGGAATCGCGCCTCCCTGGCGCAGGCGGCGAATCGCCCCTGCGTCGTAAGGAGCGCGATAATTCTCACTGAGCATGCGCGAGCCACAGGTGCAGGGCTGGCCAGAGACATTCATGTTGTCTTTGATCGCAATGGGAATGCCTCCCAGAGGCAATTTCGTGTCGGCACTGTCCGCTTCGGCCAACGCCGCATCAACATCCCACGAGAGATACGCACCGATCTCCGTATTTCCGGCCTCCACGGCGCGTGCGAGATCGAGAACAATGTCACGCGGGGAGATTTCACCCGCTGTAAGGCGCTGACGGAGACTGCTGATCGTGGCGGAAGCAAGCATGAGAGAGAAAAGCAATGGGTTATTCGATCACCTTCGGAATCTGGAACTGATCCCCAACACGGCGCGGCGCATTGGACAGTGCCTGCTCTTGGCTAAAGCCGGGGCGTGGCTCATCCACTCGCGTCACATCGAACACAGGCATCGCATGGGCTGTCGGTTCTGCGGTTCCGAGGTCGTATCGCGTCAGCGTGTCGATGTAACTGAGGATGCCGTCGATCTGCGACGAGAAGTGGGCTGCCTCCTCGTCAGAGAGGGAGAGGCGGGCCAGTTTGGCGACGTGTTGGATATCGATCTGATGTGCGGCAGACATGCGGGCCGTCTTTTGCCAGCAGGCAGAGTGCTTTGCAAACAAAAGGCGCAGGCTGTCTCCAGCCTGCGCCTGAATGAAAAGCTCTAACAGATCAGATTACCACCAGCCCTGAGTGCGGGAGTAGGGGACGTCCGAACGGAATCCAATCTCCGGGGCGAACTGCGTGTAACCCCACCAATGATCCATGGACTCCTTGTAACCGTAAGCTGGGCGATAGGTGAGCTTCCAGCTCGCCACTGGGAAAGTGGCCGTCTCATAGATGCCATGCACCGCACGCACCAAAGTGCGCTTGGTTCCCTCGACGAGGAAGTCCGAGGCAGCAGCGACCGCGCCTTCAGAGCGGTTGGTTTTGCTCCAAGCGGCTGGGTACTCCAGCCAGCCAAACAGGAGATTGCCCACTCCGCGGCTGAGCTTGCGGCTCCAATTGAAGTGGTGCCCTGGAGGGGACTGAATATCTGCCAAGGCGGAGCTGGAAGCGACCAAGGCGGTGACGGCGAGGATCAGTAGGCGATTTTTCATGCGCTGGGAGAGCATTAACAAAAATTACGCTGGTTTGGCAACCACGAAATTACCCTTTTTCTCTCTCGGCTCATTCCTCAGTTGCAGCCTGGCTGCTGTTGCGGACGCGCCGCCACTGCGCCCGATGTTTGTTCGCCCATACATTGAGCGCGTGCTCAAAGCCGACGTCCTGCCCCTGCTGCTCGCTCTCAATCCATTTCAGACGCATGATCTCTTCTCGCTCCGCCAAGAATTCTCCATAGGGAGTGCCGGGGCGCAGTGTTTGCGGTTGGTGCTGCATCCCGCGCTGCTACCGCATCTCCGTGCAAGCATCAAGCGGCAAGTCCGCGTGCATTGGCAGCTCATGCGGGCTCCCTCCTCGGTGTTTTTTTGCCGACACGAGAAGAAAGCAAATGACAAGACGCTTCCCCGCAGGCTATATAACCGACTGACGTTCATTCGCACGTCACCAAAGCCGAAGTAGCTCAGAGGTAGAGCAGCGCATTCGTAATGCGCGGGTCGCGGGTTCAATTCCCGCCTTCGGCTCCAGCCCACGTGTCAGCCATGACCCAACCGAGCATCTCTGACAATGATACTCCGCGCCGCAGCCGAGCCAGGCGCCGGGAGACCATGATTAGCGCGGTTGCCACCGTGCTCGGATGTTTGGCACTCGTCATCATGATCGCCACCGTCGTGCGCGTGGTCATGATCAAGCTCTGGGAGTCAGCGCGGGTGAACCCAGATTATGTACAGTCCGTTTACGCAGACACGCTTGAGCACAAGTGGTCTGGCAATAGCCGCTCACCCTCAGCGCTGTTGGGCAGCAGTCAGCCCAAGACCGATGAAGCCACACTTCCCTTGTCTGTTACTGCCACCTCCACGCCATCCACCACCGTTTCAGAATCCGCTCCCTCACTAGAGCGCAGCGAGCTGGCATCGCCTCAGCCTCCCATTGCCTCGACGCCCACCCTCTCCGCCATTCAAAACATCGAGAGCAAGCGGGCCGCCATTGAATTCACCATCCGTAGCTTTTTTGCCGCTGCGGATGTGACGCATAAACTCGCCTTCGCTCGCGATCCAACCCGGGTGCGCCCCTTGATGGAAAAATATTACCTCCAGCATCCCCAACCCCACCGGGAATGGCGTTCTCTGGGATGGGTGCTCCCCGTCAATGAGCCCGGCTATCGCCTCGGTTATGCGCAGGCCATTTTCACCAACGCTGAACCCGTCAGTCTGATCATTGAGGAAATGGCAGACGGCACCTTCCGCGTGGATTGGGAAAGCTCCGTGCGCTATAGCGAAGTGGACTGGAATGAATTCATCAAGACCCAGCCTGCCGATCCCAAACTCTTTCGCGTCATCGCATCCAAACCCCGCAATACCCCCAGCGACGCCCCCAAAGACACCGAAGTGCTGGAAATCAAACACCCCGATGACGACGATGTCATCTACGCCTGCTTCGATCGCCGCGATCCCAAGTTTCAACCCCTCATCCAGCAACTCCAGTCCGGTAACTGGAAGGATGTCCCCCTCACTTTAAGACTTTGCTATCCCGGCCCAGCCAGCAGCGGTAGCAGCACTGCACGGATTGCAGATGTCGAAGGCAAAGGATGGCTGATCTTGCATGGAACCAGGAGCTAGACTGTGAGCAAAAACAAAAGCACCAAGAAAAAGGCGGCCCAGGGAAAGGCCAAGCCTGCTGCACGCGCCAAATCCAAGTCTGCCAAGAGGCCAGCCTCGAAGCCTGCTCCTCAAAAGAAAGGGAAAGGCAAGGCCGCACCTGCTCGGAAAGCGCTCCCAGTCAAAAAGAAGATCGCATCGCCCCAAAAGAGCAAGCACACCAAGGTCGCCAAAAAGCCTGCTCCCAAACCTACGGCAAAAAAAACCGGCACCAAAGCTCCTGCTAAGAAGGCCGCGCCCGCTGCCAAGAAACCGGTGGCCAAGTCTGCGCAAAGCCCTGCCAAGCAGAGCAAGCCCGCTGCCAAGCCTCAAGCTCCCAAAGTCAAAGCGCCTCCACCGCCTAAAGCCACTGCGGCAGCGGCAGCAAAACCCGCGCCTGCAATCTCCGCCCCTGCGCCTAGCGAAGCCCCCGCCATTGTTTCCAAAAAGGCCCCACCGCCCCTCCCCTCCTCCGGCCCCACGAAATCCGGTGCCCTCTTTTACGACTCCCACATGCACACGCCGCTGTGCAAACATGCCTGGGGCGAGCCTGAAGAATACGCACAACAAGCCCTCAAGGCCGGACTCAAAGGCATCATCTTCACCTGCCATTGCCCGATGCCAGACGGCTTCTGGCCCACGGTGCGCATGTCTGAAAGCGAGTTCGACACCTATGTCGCCCTTGTGCAGCGCGCTGCTGACGCCTTCAAGGGCAAGCTGGACATCCGTCTCGGCATCGAAAGCGAGTACTTTCCAGGCTACGAGGACTACATCCGCTCACTGCACCAGCGAGCAGAGTTCCACTATGTCCTCGGTGCCGTCCACTGGCAGGCCAAAGAGTATCTCAACAAATTCGAAACCGGTACGATCGAAAACTTCCGCCGCACCTATTTCGATCACCTCGCCAAGTCCGCCGAGTCCGGCCTCTACGATTGCCTCGCGCATCCTGATCTCGTAAAGAACTACCATCCTGACTCATGGTGCTTTGCCATCGTGAAAAACTCCGCAGCCGCCGCACTCGACCGCATCGCGGCCACGGGGGTCGCCATGGAGTTAAACACCTCCGGCCTCAACAAGAGCTACTCCGAGATGAATCCCGGCGATGAAATGCTCTCCATGATGGCCGAACGCAAAATCCCCGTCGTTATCGGCTCCGATGCCCATCGCTCCGTCCGTGTCGGCGAACACTTCGTCACCGCGCTCAACAAGCTCACCGAAGCTGGCTACGAGAAAGTCAGCTACTTCCTCAACCGTCAGCGCATCGACCTCAAAATCACCGACGTGCTCGCCAGTCTGAAGAAAGCGGCAGATCACAACGCGTAAAATGGTCGATGCTTCAGGTTCAGCGCTTTCGAAGCATTCTCTGAACTTCGGTACATGAGCCTTGAAACCTTCAACTTGGAACTATGAGCACGCGAGTCGGCATCGGTTATGACGTACACCCTTTTCAAGAAGGCCGCTCCCTCGTGCTCGGCGGTGTCACCATCCCCCATGCTCGCGGCTTGAAGGGCCATTCCGACGCCGATGTGCTCAGTCATGCCATCGCTGACGCCGTCCTCGGCGCGCTCGGAGAACCCGACATCGGTCACTGGTTCCCACCCACCGATCCGAGTATCGAAGGCATCAGCAGTCTGAAGATTCTCGAAAAATGCGCACAGATCGCCGCAGACAAAGGCGTGCGCATTGAAAACGTGGACGCCTCGCTCATCGCTGAAGCCCCCAAGGTCAAACCTCACGCCGCGGCGATGAAACAGCACATCGCTGCCGCTCTCGGCATCCGCCCTGATCAGGTCGGCATCAAAGCCACTACCAACGAACGCCTCGGCTTCGTTGGGCGCGAGGAAGGCATCGCCGCCATGGCCGTCGCCTGTGTCGCCGCGTGCTAACTCGCAGAAAGAACGGCTCTGCCGTTCTCGTGTTCCCACGCATCACTGGCATCCCATCGCCCGGTTTCCCTTTTGCATTTCCCCCACTCATGTCCGACACCGCCAACGCCGCCGCCCTCGTCGCCAACTTCCAAAAACTCAAAGCCGCGCTCAGCAGGCGCATCGTCGGACAAGAGGCCGTCATTGAGCAGGTCTTCATCGCCATCGCCGCAGGCGGTCACAGCCTCCTCGAAGGTGTTCCCGGCCTCGCGAAGACACTCCTCGTCAAATCACTCGCCGATGCGATGCACCTCAGCTTCCGCCGCATCCAGTTCACACCGGATTTGATGCCCGCCGACATCACCGGTACGGAAATCATCCAGGAAGATGCCGAGACCGGCCGCCGCAAGCTCACCTTCCAGCACGGCCCTATCTTCAGCCAGATCATCCTCGCCGACGAAATCAACCGCACACCGCCCAAAACGCAGGCTGCGCTGCTCGAAGCGATGCAGGAAAAGCACGTCACCGTCGGCCAGGAGACTTTTGAGCTGCCGAAACCCTTCTTCGTGCTCGCCACGCAGAATCCCATCGAGCAGGAAGGCACCTATCCCCTGCCCGAGGCACAGAAGGACCGCTTCCTCTTCCTCATCAAGGTCGATTACCCCACGCGCGAGGACGAGCGCAGCATCATCGCCCGCACCACCGGCACCGAATCCCAGAACATCGACGCCGTCATCACCGCCGAGGACCTCCAGGCCGCGCAGCAGCTCGCCCGCAAAGTGCCCGTGCCCGATCACGTCATCGACTTCGTGCTCGATCTCGTCCGCGCCACGCGCCCGAACGAACCCGGAGCCTCCGAATACGTCAAATCCATGCTCAGTTGGGGTGCAGGCCCGCGCGCCAGTCAGATGCTCGTCCTCGCCGGCAAAGTCCGCGCCCTCCTTCAAGGTCGCACCCACGTCACCATCGACGACATCGAAGCTCTCGCCGCCCCCGCCCTGCGCCACCGCCTCGTCCCAACCTTCCACGCCGAGGCCGAGGGCATCACCGTCGATCAAATCATCGCCGAGCTGGTCAAGACGACGAAAAAGAACGATGCGCGCGTGCTGTGAGTCGCTGCGCTCCAATGACGAATGAGGAATTCCGAATGACGAACTAAGCCCGAAATCCGAATCCCGCGCCCATGTCGCCCCTTCGTCATTCGAGCCTCGTCATTTGTTCGTCATTTGTCATTCGTCATTTGTCATTTTCCTCTGCCAGGCTACGCGCCCGCTAATTACCCTCCCAAGTGGCCACACTCAGCGACATCCTCCAAGCCGAAGACATCACGTCCCTGCAGCATCTGCAGCTCTTCGCGCGCACGGTCGTCGAGGGCTTCACCACCGGCCACCATGCCTCGCCGCACAAGGGTTTCAGCGTCGAGTTCCGTCAGCACCGGCCCTATGTGCAGGGCGACGAAATCCGCCGCCTCGACTGGAAGGTCTTCGGTCGCAGTGACCGCTTTTACATTCGTGAATACGACGAGGAGACCAATCTCCGTGCCACCCTCGTGCTCGATGCCAGCGGCAGCATGAACTACCGCGGCCAGAAAGGCGTTCACAAGTTCGACTACGCCCGCAAGCTCGCCGCGTCGCTCGCCTACCTGCTCATGAGCCAGCAGGACGCCGTCGGCCTCGTCACCTTCGACTCCAAGCTGCGCGAAAACATCCCCTGCCGCACCAAGATCACGCACCTGCACCTGCTGCTCGAAACGATGATCAAAACCGAGCCAGGCAAGGACACCAGCCTCGCCCCCGTCATCGAATCACTCGCCCAGCGCCTCACTCGCCGCGGCCTTGTCATCCTCATCAGCGACTTCTTCGACGATCCCGCCGCCATTTTGAAGGCCTGCGGCATCCTGCGCAAAAAGGGGCACGAAATCATCGCCCTCCAGCTTTGGGACCGTGATGAGCTTGAGTTCTCCTTTGGAAACTGGGCACGCTTCGAAAACCTCGAAAACGACGACGACTTCCTCCTCCTCGATCCCGCCACCATCCGCCAACGCTACTTGGAGGCGCAGAAGCATTTCTCGGAACAGCTCAAGGAAGGCTTCCGCAAACATCAGATCGATTACCTGAGCCTCCCGACCGACGAATCGCACTCGATGGCGCTGCGAAACTATCTAGCCCTGCGCATGCGATGACATTCCTCAACATCGCACTCCTCGCGGGCGCTGCGGCCTTTCTCATCCCGCTGCTCATCCATCTGCTGAACAAGCGGAAGGTCGTCACCGTGCGTTGGGGCGCGATGCATTTGCTGCACGAAGTCATCCGCCAGCGGAAGCGCAAGATGAAGATCGAGCAGCTCCTGCTCCTCATCACGCGCATCAGCATTCCCATCGTGCTCGCGCTGTGTCTCGCGCGTCCGGCGCTCACCGCGCTGCGCTCGTTCGGCCTTGGCAGTTCATCGCTCATCGTCATGCTCGATGATTCGTTCTCCATGCGCGCTCCGGCGGAAAAGTCCGCCACACCGGGTGCCAGCGTTGCAGACACAGCGCGCAGTGATCTCCAACAAATCACCGAATCACTCCCCGGCGGCTCCGCAGCACAGGTCGTGCTCAGCGGTGGCACGCCGCGCAAACTGCTCGACCAGCCGACCACTGCGCTCGATCTCGTGCCGAAGAAGCTCGCCGACGTGTCGTCGATGTCCGGCCCGCTTTCCGCCAATGATATGTTTCAGGCCGCCACGAGCGCATTGAAGGACGCGCCGAATGCCGCGCGCGAAATCGTCGTCGTCTCCGATTTCCAGGAGGCGGACTGGAAGGCCATCGCGGATGGCGCGGCACTCCCCGCGCTGGAAAATCTCTCCAAACAAGAGCCAAAACCACAGATCACTTTTTACCGCGTCGGCAGCGACCTCGCGGAAAACCTCAGCATCGCCTCCGCCGACCTCTCCGCGCTCGTCGCGGCAGAAACACAGCCCATCGGCGTCCGTGTGCGCATCAAAAATCATGGCAAACGCCCCTGGCAGGACATTCCCGTGCACCTGGAGGCCGATGGCGCGCGCCTGCGCACCGCGCGCGTCTCCCTCGCGCCCGAAGGCGAAGCCGTGCTGAGCTTCACCCATGCTTTTGACAAGGTCGGCGACCACTCGCTCTCCGTGCGGCTCGAAGGCGACAGCTTCAGCGATGACAACGCCTTCCACAGCGTCGTGCAGGTGCGCAACCAGCTCAACGTGCTGCTCATCGACGGCAAACCCGGCGCGCTACCGCTCGAAGGCGCGACCGATTTTCTCGAACTCGCGCTCACACCGCACACGTCCGCTGCGAACTCGCTCAAAGACCTCATTCACACCAAGAAAGTCGAGCCACGCAAGCTCCGCAGTGACGACTTTAAACAAACCGAAGTCATCATCCTCGCCAACGTCGCGCGCCTGCAAGGCCGCGCCTTCAGCGACCTCGATAAATTCGTCAAAGACGGCGGCGGTCTCCTGATCTTCGCCGGACCGGAATGCGACATCGACTGGTACAACCGCGAGCTTTATAAAAAAGGCGAAGGCCTTCTTCCCGCCGCGATCAAAGGCCAGGCCCGCGCCGAAATCGCCGACTCGCCCGCGCGCATTCTCACGCAGCGTCTCACGCATCCCAGCGTGCTCTACTTCAACGACGCCCGCGGCGGTCGCCTGCAAGACGCGGAGTTCCGCTTCTGGCTCGAGTTCGCACCTCCCAGCAACGAAAACACCCAGCGCATCCTCAATCTCGACCGCAACGTGCCGCTGCTCATCGAGAAAAAGCACGGCCAGGGCCGCGTCATCGCCTGCGCCACCACCGCGAACGCGGAATGGACCAATCTGCCGCTCCAGCCCTTCTTCGTGCCGCTCATGCAGCGCCTCACCACCTACCTCGCCACCGAGGGCAGCGCACCCGCATGGCAACTCGTCGGCTCCAGCCTGCATATCCCGCTCGAAAAAGCTGAACTCGGTGCGGAATTCACCCTGCGTGATCCCACCGGACAGTCTCAAACACTCAAGAGCCAGCAGGAAGGCGGCAAAGTCTTCGTGCAAAGTCCGCCCATCACGCAGCCCGGTATTTTTCAGCTTCAGCGCATCGGCGCGGACAAACCCACGCTCCTCGCCTTCAACACCGACAACACCGAGTCCGATCTGAAGCCCCTGCCGACCGAAGACATCAAGAAGATCGCCGACCGGCACGGCATCGCTTATGCCGACTCGCTGCAAAGCTACCAATCTCTCGACCGCAGCCGCCGCTTTGGCAGTGAACTCTGGCAACCGCTGCTCATCGCGCTGATAGCTCTCCTTTTCTTCGAGGTGCTGCTTCAGCAACGCATCGCGAAAGGCTAAATTATGAATACCCGACTTTCCCTCTCTCGCTGGAGCATCGGTATGATGACCTTTGCACTTTCGTTCCTCGCTCTTTCCGCCGAACCAAAACAGCGGGTGAATGCCCTCGCTAAACATTTCCCCGAGGGCTTCGCCAACATCCCCGCTGAATCACAAAAAATGGCTCTCAAGTATGTCACAAGTTGGATGAGTGTTTTCTCCACCTTGAGAACATCGGGTCTCGCCAAAACAGACATGCTCAAGCGGGCATACGAGCAGGAATTGCTGCCGATGATTCAACCGCTCAAAAATGGCACTAAGTATGAACAACAGGCTTTTGAAGCCGGGACTAAAATCTATGATGCCTTGAGCTACCTGGGCTCAAGATTGAGCGCAAAGACCGCCTTCGATAATAGCGATCTAAATGAGCTGATTCGATATAAGCCTGGAATCGAAAATGATCCGGCGCTGCTCTCCAAAGGAATCTCTGAGCTGCTGTTTGATTACTTTCAGTTGGTAGCTCCAGATTTATTCGAGCAAGTCCAGAAGCAGCTCGAATCACAACAGAAGTAACTTCTTCATGAACCCCAGTACCGAAACCACCCTGCGCTTCACCGGCGGCTATCCACCGCTGCCGGTGGTGCTGCTCGCGCTGGGGCTTTCGTTGCTGATGTGGTTACTTTATCGGCGCGAGCTGAAGTTTGTCTCCTCACGCTTTGCGAAGGTTCCAGCACTGCTGCGCGCGGGGGCGGTGTTTTTGCTCGTCATCGCGCTCGCTGGTCCGGTTTTGCGGCGTGTAACCACGCTGCGGCAGCTCGGTCGCGTGGTGGTCGCTGTGGATAGCTCGGCGTCGATGCAACTCAGCGATGGTGTGGGCGACAGCCATGCCAAGACACGCTTCCAACGCGCAGCGGATTTGCTCTTCCAAGGCAATACCCCCTTGCTCAAAAAACTCGCTGAAAACAACGATGTGGAGCTTGTCGCGCTGCGCGGCAACAACACGCAGCGGCTCTGGTGGCATCGCCAGGGAGGCAAGGATACCTCCGGCGAGTTGCCAACCTCCTTTGATTTGCCCGCCACGAGTCCCATCACCAATCTCGATCAAACTCTGCGCGAGTCGCTTGAGCCAACCTCGCCAGGAACAGCACTCGTCCTACTCTCGGATGGCCAGCACAATGCCAGTGGTTCACCGGAGGAGTTTGGCAGTGAACTCAAAAAATCGCACACGCCACTGTTCGCCATCGGCTTCGGCACCGAGGTGCCACCACCGGATTTATCCCTCCTCAGCGTGGATGCGCCCGAATCTGTATTTCAGCAGGAGAATCTGCATGGACATGTGGATCTGCAGGACAGCATGCCCGCAGGCATTCCTGCGACCGTGCGCATCGAAAGCCAGGGCAAGGCATTGTGGAAACATGAGTTCATCACCGATGGAAAAGGCAGGAAGAGTTTTGACTTCAGCTTCCCTGTGGCCTCGCTGCCGCCACCTGCCTCCACGCAGCGTGACAAGACACTGCGCCGTGTGAATATCGTCGTCGCCGCTGACAGTGGACGCGCCTCTCTTGAAAAGACGCGAGCAAACAACGCACGCGAACTCGCCGTCCATCTGCTCGAAGAACGGCGCAAAGTGCTCATCATCGACGGTCGTCCGCGCTGGGAAACACGCTACATCCACAATCACTTCGATCGCGATGAGCGTTGGCAGGCTCAGCTCATCTTTGACGACATGGCCGATGATCCCGCCAAGGGTTCTCTCCAACAGCATTTCCCCAAGACGCGGGATGCTCTACTCAGTCATGACCTCATCATTCTCGGCGACGCCGACCCTGCGCGATTCAAAAGCGAGCACATCGCCTGGATGATCGAATTCATCGAGAAACGCGGCGGCGGCCTCATCATGATCGATGGGAAACGCGGTAAACTGCAACAGTGGGCGCGTGGCAACGCAGCCCAACTCGTCCCAGTCAAATTCACAACCTCAAAAGCGAGCTTTGAGCCAACGAGCATCGAGCTGACTTCGGACGGCCAGCGTTTCGACGCACTGCGCCTCAGCGACAGCCCCAGCGCGAACGCCACACTCTGGCCCACATTGCAAAAGGTGAACTGGCACTCGACCGTCGAGCCGCTACCTGCCGCCATCACGCTGGCGAAGGCACAGAAGCCGACCATGGTCTTCCGCCAGGTCGGCGCGGGCGCGGTGCTCTATGTCGGCACGGATGAATTGTGGCGCTGGCGTTTTCAGGTCGCCGACCTCTACCACCAACGCCTGTGGATGCAGCTCGGCTCCTGGATCGCTGCTCCGCCTTTTCAGATCGACCAAAAGAAACTCGCGCTCGGCACAGACCGCCTGCGCTACTCACCCGGCGAGTCGTCTGAAATCCGTGTGCGCGTGCGCAATGACCAAGGCGAGATCGTCTCCGGTGCACAGCCGCGCGCCTACCTGCTGCACGAAGGCAGTGATGTCGCCACGCTCCAGCTTGAGCCTGATCCCACGCATCCCGGCATCTACCGCGCGCTCACGCCGCCGCTGAAAGCAGGCGCGTATGAAATCGCCGTCGCCGAAAGCCCCAGCGCGCCGCGCAGTGACGCACGCCTCTCGCTGCACGTCTCCGATCTCGGCAATCCTGAGTGGGCCACGCTCACCATGAACCGCCCGCTGCTCGAAACGATGGCGCAGAACAGCGGCGGACGTTTTCTCCGGGAGGAACAAGCCGCCAGCGAATTGCCAAACCTGCTGCAAAGCATGGATCACAAGCAAGTCATCACCCAGGAAACCATTCTCTGGAGTAGCTGGTGGTGGTTTGGCGCGGCGATCCTGCTGTTAACGATGGAATGGCTGCTGCGGAAACATTTCAAACTCGTCTGAGCATGTCCTCTCCCTGCCGTGAGCAACTCGCCGTGCGCGTAACTCCCAACGCAAAGAAGTCGGAGTATGCTGGGTGGACAGCCGATGAAAAAGGCCGCCCCGTGCTCCTGATCAAGCTCCACGCACCGCCTGTCGATGGCAAAGCGAACACCGAACTCATCGCTTTCCTGGCAAAATCTCTCGGCTGCCCGAAATCACAGCTCACGCTCCTACGCGGTGCCTCCAGCAGACAAAAAATCATCGAAGCCCCCGCAGTCGCACTGGCGCGATTGCCCAAAGATTGAGGATCGCAGAAGAGAGCGACAAAATCTGGGGGAACTCGTCAGAAGCTGGGCAGTTGTCGCGACGAGGCGTAGCGGAATGCCTCAGCATTCCGACGCTGGAATCGCCTGATGAATCCTTTCGCGGCCTCGACAGTCAACTCGCTACGGTCATTTCTTCGCCCAACCATCTTTCAACGTCACTGTGCGGTTGAAAATGGGAGCACCCGGTTTGGAATCAACCGGATCGACATAAAAGTAACCGACTCGCTCAAACTGATAATGCCCTCCAGGCTCAGCATCCTTGAGGGAGGGTTCCAGTTTGGCATTCTCGATGACCTCCAGCGAGTTGGGATTGAGGAACTGGGTGAAGTCACCCTCCTCGCCTGCCTCGGAGTCGGGAGTCTCCACGGTGAAAAGACGATCGTAGAGCCGCACGGGCGCGTCGATGGCATGACGCGCACTGACCCAGTGAATGATGCCTTTGGGTTTGGGCCGCCCTTCGGGCTTCACGCCGTGCCGCGTGGCCTCATCGTAGGTGCAGCGCAGTTCCACGATGCGGCCTGCCGCGTCTTTGACGACCTCTTTGCAAATGATGCAGAAGGCGAATTTGAGGCGCACTTCACCACCGGGCTTCAGGCGATGGAAGCCATCGACAGGCACCTCCATGAAATCATCGGCTTCAATGTAGATCTCTCGGCACAACGGCACTTGGCGGCTGCCTGCACTGACGTCTTCGGGATGATTGGCTGATTCAAAAAACTCCACCTTGTCCTCTGGGTAGTTTTCGATCACGACCTTGATCGGGCGCAGCACGCCGTAGGCGCGACGCGCAACCTTGTTGAGATCCTCGCGAATGGCGTGCTCCAGAAGCGCGATTTCGGTGAGCGAGTTGAACTTGGTAAGACCGATCGTCTTGCAGAAGTTGCGAATGGCCGCCGGGGTGATGCCACGACGACGCATGCCGCTGATCGTTGGCATGCGTGGATCGTCCCAGCCGCTCACGAGCTTTTCTTTGACGAGGCGGAGCAGCTTGCGCTTGCTCATCACCGTGTAGCTGAGATTCAGGCGGGCAAATTCACGCTGATACGGCTGCCCAGGCAAGCCATCGACATGGTTGATCAGCCACTCGTAGAGCGGGCGATGAATCTCAAACTCCAGCGTGCAGAGACTGTGAGTGATGCTCTCCAACGCATCGCTGAGCGGATGCGCATAGTCATACATCGGGTAAATGCACCAGGCATCACCCGTGCGGTGATGGTGCGCGTGGAGAATGCGATACAGCGCAGGATCACGCAGGTGCATGTTCTGCGAAGCCATGTCGATCTTTGCCCGCAGCACTTTCTCGCCTTCTTTAAACTCGCCCTTCCGCATGCGGCGAAAGAGATCGAGATTTTCCTCGGGCGTGCGCTCGGCGAACTGACTGCGCGTCCCCGGCGTGGTGAGCGTGCCGCGATTCAGCCGCATCTCCTCCGGCGTCTGGTCATCCACGTAGGCGAGACCTTTGCAGATGAGCTGTTCGGCGAACTGGTAGAGCTTTTCAAAATAGTCGCTGGCAAAGAACAGATGCTCGCCCCAATCAAAACCGAGCCATTTCACATCTGCCTTGATGCTCTCGACGTATTCGACCTCCTCCTTGGTGGGATTGGTGTCGTCAAAGCGCAGATGGCAGCGCGCATGCGGCGCGTGCTCCTGCGCGAGTCCGAAGTTCAGGCAAATACTCTTCGCGTGTCCGATGTGGAGATAGCCGTTCGGTTCAGGTGGGAAACGGGTGACCACCTGGCCGCCATTGCGCCCTTCCGCCAGATCGGCGGCGATCATTTCGCGGATAAAATCGAGAGAGGTGAGTGTACTGGAGGCGGCTTCAGACATGAAGGATGAAGTGGTGGGCCGTGGGAACGGCGCGTGCGCGGCCTTCATCGTTCATGGATGAGGCTCCGTCAACGCTGCCGCCACGAACTCCGCCCCGCCCAAAACAAGCTGCCAAGGAGGGCGCGGCCAGGATTTTTACAGAGCGATAATTTTCTCTTGCGCATTCACACATCGAACACACTATGTGCGCCCGCTCAACCCGAGCAATGACCCCTTCGTCTAGCGGTTAGGACACATCCCTTTCACGGATGCGACACGAGTTCGATTCTCGTAGGGGTCGCCACTCTCAAGCCAAAGGCTGAGAGTTCAAAGGAAGGCGCATGAGCCTCCTCCACGTCCTTCATGAGACGATCACACGCTCACTCACCGCGTGGCTTGCAATGTCAGCTTGCATGTTAGCCGTCGCTTTTCCCATCGTATTCACCACCATGCGTCTGCCATCATTCCTATTCTTCGCATTTCTCTCATCTACGGCTCTACACGCAGAGCCCGTGTCGCTCTTCGACGGCAAGACGCTCGACGGCTGGGACTTTGATCCTGCCATGTGGCGGGTGGAGGACGGCTGCATCACCGGCGGTTCCACCACGGAGAAGATCAAAAAGAACGACTTTATCTCCACGAAGAAGTCGTTTCAGAACTTCGAGCTGAAGCTCAAAATCAAATGCAGCGGCGATCCAAAGACCGGCATGATCAATTCCGGCATCCAGATCCGCTCCGTGCGCGATGGCACCCACATGAGCGGCTATCAGGTGGACTGTGGCGCGGGCTGGTTCGGCAAAATCTACGACGAGCACCGCCGCAACAAGGTCATCTGGGCACCCACGCCTGAGCAGCAGGCCGCGCTCGACAAGATGGTCGATGTCTTCGGCTGGAACGAATACCGTATCCGCGCCGAGGGGCCCCGCATCCAGACCTGGATCAATGGCGTGCACTGCATCGACTACACCGAGACCGATCCGAACATCGCGCTCGACGGCCACATCGCCCCGCAAGTCCACAGCGGCGGCATTTGCCTCGTGCAGGTCAAGGACGTGACCATCGAAGAACTCCCCGCCACGCCCGGCGCGCCCACTTGGCAAACCGTCAAAAAAACCAGTCACGCCACCCCCGTCAAACCCACATCCAAACGCGACATCAGCTACAACAACGTCCAAGGCAGCGCGAAGACCGCCGCCGAGCAGCAAAAGCTCTTCCACCTCCCCGAAGGCTACGAGATCGAACTCGTCGTGCAGGAGAGCGAGGGCCTCGGCAAGTTCGTCAGCGTCTATTTCGACCAGCGCGGACGCATGTGGACACAGACTGCGCTGGAATATCCGGTGGATGCGAATGAAAACCCCGCCGCCGCCGAGGCGCTGTATGCGGGCAAGGGCAAGGACAAGGTGCTCGTCTATCCGCGGGAGTCTTTGAACGCGAAGATTCCCGCGGGTGGACTCACACATCCGACCGTCTTCGCCGACGGCCTCGCCATTCCGCTCGGCATCCTGCCCTGGGGCAATGGCGAAACCTGCTATGTGCAGCACGGCCATGATTTGAAGCTCTACAAAGACACGAACGGCGATGGCAAAGCGGACACATTCGACGTCATCCTCACCGGCTTCGGCGTGCAGGACTCGCATCTCTTTCCGCATCAGTTCACCCGAGCACCCGGCGGCTGGATCTGGATGGCGCAGGGCCTCTTCAACCACAGCAAGGTCCACAAACCCGGCAGCGATGCGATCGTGGACTGGCCCATGTGTTCCATGGCGCGCATGAGGCCCGATGGCAGCGAGTTTGAAGTCATCAGCACCGGTCCGAACAACATCTGGGGCCTCGTCATCACCGGCGAAGGTGAAGCCTTCATCCAGGAAGCGAACGACTACGGCTATCCCGTCATGCCCTTCCATGAATACGCCTATTACCCCAGCGGCACGGAGCGATTGAAGAAGAGCTACCAGCCCGACTTCCCGCCGCAGGCCGACTTCCGCATGGGCGGCACCGGGCTGAGCGGCCTCGCGCTCATCGAAAGCGGTCCGCTCAAGGACCAACACGCCGCTCACACCATGGCCGTCGCCAATCCCATCATCTCCAAAGTGCAAACCATCGCCATGCACCGCGATGGCGCGTATTGGAAGCTCGCCCAGCTCCCCGACCTCATCACCTGCGACGATCCCTTCTTCCGCCCCGTCGCCCTCACCAACGGCCCCGACGGCTGCATCTACATCGTCGATTGGTACAACAAGATCATCTCCCACAATGAAGTCCCTCGCTCCCATCCCGACCGCGACAAGACCCGCGGCCGCATCTGGCGCGTGAAGCCTAGGAGTGACGGCTTCCAGCCGTCAGCCAAAACCGAGACGGCTGGAAGCCGTCACTCCTTGCTCATCCCCGACTTCACGAAGCTCAGCACCGAGGAGCTTGTCGCGATGCTTGGCAAAGAGCCTGTCGCCAGAGCGCATCTGGCGTGGCAAGTGCTTCTCGACCGCAACCAACTCCCCCCAACCCATTTTGCCGCGCAGGAATATCTCGCCAGCAGTCCATTCGGTCAGATCAGTCAGATTGGCCGGCATCTGTCTGATCAAAACATTTCCTCCTTCCTCAGTCACGCCAAACCCAGCCTCCCCAACGGCCCCACCATCGCCTCTGCGCGCGGCAACAAGCAGATCCCGGTGCGCGAAGCCTACGACCGCGAGTTCGAGCGTTTCCTCGTTCGCATGTTCCTGGAGCGTCATCCCGATGTCGTCGCGAAGTTCCTCGACTCCGATGCTGCTGCGAAACTGCCCGTCGAAGCTCGTGTGCTCGCCTCGCTGGCCTTGGAGCCGAAAAGCAGCGCCTCCCGCGTCGCGAAACTGCTGCCGCAGCTCGACCGCGCCCCAAATGACGAGGAACTGCTGCGCCTGGCACAGTTCCCGAATGAACCCGGTGTAGGCGAGGCCCTCCAAGCCCTCCTCACCAACGAAAAATCCCGCGCCGCCGTCGCCGAGAAGCTGCTGGCACAGCGCACGAAGCTTGATGCAAAACAGATCGCGCCGCTGCTGAGCGAAACAGCGAAGGGCATGCTGCAAACCTCTCCCGCGCAGGCTTTGCAGATCATCAGCGGCTTTCAGCTCACGAGTTTGGAGAGCGATCTCGTCGGGCTTTTGGAGCGGCGAAGATTCGTCGCCCAAACGAATTCGGAAGGGCGACGACTCGTCGCCACTCCACAACTGCTGAGCACTCTCCGCGACCTTCGCAGTGGCGAGGCCGACCTCTTCGCCTCGCTCGCGAAATCCGATCCCGATCCACTCACGCGCGACGCCGCGCTCGAAGCACTCGCGGCCTCCCGCGCACCGGACGCAGGCAAGAAGCTCCTCGCGCTCTATCCTTCGCTAAAGCCTTCGCAGCGCCGCAGTGCCTTGCACACGCTCTCCAGCAGCAAAGCGGGCGCGAAGTCCATCGTCACCGCCTTGCTCGACAAATCGCTGCCGCAAACCGATCTCGACGGACCAACGGTGGAACGGCTCGCCACGGTGCTCGGCGATGATTCCATGCTCCAACAACTCCAGCAGCAGCTCGGCGGCGTGTTTCGCGAGGTCTTGTTGCTCGACGGGCAGGACAGCGCGTGGGTTGATTCCAAGATCACGCTCGACGGCCCCTTCACCGTCGAAGCCTGGGTGCGGCTCGCGCCCGGCATCGGCAATGAAGACAGCCTGCTCGGCAGCCAGGGGCAGATCGATTTGAACTTCTTCCAATCGAAGTTCCGCGTGTGGATCGGCGAGAAAGGTCTGCACGACGTTTGCATCTCCACCAAGCCTATCACGCCGGATTTGTGGACGCATCTGGCCGTCACTCGCGATGCGCAGGGCGTCTTCCGCATCTACCAAAACGGCGAACTCGACGCTACCGGCGCGAAAACGACGATGGCGAAGTTTGAGAACTGCAAAATCGGCTGGAGCGGCCCGAAGAGAGGCACGGAAGGCGCGATGATGGAGTTCCGCGTGTGGAAGGCTGCGCGCAGTGCTGCGGAGATTCGTGGCTCATTCGACAGAACCTATGCGGCGCATGAGTCCCATAAGACCTATCTCAAAGCCGGTGAAAAACTCGGCCAAGGTGCCCGCCTCGCCAAAACCATCGACACACCGCCGCTGCTCACTGAAGAAGCCGCGAAAGCTCTCGATGCCAAATTCACGAAATACACCGCTTTGGCCGCCAAAGGCCACGCGGAGACAGGAAAAGTGCTTTCGGCACTGTGCCTGGCCTGCCATCAAATCGGCAGTGCGGGCGGTCAGATCGGCCCAAACCTCAGCGGCGCTGGCGCGATGGGCCTGGAGGCCGTGTTGCGCAACATTTTGACCCCGAATGCTGCCATGGAGCCTGGCTACCGCGTCTTCCGCGTCGAAATGAAAAACGGCGATCTCATCGACGCCTTCTTCGTCAGCGAAGACAAAGACGCCATCATCATCCGCCTGCCGGGCGTTCCCGACCGCCGACTCAACAAGGCCGACATTCGCAGCACGAAATACATCCGCCGCAGCCTCATGCCCGAAGGATTGCTGGATGCACTGCCTGATCAGCAGGTGGCTGATTTGCTCGCTTACTTGATGACGCTGAGAGGTTGAGCGGACGCGTTTTGCCGATACGGAAGCGGCTCTCATGCCTCCCTCTCGCCTTGATTTTCGACTCGAAGCCCGCGCCAGCGGCTCAAATGCGCGCGCGGCGACGTTTCGCACACTGCATAACGTGATTCAGACTCCGCTGTTCATGCCAGTGGGCACGCAGGCGACGGTGAAGGCACAGACGCCGGAATCTTTGCTGGCTTCAGGATCACAAATTCTGCTGGCGAACACCTATCACTTGCTGCTGCGCCCGGGAGCGGAGGTGTTTGAAAAGATGGGCGGCATTCATCGCTTCATGAAATGGCCGAACTCCGTGCTCACGGACTCGGGCGGCTATCAAATCTTCTCGCTGCCGCATTCGCGCGCGATGACGGAGAAGGGCGCGGTGTTCCAGAGCTATGTGGACAATCGCCGCATCCTGCTGAGCCCGGAGTTGAGCATTCAGACGCAGCGCAGCATCGGTAGCGACATCATGATGGTGCTCGATCAGTGCATCCCGAGCACTGCCGATGAAAAAACGGCGCGGAAGGCACTGCAAGTCACGCAACGCTGGGCGGCACGCAGTCTGACCGCGCGCGAGGACTCGCCGCAATCGCTATTCGCCATCGTGCAGGGCGCGCTGTATCCGCATTTGCGCAAAGAAAGCGCCGCCGGACTGGTGACAATGCCCTTCGACGGTTTCGCCATCGGCGGACTGGCCGTGGGCGAAGAAAAGCACCAGCGCGAGGATGTGTGCGAACTCACTGCGGCACTGCTGCCGGAAGATCGACCACGCTATCTCATGGGCGTGGGCATGCCGATCGATCTGCTGGAGGCCGTGCATCGCGGGATGGACATGTTTGACTGCATCATCCCCACGCAAGTAGCGAAGCGCGGTACCGCCTTCACCTCACGCGGCATCGTGGAGTTGCGTCGCTCCGTTTATAAATTCGCCGACGCGCCGCTCGATGCTGCCTGCACCTGTCCCGTGTGCGCCACGCATTCACGCGCCTACTTGCATCACCTCACCAAGACGCAGGAGACGCTCGGCTGGACACTCATCGGCCAACACAACATTCACTTCTACCACCAGCTCATGCGCGAGATTCGCGCGAGCATTTTGGAAGATCGCTTTTTGCCATTTTACCACGAGAAGCGGGCCACTCTCGCCGTGGAGGATTTGGATCATCCTGTGAAGCCGCCGAAGCGTGGCCAAAGTGTCACCGTGAACGAGATCGGGCACTATGAGTTGCACGGCTCATCCATCCGCCACCTCGATACGGGAGCCATCGTGCCAACCGCCATTCATGCAGAGATGCCAGAACTCACCCGGCTCTTGAAGGCCAAAGAGGCAACGCCTGTCATCGTCTGTGATGAATGCCTCGGAGCCGGTGCAGCCGCTTTATCTGCGATTCTCGTGTATGAAACACTCGCGCAGAAGCATGCGGTGCGGCCCATGCACATCGTGAGCCACAGCGATGATCTCGACGCGCTCAGGCTCGCGCTAAGTCACAAGAAAATCTTTCCCTGGCTGCGTCATGGAGCCGCAGACACGATCCTGCACCGCGGAGCATGGAAATCGCGCTTCTGTCCAGGCCTGAGCTGGTCTTTGCAGAAGCATGCGGAGACTCTGCAACCCGATCTGGTACTGAGGACGTTTCCGAGCACCCGCGAGTATGATGCGCCGGTGATCGACCTGCTTGCGCCCCAGCCATGACGCCGCTAGTCATGCGCTCTCATGTCCACCATCGTTGTCACCCAGAAAAACGGCGTCGCCTGCATCGGCGCTGACACGCTCAGTTGCCTCGGTTCGCTGCGGCAAAAAGCGCAACATGTCGTCAACAAAAACAAGATCACCAAAATTGGCGACACCTTCGTCGGCCTCACTGGCACCTCCGCGAGTTTGGTGGTGATGAACAGCTACTTCGCCAATCCCGAGCGCCCGCGTGACTTCTCCTCATGCGAGGCCATTTTTGAAACCTTCCGCCACGCCCACCACTGGCTGAAAGCCGAGTACTTCATGGCCGCCATGCCAGACAAAGGTGAAGAGTACGAGACGACGCAGTTTTACGGCCTGATGGCGAATGCCCACGGCATCTTTGCGATCTACTCCTACCGTTCCGCGCAACAGTTTCACAAATTCTGGGCCGCAGGTTCAGGTCGTGACTTTGCGCTGGGTGCGATGCAGACGGCCTATGATAAAGGCAAGACGGCGGAAGAAATCGCGCGCGCAGGACTCGAAGCCGCCGCCGAATTCGACAGTGCCACCAGCGCGCCTTTTGAGATTCATACTGTCCCGCTGCTGTCCGCTGAGAAACCGAAAGGCAGACGCAAGAAGTAACCTTTTCAAACTTTCCTTCTCAGTCCCATCATGAAACGCCTTGCCCTCCCCTTCCTTCTCGTTTCCGCCGTCTTCGCCGACGGCCCCAAAGACAATGTCGCCGATAACGTGCGACCGATTCCACCGCCCGGCATCGCCGTGCCTGACGCTGATCGTGCGCGACTCACGCAAGGTTTAAGCAAACTGCGCACTGCCATCGACGAAGCCGCTAAAGCACAGGCGAAGCATCCAATGCTCGCCGATTTGCTGCCTGACCTCGAAATTTATCACAAGGCGGTCGATTGGGCACTGCGCTACAACGAAGTTCACAAGATCCACGAATTAAAAAATGCTGATGAATTGATCGCGGAAGGTTTGCAGCGTGCCGAAGCTTTTAAAAGCGGCCAAACACCGTGGACGAAACAAAAAGGGCTCGTCGTACGCGGCTATCGCTCAAAGATCGACGGCTCGGTGCAGCCCTACGGCATGGTGATCCCAGAGAGCTATGTCGGCGCACCCTCACGCATGGACATCTGGTGCCACGGTCGCGGAGAAACCCTGAGCGAACTCTCCTTCTTGGATCAGCGCCGCAAGCAACGGGGGCAAATCGCACCGAAGAACGCGCTCGTGCTGCATCCCTACGGTCGCTACTGCTGTGCAAACAAGTTTGCAGGCGAGATCGACCTGCTCGAAGCCATCGACCATGCGAACAAGTTTTATGCCATTGATGAAGACCGCGTGATCATGCGCGGCTTCAGTATGGGCGGCGCTGCGGCGTGGCAGTTCGCCGTGAATTATGCGGAGAAGTGGTGCGCTGCGAATCCGGGTGCTGGTTTCTCCGAAACGCCCGAGTTCCTCGGCGGCTTCCAGAACGAGGATGTCAGCGGCGCACCCTGGTATCAAAAGAAGCTCTGGCATTGGTACAACGCGACGGATAACGCGCTCAACCTCGAAAATTGCCCGACCGTGGCCTACAGCGGCGAGATCGACAAACAGAAGCAGGCTGCGGACATGATGGAGAAAGCACTGCGTGCTGAAAACGTGGACATGCTGCATATCATCGGCCCGCAAACCGCGCACAAAATCCATCCTGACTCGCTCATCGAAATCGAAAAACGACTCGCGAGCATCGCTGCGATGGGGCGAGAGCGCGCGCCGCAGGAGGTGCATCTTTCCACTTGGTTTCTCCGCTATAACCGCATGCACTGGGTCGTGGTCGATCGACTTGAGGAGCACTGGGAACGTGGGCGCATCCATGCGCGCGTCACGGGTTCGTCCGAAGTGACCATCAAACTTCAGAACATCCGCGCCTTCACCCTCGACATGCCCGCTGGTCATTGCCCGCTCTCGCTGCTGCGTAAGCCGACGGTGATCATCGACGGGCAATCCATCGAAGTCACACGCCCGCGGCTTGATCGCTCCTGGCTGGTACACTTTGAGCTCAAAAACAGCAAATGGATGCAGACGCTGGGCAACGAAGATGACGGCAAGCTCGTGAAGAAACACGGCCTCTCCGGCCCCATTGACGACGCATTCATGGACAGGTTCCTCTTTGTGAAACCCACGAAGGCAGGCTGGAACGAGAAAGTTGATGCCTGGGCGACGGCGGAGCGGGAACGCGCGCAGTTCGAGTGGCGTCGTCAGTTCCGTGGGGATGCTCCACTCAAAGACGACACTGCGATCAGTGATGCGGACATCGCCGCGAACAATCTCGTGCTCTGGGGAGACCCGCAGAGCAATGCGATCCTCGCGAAGATCGCCGACAAGCTGCCGATCCAGTGGTCGAAAGATAAACTCATCGCCAACGGCAAAACGTATGACGCCACAACTCATACGCCGGTGCTCATTTATCCGAATCCGCTCAATCCCACGAAGTATGTCGTCATCAACAGCAGCTTCACTTACCGCGAATACGATTACCTCAACAACGCACGCCAAGTGGCAAAACTGCCGGACTGGGCTGTGATCGATCTCACCAAGCCAAAGACCAGCCAAGCACCGGGAGGAATCGCGGACGCCGGATTCTTCAACGAATCTTGGGAGTGGAAGCCCACACCCGCCAAGTGAGCCATGCAGCGCGCGCTCTTCGCCACCGCGTTACTCTTGCTCGCGCATGAAGGCCATGCGCAGTCAGCAAAGGTCGAAACCGCTTTCACCAACAGCCTGGGCATGCCGTTTGTGCATGTGGCGAGCATCAACGCGCTGGTGTGTCGTTTTGAGACGCGCGTGAGGGACTATCAGAGCTTTGTCACCGCAGCGGGACATGAGTGGCCGAAGGTTGAAATCCCGCAAACACCCGATCATCCCGCGGTCAATGTCAGCATGCAGGATGCGCAGGCATTTTGTGAGTGGCTCGGAAAAAAAGAAGGGCGCAAATACCGCCTCCCAACCGACGCGGAATGGAGCCTCATGGCCGGATTGAAGGAGAAAGCGGGTATCCCTCCCGTGCAGCAGCCACCGAGCGCAGGCATCTTTCACTGGGGTGCGCGGCCACTGGCCAAGGATGTCGGCAATTTCTGCGATGAAGCCTTTGGGCGAAAGTACCGCAACAGCTACGACGCCAAATGGCTCGAAATCGACGATGGGCATGCCGACACGGCACCCGTGGGCAGCTATCCTGCAAATGCGAATGGCCTTTTTGATTTCGCCGGCAACGTCTGGGAGTGGGTGGAAGGCTGGTATGATCCACCGAGGAACAGCCTGCGCATCGTGCGCGGCGGTGCCTTCCGCACGGGGAGCGCAAAAAGATTGCTGGCCTCATTTCGCGGCCCTGATCCCTACAACATCCGCCTCGACAGTGTGGGCTTCCGGGTGGTGTGCGAGAAGAAGTGAGCGCCGCGGTCCGCGTTTCTCCTGATCACGCCAGCAGCGGTGGCTGCATCTCAAAAGATGGAATGCGTGTGCAGACGCGGCGGCCATCCGGCGTGGTGCCGAAGAATGAACCCGTGGCCGTACTCTCCGATTTGATGACGTGATAGGAGTTGTAGCTGAAGGTTTCGCCTGGAGAGAGATTCGGGAACTGGCCCACCACCCCGTCTCCCTCCACCACCATCGTGTCGCCATCAGAGTCGCGAACGATCCACTTGCGGCCAAAGATGCGCACCGTCTCCTCGGAGTCGTTGTGGATGGAGAGGTGATAGACAAAAGGATGCGGGCGATCCGGCGGCGCGGGCCGTGTCGGATCGTAGGCGATGTTATCCACCGTGACGGTCAGTCCATTCAGAGGTTCGAAGTGCATGTCGCGCACTTTATCCGCGAAACGAAAACTTGAAACCTGAAAGCTGCCCCCTGAAGCTCACGCCACATGCCCTCCTCCCCACCCGTTGTACTCACCATCGCAGGCTCGGATTCGTCTGCGGGAGCCGGAGTGCAGGCGGACCTCAAGACCATCTCGGCCATGGGGGGCTATGGCCTGAATGCGCTGACCAGCGTCGTATCCGAAACGCCAGGAGTCGTGTCCCAGGTGCGGCTGCTCGACGCGGAATTCATCGCCGACCAAATGCGTGTGCTCTTCGCGGGTTTCCCCATCGCCGCAGCCAAGACCGGCATGCTCGGCGGCTGCGAACAGGTGCGCGCCGTGGTGCGCATGTGGAAGCAGCTCGCTCAAGGACGCATCCCGCTGGTGGTCGATCCAGTCATGGTGGCCACGAGTGGTGGGCGATTGCTCGAAAATGAAGCCGTGCGCACCTTGATCGAAGAGCTTCTGCCTCTGGCGACATTGATCACACCGAACATGGATGAAGCCCGCGTGCTGACGGGGCGCGATGTCACCAGCATCGCGGAAATGGAATCGTGTGCGCTCGAGCTGAGCGCGCGCTTTGGCACTGCCGTCCTCGTCAAAGGAGGACATCTCCACGGCGAAGCCGCCGATGTACTCTCCCATGAAGGTAAAGTGTACTGGCACACCGCGCCGCGCACAGCGGGCGTCCACACCCACGGCACAGGCTGTACATTTTCCGCATCCATCGCAACCTGTCTGGCGCACGGCATGACTTTGAATGACGCCGTGGCAAAGGCGAAACCGTTCGTCAGTCGCGCCATCGCGCAGTATTTCTCGTGGCAAAGTGCTGGCGCGGGCACCGTTCATGCTCTCAATCATCTGCATCAGACCGGCCCATGAAACGGCTCGCCATCATTTTCATCCTCAGCACTTCTGCATTCGCCGCCAGCGGCCCGGAGAGTCCAGACATCAGCCAGGCGGGCATTCAGACCGCATTCCGCATCCTGCAAAAAGAATACATCCGCAGTGACGACCTGACTTTTGACGTGCTCAACCGCGCCGCGCTCAGCGGCCTGCTGCAGCGCCTCGACTTCGGCGCGGAGCTGATTCCGCAAAAGCTGGAGCACGTGCCAGAGGCGCTCTCTGGAGTGCAATCGGGGATGGCCGCGCCAGGCACTGCCTATTTACGACCGCTCGCTTTCACCCCACGCGAGGTCAACGAGATGGAGCAGCACGTACGCCGCTTGATCGAAGCAAAGACCACTCATCTCATTCTCGATCTGCGCACACCGGCACCGCCTGGGGATTTTGACATAGCGGCTGCGATGCTGAGTCTTTTTGTGCCCAAGGGAGAAGTGCTATTCAAAATGCGGCAGATGGGCCGTGAAGAAGCGAACACTGAGATCAGCCACCGCGATCCCGTCTGGACGAAAAGCGTCTTCATCTTGATCGACGATGAAACCAACAATCTCGGCGAGACCATTGCCGCCGTCTTACGCCACTGTAAGCAGGCATTGCTGATCGGGACACCGACACGCGGTGGCACGGTACGATATGAAACCGTGCCAGTGGATGCCCACTGGTCACTGCGCTTTGCGCGAGCCGAGGTGCTGCTTGCTGACGACAGCTCCGTGTTCAAAAAAGGACTCGTGCCGGATTTCACCGTCGCGTTGGAGAGAGTGGCAAAGCATCAAGCATTCGAGGAAGGATTGAAGCATGGCATTCAGCGCGTGGTGACAGATCACCCACGCCAACGCTTTAACGAGAGCATGCTCGTCCGACATCAGAATCCTGAACTGGATGTGTATGTCCGTCGTGCCGCCGGAGAACCGCTGCCCGAAGACGTCCCTAAAGCGCGCGACCTTGTGACTCAGCGCGCTGTCGATCTCATCGCGGCACGCACACTGTTTGACGCCGCCAAGCTCGACTGGGGACGCTCCACCCACAGCACACCGCCTGCACGCAAGGCCATCCCATTGAAACCGTGATGGAAGTTCCTGATAAAATCGAAGTAGCAGCCGTCATCACCGAAGTGCTCAGTCCACGCACCTGCCGAGCGAAGCTGCCGAATGGGAAGCTCGTGTTTGGTTTTACCTCGAAAAACATCACCGACATCACACTGCAACGCGATGCGGCTGTGCTTCTGCGCATGGATGTGGCCGACTTTTCTCGCGGAGAGATTTTTGGTCTGCCCTGACCGGCCATCTTCCCGCCACTACAGCGTCATCGGAATTTTGGAGGCCTCCACAGCCAGCGCTGGTGGGATCACACGGCGGAAATCATCGAGTGAAACGGGCTTGGTGAGAAAGGCATTCATGCCACACTCACGGCATTCTTCCTTGACCCCTGTGAGCGCGTGCCCCGTCATGGCGATGATCGCAGGCTGGCGTTTGAGTTGGAAGTTGCCACGAATGCGACGCGTGGCCTCGATCCCACCCATGACAGGCATCTGCAGGTCCATGAAGACAACGTCATATCCTCCTTGTGTCACCATCTGTACGGCTTCCTCACCATTATTCGCCATGTCCACTTTGCCATAGCCCAGGCGCTGCAGCAGCATGTTGGAAATTTTTTGGTTTAACGGCTGATCCTCGACGACGAGAATGCGTGCCGGATTCTGACTGGCAAACGTATCACCTTCCGCCTTTGCGGCTTTGGCAATGGCGCGATTTGTAGAAACCGAAACTTGCGCATCATGGCCACCAGCAGCGGCACGTGCAGCGGCATTTTCCACGGCTGCCGGCGGAGCCTCCGCTATTGTGGAGAATCCAGGCGGTGGAGCAAAAGCTATCTCCTGTGCAATCTGTGCCTGGGGCACAAACTGAGGTTGCTGGGGCTGAGGAGCGCCCCATGGCATCGCCTGTTGTTGTGGCATGGCAGCGGCTGGGCGCAGCACAGGCATCAGCGGCTGCGGCGCAGGTGCCGTGATCATCGGCGCGACGGCTACGCGCCGTGGCATGCGGTAGAGCTCTGCCAAGGAGCGCAGGAGTTCCCGTCGTTTCACAGGCTTGGCCAGCCTCACATGGCGACTCCCGGGCGGTGGAGTGAAGCGCTCACGATCCAATTTCGCATTGGTAATCGGTAGGAGAGTGATGATGGCCGTGCCACGCGCCGCTGCAGCGTTGAGCATGGCCTGGGCATCTTCTGCGCGCATGCGTGTAGCGTCCAGAATGAATATGCCCGACTCCTCCAACGCTTGATCTAATTCACTGGTGGAACGCTCACTCAACACCTGCACCGTCATGCCCCATTGCGTGAGGGATTGACTCAACACCTGCTGAGTCGTGGGATGAGTGCTGCAAACAACCACAGGACGATTCTTGACCACATCAAGCCACACAACCTCCTCCTCCCTCGATTCATCGTCTGGAGCCACGGTAAGTGGGATTTCAAAGAAGAAATCGGAGCCCTTCCCCTCCTCACTGACCACGCTGATTTCCCCAGCCATGAGTTTGACGAGTTTTTTCGAGATCGCGAGCCCCAGGCCGGTGCCTCCATATTTGCGCGTGGTGGAGGTGTCCGCCTGACTAAACGCCTGAAAGAGCTGCCCGATCTTTTCCGCTGAAATACCGATGCCTGTATCGCGGACGGAGAAGTGCAGAAGAACGCGATCGCCCTGTGGAGTTTGACGCGAAACCTGCCTGACCATCACCAAAATCTCCCCCTTCTCCGTGAACTTGATGGCATTGCCCACGAGGTTGACGAGGATTTGTTTGATGCGTTGGAAATCTCCCATGACTTTGCGCGGCAGCGCAGCGTCCACGTGCACATTGATCTCGATGTTTTTTTCTGCCGCTTTGTGGGCAAATACGTCGGTGGTTTCACCAAGGAGCTTTTCAAGATCGACGGGGAGTTTTTCGATTTCCATCTTCGCAGACTCAAGCTTGGAGAAGTCGAGAATGTCGTTGATGACATGAAGTAGAGATTCACCGCTGGAACGGATCATGCGCACGAGTTCCTCCTGCTCTGGATCGAGCCCCATTTCGATGAGCAAGCTGGTGGTGCCAATGATGCCATTCATCGGCGTGCGGATTTCATGACTCATATTTGCCAGGAAGTTGCCCTTGGCCGCTGTGGCCGTCTCCGCCTGACGTTTAGCTGCTTCGTATTCCAGCAGAAGCGTGTGCTTGCGCTGATCTTCTTCCTGCACGTGGAAGACCATTTCGTTAAACTCCTCTTGAACGAGGTCGAGATCATCCATGCCACGGACAGGCACCCGAACATTAAGGTTTCCTGAGCGCATGGCGCGAAAGGCATCCGTCAAAGCACGAGTCTTCCGACTGACCCCCCTCCCTACAAAATAAAAGCTGAGTAATGCACATAGGATGCCCACGCAGGCACCCAAGAGTGGAACGATGAGACGTCGTGCGTCCACCAAGTGACGCAGTTGAAGCAAAGGCTGCCGAGCGAGGAACACACCAACAACGTGACCATCTCTGGAGTAGAGGGGAGCTGCACTGATGAGCCAATGGTCGCCACCATTGAGATCAAGATGACGACTATCGCTGGTGTCATCCATGACCAAGGTACTGCCCGCCATGACGCGATAGATGAGGTTGTCCATGTGAGATGGCGACGGATCGCTAATGGCATATTTCTGACGCAGAGGCAGAATCGGAATCGGAGGAGATTTGGCCACGGGGATCAACCCCGGCCCGGCAGTCTTTTGGCGGGGTGCCACGACTTCCACCTCCAGGCCAAGTTCCTGAAGGGCTGGCGGAATATCCACCGTTTGCAGCCGCATGCGCATCCGTGCTTCGTTCTCCCAATTCAAGGGAGCCACTCCCGTAAGCTCTCCTTCTGAAAGGGCTTGTCGGTTGAGCTCCATCTGACCGGCAAGCACCACCGCCCCCAAATAGGAACTCTGGACAAAGCGCAAGGTCACAAATTCCTGCCAGACAAACCCCGCAGAGGTGGCTGCCGCACCGATGAGTACGGCGAGCACGCCCAAGAGCGTGAAGCGATTGGCAACCTGCATTTTGAATTTCATGATGCGCCTCCTTGTGATTTCCCACCTGCAATCTCTGAGCCGTCTGCGCCGGCCATCATCGCTCTGCGCACCACGAGACACAGGCTCTCCAAGTTAAACGGTTTGTGCAGTACGTCCGTAAACCCGATAGCTTGGCAGAGCTCTTTCACATCCTCTTGGAAATAACCGCTGCATGCGATCACCGGAAGCTGAGAATCGACTGCGTGCAGATGCTCCAAGATATCAAATCCCGAAGCTCCCCCAGGCATGGTCAGATCGAGAATGACCGTGGTAAATCTCTGGCCGGAGCCAGCGGCGGCGCGCACCGCCTCCAGGGCCTCCTCCCCGCTGCGCGCTGTCACAGCGTCAAAACCATGCGCTTCGAGAACCGCCTTTCCCACTGCGAGCACATGCGGTTCATCATCGACTAGCAGTACGCGTGCGGTGGCACGCGAGGCAAATTCACGGGGCAGAAGTTGGGTGGTCTGAGACATGGCGTCTGAAAGTTGTGGTGAAACAGAAGGAGGAGGGGCGAAATCACATTGCGGTGTAACTGAGGCATTTGATCTCATCGAGCGAGGTGTGGCCGCCGATCACCTGCAGCAGTCCCTCCTGATAAAGGGAGCGAAAGCCATTCTTGAAAGCTGCGGCGCGCATGGCGCTGAGAGGTGCGCCCTCTTCGATGAGGTCCCGCAGTTCATTGTTCACCTCACACAACTCCATGAGCGCCACGCGGCCTGCATAACCAGTTCCATGACATTCATCGCATCCGCGCGCGGTATAGATCGGAGTTGTCAATGGTTGCGTGATGACCGCTTGGCGCGCCATCAGCTCCTGCACATCCTGAGGGATCTGCATTGGCTGTTTGCAGTAGGAGCAGAGACGCCGCGCCAAGCGCTGTGCCTGACTGAGCGCGAGCGAGTCGGCGAGCAGGTACTTCTCCACTCCCATCGACATCAGGCGGGAGACTGCGCGCAAAGAGTCATTCGCATGCAATGTGGTGAGCACAAGATGCCCGGTGAGCGAGGCATTCACAGCGGCACCGGCTGTCTCCGCATCACGTGATTCACCGATGAGAATGATGTCCGGGTCGGCACGGAGCAGGGCACGCAGGCCATTGGCGAAGTCAAGCCCGCGGGCGTTGTTGGTCTGCGTCTGGTTGATGCCTTCAATCTCGTATTCGATGGGGTCTTCGATGGTCTGGATATTCACCCCCTCATCGTTCACGCTGTTGAGCAAAGCATAGAGGGTGGTGGTTTTCCCTGAGCCGGTGGGGCCGGTGACGAGCACCAATCCCTGGTCTCGCTGCATGGTACGAGTGAGGATGTCGATCTGGCGCTGGGAGAGGTTGAAATCCGATAGACGCTTCACGCCGTCCTGCTTGTCCAGGAAGCGCATGATCACCTTCTGAAACTCGCGGCGTGTTGGCACAGCTGCGACGCGCACGTCAACACGACGGCGGCCGATAGAGAGCGCCATGCGCCCGTCTTGGCACTCAGCGCGGCTTTGATTCATCCCAGCATAGTTTTTGATGAGTGCCACGAAGCGGTTCAACTGGCTTTCGGGAGCCGTCATGATTGTCTTCATGGTGCCATCCATGCGCGCACGGAAGCGCGTGAAGCTGTAGAACTTCTCGAGATGCAAGTCGGAGGCTCGGCAGCGGATGGCCGTAAACAGCGCCCATTGCACCAACTGCTCAGGCTCATGCGTGGGATTCTGCGGATTCACCCGCGCCATATCCTCGGGAGAAATTTCCACCACCGTGGCATCATCAGCCACACTCAGATTGGCCCCGTCGATGGCGGCCACTGCGCTGGGATCAAAGGTGGCTCCTGCTCGATTGATCGCGTCTCGGATGCTCGCTAGGTCTGCGAGCACGGGCACGATTTTGATGGCGGGATTCCCCATCGAAAGCCACTCGTCTTCAAAGCGGTAGCAATCCGCGCTTTCACTGAGCAGAAAGACGACATGCCTACCGATGAAGAGTGGATAAACATTGTGCCGCTCCAGCAGTGGGATAGGAAAGAAAGTCTGCCGCTGCGCCTCAGAAGCATTGTAAACCAACGTGCGCCCTCCACTGACCAAGTGTTGGAGTGCGACGCCTAAACTCCGCTGCACGACGTTAAAATGAGTGATGGCCATCACGTCGGCCTTCCCCTTTTGCGCCTCGTAAAAGCCTTTGATCTTGGTGATCTCTGCAGGCTCGTAGGGATAGTGCTCCAAGAGCCATTTGAATGTGCCCTCAAGTCCTAAGTCAGCAAACACCGGCGGCTGCAACTGCTCCATGGTGTTCGACTGCGAAATGGACATCTGCCCAAAGCGCTGAGTAAGATCTTTGAGCGTGTTCTGGTACTGCTGCTGCGTGACGAGAACGCGAATCGTTAAAAACGGTGGTACCCCCCACATATCTCCCGCTTTGGGATTATGATGCGCCATGACGAGCAGGGGGCCGATGGTGGTCACAGGCAACCACGGATCGGCGACATAAGGCACGCGCCCCAGCTTCCGCACCAACCGCTCTGCATCTGGCGAGCAACTTTCACGCAGTAGCGTGACTGGAAGCATCCCATACTGGAGGGCCAACCCCTCGATCGACTGGATTGCCAGAACTGCTGTCTGCCGCGCATCAATTATCGTGTTGGGTGTATTACCCGGATCACCAAAGGATTTTGGTGAAGGCTGCCGTGCGGGTAGTTGAAGAAGTGCAGACATGAGAGAAATCCGTGGTGAGATTAGCGGCCCGCCATTTGAAAGTTGGGCGGGAACTCGAAGGCCGTGGTGAAGTCCGTGCCTTCAAAATTCATCAGCAGGCCCGAACCCGACTTTCCGGGAGCAAGGATATCGTAGAGCCTGCCATTCCAGCGAAGACGGTAGGTGGATGAGTCTGTGGACGTCACCGGATTATAGCGTGGGTCCATGTAGGGAGAACCAATCCGAGCACGGTCAGGATCGGGATCGCGATACTGGAGCGTGCGCAGTACTGCCATCTCATCCGCAGAAGATCCATTCATGGCATTAAAACGCAGATCATAATTCTGCTGGGCAAAGCGGTAGAGCGCCTGATTGAGCCGTTCCCGCCTCTCCGCCGCCAGGGCATCCTGCCCTCCGCCAAGGAATTGATTGAATGAGCCAACGGCGACTCCAGCCAGAATGCCCATGATGCTCACCGCGATGACCAACTCCGTCACCGAGTAACCGCCTCTGCCGATTTTCTGCTTCGGCAGGGCGTTTACACTGGGTGCTTCAGAGAGAGCAGTCATGGCGATAACATTCTCAATAGTAGATAGCTCCCGTGGGGCCCGTGAGAGCCGCTTTGGTCATCGTGGTGATGGAAGGAGGAAAGGTAACCGTGTATCCAGAGGGCATGAATGCAGCCAACGTGGTTTCCGAAAAGCTCAGGTATGGCCTGAGCAGCGAGTACTTCCCTTCTGAGGATGAAGCCGCGCCCCAATCCAACGCCGCCTGAGTGCGTCCGCGCACCTGAATGAAGCTCGCCTGTGCGAGATTCAGCGCCTCTGCACGCGCGATGGCGAGATTGCGCTCACTATCCCCGCGCATCCGCGTCACTGAAGGGATCGCCATGAATGCGATGATGCCGATGATCGAGACGCAGGCCATCATCTCCACGAGCGAGAAGCCTGGAAGCATGAAGCGTGATTTTGGATGAGCCGCAGTCATAAATGATGGGGGATGCTGGTGCTTATTCGTTGACCAAATTCACCCTGGGGAAATCACCACTCTGCCAACCTGGAAGTGTGAGGTACTGGCGGGCGTTTTCTAAAGCTGCCGTTTTCAGCCTGTCCGAATTGCTGGTGTAGTCCAAAAAATGATCCGCCGTGGTCTGATCTAAGAAGCCAGCACGCAGATTGGTGTCAGGAGAAGAGGGGTTGGGGACTAAAAGATTAAACCGCGCCAAGGTAGTGCCCAGCGCATTGTAGGAAACCCTCACGCTTTCCAAGCTCCGAATCTGAGATGTGCCAGCCAGCCGTGTTTGCGCCATCACCCATGCAGTAAGAGCACTCTGCACAGATGCCTGCTGCTGACGGGCGATCACCCGATGTGCATCGCGTGAGGCATTCGAAATCGCCCCCACCACCAGTGACGACATGATGCCAATGATGGCGATGCTGAAGATCGCCTCGACGAAACTAAACCCGGCCCGTTCGTGAATGTGGAATGTCGTCTTCATGTCCTGCGCCCTGTTATCCTAGCCACTGCGAAAAAACCGCCGGGGAGTCACCTCCCCGGCGGACGAAACCGTCCGAAACTGAGGGCTATGCCACAGTGCCGGGCGTATCAGCACTCAGAATTAGTAGGTGCCTGGGTTGTAGGTGACCTGCTTGTTGGTCGAGTCCCAGCTCAGGTACTTCGCGGCTTCCGCTTCTTCCGTGTCGTTGATCGGACCGGAGGTGAAGGTCTTGCCAGAGAAGGCACCCGTCGTGGGGCTCACGCCAGCCTGAGCCTTCGCGAGAAGGTCAGAGGCCGTGCCAGTCCAGGCACTCGTGTCAACGCCAGCGGCGATGGCGGCGTTAAGCACAGAAGCGACGGTCTGCGCATTGCGTTTGCCGGTGGCGACCTTGGCGCTGTCGTTCAGGTTGCCGATGTTCGGAATCGCGATCGCGGCGATGATGCCGATGATGGCGATGACGACGAGCATTTCCACGAGGCTGAAGCCAGCCTTGCGGGAGGGATTGAGCTTGATGTTTTTCATGGTGTTACGTGTTTTGGCTGTTGGTGTTGCTTCGTTTTGGCAGTGCCGTAGGGCGCGGTCAATTCGAATTATGGAATTTATATTCGATATCACAAATTCAATCAACAACAATTTTCATAATTTTTACAATTTATGACCGCTTTGCCTGCGCCTGCCGTGAAGGAGGTTTGCATTTAGCTCTCTGAAACGCCTCGATGCAAGGCGTCTGCCTACCGTGCGCTATGGGCGTGCAGGTGATAAAATTAATATTGTATTTATTGTTTATTTTGTTAATTATTAACAACTGTGAAGCTCTTCCAACGCCTATTCCTCCGTGTGAGGCAAGAAATCCGCAACGATGGCAGCCTCTGGCTCACGCTGCTCTTGGCCACTACCCTGCTGCTGCTGCCGAATGCCGCCGCCGTTTTCATTCCAAGTTTCTCATGGCCCTCCATGAGGCTCTGGCTTTTCAGCCTATCGCTCCTCTTGGCGCTCGGCACTTTGGGTCTGCGTGTGCGTACGCTGCTCTGGCTGGCTAGCCCCTTGCTGATACTCGTACCAGCCTGTGTTGTTTGCCTGCTGAGCATTCAAAACCTGCCCACGACATTCCTGATGTTGGCCCTTTTGGAAACAAATCAGGCAGAGCTCGCCACATTCAAAGCCCAGGCACTCTACACCGCCATGGGCACTCTGGCACTCGCCGGCCTCTACCTCTGGTTGGTGAAAACGCGCGTCCCAGCCTCCTCCCGTCTGGGACCAGTCGCCAGGGTATTTCTCATGGCCTGCCTTGTGCTGCCGAGCGCGTATGACTTCCTCAAGTACGGTGCCGCCGTCAGTGTCGCCTCATTTAAGCAACGCTGCCTTTCCACCTTTCCCTGCTCCACCTTCTATGCTGGCTACGAGGCACTGGCACTGCGCGCGCGAGTGCAGGAGCGCAAGAATTTGGTGAAAACCACCTCCGTCCAACAAGACCTCGCTTTCAAAAACGATCCACAACGCCAAGTACACATGCTCGTCATCGGCGAGAGCGCGACGCGGAGTTGTTTCAGTCTCTACGGTTATGAGCGTCCCACCACACCTCTGCTAGAACGCACCGCAGGCCTGCTCCCGTTCCGGGATGTGACAGCAGCAGCCACGGTCACGCTCGTAGCAGTCCCCTCCATGATCACCTCCGCACCTCCGGGCAAAGTGCTGGAAGCGACTCGCCAAGCCAGCCTTCTCACCGCATACCGCAAAGCCGGTTTCCGCGTTTACTGGCTCTCTTCGCAGAGGAAGCATGGCACTTTCGACACGCTCAACTCCCTCTTCTCTGAAGATGCAGATGAATCCGTCTTCAAAGGAGGGAAATTCGATACCTATGGCTCTGGCGCGTATGACAGTGCCTCAGACACATCTCTCCTGCCGTTGGTGACGAGCATTCTCAACCGCAAAGAGCCCAGGGTTCTCTTTGTCCTCCACACCATCGGCAGTCATGGCCCTTACCCCGCGCGGTACTCAGACAGGCTCACGCGCTTTCCCGCAGACAGACAAGCCATCATGGACGCGATGCTGCGTATCTACAGCGGAGTCGCTCAGAGCCCGCGCGATCTCCAGCTCGTGCAAGACTCCTACGACAACACCATCTTTGCCACGGACTTCCTGCTGGCCAATCTCATCCATCTCATCAAGGGGGCACAAGCCTCATCGTGGTTCTGTTACGTCTCTGATCATGGTGAAAACACCTCGAAAGCGCTGCTCAACAAATTCATGCACGGCCTCGTCTCGCGCCAAGTGGTTGAAATACCGATGCTCATGTGGCTTTCACCAGACTATGCACAGCGTCACCCGCAAAAAGCTGCCGCCCTGCGCGCCAATCTCGACACTCCGATGAGTGCCACGTCCATCTATCACACTCTGCTCGACATGGGCGGCCTCACCTGTGCAGATTTTAAGGCTGAACAAAGTGCCGCCGCGATGCAGTTCTCCCCAGGCCCGCGGCTCGTCTGTGACTCCCGCGGTAAAATCACTGATTACGATCGCACTTTCCCGCCCTTGAAGTCCGCCCCTCCGACAGCGAAGCATGCTCAGGCCACTCCGATCTCACGCCCATGACCTCCTCGCTTCATCTCTGCACTTTCATTTTTCTGCTGGCCGTCGCGACGACAGGCAGCGGCGCACCGCCACTGGAGCCAACGCAGGCAGTGATCCCCGAGGGTGTGCGTGAAATTGCGTCTGCGAATGTCGAACGCCTCCTCGTGGATCATCCCGAGACTGTCATCATCGACGTGCGCACAGAGCAGGAAAGAAAATCTCGCGGATTCATCCTCGGCTCTCTCCATCATGACTGGTTTCATCTGCGCGACAGCACCGCAGAAATCGCAGCACTCGACAAGAACGCATCCTACCTTATTTACGATGCCATTGGCGGACGCGCAAAGCTGGCCGTCATGGAAATGAGCAAGTTGGGATTCAAAAACCTCATGCTTCTCAAGGGCGGCTTCAACGCATGGACCGCCTCAGGTCAAGCCGTGGCGCGCTGAGGAACTGCTGCCCGCAGCTCAATCCCCTCTCCGCAGCGCATCACGCGATAGGATTGATCAAGCCTCTCACAAGCGCGCACAAATTCATCGGGTGACTCCGTGTTGAACTCAAACATCTCATAATGACATGGGATCACAAGACCCACACCGCACGCCTTCGCCAGTGCCGCAGCCTCCGTACCGTTGAGATTGCCAGCCACACGTCGTTCGGGTCGATTGCCGTTAATCGGAAGAAAAGCGACATCGCAGGGATGCTGACGCAACGCACGGACGATGTCGTCATGCCACAGCGTGTCGCCACTGTGGTAGATCGTAAACGGCCCACATTTTACGATGAAGCCGATGCAGTGACTGTGTCCACGCTCATCCCGCACCACCTCATTGTGCCTGGCCACAACGCCATCAACTCTCCATCGGCCTTCTTGATGATATTCACCGTCGTTGATCGGATGCAGGACAACTTCTGCCCCCTTCAGTCGTCGTTGCGCCTCTTGCATCACCGGATGGGGCACGTACAAACGAAATCCAGGATTCGCACGTGCCAGCGGCACGAGAGTTTCCGCATCAAGGTGGTCAGTATGGACATGGCTGGCTGTCACACGAGTGATGCCCACGAGTCGTGCAGGATCGATGCAGCACTCCGTCATGCGCACATGGGGTTTGTCCGTTTGCGCGTATTTCCGGGTCAGTGCATCCGAGAGATAGGGGTCAAAGAGCATGCGCTCCCCTGCCCACTGCACCAGAAAGCCGCTTTGTCCGAGCCACCAGAGGTGCAGCACATCTTCGCTGTGTGTCACTGAGGCGATGTCCGCCAGCAGCGCATCATCTTTTTGGAGAGCACGAATCATCCTTCATGCCCCAAACTGGATTGCTGCGATTTTTTCCGCCATGTCATGACTCGCACAGAAAACGAGTTCCGCCGCTGCTGCACGGGAGAGGCGGGCCTTCATCGAAACAACTCGTCCCATACTCTCGCCATCCACAAACGCCTGCACGGGCCGATGCTCTGGACTCAGACTGCGAATCTCCACCGTGGTATCCGGAGAAAGCAGCGCACTGCGCCAGTTCGCAGGCTCCAACACATTTGACCCCACCAGCAACCAAGCAGGCGTGTCCGCCAGCAGTGGTGAAGCCCCCATGCTGCGCGCATAAGCTGTGGAGCCCGCAGCCGTCGCCACCAGGGCACCATCGCTCACCAGCTTGGGAATGCGTCGGACGTTATTCACCGTCACCTCCAGCCAGGCACTCTGACTTGTTGCGCGCTCCAGCCATGCGTCATTAAAGCCATGCGCCGTGTGCGTCCTGCCCTCCACATCTTCGAACTCTAGGAACAGCATCGGCAACTGGCGGAAAATCACATCCCGCGGCGGAAAGGCATCAGCAGCAACCTGTTCAATACCGTTGAGCAAAAAGCCCATGTGGCCTGCGTTGACGCCGAAAAATGGCAATCGCGTACGCCAATGCTCACGAATGCTCCGCAACATTGCGCCATCGCCACCCACCACGCTGATGAAGCTGGCCTCCGCTGCCGATACACTGCGCGAGACGAGCGGCGCACTCCATCTCTGCGCTTTAGGATTCGCGGCATCAGACTGAAGGTAAAAATCAGCACCCTCCAACGAGCCGCGCGCCCAATTGCCAGGGATCGGCGCACGATACAATCCATATCGTTCTATGTAGGCCAGCGCTCGCGCTCCTACGAGGTCCGCAACGGATTGCCCATGCCCCAAACGCACACGAATGTCCGAGCTAGCCCCATCGACCATCAAGTCGATCTCCTGTGCATGTGGCGGCATGTCCCGCGCGTCGATCTCATAACCGGGGCGCCGTAAGACCGCAAAATTGGCACGACTCCACAATTCTTCTCCACGCTCCCAAGTGCGCTGAATGAGAGACTCCCCGCGTCCTCCTCCCACGACCAAATCAGAACCCACGACGTGCCACACCTCACCCTGTGTTTCAAAGCGGGCTTGCAGCTCATGATTTCTCGTGAAGCTCTCCTGCTCAAAATCACTCAAGTCCACCACCACACCAGGCAGCGCGCCAAAAACAATGTCTGCCAAAGCCGCGCGATACACGGGCGGCACACCATCCGTCTCCGGTTTGTCTGGCCGAGGGCCACACGGGATCACCCGCACCTCGTCGAAGCTTCGTGTCAACCGCGCCGCAATGGCCGCGTGATGATTCCCCGGCGGATTGAAACTGCCTCCAAAAATGGCGATGCTCTTCGGCATCCCCCATCCTGCCAGTGCTCCATCCGAGTGCAAGTTCCGCCGTCAGCGCATCTCATCATCGGCGCGCCGCATGCTCACGCGCATGTTTCAATGCAGCCTCTTGCATGAATTTGGAAGCACCTGAGGTGTTCGTGTGTCCTGCGAGCACGTCCATGTGAATCGTTTTCGGAATCATGAGCGCATTATACGCGGCGTACACACTCGTGGGTGGGCAAGTGGTGTCGATGAAACCCACCGTGACTGCTGCTCCCGCACATTTCGCACGTCGGGCAAAGTTCACACAATCATAATAGCGCGCGGCTTGCAGCATGCTGGCGTCTGGCTTGCCATCCGCCCCTTTGAGCACGAGCTTCGGCCAGCCACTGATCCGGTCAACAACACCTCCCGTGTGATCACACCCCGCAGGTACGCCCGCGCAGAAGAAGGTCACGCGCGCATCCAATCCCGCAGCCGCAAACGCCTGAAATCCTCCCTGACTGCTGCCGTAAACGATCAGGGTCCGCCCATCCCACTCTGGCTGTGCGGTGAGAAAATCAATAGCACGAATCACGCGCAGGAACATGCCTTTGAAATAGATCTGCTCTCGATCCTCTCTCCCGGCGGTGCGGTATTCCTTCAGTTCTCCAGCGGCCAATGCGTCATAAAACGCCTTCGGTTTTCCATTTGCGATGCCATGCGCGTTGATGTCCAGCGAGAGCATGCCATCACCATTCGCCGCCCAAACCACGCTGCTGAGATTTGCGCTGCGCACACCTGCGCCATGCACATGCAGAATGGCGGGCAAAGATTTCGGCTTCGCATTTTTGGGTCTGCCAAAATAACCTGAAACAGGTTTCCCAAGACACTCGACCTGAAGATCAAACGCCTCCACGCCTTCCTTGGGCGACTTCACCGGCGTGAGCGCTGCCTTGGCGGGCACCTGCGCCAGCTTGTTTTTTTGCTCAGCCCAAAATTCGTCAAAATCATCCGGCATCGGCATGCTGGGCGCGATCTGCAAAGGATCGTAACCCGCCGCAGCGATGGCAGAAGCTTTGCCACTGCTCACGCGGAGTTGCAGAAATCCAGGCGCATCGAGTTTACCCACGAGGGTGGCCTTTCCCTGCTGCAAAACGACCGTCTGTGGCGGCTGTGCCCGTACGCCATCCTGAGAAAAAACACAGATCACACGCCCCTCACTCAGCGCCCGACCGCCCTGCTCAGCCTCGATGGTGAAGGTGGCTGTCTCGCCCAATTTGTAGAGCGCATCCTTGCGATCGGTTGAAACCTTGAGCTTCAAGGTAGGCGCAGCCGTTTGCGCGCTGAGGCATGCAGGGGCAAGGCTTAAAACGAATATCAAATTCTTGAATGACATGCTGACAGCATGCGCAGGCACTCCCACGAATCAATCTTCAGCATCCTCTCTCTGCCAAATTCGATGACTGCACTCCACTCCATTCTGAAAAAACATACCCCAGATGATAAGAGACGGCACTCTTGCTGAGATCATCCAACTTCATTCCTTGCGCGGTGCCGCAGCGAATACAAACCGGTGAATGCCCGCGAGATCCGCTTCAGTCGTAGGCTGTTCATACCCAAGCGAAGCACAGCGTGCAGCGACGGCCTCTCCCTGATCGTGGCCGACTTCGAGTGCGATGAGTGCATTCGAATTGAGATGCGCCAGAGCGTCTGTAAGAAAGCGCTCGATGATGCGCAAGCCATCCGCTCCGCCATCCAGAGCAAGGAGCGGATCGCGCCTGACTTCGACACTGAGTGAAGCGATTTCAGCCGTCGGGATGTAGGGGAGATTGGCGGTGATGAGGTCGAAGGTGCCTGTGATCTTCTCAAAGAGATCACTGCGCAGGCATTTGACCTGAACGCCGAGACGCGATGCATTGAGTCGGGCGAGATCGAGCGCGTCTTCACTGATGTCTGCGAGAACGACTTCGCTCTGCGGCCATCCTTTTGCCAAACTGAGGCCGATGCATCCAGAGCCGGTCGCCATGTCGAGCACGCGCGCAGGAGCTGACGCGAATTTTTTGCAGACGATCTCGACGAGCGTTTCCGTTTCAGGCCGTGGCACGAGAGCACGGTGGTCGCACACGAACTCATGGCCGCAAAATTCGACCGTGCCTAGGAGATGTTGGAGCGGCTCCCCTTCACCACGACGGCGGAGCAGCTCACGTAGCGTGGTGAGATCGGGTTCAGTAACCGTTTCGTTGAAGCGCAGGTAAATATCGAGGCGACGGCAGCCGAGAACGTGCGCGATGAGATGCTCCATGTTTAGCCGGGCTTCCTCGATGTGGCGTTTCTCCAAGTAGGCCGTACCAGACTGGAGGATTTCGAGGAGTGGCTTCATGCGGGAGGGAGTGGCTTTGCTGTTGCCTCTCCTTCTGGCGTCGGGGAAGTCCAGATCAAGCCGGATTCGGTAACAATCTGCTGCACACGCAGATCATGTGATTCGAGAGGGATGTCGTCGATGATTTGAAGATCACAGGCGATGCCGATCCGACGCGCGCGACACTGCGGGTGGCTCAGCAGACGATCATAGTAGCCACCGCCGCGCCCGAGACGCGCGCCTTCGCGAGTGAATGCGAGCCCTGGAACGAGGATGTAGTCGAGTGCTGCGATTTCGAGAGGCCGACACTGCGGCTTTGGCTCCCAGACATTCATCGTGCCGCGTTGGAGATCATCCATGCTTTGTGTCTGCCGCGGGCGCAGTCCATCGGCAGTGATTTCAAAGCAAGCGAGGCAGGCTCCCCGTGCCGTCAGCTCTGGGAGGATGAGCGGCAGGAAGTCAGGTTCGTTTTTTAATCCGCCAAAAAGAGTAATGACGCTCTGCTGCGGCCAAGAGGAAGCGAGGCGCAGGAGATGCGCGGCAATTTGCTCACCGGCCTGAGCACGCGCTGCGTCATCAACAGCGCGGAGGCGTCCGCGCATGAGTTGGCGTAGCGTGGGTTTGTCGTGCATGCGTAAGCGATGATAGGAGGCGCAGGCCCCTCACTCTGCTTTCAGAGCAATTCGGGTTTTTGCAACAGATCAGCGACGCGCTTGAGCAGTCGCCCAGCGCCACCGCCATCGAGGACGCGATGATCAAAGCTGAGGGTGAGTTCTGCTTCAGTGACGGGAATGAACTGGCCGACCTCGTCGCTCCAGCGTGGCACTTTGCTCCCTGCGCCGAGGCCGAGCACGAGGTTCTGCTCTGGCAGAGGGATCGGCGTGGCCCAGACGATGCCGAAGGTGCCGAAGTTGGTCACTGTAGCGATGCCAGGGCGGTTAATGTCACTGGGAAGACGGCGGGCCCGTGCTTGCTCGACGAGCTTGTTGTAGGTGGGCACCAGTTTAATGAGCGGTGTCTTTTCCACTTCGCGCAGCGTGGGAACCATCACACCGTCTTCGACTTCGACGGCGAAGCCAATGTCGATAGCACGGGGATGAACGATGCGGTTGCCTATGAGGCGCCCTGCGACTGCGGTGTTTTCTGCCAAGGCGATGGCGAGAGCACGAATGGCGTAAAGCGCGGGGCCGGGTTTGGGATCTGCCTTCTTGCGGTGGGCGAGCATGGCATCGAGCAACACCGGACTGCCAACAGTGGCGAGAGGACGCATCCAACTACGACGCATGCTATCTGCAACCGCGATGCGCATCGGCGATGCCGATGTGAGGCGATGCTGCTCCAAGCCGCGCAAGAATGCCTCGAAGTCTTCGACGGTCACGCGCCCACCCGCCCCCGTACCTGGCACGCCAGCGAGATCCGCTGCATTGAGGCCGAGCTCGTGCATGCGGGCACGCATGCGCGGAGAAATGTAGCTGGCTCCTGTGGCTCCAGCAGGCACAGGAAGGGCACCACTGACGACAGGCTCCACCGTAGGCTGCCGTGTGGAGATGACATCGTCTTCGCTGATTTTGAAATGAAGATTTTCGACGACGTCCGCAGCACTGTAAGTGTTCTTGGCTTCATTCTCCGCCTGCTGCGACTCGGCAATGCCAAGCGCCTGCGCATCTTCATCGCTGATCTCGAATGCTGCGAGCGTGGCACCCACCGCGTAGCTTGTTTTGGGCACAGCGACGATCTGAGTCACCCGCCCAGCACACGGCACCGTGACGGAGATCGTGGCCTTGTTAGTCTCCACCTCGAAAACATCGCTTCCAGCCTCCACCGACACTCCGGGCTCGACGAGCACGCGAATGATCGTGGCCTCGGCGATGGACTCACCGAGTTGAGGCATCAGGATGGGAATGGTAGGCATGCGGGCTGAAAAACGAGGCTGTCTAATACCTGAGCAGGTTTCTTAACGCGGCGGCGATGGTGGCCACGGTGGGGCGGTGCGCCTTCCACAAGTTCGGATGATAAGGAATGGGCGTGTCTTTGGAATTCAACCGCATTGGCGGCGCATCAAGAAGATGAAAAGCCTCACTGGCAACACGGGAGACGATTTCTGCCGTCACTCCTCCCCAGGGGAATGCCTCTCCAAGGGCCAGCAACCGCCCGGTGCGTGCGACGGAGGCGAGGATGGTGTCCGTATCCATCGGCTTCACGGAGCGGAGATCGACCACTTCAATCTGATAGCCGTCGAGGTGCAGTTCATCCGCAGCGCGCAGCGCTTCATGAACCATCGCGCTGTAAGTGACCACTGTGGCATCGCGACCAGGCCGAGCGATTCGCGCCTTGCCGATGGGTAACTCGCGCGAACCGATGTCGTCCGACTTCAAATGGTAGTAGAGAAACTTGTGCTCGCAGTAAATGACAGGGTCATCCACCTGCACACTCTCGAGCAGCATCCAATACGCGTCCTCGACCGTGGCCGGTGTGACGATCACGAGGCCAGGGTAATGTGCGTAGATCGCCTCCATCGACTGGCTGTGGAAAGGGCCACTGCCAGCCGTGCCGCCCGAGGGAAGGCGGATGGTGACTGGACATGGCGTGTTGGTGCGCCAGTAAAGTGTAGCCGCCTGATTGACGATCTGATTGAAACCGACGGAGGAGAAATCGGCAAATTGCATCTCCACAATGGGGCGTGCGCCTTCGACAGCAGCACCGATCGCCAAGCCGACCATCGCATCTTCACTGATGGGAGAGTCAAAGACGCGCCCCGGAAACTCCCGTCCGAGATTTTTCGTGGCTTTGAAGGCGCCGCCAAAGGTGTCGATGTCTTGGCCGTAGAGAAAGACTTTTGGATCGTTGCGCAGTGCCTCGTACTGCGCCTCACGGATCGCTTCAAGATAAGTGATGCTCATGCCTCGTAGCGCCCCTCCGCCAGATCGGCTCTGGAAAGTGCCTGCCAGTTTTCTTTGAAGGGGTCGGGCAGTGGTTCTTTCGTCACTTTCGCCACAGCCAGATCCACCTCGCGGCGCGCCTCGGCACGGAGATCACGCACGGCATCCGCGTCGAGCCATCCTTCATCGCGCAGGCGTTGCTCCGCCACGCTAAGGCAGTCTCGCGAGAGGCTTCCTTTGCGTTTCGCATCAGGAATATAAGAGGCATCATCGTGCTCCCCGTGTCCAGAAAGTCGCAGCAGCGTGCCGACCACCATCTGCGGCCCGCCGCCAGTGCGAGCACTGCGTACGGCTTTATCAAACACTTCGAGGCAGGCGGCCAGATCCGTGGCATCGACAGTCGCTCCTGCTACTCCGTAGCCTGCGGCACGATCCACGAGATTCTCACACGCATACTGCCGGGTGGTCGGCGTAGAATAGGCGTACTGGTTATTCGCCACGCTGACGATCAAAGGGAGCTTTTCCACCGCTGCCATGTTCAACCCCTCATGGAAGGCTCCCGTGGAAGTCCCTCCATCTCCGATGCTGGTGGCACCCACGCCATCCTGCAGCGTACCGGCCAAACGCCGTGCAAAGAGTGCTCCCGAAACCACCGACACGAGGCTGCCTAGATGGCTGATCATCGCAAAGATGCCTTCCTTCGGGCGTCCGCGGTGGATATTGCCATCTCTCCCGCGCATGGGGCCAGATACGGCACCCAGATAGGTTCTGACACAATCGAGAATCGGCTCACCGTAGGCAATTCGCCCAGCCTGATCGCGAATGAGTGGCCCATAAAGGTCGCGCCCCTTGCGCAACTGAACCCCTAGAGCCGCACTGAATGCCTCCTGCCCACGGCCGAGATAGACGCCACCCACAATGCGCCCGCCTGCACGGTAGAGCGCGGCCAGCTTCTCCTCCAGCACGCGAGAGAGCACCATATGCTGGTAAGCGAGTAGGAACCGCGCACGAAAGTCCGCCTGGGGAGAGGCTTCGGCTCTGGTGGAGTGCGTTTCAGTGAGTGCCACGAACAGACGTGGTACCAAAGAGCCTGCCATTCGTCAATCTCCGCAGTGAGCCTTTTGTTGCGATTGCATGCGCACATCTTCCTCCGTTCAGGCAGCACGAGGATCATAGCCCGCCGCATTCGATGCCATTACGCCCCTTTCAGCCATCTTTGGGGAGGTCGGTGTTCAGCGAAGGAAATGACATAAATTTCAAAAAATTTATTTGTATTTTCTGTCAAATAATTGAAATTTCATAAACAATTCCTAAATTTTAAGATTTTATGGAATCACTGCTCGCATCTACCGCTAACGATCCCTTGTTCTTTGACTTCCAAGTCACGAGCTACGGCAGCCTCGTCTTGCCAGATCACCCCATCCGCTTTGGTTTCCAAGTGGACATCGTCCCATCCAGTTGCCCTCCGAGCATTCTCTTCGGCCTTGCCAGTTGCGATCCCGTCAATGGCGGCAAATCAAAGACCTTCGGCTTTGCCGTACGCATTGACCTGGAAAGGCGTGAAGTCTGGGACGCGCTGAATGGCAGCGGCCTCGTCGGCTGGGTGGAGCACCCCCTCGGTCTCGCGGGGTTTACTGACGAGGAACCGCTTCTGCTAGGCTGGGAAGTCGAATACCACGGCCAAGCCTTGATCCCCAAACTCGTCGTCGCCGACCAGCAATGGCTCTACCCCGCCATCCAGTGTCCGCACCCCGCCGTCATGGAGTCCATCGTCGGCTGGGAAGGCGCGCATGAGTGCGATCCGCGCAGCATTTTCCTGCATCCCGCCCTATGGCGTGAGCAGGTGCCCATCACCTCCATGCCCAGCGCATCCGAAGAAGCCATCCCCGCCTGACAGGAAGCTCCGGCTTGAATCGGAGCGCTTTCCCCGTTACCAGCGGAGCGCATGAAGAACACGGAAAGTCGCATCCTCATCACCGGCGGAGCCGGATTCATTGGCAGTGCCCTCGTCTGGGAACTCAACCGCCGTGGCTGCGATAACATCGTCGTCTGCGACCGCCTCAGCACCGACGAGAAATGGAAAAACCTCGTCCCCCTGCGCTTCGCTGACTACATCGACGGCAACGACCTCCTGCACCACGTCGTACATTCCCCAGCCAAGCTGGGCCGCTTTGACCTCGTCCTGCACCTCGGAGCCTGCTCTGCTACCACCGAGCGCGACGCCGACTACCTCATGCGCAACAACTACGAGTTCACCAAGCAACTCTGCCAGTGGTCGCTCAGCCAACAGACCCGTTTCGTCTATGCCTCCTCCGCTGCCACCTATGGCGATGGAGCTCACGGCATGGACGACCAGGAGCCGGACATCCATAAGCTGCGCCCGCTCAACATGTACGGCTATTCCAAGCACCTCTTCGACCTCCACGCGAAACGTGAAGGCTGGCTGCCGAAGATCGTCGGCCTTAAATACTTCAACGTCTATGGCCCCAACGAAGACCACAAGGCGGACATGCGCAGCCTCGTACATAAAGCCTGCGGCCAGATCCTGAACACTGGCAAAGTGCAGCTCTTCAAATCTCACCGCCCTGACTACAAGCACGGCGAGCAGATGCGCGACTTCCTCTACGTGAAAGACGCCATTCAGATGACCCTCCACCTCGCGGAAACTCCCAGTGCCGGCGGTCTTTTCAACCTCGGCTCAGGCAAGGCTCACACCTGGATCGAGCTTGCCACCGCCATCTTCACCGCACTCGGTAAAACACCGAACATCGAATTCATCGACATGCCGGAGCATTTGCAGTCGAAGTATCAATACTACACCTGCGCCGACATCACGAAACTCCGCGCCTCCGGCTTCACTCAGGAAATCACCGCCCTCACCGAAGCCGTCCGCGACTACGTCCAAGGCTATCTCGTCCCAGACAAACGATTGGGCGACGAAGCCGCATGAGACATGGATTCAGCCCGGATTCCGAAGCTAATTCATCACCTCCTGCCTATTCACTGCCAAAAGTGAATCGCAGACAAACCTCATCACGAGATGATCCATGCGCTCAGACGGCGGAGTCACGCAGCAGCGACTTGGCGCAGCCAGTCAGCGAGGTTGTAGTGGTTGGAAATGCGACTGATGAGGCCGTCTTTGACCTCAAAGAAGGCACCGACACGCAGGCGGTAACGCTGGCCAGTCGCAGGCGGTAGTCCGTCATCGGTAGCGAGGTACTGGCCCTCGATAAAGAACTCGGCAGCACCGCGCGTGCCGTCCTCGCTGGCCATGGAGACGAGATCGCAAACACGCTCGCGATAGCAGCGATCCATGCGAACGAGGAATTGGCGGAATGCCTCCTGGCCCAGCTCACAGGCACCTTGATTGATCTCATGCGCCACATCCTGCGTGAGGAGGGAGAGGAAGGCGGCACGGTCGCCGGTGTTGAAGGTGTCGTAGTAGGTTCGGATGAGGTGCAGGGTCTGCTGCTGAGGTGTGGGCATGAGCAAGGAGGAAGGCAGCGCAAGGCGCGGGTCAATGGGGAAGATGGGGCGCAAATCCACGGTTGCGAGAGTCCGGCAGGAGGCTAATCATCGGCGTCTATGTTCCCCCCCAGCATGACGCGGAGTGCGCTCCGACTGTCGATCCTCGCCCTGTTTATTACCCTTTCGGTTCCTGCCTCCACCCTAGCGCAGTCTTCGGTGCTGGTAACGGATGCGTTTAACAAAAAGGTGCATGTGGCGGGCAATGCGAATGCGAAGCGGCCTGTGGGTGGTCTGGCAAAGATTGCCACGGCAATGGTGACGCTGGACTGGGCGGAGGCGTCCCGCGTGGGCGTAGGCGTACTGGCGACGGTGCCTGGTTATGCGTTTCAGATTTCAGATGCGGGCACGATCGGTTTGCAGGCAGGAGATCAAGTGACGCTGCGAGATCTGATCTACGCTACAATGATGAGCAGCGATAACATCGCCGCGATCACGCTGGGGGATTTTGTGGGACGGGATCATCTGACGCGGTTGGGACGCGGCGGGCATCCGATGGAGGAGTTTGTACGGCAGATGAATCAACTGGCGCGGCGTGAAGGCGCTCGCGGTACGCGCTTTACCAATCCGCACGGGTTGGAGAACTCGCGCCCCCTGCCCTATTCGACGGCGGCAGACATCGCGCGTTTGGCCATTTACGCGGTGTCGCGGCCGGCGATGCGTTTTTACACGAACCAGAGCAGCCGCAGCATCACCATCTATCGCGGTGGCCAGCCGATGAGCGTGTCTTTGAAAAATACGAACCTGTTGCTCGGCGTGGATCGCATCGACGGTGTGAAGACGGGAAACACGGCACGCTCCGGCGGCTGCGTGGTCATCTCGGCGGAAAAGCCCTCCAGCGTGCAAGTGCAGGCAGACAACACGAGTCTCATCTACCGGCACCGCATGGTGGTCGTCGTGCTGGGATCGGCGCGGCCTTTCGATGAAGCACGCGCGCTGCTCAATCAGGGCTGGGCCGCCTATGATCGTTGGTTGGCGGCAGGCCGCCCGATCACCGACAAGCGGCAGATGCTGGATCAATTTTAATTAACGCAACCGCGCGCGGCGTCTCCTCCCCGGCCGCGCTCACTCCACTCACTCACTCACTCCCAAAAAACACCACCCATGCGAATCGGTATCTTAAACAGCGGCGGGGATTGCCCCGGTCTCAATGCAGTCATCCACGGCGTCGTCGGTGCCGCCTCCACACGCGGCTGGGAGGTGGTGGGCTTTCGTGATGGCTTTGAAGGCATGCTGCCGCCTGGGGATTACATGATGTTGACGCCGGAGAAGACAGTGGGCATCACCAAACTCGGAGGCACCATTCTCGGCACAACGAACAAGGGGCACTTTGTGGCCAAGATCGGCGAAGGCAATGTGGCCAAAGTGCCCACGGACATCGTGGAGAAGGCCCGGAACACGCTGCGGCATCTGGAAGTTGGTGCGCTGATCGTCGTGGGCGGCGATGGCAGTCTCACCACCGGGCTGCAGCTCTACGAGATGGGCGTTCCGGTCATCGGCGTGCCGAAGACAATCGACAACGACATCCAAGCCACTGCGACCTCGTTCGGATTTGATTCCGCCGTCGCCGCTGTGGTGGATGCGTTGGACCGTCTGCACACCACGGCGGAAAGTCACAAACGCGTGATGGTGCTGGAAGTGATGGGACGACACGCGGGATGGATCGCCCTCTACGGAGGCATGGCAGGTGGCGCGGACGTCATCCTGCTGCCGGAGATTCCTTTCAATATCGAAGACGTGGCCAAAGCAGTGCGCAAACGCGACGCTGCCGGACACCACAGCACGCTCGTCGTGGTGGCCGAAGGAGCGCGCAACGAATCCGGCGAACTGCTCACCAAAGAACGTGTGGGAAGCAAAGGTGAAGATCGCCTCGGCGGTGTGGGCGACTACGTGGCGAAGCAGATCGAAAAAGCCACTGGGAAGGAAACGCGGGCCTGCACACTCGGCCACCTCCAGCGCGGCGGTGCCCCGACGGCGCTGGATCGCATCCTCGGAGTGCGCTTTGGCGCGAAGGCGGTGGAGCTGATCGAGCAGGGCAACTTTGGTCGCATGGTGAGCTACCAGCAGTATCAGGTGGGCGATGTGCCGATCGAGGAAGCGGTGCATCAGCTCCGCCTCGTGTCCAAGGATAGCGAAATCGTCAACGCCGCGCGCGCAATCGGCATCTCGTTTGGAGATCAGTAAGCGGGCTAAAAAATGTCAGGGCGGTGCGGTTTCATCAGCCGCGCCGCCCTTTTCTTTTTTCTACGATTCGTCGAACAAGTCTCAGCCCAAAGCGGCGAGGCGTTTCGCGAGGGCGTCTTTCGACTGCACGCCGACGACGGTGTCTTTGGCCGCTCCATCTTTGAAAAATATGATCATCGGGATGGAACGCACATTAAACTTTGCCGCGAGCGCGGGAGCCTCATCGACATTCACCTTGCCGATTTTGACTTTGCCGGCCTGATCTTTGGCTAGGTCGTCGAGAATCGGTCCGAGCATGCGGCAGGGGCCGCACCACTCCGCCCAGAAATCCACGATGACTGGCACGGTGGAGTTGGCGATCTCGGATTCAAAGTTTGCTTCGGTGAGGGTGATGATTGTGTCGCTGGCCATGATGGGAATGGGGTGGGTGATAGTGTACGATTGCAGGTAGGCAATGGCGACAGCCGAATCAACGAAAGTTTTTGCCCGCGCGGCTGAAAAACCCACTCCCTCACAAACCAGCCACACGCTGCGCTTCGGTGACAAGCTGGATGAAGCGCGCACGCTCTCCGGTTGCATCTGCCCCCTTGGCTTGCTTTGCCAAGGACAGCACCAAATCGTGATTGAGTCCGCCGGTCTGTTCCGCACCGCGCATCAGCAGGCCAAAACCGACGACCGAAGCCTCGAAGACAAAATCTTCGCGCGCATTTTGCAGCGAGTAGCCGCGGTCGATGACCTGGAGCTTGCTGCTATCAAACGGGCCCACGGCTTTGGAGGTGAAGCGTGCGTTGGCGAGCGAGACGTTCGCGATGTGGCGGTCGCGCGGAGTTTCCATGATGCCGTTAGGTTGAAACTCGTACCACAACACATGCGTACCCGCGCTGCGCAGATCCGGCGCTGCGAGATGACGCTCACTGAGCATGCGGAACTGCTTCACGTTGAGAGGATCGAAGCTGACTTGCATGGGGAAAGCCGCATCGGAAGTCATGACGGCGGATTGATCGGCTGGAAGCTGCACCACGATGCGCAGCAGGCGGTGCGCGGTGTTCCAAGGGCAAGGAGCGACCTCCGCCTTCCAGGAGTGGATGTAGAGATCAGGCGTGCGCGCCACCGATTTGGCTTCCTCCTTGCCTGGCTGTGCAAGCATCGGGGAGGCAAAGTCGCCACCTTCTTTCTTGTTCTTCGGAGGGAGTGCTTTGAGCAGCGCAGGATGCAGGTCGAAACGATCCACAGCCTGCTTGGTGGTGCTTGCAAAGGCAGCGCGCCCTTCAGGCATGCTGAAACCAAAGTCCGGTGTCACCGCAGGTTTCACACGCTCAGGAGGAGGCAGGCTGACCACCACAATTTCTTTTTTCACCGGAGCAGGCTCTGCCACCACCACAGGCTTCTTCTCGTTGACGGACTTCACCTCGGCAATCTTAACAGCCTGGGGCACCGCGCGAACGGGCTGCGGTGTGGGGACAACGACGAGTGGCGGCGCAGATGACTTCGCCACGGGCGCAGGTGGCGTCACCACCGGCAGCGACTGTGCCACAGTCTGAGTGCGGCGATCGAGTGACCAACCCGCAAAGAAAGCCGCGCCTGTGAGGGCGACCAGTGCAGCGGCCTTCAGCACACCGCTGACCACCGGCCAAAGGTAGGAACGAGGACGCGGTGCCGATTTGCGCGGCTGCATGGGCTGCACACGACGAGGCAGATGAGCTGGATGCAGCACGGCATGGCGTTGCTCATGCGACAGCCGCTCCTGCGGCAGCGGTGCTCCATGGCGGAGTGCATCCGTGACAGCTTCTATCTGCTCCAGCTCATGCGCAGCAGCGGGGATGTCAGACAGAATCGCGTGCAACTCACGCGCCTCGTCAGCACTCAGTTCTCCAAGCGCGTAGGCGGTAAAGAGGGGATTGTCTTGCGGGTTCATAGATGGGTTGGCGTGTGTGACTGCTCGTTCATGTCGTGGCTTAGCAGTTCGCGCAGTTTGCGGATCGCATGGTGCATGATGAAACCCACGTTGCCGACACTGAGTCCGGTGATACCGGCAATCTCCTGATAGGAGCAGTCATGGAGAAATTTGAGTCGCACGACTTCGCGTTGGTTGGGCCGCAGTCGGTCCACACAACTCCAAACGCGCTCATAGAGTTCGCGCATTCCGGCATGCTGTGCGGGGTCGGGTTCGTGGTCTTCCACCGCGCCGATGGTCTCTTCATCGCCGAGATCCAGCCGCCGTTCCTTGCGCAAGATGTCGTAGGCGCGGTTGCGGCAGACGGTGAATAGCCACGATTTGAGATTCTCCCGCACGCGCTCCGGCTCGGTGAGGTAGAGGCGGAGCATGGCATCCTGCACGACATCGCGCGCACGCTCGATGTCTCCACCGAGGATGCCGGCTGTGTAGGCGATGAGCGTGCTTTCATGCTGGTCCAAGGCGCGCCGCACCAACACGGAGGCTTCATCCTGGGCGTGAGGTGCGGGCATGCGATTATTCGAGGGTGGAACGTTCGAGCACGGAGAGAAATTAGGCAGCGCCAGTCAAATCTGACGCCAAAAAACGCGTTGAAAACCGCAATTTGCACTTACCACCCGCCACCCAACGCTTTGATCAAAGCGACAGTGGCGTTGAGCCTGCGCGCATGGATGTCGATGGCGCTGCGCTCTGCATTCAGCGCGGCGGCCTGCGCGGTGGCGACGTTGATGTAGCTCAGAGTGCCTGCCGTGTATTGATTGGTGGTGATGCGCTCACTCTCCCGCGCCGCCCGCACCGCCCTCTCCTGCGCCTGAGCCTCCGCAGCTAAAATGCGCAGCGTGGAGAGCGCATCCTCTGTCTCCTGCATGGCCGTGAGAACCGTCTGTCTGTAATCTGCCACTGTCTGTCGCCAGACGGCATCCGATTGGTACTTGGTCGCCAGCCGCTGCCCACGGTCGAGGATACTCAGCGTGGCGTCTGCCCCGAGGGACCAGAAGTTGTTTGATTGCGCAAGGAGATTGGCCAACGCACGCCAGCCGGTGTCCGCGCTGAGAGTGATGGTGGGAAAAAAAGCGGCAATCGCAGCTCCGATGCGCTCATTCGCAGCCGCCACGCGCCGCTCACCTGCGGCGATGTCAGGGCGGCGCTCCAGCAACGTGGAAGGCGTGTTCTCTGGCAGTGCTGGGATGCGCGTCGTGAGTGGAGCCACGGCGAGATCAAAATCCGCAGGAGGCCGCCCGGTCAGAACAGCGAGCGCATGCTCCAGTGTCGCACGCTGCACGCCGACCTCGATCAATGAAGCGCGCGCTGCGGCCAGTTGCACTTCCGCCTGTGCCACGTCCGCCTCAGAGGCCACTCCCTGCGCTTTGCGGTTCTTTGTCATCTCCCATGATTTCTCGTAACCCGCCACTTGCCTCTCCAAAACGAGCCGCTGCGCATCCGCAGCACGCAAAGAGAAATAACTCGTGGCGGCCTGCGCTTGGAGACTCAGCTTTGTGGACTCCACATCTGCCTTCGCCGCCTCTGCATCGGCCTTGGCCGCACGCGCAGTGTGGCGCAGACGCCCCCAGAGGTCGAGCTCCCACCCCATGGTGCCTGTCAAAGATTGGATGTTTTTCACCCCACCGCCCGCGCCACGGCTGTTGAGCGCATTCGCCGTGGAAGCACCACCGAGAGCGCCACTCTTGTTGTGAGTGTAATCCGAGCTGGCACCTGCGGTGGGAAGGAAAGCGAGCTTTGCAGAAGTGAGCAACGCCGCCGTCTGCTCCGCTTTCGCCACGGCAGAGAGCAGCGATTGGTTGGAAACCTCCAGACTGCGCATGATTGCATCGAGATGACGATCTTGAAAGATGCTCCACCAGTCGCCACGTGGCTGATGATCTGCCGGGCGCGCCACCTTCCAGCCTCCACCTTCCTTGAAACTCGGCGGCAAGCGCACCTCAGGAGCCTGCTTCCGCGGACTGAGGCAGCCACAGAGTAAAAGTGCTGGGAAGACGACGAGGGGAGATTTCATGAAGCAACCACGCGGGGAGCCGCCCACTCATGCCGGGCGCGCCGTCTTTTCAAGAAGCGCTGACGCAGACGATCAAGAAAAAGGTACACCACAGGCGTCGTGTAGAGCGTGAGCACTTGGCTGACGATCAGTCCGCCGACAACCGCCACTCCCAGCGGACGCCGCAACTCCGACCCCACGCCCGTGCCGAGCGCGAGGGGCAGTGCTCCTAGAAGCGCGGCGAAGGTGGTCATCAAAATCGGACGCAAGCGAAGCTGGCATGCCTCGAAGATGCCCTGAAACGAATCGATGCCGCGCTCGCGTTCACTCTGCAATGCGAAGTCGATCATCATGATGGCATTCTTCTTCACGATGCCGATGAGCAAGAAAATACCGATCATGGCCATGACATTGAATTCCATGCCGCACACATAGAGTGCCAGCAACGCACCCGCGCCAGCGGAAGGCAGCGTCGAGAGAATCGTCAAGGGATGCAGGAAACTCTCATAGAGAATGCCAAGCACGAGATAAATAACGAGCAACGCAGTGAGGATGAGCACCGGCTGACTATCCAACGAGGCCTGAAATGCGCCCGCAGTACCTGCAAACACACGCTGCACGTCACCAGGAATGCCCAGACGATCCACTGTGTGGGTAATCGCCTCCGTGGCCTCAGCAAAGGCCGTACCTGGAGTGAGATTGAAAGCAAAGGTCAACGCCGGAAACAGCCCTTGGTGACTGATGGAAAGAGGAGCAGGTGCAGACTCCCAGCGAGCAAACTGATTCAGTGGCACCAGTTTTCCCGAAGCAGCGCGCACCATCACATGCTCAAACGCACTCGGGTCTTCGAACTGTGAAGCCTCCAAAATCACGCGGTATTGGTTCAGCGGTGCATAGATGGTGGAGACCATGCGCTGACCGAAGGAACTGTTGAGCGCACTGTCGATGGCCTGCACCGTGACGCCCACGCGCGCACAGGCGTCGCGATCAATCACGAGACGAGTCACAGAACCTTTGTCTTCAAAGTCGCTATTTACATCCATGATCTCTTTGAGAGACAGGAGCGCCAGCTTGACCCGTGGTTCCAATTTGCGCAGCGTCTCCACATCCCCCGCCAGCAAAGTGTATTGGTAGGTGGCGCGACTGGAGCGCCCACCGATGCGGATGTCCTGCCCAGGCACAAGCAGCAACGTCGCTCCAGCAATCTTAGAGAGCTTGGCCCGGAAACGCGCCAGTACCACATCGATGGGATCGCGTTCTGCTGCGGGCTTCAGCGTTACGAACACATTGCCATTGTTCTTCGGTCCCCCCAGATACATGCCTGAGCCGCAGCTCGCATTCACATTCTGCACCGCAGGATCAGCCTGCACGATGGCTGCCACCTTGCGGATTTTCTCTCGCATCGCCTGGAATGAGATGTTCTGATCCGCCGTGACATTGCCGATGAGCATGCCCGTGTCCTGCTGTGGAAAGAACCCCTTCGGTATCGTCACATACAATCGTCCCGTCAGTACCACGACGCCCATGAGTGCGAGCAACGTGAGCCACCGGTGCCGCAATGCGATGCGCAATGTGTCTGCGTAAAATGCCTGCACCCAACGAAAAAGACCGTCGGATAGACGCGCGAAGAAACCCGGCTCCTGCTTCGCTTCCCCCGAGCCGAGCAAGCGCGCGCACATCATCGGCGTCACCGTCAACGAAACGACGAGTGAAACCGCGATAGCCGTCGATAGTACCACCGCAAACTCTCGGAACAGCAGTCCCATCAGCCCCCCCATGAGCAAAATGGGGATGAACACCGCGATGAGAGAGACGCTCATCGACACCACGGTGAAAGTAACCTCCCGCGTGCCGCGCCGCGCCGCCTCCAACAACGGCACACCAGCCTCGACATGCCGCGCGATATTTTCCAGCACCACCACAGCATCATCGACCACAAACCCCGTACTGATCGTCAGCGCCATGAGCGAGAGATTGTCCAAGCTGTAGCCACAGAGATACATGATGCCAAAGGTGCCTAACAAGGACACCGGCACGGCGACACCTGGAATCAAAGTGGCACGGACTCGCCGCAGAAAGACAAAGACCACCAACACCACCAGCATCGTCGCAATGATGAGCGAATGCTGAACGTCGTTGATCGAAGCGTGAATCGTCACCGTCCGCTCCATCGTCACATCAAGCTCCATCGACGCCGGCATCATCGCCCGCAAACGCGGCAGCACTTCTTTGATCCTATCCACCACCTCGATGATGTTTGCTCCCGCCTGGCGGAATACCACGAATGAAACGGAGACTTTTCCATTGGAGGTGCCGTAGTTAAAAACGTCCTGCACCGAGTCACTCACCGTGCCGAGATCTGCCAAGCGTAATGCAGCACCACTACGGTAACTGACTATCACCTCCTGGTACTCCGACGCCTTGGAGAGCTGGTCGCTCGCGACGACTTGCCAGCGTCTCATGCCATCCTCCACCACTCCTTTGGGGCGATTGACATTGGCGGTGGCGATTGCCGTGCGCACTTCTTCCATCGTGAGGCCCGCGCGCGTGAGTGCAGGCATGCTCATCGTCGCCCGCACTGCTGGCAGAGAGCTGCCCCCCACACTCACATGGCCCACACCCTCGATCTGTGAGAGTTTTTGAGCGATCACTGTCGCTGCCACATCGTACATCTCTCCTGGCGTGGCCGTGTCGGAGGTCATCGCCATGATGATGATGGGAGAATCCGCCGCATTCATTTTCCGATAAGTCGGATTCCCTGGCATATCGGAGGGCAGCAGGCTGCGCGCCGCATTGATGGCAGCCTGCACGTCGCGCGCACAACTGTCCACATCCCGGCTCATCTCGAACTGAAGTTGAATGCGTGTCGATCCGAGAGACGAAGTCGAGGTCATCTCCGTGACGCCCGCAATGCGCCCCAATGTGCGCTCCAGCGGTGTCGCCACGGTGGCCGCCATCGTCTCCGGGCTAGCTCCAGGCAACGACGCCGAAACGGAAATCGAGGGGAAGTCCACACGCGGCAACGGGGCCACGGGCAGATAAAAATAAGCCAAGCCTCCGGACAATGCGACGGCCAGCGTTGCCAGTGTCGTCGCAACGGGCCGCGCAATAAAAGTGTCCGTAAAGCTCATGCTGCTGCCACCCGAGCCTCCTTCTCACTGTCGCGACGTGCAGACGCCAGCTTGTCAAAAAGCAAATAGATCACCGGCGTCGTGAACAAAGTGAGCAACTGACTCACCAACAGGCCACCGACCATCGTGAGCCCCAATGGATGACGCAACTCACTTCCCTCGCCCGCTCCGGTCATCAAAGGCAGTGCGCCGAGCAAGGCCGCCAGTGTGGTCATTAAAATCGGACGAAAACGAAGCAAACATGCCTCGTAGATGGCGTCCAGCGCACTCAGGCCACGCTCACGCTCTGCCTCGAGCGCGAAGTCGATCATCATAATGGCATTCTTTTTCACGATGCCGATGAGCAACACGATGCCAATGATGGCCATGACTCCGAGTTCGCCATCCGTGAGTTTCAGCGCCAGCAGCGCCCCCACCGCTGCCGAAGGCAGCGTGGAGAGGATCGTCACGGGATGAATGAAGCTCTCATAGAGCATCCCCAAAACCAGATACATCACCACCACCGCAGCGAGAATGAGCAAGAGCTGATTTGCCAAGGCTCCTTGGAATGCGAGTGCCGTGCCTGCAAAAGCCGTCTCGATGCTTTCAGGTAAATGCATCTCCGCCTCGACACGATGAATCTCCTCCACCGCGGCTCCCAGTGAAACTCCTGGCGCGAGATTAAATGAAATCGTCACCACCGGGAACTGATCCTGATGCGCGATGGCCAGTGCGGCAGGCTCTTCGACGATCTTGGCGACGGTGCCGAGCAGAATCTGCTGCCCGCCTGCTCCGGGCACACGCACATGCTCGAATGCAGCAAGTCCATTCTGAAACTCCGGGCCATGCTCCAGCACAACACGATACTGCCCACTCTGCGTAAAGATCGTCGAGACCAGCCGCTGCCCAAACGCATTGTAAAGCACGGCGTCGATGGCAGCCACGGTCACTCCCAGACGGCTCGCCAGCTCGCGGTCGATCACGACACGCGCCTGCAACCCTTCATCGAGAAGATCGTCAGCCACGTCGGCAAGGAGAGGCGAGTGACTGAGAGCCTCCACCAAGCGTGGCGTCCATTCTTGCAGTTGTTCGGCTTCATGTGACTGCAAGGTGAATTGGTATTGAGTGCGACTCACCCGATCCTCGATGGTGAGATCCTGTACCGGCTGGAGGTAGAGATGCGCTCCCGGCAACTTCGCAGCACGATCCTGAAGACGGCGCACGACTTGTGCTGCGGAAGCGTCACGCTCGTGACGTGGCCGTAGATTGATGAGCAGTCTGCCGCTGTTGGGCGTGGTGTTTACGCCATCGACTCCGATGAATGATGACACGCTACGCACAGCCTCGTCCTCCAACACCAGACGCGCCAACTCCTGCTGCCGCCGCGACATCACCGCAAAGGAAACATCCTGAGGAGCCTCCACCACTCCTTGAATGATACCCGTGTCCTGCGCAGGAAAGAACCCTTTGGCCACAGAAAGGTAAAGAGCCACAGTCGCCACCAACGTGGCAACGAAGACCAGCATCGTCATCACGCCATGACGTAACACGACGCGCAGCATGCGCCCGTAGAGCGCGATGATCGCGTCAAACATCCCAGCTACCGCGCGGGCTACCGGCCCCTCTTTGCCATGCCGCAGCAAGCGGGAGCACATCATCGGCGTGAGCGTGAGCGAGACGAGCGCGGAGATGATGATCGAGATCGCCAATGTGACGGCAAACTCACGAAACAACCGCCCCACCACGTCCTGCATGAACAATAACGGGATGAGCACCGCGATGAGTGAAAGCGTAAGCGAGATGATGGTGAAACCAATCTGCCGTGCCCCCTTGAGCGCAGCCGCCATCGGCTCCTCTCCCTGCTCAATGTAGCGCGCGATGTTCTCGATCATCACGATGGCATCATCAACCACGAAACCCGTGGCAATCGTCAGTGCCATCAGCGTGAGATTATTCACGCTGAAATCGTACAGCCACATCACCGCAAAAGTGCCGATGAGCGACAGCGGTACGGCAACTGCGGGAATCACCGTGGCACGCCAGCTCCGCAAAAAGACAAAAATCACCGCCACGACCAAGCCGATGGCGAGTGCCAGTTCCTTCTGCACATCTTTGACAGAGCTGCGAATGGTCGTGGTGCGATCCGTCATGATCTGCACGTCCGCAGCATGCGGCAAACTCTCTTTCAGCTTTGGTAGCAGCGCTTTAATGCGGTCTGCCACTTCGATGACATTCGCTCCGGGCTGGCGCTGCACATTCACGATCACCGCAGGCTGAGCATCAGCCCAAGCTGCCAACCGTACGTTCTCGGCATCGTCCACCACGTCCGCCACATCGCTCACTCGCACGGCCGCACCATTGCGCCATGCGACGACCAGCTCGCGATAGTCTTGCGGAGAGAGGAGCTGATCGTTTGCATCCACCATGCTGCTGCGCGTGGCACTGTCGAATCCGCCTTTCGGCTGACTCACATTGCCAGTGGTAATGGCAACACGGAGGTCCTCGGTACTCAGCCCACGTGCAGCCAACGCCACGGGATTGGCGCGGATGCGCACGGCGGGCCGCATGCCGCCACTGAGCGTGACGAGGCCCACGCCGGAAATTTGTGAGAGCTTCGGCACGAGGCGCGTATCGGCGGCATCCTGCACGGAGATCAGCGGCAGCGTCCGCGAAGTCAGCGCGAGGGTGATGACGGGTGCGTCCGCCGGATTAACTTTGTTGTAGATCGGAGGATTCGGTAAGTCGGTTGGCAGCAGGTTGGCAGCGGCGTTAATGGCCGCCTGCACACTTTGCTCCGCCACGTCCAGGGCCAGTCCCAGGGTAAATCGCAGAGTGATGACGGAGGAGCCACCACTGCTCACGGAGTACATCTGTGTGAGCCCGGGCATCTGGCCGAGCTGACGCTCCAGCGGCGCGGTGATCGAAGAAGTCATCACCTCGGGCCCTGCACCGGGATAAAGCGTAACAACCTGAATCGTGGGATAATCCACCTGCGGCAGCGCAGACACGGGGAGCAGCCGATAAGCCAACACACCGATCAACAACAGTGCCACCATCAGCAACGTGGTGGCGACGGGGCGCTCGATGAACAGGCGGGAAGGATTCATGCCTCGTGCAGTTGCGGCGTTTCACAAAACCGGAGCACCCTTGCCTTTTCTGTCCTCGTCCTGTCGTGGCTCTTTGTTTTTCGTTTTGGCGGAAGACGCGCCAGGTGTGATGACCTCCACCTTGGCTCCATCGCGTAAACGGTCCACACCTTGGGTGACGACTTTCTCTCCCGGCTTGAGGCCCTCGAGAATCAGCGAGCGCTCCCCCTGCATCACGCCGACCACGAGCGTGCGCAGAGAGACGGTGTGATCCTCTTTCAAAACATAGGCGTAGGCTCCTTTGGTGCCGCGCTGCACCGCAGCAGCAGGCACCACGGCGGCTTTCGGCCAAGTGTTCACGAGCAAGCGTGCAACCACAAACTGGTTTGGGAAGAGCACGCCCTTCGCATTCGGCATCTGCGACTTGAGTTTGAGGGTGCCTGAGTTGACGTCGATCTGATTGTCGGTGGTCAGCAGTTTGCCGCGCGCCAGAGTCGTGTTCATGGCTTTGTCCACCGCCTCCACGGCCACTGTCCCTGTGTTAGCGAGGCGCGCTCGCACACCCGACACACGCTCCTGGGGAATCGAGCAGAAGAGGCCGATGGGATCCATCTGCGTGATGATGACCAATCCGTTCGCATCAGAAGCTCGGATCATGTTGCCTGGGTCCACTTGCCGCAGTCCCACACGCCCGGTGAGCGGCGCAGCGATCTGCGTGTAGCTGAGTTGCAGCTTGGCACTGGCCACGGCAGCACGATCTGAGACCAGCGCGGCCTCATACTGCCGCACGAGTGAGTTTTGGGTATCCACCTGCTGTTTGGCGATGGAGTCCTGCTTGAGCAGCGTTTCGTAACGTGCCAAATCCTTGCGCGCATTGGCGAGCAAGGCCTCATCTCTAGCGAGTTGTCCTGCTGCCTGATCCAGTGCCACCTGAAACGGACGAGGATCGATCTCCGCCAGCAAATCTCCCTTTTTCACCATCTGCCCTTCTTCGAAGAGCACTTTGTCGAGCTGCCCATCCACGCGACTCCGCACCACGACAACATTCAGTGGTGTGATGGTGCCTGGCAGGCTGATCCATTCTTCAAAATCTTCCTGCCGCACCTCCTCCACCGTCACCGGCGCCGCAGCTCCGCGCCCTCCTCCGGGAGGTCCCCCGGCTGGCTTACTTGGGCGGTGCATCCAAAGCCAGCCTCCACCGGCCATGAGAGCGAAAATGCAGATGAGGCATCCAGCGCGGCCAACTGTGGATTGCGCTGGGGGAGAGGGACTGGGGGCTTGCATAGAATGGAATCGAAAAAACGTACTCCGGGCGCGCGCTTTTTGCAAAGCGAGCGGCCATTTCCATGCAAGGCACTTCCTTAGCCCAATTCAGTAACCGGGCGCGGTGTCAAATCGGCGACACCTTTCGGAAACATGCGCCCGCGTGCCGTGAGAATCTCTGGCTCGTCCTCAGTGATGAGCACGACGTGTTCGTAATGAGCACTCGGCTTGCGGTCGGTGGTGATGACCGTCCACTTGTCGTCCAAAATGCGCGTCTTGGCAGTGCCGAGATTGACCATCGGCTCGATGGCGAGGGTCATGCCCGCTTTGAGACGCGGGCGCTCTCCTTTCTTGCCATAGTTGGGCACCTGCGGCTCTTCGTGGAGTTTGCGCCCGACCCCGTGGCCGACGAATTCACGAACGACGCTGTAACCGTATTGCGTGACATGATGCTCGACGCTGTGGCAGAGATCGCCCAGCATCCAGCCATCGCGTGCATACTTGACGGCGTTAAGCAGAGACTCCTCCGTGGCAGCGAGCAGATGCAGCGTCTCTTTGGCGACATTGCCCACCGGCACCGTCAGCGCATTGTCGCCCACCCATCCTTCATAGTACACACCGACGTCGATTTTGACCACGTCACCGTCTTGAATCACGCGCGGGCCACCGATGCCATGAACGACTTCTTCGTTGATGGAAATGCAGATGTGCCCAGGAAACTGCCGGTAATTGAGGAAAGCACTCGTCGCACCACGCGCCTTGATGTCAGCAGCGGCAAAACGATCAATCTCTGCCGTGGTGGCTCCTGCGCGCACTTGCGCCGCCGTAGCGAGTAGCACGTCACGTGCGACTTGGCATGCCCTGCGGATGCACTGCTGCTGCGCACCGTGGCGGATGGGAATGCTCCCCGATTTGAGAAAGGCCATAGCGCGCTCCGCGAGACTCACTTGAGAGCCAGTTTATAAACGACGCCAACCAACACAACGACAGCAAGACCAACCCAAATCCACACCAACGTGGTGGCATCAATGGTATGCGCGCCTTGCTGAATGCGATCCACACGTCCGCGAATGCGGCCTTTCTTGAGGAAGCCGTCGTAGTGGCTCTGAAGGAGATGAGTCTCCACCTGGCGCATCACATCGAGCACCACGCCCACCAAGATCAACAAGCTGGTGCCGCCAAAGAACTGCGCGGCTGAGCTGGAAATCTGCATCTGGCTACTCACAGCGCCCGGCAGAATGTAGAGGAGAGTGAGGAAGATGGCCCCCGCAAAGGTGAGGCGGCTCATGGTGAAGTCGAGGAAGTCAGCCGTGGGTTTGCCTGGACGGATGCCTGGGATGTAACCACCGCTCTTCTTGAGATCTTCCGAGATCTGCGAGGGCTGGAACATCGTCGCCACCCAGAAGTAGCTGAAGAAGAAGATCAGCAGTGAGGAGGTGATGTAATAAACCATGCCGCTGCTCATGAACATGGCCAACTCCTGAATCCAGCGCACTTCTTTGAAGAGCGAAGCGAGGATCGTGGAGGGGAAGAGCAGGATGGCCTGCGCAAAGATGATCGGCATGACGCCTGAGTAGTTGATCTTCAGCGGCAGGTACTGCGTCTGCCCACCGTACACTTTGCGGCCAACCACGCGCTTGGCGTAGGTAATCGCAATGCGCCGCGTGCCCTCCGTCAGGGCGATGACGCCTGCGATCACGATGATCATGAACGCCATCAGCATGACCAGCTTGAAAGCACTGGCGGGATCCGCCTTCTCGCTGCTCACGAAAGTCTGCCACACCTGAATCAGTGCTCCCGGAAGATCGGAAACGATGTTCACACAGATGAGGATGGAGACACCGTTGCCAATGCCGCGATCTGTGATCTGCTCTCCCAACCACATCATGAGCATGGTGCCCGCCGTGATGGTGATAACGCTGATGGTGACAAAGCCAAAGCCGTAATGCGGCACCAGCGGACGACCGCCGAGTTTGTCGATGGTGTCCTGCAAGCCAGCCATGAGGTAGTTTTGTCCAGGATCAGCCAGGGACTGTGCCAGCAAGGTAGCCTGGAACACACACAATGCGATCGTGGCAAAGCGCGTGTACTGCGTGATCTTCTGCCGACCGCCCTCTTCGCGCGCCATCTTGCTCAGCGGCGGCCACACGGCGGTGAGGAGTTGCAGCATGATGCTCGCGCTGATGTAGGGCATGATGCCGAGGGCGAAGATGGCGCAGTTTTGCATACCGCCGCCGGAGAAAATATTCAGCAGCGCTGCGACTTGTGCAGCTCCCGACGAATTATCACCGGCTTTGTTCTCGATCCATGCGCTGAGCACGAAAGGGTCCACACCAGGCAGTGTGATGGACGCACCGATGCGCACGATGACGATCATCGCCAACGTGAAGAGAATGCGTGAGCGTAGTTCCGGGACTTTGAAGCTGTTGGCGAAGGCGGAGATCATGAGAGAGAAACTGGAAGCGACGATGGGCCTGAATCCTGACGGCATGCACCGCGCGGAAACCGGCCCATCAAAGAGGGTGGGTCAGGAGAAATCAGACGGCGATGGAGCCACCGGCTTTCTCGATCTTTTCACGGGCCGCGGCGCTGACTTTGGCACCTTGGATGACAAGCTTGCGGGAAAGCTCTCCAGCGCCAAGGATCTTGACCACATCGCAAGTGCGGCTGACGAGGCCCACTTCGCGAAGCGCGGCCTCATTGACCGTGGCACCGTCTTGGAAGGATTCGTTCAGGTCGCCAACATTGACGACTTCCACAGCGTCCTGAAAGAGCGCGTTGTTGAAGCCTTTCTTCGGCAGGCGGCGATGCATGGGCATCTGTCCACCTTCAAAGCCAGGGCGGATGCCACGACCAGCGCGGGCCATCTGACCTTTGTGGCCTTTGCATGAGGTTTTGCCGTGGCCGGAACTTTCACCGCAGCCGATGCGCTTGCGGCGCTTCTTGGCTCCGGGGCGGGGTTTGACGTCTTGAAGTTGCATGTGAGTTTTTCTATTCGCGGTTCTCTGTTCTCAGTTCGCGTTTCAAATCAAAGCGCCTTGCGCTCTTTGATCTCCTTGCCACGAGAGCGGAGGATTTCGTCCGCTGGGCGCAGCGCGCTGAGGGCAGCGAGGGTGGCCTTGACGACGTTGGCATGATTGCTGGAGCCGAGAGACTTGCCGATCACGTCCTTCACGCCGGCTGCTTCGAGCACAGCGCGCGCACCACCACCGGCGATGATCCCTGTACCCGGCGCTGCAGGCTTCAGCATGATGAAGCCACCGCCGTGTGCACCGGTCACCTCATGAGGGATCGTGCTGTCTTTCAGATTGACAGGGAACCGATTTTTGCGGGACGCCTCAGTCGCTTTCTTGATGGCATCGGACACTTCGTTGGCCTTACCAAAACCCCAGCCCACCTTGCCTGCGGCATCACCCGAGACAACGAGAGCACTGAAGCTGAAGCGGCGGCCACCTTTGACGACCTTGGCGCATCGGTTGATGTGAACGACTTTTTCCACACCGTCCACTTCACGAGGAGCGCGGTCGCGATCGTTGTTGCGTCCGCGGAAGCCACCGCCAAATGAAGGCGCAGCGGCAGGAGTCTCCACCTCAGCAGATGCCTCCGTTTCAATAACTACTGTTTCGTCAGCCATAGATGAAATGAATGCTCGGGGTGATTAGAATTTCAGACCTTTTTCGCGGGCCGCGTCAGCAAGAGCCTTGACCTTGCCGTGATAGTTGAAGCCGGAGCGGTCGAAAACAACTTCGGAAACATTTTTGGCCAGCGCACGCTCGGCAACAGCGGCACCGACTTTGGTCGCGTGCTCGACATTGGCCTTACCGGCACCGTAGCCCTTCTCCTTCGTCGAGGCGGAGGCAAGCGTCTTGCCTGCTTCGTCGTCGATGATCTGAGCGTACACGTTGGAGTTGGAAAAATAGACCGTGAGGCGCGGACGTGCCGCAGTGCCGCTGAGTTTGCGGCGGATGCGCTTGTGAATGCGCTGGCGGATTTCTTTGCGTTTGATGACTGCCATGATGAGCGAAACGGAAGAGGGTTACTTGACGGACTTACCGGCTTTGCGGCGGATGTGCTCACCCGCATAACGCACACCTTTGGCCTTGTATGGCTCCGGTGGGTAGTAGGCGCGGATGTCAGCGGCAAGCTGGCCAACAACCTGCTTGTCGATGCCTTCGATGGCAATCTTGGTGTTCTCAGTGACAGTCACCTTCACCCCTTTGGGAATCGGATGCAGGCGATCATGTGACTGACCAAGTTGGAGATCAATGTTGGAGCCTTTGACCGCAGCGCGGAAGCCGACGCCGTGGATTTCCAAGTTCTTGGTGTAGCCTTGGCTGACACCAACGATCATATTGGTGATCAAACGCTGCGTGGTGCCGTGAAGCGCGCGGATGCGACGGTCATCGGACTCGCGAGTGACGTTGATCTGTTTGGCGTCAGCAGCAACGACGACACCCTGCGGCAGCGTCCATGCGAGTTCGCCCTTCGGTCCTTTGACCTGCACGGAGCGGTCGTCACCAAATTTGACGCTGACCTTATCCGGGATTGTGATGATTTGTTTTCCTACGCGTGACATGAGGTTCGTGAAGGTATGTGGTTTTACCAGACCGTGGCGAGCAGCTCGCCGCCGACTTTGGCCTTGCGCGCCTTGGCACCGGTCATGATGCCGCGCGAGGTGGAGAGGATGGCAATGCCGAGACCGCCAAGCACGCGGGGAATCTCATCACTGCTGACATACTTGCGGAGGCCAGGCTTGCTGACGCGGTCCAGCTTGCGGATCACGGGAGCCTTGTCCTTCTCATGATATTTGAGCTTGAGCTTGAGGCGTGGATGCGCAGCGCTGGTGTCCACTTCATAGCTCCAGATATAACCTTCCTCCTGGAGAATGCGGCTGAGCTCACCCTTCATCTTGCTGAATGGGATGAGTACCTGCTCTTGCTGAGCTGCGCTAGCGTTGCGGATGCGCGTGAGGAAATCAGAAATCGGATCGTTCATTTCGCAGAGATGTTCAGTTCAAATTAAGCGGCAGCCTCGTCCTCTTTTTTCGGCTGGGCAGTGCGGACGCGGAATGGCATGCCCAAGGCACGCAGCATCTCACGAGCGTGATCGTCACTGTTGGAACTGGTGACGAAGGTGATGTCAAAGCCGAGCGGACGCTTAATCTTGTCCAACTCGATCTCCGGAAAGATAGACTGATCCGTCACACCGAGCGTGTAGTTGCCACGACCATCGAAAGAGCGAGGAGCCACACCACGGAAGTCGCGAATGCGCGGGATCGCCGTGCGCACGAGGCGCATCATGAAGTCATACATACGGCCACCGCGCAGCGTGACCTTGACGCCGACGTTTTCACCTTCGCGCAGCTTGAAGTTTGCGATCGCCTTCTTGCTCTTGGTGACGACAGGCTTCTGTCCGGTGATCAGCGCCACTTCATTGACGGCGTCTTCCACGGCCTGCTTGCGCTCACCTTGGCTCCCAGCGGAGCAGTTGACCACGATTTTTTCGAGCCGGGGGACTTCGTGGATGTTCTTGAGGCCCAACTGCGCTTGCAGTTCGGCGCGCTTCTCTTTGTACAGAGTTTGAAGTGCGTGTTCCATGTTAGTGATGTGCTTGCTCCTGTTCCTTCGTTGGCCGACGACCATGCCGGTTTCGAGCGAGGGGGGAGGCGAGGGGCGCGCATAGTGGCAGGTTACGCAAACTTGGCAACCGTCTTTTTTCACTTTTCACAAAGTACCGCCTCTCCCTGCCCTCCAGCAAAGACACACGGAAGGATTCCTTGCCACACTCTCACGCTAGGCTAGTCTCCGCTCCCCATGAATTCAGAGGTACAAAATATTGTGTCCGCAGGCAAGCTGTCTGCGGCGGATGGCGAGAAACTCTCCACACTCGAACCCGGCGTGTTCGTCATGCACAAAAGTTGGGGCGTCGGGAAAATCGCTTCATGGGATTTGCTGGGAGATCGCATCCTCGTGGATTTCGAAGGCAAAGCTGGGCATCCGCTGAAACTCGCCTTCGCTCTCGGCTCTCTGACCACCATTCCTGCGGATCACTTCATGGCGCGCCGCCTTTCAGATGCAGCGGCACTCAAAGCACTTGCGCAAAACGACACGCCCGCGCTCATCGAACTCGCACTGAAAAGCTCGGGCGGCTCGCTGCATCTCGACGAACTCGAAAAACTGCTGAAGCCCAGCATCGTCGCCGAAGCAGACTATAAGAAATGGTGGGAAGCCACCAAGCGTGCGCTGAAAGCACACCGCCACATTGTCGTGCCTGCCAAACGAACGGATAAACTCGTGCTGCGCGATCAAGGAGAGAGTGCTGGCGCGCAAATGGTGCGCACGTTTCTTTCCGCTCGCGACTTGAAGGGCAAGCTCGCCGCACTGGCAGGCATCGTGAAGGACATCGACCTCTTTGAAGATGCCAAGACGGAACTCATCCCCGTCTTCCAAGATATTTCAGACACCGCCCGCAAGGGTTTGAAGCTCAACCTCAAGGAAAGTCTGCAACTCCTCCTCACGCGCGACGATCTCGCGGAGACTCACGGCATCAGTGTGCCGATGGGTTCGATGAAAGTCGCCGACCTCGTCTGTGAGACGAAGGGCGCTCTGCCCGACGCGGTGAAAGCACTCCCCGCCGGATTGCTTGGCCGTGTTTACCGTGCCTTCCCAGAAGCCTTTCCGAATCGCGCTTGGGTGCCTGAAATTCTCAATCACCTCACCCGCTCCGGCGGACGCGCCGTGGAGGAAATCGCCAGCGTGCTCGACGCCAACGATGAACTCGATGTACTCGCTGACGCCTTGAAAAAAGCGCTGCGCAATCGCCTCCTCTCCGCCGACCTACTCATCTGGATGGCGCGCGAACGCAAAGGCCTCGCCGAATCTGTTTTCGACATCGACCTCGGCCACGCCATCCTCGGCGTCATCGAAAACGATCACATGGAGGGCGGCCCAAAGCGCACAGGACGCTTGCAGGATCTTCTCTCCGATGATCGCACGCTCCTGGGAGAACTCGTCGCTGATGCAGAGGAGGAAGACATCCGTCTGCTTGCCAAGCGCATCCTCGGCAGCGCCTCTTTTGATGAACTCACTCGCCGCTCTCTTATGGCGCGCATCATCAAGGCCCGCCCTGAAATGGAAGCGATGATGGCGGACAATGCCGTGCAGAAAGACGACGCACTCATTGTCTCCTGGGAGAGCCTTGATCGAAAGAAGAAAGAACTGGAAGACCTCATCACCGTCAAAATCCCGGATAACAAACGCGAGATCCAAATCGCCCGCGCCGAGGGTGACTTGCGTGAAAACGGCGGCTACAAAGCAGCGCGCGATCAGCAGGCGGTGCTGCTTCGTCTCCAGGCGAAGTATGAGCGCGAAATCCGCAACGCTCGCGGCACGGACTTTGCCAACGTCGCAGCAGACAAAGCTGGCATCGGCACCATTGTCGAGGTGGAGGACATTCCCTCCGGCGAAAAGGAAACCTTCACCATCCTCGGAGCTTGGGATGGCGACCTCGAAAAAAACATCATCAGCTACCTTTCCGAATCCGCCAAAGCTCTGATTGGATGCGCCATCGGCGAGGAAACAGAACTCCCCACCGACAGCCACCACGGCAGCCGCAAAGCAAGGATCACAGCCATTCGCCCGTTTAGCCCTCAGAACTGAGGGCCAAACCAGCAAGTGGGGCGGAACTGAGGGCAAAAAAAGCATTACCTCACTAATTCCGTATGAACGTTTTGCGTTTGCGTGTAGCGTTTTCCGCCCCATCCATGCCTTCAATGCGCCCCCGCCTCCAAACACTCGTCGCTTCGAGTGCTCTCGTTCGTCTTGCTCTGCTCACGCTTCTGTCGTGTGTCTTTTCCACCTCCTTCGCGTGGGGGCAAATCACCCGGGCTGAAGATCTCGGGACCATTCTCGGTGGAGGCAGCGACAAAGCCCCCAACCCTCCCGCTGCAGCCGCACCTGCCACGGTGCATTCCTTCAGGGCCAGCCCCGGCCCATGGGGAGACCTCCTTTGTGTGTATGTTTATCTGGAGGCCCCCCAGAGCCTCATCGATTCGTTTCCTCTCCCCAGCCCGGTGCCTCGCTGGACCTTTCCAGAGGGCATGCTGCCGGAGCTGCCTGAGTTTTTTTCCAAAGCAGGACTCGCTCCCGCGCTGATCGAAAAACTCCTCAACGAGAAAACATTCGTCAAAAGCAACGGCAATGTTCATCTCTTCCCTCCTCTCGCCGACCTCGAGGAAATCCCCGCCGGTGCCCGCGCCACCATCTACGAGGAACTCGCTAAGCACCAAGGAAACGAATATCATAGCGATCCTGTCCTGATCATCGGCACCTCTGTGGAGGAATGGTACCGCGGCAGCAAACTCAGGCCCGAGATCATCGGCAAGATCAAAAAGATGAGCTATATCCGTGGCGAGACCACGGCCTTCAGCGATATCCCAGCCCTGCTCAACTACGCGCTGTCCGACTCTGAGACACGTACGATTTTCAAAGCGTGCACCCGCACCCGAAATCTACTCATCCGACTCAAGCTGACCAAACAATCGAACGCCGAGGAGATCATCAACTACTGGACCATGGGTTCCGGCCTGCGCCGCAAAGACCTTGAGCCTCTCATCCAGTCCATCATCGAACTCGATGAAATTGATGAACTCGGCATCTCCCACCTGCTGCCCGCTCTCGCACGCAAACTCCTCTACACCTATCCCGGACTCGACCTCGCCAAGCACGGCGTCATGCCCGATTGCCACTGGACCTCGCTCAACTTCTTCAACTTCGAGCCTCACGAATACCTGCTCGATGCGCGGCTGGCCACCAGTCAGGTGCTTGAGCAATTCACCCCCGTGGAACCGCCTTATCAATACGGTGACATCCTCTTCTTCCTGGACAACACCACCGGCGACGCCTTCCACTCCTGTGTCCACTTGGCAGACAACATTGTTTACACCAAGAATGGCCGCAACATCCTCTCTCCTTGGGTCATCATGCGCCTCGAAGACGTCAAACAAATCTACCTCTACAAAGGCAATGGCCGCGTGCAGGGATTCCGCCGCAAAGACTTCATGCGCGAGAGCGGCAGAACCGCCTCTCATCATGTGAAGTAATCAGCCGCGCCGGGCAAGACGGCAGCAAGGCGCGTGCAATGACACCCGCCCCGGCCACGTTTCCAGTCTCATGTCCTCCCGCCGCCACTTCCTCCACCTCTGCTTGGGCACCGGTGCTGCCTCCGCCTTTGCCGCCACTCCCACTCCCTCCTACAAAGGCGAAAACATTCAGTTCGGACTCGTCACCTACCAGTGGGGCAAAGACTGGGACCTCCCCACGCTGATCAAAAACTGCGAGACCGCCGGCGTGCATGGCGTCGAGCTGCGCGTCGATCACGCTCACAAAGTCTCCCCCGCCCTCTCTCCCGCGCAGCGCGCCGAGGTGCGCCAGCGCTTCGAAGACTCTCCCGTCGAAGTCCTCGGCATGGGCACCAACTTCGAGTTCCACTCCCCCGACGCCGCCCTCCTGAAACAAAACATCACTGGAGCAAAGGAATACATCAAACTCAGCCACGACATCGGCGGCACCGGCGTGAAGGTCAAACCCAACGCCCTTCCCAAAAACATCCCCGAAGACACCACCCTCACTCAAATCGGCAAAGCACTCGCCGAACTCGGCGACTACGCCCTCGGCTTCGGGCAGGAAATCCGCCTGGAGGTGCATGGCAAAGACACCTCCGAACTGCCGCGCATCAAAAAAATCATGGACGCCGCCGCGCGCGACAACGTGCGCGTCTGCTGGAACTCCAATGACACCGACCTCCTGGGCGCGGGCCTCGCCGCGAACTTCGCGCTCGTCAAAGACCACCTCGGGCACACCACCCACATCCGCGGCGTCAACCTCAGCAACTATCCGCTCGATCAACTTGCCCGCCTGCTCGTCGGGGCTGACTACGAAGGCCACGTCTGCCTCGAAGCCGCGAAAATGCCCGACGGCGACCCCGTCGCAGCACTCGCCAACCAGCGCGAGCTCTTCATGAAGCTCATCATGGACGCGCGCCTCGCGGTGAAAGACTGACCCTGGCGCAATGCGGCTGGCAAACGTATGGCTCCTCAGCCATTCGTCACTCTCCCCATGACCACCTGTCATCTCCAGTTCGACCACACCGGCAATCCCGCCGAGGTTCTGCGCCTTCGTGAGCGCACCCTCACACCGCCCACAGGTCACGAAGTCCGCGTGCGCATGCGTTACGCGCCGGTCAATCCCGCAGACCTCAACTTCATCGAAGGCACCTACGGCCGCGCGGCCCATCCGCCCTGCATCCCCGGCCATGAAGGCTGCGGCATCGTCGAGGAGATCGGCAGCGCCGTCACCTCGCTGGCGAAGGGAGACTCCGTCATCCCCCTGCTCGGCACCGGCTGCTGGACACAGCACCTCACCGCGCCGGAGCATCACTTCGCCAAGCTCCCCCCGCAGATCGACCCCGTGCAGGCCAGCATGCTGCGCATCAATCCCGTCACCGCCTGGGCGCTGCTCAAGCACTACACCCCGCTGGAAAAAGGCGCCTGGGTAGCACAAAACGCGGCCAACTCCGGCGTGGGCCGCGCCCTCATCCAGATCGCCCGCCACTTCGGCCTGCGCACCCTCAACTTCGTCCGCCGCGCCGAACTCATCGACGAATTGAAAGCCCTCGGTGCCGACGAAGTCTTCCTCGACACCGATGAAGGCGTCGCCGCCGCCAAAAAACGCATCGGCCACGAACCCCTCCGCCTCGCCACCAACGCCGTCGGCGGCGACAGCGCCATCCACCTCATGGACCTGCTCAGCCCCACAGGCATCCTCGTCACCTACGGCGCGATGAGCCGCCGCAGCCTCAAAGTGCCCAACAAATTCCTCATCTTCAAAAACCTCCAGCTCCACGGCCTCTGGATCACCCAGTGGTTCGAGAAAGCCAGCACCGCAGAACTGCGCGCCGTGCTCGATCCCCTGACCGCGCTCATCGAGAAAGGCAGCCTCGTCACCGCCGTGGATCAAATCGTCCCCCTCGCCGACTTCCCACGCGCCATCCTCCGCGCGCAGGAAGGCTCCCGCCACGGCAAAGTCATCCTCGACCTCGCCTGATGCGCGTCCTCCTCACCAACGACGACGGCATCCACGCCCCCGGCCTGCGCGCCCTCGAAGCCGCCGTGACCCAGCTCGGCTGGCAGCCCCTCATCGTCGCCCCCGCCACCGAGCAAAGCATGTGCGGGCACCGCATCACCACCCATCAGCCCCTGCGCATCGACACACTCGCCCCCCACCGCCACGCCGTCCACGGCACCCCCGCCGACTGCGTACGCCTCGCCCTCTTCGCCCTCGACCTGCGCCCCGACCTCGTCCTCTCCGGCATCAATGCCGGCGGCAACCTCGGCCAGGACATCGTCATCTCCGGCACCCTCGCCGCCGCGCGCGAGGCCGCCTATCACGGCCACCGTTCCCTCGCCCTCTCCCACTACCTGATCCGCGACCTCGCCGTCGATTGGCAGCGCACCGCCACCTGGGCCGCCGCGCTGCTGCGCGAGCTCCTCCCCCACGACCAGCCGCCGCGCACCTACTGGAACATCAACCTCCCCCACCTGCCCCACCATCAGCAGGAACTCCCCCCGCGCGTCCGCTGCACCCCCGCGCACTCCCCCCTGAATGTCTCCTACGCGCAGAACGCACAAGGCGCCTACCTCTACACCGCCAGCTATGCCGAGCGCCCCCGCGATCCCGGCTCCGATGTCGAAGTGTGCTTCAGCGGCAAAGTCGCCCTCACCCTGCTGCACCTGTGACCCGCCCCGGCCTCCCCGCCGCACACCCCGCCCGTGCTTTTCCCATCAAAGTGTCGGCGATAAAGCCGCTGACAAACCTCACGATCTGTGAATGATCTTCAATGTTCGCCCAACCAACCGAGTCGCTGACCATGACCCCAGACAGACCTCACCAGCGGAAAGGAGCATTGAGTAACGCGCACGTTGGCAAAGCGTTTGAGGGAGTCGCTCGAGATTGCCTAGCGAGAGAGGGCGTGACCGTCACTCCCAACTTTAAGATGCGAGTTGGAGTCAGCGGTAAGACCAAAGAGCATGGATTTGACTTGGGTTCTGCTGAGCCGCTGGTGGTTGTCGAGTGCAAGAGCCACACGTGGACAGAGGGAGACAAGGTTCCAAGTGCTAAGATGACCACATGGAACGAGGCCATGTATTACTTCTCCCTGACTCCGAGCCGAGCGAGACGTATCCTGTTCGTTCTGCATTCAGAGCGCCAGACCTCAGGTGAGTCGTTAGCTGACTTTTACATCCGCACATACAGTCACCTCATTCCAGATGGAGTGGAGATTTGGGAGTATTCCGAGAGCACACGAAGGCACCAGATCCACAGACCATGACTACCGTGAAAACAAGGGCGAACAAATCGGATGCAGGCAACGGCTCGAAGGCTATCTGTCGTGTCAGCAACGTCCACCCCTCGCCGTCGCCTGATCCGAGACGTTCGCCCACTCCGCAGTGACATGCTTCGGCGAATTGGGTTGGAGCGTGGCCTTGATCGTGCTGAATCCTGCGGCAATCCTGTTCGATGCGCGTTTACATCGAGACGACCATTCCGAGCTACTTGACCTCTTGGCCATCTCCGCAAGTCGTTCATGCCGGGCACCAGATCAGCACGCATGATTGGTGGGACAATCACCGCCAGAATTACGAGCTTTACACATCGTTGGTGACACAGCAGGAGGCCGCCAGTGGTGATCCTGCGGCGGCGCAACGGCGGCTGGATTCATTGCTGGGCATTCCCATGCTGGCGATCACTCCGGAGTGCGAGGCGATTGCCCATGCCGTCCTTGCATCGGGACTGATCCCAGCGAAGGCGGATCGTGACGCATTGCACATCGGGGTCGCGACGTTCCATCAGATGAACTTGCTTTTGACCTGGAACATCCGCCACATCGCCAACGCCCATGTGCGCGAAGATTTGCGTGTGCTCATCGCGTCTCTGGGCTACACTCTGCCCACGATCTGCACACCGGAGGACTTGCTGCCACCATGAACACATCAACCACACAAGATGTTCTTGCCGAAGTTTGGGCCATCAAAGACTCCCTCTCTGCGAGCCACGGCCACAGCCTGAAAGCCACCTGCCGCGCCATGTATGCCGAGCAGAAGAAGCATCCTGCCGACTTCGTAAACCTTGGGGCAATGCCAAGGCAGAACACAACTCTGGAGACAACAGGCGGGGCTGCCCTGACTCCCATGCCTTCTGTAACTCCAACCCGCCCTCTCGCCTCAATGATCACCCCCGCCCCGGCGGTCGGCACAGCTTGAACGTTAGGCGTTTCTGCGTCTCACCCGAGTAACGAAAGCCAATGAATCCGCTAGAAGTATCGCCACTCGGCAACGCAATCGGATGGGGCTATCGCATCGCAGCCGTTTCAGTCATTGCGGGAGCGTGGTTTCTCGTCCGCCGTTCCCGCGCGAGTTCTCCGCGCCCGTGGAGTGCACCTGCCGTAGCCGCCGCTGCTCTCGGCGTCGTACATCCGAGTGTTTGGCTCGCCATTTTCGCCGCCGCTGGCATTCCATACTATGCGCTTCCGTGGGTCGGGCGTGGCGACAGCGAGCTTCGGTCATTCCTTTACAGTGCCACCGTCATCACACTTGCGATCGTCGGGCTGGTTCGCGTTGTGCGGTCACGCCGTCAGCTTCGCGGTGTTCCTTTCTGTGTCGTCGGCTTCATCACTGGCGGCTATTTCGTTATCTTTTGGCTTTGGCTTCTTTTCACCTTCGTTACCGCGTATAGCGGGCACGGCGGCCACGGCCCCTAATTCCAAATGAACGAAGCGCCTAACATGTGTGCCGCGAACCCGGCCTGACGCCGTGGTTAGCAATTGTCGCGTCCCGTTCGCCGCGTCGCTGAGCTTGGGTCGTCCGGGCAATCGCAGTCCTTGAATCCCTCGATGAGCAGACCTCTTTACGTCTCAGTGCCGTGGAGTATGATCTTCGCCGATGGAGACGGTTTACATCGAGACGACGATCCCCAGCTACCTGACGGCTCATCGCAGCCATCAGGAGCCGATGGCATCGCATCAACAAATCACGCAGGACTGGTGGGATCATGAGCGGATCAAGTTTCGTCTCTACTCGTCGATTGCTGTGCGCGCCGAGATTTCCAAGGGCGACGCTTCCGCAGCCGCGATGCGGTTGAAGGCGATGGCAGGCATACCTGAACTGGATGTCACAGAGGAGGTTCAGCCGCTCGCCGACTCCATCGTGCAGCTATTGACACTGCCACCGAAGGCGAAGATGGATGCGACGCATGTTGCTTTCGCCATTGTCCATCGGATGGACTATCTGCTGACGTGGAACTGCACTCATCTTGCGAATGCCTCCCTCCAGAAGACACTCTTTGAGTATTGCACTTACCACCACCTTCACATGCCCGTGATTTGCACGCCTGAACTCCTTACCAAGCCTCAGATATGAAAGACAGCATTGTTCAAGAAGTCCGTGATGCCAGAGCGGCTGTCGCAGCAGATTTTGATTTCGACCTGCACAAATTCTTCGCATGGGCCAAGACGCACACTGCCGCCGAACGAAAGGCAAAGCACTGGCTGCCAACCGTCCCGAGCAAAACGCTGGAGACAACCGCCGGGGCACGGAAGTCTCCCGTCACTCGGAAGCGCCGCGTGCGCTCCTCCCGCGCCAGTGCGTGAACGTTGAGCAGGTGGTGGAAGTGCCGTAAGGCAGCGGCATCCAGTTCGATGCAGAACGCCGACCGAGCGCGCCGGCTTTACGATTTGGATTTTTTGTTTATGCATCGCACTTGATGCAGACCGTTTACATTGAGACGACGATCCCCAGTTACTTGGGCGCACATCTCAGCAGACAGGAGCCGATGGCTTCGCATCAGAAGCTCACGCACGAGTGGTGGAAGAACGAGCGGCACAAGTTCTTGCTCTACAGCTCACTCTTGGTGAGACAGGAGGCGTTACGCGGTGACGCGGATGCCGTCCGGCGGCGCATGCCGTATTTGAACGGCATTACCGAACTCGACGTGTTGCCTGGCACAGACAAGCTCGAAGCGGATTTGATTCGCTTGTTCCAGCTTCCGCCACGCGCCGCTGCGGACGCAGGCCATCTGGCGATGGCAATTCTGCACCGGATGGACTATCTGCTGACGTGGAACTGCACCCACCTGGCAAACGCCAGCTTGCAGAAGGACATGATGGAGTATTGTCACTACCACACGCTGCACGTCCCCATCGTCTGCACACCAGAAACACTCAGCACCCTGGCCCCATGATTGACACCATCGTTCAGGAAGTTCGCGCGGCCCGCGCTCAGATCGCGGCAGATTTTGGTTATGACCGTGCCAAGTTTTGGGCTTGGGCGAGAGAGCAACAAACCGCTGAACGCAAAGCCAAGCACCAACTGCCGACAAGCCCGGGCAAAACGCTGGAGACAACCGCCGGGGCACGGAAGTCTCCCGTCACTCGGAAGCGCCGCGTGCGCTCCTCCCGCGCCAGCGCGTGAACGTTGAGCAGGTGGTGGAAGTGCCGCAATGTGGCGGCAAAGTCGCCCTCACCCTGCTGCACCTGTGACCCGCCCCGGCTCCCCGCCGCACACCCCGCCCGTACTTTTCCCATCAAAGTGTCGGCGATAAAGCTGCTGACAAACCTCACGATCTGTGAATGCTCTTCAATGTTCGGCTAACAGATGAAGGCACCCAAGAATAACAAACAGGCGATCCTCAACGTCTCCATGCGGTGCTTCACGTTCATCATTCTCGCCTGGATGCTTTATGCTGCTTGGCACGAGCGTTACGGGCCATTCATGTTTTTCGAGCAGATGGACCCGCCAGCGGCAGACCCACACCGCAGCAGACATCTTCGTGACGCCTATTTCCTCATTTATGGTGGATTGGGAGTTTTGCTCGGTTCGATCGCGTCCATCGGGGTCGAAGTGCGGCATTCTTTAGTCACGGTGACGCTCGGCGCGTGCGTTTTCTTCGTGATGCGGTACCGTGGCCTGCCTCAGTTCTTGAACCCGCATTCTGAAGAGGGCTATTTTGGCGGCCCAGCTCTTCTTCTTTCCGCACTTGCCACAATGACATTATATTTCTTCATCAGGCGAATTCTTCCTGCTCGTGGTCAATTACCAACTCAATGAAGCCGAGCAAAGCGGATGCAGGCAACAGCTCGAAGGCCATCTGTCGTGTCAGCAACGTCCACCCCTCGCGCACGACCCGCTGAGGCATGGCTGGAGTACGTTGTTCACGCTTCAGCGTGGGAAAAGCGCACGGCACGCTCAAGCGTGAACAACGTACCCTCCGGCTTTCAGACACGACCCAGGCGCGGCCCGATCAGCGCCTCCCTCAACGCCGCAGCGCATTGATCAGCTCATCGAGCTTGCTCATCACATCCTGCATCTGCGTCGGACTGTAGCTCGCCTCCGCAGACTGATTCAGCGTGCCCACCGCGTTGCTGTTATTGCTCGACGCCCCCATCACCCCCGCCACTGCCGCATCCAGCGTCATCTGGGAAACCTCCCCCGGCGGCCCCTGCGGCCCTGGAGCACCCTCCGCCCCCTGTGGCCCTGGCGGCCCATCCGCCCCGCTCATCCCCTGCGGCCCCTCCGGCCCCGGCGCGCCATCCGCCCCAGGAGGCCCCGCCGCCCCATCCATCCCCTGCGGCAGCGCCAAGGAAAGATGCAGCACACTCCCGCTCACACTCACCCCCACGCTGGCCGGCGAGCCCGGCGGCAGCGTCGTCACCGCATCCACCACCGCACTCGTCACCCCGCTCACCGCATCGATCAGCTCCTTCAGCCCATTGAACTGCGCGCGCATCTCCGCGCTCGAATTCGCAGAACCAGCAGCAGGGAGATTGGGATTGAAGGGCATGGTGTTTCGGTTGTCAGTAGGACGGTGGGCAGTGGGACAGTGAGCGGTAGGCGGTAGGCGGTAGGCGGTAGGCGGTAGGCGGTAGGCGGTAGGCGGTGGGCAATTTCCAATTTTCAGTTCTCAGTTCTCAGTTTTCAGTTTTCAGTTTTCAGTTCTCAGTTCTCAGTTCGCGGTTCTCAGTTCTCAGTTCTCTGTTCTCTGTTCTCTGTTCTCTGTTCTCTGTTCGCGGTTCTCAGTTCTCAGTTCTCAGTTCGCGGTTCCCTCGTCCCACCGCCTCACCGGCACCGCGCCTCACGTCACCGTCACCTGCGCTTCCGGGCTGGGCGCGGCCTCCCCGCCGTCGTTGCAGGCGACCACCCGCAGCTTCACCACCTGCCCGGCGGTGTAGTTCTTCAAAATCGCCTCCAAGTCCTTCGCGTTCGCCTTGCTCTGCCACTCCGTATCCACCCCGGTGATGAAGCTCTCCACCCGGTAGCGCGTGGCGCGCACCGCATACGTCCAGCTCGCCTCCACCCGCCCGCTGCCCAGCGCCGCCGCCGTCAGGCTCAGCACCGGCTCCGGCGCGCTCGGATTCGCCGGCATATTCAGGCCAAAGGCCTCCCAGCGCGGATCATCCACCGCGATGAGCGTCTCCAGCTCATTGATCAGCCCGCGCACCCGTTTGCGCAGCGCATCGGTGGCAGCGGTGCGCGCATCGAACGCCGTCGTCTGCTCCGACTCCGCATTCGCCACCGCCTGCCGCGCGTCGGAGATCGCCGTCCACGCCGCCGAGCACAGCGCCGCCGTCGCCCCCATGCCCGCGTTCTCACTCGCAGGCATGGCGGTGAAGTAATTCTTCAGCGCGTCCAGCAGCGTAAAGCGCATGTCCGCCTTCTCCGGCACGGCGGTGGACTGGCCGGGAAAGCCGGTCGGCTCCCAAGCCGCGCTCCAGCGCTCTCCCAGCACCTGGCGCAGCCGCAGCTTGCAGTTGTTGATGCAGGCAAAGCCCGCGTCGTCCGCCGCTTGCAGCGCGTCGTAGGTGGTGCTCACCGCGTTCTTTTTCAGCCCCGCCTGCGTCTCCGCATTGGACAGCGCGGTGATGGCCGCGCGCACCGCCGCCTCCGTGTTTTGCAGGATGCCGATAGTCGCCTCATGCGTGTGGCAGCCGTCTGCCATGCGGTCGGCCAGCGCGCGCAGGACGTCTGGGTGGTCGGGTGTTGGGTTGGAAGCCATGGTTCGTCGATGGGTTGAGCGTTTAGGTTTCGGTGCAGTCGGAAAAATCGGTGGCGCGGCAGGCTCGTCCCAGAAGCCACTGTCCCAGGTGCCTTCATCCCAGTTCATGCGCAGCGGTTTGCAGTTGGCGCTTCCCCACCCACCGGGGGCGGCTCCCCACCGGCGCGCAGGCACGCGGACGCCCCCGCCCGCGCCGCGTCACCGCGAGGGAAACGCGGCCCACCGGGCACGGCGGGGAGGACAAAAAGACACAACGACGCGCCGTCACCCCTGTGCTCCGGCACGCCAATTCGGAATCCGAAATGACACCTCCGAGTCTCCGGCACGCCAATTCGGAATCCGAAATGACACCTCCGAGTCTCCGACTCGCCAATTCGGAATCCGAAATGAGACCTCCGAGTCTCCGGCACGCCAATTCGGAATCCGAAATGAGACCTCCGAGTCTCCGACACGCCAATTCGGAATCCGAAATGACACCTCCGAGTCTCCGACACGCCAATTCGGAATCCG
>JBDHQD010000012.1:0-163053 GCA_039806835.1 Prosthecobacter sp. | reverse complement strand
CGTAACTATAACGGTCCTAAGGTAGCGAAATTCCTTGTCGGGTAAGTTCCGACCTGCACGAATCGTGTAACGAGTTGTCCGCTGTCTCAACGAGGGGCTCAGTGAAATTGTAATAGCAGTGAAGATGCTGCTTACCCGCAGAAGGACGGAAAGACCCTATGCACCTTAACTGTAAGCTGTCACTGGTCGTTTGGTTTTCATGCTTAGCGTAAGTGGGAGGCTTTGAAGCGATACTTTCGGGTATCGCAGAGCCGACGATGAAACACCACCCTTGGGTATTGAACGATCTAACCGCAGTCCATGAATCTGGATGTGGGACCATGTCAGCCGGTCAGTTTTACTGGGGCGGTATCCTCCCAAAGAGTAACGGAGGAGCGCGAAGGTTGGCTCAGCGTGGTTGGCAATCACGTGTTGAGTGCATTGGCATAAGCCAGCCTAACTGTGAGACTTACAGGTCGAACAGATGCGAAAGCAGGCCAAAGTGATCCGGCGGTTTAATGTGGAATTGCCGTCGCTTAACGGACAAAAGGTACGCTAGGGATAACAGGCTGATTTCATCCAAGAGTTCATATCGACGATGAAGTTTGGCACCTCGATGTCGGCTCGTCGCATCCTGGGGCTGGAGAAGGTCCCAAGGGTCCGGCTGTTCGCCGGTTAAAGCGGCACGCGAGCTGGGTTCAGAACGTCGCGAGACAGTTCGGTCCTCTATCCTCTGTGGGCGTAGGAAAGTTGAGGGGTTTAATTCCTAGTACGAGAGGACCGGAATTAACGCACCTCTGGTGTTCCAGTTGTTCTGTCAAGGGCATCGCTGGGCAGCTATGTGCGGAAGGGATAAGCGCTGAAAGCATCTAAGTGCCAAGCCCATCCCAAGATAAGCTTTCCCTGAAGGATCGTGGAAGACTACCACGTTGATAGGCCACGGGTGCAAGCGCGGTAACGCGTTCAGCTTAGTGGTACTAATCATCCGTTTGTCTTGCATTGCTCCATCTCAATCTACAAGCCTGGCTTCAAAGGCTCGATTCGAATTTGATTCATCCTATATGCAGTTGTCAGAGAACATTACTCTGAAATTAGTCTCCAGACTACGATTCACGACCAGATCGTGGCTTGCAGTCTGGTGACCATGGCACAGTGGAACCACCCGTTCCCATCCCGAACACGGAAGTGAAACGCTGTTGCGCCGATGATAGTATGGCGATAGGCCATGTGAAAGTAGGACGTTGCCAGATTAAACAATACCCCGCATTTCGAAAGAAATGCGGGGTATTTTGTTTAGAGCAGCGGCCAACGCTTCGGTGTCTCCGCCGAAAATGCCCTTGGCTGCGCATTCTCCTGCCCTCACTGCAATCCTGTCAGATATACATCCACACCTGAGGAACTGAGCGCACTAATTCAAGCAAGAAAACTCTTACTGACTCTGGCTTCCTGAAACTTGCCCAGCCCGAAAATGTCCCTGCTTACGGGCTGACTGTGCAAAGATTTAGGGACATGAGATGCGCAAAAAATGATATGGGGTAATTGCCTGTTTCTGAATCGCAGCAAATGCAGAGTTTATGTTCTCGAGCACCCAGGTGCGCTTGATTGAGGATGCATTCGAGACGAGCATTCTTCGTTGCGCATTGAGAGATGAGGTTTGCACGAAGGATCACGTGCAAGGTACAGAGATTGCTCCAGAGACATATCGTTCATGGAGGCTATGCTGTGAATTATTGAGGCTTGCGAAATAGGAATACATCGCGTGCTTCCAAGGTAGGAATGCAGACGCATTCCGCTACGCCTCGTTGCGTCAACTGCTAAGCCCCTGACGAGCCCCGGAAAATGTCGCTCCATTCTGCAATCCCCAAGAGATCGCTATCCTCAACTTAGTTTCAAAAAACTAAGTTAGAATTGAATCTGATGCAATGCACTCAGTGTGCAAGATAGCACGATGCCTAGATCATTAGCAACCAATAGCAAGAGCTCGTCCGAGTGAAAAAGTGCGAGTATTGCAATATACGGGAATGGCAGACGAATCAAACTCCAGGAGTGAACCGTGCATGGTTTGTTATCCACCCTGCAAAAATAGCTATCAATCGAAGGTAAAAAAGAAATACCCACTGGATGAGCATTTGGCAGGTCTGATTCGAGGAATGCAACATTCTCTGCATTCATGGCAAGTTATGAGGAGCAGACGCATGGCTGTCGTGCTTGGTTCCATATGCTCAGTGAAGAGCCCCAAACCACAGATGCCCATGAAAATTAATTTACTTCTCATGACCTTCGCAATCTCTCTCTTGCTGCCTTCCTGTGGTGGTAAAGAAGAAGCCGAGGCCGAAGCCAAAAACGCACCCACGCCTGGTGAGATTGTTGCCAGCCACCCAGTGCCTCATGGGCCTGAGATCAAGAATGTGGAGATCACCAATCCGTTGAATCAAGCATGGGTGGCGGGTGGCAAGGCAATCTATGACGGCAAGTGCATGCCGTGCCACAAGCTCGACAACACCAAGCTCGTGGGCCCCGGCTGGAAGGATGTGACGAAGCGCCGCACGCCGGTGTGGATCATGAACATGATCTGCAACACGGACTATATGCTGTCCAATGATGCGGAAGCGCAGAAACAGCTCGAGCTCTGCCTCGTGCGCATGCCAAACCAGAACGTGACTGTCGAGGACGCACGCAAGGTCGTCGAATTCATGCGCAGTAACGATGGAGAAAAATAACCTCACTATCTACCAGCCTAACTTCCAAAAATCATGAAACCCTCACGTCATAGTTATATCACGATAGGTGCTGTGCTTGCCACGAGCATGTTACTTACAAGTTGTAAACCGAAAAATCTCGTCGCCACCGCGCAGACAGGTGGCGCGGCGGAGAAGGTCTATGTGCCGCCGGGCAAACACGACGAGTTTTACAGCATCGTCTCCGGCGGCTTCAGCGGCAATGTGAGCGTGTATGGCCTGCCCTCGGGCCGCTTGCTGCGCCAGATTCCCGTTTTCTCCCAGTTCCCGGAATGCGGCTGGGGTTACAGCGAGGAGACGAAGCCGATGCTCAATACCTCCCACGGCCTGCTTCCGTGGGATGACAGCCACCACATCACCCTCTCCATGACAAAGGGAGAGCACGATGGGCGCTGGGCCTTCATCAACTCGAACAACACCACGCGCATCGCGCGCATCAGCTTGAAGACCTTCCGCACGGAGGAAATCATCGAGCTGCCGAACAGCGCTGGGAACCACTCCTCCCCCTTCATCACGCAGGACACGGAATATGTCGTGGGCAGCACGCGCTTTGCCGTGCCGCATTCCTATCAGGGGGCAAACCCCGACGTGCCGATCAGCAGCTACAAGGAAAACTTCCGCTCCACGATCAGCTTTGTGAAAGTGGCCCCGGACACCGGACGCCTGAGCCTGGCCTTCCAGGTGGACATGCCCGGCATGGACATCGACCTCGCACGCGCCGGCAAGGGCAAGTCCCACGGCTGGTTCTTCTTCTCCTGCTACAACAGCGAGCAATCCCACACGTTGAAAGAAGTGAATGCCTCGCAGAAGGACAAGGACTTCATCATCTGCGTGAACTGGAAGAAGTGCGAGGAGTACCTCGCCGCGGGCAAGGGGAAGAAGGTGAAGGCGAAGTACGCGCACAATGTGTATGACGACCACACCCACTCCGCCACTTCCGAGATGCTGGAGGATGTGACGCTGCTCGATCCGCTGGAGTTGAAGGACATCGTGTACCTCATGCCATGTCCGAAATCACCGCACGGCTGCGACACGGACCCGACGGGCAGTTACATCATCGGCAGCGGCAAGCTGGCCGCCGTCATCCCGGTGTTTTCCTTCGACAAAGTGCAGGCGGCCATCGCCGGAAAGAAATACGACGGCGACTTCCACGGCATTCCTGTGCTGAAATATGAAGACGTGCTGCACGGCGAAGTGAAGAAGCCCGGCCTCGGCCCATTGCACACGGAGTTTGATGACAAAGGCTTCGCCTACACCTCGATGTTTGTCTCTTCGGAGATCGTGAAGTGGGATCCTAAGACGCTGCAAGTGGTGGACCGCATCCCGACTTATTACTCCGTCGGCCATCTGAGCGTTCCCGGCGGCCCCACGATGAAACCGCACGGCAAATATGTGATCGCCTACAACAAGATCACCAAGGACCGCTATCTGCCCACCGGGCCGGAGCTGACACAGTCCGCGCAGCTCATCGACATCAGCGGCGAGAAGATGAAGCTTCTGCTGGACTTCCCCACCGTGGGAGAGCCGCACTACGCGGAGTCCATCCCCGCCAGCCTTGTGGCGCCGAATTCGCTCAAGTTCTACCCCATCGAGCAAAACAAGCACCCGCATGCCACCAAGAGCGAGAACGACGCCCGTGTCGTGCGGGAAGGAAAGACGGTGCGCGTGTACCTGACGGCGATGCGTTCCCACTTCGCGCCGGATGTCATCGAGGGCATCCAGCCGGGCGACGAAGTGTACTTCCATGTCACCAACCTCGAACAGGACTGGGACGTGCCGCACGGCTTCGTCATCAAAGGCTCAAAGGCTGCCGAACTGCTCATCATGCCCGGCGAGACGCAGACATTGAAATGGACCGCAGACCGCGTGGGCGTCATTCCCTTCTACTGCACGGACTTCTGCTCCGCGCTGCACCAAGAGATGCAGGGCTATGTCCGCGTCTCCCCGCCAGAGGCGAACGTGCCGCTGAAATGGGGCCTGGGCGACAAGATGACCACTGCGAAGGCTGCGCCAGCACCTAAACCCGCGACGCCGCCAGCTCCTGCCGCAGCACCCGCGCCGGCTCCTGCACCCGCGCCAGCCCCAGCACCCGCGCCAGCACCAGCACCCGCGCCAGCCCCAGCACCCGCTACGCCCGTCCCAGCCCCAGCTCCTGCACCCGCTGCGCCGCCAGCACCGAACCCCGCACCCGCTCCCGCAGCAACGCCTGCACCCGCAGCTCCGTCCCGGTGAAATCCGTCGCGGAATAAGCCGCGCACGCCTCTCCATCAACTCCTCCCTCCGCCCCTGAAGGCGGAGGGCACGGAGGCTCCACACCTCGAACGAAAATGAACCGTCTCCATCCCATCTCACGACTCCTGCATCTCACTGCCGTTCTGGCGATGGTGAGCGCCTACTTCGTCCCACTGTGGCAGATTCAGCTCTGGGCGCCGCAGTATCCTGAAGGGCTGAACATGAAAATCTGGATCGATCATCTCTCCGGAGCCTTCGACATCATCAACGGCCTCAACCATTACATCGGCATGGCGATGATCCGCGAAGAGATGTTCCCGGAGTTTCAGTTCATGATTTATGTCATGGGTGGATTGATCGCGCTGGGGGTCTTTTCAGCGATCATGGGCACGCGGCGCTGGCTTTGGGTTTATGTCATCGTGCTGGCACTCGGCGCTCTGGCCGGGCTGGCGGATTTCTACCGCTGGAGCTACGAGTATGGACACAATCTCGATCCCCACGCCGCCATCCAGGTGCCCGGCATGTCCTACCAGCCGCCGCTGATCGGTTACAAGGCGCTGCTGAACTTCGTGGCCTATTCCGGCCCTGACATCGGCGGCGGCATCATGATCGGTTCGGGCGTGCTCTCCGGTGTGCTGCTCGGCTGGGAACAGTTTTTGCGTGGGAGAAAGAAAAAGACCTCCGGCAGTTTCGTGGATGCCACGAAGGCCGCCACCGTTCTCTCCATGCTGACCGTGTTGCTCCCGAGCTGCGAGCGCGGCCCCGAGCCGATGCGCTACGGCAAGGACGAGTGCGAAAGCTGCCGCATGACCATCAGCGACCAGCGTTTCGGCTGCCAGATCGTCACAAAGAAGGGCCGCGTGTTCAAATTCGACGACCTCTGCTGCATGCATGACTATGTCAAAGACGGCGCGCTCATCGAAAATGACATCCACGAGCGCTATGTGGGCGACTTCAACCGCCCGAACGTCTTCATCCCCGTGCAGAGCGCCTTCTTTCTGCGCGGCGCCATCAAAAGCCCGATGGCCAGCAACACGCCCGCCTTTGCCACTGCGGCGGAGCGCGATGCCGTGAAGGCAAAAACGGGCGAGGGCGAGGCATCCTCCTGGCCGCAAGTGGTCACGGAAAACTGATCTCCCATGAAAGCCATCTTTCCAGGGTTGTGCATGATGCTGCTCATGCAGACGGGCCGCGCTGCGGTGCTGGAAGTCGGCGCGGGCCGGACACATGCCACTCTCAAGGCCGCCATCGCCGCCGCAAGGCCTGGAGACACGGTGAAAGTGACGGGGGGGACGTACCGCGAGGGCCAGATCAGCGTGGACAAGCCGCTCGTGCTCGAAGGCGTGGACAAGCCGGTGCTCGACGGAGAGCTGAAGCATCCCATCCTCCGCATCGCCGCCGTCGGCGTCACCGTGCGCGGATTCAAAATCATCAACGGCGGGCGCTCCAGCACGCGGGAGCTCGCAGGCATCTTTGTGGACCAGGCACAGGCTTTCATCATCGAGGGAAACGAGCTGATCGACTGCGACTACGGCATCTACCTCTCAAAGGCCGGCAGCGGCATCGTGAGCGGGAACACCCTGCGCGGACTCTCGGATCTCGAGATCAACAGCGGCAACGGCATCCATCTCTGGAGCTGCATGGGCGTCCATGTCAAAGGCAACCGCGTCTCCGGCCATCGCGACGGCATCTATCTCGAGCATGCCTCCATGTCCCTCATGGAAGAGAACATCGTCGAGAACAACATGCGCTACGGCCTGCACTTCATGTTTTCCAATCACAGTGTTTACCACGCCAACCGCTTCACCCGCAACGGCGCGGGCGTGGCCGTGATGTACTCCCGCGCCGTCACCATGCGGGACAACGTCTTTGACCAAAACTGGGGCAGCTCCTCCTACGGCCTGCTCATCAAGGACGTGACCGACAGCGAGGTCGCCGGCAATTTCTTCGACAAAAACTCCACCGGCCTCTACTCGCAGGGCGCGAACCGCGTGCGCTTTGAGCGCAATCACTTCCGCGAAAACGGCTGGGCGCTGCGCATCATGTCCAACGGCAGCGACAACCGCTTCACCGCGAACAATTTCACCCGCAATTCCTTCGATGTGGGCACCAACGGCGATCTCGCCGATCATGAATTCTCCGGCAACTACTGGGACCGCTACGAGGGCTACGACCTGCGCCGCGACGGCACCGGCGACGTGCCCTTCCGCCCGGTGAGCCTCTTTGCCATCCTCACCGAGCGCGTCCCCGCCTCCCTCTTCCTCATGCACAGCTTTATGGTGCGCCTGCTCGACCGCGCAGAGAAGGCATTCCCCTCCATCACGCCGGACAGCGTCATCGACAGCGCTCCCGTCATGCGGCCGCATCCCATGCCCGCAGCCCTGCTCTCCCAGTCCAAACGACCACCCCAGCCATGAAAACACATCGCCTCATCGCCATTGGCTCCCTCGCGCTGTTCCTCGCCGCGTGTGGAGACTCCAGCAGCCCGGCTCCCGCCTCCGGCGCGAGTTCTGAAGCACCTGCCGCCGGTCAGTCCGCCGTGCAGGACAGCGACTCAAAGCCCGACATCCCGCGCATCGCCTCAAGTAGCAAAGATCACACCACGCTCGTCGCAGCGCTCAAAGCGGCTGAATATCTTGATGTCGTCTCGAACGCCGGTCCGTTCACGGTTTTCGCACCCACCAACGCTGCGTTTGACAAGCTGCCGCCAGGCACTGTCGAGACGCTCGTGAAGCCTGAGAACAAGGACAAGCTGCGTGACATTCTCGAATACCATGTGGCCGTGAGCACTTACAAGCCGGAGATGCTCAAGGATGGCATGAGCCTCGGCATGGCGAATGGCGGCAACGTGAAAATCGCCAGCAAGGACGGCAAGATCACGCTCAACGGCAACGCCAGCATTATTGCCACCATTCCAGCGGCTAACGGCATCGTGCATGTCGTTGACGGCGTGCTGCTGCAGCCTTCCAACTGAACTGCGGGTCTTTCCTGTCCCCCCGCCGACGACGGGTCAGGAACGACCCGAACAACTCCCAAACGCGCATGATCACCGCCACTGGCATCACCAAAAACTTCGGACGCCTCCGCGTGCTCGATGACTTCGGCGTGACGATGAGTGGAGGGCATGCCTTTTCCCTCATCGGGCCGAACGGCTCAGGAAAGACCACCTTCATCAAATGCCTGCTCGGCACGGTGATCCCGGACAGCGGCAGTGTCACGCTCGATGGCGCGGATTTGCTGCGCACGCCGGAGCTGCGCTCGCGCATCGGCTACATGCCGCAGATCGGGCGTTATCCGGACAACATGCGTGTGGCGCAGCTCTTTGACATGCTTTCGGAGCTTCGTCCTTCCTCGCAAAAGCGTGATGAGGAGCTGATGGAGTCCTTTGACATGCGCCGCATCGCTGACAAGCCCATGCGCACGCTTTCCGGCGGCACGCGCCAGCGGGTCAGCGCCTGCGCCGCTTTCTTTTTCGATCCGCAGGTCATCGTGCTCGATGAGCCCACCGCCGGACTCGATCCCGTCTCCGTCGAGATATTGAAGGAGAAGGTCAATGCCGAGCGCCGCCGTGGAAAGCTCGTGCTGCTGACCTCCCACATCCTCAGCGACCTGGAGGACATGACCACCGATGTCATCTTCCTCATCGAGGGCCGCCTGCGCTTCTGCCGGCCCATCACCGAGCTGCGGGAGGAGAGCGGCGGCGAGCGCCTCGGCCGCCTCATGGCGCGTCTCATGCGCGAGGCATCCACCCACTCAGAGTCATGATGCTCAAGATCGTCAAACACGTCCTGCTCGACATCCTGCGCAGCCGCGTGGTGCTGGCCTACACCGTGTTTCTCGCCGCTGCCAGCATCGGCCTTTTCAACATGGATGCGGACACGGGAAAGAGCCTCGCCAGCATCCTCAGCATGGTGCTCATGCTGGTGCCGCTCACCAGCCTCATCTTTGCCACCATCCATTACTACAACTCTTACGAGTTCATCGAACTGCTCTCCACCCAGCCGCTGCGCCGCAGCACCATTCTGCGCGGCGAATACCTCGGCGTGAGCCTCGCGCTCAGCCTGGCCTTGCTTGTCGGCGTCGGACTGCCGGTGGCCGCGTATGATGGCAGTCTCACCGGCGGCTGCATCCTGCTCGCCGGGCTGCTGCTGACCTTCTCCTTCACCGCGCTCGCCTTCCTCGGCGCGGTGTGCAGCCGGGACAAGGCGCGCGGCATGGGCGTGGCGATGTTGCAGTGGTTTTTCTTCGCGCTGCTCTACGATGGCATCCTGCTGCTCGTGCTTTTCACGTTTCAGGATTACCCGCTGGAGAAAGCCGTCATCGCCCTCCTCGCGCTCAATCCCATCGACCTCGCCCGCACCTTCGTGATGCTGCAAATGGATGTCTCCGCGCTCATGGGCATGACCGGCGCGGTGATGGAGGAGTTCTTCGGCTCCGGCCTCGGCATGGCGCTCACACTGAGCGTGCTCGTGGTGTGGATTCTCGCGCCGCTGGGGTTGGCCGTGCGCCTTTTCAAGAAGAAGGATTTATGAAAGCGCGCGCCACGATCTGCTCTGAACAAGACAGCGTGTGGCCGCCATTTCACGACTTCAAAAGCGCGCTCTGCCAGGACAATCGAGGGTTAGTACCCGCAAAAATCGGAGAGAGGGTTGCAGCGTTTTATATCGCGACCCCACGCGCATGGACCGCGCTGCCCCCAAGTGCGCCTTCATTCCTGACACGGCAAAAAAAACTCGATGCGAATCATGAAACCTGCATGCCTTCTCCCACTGCTGATCGCGCTTGATGTTTCTCACGCGGCAGATGCAGCCCGTTCCGCGCCCAAGCCTGCCGCGCCTGCGGTAAAAGCACCCGCGCCCGCCGCAGCTCCGAAAGCGTCTGCGCCCGCAGTCACCAAAGCTCCGGCAGCGAAGGCCGCAGCACCTGTCGTCGCAGTGGCCAGCAAAGCGCCCGCCGTTCCCGCGCCGCCGATGCCGCCGCCGGTCAAAGCCGTTGTCGCGCCCCCGCCCGCAGCAAAGCCACCACCGCCGCCGCCTGCGCCCGGCGCTGTCTATGAGAGCACGGCACCCGTCACGCCAGCCGGTGAGATTGATCGCCTGGTGATGGCCAGGCTGGCTCCGCTCGGCGTGAAGCCCGTGCTCTGCTCGGATTCCGTGTTCGTGCGGCGCGCCTTTCTCGACATCATCGGCACGCTGCCGACAGCAGAGGAGGCGCGGGCATTCATCGACGATGCAAAGCCGGAGAAGCGCCGCGCTTTGATCGACCACCTGCTTCAGCGCGATGAGTTCGCGGTGTATTGGGCGATGAAGTGGAGCGATCTGCTGCGCATCAAGGCGGAGTTCCCCGTCAACCTGTGGCCGAACGCGGCGCAGGCCTATCACCGCTGGGTGATGACGGCTCTGGCGGACAACATGCCGTATGACCAGTTTGTGCGCGAGCTGCTGACCTCGAGCGGCAGCAACTTCCGCGTCGGACCGGTGAATTTTTATCGCGCGATGCAGAGCCGCACGCCGGATGGCATCGCCTCCGCCGTGGCGCTCACCTTCATGGGCGTGCGCACTGACGCATGGAAGCCGGAGAAGCTGGCGGGCATGGCGCGCTTCTTTGCACAGGTCGGCTACAAGCCCACCAGCGAGTGGAAGGAGGAATATGTCTTCTGGGATCCCGTCGGCACGCACACGCAGGCGGGCAACATCGCGCCTGGAAAGGCCTCCATCGACGAGATCGGCAAACCGGCTGCTCCCGCGCAGGGTGTCACCCTCGCTGCCGAGGGCACGCCCGCGCTGCCTGCGACGGGAGAGGCGGTGTTTCCCGATGGCACGAAGGTGAAGCTCTCCGATGAGCGCGATCCGCGTGAGGTTTTCACCGACTGGCTCATCACGCCGAAGAATCCGTGGTTCACGCGCAACATCGCCAACCGCGTGTGGTCGTGGCTGCTCGGCCAGGGCGTCATCCAGCCGGCGGATGACATCCGCGAGGGCAATCCGGCATCAAATCCTGAACTGCTCGCCTATCTGGAGCGCGAGCTGGTGAAGGCGAAATACGATCTCAAGCAGCTCTACCGGCTGATCTTGAACTCGAACACCTATCAGGCGTCCTCGCTCAGCAACGGCATCAAAGCGCAGGCTCACTTTGCCCGCTACCCGCTGCGGCGGCTGGAGGCGGAGCTGCTCATCGATGCGATCAACAAGATCACCGCCACGACGGAGCTTTACACCAGCGCGATTCCCGAGCCCTTCACCTACATCCCGCAGGGCGAGCCGGCGATGTCCATCGGCGATGGCAGCATCACGAGTCCCTTTCTGGCGCTCTTTGGCCGATCGGCACGCGCCACGGGGATGGAAGATGAGCGCTCCAACAAGTTCATCGCTCCGCAGTGGCTACATCTGCTGAACTCCAGCCAGATTCAGAAGAAGCTCGATAGCGGCCCCGGATTGAAAGAACTGCTCGCCGCCAAGGGAACACCGGAGGCGAAAGTCGAGGATCTCTACCTCACCATCCTCTCTCGCAGACCGACTGCCGCCGAGAAGGAGCAGGCGCTGTCCTATGGCGAGCCGCGCGGCGGTTTGAACAAAGCAGGCAAGCCGCGCACGGCGAAGCGCCACGAGGACTGGATCGACATCGCGTGGTCACTCATCAACAGCAGCGAATTTTTGTTCCGCCACTAACACCCACCCCCATCCAAAACCATGCAGCCGTCCCTCCACCCTTATGACGAGTTCACCGGACTCGCCTCTCTCGGCATGACTCTGAGCCGCTCTGTCTCGCGGCGCGATGCCATGCAGGTCGGTCTCTTCAGCACCGCCGGAATGTTGCTCTCCAGCGCACGCGCAGCCACCGCGCCTCCGCCGCCGCAAGCCCTGCCGGTGGCGCCGATCAAGACGAAGGCAAAGTCTGTCATCCAGGTCTTCCTCTGGGGCGGCATGTCGCACAACGACACCTGGGATCCGAAACCCGACGCGGGCTACGACTACAACGGGCCGATGAAAACGCCGCTCTCCACCAACGTGGCCGGCATTCAGGTCAGCGAGTGGTTCCCGAAGCTGGCGAAGCAGGCGGACAAGTTCTCCCTCATCCGCAGCATGACGCACGGCAACAACGGCCACGAGACCGCCGCATATCTCGTGCAGACCGCGCACCAGCCGGGAGAGCGGCTCGCGTATCCCAGCGTGGGCGCGGTGTTCTCCTACTTCCGCAGCAAAGGCTACAAGGGCGTGCTGCCGCCGTATGTCGTGCTCACGCAGCCGCAGGGACGCTTTTCAGAGGAAGGCTTCCTCGGCGCGAAGTTGAAGCCCTTTGCCACCGGCGGTGATCCGAATGCCTCGCGCTTCGAGGTCGAGGGCGTCGTCTCCCGCAGCATCAACGACACGCGGCAGCAGGCGCGGCGCGATCTGCTCGCACGCATGGACACGCTGCGCCAGGCTGCGGGAAGTGACGCGCAGATCATCTCCTCCGAGCAGGCAAAGCTCGAAGCCTACGACATGATCCTCGGCAAAGGCCGCGAGGTCTTTGATCTCAGCAAGGAAAAGCCGGAGCTGCGCGACCGCTACGGCCGCCACACCTTCGGCCAGGACTGCCTCGCCGCGCGGCGCATGGTGGAGGCGGGCGTGCCCTACATCGTCATCAACTATCCCGGCGGCTGGGACACGCACAGCAACCATTTCCAGACCATGGGCCGCCAGGCTCCGCAACTGGATGAAGGTCTCGCCGCGCTGCTGCTCGACCTCAAAGAGCGCGGCCTGCTCGACAGCACGCTCGTGTGGTGCTGCGGCGAGTTTGGCCGCGGGCCGAAGATCGACTGGCAGCCGCCGTGGAATGGCGGGCGCAATCATCACGGCAAAGTCTTCTCCGTGCTCGTCGCCGGCGGCGGATTCCAAGGCGGCCATGTCGTCGGCTCCTCGGACGCGAAGGCGGAGGAGGTCAAGGACCGGCCCGTGTATCCAGTCGATCTGCTCGGCAGCGTGTATCAGCTCGCCGGCATCGACCCGCGCGCAAAGCTGCCGCACCCCATGGGTTTTGAGGCGCACGTCCTGCCCTACGGCGAGACGGGCGTGAAGTCCGCCGGTCTGCTCACGGAAATCATGTAACCCCCGCTGCCATGAAAATAACCCTGGTATCCGCCTTGCTCGCCGCCACCGCAGTGATGGCGCTCGCAGCCCCGAAAGTGAAAGCCCAATCGCGGCCCTACATGGGCTTCGTTTACCCAGCGGGCGGACAGCAGGGCACCACCTTTGCGGTGAAAATCGGCGGCCAGTCACTCGACGATGTCACCGGCGTCATCGTCACCGGCGGCGGCGTGTCGGCGAAGGTGGACCGTTGCTTCAAGCGCATCGGCCCGCAGGAGATCACGCTGCTGCGGGAGCAGTTGCGCGATCTGAAAGCGGCGCGGAAGGACGCCAAGACGCCCGACCCCGCCACGGACGACCTCATCGCGCGCATCGAGAAACGCATCGAGGAATACGCGCTGCGGCCCGCCAGCAACGCGCTGGCTGGTCTCGTCTTCCTCGACTTCACCATCGCCAAAGACGCCGCGCCGGGGCGGCGGGATCTGCGCCTGGTCACTCCGCAGGGCGTGTCCAATCCGCTCGCCTTTCATGTCGGGCAGTTTCCTGAGCACACGCGCAAGCCGATGCTCACCGCGGAGTTCCAGGTGCTCGGCAAGGAGCATCTCGCCCTGCGCAAACGGCCGCCGGAGGAGGAAGAAGTGCGCGTCACACCGCCCTGCTCGCTGAATGGCCAGATCGCCTCCGGTGAGGTGAACCGCTACCGCTTCACCGCGCGCAAAGGCCAGCGCCTCGTCGTCTCCGCGCTCGCCCGGCAGCTCGTGCCCTTCATCGCCGATGCCGTGCCGGGCTGGTTCCAGCCCGTGCTCGCGCTGTATGACAGCAAGGGCAGGGAGATCGCCTATCAGGATGACTTCCGCTTCAAGCCGGACCCCGTCGTGCTCTTTGAAGTGCCTGCCGATGGCGAGTATGTGGCCGCCATCTCCGACGCGATTCATCGCGGGCGCGAGGACTTCGTCTATCGCATCACCGTCAGTGAGGGGCCGTATCTCACCAGCGTCTTCCCGCTCGGTGGAGCCGTGGGCGAGGTGCATCAGCTCAAGATGCAGGGCTGGAATCTCGAAGGCGCGGTTTTGAAACAGCCCGCCAAGGACGCAGGCGCGGGCGTGCAGAGCGTCGCCGCCATCGCCAAAGGCGTCGTGTCAAACGCCGTGCCCTTCGCGCTCGACACGCTGCCGGAGACACTGGACAAAGAGCCGAACGAAGCCGCCACGCCGCAAAAGATCACGCTCCCCATCATCGTGAACGGCCGCATCGGCAAACGCGGCGACTGGGACGTGTTTGAGTTCCAGGGACGCGCCGGCCAGGAAATCGTCGCCGAGGTTCTGGCGCGCAGGCTCGACTCACCGGTGGATTCCGTGCTCAAGATCACCGGCGCGGACGGAAAAGTGCTCGCGCTCAACGACGACCACGAGGACGCGGGCAATGGCGTGAACACGCACCACGCCGACTCCTATGCCACGCTCAAGCTGCCTGCCGATGGCGCGTATCGCGTTCACATCGGCGACACGGTGCGCTCCGGCGGGGAGGAATACGGCTACCGCCTGCGCATCAGCGCGGCGCGGCCGGACTTCGCGCTGCGCACCGTGCCCTCCAGCATCACCCTGCGCTCAAAAACCAGCGGCGGCTCCGGCAGCATCGCCGTCTATGTGCAGCGCATGGACGGCTTCACCGGCCCCATCACCCTGGAGCTGAAAAATCCGCCCGCAGGCGTCACCTGCAAACCCGTCACGCTCAGCGGCACGCAAAGCGTCGTGCGCCTCGCGTTGAAGTGTGATCTGCCCGTCACCGGCAAGCCCATCGACCTCATCGTGACCGGAAAAGCCCAGTTGGCGCAGGGCCAGCCGCCCTTGCAGCGCGACGCCGTGCCCTGCGAAGATCGCATGCAGGCCTTCCTCTGGCGACATCTCGTGCCCGCGCCGGATTTGAAGGCGCTGGTCTATGATCCCGCAAACAAACCCGCGCCCAAGCGGGTGATGCCGCCCGCCTCTCCCGCGGACATTGCGGAGGCGAAGAAGAAACTCGCGGGCAGCACCGCCAAGTTCACCAAGAGCCAGGTCGCCGGGCGTCTGCGGCAAATCGAAACTTTATACCAGGAAGGACTCCTCACCGACGGCTTCACCTCGAAACGCGTGGCGGAATGCACCGCGCAGGATGAGTGATTGATCCTGTGATCTGACAGCATCAGGTGCGCGCTGGCAGCAATCACAGCCAGCGCGCCATCCACCGCAGCGTCTCCTCCCACATTTCGGGCAGGTAGCGGTGGCCGACGCCGGGATAGATGACGTTGGCAAAACGGTGCTGTGCCGCTGCGCCATGAAGCGCGTAAACGCTGCGGACGATTTCGCCGAGGCACTGCACGCCTGCGATTGGCGAGCCTTCATCTTGATCGCCCGTCATGAACATCAGCGCACGCGGCGCGGCGAGAGCGATCACCGCCTCTGCATCAAAATGCCGCAGCATGCCAGGCACGAAGTAGTAGATGCCGTGTGCGTCGAGCCTACCACTGCGGATGAGTTCTTCATATCGCGTCATGCAGGCGACGCACACCGCTGCGCGCGGACGTTCATCGAGTGCCATGATCCACCAACTGCGCGTGGCACCCATGCTGATGCCCGTCACGCCGATGCGTGTCGCATCCACTTCGGGACGTGAACAGAGGTAGTCCAGCGCCGTGAGATCATCCCGCAGCATCATGCCCCACAGGCTGCGCCCAGCCCAGAGATGAAATTTTGCTGCGGTGAGTTCTCCTTCGGCTCCGCGATGTTGAGAGCCGTCAGGACAGCAGCCATGGCGCTCGCCAAAACATGGTGCGTCGATGCCGAGCACGACATAACCCGCGCGTGCCAGTGTCGGCCCCGGAGGCACCGGCGCTGCTTGTGTGCCCAGGAGTTCGCTTTTGCCGAGGTCGTATTGCCCACCGTGCCAGTGGCAATACAAAATCGCAGGCACTCGATGCTGTGCGGTGGCGATCTTCGGCACAAACACAAGGCCCTTCACCACTTCGCCCGCAGCATTGTCGAATTGAATCGTCTCCTGAAAATAATCGCCTCGATCCTCCCGTGCGATCGTTTGAAACGCAGAGATCGGTGGTCGCGGCGGCAAGTCACCGAGCAATGCCTCAAGCCGGGCGCGAATCTCTCTGCGCTGTGTCTGCCACGCCGCCAAGCAGTCCGGCACGACGAGCGGCGGTGCCATGATGTTTTTCTCCAACCATTCAGCAGATGTGGGCGTGTCGGCGTGCATGCAATGCTGGCGGAGGATACACCTCGCATCATGAATGCACAAAACGTGATGAAGCTGGGCATCACGCAGAACAAGATTCTGCGCATGAGGCGATGATTTTCTCGCAACATGGCGGGCGGCCCTTCGTTCCCACGGCCTTATGAAACACTTCTCGCTGCTCGCTTTCCTCCTCGCCTCCACGGCTTTCACCGCCCGCGCCGCTGACAAGCCACTGCTCGCCGTCCCCGGCAAAGTCATCTTCGAGAGCAAGTTCGACGCCACGCCCACCGCGCCATGGCGTGCGATCAAAGGGAAATGGGAACTCGCGGATGGCGTCGTGCGCGGCTCAGAGCTTGAGGCGGACAAGCACGGTGCCGTTCTCCGCTTGCCCAACAAGCTGCAAAATTTCGTGGTCGAATATGAGTTCAAACTGGCGGGCGCACGCAGCACCAGTCTTTCCATCAACGCAGTGAAAGATCACATGGCGCGCATCTCGATCACGCAGCACTCCATCACCATTCAGCGCGATGACAACGATCACCAAGGGCCGGACAAAGCGGTGGTCTTTGCCCGCTTCCCGGCAGAACTCGGCGAGGGCTGGCATAAGGTGCGTCTGGAAATGGTGGGTGATCTGATGCTTGGCAAAGTGGATGACCAAGTCGCATGGGGCGCGGATGCGCTGTTCACCCAAGTCAAAGCAGCGCCCGGCCTTACCGTCTCGGGGCAGTCCGTCGATTTCCGCAACTTCTCCATCCGCGAAGCCACGCAGAATCCGGAATGGGAAAGCGTGAAGGCCACGCTGCCAAAGCCCGGAGAAAAAGTCGCGCAAGCGCCGGGCAAGGGCGCAGGGAAAGGGAAAAAGAAGAAGAAAGCGGAGTGATTTGACCATGCGCTTCCGCGTCGCTATGGAGGCGCATGTCCTTTCCCATTCGCTCCCCTCGCGACATGGTCGGCGGCATTTATGTCTTCGGCCGCATCCTCGATAAAATCCGTCTCAACGCGCGAGAAGGCAAACTGCCCGAGGGCTACCACCTCGGCTACATGCCTGGCAATCGCACCTTTGACGAGCGCGTGTGCAAATTTCTCGGCGTGGATTTCCACGCGCTGACTCAGCGCACACTCGAAGGCGGCACGGATGAAGAAATCCTCGAATGGTGCTGCCAAAACGGCCAGCGTCCCTCGGCTGAGCAGATTGAAATCTGGAACGGGTTCATGTTTAAACGCGGTTGGCGCGACGCTGCCTCCAAAGGACTGGAAGTGCAGAAAGCAGAGGCTGGCTTGGCCCATCGTGATGACATCGTGACCTTCTTCGATCTGCTCGACGCAGAAGAAGGCCGCCCCATCCCAGGCTGAACAGGCGGCGCGCGCCGGCCTGTCCACTCGTTCACCGCGCCGCTGCCTGTGAGAGCAGATAGCTCAGCAGGTTGCGGTAACTCGCTTCATCGAGCGTTTGCCCAAACGTCGGCGGCATGAGCGACATCGGCGTGGTCTCGTCTCGGGTGAGATCATGCTTCGACACGCGGTGCTCCTGCCCTGCCGCATCGGCGAGGATGAGCACCTGGCCTGCTTCGCCTTTGAGAAAGCCGCTCATCGTCGTGCCGTCCTTCAGCGTGAGCGTGTGCAAATGAAAATGCGCATCGACGTTGCGATTCGGATCGAGGATGTCCTCGCACAAACGCTCCGCACCGCGCACACCGATGCCGTCGAGCTGCGGGCCGATCAAGCCACCCTCGCCGCCGATTTGATGACACACGGCGCAATGCGTCTTAAACACAGCCTTCCCAGCCGCCGCATCGGGTTTGGCCTTCGCGTAGGCTTTCACACGGGCCGCGATGAGCGTGTCGAGTTGCTTGCGTTGCTCTGCGGACACAGGCAACGGCGGCGGCGCGGGCCGTGGTGGGAGATAAGCCGTGAGTTTTTCACGCAAGGCAGCAGGGGCTGTGTGTTGCAGCATCACCGCGAGTGTTTTGAGCGCGCTGCGCGTGCTGTCTTCGCTTTGGAAATCATTCACGCTGATCACGGCGGGCTCAATGCGGGTCACGCCGAGCCACGCAAAGGCTTTCCCATCATCGCCATCGACGATTTCGAGCCGCACGGGCTTCCCGGCATGTTTCGCGAGATCGAGTTCGACGCGCTGGCACACGTCATTGCGCGGTGGGAACACGCGCGCGAGCACTTCGCCGCTTTTCACCTCCACCACACGCACGAGATTCTTGTCATTCGACTTCGATTTCGGAAACCCGCAGTGTCCATTGATCCAAAACGCAAGTTTCGCAGGCGCAGCAAAAGTTTTCGATTTCAAAACCCCTGTTCGCTTCTCCTCATCGCCGCCGCCCTTGCTCATGCTCTGCAACACCTGCGCCTCCGTGCCATCCGCGCATTTGCGCGTGCGCAGCGCCCACTTCGGTGCACGGTCTGTGGCCGCAACCGGAATCCACGCCGCTTCCGGTTTCTTGTCCATCTCGCTCAAAAGCTGCGTTGCCAACTCCTGCGCCCAATGCAGCAGCTCCGCATTCGCAGGCGCTCCCCGTTCGCTGAGTCCATCGTTGAGCGCGGTGAGGAATGCGAGTGACGCCGCGGGCTTTTGCAGCGCAGCCTGCCTGGCGATAGCCTGCGCTTTGGGGAGAAGGGCAGGATCGCCGTGACGGGCGATGTGACTGAGGATGGCCGCCGTGACGTTGTGTCCGTCCTGAAGGCGTTGAAGGAGAAATGCTGCCGCTTCGGCGGTGGGAACGGCGGTTGCGATGTCGATGACCTTTTTGAAATGCGACTCATCCACCACCGCGAATGCGCCGGGGAGTTTCAGATGATCGCGGATCGCGATTCGATATGCGAGCGCCAGACTGAGATCGGATGCCTGAACCTGCGCGACATTATGCAGGAGCAGCGGCAAGGCTTCGAGCTGCGGCGCATCGAGCATTTTGGCGAGCATGGCACGCTGAGTGATGGCAGACGTGCTTTGCAGTGCGCTGCGCCAGTCGCTGAGATCTGGAAGTGAAACGGGCTGGCGTGGCGTGCTGCCGGATTGCTTCACCACACGCCAGATTCTTCCGCGCTTTCTGTCGCGACCCGGATGATCGAGCGGCACTTCGTAGTGGCCGATGATCTTGTTGTAGAAGTCGGCGATGTAGAGCGCGTTGTCGGGGCCGAGCTGGAGATCGACGGGGCGGAACCACGGATCGTCGCTGGTGATGAAGTCGGGCTGTTCGTTGGCTTTTGGCGTGGAGCCGGTGAAGGTGACCGTGTCGTGATTTACTTTCGAAGTGACGGGATTGCCGACGAGCATGTGATCGTCCCATTCCGGCCCCCACACGCCGCCATCGATGTAAACGATGCCGCAGATGCCGGTGGAACCGTGGCTGTGCGCGCACATCACCGGCGCGAAGCCGAGGCCATCGTGCGGTTTGCCAAAACTCGGATAGCACGCGCCTCGAATGAGTTGGTAGATCGGTGAGCTATGACAGTCGGCACTGTAGAGATTGCCGTAGCGATCCCAGCACAGGCCAAACGGATTCACCTGGCCGTGCGTCCAGGCTTCGACGCGAGAACCGTCCGGTCTGAAGCGGAAGACGTTGCCGGAATGCAGTTCGAGCGTGCTGCCGTCCTTCGCCTTGAACTTGCTGGTGTTGTTGAAGCCGTGCGTCGCGTAAATCCAGCCATCCAGGCCGAGGCGAAAGCTGCTGCACATGCCGTGCGTGTCTTTTTCATAACCGAGCGGGCCAAAGAGCACTTCGCGCACGTCGGCTTGGTCATCGCCATCGGTGTCGGCGAAGTACCAGATGTTCGGGATGCTCCACGCGATGCAGCCAGCCTTGTGTTCAGGTTTGTGCCAGGGGACGACGCCGGTGGGAATGTTCAACCCATCGGCGAAATCGATCACTTTGTCGGTTCTGCCGTCGCCGTTCGTGTCTTCGAGAATCTTGATGGCATCACGGCTGTCTTTGACGCGCGTGCCTTGCGCATCAGACCAGCGTTTCTTGTCTGCGGCGTACGGATACTCGACCGTCGATGACACCCACAAGCGACCGCGCGCATCGAAGGCCAGGTTGATCGGCTTGTTGATCAACGGCTCGGCAGCGAAAAGTTGGACTTCAAAGCCAGCGGGAACATGAAACCCCGCGCGCTCCTGCTCCGGTGTCAGCGCATCCGTTTCACGCACGAGTCGCAGCGAGTCATCCGCAGCGTGAAGGGTGAGCGCTAAAACAATGACGGCGGAACAGCGGCGGAAGAGCATCGCCTAATTACACCACAGCCACGGGATTTTGTGCAAACGGGGTTTCACCTCGACGCCGCAAAGCATGCCATAGCTCATGGGCGCGTGCATATGGTGAATCACAGCGTGTCGAGCATGTTGTGTGTCTTGCTGACGCGTTTCACCGACGGAATCGGCGGCGGCAGATGGGCGAGCGTGGCGCGGCGGCGCATCTTGGTGAAGACGCAGAGGTTGAAGAAGTGCATGCCGCCGAGCACCAGCAGCACGACGCCCATTTTGCCGCTCAGCGCCTCAAAGACACCGCGTGCGCCGATGATTTCCTCTGTCGTTCTCAAATACAGCGACACGAAGCCGATGTTCACGAGGTAGAAACCGACGACGAGCAGGTGATTGACGCTATCGGCGAGTTCCGTGTTCCCGTGGAAGCAATCGACGAGGAAGATGCGGCCGTTTTTATGGAGGGTCCGCGCCACCCAGACCGTCATGCTGACGGCAAGGATGAGGTAGAGACTGTAAGTGAAGACGGTTTCGTTCATGGTGGTGCGTGGGTTGGGTTGAGTGGAAGAGGAATGCGTTCAGGCCGTGGCGGCATGTCGGCGGGCAGTTTGAGTTGTGTGATCAGGCCGAGGTGCTGCATGGCACGCAGTGCCCACCAGCCGGGATCGTGCTGTGCGTGCGTAAGGCCGAGGCGGGCGGATTCAGGAAAGGCGTGGTGGTTGTTGTGCCAGCACTCACCCATGGTGATGAGGCCGAGGTGCGGGAGGTTGTAGCCCTGCACTGCGTGGCCGTTCAGGTGCCAGTCACGTTCGCCGTGATTGTGCGCAAAGTAGCCGATGAGCCAGTGTCCGATCAGCGAGACGACGATGCGCACCGAGATGCCCCATACCACCCAGCCGACGCCGCCGAACAGGTAAAACACCACGGCATACGGCAGTTGTTGAAGCATCCAGGTGCGTTGCAGGAAGCAGTAAAAGCGATCGGTCCGCACTCCTGGCTCGATCTCGAACAGCGGCGGATGTTTCAAGCGCAGCTCGCAATGCAATTGCCACAGTGCATCACGCCACATGGGCCGTTGATCGATGAAGAATGGATGGCATTTCGCATGACGCTGCGCCCAGTCGCGGATGTCGTGCAGGTACAGCATGCGAAACGGACCGCCCATGCCGACCACGGTGCCGAGATGCACCAGCACACGCTCCAGCCAGCGCGAACAGCCGAAGCTGCGATGAATCAGCAACCGGTGCAGGCCGAGGGTATGTCCGAGGCACAAGGTGATCACCGTGAACACCGCGCTGAGTGCCACCGCACCTGCGCTGAAGGTCAACCAGCCACCCACGAGAGCGATGATGCAATGCGTAGTGAACCACAGCGATTTCACCGGACTCCAAACCACCACTCCATCGATGGGATTGGTCTGCGCGGAAGCCGGGCGCATGCGGCGGACTTCGAGGAGGTTTTCGTTCATGATGGAGAAGGTTGTTTGTTCTGTATTTTCAGGAAAAAATGAAACAATAAGGCATGCAAAAATCAGCCGAGCAGGCGCATGGCCCACTGGAGGGCGGAGGCGTGCTTCATGGTGATCACGGTGTCGGCGACTTTCATGCCGAAGCTGAGGAACTCATCGAGGTCCTTCATCTGCTGGTTGAATTCACGTCCGGGGCCGCTGGTTTCTCCCTTCGTCTGCGCTGCACAATCTCGCAGCAGGCGGATGGCGGGCTCGATCTCGCGGCGTTTGCGTTCCTTCGAGATGGTGACGAAAATCTTCCACACGTCCTTCTCTGCCTCGAAATACTCCTTGCGATCGCCTTTGCGGGTGATGATGCGAACGAGATTCCAGCCCACGAGGTCTTTCAGGTTTGTGTGGGCGTTGCCGCGGCTGATTTGCAGCTTTTCCATGACATCGTCCGTGCACATCGGCTCCGGGGCAGTCATGAGCAGGGCGTGAATCTGCGCCATCGTGCGGTTGATGCCCCATTGCGTGCCCAGCGATCCCCACTGCGTCACGAATTCCTCGCGGGCTTTTTCCCAGGCTGGTTGTTCCTTGCTCACACTTTCATTAAAAACTGAAAATACAGAAAGGCAAGCCGCGATTCACACTTTCTCATCACGCGTTTCGTTTTCCCACAGCCGCCCACGCTCTGCAGGAAGAATCATGTGCGCGTCCGCCGATGCCCTCTAATCTGTGCGCACTTCATCGCGCTTTCTCATGTCTTCGCCCGTCACTGGAGTCATCCACGATCTCGAACGCATCCTGCTCACGCCGGAGCAAATCCACACACGAGTGCGTGAAATGGCTCTGCGCTTGAATGCGGAGTTGGCGGGCAAGGCCGTCACCGTGGTGGCTCTGATGGACGGTGCGCTGTTCTTCGTGGCCGATCTGCTGCGGCAACTCGATCTCCCGGTGCGCATGCACACACTCAGTGCCAGCAGCTATCACGGCACCACGGAGACGAGTGGCGAGGTGAAGGTGAACTGGCCGCTCGATTTCGACTTTCACGGCCAGGAGGTGCTGCTGCTCGATGACATTCTCGACACCGGCCTCACGCTCAGCGTGATCCGCGAGCGCATCCTCGCCCAGCAGCCTGCCTCACTGCGCATTTGCGTCCTGCTCAGCAAACGCCGCCAGCGTCTGCGCGAAGTGCCGCTCGCCGATGCGGGGTTCGAAATCGCCGACGAGTTCGTCGTCGGCTACGGCATGGATTACCAGGGCCGTTTTCGCAATCTGCCCTGCATTGGCATCTTGAACCCCAACAAGCCGTCATGAAGTTGCGTGTGCTCTTTTTTTCCGTGCTGAAAGACATCACGGGCACGGATGAAATTCCGGTCGAATTGCCCAGCGGCAGCGTGCTGGCCGATCTCCTCGCTCACCTCGAAAACCGCTGGCCGAAACTGTGTGACTGGGCACCGAGCATGCTCCTCGCCATTGATCAGACCTACGTGAAACGCGATGCACCGCTGCACGACGGTGCCGAGGTCGCCCTCATGCCGCCGGTGCAGGGTGGCTGAGCACGTGTGGAGTGGTTCTATTGAGAATCGCAGAATAGAGCGACACCATCTGGAGGAACTCGTCAGAATCTTGGCAGTTGTCGCAACGAGGCGTAGCGGAATGCGTCAGCATTCCGACGTTGGGATCGCGTGATGTCTCTCTATTTCGCGAGCCTCGATAGGTCGTGTTTGATAACCTGTTTGGAAGTCGCAGACGGCAGAAGCTTGGCAGAGGTTTTCAAACACGGCTTAGGAGGCGCGTCGCCATTCACACCTCTTTGCGCTGTGCCCATTTGCGCCCTTTGGCGAGTGCGCGAATCGTTTCATCGACGCGGCGCTGGATCGTCTCCGGCTGCTTCGCAGTGCTGACCCACACCTTGTATTCGCGCTGACTCGTTTTCGACATCGCGTCGAAGTTCGCAGCGGCGGCTTTGTTTTTCTTCAGTGCCTTGGCCAAGGTGTCGGGCATCGGCCATTCGGCGCGCTTTTTGGGCGGTGGCGGTTTCGCGCTTTCATCGGCATCGAGCGCCACTGCCGCATGCAGGAGCCGACGTAGGGCCTGGGCGTCGAGCTGATCGAGTGAAGTGACGCGAATCGAGAGGATGCTCGTGTTCGACTCGCCTTGCGTGAAGAGAGAGGTGAGATCACGCAACTCGGTGCCGCGGAAAAAGGTGATGCCGAGGTGTTGTTTGCACGCGCTGAGGCCGCAGACGAGTTTGCGACCGCTGAAACACAGCATGTGCCATTTGATCGCCTCCGAGAGGTCCGGCTCCCAGCGCTGAATCCATGTCCGCACCTGCCGCGCCATCGCCTGCGAAAACGCCGGTGCCATATCGAGCCACGTTTCTGGATCACGAGTGGGTGTGCGGGAGCAGTCCATGAGAAGCCCTCAAGGAGTGACGGCTTCCAGCCGTCATTTCAAGCGTCGAGACGGCAAGATGCCGTCACTCCTTGTCATGTCACCCGTTCGCGGCACGCAGTTGATTCGAAAAGCACGCCCTCCCCAGGTTTCAGATGAGCCTTGGCGGGGTTCTTCCGAATGTAGCGCACGCAGTTGTTGAAATGAGATGGGTCGCGAATCAGGCGATCAAAGTAGTCCCGTTGCCAGAGCGCACCTTGCTCTCCGGTGATTGCGTGGACGCGACTGGCCGTATAGCTCTTCCAAGAGTGCAGCAGATCGTGCAAATGATGCAGTTGAGAAGCGTGAACAGTGCATGCACATGGTTCGGCATCACCACCCACGCATGCTGAACGCAGCGGCTGCCTTCAAAGTGATTCAAGGCATCACCCACGCTGTGCGCGAAGGTCGTGTTTCGCAGTGCGCAACTGCCATGGCCTACATCCAACCAACGTTCGATAGTGGCAGAGAAACGCTCGTGATATTCGCGTTCGATTTCGTCGGCCCAAGGTCGAGGATGTACCTCGATCCATGCGTCACGTTCACGCTTCCAATCATCAAGCTGCCTTCGCGGCAAAGAATCCGCGAGGCGGAAGGTGACAAAGTAAGTCGCGTCGGGTTGTTCCCAGTGTGGTAAAACGGTCGTGTGTTTTTCGATCTCCGTGAATGGATTGAAATACTTGATGCGCTCGTCGATCGTCATCAGCAAGGAGTGACGGCATCTTGCCGTCACGTCAATCCCAAGACTCGACGGCAGGATGCCGTCGCTCCTTGCCTCACACCAACTTCCTCGCTTCGGCGAGAGCGGCATCGACCTTGCTCACATCTTTGCCGCCGCCGCGGGCGAAGTCGGGCTTTCCGCCGCCTCTGCCGCCGACGATCGGGGCGATGGTCTGGATGATCTTGCCAGCCTGAACCTTGGCTTGGTGCTCTTTGCCGACATTCGCCATCAAAGTGACATTGCCGCCGCCCGTCGCTGCGAGGACGACGATGCCGCTGAACTGCGACTTGAGCGCGTCGTTGACGGCCATGGCGTAATCCGCATCCACATCGCCGAGATTCGCGATCAGTAGCGGAACGCGTGAGCGTTCCGAGGTCGGAAGACTCACGTCTTCCGCTACGCTGGCGAGCAGCTCCTTCGCTCTGCCGCTGGCTTCGCGCTGCTGCGCCGCCTTGAGAGCCTTCTCCAGCGCTTTCTGCTGATCGAGCAGGCTTTCGATTTTCTTCTCGAGATCGCTGGCGCCTTGGGCGCTGACTTTGCCCGCGAGGAGCTTCAGCAAATCGGCATCGGCTTTGGCGGCGTGGTAGGCTTCGAGGCCGGCGATGGCTTCAATGCGGCGCACACCGGCGGCGACGGCTCCTTCGCCAACGAGGCGGAACAAGCCGATCTCGCCCGTGTGACGCGTGTGCGTGCCGCCGCAGAGTTCCATGCTCCAGCCATCGAGCGCGTGCGCTTTGCCGCCGATCTGCACGACGCGGACGTTCTCGGGGTATTTCTCGCCGAAGAGCTGCATGATTCCCTTGTTCTGCTGCGCCTCCTTGTAAGGCACTTCGCTCCAGGAAACGGGATCATTCGCGACGATGCGCTCGTTCACGAGGCACTCGATGTCGGCGAGTTGCTGCGGGGTGAGCGCGGCGCTGTTGAAGTCGAAGGTGAGCTTGTCCGGCGTGACGCTGGAGCCTTTCTGCGTGGCGTCCTTGCTGACGACCTCGTGCAGTGCCCAGTGCAAAATGTGCGTGACGGTGTGATGACGCTCGATGGCGTGACGACGCGGCGCATCGACAACGAGTTTCACGGTCGCATCGACGGGCGGGGCTTCGTCGCCGCCGAGGAAGTGGAGCCAGGTGTTGCCGACTTTCGTCGTGGCGGTGATGGGATAAGTGTTTGCACCGAGGATGAGCTGGCCGGCGTCACCGATCTGGCCGCCCATTTCGGCGTAGCAGGTGGAGACATCGAGCACGACGGCGGACTTGTCCTTCATCTCGACGACTTCGAGCACTTTGACTTCGGCTTCGAGGTTGTCGTAACCGATGAACTTGGTCGGGGCCTTCGTTTCGATCTCGGAGACGGAGACGACATTCTTCTTCATCGCGGCACGGGCACGAGCACGCTGCTCTTCCATGCACCTGTTGAAAACATCAATGTTAACCATCAATCCAGACTCCCGAGCGATGAGTTCGGTGAGATCGATTGGGAAACCGTAGGTGTCGTAGAGAGTGAAGGCTTGTTCACCGTTGAAAGTCTTCAAGGCGATCACATCGGCCTCGGTAACTTCCACTTCACCCTGCAAATCCTTCCATGGAGAAGCCGAGAGCAAAGGATTTCGTTTCACTAACTCTCGAACTTTAGAAGTGCTTGTTATGCTCGGATTCAGTTCACGTAGTAATGCGAATGAGACGGAACTGTCGTTAAGTTCACGAAATGCTTTTTCCAACTTTGATTTGTCGCTTTGGAACACGCCGTAAGCCCGCTTTGCCATTAGAATGCATAGCTCATCAAACAAGACCATCCCCCGATCCAGCGTCCGGTTAAACGCCTCCTCCTCGATCTTCAGCACGCTTTTGATCTGCTCCTTCTTCACGCGCAGCTCGGGGAACACATCGCCCATCTGGGCGGCGAGGACATCGACGAGCTTGTAGAAGAATGGCTCTCTGAAATCGAGGGTGCGGCCGTATTTCACGGCGCGGCGCAGGATGCGGCGGAGGGTGTAGTTGCGGTCGCTGTTGCCGGGCTGGATGCCGTCGGCGATGGCGAAGCTGAGCGTGCGGATGTGGTCGGCGATGACGCGGAAGGCGACGTCGATCTTTTCCTGCTCGGTGACGGGCACGACGTGGCCCTGCTCGTTCGCCTTCGGCAGCGTGCTGGCGTAGGTTTTGCCGCTGAGACGGGTCAGCTCGTCAAAGATGGGGCGGAAGACGTCCGTGTCGTAGTTGCTGATCTTCGCGTTTTGGAAGTCGGTGAAGTTTTTCGTGCCCTGGATGATGCTGCACACGCGCTCGAAGCCCATGCCGGTATCGACGTGCCTCGCGGGCAGCGGCTCGAAGGTGCCCTCGGGCGTGGCGTTGTATTGGATGAAGACGTTGTTCCAAATCTCGATGCAGCTCGCGTCGCTGCCATTCACGAGCTTGCGGCCTTCGCGCTGGCGGGCTTCGTCGAGATCGCGCGGGCCGGGGGTGAGGTCGATGTGGATTTCCGTGCATGGGCCGCAGGGGCCGGTGTCGCCCATCATCCAGAAGTTGTCCTTCTTGTTGCCGTTGACGATGTGGATGTCGGGATCGAGGCCGATGCTGCGGAATTTTTCCGCCCAGATGTCCCAGGCCTCCTGGTCGCGCTCGGCGGGATCGCCCTTCGATTTGTCGGGCTGATAAATGGTGGCGAACACGCGCGTCGGCGGGAATTTCCAGCGTTCGATGACGAGTTCCCAGGCCCAGGCGATGGCTTCTTTTTTGAAGTAGTCGCCGAAGGACCAGTTCCCCAACATCTCAAAGAGCGTGTGGTGGTAGGTGTCGAGGCCGACGTCTTCGAGGTCGTTGTGCTTGCCACCGGCGCGGATGCACTTCTGTGTGTCCGCGGCGCGGGTGGGCAAGCCTTTGTGCAGGACGCCGGGCCAGGTGTCCACATCCGCGCTGCGCTCGCCGAGGAAGATGGGCACGAACTGGTTCATGCCCGCGTTGGTGAAGATGCGCGCGCCGTCGCGGCTGGTGTAGCCGACGTTGTCGCTGGGCACGATGGTGTGCTGCTTCTCTTTGAAAAAATCGAGGAAGGAGGCGCGGATTTCAGCGGCAGTGGGGATCTTGGCGGACATGAGCGGGCAGGAAAAAGGAGCGCGGAGTATGGCGGAACTCAGGGAGTGGTAAAGCGATCTGTTCTCAGTGCTCAGTCTGATGGAGAATTCCGCCTTGGGTCAAAAAACGGGCCTGGAGAGCGTATGGTGCCTCGTGATCCGCCCCCTTGTCGCCCTTGTCCTCGTTTCATCCGCCTGCGCGGAGACGATCGACTTTTCCAAGCAGATCCGCCCGATCCTGAGCGAGAACTGCTTCTTCTGCCACGGCCCGGATGAGAAGAAACGGGAAGCGGGCCTGCGTCTTGATGAGGAAGCAGCGGCGAAAGCCAGCAACGACGGCTCGATCGCGGTGGTGCCGGGAAATCCAGAGAAAAGTGCCCTCATCGAACGCATCGTCAGCACCGATCCCGACGAGGTCATGCCGCCGCCGAAGCAGCACAAGACGATCTCGCCGGAGCAGGTGGCTCTATTAAAAGAATGGATCAAGCAGGGCGCGAAGTGGGGGAAGCACTGGAGCTATGAAAAGGTCGTTCGTCCTGAAGTTCCCGGTTCGCCGTTCGCGGTTCGCAGTTCCAAGTTGAATCCCATCGACGCGTTTCTGGCGGCGCGATTGCAGAAGGAGGGACTGCATTTTTCGCCGCGCGCTGATGCCGCCACGCTGGTTCGCCGGGTCGCGCTCGATTTGACCGGGCTGCCGCCGACCCTCGAAGAACTCGACCGCTTTCTTCCCCAGCTCAACAACGAGCACACTGCGCTGAGTGCTTACGATGAAATGGTCGCGCATTTCCTCGCCAAGCCGAGCTACGGCGAGCACTGGGCGCGGCAGTGGCTCGATCTCGCGCGCTATGCGGACTCCTCCGGCTATCCGAGTGACCAACCGCGGGAGATTTGGGCTTACCGCGATTGGGTGATTCGCGCGCTGAATGCGAACATGCCGTTTGATCAATTCACCATTGAGCAGCTCGCGGGCGATTTGCTGCCGAATCCGACGGACGACCAGCTCATCGCCACCGCGTTTCATCGCAACACGATGACGCAAAACGAAGGCGGCACGGACGATGAGGAATTCCGCAACGCGGCGATCATCGACCGCGTGAACACGACCTTCGCCGTGTGGATGGGCACCACGATGGCCTGCGCCCAGTGCCACACGCACAAATACGATCCCATCACGATCAAAGAATACTTCCAGTTCTACGCCTTCCTCAATCAAAGCGCCGACAGCGACAAGAAGGACGAAGTGCCGCTGCACAGCTTTGACACGCCGGAGACAAAAAGGCAGCGCGAGACGCTGAAGGCCGAGATCGCAGCGCTGGAGTCGAAATTCTCCAAGCCCGACGCACGATGGCTCGCGGGGCTCGATGCCTGGGAGCGCGGCTTTGCACGCGATTTGGGCTGGCAGAGTCCTAAGCCAACAAAAGTGAGCGAAAGCGGCGCGAAGATCGAAAACGATGGCCGCGTGATCCTCGCGCAAAACAACGACACCGCGAGCTACACGGTCGAACTGCCGCTCGCGGATGATAAACTGAGCGCGGTGCGGCTTGAAACCGCGCCGCAGGCAGGATTCGGCAACTTTGTGCTGACACAACTCAAAGCCGAGATGGTGCCGCCGGATGCGAAGGCGGCTCCGCAGGCTCGATTCGTGCGCGTGGAGCTGCCCGGGCCGAAAAAGTTGCTGCAACTCGCCGAGGTGCAGGTTTTTAGCGGCGCGGAAAACATCGCGCCGAAGGGCGTGGCGAAGCAGAGCAGCATGTATGCGGATGCCGCGGCCAAACGCGCCAACGACGGCAACACGAACGGCGAATACGCCAAGGGCAGCGTGGCGCACACGAGCGGGAACGACAACGATCCGTGGTGGGAGGTCGATTTGAAAGCCGCGAAGCCGGTGGATCGCGTGGTGGTGTGGAATCGTACGGATGACAATGTGGGCAAACGCCTCGATGGCTTCCGCGTGCTGTTGCTCGATGAGAAGCGACAGATCGTGTGGAGGAGCGATCCCACGCCCGCGCCGGAGAAGGAAAAAGCCTTCGCCGTCAGCGGGCCGGTGACGCTGGGTTTCACCACGGCGATGGCGGATTTCTCACAGCGAGGTTTCGAGGCCGCGCAGTTTCTCACTCCGAAAAGCAAAGGCTGGGCCGTCGGCGGCGCGCATGACAAAGCGCACACGCTCACGCTGCTGACCAGTGCACCCATCGCCGTGCCGAAGGGCGCGAAGCTGCGCGTGATCTTGGAACAGAAGAGCGAATACAAGCAGCACACGATCGGCAACTTCCGCCTCAGCTACACCGGCGATGCGCGCGTGCAGCAGGCGGCGAAGATTCCCGCGAATGTCATCGCCGCCTTGGCGCAGCCGAAACGCACGCCGGAGCAGCAGAAGGCCGTCGTGGATTATTATGTGCGGAATGTGGCGAAGGAATCCGCCGCCGAACGCACGCGACTCGCCGCTGCAAACAAAGAACTCGCCGCCATCAAGCCGGTGACGGTGCCGATCATGCGCGATCTCGATGCAAAGCATCGCCGCGTAACGAAAATCCAACTGCGCGGCAACTGGCAGGCACTGGGCGATGTGGTGAGCGAGGGCACGCCTGCGGCTTTCCATCCTCTGCCCGCCAACGAGCCGCGCAATCGACTGACGATGGCAAAATGGCTCGTCAGCCGCGACAATCCACTCACCGCCCGCGTCACCGTGAATCGTTTGTGGGAGAGCATCTTCGGCATCGGCATCGTGCGCAGCAGCGAAGAGTTTGGCAGTCAGGGTGATCTGCCCGTGCATCCTGAGTTGCTTGATTGGCTGGCCGCTGAGTTGATGGACAGCGGCTGGGACCGCAAGCACCTGCTCAAACTGATGCTCACCAGTCAGGCCTATCAGCAGAGCTCCAAATCGACGTCCGAACTCAACGAGCGCGACCCCGACAACCGCCTTCTCGCCCGCGGCCCGCGTTTTCGGCCCACGGGTGAAGTGCTGCGCGATCAGGCGCTGGCCGTGAGCGGGCTGCTCTCAGAAAAAATGTTTGGGCCTCCGGTGCGACCGATGACGCCGAGCCTCGGACTCTCGACCGCGTTTGGCCGCAGCAACGACTGGGTGGTCAGCAAGGGCGCGGACGCGCATCGTCGCAGCCTCTACACCGAAGTGCGTCGCAACGCGCCGTATGCGAGCTTCACCACCTTCGACGCTGGCAATCGTGAAGTCTGCATGATCCGCCGCAACCGCACCAACACACCGCTGCAGGCCTTTGTGACGCTGAACGATCCCGTGTTCATCGAAACGAATCAGGCCATGGCGCGAAGGATTGTTTTGAAGGACGGAAAAGACAAAAAGGACTTCAAGGAGAGGCTTTCGCTGATGTTCCGGCTGTGTTTGGCGCGTGAACCGACGGTGACCGAACTGACCGCATTGACCCAATTGCACGCCGAGAGCCTTGCGATGTATCGCGCCGATGCTACTGCGGCCACGAAGATGGCCACCGAGCCACTCGGGCCTGCGCCGAAAGACGCCCACCTTGCTGAACTCGCCGCTTGGACGGCGGTGGCAAATGTGGTGATGAATCTGGATGAGTTTTTGATGCGGAGATGAGCTTGTTGGCGGGTGTTGCTTGCCGGTTTTCTGCTTTGAGCCAACAATCGCACCGCCCATGCCTGACACCGCCTCCGCACTCGCCGAAGCTGAACCACTCATCCGCGTGGAGAAGCTCAACTATGCGTATGGCGACCAGCAAGTGCTCTTTGATGTCGATCTCGACATGCGGAGTGCGGAGGTGACGACGCTCATCGGCCCCTCCGGCTGTGGCAAGAGCACCCTGCTGCGCACGATCAATCGCGTGAACGATCTCGTCGAGTCTGCCCGCATCCTCAGCGGGCGCATCAAACTCGACGGCGTGGACATTCACGCGCCGGAGGTCGATGTGGTCCGCCTGCGCCAGAACGTGGGCATGGTGTTTCAGAAGTACAATCCCTTCCCGCGTTCCATCTTCGAGAATGTCGTCTATGGCCTGCGCGTGGCGGGCGTGCGGAATCGGCATGACTTGAACGATGCGGCGGAGCAGAGTCTGCAAGCGGCGGCGCTGTGGGATGAAGTGAAAGACCGCCTGCACGAGCAGGCCACGAGTTTATCTGGTGGCCAGCAGCAGCGGCTGTGCATCGCGCGGGCGCTCGCCTTAGAGCCACGCGTGTTGCTGCTGGATGAGCCCTGCGCCGCGCTCGATCCCATCGCCACCGCACAAGTCGAGGATCTCATTTTGAAACTGCGGGATCGGCTCACCTTCATCATCGTCACCCACAACATGGAGCAGGCGAAACGCATCTCGGATCGCACGGCGTTTTTCGATGAAGGGCGGCTGATCGAAGCCGCTGACACGATGCAGCTCTTCACCCAGCCTGAGAACGAGAAGACGGCGGCTTACGTCACGGGCCGCGCATTCTAGCCGTCCCCCGAGGTTGCATTTCGCGTTTTGATGCCGCATGGATGTCCTATGATTTCCCGTGTGATCTGTTTCCTCATCGCCACCGCCGCTGCGCGCGGAGGAGTGGAAGTGGATGTGGAGCAGTTCGGCAAAAGCCTCGGTGGCTGGAAGAAAGAAGGAGGAAAGGCTGCCGAGTATCAGTTTTCTGAAAGTGATTACCGCACTTACAAGCCGGAGATCACCCAGTCTCCCGACGGCGGCTTGTTCATCTCCGTCCGCGTGGATCATCTGCGCGGCATGTTTTCTGCGGACGACCACGCCAGCATCGAGATGAGCTTCGGGCCGGATGGGACGCTGCTTTCTTCTCAGGCTGCCATTTCCATTCAAGAGCGTCGCATCAGCAGCGACATGTTTCGCAGTGGAGGCAACGCCGCTGCCAAAGCGGCGGGCGATCTCGTCGGCGGCACGGCTGAAAAGGCCGCCAAGCTGAGCGGCAGTGTGTTTGCCAGTCTCGCCTCCAAGATTCTGCGGGAGAACGTCACAGAGCCGGGGCGCATCTCTTATCCCGCGGCACTGCGGCACAATTACAACCTGCTCTACCAGTGTGTGAAGGTGACGAAAGATCCACCCAAGGCACTGCCGGTGGAAGGTGCGCCCGCGCAAGCACCCGCCGCCAGCACTGCTGAGCCGGCGAAGAAGACCGCGCCTGAAGGCATGCTGGAAATCCACACCTTTGGCGAGCCTGCCAAGGAAGGGGCGAGCAAAGAAGTCGCGCCGCCCAAGTCATGAGTCGCGTCCAGTTGCTCATCGATGTCGGCAATGGCCGCACCAAGTTTGGACTTGCGGAAGGCGAGACCATCCGCTGTCACAGTGACCACCCCACGCGTGAGATTTCCCCTGAAACGGTGCGTGCGATCATCCGCGATTGGCGCTTCGATCAAGCGGTGCTGTGCAGCGTCGTGCCGAAGGCCGTGCCTGCTTTTCAAGAAGTGTTAGGCGGGCGGCTGCTGGTGCTGCGCCACGACACGCCCATGGGCATCGGCATCAGCTATCCGCAGCCTGACTGCATCGGCGCGGATCGCCTGGCGAACTCTGTGGCACTCGCCCACATGCACGGCGCGCCGGGGATCGTCATCGACTTCGGCACGGCGGTGACCTTTGACATCGTCAATGCGGACAAGCATTACGTCGGCGGCGTGATCGCGCCGGGGCTGCGACTGATGACGGACTATCTGCACGAGCGCACGGCGCTGCTGCCGCGTGTGGATTTGCGTGAACCTGCCACGGCCATCGGTCGCTCCACCGAGGAAGCCATCCTCGCCGGGGCTGCGATCGGCTACCGCGGCATGGTGCATGGCATTTTGGAGGCTTTGAAAAAGGAATTGGCCGCGCCGCAGGCCCACATCGTCGCCACTGGCGGCGACGCCGCATGGATTCTCGCAGGCATGGAGGAGCGCATCGCAGTGGAGCCGGATTTGACCTTGCACGGCCTGCGTTTGGTGGGCACTCTCGCCGCCAGTGGATAGCGCGCGCAACACCCCCTGCTCGCGTCCACGACTCCGTGTCATTGCGGACGCATCGCGTCATTTTTTCTCATGTCAGACCTTCAAAAAACTTCCATCGGCATCGACTTCGGCGGCACTTCGGTAAAGCTCGGCGTGTGCCGCGGCGATGAACTCCTCACCACCGACGACCCCATTCCCACGGCGGATTTTCACGGCCCTGCGGCACTCATTGGCGAGATGGCGGCACGTGTCGCGCGGCTGCGGCAGACGCATCCTGACATCTGCGCTATCGGTGTCGGGGTGCCTGGGCTGGTCGATTTTGATCACGGCTTCGTGCATGAACTGACCAATGTGCCCGGCTGGAAGCATGTGCCGCTGAAAGCCATCCTAGGCGAGAAAACCGGCCTGCCCGTGCTCGTCGAGAACGACGCCAATGCGATGGTCTATGCCGAGTTCCGTTTCGGAGCGGCGCGCGGATTGAAAAATGTCGTCGGCCTCACCATCGGCACCGGCATCGGCGGTGGACTGGTGCTGGATGGCAAAATGTACCGTGGCAGCGGTTTTGCCGCAGGTGAGATCGGGCAGATGAGCGTACACTTCGACGGCAAGCCCGGCCATTACGGCAACCTCGGCGCGTTGGAAAAATACACTGGCAATCAGCAGATTGCTGAGCACGCCGTGCAACGCTACGCCGAGGCTGGCATCGAGAAGCAAGTCAGCGATTGCACGCCAAAAAAAATCGCCGAGGCGGCGCAGGCGGGAGACGACATCGCGCGGCAAGTGTGGGCCGAGGTGGCCGACTGGCTCGGCACCGCGCTGGCAAGCATCGCCTGGCTACTCAATCCTGACGCCTTCGTCATTGGCGGCGGTGTCGCACAGGCGGGAGATCTGATTTTCACACCGCTGAAAAACAAAGTGCGCAGCATGCTCAGCACCGTCGTGTGGGAGCGACTGCTGATCGCACCTGCGCGATTCAGCAATGAAGCCGGCATCATCGGCAACGCTGCGCTCGCGGCAGATGCAGCGTAATACGCAGCAAGAGAAAGTTTGCCCGCCTCATGACGATGCGTGCAAAAGCAGTCGGCACGCACGCGTAACCTTGCGCCCATGATCGACCGTCGCCATTTCATCGCCACCGCTGCGGCTCTCGCAGTTCCTTTCATCTCAAATGCCGCCACACCTGCGGCCAAAATTCTGGAGACCAAGATCATCTCGCAGCAGCCGCAGTATTATCACGGCTGGCCCACCGTCGTGCGCCGCGCCAATGGCGAACTGTGGCTGACGTGGTCTGGTGGACGCGAAGCGCACGTGTGTCCCTTCGGCCAAGTGCATGCCATGACCTCACGCGATGATGGCAAGACCTGGACGTTCCCGCGTGTGTTGCTTGACTCTGCCACGGATGATCGTGACTCAGGCGTGTTGGAGACAGCGAAAGGCACGCTGCTCGCCACCACCTTCACTTCGCTGGCTTACGAGCCCTATCTCAAGAAAGCGACCGCGATGTCCGTGCTCGGCCCGAAGGGCTGGGAATCCAAAGCCATGCCCGCCGAACGCTACGCACGCTGGAAAGCTGCGCATGAGCGCCTCAATGATGAAGAACGCAAAGCAGAACTCGGTGAATGGATCATCCGCTCCACAGACGGTGGCAAATCCTGGTCCGTGCGCATTCCGACCATCGTGAACAGCCCGCATGGGCCCATTCAACTGAAAGACGGACGCCTGCTGTATGCGGGAAAACAATTATGGACCGAAGATCAAAAGATCGGTGTCGCTGAATCGAAAGACGACGGCCAGACGTGGCAATTGCTGGCCGAAATCCCAGCGCGCAAAGGCGATGTCGTGAAATCCTATCACGAGCTGCACGCGGTCGAGGCCGCAGACGGCACGCTGATCGCGCAGATTCGCAATCACAATGCCGCGAACAAAGGCGAGACATTGCAGAGTGAATCCACCGACGGCGGCAAGACATGGAGTGAGCCGCATGCCATCGGTGTGTGGGGATTGCCCTCACACCTGCTGCGCCTGCGCGATGGACGGCTGGTGATGACTTACGGGCATCGTCGCAAGCCATTCGGCAATCAGGCACGCATCAGCACGGACAATGGCAAAACCTGGGGAGAGCCGATCATTCTCTCCGGCGACGGCATCGGCGGCGATCTCGGCTATCCGAGCACGGTGGAACTCGCCGACGGCACACTGCTGACCGTCTGGTATGAGACGATGAAAGAGCCCAAGCTGGCGGTGCTGCGTCAGGCGACCTGGCGGCTCGAGTGATCTTCACTCCCGCCGTGGATTTTCCGCGATGTATGCCGCCAGCGCGCGCCCGAGGCCCGCGCCGATCTTTGAGTAGCCTTCCACGGACATCCGCGCGCTGTTCCAACCCGTTTCCAAGGTGATGGAAATCGTGAAGTCGCCTGTGTGATTGCGCACCCAGCCGCTGCTCATGCGTCCGCGCTCTTCGTCGGTCTTCACATACGTTGCAAAACGATACTTCGGCTGCACGTGGAACGGCTCCACGATGTTTGCGGCGGCGAGATCCATCCAGCGCTGATAATTGCGCTGCTGGATGCCCACCATGCGCTCGAAGGCAAAGGGGCCGAAGAAAAACACGGGATCATCGGAGCCGGGATTGTGCAGGTCGATGTAAACATCGAGTCCGTGCTTTGCATGGATGCTGCGGATCATGCGCTGCGCAGCGGCGACCTCGGGATAGATCGGTGCATCGGCCCAGTCGCGGTTGTGATCGCGTGGGATGGCGTCCTTGCCACCCGCGCCGAGCGCGGCGTTGTCCACGTCCATGATCGGAATGTAGTGTAGGCAAATTTGCGCGCGCAGTGCCTTCGCTTCATCGCTGGCATACCAGCGGATGAAGCCGCGCCCCACCTGACTGCCGCCGGCCTCCCAGGCGTGATGGCGCGAACCGATCCACACGTGATGGGGCGCGTTTTCGTCGCCAATGCGGATGCCGTTCACTGCACGGCCGTCGCGCGTCTTTGCCAATTCAAAGCGCTGCGCCTCCGGCAGCTTCGCGGCGATTTCTGCGAGCAGTTGCTCAGCGTCTTTCGGCACAAACGGCGGCCCCCATGCGATGCAGAGTGAGGTCGTCGATGGTTTCAGCGAGTAGCGCATCACCTTGTCCGCGCTGAGCACGCCTGCGTCACTCGGCGTCCACGTTTCTCCGTCGCTGCTCAGCCACGCATGCTTCGGCTGGCACCACGATGCGGCGAGCACTCTTGTTTCGCGGAAGGGCTTTGTCTGGGCCTGTACTTCGAGAGTGAGAGGCTCGCCGGGCGTGAGTCCATCGAGACGGAAATACCACCAGCATGGCCAGCCGCGCCCTTCATGCAGGGCAGGCATGATGCGCAGTGTTTTCGCTGCTTGATCGAGCGTGACGACCTCGGCGTTGCCGCCTTCAAAATCCGTCGAGAGGCGAATTTCTGCGTGGAGTGGCAGCAGCGCGTGGAAGGTGAGGAGGCAGAGCAGGCAGAGCAGGCGTTTCATGATCTGCTTCAACGAGCGCGGCAGCGGAGATCGTGCAAGCGCGGCAAAGTGGAAGAAGGATGCGCTTTCCCACGTCTTGTGCGGCATGACGCGACTTTGTTTTCTCTTTCTTGCGCCAGTGCTGGCTTGCGCGGTGGATCCTTATCAGGAGAAGCCGTCCACCTCCGTGACAGACACGGTGAATGAGCCACTGCGCGCCACATTCTCGCTGGAGGCTGCGGCAGCGTATCTGGATCGTCGCGCGCATCTCTCTGAGGGCAACTGCTACGCCTGCCACTCCACTTTCACCTACTTGCCGGCGCGCAGTTTGATTGATCCACTCGCGCCGGAGGTCATGCGCACGCGAGTGATGCTGGAGCGCTTTCTCACCAAGCTGCACGATCCACAGCAAGAAGCCACGGTGAAGACCATGCACATCCCGCGTGTGCGTGTGCTCGCCGCTGTGGAGCTGACGCGACATGACGCTGCGACGACTGGCAAGCTCGCGCCGATTACGCGTCAGGCTTTCGATTTTATCTGGGCGAAGCTGCAAACGAAAGACGGCGGCATCAGTTGGCTGCGCGTGAACGAGGCCCCGCAAGCCATCGACAACTGGTGGCCCGCAGCCATGGTCGCGCTCGGCGTGGCGGCGATGCCGGTGAGTGATGCGCAGAGTGAGCCGATGAAAAACGGCACCGAGAAACTGCGTGGCTGGTTCCGCACTCATCCACCGCAAACGTTGCACGAGCGCGCGCTGACACTCCTCGCGCATTCGGCCATCGGTGGCATCGTGGATGAGAAAGTACGCGCGGAGCACATCGCAGATCTTTTGGCGAAACAGCATACCGATGGCGGCTGGAGCATGGTGGATCTGGCTCCGTGGCAGCGGAAGGACAAGAGGCCGCTCGATCCACAGCGCACGGACGGCTACGCCACAGCACTCTGCGCTTATGTGCTGGCGCGCTGTGGTCAGCGAAATGAGAAAGCCGTGACGTGGATCAAAACACATCAGCGCGAGACGGGCGGCTGGTTCACGCAGTCCCCGTTTTCGCGCGACATCATCGCCAGCAACACCGGCACTTCGTTTGCGGTGCAGGCACTTGCGGCGAGTGGTGAATTCACGCCGCCGAAAGTCACTGCAGAGCAGTTTGCAGCCGCGAAGACCCAAGCGGAGCGCGAGGTGCCAGAAGGCGTGTTCCTGCCCCAGAAGAAGTGACGGACAGCATGACGGCGAAGCCGTTTTATCGAGGTCCGCGAAATAGGGATGCTTCACGCGATGCCAACGTCGGAATGCTGACGCATTCCGCTACGCTTCGTCGCGGCAACGACCAAGTTTCTGGCGAGTTTCCTCAGATTTTGTCGCTCTTGTCTGCCATCCTCAACAAGAGGAGGAAGATGGGCTCGCAGCGTTGAGCTCTTGATCCTTGCAGCCGAGGGAGCGGAATGTCTGCCAGCGCGGATGAGGCGCGCCAAGTGCTGCGAGTTGAGCACACAGATCTTCCCGATCCGCCGGAGTCAGCAGCAGCGGATGCACTGTGGTGCGCAGTTCAAATGCGACCCCAGAGGCCAGCAGCAGCGAGAGCGACTCGCGCACTGCGGCAGCCGCGCCGGGACGGCCCACGACGCGATCGTAGCGCTCATCCAAAGGAGCTTTGATATCCAAGCCGACCCAATGCAGCCGTGGCAACAGGGTGCGGAATCGCTGCGGGTGCATGCCTGCGGTGTGCAGCGCGGCTTCGTAGCCCAGACTGCGCACGCGATCCACTGCGGCGCTGAGGGCTGGCTGGGCTGTGGGTTCACCGCCACTGAAGACGACGGCATCGAGCAGACCACGCCGCGCCTGGAGGAATGCCTCCACGCGATGCCAGGGAATGGCACCGTTTTGAAAAGGCTGCAGATGGGTGTTGTGGCAGTAGCGGCAGCGCCAGGCGCAGCCCTGACAGAAAACCACCGTGCTCAAGCGGCCTGGGCAATCCACGGTCGTGAAAGGCACCAAGCCGCTGAGCTGCAACGCTGCGGGAGTGAGCGTCATGAGGCGGGCATCAGGCAAAACGCGAGTGAGCCGGCGAAGGCGGCGCTTTCACGAAAATGGCGGCGTTCTTTGTGCTCGCTTTGCTTGCCGCGGTTGAATTGGGAAACGGGTCGATGGTAGCCCATGACGCGGGTCCAGACTTCACAGCGCGTGCGCTTGCTGTCGTCGAGTTTGGCGGTGGGCAGGTGGGTGTTCATGGTGGTTGTTGTGGTTGGTTTGGTTTGTGTTGGGTTCGCAGCCTGCGGATCAGGCCGCGGCTAAAAGTTCATCATCACAGCGCGGGCAGAATTCGTGCTCTCCACTGAGGTAGCCGTGGCGCGGGCAGATGGAGAAGGTGGGAGTGACCGTGATGTAGGGCAGGCGGAAGGTGGAGAGCGCCCGGCGCACCAGCTCGCGACAAGCGCGCGCGCTGGAGATTCTCTCGTTCATGTAGAGATGCAGCACCGTGCCGCCTGTGTAGCGCGTTTGCAGCTCGTCCTGATGTGCCAGCGCAGCAAAGGGATCCTCCGTGTAGCCAACCGGGAGCTGCGTGGAGTTGGTGTAGTATGGTGCCTCGACGGTGCCTGCCTGGATGATGCCAGGGAAGCGTGCCTGATCCGCGCGCGCGAAACGATAGGTGGCACCTTCGCCGGGAGAGGCTTCGAGGTTGTAGAGGTGTCCGCTGTGCTCTTGGTAGCTCACCATTTTCTCCCGCATGAAGTCCAGCAGACGCAGCGCGAGCGCCTTGCCACTGGCGGTGGTGATGTCCTCTGCGTCTCGCGTGAAATTGCGCACGCACTCGTTGACTCCATTGATGCCGATGGTGGAGAAATGATTCCGCAGCGTGCCGAGGTAACGCTTGGTGTAGGGGTAGAGACCCTGATCCATGTGCTCTTGGATCACGCGGCGTTTTGTTTCCAAGCTGTCATACGCGAGGTCCATCAGCTTTTCGATGGCAGCAAGGAGGGCTGCTTCATCGCCCGCATGGAGAAAACCCAAGCGCGCCGCATTCAGAGTGACCACGCCCACGGAGCCTGTCTGCTCAGCGGAGCCAAAGAGGCCGTTGCCGCGTTTCACGAGCTCGCGAAGATCCAACTGCAGGCGGCAGCACATGGAGCGCACCATGCCGGGCTCCATGTCTGAATTGAGGAAATTCTGGAAATAGGGCAGGCCATACTTGGCCGTCACTTCAAACAGCAGATCGGCCGTCTCACTCTCCCAAGGGAAATCCGGGGTGACGTTGTAAGTCGGGATGGGAAAGGTAAAGACACGCTGGCGTGCGTCACCGGCGGCCATGACGCGCAGAAAGGCGCGGTTGATCATGTCCATCTCGGTACTGAGGTCGCCATAAGTGAAGTCCACGGGGTGCCCCCCAATGAGTGGGATCTGCGCGCGCAAATCCGCTGGGCACTTGAGGTCGAAGGTCAGATTTGTGAACGGAGTCTGCGTGCCCCAGCGCGAGGGAACATTCAGATTGAAGACAAACTCCTGCATGCACTGGAAGACGTCCGCATCGCTCAGACGCTCCAGGCGGACATACGGTGCCAGGTAGGTGTCCACGGAGCTGAAAGCCTGAGCGCCCGCCCACTCATTTTGCATGGTGCCCAGGAAGTTCACCATTTGTCCCAGAGCCGTCCGCAGGTGGCGTGGCGGTTCGGATTCCACTTTGTTCGGCACGCCGTTGAATCCCTCCCAGAGCAACTGCCGCAGCGACCAACCGGCGCAATAACCAGCCAGCATGTCGAGGTCATGGATGTGCAAATCTCCCTCCCGATGTGCCCGGCCAATCTCGGGCGAAAGCAGGCAATCCAGCCAGTAGTTGGCGGTGACTTTGCCGGCCACGTTCAAGATCATCCCCCCGAGAGAGTAGCCTTGGTTGGCGTTTGCGTTCACCCGCCAGTCGGATCGGTCGAGGTATTCCTGAATTGAACTCAAGGGGTCCACGAAGGTCGTCGCAGGCGATTTTTTCTCAGGGTTTCGGGAGGAGGAATGCGGCTTCATAACACAATATATTGGGCTTCCAGAATCGAGAGCGTCTAAATATTGGGCTTGCCTCGTTAATTCAAGATAAATTTATCTTTTATTCTTCGTATGCGCCGCAATGGTCATTTCCCACGCTCATTTTGCGCCGGGTGACGCCCTCCGCCGCGTTGCCAAGGCTCCTCTGTCCGCAGTCTTTCTCCCTCTACGACCGGGATCACTTCTGCCCACTGCTCTTCGCCGCCTGACTCTGCGCGAAGATGGACAGGCAGGTATCCTCCAGAAAATGGCGCGCCTTTTCTTGCATCTCCACAATGCGATCATGCAGTGGGCAGGGTTCGCGATTGCCGCACCACTCGGGCCCGAAGGGGCAGTGTGAAGGAGCCTCCATCTGCTCAAAGACAGCCGCAATTTGCAGAAGGCTGACTTTGGCAGGATCTCTGGCCAGCGTGTATCCCCCGCCTGGGCCGGGTTGCCCACGCACAAAACCTGCGGCGGCGAGCTGAGTCAAAAGCTTGGCGGCCAAGGTGCGCGGAATGGAGCGCGCTTCGGCAATTTCACCTGATCCCGCCTGCCTCCCAGGCTCCTCTGCCAGATAGCTCATCACGGCGATGCCATTGCAGGCTGTTTTTCCGTAGAGGTACATAGAAGCGTGAGATCAGTGCAGCGAGGCGGAGTCCAAATCGCAGGCATGCGATCCGTCGCTAGCACCTGCCATCGTACTCTGGTGGACACCACTAGCGTCATGAAAAGACACGGCAAGCAGAGATGCACCCGTATGCTCCATCGCATGAACGGATAAAATGCCGGTGCTGATTTCCCGTGTCCGGCGCAGTCTCCACAGCCATCTAGGCGTAGTGTTAGCAAAGATCGTCACAGAATCAGGAGAAGATTCTGATTATACCTTCGAGCAGAAACATCTGCCGGAATCATGCACCTGCACCTCTCTCACTCACGGCGCGCGGCCAAGGCTGAGCAGGCGTCTCGCCAGACGCACTTCCGGAATTCTCTCTGTGCCACCGCCATGAGCGCTGCGCTCAGCACGTCTGCGCCCGCGAGTTCTGCCCTGTGCCTTTGCCCACACGCCCTCACCTAAACTCCAGTCCTCACTCATGAACTCCACCTCTCAAAACGAATGGGACGTCGCCATCATCGGCGGCGGCCCCGCCGGTGCCGCGCTCGGCACCTTTGTCAGCCGCGCGGGCCACCGCTGCATCGTCCTGGAGGCGGCGCACTTCCCGCGCTACCACATCGGCGAGTCGCTCATCCCGCACACACATGGCATTCTCGACCGCCTCGGGCTGCTGCCCAAGATGCGTGCCTCGCATTTCCCGGTGAAGCACAGCGTGCGCTTTGTCTCCGCCGACGGACACGAGGCCACGCCCTTTTACTTTTCCGAAACCATCGAGGGAGAACGCGCCCGCACCTGGCAGGTGGAGCGCAGCGAGTTCGATGTGATGATGCTCGACCACGCCCGCGAAAACGGCGTCCAAGTGCGCGAGGCCGGCGTGAAGGGAGTCCTGTTTGAAAACGGCAGGGCCGTTGGCGTGCGGCTCAACGGCAACACAAACGGCGAGGAGCTGCGCGCGAAGATCGTGGTGGATGCCTCGGGACGCGCGTGTGTCATCGGACGCCAGCTCGGACTGCGTCAGGAAATCCAGGATCTGCGCAAGGCCACCGCGTGGAGCTACTACCGCGGCGGCAAGCGTCTCCCCGGCATCGACGCTGGCGAGACCACCATGTTCATGGTCCCCGGCGGCGGCTGGTTCTGGTATATCCCGCTGCCAAACGACATCGTCAGCGTCGGCATCGTGGCCGATCCGCAGTATCTGTTCGGCGACTCGGATGACATGGAGGCCGCCTACCTGCGCGAGGTCGCGAAATGCGCCAGCCTCTCCGCGCGCCTCGCCCAGGCCGAAAGAGTCGGCCCTGTGCGCGGCAGCCGCCAGCTCGCCTATCTCAACCGCCAGACCTGCGGTGATGGCTGGGTCATGATCGGCGATGCGCGCGCCTTCCTCGATCCCATCTACTCCTCCGGCCTCTACCTCGCTCTCGGCTCCGCCGAACTGGCCGCGGGCTGCGTGATCGACGCGCTCAAACACAACGACACATCCGCCGCGAGACTCGGTGCCTTCGAGCCCGCGTTGTGGGCGGGTGTGAGCATCATCCGCCAGCTCATCCACGCGTTTTATGATCCAGAGTTCAGCTTCCCGAAGTTTGCCCAGCGCTTCCCTGAGCAGCGCGCCGCACTCATCGACTGCCTCATCGGCGACGTCGTGGGCAAGGACATGAGCACCTTCACCGCGGCGCTCGAACAAATGACCCCGCGACCCGGGCCGCTTCTCTAACGGCCTCTCGGCTGATGGCAGCGGCCAGTGTGGCGCCGCCGTCGGATCAGGCAGCTTTGCGCTCGATGCGTTTGCGCAAGAGTGGCGCGCGCTCTCCTTTGACGACGCCTTCGTTGATGGTGACGGCGCGCACGTCCATGCGACCTGGCACGTCGTACATGACATCGAGCATGATGCGCTCGAAAATGCTGCGCAGTCCGCGCGCACCCGTCCCACGCGACGCCGCCTCTTTGGCCATGGCGAGCATGGCATCCCGTGTCACCGAAAGCTCGACGCCGTCCATGTGGAGGAGTTTGGAGAATTGCTTGGTGAGCGCGTTTTTGGGCTCGGTGAGGACGCGCATGAGTTCCTGTTCGGTCAGTGCCTCCAGAGGGCAGACCACAGGCAGGCGACCGATGAATTCCGGGATCAGGCCGAAAGCCAGCAAGTCCTCCGGCTCGACATTGGGGCGGGCTTTGTTCGAGGCCACAGCACTTTCTGCATGCTCCCGAACTGCGGTGAAGCCCATCGTTTTGCGCCCGAGTCGGCGCTCGATGATTTTTTCCAGCCCCACAAACGCACCGCCGCAGATGAAGAGAATGTTCTCGGTGCTGACTTGGATGTACTCTTGCTGCGGATGTTTGCGTCCTCCCTGAGGAGGCACGTTGCAGACGGTGCCTTCAATGATTTTCAGCAGTGCCTGCTGCACGCCTTCGCCAGACACGTCGCGTGTGATGCTGACGTTCTCTGTCTTGCGGCCGATCTTATCAATCTCATCGATGTAGATGATGCCGATCTCGGCACGCGCCACGTCATAGTCGGCGGCCTGAAGCAGTCGCAGGATGATGTTTTCCACATCTTCGCCGACGTAGCCAGCTTCGGTCAGTGTGGTGGCATCGGCGATGCTGAAGGGGACATTCAGAATGCGGGCCAGGGTCTTGGCGAGCAGCGTTTTGCCACAGCCCGTGGGGCCGATGAGCAGGACATTGCTTTTTTCGATCTCGACGTCGTTGGGGTCGGGCAATGCCGTGGCGATTTTTTTCTTGGCACTGCCATTGCGCGCCGCCTGCTGCTGCGCGTGGAGGATGCGCTTGTAGTGATTGTGCACGGCGACGCTGAGAACCTTCTTCGCCTGCGACTGGCCGATGACATGCTGATCGAGCAGTGCCGTGATGTCCGCCGGACGTGGCACCAACAGCGCGGCGGATCCCGCCTCTCCATCCTGCGAGGATTCTTTGTCGAGGATGTTTTTGCAGACGTGAATGCAGTTGTCGCAAATGTACACCCCCGGTCCGGCGATGAGCTTTCTCACTTCAGCGTGGCTTTTGCCGCAGAAGGAGCAGAGGGTGACGTTGGAACCGCGGGCCATGAGTTTTTGGGGATACGAGGAATGTCGCATGGAGGCGCATCCATCGTCAAGGTGACGCTTCAATAGAACGCAGTTGCACGCGGCCTTTGTCATCACGCTCATAGCTGGCCGTGTAAAGTGGCGCGGGTGCCTCTGCGCGGTAGGTGATCCCTTCTTCGGTGATCCAGGGTGTGCTCGCAACAGGGAGCGGCTGCTGCCAGGAGGTGATGCCGAGTCCGTGAATGACTGCGCCATGCGGCAGCGGAGCATCATCCTGCATCCAAGCCTGCGGCACGCTGGCGAGCAATGCCTGGAAATGCTCCTGACGCAGTTCTTGCCGCCAAAAAGCGCGCAGCGCAGGCAGATGCAGCAGCGCGCGTTCCAGCGGGACTCCGCTGAGGCCATCGTCTCCACCCACGATGCGCAACGCACCGGCATCGGGCACCTGCACATGGAGAAGCAGTCGATCTGCACTGCGATCGTGCAGCGGGGAAGCGGCGAGCCAGCGATCGAGAAAGCGAGTCAACTCCTGCGGGAGGCGTCCTTTGGCAAAACGCGCCTGCAACACGCCCCGCGCTGCCAACCAACGCGCCACGCGATAACCTGCGGACTCCACCGCTGCACGGAGGAGCCGCGGCCAGGAGTCCATGAGATCGTGCTTCATCACGGTGCTGTGTTTGCTGCGGGAAACGCGACTTGAAAACCAAAGATTGAGGCGCGGCATGAATTATGGTAATTATGTAACCATGCGCGCCCGCGTGCCTCCTCTCCAGCGTCCTTATCCACCCGTCCCCGCCCTCGGCGCAGCGCGGGCGTTCTCGCTGCTGGAGTTGTTCTTCACCCTCGCGCTGATCGCCATCGTGAGCGGCCTCACCATTGCCTGGTATGCGCGTGCTCACCAAGACGCGGTGATGCGGGTGATCGACCAGCGCAATGCGCAAGAGATCGTCACTCTCGGCGTCGGAGCCACCCTCGGCGGCGCGGATTTCGTGGTACCAGGAGACAAGCTGGCCACGGTGCAGAATCTTCTCGTCGGTGTGGTGGGTCAGCAAGGCACTTGGAAAGGCAAAATCTTTCGTCTCACCGGTATGCGCCCAGACAGTGTGCCTGGAGCCACTGAATTTGTGAAGCTCGATGGCGATCTCCTCCTCTATGATCCAGACGGAGATCAGGAATGAAGCGTGTCATTTCTCGAAAGCGCGCCCATGAAATGTGCAGACTCGGGGCCGCTTCTCAATCTGCGGGAGAATCAAAACGCAAGGTCTCAGGCAGGAGCTGAGCGGCGTTGACATTGGCGGCGGCTGGCTCGTCCGGGAAAATCACCACGATCCCGCGCAGCCCGCTTAGAGGCAGATGACTTTGTTCACGGAGCATCCACGCCTGCACAAACTTCGCCACGGACAGCCGCGCCGCTTCGCGCACATGATTGATCTTTCCCGGTGCCGCCGCGCGTCGCTCCAGCAGCCCCGTCAATCCCTTCTCCAATTCAGCGAGATTTTCCGCCGAATTGAAACGCAGCCAGCCTGCAGCGGATTTTTTTTCCATCGTCTCTGTGCGGATGGCGGGTGGAAGGGAAGGGCGGATGGCGGGAGCGAGAACCACGCAACGCCCATCACGCACGCTGATCTGCCATGGGTCCGAGAGCTTCAAATGATAGCGATACACCACGCGCGCGCGGATTTCCGACTCCGTGGTGCCGAGATACACCACATCAAACAAGGTCTTGGAGTCAAACCGCGTCACCGTTTCCTCGCTCTCCAACGTCGCTAACTCCAGCACGTCGCCATTCGTTGAGAGCACACGTCGGATGCTTTCGTGAAATGCCTCCGTCAACGTCTGCTTCTGAAACAAACCGGCCAACCATTTCCATCCCCAACCCTGATTGACAAGACGCCACGCCACGAAGCCTCCTGCAACCATCACTGTGACGACGAGCACCATCGCCAAACCCAGGCAACCCAAACGGCGGCGGGCAACTGGGGCAGAGGATGAGGTGGAATCAGACATACGCGAAGTGTGCCACCATGCCGCCACACCGCCCACTGCCAACTCGGAATCTTGCGTGAAATCATGCCAGTGGAAAACTGCATGGCTACCCGGCAGCCTATTAATGCAGCGCGCGGTGCCTGTGATCAACACTGAGCGCTTCAAACCAAGCGTGAAGCGCAATCACGTGCCAAGCCACGCTCCCGCGTATCAATATCGCGGCATGTCTGGATCGACCATGTCCGCCCAGGCATCGATGCCACCGCGCATGCTTTGAGCTTTGGAGAAACCGTGCTCACGCAGCCACTGCGCGGCACGCAGGCTGCGCACGCCGTGATGGCAGTAGATGATGAGGTGCTCTCCCACATCCGTAAACACGCGCGCAGCCAACTCACCAAAACGGGACAGCGGCACCAACTGCGCATCCGCCAGCCTACAGACCTCCCATTCATCATCCTCTCGACAGTCGATGATGCGGAAGTCGCGCGCGCCGGGTCGTCCCATCAGATAACTCACATCCGTGGGGCTGATTTCGATGGGCACGGAGGGATCCATAACATTTCGTGTTTGTGTCAGGGGCGCACCGTCACTGGAGTGCCTAAGCTGACGTTGTGATAAAACGTGGCTGCCATGTGCGGTGGCATACGCACACAACCATGGGAGGCTGGATAACCCGGCAGAAAGCCCTCGTGCATGCCGATGCCGCCTGTGAAGCGCATGAAGTGATGCATCTTCGATCCTTCAAAGCGCGTGCCGGGCGGTGGCTTGTCTTTGGTGACATCCACATTCGCCACCACGACATTGCCCATCGCATCCACGAAGTCGCCATAGAGGTTCGATTTATGCCATTGATCCTTCTCGAAGATCTTAAAGTTCCCAGTCTTCGTTGCGTGGCGTTCATCTCCGGTGGAAAGCGCGGAGACTCCAGCAAGCGCGCCGCCTTTGTAGAAGTATGCTTTCTGGTCGCTGAGATCGATGACCACACTCGGAGCACCGCTCATGCCGTCGCCGTCCCAGTAGGAGACTTGATCGGCGTTATACTTGGAGGAATGCGGCACCGCTGCGGGATCGAAAGCTTCAAGGTATTGCGTCTGGCCACGGCTGAACGAACTCTGGCACGAGGTCAGCAGCGCAAAGGATGCGGAGAGGAAAGCGAGGCGGAGAATGTTCGAGGGCACCGTGTGACTCATGCGTGAAAAGAAAGCGCGGGGTATTTGCCCGCGATGTATGCCGTGCCGGGCTCGTCTGTCCAGCCTCAATCAATGCACTCCCCTGGCTGCGAGGTAACGCTCTGCCTCCAGCGCGGCGGCACAGCCTTGTCCGGCAGCAGTGATGGCCTGGCGGTAAACATGATCCGCCACATCTCCCGCAGCGAAAAGTCCCTCCGTCTTGGTGCGCGTCCCCTGTGTCTGCAGGATGTAGCCGTTCTCATCGGTATCGACAAGGCCGCCGAGGAAACCCGCGTTCGGCACATGCCCGATGGCGACAAAGACGCACTTGATCTCCAGCTCGCTCTTTTCGCCGGTGACGAGGTTTTGCAGAGTCACGGCGCGCATCTCGCCCTTCTCGTCGGTGAGGTATTCCGCGACGGTGCTATTCCACACAGGCTGGATTTTCGCATTCGCCAGCGTGCGCTCCGCCATGATCTTCGAGGCGCGCAGCGTATCGCGGCGGTGGATCAGATAGACCGTGCTGGCAAACTTTGTCAGGAACATCGCCTCCTCGCACGCGCTGTCTCCGCCGCCGATCACGCAGACGGGCACGTTGCGGTAAAAGGCGCCGTCACACGTCGCGCAGCTCGTCAGGCCACGGCCGATGAGAGCTTTTTCGTTCGGCAGGCCGAGGTGTTTCGGCGAGGCACCCGTGGCAACGATCACGCAGTGCGTCTCACGCACCGTGCCATCTTCGGAGACGACTTCGAAATGACCTGCGCTTGTTTTTTTCACGCTGGCGACACTGGAGTATTCGATGCGCGCGCCGAACTTTTCCGCCTGCGTTTGCATATTCATCATCAACTCCGGTCCCATGATGCCATTGGGGAAGCCGGGGAAATTTTCCACCTCTGTCGTGGTGGTGAGCTGTCCACCCGGCATGCTGCCAGAGAGAATGAGGGGCTTCAAATTTGCGCGGCCCGTGTAAATGGCTGCGGTGTAGCCGGCGCAGCCGGTGCCGATGATGATGACGTTTTCCATGTGCAGGTCAGAGGGGAAAGGTCGCGGAAGATGGAAAGGCGAGGCGGCGGTGCAAGAGGCGCTTTTTTCCCGGCCACACGAATACGATCAAGGCGCGAGGAAAGCCGCTTCTTAACGATTCTGCTGCGCGTTGCGTGCTGCGCGTTCACGCTCGGCGAGCGCTGCCGTGTCGGACAAAAGCTGCCGGTAGGCCTCCAGCCAGTTCGCTCTGCCTTCTGGCAGCATGGCCTTTGCCTGCCCTGCCCAGAGATAGGTGATCTCCGCCATCTCAAACTGACGCAGTCGGTGGTAGTGCATGCCCAGAGCCAAGCGCGGCTCTTCATAAAGAGGTGCCAGTGCCAAAGCGCGCCGCACGGCTTGCAGTGCGGCATCCGGTTTCTTCTGAGCATCGAGCGCATCCGCCAGCGCGAGTTGATAGCGGAAATTCCACGGATTCAGCTCTGTCGCATGCGTCAGTGCCACCGCTGCAGCATCCACAGTGCGCAGGTAGTCTTCTTTGCGCATGTCCTGCCGCACCGAGTCCACCAACATCGTCCCATACTGATAAGCCAGCACCGCGTTGCGCGGATCCGCCGCTGCCGCCGACTCAGCGCGTCGCAGCACGGCTGCGTTCACTCCGCGCTTGGCATCCACACGCGCGACAGCCGCCTGCGCATCGGCCACACCAAACATCGCCGCGCCATAGACCATCGCCGCAGAGGCAGCCAGCATGACGATTTTCATCACAAAGCGCAGTCCCCAGACTCGGCGTGATTTGAAAACTTCGCTCTCGATGCCGGGATTCGCCAGCAAACCGAGCACGACGGCGCCCAACATCGCGATGACCGGCACATGGCCGTGAAATTCAAACGCCGCATGCACCAGCGTGGCGACGAGCGCCGCGATGCCGCCGAGCGTGAGCGCGAGCGTGTTGCTGCCCAGCATGCCGGTGGCCGCGAATTTCTCCGCCGCGAACCAGCGCAGGAAGCGGATGCCGTTCATCAAATGCGCAAAAACGACGAGCACCACCAGCGCCAGTCCGGCCCAGCCGTAATCGGCGAGCGTTTGCAGGTATTCATTGTGCGCGAACAGCGAATCCCCCGTCTGCGCCGGCGTTTCCGGATCACGCAGCCTGATGCCGCCCTCATAGAACATGCGCGAGCCCACACCGATCCACGGCGACTCCGCATGCTGTGCCAGCGCCGCATGCCAGATGTGCGTGCGCATATCCTCCCCCATCGGCGTGCGGAGCTGGCGCGTGAGCAGCGACTCCTCATTCACCTTGTAAAGAGCACCGCCGACAGCGCCGCAAATCAGCAGCAACGCAAGCACCAGCCACTTGAACAGCGCGCGCTTCGTGCGCCACACCACCCACAGCGTCAGCAGCACGAACACCACGCCACCCACGGCCATGCCCAGCATCGCCCCGCGGCTGATCGTCAGAGCCACACCCGCGAGCATCGCCAGAATGCCAAAGCCCAGCAGCAGTCGCGACGTGATGTGAATGCGCGCGAACATCATCATCCCCGCAGACAAAAACGCGGTGAACGATAAAAACGCCGCAAGGTGATTGGGATTGTTGAAGAAGCCACCGATGCGGCCCGGCGGGAATGTGCGTGAGAAGCCTGGCACGAGATGAAAGTCCCAGCGTCCTTTGAAGTTCAGCCACCCGGCGGTCAGATTGCCCGCCACCAGCACTAGCAGCACACACACGATGCCCAAACGCCATTTCGGATGGCTCGCCAATGTCACGGTCATCAAATACGCGACGAAGCAGGCCAGCAGGATCGCTCCGTCCTCACGTGCATACACCTCCACCGGCGAAGTCCACGCACGCCAGCCGATGTAACCCGACAGGGCGAGCACCGTCAGCAGACACCAGTCGCTGGGCTGGAAACTGACCTTCACCTTCCACCGCAGCACCGCGATCAATCCCGCCAGCCCGATCAGCGCGCATCCCGGCCAGAAAAACAGCAGCCGCGTTTCCGTGCCGAGCAATCCGGTCACAAACAGGCCGAGGAGGAAAAGGATGAGTGCCAACTTCTGCATTCAGTCGGAAAGCTCACCGCAGCCAAGGAAAAGCGCAAGCAGCGGATGGAGCGCATCAGGAAAGGAGCGCACGCGTCCCGCGTGCCGGCTTCGGCGTCCCCGCCGAAGTCCGTCCCTGAAGCAACCGCTGTGTCTGCATAACTCTGCGAGTTAGAGCGATCAACAGAACGGTTTCCCGCGAGACGTGGAAAACAGCACGCGAGGACGCGTGCGCTCCAGCAACTCACACGCTCTTGCGTAAGAAGACGCACCGATCATCATGCCGCGATGAAAGGACTGCCGCTCATTCCAATAGCCACGCTTGGCTTGCTCATAAGCGCCAGAAGCATGTTTGCGGAGCCGCCCGTCACGCTGGCTGAAATCACCGGGCTCTTGCGCAAGATCGCGCCTGAAATTGAGCGGGCCGCGCTTGCTCATAACCCGGAGGCCGCCGGCCTGGAGCGCCGCATCCAGGATTTTTTGGATACACCACTGCCCGGACCCGCGCCTGCCGGCAGTGTCAGACAGCAGCTCGCGACGCAGCTTGAGTCCGAGGGCTTTGTTTACTCGGCAGGTGGCGCGGGACTGGCAGATGTCTGGGCCGGACACGAATTTGATCCTTCCCCGGAGGGCCGGGGGGAGCGCATGCTGGCGTTGCAGACGCGGGCTTTGCTGCGCCCGGAGGACACCGCGCTGTGCTTTATGCTGTGGGAGACAGCGTCCGCGCTAGGCAGGGAAAAAGATGCCGCGATTTTGAAGCAGCGGCTGCTTGCCGGATGCCAGGAGCAAGTCACGCAGCATCCCGAGGACGCGGAGGCACATGCGCGGCTGGCCGAAGCCTGGCAACGTGTCGCGAGAGATGCGGGCAACGCGCGAAAATCCGCCGTCAGGGCGCTCGAACTTGATGCTGATCAGCCTCGCGCACGTCTTGTGCGGCTGCGGCAACGCTATTGGCAATGGCTGGCATCGCAGGGCCAGCAGGCGGTTGACCCGACAGTGGAGCAGAAATTTTCAGCCGTCATGTTTGCCACGCCGTTCGATGATGCCCGCTTCGTTGCTTTTCAGAAGGAAGAGAAGGAAATGCTTACCGAAGCCGAGGCGGTGATCGACTCACCGCAGACCGACCTTGCCTGCCTGCTGCGCGCCACATATCTGCTGCATCGCATCACACTGCATGGGAACGAGGCGCGGGCTTGCAGGTCAGTGCCACGACCGGCGGGCGAAGGTCATCTGATGATGCAGATGCTGATCGAGAAGCCGCAAACTTTTGCCACGCCGGAGCGGTTCACGCAGGCATTGAACCTTGCCCGTGATAACCCCGAGATCATCGGCTCATTGCTCAACGAGCGCGTGCGTTATCACCGGACGCTCGTCACCCTGTATCCCCAGGCGGTGAAGGCCGGGATTCCCATCAAGCTGCCAGATGGAGGAACCAAAACCTCCGTCACATTCAGCCTCAAAGAAGGTCTCAAGTCTGCCACGACACCTCTGCTGCCCGGTGAAACCGCGGCGGAGATGAAGCTGGTCGAAGACGGTCTGCGTCAATTGGAGGGCATCGGTCGCAAGTCAGAGGGGCTGCGCTCGGCACTGGCTTACGAGGCGCATTATCGCGTCGAATTACTCGCGCTGCAGCTGGATCGCCGCATGGAGCATCCAGAGTTTGTCTTGAAAAGCCTGGAGTTGGCCCCGGCACGCTTCGGTCCGCTGACCGCGCTGGTGATGGTGGCCAAGTCCGATCCCCAATCCAGCCCGGTCCTGCTGGCACTGGCAGAAGCACGGCTGGCAATGATGCCCTCGTATAAAATCCGCCTCGAAACCGCCGCCGCTTACACCCGGCAGTGCCAATGGAGCCGCGCCGAAGAACTGCTGCGGAAGTGCGTTCAGGAGTCTCCGGACGACCCCTGGGCCTGGAATCAGCGCATCGTCAACCGACTCCAGGCTGACACATCAGATCAAAGCATGGCGCTGGTCAGGGCTTGGTATGAAAAAGCCAGATCGGCGCTCGGGAAGCAGCGGTCGGTGGTGAATGATGAACGCCTGCGTTTTGTGCGCAATTACCTGCTGTTTTCCTGCATGGACGACCAGTGGGACTCCGCCATCGAAACCGCTGAAAGCTATCGCAAATCAAAACTCATGCCGGAGGTCGATGCCGACAAAGTGCTGAAGCTCATGCGTGAATTGCGTCCGCGATAAGTTTGATGCGTCACATCGGCAGCGGCTGATCCTCACCGATCACCTTCACTTCCATCTCCAGCGTCACGCCGCGCTCCTGCATCGCCACCTCTTTGATTTGGGCGATCAAATCGAGCACTTCGCGCGAGGTCGCTCCGCCCTGATTGACGATGAAGTTCGCGTGGATGTCAGAAACGGTCGCCTTGCCGACGCTGCGGCCCTTCAGTTGCAGATCGTCGATCAATTTGCCCGCGCCGCAGAGTTCGGGATTTTTGAAAGTGCAGCCCGCGCTCGCGCCGACAGGCTGCGTGGTGCGGCGTTTGTGATGCGAGGCGGCGAGCTTGGCATCGATCTCAGCCTGCGGTGCCGGTGTGCCTTTCAGCACGGCGGAAATGACGTAGCGATCTTCAAACTCCGGCACGCTGCGGTAATGATGCACGATTTCAGCCAGCGGCTTCTCCTTGATTGTGCCATCCGTGTCGATGAAGCGCACGCTGACGACGCGATCAAAGGTTTCGCTGCCCATCGCACCGGCGTTCATGCGGATCGCGCCGCCGAGATTGCCAGGGATGCCTTCCATCCACTCGAACCCGCCGATGCCGGCATTGCGTGCTGTGCTGGCGATCTTTTTGAGCCGCGCACCGGCTCCGGCGGTGATTTTGTGGCCGTTCACCGTCACGTTTTCAAAGTCGCCCTTCATGTGGATGACTGCGCCGCGAATGCCGCCGTCTTTGACGAGCAGATTCGAGCCGCGGCCGATCACGCGGATCGGGATCGACGCGGAGCGCAGGTAACGCACCACTTCGGCGAAACCCGCCTCGTTGCGCGGTTCGATCCAATACTGCGCCGGGCCGCCGATGAGCCAGGTCGTGTGCCGGTTCATCGGCTCGTAAAGCCGCGCCACGCCGCCGCCCTGCGCATCAAGGATGCCGCAGAGTTTTTCGAGCACGGGCAAATCACGCGCTATGCAGCGGCCGACTTCATGCACGTTCCCCGCGCCGAGCGTGATGAGCAAATCGCCCGGACGCAGCGCGTTGCCGACTTTGTCACGCGCGATCGGCATCGTCGGCGTGCTGCCGGTTTTGGTGTGGTCGTTTTGCAGACGCACCTCTTCGAGAATCGTTTCGCCGCTGACTCCGGGCAGCGGCTTTTCGCTCGCCGGATACACGTCGGTGACGAACAGCTCGTCCACATCGCCAAAACTGGCCCCGAACTCTTTTTTGAGCAGTTGCGTGCGGCTGTAGCGATGCGGCTGGAAGAGGCACACGATGCGTTTCGCATTCAAACCCTTCGCCGTGGCCAGCGTGGCGGCGATTTCACTCGGATGATGCCCGTAGTCATCGACGACGGTGAATCGCTCTCCGCTGTGGCGAATTTCAAAGCGCCGTTTCGCGCCGCGAAACGAACGCAGAGCATGCTGGATGGCCTCAAAGCCCACGCCGCACTTCGAGGCCAGCGCGATGGCGGCGAGCGCATTGCTGACGTTGTGTTTGCCAGGAATGCCGAGCGTGGCGGTGCCGAGCAGCTTGTCCTTTTGATACACCTCGAACTCCGAGTGATCGGGGCGCATCGTGAGGATGTTCGCGGAGAAATCGTGGTCGCGGCTCCAGCCGTAGCTGACGCCTTGCGGTCCGGCGCAGACTTCGCTGGCGACAGGATCTTCCGCGCAATACACCCAGTGGCCGGGCGTCTGGTTCAGGAGCTGACGAAACACGGCCTTGATGGCCTCGATGCCGTCGTAGAAGTCGAGATGCTCCGGCTCGATGTTCAGCACGATGGCGTGCTGCGGGTGGAAATTGACCAGCGTGCCGTCGCTCTCATCGCCTTCGGCCACGAACAGCTCGCCCTCCTTATCCCAATGCGCGTTGGAGCCGAGAATCGGAATTTCCGCGCCGACGTAGTGACTCGGTTTGAGGCCGCCTTGACGCAGCACATGTGCGGTGAGCGCGGAGGTGGTCGTCTTGCCATGCGTGCCGCAGACGACGACGCCCTTCTTGTTCGCCATCACGGCGGCGAGCGCTTCTGCGCGACGCACAAGCGGGATGCCCTGCTTGTAAGCGGCCTCGTAGGCGATGTTTCCCGGCTTGATGGCACTGGAGTAGATCACCATGTCACACTCCGCGACTTCCTGCTCCGTGTGTCCGTGATAAAAAGTGAGGCCGAGCTTTTCCAGCCGCTCCGTTTCGAGCGTGGTGGCCTTGTCCGAACCGCTGACCTTATGCCCGAGCCCTAGCAGCAGCAGTGCCAGCCCGCTCATGCCACTGCCCGCAACGCCGATGAGGTCGATGCGCATGGGATGACGGCTTTCTTTGAGGAGACTGAGAACGGCGTGGGACATGGAGCGTGGAAGCTAAGCGCAGCTTTCACGCCGGGCAAATGCGCACGCCAAAGAACCTCACTGCCCGCTCTTCTTCCGCGCCTCAACGTACCAGGCCATGGCGTTCAGATTTTTGACGAACTCACCGCTGTCGATCTCATCGCCTTTGAGCCAGCGGCCTTCGCGATCGAGGGTGATCTTCAACGACCTACCACATCGGTTGCCCAGCCTTGTCCCCGCTCGTCTGCCGCAGCACCGTGACCACGGGCAGCTCCGCGGCAAAAAGCGAGGACGTGAGCGCGAGGAGTAGCAGCGTGGGTTTCATGCGGGGATTACGGGATCATCATGCGATGGGCTTTCCCATGAAATCTGGTTGGTTGCATTACTCACCGAGTGAGCGCAAAATCGTCCCATGAGCACTGCGGCCCTTCAAATCTCCAATCTCATCCCCAAGCTGCGTCCGGCGGATCGGGCAGCGGTCCGCAAAATGCTGGATGAGGCCGATTACAAGACCTGGCGTGAGGACACTACCAAGTTCCGCCAGCTCATGCGTGGCAAGGCTCGTGATAAACGCCCCGCCAGCGAAGTCGTCAGCAGCCTGCGCCGATGAATCTGGTCGTCGATGCTTGTGTGTTCGTGGCGGAGCAGATCGAGGATCAGTGGGAGTTTGCGGTGGCGGATGCGTTCTTCGATCACTGCGTCAGGAATGGCATCCGGCTGTATGCTCCTGCCATTGTTCTTGCCGAGGTCGCGGGAGCCGTGGCCCGCATTACGGGTGATCCGGCCATGGGCGGCGTTTCAACGACGCGGTTGAGTCATTTTCCGAAGCTCTACCTCCGGCAGGTAGATTTGTCCCTGGCCGAGGCCGCTGCGAGGGCGGCTGCTCGGTTCTCCCTTCGCGGGGCGGACTCTCATTACGTCGCGCTGGCTCGTGAACTGAAATGCCCGCTGATCACCAATGACGACGAGGTCATCCAACGCTGCCCGCCGACCATGAAAGTGCTGCGGCCGGACAAGTGGCTTGATTTGCAGTCGGATCGTTGAGCAGTCTCACCACGGCATCGGCTCGCCGTAGTAGCTGAGGTAGGCGGCTCGACATCGCTGCCCCGGCTTGACCGTCCTGCGTGGAGCCTCTAGCCTCGCGCCATGATCTCCCGCAAGGCCATCCAGCAATACTGCGACGCCATCGCCGCCGCGTTCAAGCCGCAGAAGATCATCCTTTTCGGCTCCTATGCCTATGGCAAGCCCACCGAGGACTCGGACGTGGATGTGATGGTGGTGATGCCAAAGAAGCGGTTCCGGCGGGATTTGGGCTTTCAAGTGCGCATGAAGGTGCCCGCATCATTCCCGGTCGATGTGCTGGTGGAGCCTGATGACCGGCTGGAACGCCGCATCCAGGACCGCGAGTCCTTCATCCTCGACATTACGGAAAAGGGGAGGGTCATGTATGAAGGCCTCCACGCGCGCGCATAGAATACCTAGCATCTTCTTCACAGCCACGAAGTGAACCGCCGACGCGAAGCAAAGCTGCCACTAGGCTTAAAAATAACCATTTTAACCTCAGACCGAAATTGACACACCTTAGTGAGTTTACAGAACCAAAATCCTCCAACACAAAGCGCATTTGCTCCGATTGCGTGGGTGAGTCATACCTCAAAGAACTCATTCGGACTGACGGAACTAAGGATTTATGTTCTTACTGTAGTGGTGAAAGTCCCACGCTGTCTCTCGATAAAATGGGAGATATCGTGGAGCGCGCCTTTGAAGATCACTATGTGCGCACAGCTCACGAACCTTGCGATCTTGATTTTGTGACGGGTAACGCACAAGGATGGGAGCGCGAAGGGGAACCGGCTAAATGGGCCATTCTAAACGCTGCGAATGTGAGTGAGGAGGCCGCTGAGGACATTCACTCGATACTAACTGACCGCCATGCGGACTTTGAGTTGTTCAAGATGGGCGACGAATGTCCGTTTGGTGAAGATTCACATTATGCTGAGAAGGATGCGGGTAATGGCGATTTTCTCATGTTGTGGACAAACTTCGTGCATGGTCTCAAGGAGCAAAGCCGCTTCTTCTCGCCTTCGGCCAAGTCAATCCTTGACCAGATTTTCGCAGGAATTTCCGATCTGCGGACCACTCAAAACGAGCCTGTGGTAGTCACTGCTGGTCCAGGAACGGAGACCCTCGATCTTTATCGAGCGCGAGTTTTCGCCGATGAAGACGACAAGCTGGAGGAGGCGCTAAAGACTCCTTGGAAACTACTAGGCACCCCGTCGGCGGATGCCGCTAAGGCTGGGAGGATGAATGCGCTTGGGATAGCTGTTTTCTACGGGGCACGAGATGCTGAAACAGCCCTGAAAGAAGTCCGGCCTCCTGTTGGAAGCAAGGTGGGTCTTGCAGCTTTTCGGATCATTCGTCCGCTGCGATTACTGGACCTGCCTGCGCTCAGATCGGTAGCAGCTGGCGGAAGCATTTTCGATCCCGCAACCCTTTTGAAGATGCAGCGCAGCAACTTTCTTGAGGAACTGAGTCAATTCATGTCTCGTGCTGTTATGCCTCTCAAGGAGGTATCGGAGTATCTGCCCACCCAGGCGGTAGCTGACTATCTTGCGAATGAAGCGAAGTTGGATGGAATCATTTACCCGTCCATTCAGAATGAACAGAAACCCACCAATGTGGTTTTGTTCCACTACGCTGCACGGGTCGAGGAGGTCATTCTGCCAAATGGGACCACAGTGGCCGCCCAACTAGCCAGAGAGGACTCTGATGGCATGTGGTCTGATTATCGAGTTTGGAAACTACCGCCGCACACCACTCAAGGCCAGACCAGTGGCACTGCTAGTCACTCGATGAATGGCTTGCTACAGACATTAGACGAAGTCGCAGATTTTCGTGATCCCTCACTCCGCATAATCTTCGAAACCATCGAGGTGCGTCATATCGATGCTGTTAACTTTAAAGGGCTATCTCATAAGGTAGCCTGACTTCGATTTTACCAAGGTAGGAGGGCATGATGCCAAGCTGACGTTATTGTCCTTGGAAAGCTAGATTGGCGCTAGAAGACCCTTTAGACGGTCATAGACAGATGAGATGTCAACTTGGACGACGAAAGTTAAGTTTTCGTGGTCGATCCCAGTTAGTTTTACGACCTTTTGGTGAAACGCAGTCTCTTCCTCCCAGCTGTGATTCTTCAAAGTCCCATCGCCATACCAATAGTGGCAACCAGTGCCCGAGGCATATTTCAACTCCACCCCGCGAGCCATTCCCGCATAATATTCAGGAACCAAGAGGCGCACCGCAGCTACATATCTGCGTTTTGACATCCAAAATGGTTTTATGCTACCAGGGCCTGCCGTGAACAGCTTGTAATAATAGGAAATGGCTTCATCCGATCCCAAGCATTTGTATGGAGTTATAATGGAACCTGTTTTGATTATTTGAGAACTTGCTTGGATGTATGGCTCGAGCACTTGCCAAATTTTAGAGCAATTTTCTTGATCGATTAAATCTGACATAGCGGAGGTAGAGCCTGGTTGTGGTTCACTTGATCGTCGAGGCTGCCCCAGCTCTCGGGATTCTTATCGTCGATCTTGCGGGTCAATTCGGAGCGAAGCTCGTCGTCCTCAGCGATCTGAATCGAGGCAAGAAACGCCATGAGCTCGCTCTGCTCGGCAGGCGAGAGCCCGACGGCTTCTTGTTTGAGCTGGGCAAGTGACATGGCGGGAGTTTATCGACTTCGAGAGCGGGCGTCAACCACCGGGACGCCGTTACTTGGTCAGCCTGTCCAGCACATTCTTCGTGATGCGCACGACGTGCGCATCATTCCCCTGGAGTCCGTGCGCCCAATCCGTGGTAGCGGCGGTGAAGACGGTGCCGGTGTTCGTGTAGAGGCCGAGGCAGGCGGCGCCGGTGCGGCCGATCTCCCATTTCTCATACCACTCGACGTCGTCGGGGTGCCAGCGCACGGGGCAGGTGCCGAGGACTTCGAAGGTCTTTGGCGTGCCGTCTTGGTGCGTGGCGAAGGGCAGGCCGTCGCGCCACTCGAGTTCGCAGCCGTCGCACTCGTAGCCAACGATGGTGTCCTTGGCACCAAAGCGGTCGCCACGCGTCAGACCGGTGCCTTCGTAGATCCAGTGGTCGGGGCGATGGACGATGTAGGAAGCATCGCCGTCCATGAACTGGCCGTGGCTGCGCATGTAACCGCCCCAGAGGAAGCCGACGCCGGTGAGCTGGTTTTCCGGGCGCTGAAGCAGGTGATGACTCCTCGCGGTGCTGAGTGTTTTGAAGTCGCGGGTCTGGAAGACGGGATCGAGGTGGTAGTTCTGCTTGAAGCAGGTGAAGGCGCGGCCCTCCGCCTCGCTGCGGACCTGCCAGCAGCAGGTGTTGCCGCTGAAGAAGGCCACGTTGCCGCCTTTGGCGATCCAGGCCTCCAAGTTGTCGCGCATCGGCGTGCTCCAATACTCGTCGTGGCCGACGCTGAGCACGAGTTGGTAGTTCGTGAGCATCTCGGGGCGGCCAGCGGCAGCCGTTCGCGCTGGCATCCTCCTGCACCGGATGCGCAGCGTCGGGCGGCAGATGTGGCGCAGCGCGTGGTGATCGGCGCAGGAGAAACACTGATTCAATGGCTGCTTTTTCCGGTGTGTGAGTCCATCCGCAAGCAAAACGCCAATGTCACCTTTGCCTTCAAGAATCTGGATAGTGAGCGGTTGGTGGACAGCCTACAAAAGGGCGAGGTGGATGTGGCCTTGCTCCGCAAAGAAGAGGTGCCGCCCAGTCTGACGCGCTCAGGCGAATGGCGTTACACACATGCGGCCTTTGTGCCCACGGCGTTGTCACGAAACACGACCGAACTCAAGCTCGCGGAGCTGGACTCGCTGCCGTGGGCACTCCTGGAGGGGCAAGGACATTCCCGACAATTCCTGGAGAACCGCGCACGCACACATGGCATCAAGCTGAACGTCAGTCTGGAATGCTCATCCTACACGCAGGTAGCGATGGCGATCCAAACCAGACGCTATGCTGGCTTTCTTCCAGAGTTTGCCAAGAGCGCGGCCTTTGCTGCTCACAGCTCCTTATTACAGCTGCCAACCGAGAAAAGCCTGCGCTACGAGCGTACGCTGACATTAGCCTGGCGCGAGGCTACGATGAGGTCGAGACCGATCGTAGAGCAACTTGTCCCTGTTTTAAGAACACAGATTGGCAAAGTTTTTTGATTCCGAGCAGAAGCTAAGCGCAGCTTTCACGCCGGGCAAATGCGCACGCCAAAGAACCTTACTGCCCGCTCTTCTTCCGCGCCTCGACGTACCAGGCCATGGCGTTCAAGTTTTTGACGAACTCGCCGCCGTCGATCTCATCGCCTTTGAGCCAGCGGCCTTCGCGGTCAAGGGAGTCGGCGGCCTTCTGGGCCTTGGCGGCGGCACCTTTGGCGCGGCTCATCCAGTCCTTAGGTGTCTGTGGACCGGCGAGTTTTCTTTGCAGCTCCTCGCGGCTTTGCGCGAGTTTCTTTTTGAGGGCGTCCACGAGGCTCTGGCGCTCGCCCTTGAAACCGTAATGCGTGGGCAGATGGCTGTCGTCGTAAGTCAGTTCGTAGGTGTCTTTGACAAAGAACAGCGGCTTGTTGGTCTTCAGTTCGTAAAAGCGTGCGTGAGTGCCGTCTGGCAACTTTGAGCGATCGAGCCATGCGAGCGCAGGCTGGGTCGGCGCGAGGTATTTGTCCTCGCCGGTGAGAATCCACAGTTGGTGCAGTGTTTCCAGCGTCTCGATGGTTTCGAAGGCGGTGACGGAGGGCGGTTCAAATTTGCGCGCCCACGCGGGGTGCATGTCGTGATCGTACTGCATGGCCCAGACGGGCTGCGGCTCCGGCATTTGTGCGAGGATGAAGAAGTCGCCGAGTTTTTTCAGCGCGGTGAGGTAGCGCTCGTCTTTTTCGAGTTCGTAAGCGCGGAAGAGCACCTTTGCGATCTCGCTGAGATTGCCGTCGTTGAGCGTGTACCAGTCGGTGTATTTCACAGCGGGAAAGGTGCGCGACCACGCGGCGGGATAGCTCGCCTTCAACACGGGCAGATGAGGATCCGCCGGGCCGCTAAACTGCTGCGGCCAGCCGCCGCAGGGAGCTTGCGCGGCGAGCAGCGCATCGAAGGCGACTTGCTTCGCATGTTGCAATGCCGCGTCGTTTTTGAAGGCGGGCTCGTGTGAGATTTCGAGGAGAAACAGCATCGCCGACTGCGTCTTGTTGTCGTCGAGTGTGGCGGCGTTGCGGCGCTTGCCAGATTCTGTGTCTCCGGCTTCGAACTGACTGCGCAGATGATATTTCTTCATCTTTGAGGGATCGAAATCGCAGTCGCTGTACCATCCCCCGGAAGCGAGCTGGCACTTGATGAGTGCTCCTGCGGCATCGCGCGCGACTTTGAGAAAAAATTCGTCGCCGGTGGCCTGATAGGCACGCAAAATGGCGAGGCCCATCGTCGTGGTGCCCGGTGGCTGAATGGAAATGATCGTGGGCGATTTGCCGTGCTCGACCTCGCCGATCTTGCCGTCTTTATCGTACGACGAGGCGTAGCCTCCTTCGCGCGCGAGATGCGTGTGTGCGTAGGCGACTGCTTTCTTCATCGCAGCGGTGACCGCAGCAGGATCCGGCAGATCAGCGGCGAAAACGAAAGGTGAAGTCAGGGCGAGTGTCAAAAAGAGGCGCATGAGGTGTGGCGAAAACGATGCCAAAGACCGAACTCCTTCATGAATGGGAAAGCAGTGCGTTGAAAGAGCGCCGAGTCGCCCGCGTCCTATCTGGCCGACTATGAGAGCTGCTATCTTTTTTTCGTTGGCCCTGACTTTGCAAGCGTATGCCGGGCTCGCCGGCAACAAACCGAACATCATCCTGGTCATGACGGACGATCAAGGCTACGGCCAAATGGCCTGCCACGGTCATCCCTGGCTCAAGACGCCGAATTTCGATGCGCTGCATGCGAGCAGTCTGCGTTTCACGCGATTCCTCGTCAGCCCCACCTGTGCGCCTACACGCAGCGCGATCATGACTGGACGCCATGATTTAAAGAATGGCGTCACGCATACGATTCTGGAGCGCGAACGCCTCACGCTGGCTGCTACGATTTTGCCTCAGGTGCTCAAAACGGCGGGCTACACCTCGGGCATTTTTGGCAAATGGCATCTCGGTGATGAAGAACCCTATCAACCGCAACACCGCGGCTTTGACGAAACCTTCATCCACGGTGCGGGCGGCATCGGCCAGGCCTATCCGTGCTCCTGTGCGGATGTCCCGGGCAACACATACACCGACCCGGTGATCAGGCATAACGGGACGTTTGTGAAGACGCACGGGTTCTGCACCGATGTGTTTTTCTCTGCGGCGCTCGGGTGGATCAAAAAACAGAAGGATCGCGAGCAGCCTTTCTTTGCCTACATCACCACGAATGCGCCACATGGCCCCTACCTCGCGCCGGAGAAAAACAAGAAGCGATTCACCCAGCTCGGCTTCCCAGACGAGCAGGCTGGATTTTACGGCATGGTGGAAAACATCGACGAAAACATGGGACGGCTGTTGGAGAAGCTGCGCGAGTGGGATCTCTTCAAAGACACGCTGCTCATCTTCATGTCTGACAACGGCACCACGGGCGGTGGCCCCGGCACACCGGGCCGTGAGTTCGCCCCCGGCTACTCATTTTTCAATGGCAACCAGTCCGGACTGAAAGGCTCGAACGATGAAGGCGGCGTGCGCGTGCCCTTCTTCGTGCGCTGGGACGGCCACATCAAACCGGGACGCGACGAAGGCACCATCGCTGCACACATCGACATCCTGCCCACGCTCGCGGCACTGGCGAATGCCAAGCTGCCGGAAGGCCAGGTTGAAGGCCGCAATCTGCTGCCTCTCATCGAAGGCAGCGCAGCGAACTGGCCGGAGCGCTATCTCTTTACCCACATCGGGCGCTGGCCTGTCGGCACCGATCCTGACACGCAGGAGTTCATCAACTACGGTGTGCGTGATCAACGCTACCGCCTCGTGGGGCCACGCGTTGGCAATGCAAAGGCTGCCGAGAAGAAAAAACCGGCGCGGCAGTTGCGAGAAGCGCTGTATGACATCGAGGCCGATCCGCTTCAGCAACACAACATCATCAGCGAACATCCAGAGGTCGTCGCCAAGATGAAAGCCGCCTACGATGCCTTCTGGAAGCAAGCGCGTCCTCTCATGGTGAACGAGAATGTGCCGATGTCGCCGGTGAAGCCCTACTGGGAACTTTATGAGCGGCAGATGAAAGCAGGAGGCATTCCCGATTGGACGGAACCAGAACTCTGAGAGCGCAGGCTCTGCCGTGGCTGATAGATGCAGGCGGGGTCTTCAGCAAAGGGATCGCCGGTCATGCCATAAGCGCGTGCGCGCGAGCCGCCGCACACTGCGCGGAACTCACAGCGCCCGCATTTGCCACCGAGGGCATCATTGTCCCGCAGTGAAACAAAAAGAGGATGATGGCGATAGATGTCCGCTGGGTGTTCATCGCGCACATTGCCGCAGTCGTAAGGGAGGAATCCGCTGGGAGAAACGACTCCCGTGTGTGAAATGAACATGACGCCGCGGCCATCGCGGATGCCGAGCGGGGAACGCATGCCAGGGCGGGCGCGACCACCGGCAGCGCCGAGTTTTTGCACGAGGATGCGGCGGAAGTGATGTCCCTCCGTTGTCTTGATGGCAAAGGGGGCTTTGCCCGCGAGAGAGGCCATGTCTTGGAAGACGTGTTCGATGTCGAGCGGGTCCGGTAGATCAGCCGCCGCCGCGCGTCCTGTCGGCACGAGAAGAAACACGCTCCACATCGCCGGTTTGAGTTCAAACATGAGCCGTTTGAATGCTTCGTATTCGCGCAAGTTGCTGCGAGTGAGTGTGGTGTTGATCTGCACACTCAAATCGGCGGCGTGGGCCAGATGCACGGCGGCAATGGTGCGGTCAAAGGTTCCAGGAAGACCGCGAAAAGCATCATGCGTGGCGCGCGATGCGCCGTCGAGGCTGAGAGAGATGCGCTCAATGCCCGCGCCTTTGATGTCGAGGAAGTTGGTGTGCATCAGGCGAGAAGTCGCCGAAGGGCTCAGACTCACATGCAATCCCGCTTCAGTAGCCTCGCGTGCGAGATCGAGGCAGTCGCGGCGCATCAGGGGATCCCCGCCGGTGATGACGAGCATCGGAGGCTTCAGTTCAGCAAGCTGGCGCACGAGGCGGGAGGACTCGGCGCGGTCCAGCTCCAGCGGATGACGATGGGGCTGTGCCTCGGCTCGGCAGTGCTTGCACGCTAGAGCGCAGGCCCGCGTGATCTCCCAGAATACGAGGAAGGGGCGTTGATCAAAGCCGTCATAACCCAGCGGCGGCGCGACGCTCTGGCTCGGTGTGTTCGTCTCTAACGCGATCATGATGCCCTAACAACGTCGCAACGCTCATGCGTGCCCTCCGGTGGCTGGCGAAGGCTGTGCTGATCTTGCGGATGCCACCGTGATCTGAAACTGCGAGAGGCTGGCACGAGTCGAGCGCTTGAACGCAGCGCGCAACCGGGCTTCATGTCCGCTCTCCGGTGCCCCGCGGTGCCGATCTCTCTGCTCTACGTTCCGACATGGCTCTGATTCGCTATCTTCAAAACCTCCCCACAGGACGCGCCACCCTCTGGTGTTACTTCATTTGGTGGTCGATCAATGTCATTCATCATTTCGATGGCACGCCGCGCATCTGGCTGACTTCACTGGGCCTGAGCGGCATCATCGGTGTGGCTCTGATCCTCAGCACGCGGACCGCGTCAGGCACACGTGCCAAGATGGAGCCTTGGGTGGTCTTCCGCCTGTTTATGATGCCATTTTGTGTGTCGAGCTTCTCCGCTTTGGTGAAGGACAAAGGCTACATTCTCGTGTTTCCGCCGTCATGGCGGGAGAATGCGACCGGCGTGGGAGTGATCCTGCTTTTCTTGTTGATCGTCCGCATTGCCAAAAGCCGCGTGCCAGCCACCGGCGCGCAGTGAGTGCATCTCACGATCGCGCGCTCACGCTGCCTTGGGCATGCCACAAGGCAACTCGTCCGGGAGAGGAGCAAACTCGCGAATTTTCTTCCACAGCGAGCTGTAGTCCTTGTTGACGTCGCCGCTGAGGCAATCGGTGATCTCGCCGCTGGCGTCCGGGTACTTCATCACCACTTCCTTGAAGGAGAAATCTGGATCATAGAAGGCATAGACGAGCTTGCGCATGTTCTCGACGCTCTCACGCATGAGGCGGCCGTACTCCTCGAAGCGCTGAGGACGTAGATCATCCTCCGAGAGTGCCTCATGGATGGCATCTGCCGCCCACACACCGCTCTTCAGTGCCAGCATCACGCCGCTGCTGAAGACGGGATCGAGGAAAGCGTAGGCATCTCCCACCAGCAGCAGCCCTGGAGCCGCGCCATACTTGGCATGGAAGGAGTACTCGCTGGTGATGCGATATTCTCCCGTGCAACGCCCTTGGGAGAGGTGGTCTTTGATCCATTGGTTCTCACCGACTTCACGCTCAAACATCAAGCGCGGATCCTTGACGCCCCCACGGCTGAGATACTTGCCCTCAGCCACGATGCCGACACTGACCATGTCGTTGTGCATGGGAATGTGCCAGAACCAGCCCTTCTCTTTGACGAAAGCGATCGTGGTGGCTCCCTCGTCGAGTCCTGGTTCACGCTTGGAGCCCTGGTAATACGTCCACACGGCCACTTTGTTGAGCAGCGGGTCTTTCATGCGCCAGCCTTCACGCAGGGTGGAAAAGGCTTCCTTTCCTGAAGCATCGATGACGAGACGCGCGTGCAGCTCCTCCGTGCCGCCGTCTTTGGTGCGCACCTCCACCCCGATGACGCAGCCGCTGTCGTCTTTCAGCAAGCGCGTGACGGTGGTCTCCTCCCGCACTTCCGCGCCCTTGGCACGGGCGTGATTCAGCAGCATGAGATCAAATTCAGAGCGCAGCACCTGCCAGGTTTGCGCGATGGTCTCGCGGTCATAGCGGTCGAAAAAATAGAAGGGCTGCGATTTCTTCCCATCCGGCTGCACGAAGCTGACGCTGTACTTTTTGGTGAAGCAGCTCTTCTTCATCTCCGGGATGAGGCCCAACCTCTCCAGCGGCCCATAGGAGAATGGAATCAACGATTCGCCAATGTGGTAGCGTGGGAATTTCTCGCGCTCGAGCACGAGCGCTCGGCGCCCGTGCTCTGCCAGGATCGCAGCAGTGCTGGCACCTGCTGGGCCACCGCCGATGATGATCACGTCATGCTGGGGATTCATATCAAAGACAACGCTGATACGCAGGGAAGCTGTCTGGCAGAACACCGGCGTATCATACCTTTTTAGCATCGCGCCTATGCCGCGCCGCGATGATTGCAAACACGCACTCGACCTGAATGCGCCACGCATGACACACATCGCGGTGCCCGCAGCATGTGTTCCGAGAGCCGAGAGCAAAGTTTGCGCCTGCCGACTTTGCTCTGGCGCGTGCTTGCGTCACGGCTACCATGCGCGCCCGCCCACCTCCACGCATGGTACGACTTCTCACCCAGCAAGGACAACTCATCGACTGGAACGACGAAAAAACGCATCCGTTCCCGGACAACCTTGTCTTTCTTGATCTGCTCAACCCAGGGCGCGGTGAAGAGATCGAAGCGGAGAAGTGGCTCGAATACCCACTGCCCACGCGTGAGGAGATGCAGGAGATCGAGGAGTCCAGCCGACTCTACATGGAGAAGGGCACGCTGTACATGACGGCGTGGGTGCCTACGGGACTCGACACGGCGGATCCTGACAACACGCCCATCTCTTTCGTCATCGCGCCCGACTGCCTCACCACCGTGCGCTATGCGGACCCGTTGGCCTTCCGCATCCTCGCGGATCAGGTTCGCCGCCAATACACGCCGCCCATCAGCAGCGACGCGGTGTTCTTGCAGCTCATGGAGCTTCTCGTGGCCCGCATTGCCGACGCTTTGCAGAACATCGAAGCGGACTTGAAAAAAATCTGCCGCGACATCTTCAGCCTCGATCCACATGCTGCGCATGCTTCCGTGGAGAAGGACCTCAGCGACGTGGTGAAGTTGCTCGGACGTCGCAGCGCACTCGTGGCGAATTTGCGTGAGAGCTTGCTCAGCCTCAGCCGCATGCTGCAATACTTCCTCAACAATGCGGCCACCTGGATGCGCGGCGATTTGGCGGCACAGTTCCGCAGCGTCATGCGCGACATCAAGAGCCTCGACGACTACACCAACCAGCAGACGCAGGAGATGACCTTCCTGCTGGAGTCCACGCTCGGTCTCATCAACATCCAGCAGAACCAGATCATCAAGATTTTCACTGTGGCCAGCGTGTTGTTCATGCCGCCCACGCTCATCGCGAGCATCTACGGCATGAATGTCGGCCTGCCCGCCGCCAGCAGTGGCTGGGCTTTCCTCTTTGTCATGGTGGTGATCGTTCTCTCCGCCGTCTTGCCCATATGGTTCTTCAAGCGGAAGCGGCTGCTCTGAAGAGACGACAACGCAAACTGGTGCAGTGTGATGCGAGATTCACACATCATGAGTCGTCCTTAGTGCTTCGAGAAGCGTATCGCTGTTACGACGTTCTCTCATTCTAGCGCATGCAAAAACTCAGCCCGATTCCTCTCTTGCTCGCCTTTGGCATGTTCCTGTTTTCCTGCGCCACACATCCCGTGCCGACAGGAAACGAATGGTATCATGGCAAGCCCGTGTTCACTCGCTCCAGCCATCCTGCTGGTGGAGGTGGGGGTCGGTTGCCAGAAAATGCGGTCTATCTGGGCCGCCGCTACTTTACACCGCCTGGAGCCAAGACCGGCCTCCAGTGGGTGGATGTTTACGGAAGTCCGTGAAGTTGCAGGCCACTCAGCCATCATTCTAGCGAGCGGATAAAACCCTGCTTGCGTCCAGGCGCGCACTCGCCACGCCTTCATCCATGTCAGCCTACCAATCTCTCTGCGACGTTGTTTCTGAAATCACGCTCATCACCTCGACGGAGTCGGTGCTAGGATGGGATCAGGAGACTTACATGCCGGGGAAAGCGCTGGAACATCGTGCGCGGCAGTTGTCCTACCTCACAGGCAGAGCGCATGCACTGCTGACCTCGAAAAAAACGCTGAAACTGCTGGAGCGCGCAGAGACGGAGATGCCGGAGAATCCGACGCAGGCGGCCAACGTGCGTGGTCTGCGCCGCGACATCGACCGCGCGACGAAGCTGCCGTCAAAACTGGTTCAGGAAGAAAGTGAGGTGTGTGCGCTGGCGAAGGCCGCTTGGGTGGAGGCGCGCGCGAAGTCTGACTTCACGCTGTTTGCACCACACTTGGAAAAGATCCTCGGCATCGCGCGAAAGAAGGCGGATTTGTATGGCTACGAGGGCGAGCCGTATGATGCGCTACTCGACTTGTATGAACGCGGCGCGCAATCGCGCGAGGTCGCGGCACTGTTTGCCAAACTGCGTCCACAACTGGCGGAGATCGCACGCGCGGCGGTAGCGAAGTCGGCAAAGGTGAAGCCTGGCGCGCTCAAGGGACGTTATCCCATCGAGAAGCAGCAGATTTTGAACCGTGAGATCGCTGAGAGCTTGGGATTCGACTTTGAAGCGGGCCGCATCGACACGACGGCGCATCCGTTTTGCACGACACTCGGCCCCGGTGATGTGCGGTTGACGACGCGGTATGACGAAGGCGATTTCCTCTCATCGCTTTTTGGCGTGATGCACGAGGCGGGCCACGGTTTGTATGAGCAGGGGCTGCCAGGGTTGGATTTTGGCCTGCCTAGCGGCAGCGCAGCGTCGCTGGGCATCCATGAATCACAAAGCCGACTGTGGGAGAATCATGTGGGCCGCAGTCGTGCGTTTTGGGAAAAGTGGTTGCCGCGCACGAAGGCGTTGTTCCCGCATCTGAAGAACGTGAAGCTCGACGCCTTCATGAAAGAGATGTTGCGCAGCGAGTTCAGCTTCATCCGAGTGGAGGCGGATGAGGCGACGTATGATTTGCACATCCTGCTGCGCTTTGGCATCGAGCGTCGCTTGGTGAAGGGTGAGCTGGCCGTCAAAGACGTACCGAAGGTGTGGAACGAGGAGTTTCGCGAACTGTTCGGCATGACGCCGCCCGACGACCGCCGTGGTTGCCTCCAGGACATTCACTGGAGCATGGGCGGGCTCGGTTACTTCGCGACTTACACGCTGGGCAATCTCAACGCCGCGCAGCTCTTTGCCACGGCGAAGAAGCAGAGGAAAATCGCCGTTGCGCTGGAGGAATGCGACTACGCACCGCTGCTGAAGTGGCTGCGCGAGAACGTGCATGCCCACGGCGCGGCTTTGACTCCGCAGGAGATTATGCGCCAGGCCACCGGGAAACCGACGGATGCAAAGTGGCACATCGCGCATCTGCGTGAGCGGTATGTGGGTTAAGCTTTGAGGTGTTCCGAAAGCAAATCGCGCAGCTCTTTGCGAGCACGGTAGAGTCGGAGTTCGACGGCCTTTTCACTGCTGTTTTGCACGCGGGCGATCTCGGCGTGACTCATGCCGTGCCAGGTGGAGAGGATGAGGGCTTCACGCATGTCCAGAGGCAACTCTGCGATGGCTTTCTGCACAGCGGCGACGCGTTCACTGGCAATGACCTGCTTATCTGGAGGTGCTTCCTTCGCAGAGACGGATAGCTTGCTGAGATTTGGGTGATCATGAGCATCCTCCGGATGCCGCCCGCGCCAGCGGGCGTGATTGCGCGCGAGGTTGGTGGCGATGGCAAAGAGCCAGGTGGAAAATTTTTGTGCGGAGCGAAATCGGAGTCGGTGGCGATAGACACGGACGAAACTTTCCTGGGCGAGGTCCTGCGCACTCGACTCACTGCCAGTAAGACGGATGAGGTAGGTGATCAGGGGCTGGCTCCATGCGTCCATGAGTCGATTGAGGGCGAGATCATCGCCTTCGGCGAGGCAACGCATAAGTTCGATGTCGATGGCTTCCCGATCTCGCGTCATCGGCGGAGGCTGGAGGAGACACGGCGGTCATGCTCACGGCGTTGCTGCTGGAGAATGGGCAGGATGTCATTGAGAAAGCGCCTGCCTTGTTCAGGCGACATGAGGGCTGCCACCTGATGCAGGTGGTCGGTTGCGGCTTTTTCGCAATCGCCACACAGCGCCTGTTCTTTGTTGAGTTCGTCGGTGATGTCGGTGTTCTGTCGGTCGCGAAGACGTGCGCGCCAGAGTAATGGGCGATCTGCGGCATCGAGCTGGCGGCACATCTTTGTGCATTGACTGAAGTAATCGCGATGCAATGCGCGAATGCGTGCGAATGCGGTGTCGTCGAGATGGTACTCGTCCTTGAGCCAGCGAAGCCCGACATCCTGGGGAACCTCACGAGAACGCAGGCTCTCACGAGTCATCCACACAGTGCCCCCAGCTAACGCTAGGATGATAAAGGCAAAGCCGATGAGTCTTCCCGCTGGTGTCATGATCAACGATCTCTGAGATGGCTGGGGTCAAAAGGACTGATGGACATCACATAGGCATCATGTGGGTTGATTTCTTCTGGTGGGTGAGTGATCCCCCAGACGACCGCTAGGACGATGACAAGGGCTAGGACGACACCTTCCCGCTTCGGGCGCAGCAACCACCAAGCCAAACGCTCGACCCAGCCGGGATCGTGTGCTTCGGCTGCGATGCGCCGCCAGACTTCACGACGGAAATCTGGCGGCGTTTCAGCCTGCTCCTGCCATGACGTGAGCAGTTCATGGAGTGAATCAGAATCATTGCTTTTCATGAGGAGGCGGAGTTGATGAGGCAGCCGGGAGCTGATTACCGTTGACCGTAAACGTCCGTCCAGGCGATCCCGGATTTAGTGCCTTGGGGGTAGAAGTAACGGCGGCCGAGATACACTCCGTCCACTTTCTCCATCGAGCCACCTGCGGGATGGCTGGAACGAGTGAGCACTGGCTTGCCATTGTAGGTCTGCGTGAGGCTCGGAACGCTAGGGCGGCTTGCACAAGATACGGAGGTGAGGGTGGTGAGGGTGATAAGGGCGTATGCAGCGAATTTCATCGTTGGCTTGATTTTGGTGTTGGGTGGATGAGCTGCCCAGAGGGACGTGCTCATCTCGTAGCACCCCGCTCCCACACGCATCCCTCAAAAAAATCAGAACCCTCACTGGCTCACTGCACATGGCGGATGAGTCCGATCATCACACCTTGAATCAGCAACTCGCGCGCGGGTAGGAGATCGGGGAACTCGGGATTTTCTGCCTTGAGGTAGGGCTGTGCGTCTTTGACGAGGTAGCGTTTCAAGGTCGTCTCACCGTCGATGAGTGCGGCGACGATGTCGCGCGGGCGGGGCTCGCGGCTCTCGAGTATGACGATGTCGCCATCGCCGATGAGGGCACCGATCATGGATTCACCACGCACTATGAGCGCGAAGCTCTTTGCCGTGCGCGGGATGCCGAGGGTGTTCACATCGACGGAGATGCAGCGCTCGGCGTGCTGCACCATATCGGCGGCGGCCATGCCGGCGGGGATTTGGCCGAAGAGGGGAATATCGATGATTTCCGCACGGTCGAGATCCTCGGGGAAGACGACGGCGCGGGCTTTGTGCGCATGGCGCTGGATGACGCCTTTTTTTTCGAGCGCGCGGAGGTGACTCATGGCCGCTGTCTGGCTGGAAAAACCGAAGTGGCGCTGGATGTCACGTGTGGAGGGCATGACGCCCTCGGTGCGCTGATAGCTGCGAAGGTAACCGAGCAATTCCTGCTGGCGTGCGGTGAGGCGAGTGTCGGGGAACATGGCGGCGGCTTGGCTGTTCGGTCGAACATCTTCCGTCGAGAGATATGCGCAAGAGGTTTTCCAAAGGCGCTTTCTGCGCATGGTCGCGGGGATGAGGTTCTCTGATTTGCTGAAAACTGTCGCCCTGCTGCTGTCGGCCATGCTCGCCCATGCGCAGGACACGCCGCTGATGAATCCGGCCAACATGAACAAGACGGGCATGCTGCCGCCGCACACCAAGGTGCTCGGCGAGCGCGCGGCGACGGCCTTTGCCAAGAAAGACTGGCCGACTGCGCGCAAGGCTTACCAGGAAATGCTCCAACTCGATGATGGCAATGCACTCATCTGGGCCAATCTCGGCGCGGTGGAGCAGCAGGCAGGCGATAGGAAGCGCGCGATCGAATGCTTTGAAAATTCGGTCAAGTTCAATGCTCACTTAGCGCAGACTTGGACCGCCCTGGGCTTGCTGTTACAGCAGCAGGGGGATGCCTACCGGGCGATTTCCTGCTTTGCGCGTGCGATCCATGAGGAGCCGGAAGATGCACGCGCTCACAATTATCTGGCCATCACGATCAAAGGACTCGGCTGGACGGATGCGGCGGAGGTTGAGTTGCAGAAGGCGATCGCGCTGAAGCCGGACTACGGCATCGCACACTTCAACATGGCGCTGATGCTGCTGGAGCGTCGCCCGCCCGCCATCGAATTGGCACGACGGCATTACCAGAAGGCACTCTCGCTTGGTGTGGCGAAGGATGATGTCGTGGAGCGCCGCTTGAAAGACTGAAGCGCATGAATTCCTGGGACATCACCGGCCAGCTCGATGACTTGCGCGCGCAAAATCTCTGGCGTGAACTGCGCCCTCTCGATGAAGTGGATGGCGTGATCGTGCGCTCGGCAGATCGCGAATGGGTCAATTTTTCATCGAATGATTATCTCGGGCTGGCCGCATCGCCGGAGTTGCGAGCAGCACTGGAAGAAGGCGTGGTTAAATACGGCGCGGGCGCTGGAGCTTCGCGCCTCGTGTGTGGGACGCATCGTGTGCATCTCGACTTGGAGGAGGCGTTGGCGGATTTCAAAGGAACCGAAGCCGCACTGACCTTCAGCAGCGGCTTTGCCGTGGCGCTCGGGACGATTCCCGCATTGGTGGGCACAGGAGATACGATCATTCTCGACAAGCTCTGCCACGCCAGCCTCGTGGATGCAGCGCGGCTGAGCGGTGCGACGATCCGCGTGTTTCCGCACAACCATCTCGAAAAGCTGGAGCGCTTGCTCCGCACGGCCAAAGGGCGCGCTCTTGTCGTCACTGAGTCGATCTTCAGCATGGATGGCGATGCTGCGCCGCTGCGCGAGATCGCACAACTCAAAGAGAAACACGGAGCCTGGCTGCTGGTGGACGAGGCTCATGCCGTGGGTGTTTTAGGCCCACAGGGAAGAGGTCTGGCGGCTGCCCTCGGGGTGGACGGACAGATCGACTTGCACTTGGGCACGCTAAGCAAGGCTTTCGGACTCAGCGGTGGCTACCTCGCTGCGAAGCGGCAGGTGATCGACCTGCTGATCAATCGTGCGCGCAGCTTCATCTACTCCACAGCGCCACCGCCAGCCCTGGCGCACGCGGCACTTCGCGCGCTCGGTCTCCTGCGCGGAGCGGAAGGCGAGTCGCGCCGCCAACGGTTGCATGAGAACGTGAGGCAGCTCCGCGAGGGCGTGTTGGGTCACACTGCTGCAAGCGCGGCCATCATCCCTTTGATTTTAGGTGCTGAAGCTAAGGCCATGACAACCAGCCGCGATCTTGAATGCCGAGGTTACCTCGTCCCCTGCATCCGTTATCCTACGGTCGCCAGAGGCAGTGCGCGACTCCGCATCACACTCAGCGCCGCACATTCACAGGCGCAGATCCACGGCTTATCGTCGGCCTTGAAGCAGCATCTCGACGGTCAGTTTCCTGTGAGCTGTGCAGCGAGCTGAAGCGCACGGTTTCGCGCAGTGGCAATCTCTTCTCGGTTCAACGTCACCCCATTGCGGCCCGAGGCCATGAGATTGGTGTGATCTTGACGGTGCTTGAGAAAGAGCACGTGACCAAGTTCATGGGCCAGAACCCGCGCCACAGGATGGGCAGCCCCACCACGCACCTTCGTATATTCTGGAGTCTCACAGACAACGACGGGCTCACCGTAGAAAAAACCGTTTGGCCCCATGTCATGCACGAAACACACGTCGATGGCAGCAGGATGGAAGTGCGTTGTGGGGAGAGCGGCCTTTACCCAATTGCGGTCGCGTTGGAACCATTTCTTGGGCGAGAGATCGAGAGCCGATATCTCATCGACACCGCGCAGCTCAAAACGGATATTCGCCGGAGACCAGATGGCATTCGCCTCATGAACGATCGTCTGCACCTCGGCTGGCGTGATCTCTGCATGCAGTCTCGGGTGGGTCGTCGAGCGTACCAAGTGGACTGAAAGGGGGAGAACGATCGCAGGCAGCGCATTGTCTGCGTGCAATGGCCACAGCCACATCAAAAAAAGGGTGAGTCGGAGGTGAATCATCTCGGTTGTCTCATGGTGTCAGCGATGCCCCCGCAGCCATTTTTTGCCAAGAAACGGCTGGTACTGGGCAAGAACAGTCGGACAGCTAAAAAAAATCTGAAAAATAATAAAAAAGTTCTTTCCAGCCTAGGGGGCTACTGCTAGTGTTTACTTTGAACGGATCAACGTACCTTGTTTTGAAACGCCTGTTTCAAAACAAAATCTGCGAGTGTCCGACCTCAAACCAACCAACCTAATACCAACCTAATCAGACTATGAAATTGAATGCATTGCTGAAAACGCTGGGGTTCTTGGCACTGGCCGCCACTCCCGCTGTGGCTGGGACTGCCCCCGCCCCTAAAAATCCGGTCGCTCCCGCTCCGGTGAATGACGATCTGGGCCTCAACGCCTCCATCGGCTATGACACCAACTACATCTGGCGCGGCCTTAACTACGGCCAGCACTGGGTACGTGCAGGCGTCGGCGGCTCCATCCTGCTTCTCGGTGGTGCCTCTGAAGATGGCGCAGGCAATACCTCCCTGAACTGGGATGCCCAGTTTGGCACGCTTTTTGGCGACCAGGACCACTTCGTTAGCGGTGCTGGCAGAGGCGAAGCTTCTTTCCAGCGTCTTCAGCTTGGTGCTGCGGTGGTGCATGACTTCGGCCCAGCGTCCCTGAGCCTCGGCTATCGCTACTATCGTAACACGGGCCTCCTGACCCAAAGCAATACTGTTGCTGGTTTCAATGGTATGAATGACGGTCAAGAAGTCTCTCTTGGAGTTGCCACTGCACTGGGTCCGATTGATCTCGCTTCCAGCGTCAACTACGACTTCGTGAACAACTACTGGTATTTTGACATGAATGCCAGCACGACGATCGCTGTCACCGACTCCTTCAGCATCGTTCCCTTCGCCAACATTGGTTATGGCAAAAACATGAACTGGCAGTGGAATGCGTTCTCTCTGCTGGGAACCAATGCAAGCAACAACATCACCGGTTGGACAGCCCTCACCACGGGAATCAACTTCCCAATCAAGCTGAACAGCCGCGCCACCTTGACCCCCTACATTGCTGTTAACGTTCCGCTTGGAGCCACACACAACATGGGTGCCAATGCGCTTCGTGCAGGCCTGCCGGATACCCCCTACCAGAGCGTGCTCTACGGTGGTGTGACCCTGAGCGTCCGCTTCTAATCGTCTAACGGCGATTCAATCAACTTATGTTGAACCTCCCAGCGAAAGCTGGGAGGTTTTTTTTATCTATTCAGCAACTTAAGGGGACACGGAACCATTCAGCTCAACCGCGGATGGGTATGAATGGGAGCCCCTAGCATCAATGCCTTCCGGGCCGCCATCATGCACCTGCATGGTCGTTGGTGCCTATTCGTGGTTAAATCAGCGTCTCCTTAGAAGAGAAGGCACTCTTTTTGGGATAGTCTGGCAATCAGCCAAAGCGTGTTGGAATCTGAGTTGCAGGCACCGGGTTTGCCTTGCATGCGCGACGCAAAAGGCGGCGCTTCGCTTGTCTTTGTGGTGAGTTTTTAGAAACCCCGCCATGGTATGAGAGGCATGGGCATCGGCCCAACCTGATGTGAGGATTCGTGTCTGCTTGCAGAAGCGTACTCACGGCCTCCAGCGGAGTCATGATCAGGCTGTTGGATCAAGTTCATGATCCTCGCGAGTTGGTCGCACATTTCTGGCACGCTCCATGCTTTCAGAGGGTGTGGCTGTGGGATTTTCCGAACCTCGGACCTCCCGCTTCAACAACACTTATCCACGCCCGCTATGACATTCAGAAACAAAAAAAACCACATCGTGAAAACGGTGGCGTCTCTCTATGGCTGCCTTGCTTTAAATGCTGCCGCCGGAACCGCCGCGCCATCCCAAATCTCCCCGCAGGTCGAAACCAAGACCAAATCATTCTTTGAGTCCATCAGCGCGACTGTGGATGCCGCCTATGACAGCCGTTACTACTTCCGTGGCCTTTGGTTTGCCGACAACATCGCGTGGGGGGCTTTGAATCTCAGCATTCCCGTCACCGATAAACTGACCTGGGGTGTGGGGGGAGCCTACATCAACACCTTGAACACTCCCTACCCAACCATCGCACCAAATGGTCCGTCCTCGGACTCAGGCTTTCGATATTCAGAAGTGGATGCGGTCACCAGCCTGACGTACAACGCGGGTTGGGCAAAGTTTGGGATGCAATACCAATACTACTTCTATCCGGATCATTACGCTGGGATGATGAACGGCGTACCGAACGCGGGCAACGACCCCGAGTTTGGCATTAAGGGAGCAGGTGAACTTGGCTGGACTGTGGCCGTGCCGATCAAGGCCTTCAACTTCTATGCCGGCTACTACTATGACTTCCGCATCAGCGGTCATTACTTCCAATTGGGCGCTGATTACACCATTCCAGTCACCGACAGGATCAGCATCGTGCCTTCGGTCAACATGGGTTACGGCATCGACTATTACACAGGCAATAACGCCTCGTTTAACAGCGGCTCGGTGATGACGCGCTGGAATGGTCAGCCGCTGGGACCTAAATCCGGCTTCACCCACTTCTTGTACACCCTCGCGGTTCCGATTCGCCTGACGAATTCCATCACCCTGACCACTTATGTTGCGATGAATCAATCCGAACGCCTTCGCACGGGCCTCAACGCCACACGCAACGAAATCTGGTGGGGCACGAAGCTCAGCTTTACCTTCTAATGCACCGGCGGGCGTGAGTCCGTTCTTACATTCTGATGGGTTGGTAGCTCCCGGTCTGTTCGCAGGCCGGGAGCTTTTCTTTTGCCGTCGCATGACGTGCTCGCTAGCCTCCCCAACACATGGCGACAAATTCATCCCTCAACTGGAACTCGCGCAACGTCACCCGCGGCTGGCAGCGTGGCATCACAGCCTTCTTTTGGGGACTGGGTTTTAAAGAAGAGGATTTTGGCAAAGCGCAGGTCGGCATCGGCACACCGCTGCTCGATGGCAACATCTGCAACGTGCATGCGCACGAACTCGCCAAACTCATCGCCCAAGGCTGCGCAGAGGCGGGCATGGTCGGCTTTCCCTTCGGTGTTTCGCCGGCGAGCGACAACATCACGCAGGGCAACATCGGCGGCGCGGCCTCGCTTTGCTCCCGCAACCTGATGGCGAACGGCGCGGAGATGATCTGCACCGCGCACAGCTACGATGCGATCATCGGCCTGCATCATTGCGACAAGAACGGCCCCGCTTTTGCGATGGCACTGGCCCGCACGAATTTCCCGGGACTCATCGTCAACGGCGGCAGCATCATGCCCGGCTGCCATAAAGGGCAATCGACGAGCATCCTCGATGTCTATGACGCCGCCGCGAAGGAAGCGCAGGGCACCATGAGCTGGGACGAGAGCGAGCAGATCATCCGTACGGCCTGCCCAGGGCCGGGAGGCTGCGGCATCGCGGCTTCCTTCAATACCTGGGGCATCACGCTGGAAGCGATGGGCCTCAGCTTGCCGGACACTTCATCCATGCCCGCCATCGAGGCTGGCAAGCGCGAAGAATGTCTGCGCGTCGGCAAAGCGGTGCGCCACTTGCTCGAAAACAACATCCGCCCGCGCGACATCATCACGAAGCAGTCGCTCACCAATGCGATGACGGCCATCGCAGCCATCGGCGGCAGCACCAACGGCGTCCTGCACCTGCTCGCCGTCGCCCGCGAAGCCGGCGTGGACTTCACCCTGCGCGATGTGCAGGCGATCTGCCGCAAAGTGCCCGTGCTGTGCAGCTTCGCGCCGCGTGGACGCGGCACGATGGTCGATCTGCATCGCCTCGGCGGCACCACGATGCTCTTGAAGCACCTCTTTGACGCGGGACTGCTCGACGGTTCGTGCCTGACCGTCACGGGACGCACCTTGGCCGAAAATCTCGCCAACGCGAAGGCGGTACCGTTCCCGAACGACCTCATTGCGCCGCATGACAAGCCCTTCAAAGAGTATGCCGACATCCAGGTGTGCTTTGGCAACCTCGCGCCGCACGGCATGGTCTTCAAAGTGTCCTCGCTCAAAGAACCGCGCTTTGCCGGGCGCGCGATCTGCTTCAACGACAGCAAAGGCGTCTTCGAAGCCGCCGCGCAGGGCCGCATTCAGCCCGGCCACATCGTCATCATCCGCGGCAGCGGCCCGGTGGCGCTCGGCATGCCGGAGATGCACGTCGCCAGTGCCGCGCTCGCCGTGCCGGAACTGTATGGCAAGGTGGCGCTCATCACCGATGGCCGCGTGTCCGGTGTCTCCGCAGGCGCGGTGGGCGTGCATTGCACCCCGGAAGCCGTTTTGGGCGGCCCTATCGCCAAAGTGCGCGACGACGACGAGATCGAGTTCGACCTGCTCAAAGGCAGCATCGAGGTCAAAGCCGATCTCGATGCCCGAAAGGCCGATCCCGTCGAGGTTTCGCATCCCTTCGGCTACCTCGCCGACTTCGCCGCGACGGTTTCCCAAGCGCATGAAGGCTGCGTGCCGAAATGGACCCTGGCACGCAGCGCTCGCTGAGGCTTCTGCGAGCGATTAAGCAAGTGCCTTCGCCACGGCCTCGGCAGTGATGCCGAGTTCCTTGAAGACGAGATTGCCTGGGGCACTGATGCCGAAGCGGTCGATGGCAATGACCTGACCCGCAGAGCCGACGTATTTCCACCACAAGCCGGAGACGCCGGCCTCGATGGCGATACGCTTCGTGCAAGCAGCAGGCAGCACACTTTCGCGATACTCCGCACTCTGGCGATCGAAGCGCTCAAAGCAGGGCAGGCTTACGACACGGACACCGGGCTTGCCTTTGGCAGCCTCGACGGCCCACTGCACTTCACTGCCGGTGGCGATGACGATGGCTTCCAGCTTCGCCGTTTCCTTCACGAGAACGTAACCGCCATTCAAGGTGCCTTCACGGCGGCTCGCGGCGCTGGCATGCCCTTGGTGGGGCAGGTCCTGGCGGCTCAGCGCGAGCAGCGTGGGGCCATCCGTGCGGCTGAAAGCAGCTGCAAAAGCCGCAGCGGCTTCTTCACTGTCAGCAGGGCGGATCACATCGAGATTGGGGATGACGCGCAGGCCGCTGACGGTCTCGACAGGTTGATGCGTGGGGCCGTCTTCACCGACGCCAACGCTGTCGTGTGTGAAGATGTAGGTCACAGGCAGTTTCGCCAGCGCAGCAAGGCGGATGCTCGGGCGGCAATAGTCCGCGAAGACGAGGAACGTCGCGCCGCTCGCGAGGAAGAGGCCGTCATAGGCGATGCCGTTGCAAATCGCGCCCATCGCATGTTCACGGATGCCGAACCAGATGTTGCGACCTGTGGGATTGGCCGCAGAGAAGTCGCCACCATCCTTGATGTAGTTTTTCGTGGAGCCGAAAAGGTCTGCGCTGCCCGTGATGAGGTGCGGCACCGCTTTGGCGATGTGATTGAGAATTTCACCGCCGCTGTTGCGTGTGGCGGCCTTGCCTTCGGCGGGAGATTCCGGGATGAGTTTGAGCAGTTCTTCCGCCTTCAGCGTTCCTTCGCGGGCGGCTTTGAGTTCAGCAGCCTTCGCGGGATTAGCCGCAGCCCAAGCAGAGAAGGTTTTGCTCCACTCCGCGTGTGCGGCGGCGCGCTTCGCCTTCAGGTCGGCGAAGTAGTTCTTCACGGCATCGCTGACGTAGAAATGCGTGCCCTCCGGCAGGCCGAGTCCCTTCTTGGCAGCATCGACGAATTTTGCGCCGCCTTCGCCGTGGCCTTTCGCCGTGCCTTGCACTTCGGCGATGCCTTTGGCGATGATGGTTTTGGCGATGATGATCTTCGGCTTGCCGTTGTCATTGGCCTTCGCTTTGTCGATGGCGGACTTGATGGCATCGAGGTCATGGCCGTCGATGGTCACCGCCTCCCAGCCCAGCGCGGTGTAGAGAGCCTGTGTGTCCTCGCTCTGCGTGACTTTCGCCATCGCGTCCAAGGTCACATCATTGGAATCAAAGATGACGATGAGGTTGTCGAGTTTGTTATGCGCGGCGAAAGCGACCGCTTCACGCGCCACGCCTTCCTGAAGGCAGCCATCACCCGCGAGGGCAATGACATGGTTATCGAGGATTTTGTGCTCTGCGGTGTTGTACTTTGCCGCAGCCATCTTGCCGCTGAGCGCATAACCGACTGCATTGCCGATGCCCTGTCCCAACGGCCCCGTGGTGCATTCCACGCCGGGGGTTTCGTGAAACTCGGGATGGCCTGGAGTGATCGAGTGCAGCACGCGGAACTTCGAAACATCATCGATGCTGACCGCATAGCCACTGAGATGAAGCCAGCCGTAGATGAACATGCTGCCATGACCTGCGGAGAGGATAAAGCGGTCGCGATTCAGCCATTTGGGATCAGCGGGGTCGCACTGGAGCGTTTCACCGAAAAGGACGGCACCGATGTCCGCGGCACCGAGCGGCAGACCCAGGTGACCGGATGAGCATTTGTGGACGGCATCCATGGCGAGACCACGGGCTTCATTGGCAGCTTGGGCGAGGAGGGTTTTGTTCATGGAAAAGTTGCAGGGCGAGTCTTTAGAATGGACTCCGCAGCCGCTGGGCTGCGGGGGCGTGTTCCTTACTGGCAGGGAGAGGGCTTTCAAGGTCAAAACCGTTCGCCTTGCGGGCGTCGTGACGCCTTGCTTTGGGGCTTGCCAGGGCACCTTGTGGCTGGATCGTACCGCGCATGCACAAAGGCAATCTGCTTCTCTGGCTCATCGGAGCCGTCGTCCTCTATCTCGGCTGGATCGTTTTCGACATGAACCGCCCCGGCACCTCCACGCTAGGCGGCACCACGTCGATCTCTGCTGTGCGCACGGCGAAAGTGCCGGTGCTCGTCGAATTTTATGCCGATTGGTGTGGGCCGTGCAAAGTCGTCGGCCCCATGGTGGAGGATCTGGCTCAGGAATTGAAAGGCAAAGCTCTCGTGATTCGCATCAATGTCGATGAGGAGCCGAAGCTCGCACGAGAGCATGGCGTGCGCGGCATCCCGCTCTTTATCGCGTATAAAAACGGACGCGAAACAGGACGCGAGGTCGGAGGCATTCCAAAAAATCGCATGCGCACACTGCTCGGGCTGTGAGACTGCCCGCCGCGCGCATCAAACACGCACCCAAGCCTTCGCCTTGCTGCTTTGCAGGATGGCTTCGCACAGTTTGACTTCGTGGTGTCCGTCTGCGGCGTTTGCAAACAGTGGCTCGGTTTTTTTACCACTGGCGATGTGCTCATACACGGCGCGGTAGTGCATCTTGTGCGCATCGCTGAAGCCCTCGGCATGGCCGCCGGGGTAGTCGGTGAAGTTGGCCACGTCCTCCATGAAGCCTGGCGTCGCACGTTGGAGGATTTGATTTGGCTCGTCACGACGACCGACGATGATTTCGTTGGGCTGCTGGAGATCCCAACGCACACTGCCCTTCGTGCCGTAGATGCCAAAGCTGAGACTGCATTTCCATCCAGCGGCGACTTGGGAGATGCTGGCGTTTGCATGCACGCCGTCGGCAAAGCCATGCTTCGCGTTGCCAAATTTTAACAGCACGCTGCCGAAGTCTTCCGTATCGACCTTGTAGTCGATCATCTTTTTCGGATCGACCTTTGCAAAGGTCTGCACTTCGCCCTTCGGACGTTTGCGCGTCTTGTGGAAGGTTTCGATGTGCGCGAAAATGGAGCTCGCTTTGGCGCCGAGCACGAAACCGACGGCGTCGATCCAATGCGTGCCGATGTCTCCCACCGCGCGCAGTTTGCCACCTTCGCTGGCGAGCACGCGCCAGTTGTAGTCCGTCTCATGCAGCAGCCAGTCCTGAAAAAAGTGACCCTGCACATGGATGATCTTCCCGAGGTCGCCACGTGCCACCATCGCGCGCATTTGCAGCACGGCGGGGAAGAAGCGGCACATGTAATTCACCGCAAAGACCGGGCCTCGCTTGCCGCCTTTGCGCACGGCATCGACGACGAGCGCGGTTTCTTTTGTCGTCATGCCGAGCGGTTTTTCACAGATCACATGCTTGCCCATTTCGAGTGCCTTGAGGCACTGCTCGACGTGGACTTTGTTTGGCGAGGTGATGTGGACGACGTCGATGTTGGGAGAAGCATACATCGCCTCGAAGTCGTAGTCGCCATACACCTCGGGGATGCCCCACAGCGCGCCTGTTTTGCGCGCGCTCGCTGACGAGCCGCAGATGCTGTTCACGGTGATGCCGAGACGCTTGAGGGCCTCGATGTGGACGGGGCCGATGAATCCAGTGCCGATGATGCCTGCGCGGAGTTGATGAAGTGGGGTCATGCGCGTGCAGCGAAGCTGCGGCGCAGTGCGCGGTCAACCTCAGCCTTCGAGAATGTAGCCGCAGGCGAGATGCTGGAAGCGCTCCACCTGATGCGCTGTCGTCGCTGCGTCCCAGCCAAGCTCGCCCGCCATCAATTCCGCCACTCGCGGTGCGGCGGAGAGGCTGGCCTGGGCATTGAGCAATAAGCTGCGGCTGCGTCGCGCGAGCACGTCTCCCACCGTGCGTGCCATCTCGTGCCGTGTGTGGAAGATGACTTCTGCGCAGGTCAGATCGAGCTGGGAATGCACCTTGTCCGCCCAGGCTGGCTGCTGCGCACTCAGGGTGCGGATTTCTGCGGCGTCGCTGCCATATACTGCGAGTGGATCTTGGGGATCGAGCACGACTTCTCCTCCGTGGATCAGGAGTTGGTGCGTGACACAGGGTTTCACTCCCGCCCCGGCGATCAATTCGGCGTGGTCGATGACATCTTCTGCCATGCGTCGGTAAGTCGTCCACTTGCCGCCTGTGATGGTGATGAGGCCTGAATCGGCCACGAGGATCGCGTGATCGCGGGAGAGTGCCGCCGTGGAGCCTGCATTCTTTACCGCCACGAGCGGACGCAGCCCGGCATAAACACTCAGCACATCCTGCGGATGCGGATCGCGCGTGAGATAGCGCGCCGCATGCTGCATCAGAAAAGCGATTTCATCCGGCAGCGCGCGCGGTTCCAGCACAGCACCCGGCACGGGCGTGTCCGTGGTGCCGACGATGACGCGCCCATGCCACGGCACAGCGAAAAGCACGCGCCCATCGTCCGTCTTCGGAATCATGATGGCGGAATCTCCAGGCAAAAACTCGCGCGGCAGCACCAGATGCACGCCCTGACTCGGCGCGACGATTTTTTCCGCCGTCGGCTCGTCCATGCGTCGCACGTCATCGACAAAAACGCCCGTGGCATTGATGACACAGCGTGCGCGAATCTCGTGCTGCCTGCCGGTTTCGACGCACTCGGCCTGAAGTCCAATGACACGCCCGTGCTCCTTCATCAGTCCGAGGCAGCGCATGTGATTCAGCACCACCGCGCCGTGATTCACCGCCGTGCGTGCGAGATGGATGGCGAGACGCGCGTCATCGAACTGACCGTCGTGATACATGATGCCGCCATCGAGCCCCTCCGTCTCCAGCGTCGGCAGTTGCGCCATGATCTCCTCGCGCGTCAGCCAGCGGCTGGGCTGCAGGCCGAGTTGCCCGGCCAGCGCATCATACATTTTCAGACCGATGCCGTAGAAAGGTCCCTCCCACCAGTGGTAGCTCGGAATCACAAAGGGCAGGCTATGCACGAGATGCGGCGCATTGCGCACGAGCAGGCCGCGCTCGCGCAAAGCCTCCAGCACGAGAGAAACATTGCCCTGCTTCAAATAGCGCACGCCGCCATGCACCAGCTTGGTGCTGCGACTCGAAGTGCCCTTGGCAAAATCACTCTGCTCCACAAGCACGACTGAGTGTCCGCGTGAGGCGGCATCCACCGCTGCGCCGAGGCCCGTGGCACCTCCTCCGATGATCGCAATGTCAAAGGAGCCACTCTGCGCGGTGAGTTGGGAGAAAAGGCGTTCTCGATTCATGCTGCCTCACCTTAACAGGACGCGTGCCTCTTTGACACGCTCAAAACACCACCGTGTCACGCAAAGCTAGGCGCGGCATCCAAAGGCTTGGTCCAAAACGTCAGCGTTTTCGGAGAGGGCGTCGTCTCGCTGATCTCTTTCCAGGTGAAGACTGCTTGGAGACCCGGCTGCCGTGTGTAGCCCTGAGCGCGCCAGAAGTCATCGAGCGGGCGATAATCCGCCGGGCGCAGCGGATGCTCCGCCGGGCGATCCACCGCGCAGAAAGCACAGAGATGGAGGCCCAGACGGCGTGCGTGCGCCTCGCGCCGCCGAAAGAACTCCTTGCCCACGCCTCGCCCACGGTAACGGGGCAGCAGGATGGATTCACCGAAGTAACCGATGGTGGCCAGGTCGTGCCCGGCTTGCGCAAACGCCGCCTGAAATTCTGCGCCTTCGTCCGTCAGGGGCAGACATGTCGTGGCACCGACGAGGGTATCATCATCAAAGACCAGCACCACGAGACTGCGCTGCGAGTGCAAGTAAGCGCGCAAGTAATCACGCTCATACTCCAGACTGCCATCATAGAGGTAGGGATACTCGCGGAAGACGGCGATGCGCAAGGCACCGAGCGCGTCGAGATGAGGTTCGAGGTCGGAGCCGTGGAGGTTCTGAAAGTGAAGCATGATGGCGGGCTGTGAATCTCCTACAATTTGACAAAAGAACCAAGGCAGACCTTGAGTGAACGAACGAGCCGTCATCGACTGCAAGCCACCGCAACGACGGCGCGTTTGGCATTCAGGGTGCTTTGCGATAACATCGCCACCCCCTTTTTGCCCCAGTGATCACACTTCGTTTCCAGATTTCTTGGCTTTTGCTCAGCGGACTCGCCACCGCTGCACCGCCTGCCGCTTCGTTCGCGCCGGAGCAGATTGAGTTCTTTGAGAAAAACGTGCGCCCCGTGCTCGCAGAGCGCTGTCATGAATGCCACGGACAGCACAAGCACCAAAACGGTTTGCGCCTCGACTCCCGTGCTGCCGTGGTGCGTGGCAGTGATTACGGCAAAGTGGTCGAACCCGGCAATCCCGGCGCGAGCAAGCTCGTGAAAGCCATCAACCACGTCGCTGGCGTGGAGGCCATGCCCAAGCGCGGCGGCAAACTGGCAGCGGCACAGATCGCCGCGCTGGAAAAATGGATCGCTATGGGCCTTCCCTGGCCGGATGAAGCACCGACGACGGCTGCACACGAAGCAACGAAGGCCGATCCGACTCAGCATTGGGCCTTTCAGCCCGTCCGCGTCGCCGATCCCGCAAAGACGTTGGACGATTATGTGGCCGCTCAACTGAAAGCAGCCGGGCTCGACTTTGCCCCGCGCGCAGATGCGCCAACGCTGATCCGTCGTCTCTACCTGGCACTCACCGGCCTTCCGCCCAGCTTTCAGGAGATGAGCGCGGCACGCGCCGCACCGAATGCCTCATTCGCCATCGCTCCGCTCATCGACCGCCTCCTTGCTTCCCCTGCTTATGGTGAACGCTGGGCACGCATGTGGCTCGATGTGGTGCGATATGCTGACACAAACGGTTATCAAGTGGCTGGCCGCAGCAATGCCTATCCCTACGCCTACACTTACCGCGACTGGGTAGTGAAGGCGCTCAATGACGACATGCCCTACGACCAATTCGTGAGCTACCAGCTCGCCGCAGATCGCCTCACGGCTCCTTCGACCAACTCGCCACATCTCGCTGCCTTGGGTTTCTACAACGTGGGCGAGCGCTTCATCAACGACCGCGTGCTCATCGCCGATGACCGCATCGACGTGATCGGTCGCGGCTTGCTCGGCCTCACCATCGCCTGCGCGCGCTGTCATGATCACAAGTTCGACCCCATCCCCAGTCGCGATTACTATGCGATCTACAGCATCCTCAACAGCAGCGATGAGCCGGAGGAAACGGCCATGCCCATCATCGGCAAAGCGGCGAACGCCCAGGAGGCAAAGGACTACGAGGAGAAGACAGCGGCCATCGCCCACAAAGAACTCGACTTCAAAAAACAGGTGTATGAAGACCTCCGCAAACCGGAGCGCCTTGCTGAATACCTCGTCTTTGCCAACCAAACTGTGGACATCGCCGATCGTTCGATCTTCAACGGCAAAGCAGGCCAGGCCAAGCTGCGTGACCGTGTAGCCATCCAGTGGCGTGATTTCATCAAACGCTACGCGCTCGGCCCTAAACCGCACGCTGCGATGATCGCGTGGAAACGCTTTGCCGAACTTCCCGCAGGCGAGTTCGCGGCAAAGGCCGCCGCCACGGCGCAAGCACTCACCAAGCCGGAGAGCGGTTGTTCGCCCGAAATCGCCACCGCCTTTGCCAAGACACCGCCGAAATCCATGCAGGATGTCGCCAACATCTACGCGCAATGCATTCTCGCTGACAGCGTGGAGCCTCTGCGACAGCTCATGACGGAGAAGCTCTCTCCCATGTCCGTGCCCGTCGAAGAAGCGGACAAGTTTTTCACGCGCAAGGATCGTGAAACGATGGTGCGCCTCGCCAACGAACGCACCAAGCTCGACGCCACACATCCCGGCGCGCCACCTCGCGCGATGGTGCTGCTAGACAAGCCCAAACCGCAGGACGTGCGCGTCTTCATCCGCGGCAATCCCGCACGCAAGGGCGATCCCGCGCCGCGCGCTTGGCTCACGTTGTTTGGCGGTGAAAAATTCACCCAGGGCAGTGGCCGACTAGATCTCGCCAAACACATCGCTAGCAAAGACAACCCACTCACCGCGCGCGTCATCGTCAATCGCGTGTGGATGCAGCATTTCGGCAAGCCGCTCGTCTCGCAGCCCAGTGATTTCGGCGTGCAGACACCGAAGCCCGTGCAGGCGGAGTTGCTCGACTATCTGGCAGACTACCTCATGCGCCACGGTTGGAGTCTCAAAAAGCTCCACGCGCTCATCTTGAACAGCCGCACCTGGCAGCAAAGCAGCCACGTCACTGCGGAAAAACAGGTCAAGGATGCCGAAAACGATCTGCTCAGCCGCTTCAACCGCCAGCGTCTCGATTATGAAACGATGCGTGACTGCCTGCTCAGTGCCAGCGGTGAACTCAATGCCGCAAGGCTGGGCGGACGCGCGATCGAACTCAACGCCAAAGACGCCGATGCTCACCGCACGCTCTATCTCAAAGTGGATCGCTACGATCAAGCCAGCGTGCCTGCCATGTTCGACTTTGCGAACCCCGACAGCCACAGCCCGCAGCGCTTTAACACCACCGTGCCGCAGCAGGCGCTGTTTTTGATGAACAGCGCCTTCATGCGCGCGCGTGCGGATGCCATCGCGAAATCCACGCCACTCACCGGCACCACGCTCGATTCCGAAGCAGTTCGCGCGATGTATCGCCGCATACTCGCTCGCGATCCGAAGCCCGATGAGGTCGAGCTTGCGCAGCGTTTCGCCGCTGATGCCAAAACATTAAGCGCGGAAAAGCCATTCCGCTGGAGCTACGGCACGATGAACTTGACGCGCGGTGCCGACGGCAAGCCCACGCTCAGCGATTTCCAGCCGTTTGCACATCTCACAGAACGCGCAGGCGGTGGTCAGCGGCTCTGGAGCCCCGATGTGAAAATACCCAGTGCCGATCCCAAATGGGGTCACGCCTTCTGGGCCAACTACGGCGGCCATGCCGCGCCGAAAGATCTCGTCGTCACCGCGCGCTGGCATGTGCCCACCGATTTGAAAGTGACCATCGACGGCACTCTCCAGCGCAAAACCGATCGCGGCGACGGCGTGCGTGCGTGGATTTACAACAGCCGTGTGGGAGCACTCGGCGAATATTTCTGCACGACACAAAACAAGCAGTCTCCCACCAAGCTCACCGCCGACGTGAAGAAGGGCGACATCCTCTGCTTCGTCGTCCACTGCGAAAAGAACACCGACAGCGACAGCTTCGAATGGCAGTCGCGCATCCTCAACGCTGCGGATGGCTCCCTGCTCACCGATGCCAAGAACGATTTCTGCAACGCCAACCGCTGGCCCTTCGTCCGTCAGCAGCCGCAAAGTCCGCTCAGCCAACTCACGCAAGTGCTGCTCATGAGCAACGAGTTCATGTTTGTGGATTAAAGTTGCCCTGTTCCTGCGGAACAGGGTTCCTTGTTGCGCAGCAACAAGGCCACTTTGCGCTCGACTTCATTGCCTTCGGCATTCACGAACCGATTTCCAAACACGACCTCGGCCAGCTCTGGCATCCATTCCGACGGCGGAAGCGGATGCGGCGTGATCGTGCCCTGGGCATGGACTTTCCTGCCCAACCTGCCTTGCACGGGGGCGGAATGGCAAGATCACTCCTTTCTTGGCGTATTTGCGGCTGATTCTGTCACGCAACAGCTCACCCCTCGCACGCCATGTTCCGCATCCCAGGAGTCCCCGGCAAAGATCTTTGCGATAGCCACCTCGGCAGTACTCGACGTGATATTCTGCGCGTCGGCGGTGCTGGCATCATGGGCCTCACGCTCAACAATATCCTGCGCGGGCAAGCACTGGCCGCCAGCTCTCCCAACGCGGGCCGTGCGGGCTGGGGCAGAGCCAAGCATGTGCTCATGATCTATCTTCAGGGTGGCCCCTCGCACCTCGATCTGTGGGATCCGAAGGAAAATGTGCCGGACAAGGTGCGCTCCGCTTTCAAAACCATCCCGACTAAAGTCCCCGGCCATCATTTCACCGAAATCCTGCCGCAGCTCGCGAAGGTGAATGACAAGTTCACCATGATCAATTCGATGAGCTACACGCCGAATGGCTTGTTCAATCACACGGCGGCCATCTATCAGATCATGACCGGTTACACGACGGACAAGGTCAGCCCCTCCGGCCAGCTCGAGCCGCCGAACGCGAAGGATTTCCCCAACTTCGGCAGCAACATCGTGCGCCTCAAACCGCTGCAAGAACCGATGCTGCCTTTTGTGCAGCTCCCACGTCCGTTGCAGGAGTCCAACGTCGTCGGCAAAGGCGGCGGCGCAGGATTCCTCGGCAAGGCCTTTGATCCCTACACGCTGTTCCCCGAGGGCGACGACCTCGACATGAACAAGATGGATCACATCAAGATCGACGATCTCCAGCTTCGTCCCGATCTTTTCAGTGTCCGCCTCCAACGGCGCGCCAAGCTGCGCGACGCCATCAACGACCAGATGCCTGTGATCGAAGCTGCCACCAAGGACCTCAGCCTCGACAACTACTACAATCAAGCGCTCAACCTCATCTCCAGTGGTCGTGCGCGCGATGCTTTTGCGCTGGATCGCGAGCCTGCCAAAATGCGTGATCGCTACGGGCGCAACACCTTTGGTCAGAGCTGCCTGCTCGCTCGTCGTTTGCTGGAGGCAGGCACGCGCGTCGTCGAAGTCATCTGGCCTAAAGTCGCAAACTCCGACAATCACTCCTGGGATCACCACGTCGGCCTCACCGAGCGCATGAAAAACAAATCAGGCCCCATGCTCGACCAGGGACTCAGCGCGTTGTTTGAAGACCTCGACGCCTCCGGCCTGCTCGACGAAACCCTCGTCGTCGCACTCGGAGAATTCGGACGCAGCCCCGAGAAAGGCGTCTCGACTTCTGGCAATGGCAACAGTGCGGATGGACGCGATCACTGGCCGTATTGCTATACCGCTGTCATCGGCGGCGCGGGCATCAAGCGCGGCTACGTTCATGGCAAATCCGACGCCACCGGCTCCGCACCTGTCGAGGATGCCGTGCATCCGACGGAATTGCTCGCCACGATCTACCACAGTGTCGGCATCGACCCCGAGACGATCGTTTACAATCACCTCAATCAACCGCGTGAACTGGTGAAAGCCAAGCCGGTGACCAAGCTCTTCGCTTGAGGTCGCCGGCGTGGCTCGCATGGCGCACGCGGCCATGATTTGAGTGCTTGGCAAAGGCGGGGGCAGCTCGCACAATTCGGCGCATGCCTGCCGCCGCCAAGAAAACTACGCCACGCCCGAATCCCACACGCGAACTCGTGTTTGGCGATCTGTGGGAGTTTGATCCCGCACCAGAGACGGCCGACCCGAAGCTGAAGAAGCGCTACGGCCTCTTCATCAATGGCAAATTCGTGCCGCCACGCGCAGGGAAATATTTTTCAACGATCAATCCGGCCACAGAAGCAAAAATCGCTGACATCGCGCTGGCGGATGCCTCGGATGTCGATGCGGCCTGCAAGGCGGCGCAGAAAGCGTTCTCGAACGTGTGGTGTAAGATGCCTGGAAAGGAGCGAGGAAAATATCTCTATCGCATCGCGCGGCTGCTGCAGGATCACGCTCGCGAATTCGCCGTTGCCGAGACGATGGATGGCGGAAAGCCGATCAAGGAATCGCGTGATTTCGACGTGCCGATGGCGGCGGCGCATTTCTTTTATCACGCGGGCTGGGCGGACAAGCTGGAGTTTCTCGCGCCCGGGCGACAGCTCGCGCCGCATGGCGTCGTGGGGCAGGTCATTCCGTGGAATTTCCCACTGCTCATGCTCGCGTGGAAGATCGCCCCGGCACTCGCGGCGGGAAATTGCGTCGTCTTGAAGCCAGCGGAGACCACCAGCATCACCGCGCTGAAGTTTGGCGAGATCTGCCAGGAGGCGGGATTGCCGAATGGCGTCGTCAACATCGTCAGCGGAGCAGGGGAGACCGGTGCGGCGGTGATCAATCATCCGCTCACCTCGAAAGTGGCCTTCACCGGCAGCACGGAGGTCGGCAAAATCATCATGCGCTCGCTGGCGGGCACGGAGAAGAAGATGACGCTCGAACTCGGCGGCAAGGCGGCGAACATCGTCTTTGACGACGCGCCGCTCGACCAGGCCGTGGAGGGCATCGTGAACGGCATCTTCTTCAATCAAGGCCACGTCTGCTGTGCGGGCTCGCGCCTGCTCGTGCAGGAAAGCATCGCCGATGAAGTGCTCGCCAAGCTCAAACGCCGCATCGCCGTGCTGCGCGTGGGCGATCCGCTCGACAAAAACACCGACCTCGGTGCCATCAACAGCGCCGAGCAGCTCGCCAAGATCACCGACCTCGTCAAAAGCGGCGTCGAGGAAGGCGCGGAGAAGCACGACAACGCCTGCAAGCTGCCCGCGAAAGGCTTCTTCTTCCGTCCCACGATCTTCGCGAACGTCAGCATGAGCCACCGCATCGCCCGCGAGGAGATTTTCGGCCCCGTTCTGAGCATCCTCACCTTCCGCACGCTGGAGGAAGCCGTCGAAAAAGCCAACAACACCGCCTACGGCCTCAGCGCCGGCGTCTGGACCGACAAAGGCAGCCGCATCCTCAAGATGAGCACGCTGCTGAAAGCCGGCGTGGTTTGGGCGAACACGTATAACAAGTTTGACCCGACCAGCCCGTTTGGAGGATTTAAGGAGAGCGGGGTTGGGCGCGAGGGTGGGAAGCAGGGGCTGCTGGATTACTTGAAGGTGGCTTGAGCCGCTTTGCCAAATGACGAAACCAGAATGAGGAATGATGAATCAAATCCCAAGCGACCGGCTCGTCGGTAGTGTCCGCATTTAAAAAGCGGCCTATCAACAAGCTGTCACGAAGTAGGGAAACGAAGAGATTTCAGTTCTCGGATGAGAAAGGTCACTTGTTCGTCTAGATCGGCCTGAGAACAGCACGGTGCGCTGAGCTGTATGCCGCCATCTTTGTCTTTGGAATGAAAACCAAGACGGATTGAAACTTCCCACGACTTGAGTCCGGAGGATTCAGGGGCCGTGTTGATCTGACGAAGTTGGAAAGGGGAGGTGCTCGACATTGTGGGTTTTTATTTGAGTTTCCTGCTAACAATTTCAGCTTGAACGGCGTCACGCGGCGTTTTGTTGCGGTGCTTCAAATTGGTACACTGCCGGCGGGTTTCCGAAACGATCCGTCGTTGAAACAGGCACCACGAAGCCGATGGCAGGTGTAGGCGTCCTCACCTTGATGTGGAAAGGAAATGGAAGGTTCAGGATAGCCGCAGATGCCCCAATTGGTGGCTTTCCTGAAATGGAAGAAAGTCCTTAATCAGCAACCGCTATAGACGAGTCGAGACACAAATATCAGGAGAACAGGAATGACAATCATTCCAAGGCAGCCCCGACCGTGCGGTGGCGGCCCCTCTTGCCCTCGTGCTTTGGCATACCATTTCTGAAATTCCTGCATGTTTTGCGGAACACCAACCCCGGAACTGTAGCAATAAGCTAGAACTTCTTGAGCTGGGATATTTCCTTGTTCAGCTGCCTTTCGAAACCATTTAGCGGCTTCAGTTTCGTCTTTTGGCACCCCTTTGCCTTCGTGATATGCATATCCCAAGTGAAACTGAGACACAGGAAGACCACCTTCAGCAGCAAGCCTCCACCATTTCACCGCTTCTCTGTCATCTTGTGTGACACCATCGCCATTGCTGTAGGCGATTCCAAGCAAATGCCGCGAAGCCAAATGCCCCCTCTCAGCGGCTTTTTTTATCCACTGTAGTGATAGCGACAAATCTTGCGAGATACCGATTCCAGAACCGTAAAAACCATACCCCAGCAAGTATTGAGCCTCGACATGGTTTTGGTCAGCCGCCTTGCGGCACCACGCTGCTGCTGTGACAGAATCTTTCGCGACGCCCGTCCCGTCTGCATAACAGAAAGCCAACTGATACTGGGCCTCTGCGTCCCCAGAATTTGCTTTGTTTTCCAAATCGCGTGAATAGGTGAATGAAACACTCATAGATGTGGGCCGATTGCTGTCGTGTTACTGAGCTTCCGCGCAAGGCGTGATGAGTCAAGACGCATGGTTCACAGTTGCACGCGGGCGGAGTCCGTTGTTTTCGTGTCAGGAAATTGTTTTGAGGGGGGCACCAAGTTGCCCTCAATGTGGAGTGGATACGGGGGGAGGTAAGTCAAGAAGCGCAGTCAATGATGTGGGTCCAATCAACTCTCAGTCAGGGCAAGTGTGTCATAGCGTGCACCCTGACCTCCGTTTGCCCGTTTCCCCGAGTGGCTCTGGTGGCTGATTAGCTCTTTTTTGGATGACCATGTGCGGACGGTGTCCAAGAGGGACAACCTTCACGCAGAAAATCGACAACAATTCGGATCGCTTCCGTAGCATCGGCCTCCGCCATCGAAAACGGGTTCTTGGTCGTCTTGCTGACACGATCAAGAAGACTCGGCCTCTTTTGGAGTATGCGCGGGTGTGTATAAGGATTCCGCATCTCACGTAGCTCATGAAGACGCGCTGCCAACGTGGATGAGATGCTTTTTCGCGCGAGCGACTCATCAATCAAAAAAGACATTCCCTTCTCCACGTGCTCGTCGTCGCCCGCGAGGGCAAATGGACCAGCCAACGAGTGCTCGACGAATGTCTGGCATAGAAAAATGGTGGCCATGTAATTCCCGCAAAGGAACGAAGACTTCAGCTCGCCGATTGCTAGCAGTGCGCCGATACCTCCAACCAAGCCCATACCAGATGGCGGACCAAACTCCTCTTCGAGGAACCTCAGGCGCTCTATCCGTTCGACCAGGGAACTGTCATCCGCTGCACGGATATCTGCCTCAAGCTTCACTAGACTATCGGTGGGCCAAATTTCACGCATGCGGAGACTTTCCTTGGCTGACGTTGTTTAGCCACAATTCTTTGTCTGGAAATTTGCGCCAAGCGTTCTCACATTCGCGTAAAAAGATCGGCAGTAGGCCGTTCAGGTGGCTTGAGGCCGCTGCGCGGAATGACGAAACCAGAATGAGGAATGACGAATCAAATCCCAATGCCCCAATCCACATCCCAGTTTCATCGAGCCGGTAGGTCATCGACTCGTCATTCGAGCTTCGTCATTCATTCCTCATTCGCCATTCTGGTTTCGTCATTTGCCCGCTCCGCCACCTCCAACGCTTCCTTTTCATGACCCGTCTCCACATCACCAAAACCCCCAAATGCTACGTCGGTGGCGCTTTCATTCGCAGTGAGAGCGGACGCGTGGCGGAGCTGCTGGATGCCACGGGAGCGTTTTTTGCGAACATCCCGCAGTGCACGCGGAAAGACCTGCGCAATGCCGTCGAGGCGGCGGCGAAGGCGGGGCCGGGGTGGGCGAAGAGGTCGGCGTTCAATCGCGGGCAGATCCTGTATCGGCTGGCGGAGATGATGGAGGCTCGCGGGGTGGAGCTGGCGGACAGCATCACGTTGAATGGCACGTCGAAGGCCGATGCCTCACGCGAGGTGGCGGCGGCGATTGAGCGCGTGGTGCATTACGCGGGCTGGACGGACAAATACGAGCAGGTGCTCGGCAGCGTGAATCCAGTGGCCTCGGCGCATTTCAATTTCACCGTCACCGAGCCGATGGGCATCATCGGCATCCTTGCGCCGGATGACGCGCCGCTTTTGGGACTGCTGTCGCTGATTTTGCCGGCGATCACGAGCGGGAACTGCGTGGTGGCGCTGGCGAGCACGACGCAGCCGTATCCGAGCATCCTGTTGGGCGAAATGCTGGCTACGAGCGACTTGCCCGGCGGCGTGGTGAATCTGCTCACGGGCGTGCGCAGCGAGTTGATCCCGACTTTTGCCACGCACGAGCATCTGCGAGCGATCAGCGGCGTGGCGAATGAGAAAGAACGCAAGGCACTGCGCCTCGGTGCGGCGGAAAGTGTGAAACGCGTGCGCTTGATGAAAGCCGAGGAGCCGATCGACTGGTTCGCGGACAAGATGCAGGGCGCGGAGGAAATCCGGGCGCTGGTGGAGTTCAAGACGACGTGGCATCCGGTGGGTGCATGACGGCGTGGAAAAGGTGCCAAAGACACGCGCGATTCGCAATTGATGCACAGCAGGAGTGCTGCCGAGAGGAATGGAAGCTCTTGCGTGCAAAAACGTGCGCGGCAGACTTCGCGCTGCCATGAGAACCATTTTTTTGTCGGGAGCGATCGTGTGGATGCTGAGCGCGCTGTGCCGAGCGGAGTCGATGATCGATGCAGGAATCTATGCGGATGACGCAGCAGCGGCGGCGGCTTGGGTGGCGCGAGACGGCTCTGCGCCAGTGACGATGAGTGACGCGGACGGCCAGCGTGTGCTGCGCTTTCCCTGCGCCTTTGCTACGAGCAAGGGGCCGCGCGCGTATTGGGATCATGCGACGCAGTTGGATCTCTCAGGCGCGGAGGGTGTGCAGTTTGAGATATTCTGTGGCAATGCCGGGCCCATCACGAGTTTTTCTCTCTACTTTCAAAGCAAAGGCGGCTGGTACTCAACGGCGTTTTCATTGAGTCGCACCACGGGTTGGGAAACGATCACACTGCGCAGGAGTGAAGCGAAGACAGAAGGAGAACCGATGGGTTGGGAGCATATCTCTGCTCTGCGGCTTTCGGCGTGGAAAGGAGGCGATGAAGACACTCATTTCCAACTCCGCAATCTGCGTCGCATTGGTGTGATCGGAGAGGACACACGCACGGCGGTGGTGCGCAACGACGCGGATGCGCGGGATCCCTGGGCGGGCGACATGTCGAAGATGCTCGGGCGGATCGGGTTGCGTCATGCGCTGATCGCTGAGGCTGCACTGAAGCCGGAATTGCTCGCCAAGATCAATCTCGTCATCCTGCCGCACAATCCGCAGATGCCGAACGATACGGCAGCCGCGCTGGCAGAGTTCGTGAAACATGGCGGCAAGCTCATCGCATGCTACGCCATGCCCAAGGCACTGCGGGAGCTGGCTGGTTTGAAATCACTTCGACACACGCTTCCAGCTCATGAGGGGCAGTTTTCCACCATCACGGCAGATGCGGCCCTTTTTCCGGATGCACCGGCAAAGACCGCGCAGGCCTCCTGGAATATCAACGCTGTGGAAATCGTACCGGAGCGTGCGCGTGTGCTCGCTCACTGGAGCGATGCCGCAGGCCGCGACACGGGATTCCCCGCCATCACCGCCGCGGAGCATGTCATTTATCTCTCACATGTTCTTCTTACTGACGGGCAGGAGAACAAACTGCGCCTCTTGCTTGCGCTGGCAGGTCGTTTGTATCCAGATTGCTGGCGGGAGATCATCGCCGCTCATCGCGCGAGCATGGAGACGCTCGCCACCTTTGAGAGCTACGATGCCGCACACAGCACTCTGTTGCAGCAGACTCAGCCTAGCACACCGGCCCGCGCACGGTTGGAGGAAGCGGCCCGTCTGCGCGATGAAGCTGACGCTGCACTGCGCGATTCACAGTTCGCCAAGGCACTCGACACCACCGATCTCGCGGTGAGGAAACTGCGCGAGGCTTTCTGCCTGACGCAGAAGCCGAAGGCGGGGGAATTTCGCGCCATGTGGTGTCACAGCGCTTTTGGCGTGGAGGGCATGAGCTGGGATGAGGCCATCCAGAGGCTCGCAGAGAATGGCTTCAACGCCATCATGCCCAACATGCTCTGGGGTGGTGTCGCCTACTATCCCAGCAAGGTGCTGCCCACATCTGCCAGTGTGCAAACGCGGGGTGATCAGGTGGCGGCCTGCCTCGCCGCCTGCCGCAAGCACGGCCTCAAGTGCCATGTGTGGAAAGTGAACTGGAATCTCGGGCATGATCGGCAGCCCGCGTTTCTGGAAAAAATGCGCGCAGAAGGCCGCCTCCAACGCAGCATCACCGGCAAGGAGGAGCCCTGGCTCTGCCCTTCACATCCGGCCAATCTCGCTTTGGAGCGCGAGTCTCTGCTCGAACTCGCACGCAACTACGCCATCGACGGCATTCATTTCGACTACATCCGCTACCCCGACAGCGATCATTGTTTCTGCGCCCCCTGCCGTGAGCGTTTTGAAAAAGCCACTGGCAAGCCCGTGGCTCAGTGGCCCGCCGATGTGTACGCCAAGGGTGTGCGACGCGAGGAGTGGATCACGTGGTGCCAAGGAAACATCACTGCGCTCGTGCGCAGCACCAGCGAGCAAGTCAAAAAGGTGCGCCCCGGCATCCAAGTCAGCGCCGCCGTATTCCGCGACTGGGAGAATGACAGCCGCTCAGTCATGCAGGACTGGAAGCTGTGGTGCGAGAAAGGCTGGCTCGATTTCGTCTGCCCGATGGACTACACCACCAACAACAGCGTGTACGAAAACTGGGTGCGCCGCCAGAAACACTATGCGGGTCCGGCGGATCTCATCCCAGGCATTGGTGCCTCCGCCAGTCGCAGCACACTGGCTGCAGATGCCGTCATCCCGCAGATCGAGATCACGCGAAAGCACGGCACGCGCGGCTTCATCATCTTCAACTATGGCGTCAGAGAAGCCAACGCTCTCGTGCCCATGCTCGGCCTCGGCGCGACAAAACCGTAACGTCGCTGCCGGGCCGATGAGCGTCCTTTTGTGAATCGGCACTCGTGATGAAGCCCGCCTGAGTGCGATCGGATCAGCACGACTTTCGAGCTTCACTAGCGAGCCCATCGTGCCGCCTGCGCTGCAATCTCGCTGGGCATGCGGGAAACAATCCTGTCATCGCGATCGTTCACACGGCTGCCATGAAGAACATCACCCTCCTGTGTGTATTCGTCGTTGCAGCTCTGGTGATGCTCGCGCTGCCCACGCATGGGCAACAAGGACGTCAGCGCCCGCTCATCACGAGCCAGGAGGCGGTCATTCGTCTCACCGGCGTGCAGCGCGAGCGCGTCGTGCTGCAAAATCTGAAACCCGGCGCGGTGGTCGATTGCTCGGGAGCAAAGTTTTACCTGAGCCTGGCGGACAAAGATCGCGCGAACAATTACATCCTCCAAGTGCGCAGCAGCACGGACACGCTGGTGAAGAACGTGGAGATCATTGGCGACATTCCGCTGACCAACAGTTGGAACGATCAATACAAGGACAACAACAGCTCTGCCTTCAGCTTCCTCTCCAGTCACGGCGGTACGCTGGAGGATGCGAGCATCACCCGCTCGTGGGATCCGCTGCGCGCCGCACGGGACTCGGACAGCAGCTACATCTTCCGCCGTGTCTATGCGCGTGACTGGCGGGACGATCTCATCGAGACTGACAGCGGCTATCCCAACGTGCTGCTGGAGGACTGCCTCTTTGATGGCGGTTACAGCGGCTTCAGTTGCCGACAGGGTGCCGGAGCGGAAGTGCCGGATGCGTCCGCGCGCTGGCTGCGCTCGCGCAAGGTGCTCCTCCGCCTCGCCCCGTTCCCCGGCAACGAAAAAGAGTATGGGAAGGAGCCGATGCACAACGCCTTCATGAAGCTGCACCGCAACTGCCAATCCATCGAGGTCACCGACAACGTCTGGGCCTTCGAGAGCACCGTCTCCAGCGCTTGGAGGCCAAACTGGACCGAGACCTTCAAGGCCAAGCTCAAGATCAGCGAGCGCAACTTGCTGCTCTGGCTCGGCAAAGGCCCGTTTCCGAAATCCATCTGGGTGCCGCCTGGTTTCAAGACGCTCGACGGCCAGGCTGCGCGCGAAGAATGGAACCGCCGCCGCGATGAATGGCTGCGGCGTGTGAAGCCGCCAGGCCTAGACATGGAGCGATCGGTGAAGTGACATGACTGCGGGGCTACAAACCTCCGCACGTACATCATGCGCCTCCATTGCAGGCGGTAACGATGACAAATCGAACTGCCCGACGCAGCACTCACAGAAAAGCCGCAAACTGGCAAGACGCTGCCCGATGACACAGTTTTATGAGGCGGAGGAGCGCACCTGCCGCCCGCCTTTTTCCGGCCCGGTGGTGCTGTATCTCTGCAAGTCAGAAAATTGAACCTCTCACGAGCCATGAAGATGCTGAGCACACTCCTGCAGGGATCGATTCACACAGCACTGTTGCTAGCAGCTTCCGGTTTTTGCCAAGCGCAGCAGTCCGCATCGTTTGAAATCAACGATACCGTGGAGAGGCAGCCGCTGGTGGCAGCGACGCAGCGATTGATCGAGGCCCTGGATTACGTCGGCGCGCCGCTATCGAAAGTGGATGCGGTCAAACTCAAGGCGGCGATGCAGATGAAAGAGGATCGCGAATCCGTGGAGGGCATCCAGAATGTGCTCGATCCACTCTGTCTGGCGCAGGTGACGATCAATGCGGAGAGTCGTGTCTCGGTGATCGAAGGACACGCGCCCAAGCGTCTGATACAGCAAGGATGGGCGACGTTTCTGGTGAAGGTGAACAACGCCGCGCGCATCACACCGCGTTTCGTGGTCGAGAGTCCACAGGCAGATCGCATGTATGCGCAGGGCAAAGGCAATCGACAGAAACCGATGTCCGCCGAGAAACTGGTGACACCCGCTGAATCCGAGCAGCGTTTTCTGGATGTCGCGGTCTTTGATAAACAACCGCTCAAGCCGACACTCTCCGGTTTGGAGGTCGAGTATCGCATCGTACAGTTCTACAGCCGGGATGCAGGTCGGCGTGAGGCGACGCTCTCTTTTCACGTCGGCCAGGGAACGCAGGATCTCGGCTTTCGTGGAGAACTGCCGATCTTGTTTGAGTCCGCGCCTGCGGTGAAGGTGGTGTTGGACATCCGCGATCATGATGGCAAACCGACCACGGCGGCACTCGTCGTGACGGATCGCATGGGTCGCGTGTATCCCAATCCTGCGCGACGACTGGCACCGGACTTCTTTTTCCATCGCCAGGTCTATCGTGCAGAGGGGGAGTCGATTTATCTGCCACCAGGGGAGTACACAGTCGTTGTTTCGCGCGGGCCAGAGTACCTCGCGGAGACTCGCCATTTCAGCGTCGCGCAAGATCAGGCGGTCCAGCACTTGGCATTTCAACTCAAACGATGGATCGAGCCCAAGACGCGCGGCTGGTATTCGGGGGATCACCATGTGCATGCCGCCGGTTGCGCGCATTACGACAGCCCGACGGAAGGCGTGGGCCCCGGCGACATGATGCGCCACATCCTCGGTGAAGACCTCAACGTCGGCTGCGTGCTGAGCTGGGGGCCGTGTTGGTATTCGCAGAAGCAGCACTTCGAGGGAAAGGTATCGCCGTTATCCAAAAAAGATTACCTGATGCGCTACGACATCGAGGTCAGCGGCTTTCCCTCCTCGCACGCCGGGCACCTATGTCTGCTGCGGCTCAAGGAAGATGACTATCCCGGCGCAGCGCGGATCGAAGATTGGCCGAGCTGGACACTGCCGGTGCTCAAGTGGGGGCAGGAGCAAGGCGGCGTCGTGGGCTACAGCCATTCCGGTTGGGGATTGGCGGTTCCTGATTACGGCCCGCGTGGCGAGCGGCTCGTGCCGATTAGTTATCGAGGTCAGCGCCCGACCGTCGGTAAAGCGGCGGATAAACTTCCCGACTACGCGCTCCCGCCCTTCGATGGCATCGGCGCGAACGAGTACATCGTCACCACCGCGCTTGGTGTGTGCGATTTCATCTCCGCCGTGGATACGCCCGCCATCTGGGAGCTGAACATCTGGTATCACACACTCAACTGCGGCATGACCTCGCGCATCTCCGGCGAGACGGATTTCCCCTGCATCTACGGCGACAAGGTTGGCCTCGGCCGCATCTACATCAAGATGCCGCCAGACAAGCCGCTCGACTTCGATGTGTGGGCGGAGGGTTTGAAAAACGGCCGCAGCTACTGCGGCGATGGCTTGAGCCACATCTTGGATTTCAAAGTGAACAACGCCGCGCTCGGCGAGCCGGGCAGCGGCGGAAAAATCAGCACGCTGGCATTGGCGCAATCAGGCACCGTGGAGGCCACGTTCGATGTTGCCGCCATGCTGGAGGAAAAGCAGACGGATGAAACGCGGCGCATCCGCAACTCCCGGCTCGATGCCAAACCCTACTGGCACCTCGAGCGCTGCCGCATCGGCGACACGCGCAAGGTGCCCGTGGAGGTCATCGTGAATGGCGAAGTCGCCCACCGGCAGGAGGTCGAAGCCGATGGCACGATCCATTCCCTCAAAGTGCCGCTGAAGATCACGCAGTCTTCATGGGTCGCCGCGCGCATCCTGCCCAGCGTGCACACCAATCCGATTTGGGTCAGTGTCGGTGACAAACCCGTCCGTGCCAACCAACGCAGCGCGGACTGGTGCGTCAAAGCCGTCGAGCAATGCTGGAGCCAGAAAGTCGGACAAATCCGCAGCACTGAGCGCGAGGCGGCGAAGAAAGCCTACGATGAGGCGAAGGCGATCTACGAGCGCATCCGCGCTGAAGCGAAACAGAACTGACTGAGGATCGCAGAAGGGAGCGATAACATCTGGGGGGGACTCGTCAGAAGCTTGGCCATTGCCGCGACGAGGCGTAGCGGAATGCGCCAGCATTCCGACGTTGGAATTGCGGGATGTATCCCTACTTCGCGAGCATTGATAATGTCCAAAAAGCCAGGGAACGGAGCTAGCAGTGTTTGCAAACCGACACACTCAGATACGCTGCGCCTTGAACATCACATGAAACTCTGTTTTTCCCTTGCTGTCTTTGCTCTCGCCTTCATGACCGTCTCCGAGGCCGCAGTGGTGAAGCGGGCTCTCGCCGCCAGCGCTACTGGAGAGAATCTGCTGCGCGACGAAGCGTGGCGCGGTTTTCAAGCCGGATTCACACGGGAGGGATCTGCCTTCGTCTGTGATAATGGCGCGGAGACCAGCACTCAGCGCGGCGCTGCGCAGACGGTCAGGTTTAATCCGCCTTCTTCAGCACCCGTGGTTGCGGAGGCATGGAGCAAGGCGGACGACGTCGGCGGTGCCTATGACAGCGATTACGCGCTTTATCTCGATCTCGAGTATGCCGATGGCACGAAGCTGTGGGGGCAGGCTGTGCCGTTCAGTCCTGGCACGCATGACTGGGAGCGGCGGCGGGTGGTCGTGCTGCCGACAAAGCCGGTCAAAAGCGTGACGGTGAATCTGCTGCTGCGCAATCGCAGTGGCAGAGCCTTGTTTCGCGATGCGACGCTGCAGCGAGCTGCAGGCGGGGAGAAGGCGACGGTTTTTGACGGCGTGCCGGTGTTCTTGACGACAAAGCTGCGCGAGGCTTTCCAAGTGCGCGATGTGGCGGCAGGCAGTGGATTTGCGGATTTTGGCGCGAACGGTGACGAGCAGCCCTTTGGTTTGAAGATTGAAACGAAGCGCGAGTCGCGGGCGGGGGCATCCATCGTGGAGGCGACGTTGACAGATACGAGCGGACGAGATCGCGCAGTCACGCTGGTCTATTCGCTGCCGATCGAAGGTGAAGGTTGGAAGTGGTTGGCTGATCCGCGCACGGCGGTGGAGACTGGCACGCCGAACGAATACACCGTCACTTCGCGCTGTCGCATGACGGCGGGCGGTCGGCTTTCGCGTTGGCCCTTTGCGGCGATCGCGTGTGGAGAGAAGGGGCGGCTCATCGGCATCGACGCGGGCTGGCCGGCCTTTTATCGTTGCGGCTTCAACAGTGCCACGCGCGAGTTATTCATTGCATTCGATCTCGGTCTCGCGCCGGAGAAATCATCGGCACGTGTGCGCTTGGTGCTGACGGACTTTGATGGGCGCGCCGCTTTCCGCGGTGCGCTGGCGAGCCACTACGAGCTTTTCCCAGAGTACTTCCGCTGCCGGACACCGAAGCAAGGGGTCTGGATGCCCTTCTACAAGATCAGCAAAGTGGAGCGCTGGGAGGATTTCGGTTTTCAATTCAAGGAAGGCAATGACGAGACGGCGTGGGACGATGCGCATGGCATCTCCACCTTCCGCTACACCGAACCGATGACGTGGTGGATGAATATGCCGGAGAGTATGCCGCGCACTCAGGAAGCTGCGGAGAGGGAAGCGCGGAGATTGGCAGACAAAGGCGATGCGCGCGCGAAGTCGCTGTTCACATCTGGCTTTCATGATGAGAGCGGTCACCTCACCGCACGGCTGCTCGATAGGCCATGGTGCAATGGCGCGGTGTGGAGCATGAATGATCTGCCCGCCATCGCCAGCGAGCCGAGTCACTGGTCGCTCCAGTGGGGGCCGGAGGTGCAGGAGAAATTTTACGCCCCCATGCGCAAAGGCGAACTGGACGGTGAGTATGTGGACTCCAGCGAAGGCTATGTAACCTCGGAGCTGGACTTCCGGCGCGATCATTTCGCTGCGGCGAAGTTGCCGCTGACATTTTCCACGGAAAGCCGTCGGCCAGCGATCTTTCGCGGTCTCATCGTCGGCGAATACATCCGTGAGATGGCCGCCGACATGCACGCGAGGGGTAAGTTGATGATGGCCAATGGCACGCCCAGCTCGCTGTGCTGGCTCGCCCCCTGGCTCGATGTGATGGGCACGGAAACCGACTGGCATCCGCCCACAGAACGCGACGTGAAACGCGCCGAGGCGTCGTCGCAAATCTGGCGACCGATGAGTGACGCGGAGATGCTCTATCGCCGCGCCCTCTGTGGGCCGAAACCCTATTGTTTTCTGATGAATACACACCTCCCAGCATGGTCCTACGAGCTGACGGAGAAGTTCATGAAACGCTGTCTCGCTTATGGCATGTTCCCCGGCTTCTTCAGTGCGGATGCCTCGACACAGCACTACTTTTCGCAGCCTGCGCTCTACAATCGCGACCGTCCCTTGTTCAAGAAATTCGTTCCGCTTTGCAGGCGCGTCGCTGAGGCAGGATGGCAGCCGTTGACGAAAGCGCGCACCGATCAGCCACATGTCCACATCGAGCGCTTTGGAGCAGGATTACTCACCGTCTTCAACGATTCTGCCGAAGTGCGCAGGGTACACATCACGCTGGAAGGCTTGCACGCGGAGAAGGCGCGCGAGGTGATCTCAGGGAAATCGCTCAGCATCGAAGGCGACAAGCTGCAACTTTCTCTGCCGCCGGAAGATGTCGCCGTGATCGAGCTGCAATGAACAAGCCACGCGCATCCTGCTGAGCGTGCTCATGGTGCCTTCGCCATCGGCACCAGCAGCGCTTCGGGCGCGGGGGCGATGATGGGGGCGATGCCGTCGAAGCCGAGGCGTATGTCTTCGATCACGCCTTTCGAGGGTTTGACGAGTTCGACGCTCCACACGGCGGCTTGCGCGGCATCAGCGCGCGTGAACGGAATCTGCCGGCTTCGCGCGATGCAATCCTCGTCGGCTACGACGGTGCCTGCGGCATCGCGCACGATGGCGCGTGCCATTTCTGAGCCTCCGCCGCCGGCCACGCGCACGGCAAATTCATTCGTGCCAGCGGGCACTTGAAAATACAAACGCTGGCTGGTGCCGAGGAGGTGAAAGACTCCGGACGGTGCAATCGCGCTCACGGCCCGTGCCGGCGCGTGGAGGGCGACGGTTTGTTGCTTGGCAGCGGCGACGAGGTGGTGAACGCCTTCTTCCGTGGCGATGACTTCATAGGACTGCGGTGCGCCGGGCATGCACTGGGCCAGCGGCGTCTCTTTGCCCGAGGGAGCGATCACGCGCACTCGGATCGGGTAAGGCTTGTTCTTTCTTCCGACGATCTTCACGGTGAGCGTGAAGGCCGTTTTCTCTCCCTTTTGCGCAGTGAAAACGAAATGAGCGTCGCCGCGGAAGGCCGCGCCGAGGGCAGGATAGTCGCTGCGCTCAGCATTGGAGGTTCGCACGAGTTGACGAGGCTCAATGGGCACGCGGGTGAAGGCCTTCAACTGCACCGACCACGGAAACCAAGTGGCGATGAGTTTGTCGTCGATGTCGAAGACCTGCTCTTTGCCTGCGTGGCGCACGGTGATGCGGCCTGTGACTTTCTCCAGGCGGATGCCATCGAGGTCATCGTAAGCCAGCGGATGACGCGCAGCGTTGTCCTCTACGATGCAGTCGTCAAAGTGGATGCCGCCGAGCGGATCGCCCTGTCCTTCGTGTGAGAAGATGGAGATGGGCGCGCCTTCCTTCTCCGTCACGGTGAGATGGCGGAACACGCACTTCTCGAAGTTCAGCAAGGGGCCGGGCAGCGTCTTGGAACGAAGCATGACCGGGTCGTGTGTGGAGTCCGCGAAGACGCAGCGGCGGAAATCCACGCGCCCGCTCACGCCCGCGGGATTGCGCATGGCGAAGAACATCGCGGTGTGATTGCCGCGCGACTCGCAGTCCTCGATCGTGATGGAAAGCGGCTCGCTGGAGGCATCCAATCTGCCCAAGGCAAAGAGAATCCCGCTGGCGGCGTTTTGATCGAAGACGCAGCGACGCAGCACGCAGTTCTTCAGCCGCTCCGTGGGATCGTTCGGCTCGAAATCGATGCCCGCCTGCGGCGCGGTGCCTTTGGTGAGATTGAATTCGCAATCCTCGACGAGCAAATCCTCCGCGTTGATCACGCTGATGCCCTGGCGGTGGTGGGCGATGCAGCGCATTTTGCGGATGGTGATGTGCTTGCATGCCTTCCCTGCCGTGGTGCCGAGGTAGATGCCATCGCCGCCGCTCTCGCGCAGTTCCAGATTGCTGAGGGTGATGTTCTCCGCGCCGTGGAAGTTGAACGTGTGCCGCCACTCGGCGGGCTTGTAGGGCGGCTTCTGGTAGTCCTCCTTCCACATGCGCAGGACCACGCCGCCCTGGCCGGTGATGCTCACATTGCGCACGTTCGAGCCGGAAATGAGAGAGGCATTGGTGTCCAGGAAATCCCCGCGCAGTGCCTGCAACTCCACGCCCTTTTCAAACACCAACTCCAGATCGCTGCGCAGTTTCAGCGGCCGCGTGATCCACGGACGCCCCATGTTCGGGATGACCACCTTGCGCGCCTTCGATTTGATGGCCGCTTGCAGAAACGCGCTGCTGTCCTTCTCATCGAACCCCCACCAATCCGCCCGCGCCTCCGTGCGTTTCCCCTCCGCCACCTCGCGGATGGCCGCGTCATCGCGAGCAGAGAGGGAGAGTGGAAGCAGCGTGAGGAGGAGGAACAGGGAGCGGTGCATGAGGTTGTCGGAAACAAACAAAGTGGTGTCTGCTGCGCAAGCGACAGAAGAGGGTCGATGAAACGGTGATACGCCATGAAGCTTGCATGATCCATCGTTGGCATGCGTAACTCTACGGGCCAGCGTGCCCTACCCATGCGCCAACTTATCTTCTTCTTTCTCATCACCACGCCGCTGCTGGCGGACAAGCTGCTCGTGCTCGACTCGCGCGTGATCGAGAGTGCCGAGAATGCACGGCTGATGCCGGGGACGGTCACAAAGCACGCGGGCAATCCGCTTTTCCAGGCCGACAAGCCCTGGGAGAACTCGCTGAACAATCTCTACCCGAATATCCTCTGGGACGAGGAGCAGCAGGTCTTCAAGATGTGGTATAAATGCGTGCTCGCAGACAAGGAGGCCATCGCGCAGATGGACGGGCCGAGCACCGTGCACGATGTGGGCTGGTATCTGCTCTACGCGACCTCGAAGGACGGCATCACCTGGGAAAAGCCCTCGCTGGGCCTGCATTCCTTTGGCGGCACGAAGGCCACGAACATCGTGGCGCGCGACTGCCCGAACGTGGGCGTTTTCAAAGACCTGCACGACACCGATCCCGCGCGCCGCTACAAAATGGTGAGCGATGTGGGCCCGGGGAAGCCGCAGGTGCGCTTCTCTGCGGACGGCATTCACTGGGGCAGCGCGATCGACGCCCAAGGCTTCGGCGCAAAGAATGGCGACACGCACAACAACGCCTTCTGGGACGAGAGCAGCGGCAGGTATGTGTGGTTCACCAAGCTCTATCTCGGCGAGCGATTCGTGGCGCGGCTGGAGAGCGATGATTTCCTGCGCTGGCGCGACAACGGCCTCGTCCTGCGCAGCAGCTTGAGCGAGGCGCGCGGCAGCCAGACCTACTGCATGCCGGTCTTCCGTCATGCGGGCCTCTACCTCGGCTATGTGATGATGTATCATGTGGGCAAAGGCCGCAGCGTGGACTGCGAGCTGGCATGGAGTCCGGACGGGCTGAAGTGGCAGCGCGTGGCACCCGGCGTGCCGCTGATCCCGCGCGGACCGAAGGGCAGCTACGACAGCGAGTGCATCTACGCCATGGCCGGGCCGCTGATCACGCGCGACGGGCGGCATCTCATCTTCTACGGCGGCGATGATTTTCCGCACACCGGCTGGAAGCGGCATTGCCTGCCCTGCCTGGCGACCTTGCGCGAGGATGGCTTCGCCGGTTACGAACCCGTGGCGGCGGGCAAAGCGGCTGTCTTGACCACGCGACGGCTGCGCGTGACCTCGGAGCCTTTCCGCGTGATCGCCGATGGCGATGCCGTCGCAGTCACCGCGCTGGATGAAAACGACCGCGAGGTCGAAAAAGCCGCGTGGGCGGGCAAGACGCTGCGTTTACGCCTCACCATGCCGCGTGGAAAAATCTACGCGCTCGAAGGCGTGGCGCTGGTGGATCGGAATCTGCCGCCGGAGTCCAACCCGCTGAAAAGCGCCGACTGGAAGCCGCAGCCGGTGAAGTCGCATGTCTTCGATTTCGCCAAGGACGAGCAGTTCTGGAAAGGCGCGGACAAGGTGACCGCGCACGACGGCTTCATCACCGTCTCACGGGAAGGACCGAGCCTGCCCATCGCCCGATCCTCCATCAAACCCGGCGAATCACCGCTCATCGGCGACTGGACGCACATCGTCGGTGGTCGCGGAGCACGCATCACCTGCCGCGTGCGCAGCGCGAAGCCGGGCGGTCGCGTGATGATCGCGCTTTTTGCCGGTGATGTCGGCGCGTGGCAGCATCAGACCCAGACAGCCTTCAGCACCGAGTGGCAGGAAGCCCGCGCCGAACTGCGCTACGACTGGAGCGATGATGAAGCCCGCGCCGCAGGCTGGCATCGCGCTGTGAATGGCTTCTCCTGGCGCGAGACGATGCAGAACATCGGCAAGCTCGTCATTCTCTCTGGCGGCACCGGGTCTCAGCCGAGTTTTGACCTCGATGACGTGCGTGTGAGCGGCGTGGAGTGAATGGCAGGCCAAGGATTCCCATGCGTGTGTCGATGGGCTTCGTGTCCGATTCATGATCCATGCCCAGGTTTGCGCAAAATCCGTGGAACCAGAGCCGCTTTGGGGTCGTTGGTTTGATCGAAACATGAAGCCAGCACCCGATACCAATCACCAAAAGCTCCGCACAATGGCAAGGCTCGCCGGAAGAGGCCGCCCAGCGGCGGATCTGAAGCGGCGACGCGCTCGTGATGACGCAGGATCGGCTCCGGCCATGTCGCGTTTTGTCTCCCTGGTCAGCGTCATTCTCGCCGGAACTCTTGCCGCATCGGCCGCTGCGGAGCCGCGTGTCTCCAATCGCACGCCGCGGCCAAATGAAGTCGGCTACCATCCTGCCGACGGCGAGACCCTCCGGCTGAATCCACCGTCGCTGATCTGGCTGCATGAGCCGGCGGCGTTCACCTACGAAGTCCAGTGGGCGCGAGCGGCAGATTTCCGCGAGGCGGAGAGCGCCGGCAAAATCCCCTGGAACACCTACACGCATCGCGTGCCGCTCGCGGCTGGCGAGTGGTTCTGGCGCTATCGTTTCACGACCAAGGATGGGCAGACCTCCACATGGAGCGTGACACGCAGGCTCACCATCCCTGCGCAGGCCGTGGAGTTCCCGATGCCAACGCGCGCCGAGCAGCGCGAGCGCGTGCCTGCCGGTCATCCGCGGCTCTTCATGCGCCCGGAGGATTTGCCGGGGCTGCGGGAGCTGGCCGCCGGCCGCGAGAAGGAGCGCTTCGCCAAGCTCCGCGCCGCGGCGGAGGGGTTGATGAAGTCAAAGCCCACGCCGGAGCCGACACACCGCGGCTCCGCGCGCGACAAGGAGGACGCGGAGGCCATCAAGTATTGGTGGTCAAATCGTGAGCAGACCGAGAGGGCGTGCAACGAGGCCGAGACGCTCGCGTTTGTGTATCTCATCTCAGGCGAGAAAAAATTTGGCGACGCAGCGCGCAAGCGGGTGCTGCACCTCGCCTCGTGGGATCCGGACGGCCCGACAAACTTCAAGCTCAACTGCGAGGCCGGCAAGCCGATGCTCTACCGTCTGCCGCGCGCCTACGACTGGTGCTGGGACACATTCACTCCCGCCGAGCGCACGATGGTTCAGCAGGTGATGGCACGCCGCGTCAAGGACGCGTGGGAGAGCGGCGAGGTGGGCCGCGGCGTGGGGCATCTCAACGCGCCGTTCAACAGCCACGGCAACCGCGTCTGGCACAAGATCGGCGAGGCGGGCATCGCGTTCCTCGGCGAAATCCCCGAGGCGGAGACGTGGCTCGATTACGCGGTGAACAAGTTTTTCTCGTGCTATCCGGTCTGGTCCGACGACGACGGCGGCTGGCATGAGGGCGTGAGCTACTGGTCCGGCTACATGAGCAAGGTCGTGTGGTGGCTCCAGGTCGCGCGATCCGCGCTCCAGATTGATGGCTTCAAGAAACCGTTCTTCGCCCAAATCGGCGACTACCCGCTCTACATCGCGCCGCCCGGCTCGCCCAACGCCGGCTTTGGCGACCTCGCGAACCGTCCGCCGTCGGCGAGCGTCGGCAGCTTCATGGAGTATCATCTGCGCGCGGGCGTTCCTCCGTCCGGGGGATCGCACGCCGGTTACTGGCGCTGGTGGACTGAAGCGTGGAAGATGCGCGGTGCCGACGGCATTCTCGGCTTTCTCTATCATGCCAGTCTCCCGCCGCTGCCCGCCGCGAAGGCACCCGCCGATTTGCCGCAGTCGAAGGTTTTTCGCGGCATCGGCGTCGCGAGCCTGCACACGACGCTGCTCGACAGCGCGGACGACGTGCACTTCCTTTTCAAATCCAGCCCGTTCGGGTCGCAAAGCCACGGCCACAACGCGCAGAACAGTTTTCAACTCAACGCCTACGGCGAGGCGCTGTTGCCGGCGTGCGTGTATCGCGATCTGCACGGCAGCAGCTTTCATTACGACTGGGCACACAGCACGCTGGCCCAAAACGCCGTGCTGGTGAACGGCCAGGGCCAGATCAAGCACAGCGCCGTCGCCACCGGGCGCATCACGGATTTCCGCTTCACGCCGGAGTGCGACTTTGTGACGGGCGACGCCACGCCCGCCTATGGCAAGCTCCTCACACGCGCCCTGCGCCATGTGGCATTCGTGAAGCCCGGCCTGATCGTGCTGTGCGACGATCTCGCCGCGCCCGAACCGGCGACTTTTCAGTTCATGCTCCATGCGCTGAGGCCCTTCGCGGTGGATGCGGAGAGAGCGCGGCTCACGGTCGAGCAGCCGAAGGCCGGAGTTACCGCACACTATCTGCCGCCAGTGCCGCTGGAGTTTCGCCAATGGGACGGCTTTCCCATGCGCATGATCCGCGACGCCACCTTTCCGAACCAATGGCACGTCGAGGCCGGAACCAAAGACAAGCGCACCGAGCTGCAGATGATCACGGTGCTCGCGCCCTACCGTGCCGGCAAACGCGTCGAATGGACGGCCGAACGGATAGAGAGCGCGACCGCCGTTGGCGTGCGCATCGAACACGGGCCAGAATCCATCACCGTGGCCTTCCGCAAATCCGGCGTGGCCGGCGGGGCTGCGGTGGGTGGATTGAAGTTCGGGGAGCCGTTCGCGCTGCGCAAAACGTCGCGCTAGATGGCGGCGAAAGGCCTGAAGACCGCCTCGTTGTCGCCACTCACATGCAGCGTTAGAAAAGCGAGCACGAAGCGACCCATGATGGTGTCAGAAACGAACAAGATCGAGGCTGTCGCGCAAGCGGCGGAAGAAGGAGTTCCATCGCAAGACAAACACTAAACTCCCACTAGCCACCCATGAGCCGGTAGCCGATGCCGGGTTCGTTTTGGATTTCCAGGCCGCTGGCTTCGAGCTTTTTGCGCAAGTGATTGGCATAGACGCGAAGGTAGTTGGTCTGCTGCTCGGACTGCGGCCCCCAGACGGCGCGGAGGAGTTGTTTGAGCGTGACGACTTTGCCCGCGTGTTTCACGAGCTGGGCGAGCAGGGCGTATTCAGTGGGGGTGAGCTTCATGGGCTCGCCGGAGAGTGTGGCGGTGTGTTGGGCGGGATCGAGGGCCAGCGGACCGACTTCGAGGTTGGGGGTGGAGTCGCTGCCGTGACGGCGCTGGATGGCGGTGAGGCGGGCGAGCAGTTCGGCGGTGCTGAAGGGCTTGGTGACGTAGTCGTCTGCACCCGCATCGAAGGCGGCGAGCTTCATGGCCTCCTGATCACGCACGCTGAGGATGAGCACGGGCACGGGACTCCACTCGCGCAGGCGCTTGAGCACCTGCACGCCGTCCATGTCCGGCAATCCGAGGTCGAGGATGATGACATCGGGTTTGTGAAATACGGCGGCTTGCAGACCCAGTGTGCCGTTTTCGGCCTCGCGCACGACGTGGCTCTTCGATTCGAGCGCCAGACGGAGCAGGCGGCGAATCTGCGTTTCGTCGTCGATGATGAGGGCGGTCATGGAGTGTTGGCTTCAGTGTTCTCTGTGCGGATTGTTTTCGGAGCGGGTTCGCTCCGCACAGAGGACTGTGCGGACCACTTTGGAACACGTTTCACTTCGATCACGAACTCCGCGCCGCCTTCGGGATGGTTGCGCGCTTGAAGCTCGCCGCCGAGGGCACTCACGAAACCGCGGGCAATGGTGAGGCCGAGTCCGGTGCCTCCAGTTGGGGCGCCTGGGGCGCGGTAGAACTTCTCGAACACGCGCTGCTCCATGCCGGACGGGAGGCCGGGGCCATGATCGCGAATCGTCAGGATCAAAGTGTGGTCGGCACCATCCTCTGTGCGGAACGCAGGCTGGGAGACGTTCGAGCCGCACAGAGGACTGTGCGGACCACTTTGCTGTGCGTACCACTCTACGCCAATCTCAATCGGCGCGCCTTCGGGCGTGTAGATTGCCGCGTTGTGCAGGATGTTGGCGAGGGCTTGAGTGAGGAGTGTGTGATCGAGTTTCACGAGCGGGAAGTCGTCGGCGATGGTCACTTTCACCGGGTGTACCTCCAACGGTTTGCCGATGGCTTGACGCGCGGCAGCGATGATGTCGCGCAGGTCGCACCAGTCGCCGTGCGGTCGCAGAACGTCGGACTCGAGCCGGGTCATGTGGAGGAGATTGTCCACCACGCGCTGGAGGCGCTGGGAGGCGGTGCTGATTTCAGCAAGATAGGGATTTGGGGAGTCGCTCATGCCTTCGAGGGAGGCGTTGATGATGGCAATGGGCGTCTTCAGTTCATGCGAGATGCTGTCGAGCAGGGTGCGATGGAGTTTTTCGGAATGAGCGAGAATTTCTGCGCGGTTGACGGCTTGGATGAAGTGCTCCTTTTCCAAAACGAGCGCGAGTTGCAACGCAAAGGCCTCGATCATCTGCCGGGTGGCGAAGTCGAGTCGCTGCTCGCCCTCAAACCGCACACCGAGCACGCCCATCACCGATGTGGCGGTTTGCAAAGGGAACCAAGTGGCGCTGGAATCCGGGAGCGTGGCGGTGTGGCGGCCAGCGCATTGTTTGTTCTCATAGGCCCAGGCGAGCACGCCCCATTCCTTTGCACCGGGCTGGAAGGCGCTTGCCGGATGCGCTGAGGTGGGGAGAGAGCGGTCGTTTTCTCGCACGACGAGGGCGGTGGAGGCGTGCAGCAGCTCATTGATGGTGCGCAGTGCCTCAGCGAGGCCCTTTTGCGGTTCGGCGGCGAGCGCGGCGCTCTGGGTTACGCTCAGCAGGGCGCTGGTCTGACGGGCGCGGCGCCGCTCCGCAGCCTCGCGCAGGCGGAGGCGGCCGGTGAGGCTGCCCATGCTCAGCGCCACGATGAAGAACATGCCGAACATGATCCAATCCTCCGCCTTGTTGATGGCGAGGGTGAAGTGTGGCGGGATGAAGAAGTAGTTCCAGCTCAAGGCGAAAAGGGTGGCCATGAGCAGCACCGGTCCGCGGCTGAAGCGCATGGCGGCGAGAACGGTCGCAAGCAGGAACACCAATGCGACGAACATGTAGCCAGTGTAAGACGCAGCGCCCCAGCATACGCTGACGATGGCGAAGACGGAGACGATCGCCCAACTGTATTCTCCGATCACGGTGGTGGAAACCGGCTCACGCTGCCGTGCGGTGCGCATTTCACCGGAGGCCAGCGGGCGCACGACGCACACGTCGATATCGCCGCTGCCGAGAATGAGCTGGTCGGCGAGTGATTTACGCCACAGCGAGGGCTTGTCCGGTTTGCCGACGACGATCTGCGTGACATTCTGTTCGCGAGCGACCTGCAGAAGCGATTCTGAGATGATCTCACCTGTCACAGAAACCACCTCGCCACCGAGCTTGCGCGCGAGGCCCAGCGAGCGCGTGAGGCGGTCCTGCTCGTCGGGTGTGAGCGCTCGCGAGCCTTCCACCCACACGACCAGCCACGGGCAGTTCAGCCGGGTGGCAGCGCGGCGCGTCCACCGGATGAGGCTCTCGGCATACGGACTCGGCCCCACGCCGACCATGAGCCGTGCGTTGGTCTTCCACGCGCTGCTGACTCGCTTGGCGCGGCGAATGTCCTCCAAATCACGATCCACCTGCTCGGCAGTAAATCGCAGGGCCAGCTCGCGCAGCGCGGTGAGGTTTCCCTCTTTGAAAAAATTCGCGGCGGCGTGTTCGGCGCGCTCGCCGAGATACACTTTGCCGTCAGCCATGCGCTCCAGCAGCTTCTCAACGCTGAGGTCGATGAGCTGGATCTCATGCGCGCGGTCCAAGATTGAATCGGGCACGGTCTCCTGCACCCGCACGCCGCTGATCTGCCGCACGATGTCCACCTGGCTCTCGATGTGCTGGACGTTCAGCGTGGTGTAAACATCGATTCCGGCATCGATGATCTCCAGCACGTCCTGATAGCGCTTCGCATGGCGCGAGCCAGGCGCGTTGGTGTGTGCCAGTTCGTCCACAAGCACAAGCTGCGGCCGCTGTGCGAGCACGGCGTCGATGTCGAACTCCTCTAGCACGAAGCCGCGGTGTTCGAGTTGCTTGCGCGGTAGCACTCGCATGCCTTCGAGCAGTGCGGCGGTTTCATGCCGTCCATGCGTCTCGATGACGCCCGCGAGCACGTCCACGCCTTCGTTCATGCGCTGGCGCGCAGTCTGAAGCATGGCGTAGGTTTTGCCCACGCCGGGGCACATGCCGAGGAAGATGTGAAGCTTGCCGGATTTGGACCTCGCATCCTCCAACCGCATCTGAGCGAGCAGAACGTCGGGATCGGGGCGGTTGTCGTCGGGGTTCATGACCTGAGAGGCTTACTACATGGCATCGAGCGCCAAGTTCAACTTCAACACATTCACGACGGCATCGCCCACGATGCCCAGATCGGGCTTGGTGGTGTTCGCGGCGATCAATTGACGCACTTTTTCGATGCTGAGGTTGCGTGACTTCGCCACGCGGGCGGCCTGCGCTTCGGCGTTCTTGACGCTGATGTGCGGATCAAGCCCGCTGGCAGACGCCGTAACGGCATCGGCTGGCACTTTCGCATCGGCGGCGAGGCCGTTGGTGGTGCGATAGGCGGCGATGCGCTCTTTGATCGCATCGTTCAGCTTTTGCGAGGTGGGGCCAAGGTTGCTGCCGCTGGAACTGGCGGCGTCGTGACCGTTGCCGGCCGCGCTGGGGCGCGGATGAAAGTAGTTTTCGGCTGTGAAGTTCTGGCTGAGCAAGGCGGAGCCGCGCACGGTGCCGTCCTTGTCGGTGATGAGGCTTCCGTCGGCCTTTTCTTTGAAGGCGCTTTGAGCGATGCCAGTGATGAGCAGCGGATATGCGCCGCAAGTGACGACAGCGAGCACGACGGTCGCCGAAATGGCAGGGCGAAGTTCGGAGAAGATAGACTTCATGATGTTAAGCGAGGTGAAGGGTGGAAACGATGACGTCGATGGCTTTGATGCCGACGAAGGGGATGATGATGCCGCCGAGGCCGTAGATGAGCAGGTTGCGCTGGAGCACGGAGGCAGCTCCCATCGCCCGATACGGCACGCCTTTCAGCGCGAGCGGGATCAGCGCGATGATGATGAGCGCATTGAAGATCACGGCGCTGAGGGTCGCGCTCTGCGGACTGGCGAGACCCATGACGTTCAGCGGCGAAATGGCCGGGAAGGTCGCCATGAGCATCGCGGGAATGATGGCGAAATATTTGGCGATGTCGTTCGCGATGCTGAAGGTGGTGAGCGAGCCGCGGGTCATTAGGAGCTGCTTCCCGATTTCGACGATCTCGATGAGCTTGGTGGGATTGCTGTCGAGATCGACCATGTTGCCAGCCTCGCGGGCGGCCTGGGTGCCGGTGTTCATGGCGACGCCGACATCGGCCTGGGCCAAAGCGGGCGCGTCATTAGTGCCGTCGCCGGTCATGGCGACGAGGTGGCCCTCCGCTTGTTCGGCGCGGATGCGGCGGAGTTTGTCTTCGGGAGTCGCTTGAGCCATGAAGTCATCGACGCCAGCCTCAGCGGCGATGGCTGCGGCGGTCATGGGATTGTCGCCGGTGATCATGACGGTCTTGATGCCCATCTTGCGAAGCTGGGCGAAGCGCTCCTTGATGCCGCCTTTGACGACATCCTTGAGCTCGACGACACCGAGCACTTTGCTGCCTTCGGAAACCACGAGTGGTGTGCGGCCTGCGCGTGACGCGGCTTCGACGGCTTTGGCGACGTCCGGCGGATAAACACCGCCAAGGGCCTCAATGTGCGCTCTCATCGAATCAGCGGCACCTTTGCGAATGCTGCGGCCACCGATGTCCACGCCGCTCATGCGGGTCTGAGCCGTGAAAGGCACAAAAGTGGCATGCGGCTCGGCGACCTCACGCCCGCGGATGTTGAACTTCTCCTTCGCGAGCACCACGATGCTGCGGCCTTCCGGCGTTTCATCGGCCAGCGAGGCGAGTTGGGCCGCGTCGGCGAGTTGCTGCTCGGTGATGCCAGGCGCGGGGCGGAAGTCAGACGCCATGCGGCTGCCGATGGTGATGGTGCCGGTTTTGTCGAGCAGGAGCACATCGATGTCGCCTGCGGCTTCCACGGCTCGGCCGGAGGTCGCCATGACATTGCGGCGGATGAGACGGTCGATGCCGCTGATACCGATGGCGCTCAGCAAGCCGCCGATCGTCGTTGGAATGAGGCATACGAGCAACGCAACGAGCACCGGCGTGGTGAACTCAACACCTGAATAGATGCCGAAGGGCTTCAGCGTGATGCACACGAGTAAAAAGATCAGCGTCATCGCTGAGAGCAGGATGGTCAGCGCGATCTCGTTCGGTGTCTTTTGCCGTTTCGCGCCTTCCACCATCGAGATCATGCGGTCGAGGAAGGTGTTTCCCTTCTCCGAGGTGATGCGGATGACGATGCGGTCGCTGATGACCTTCGTGCCGCCCGTGACAGCGCTGCGGTCGCCACCGCTCTCGCGGATGACAGGCGCGGATTCGCCCGTGATGGCGGCTTCATCGACACTGGCGATGCCTTCGATGACTTCACCATCGGCGGGAATGACATCACCGGCTTCACACACGACGATGTCGCCTTTTTCCAGTGCTGGAGCAGGCACGGCGATCTCCTGGCCGTTTTTGAGGCGGCGGGCCATCATGTCCTTGCGGGCTTTGCGCAGTGAATCGGCCTGCGCTTTGCCACGGCCTTCCGCAACGGCCTCGGCGTAGTTGGCAAAGAGCACGGTGAACCAAAGCCAGATGGAAAGCTGCGTGATGAAGCCGTGGTCAGCCTTGGCGGTGAAGATGCTGACAGTGGTGAGCACCGCGCCGATGAGCGTGACGAACATCACCGGGTTCTTCACCATCAGGCGCGGATCGAGCTTCTGGAACGCGCCGCCGATGGCGGGCACGAGGATGGAAGCATCAAAGAGAGAGGTGGGTTTGTGGGACATGGACGTGAGTGGAAAAAGTTTAGAACAGACCGCCTTTGCCCATGAGGAAGTGCTCGACGATGGGGCCGAGGGCGAGGGCGGGGAGGAAATTGAGCGCACCGATGAGCAGCACGGTGCCGATGAGCAGGAGCGTGAAGGTGGCGCCATTCACCGGGAAGGTGCCTGCGCTGGGCGGCGCGGCCTGCTTGCCCGCGAGTGAGCCAGCGATGGCCATGATGGGCACGATCATCAGGAAGCGCCCGAAGAGCATAGCCAGGCCGAGCGTGGTGTTATACCAGGGTGTGTTGGCCGAGAGCCCGGCAAAGGCGCTGCCATTATTGCCGGTGGTGGAGCTGTAGGCATAGAGCATCTCGCTGAAGCCGTGCGGGCCGGCGTTGTTGAGTCCAGCGACGCCCCAATCGCTCACACAAGCCCATGCCGTGAAGCCGAGGATGCTCAACGTGAGGATGAGCAGCGTGAGCATCGCCAGCTTCACTTCCTTGGCCTGGATTTTTTTGCCCAGGTATTCGGGCGTGCGGCCCACCATCAATCCTGCGATGAAGACGGCGAGGATGACAAAAACGAGCATGCCATACAAACCCGCGCCCACACCGCCGATGACGACTTCACCGAGTTCCATCATGAACAGCGGCACCAGACCGCCGATGGGTGTGAAGGAGTCGTGCATCGCATTCACCGCCCCGCATGATGCGGCCGTGGTGACGGTGGCGAAGAGCGAGGAATTGAACACGCCAAAACGCAGCTCTTTGCCTTCCATGTTACCGTCAGCGGCAGCGATGCCGAGCTGCTGATGCGTCGGATTCCCGATCGCCTCGTAGTGGGCGCAAACAAGCACGCCGACCACGAACAAGATCATCATCGCCGCCCACACGGCCCAGCCATGTGCTTGGTTCCTCACCATGCGGCCGAGGTAGTAGGTCAGCCCGCTGCCGATCCCGAGGATGGAAAGCATCTGGACGAGATTCGACAGCGGTGTCGGATTCTCAAAGGGATGCGCCGCGTTCGCATTCATGAAGCCGCCGCCGTTCGTGCCGAGCAGTTTGATGGCGACCTGCGAGGCCATCGGGCCCTGTGCAATGACCTGCTCCGCACCTTCGAGTGTCTTTGCTTTCGTGTAGGGATCGAAGTTCTGGATCATCCCCTGCGACACATAAAACAGAGCAAGGGCCACGCACAAAGGCAGCAGCAGGTAGTAAGTGACGCGCACGAGGTCCGCCCAGAAGTTGCCAAGCGTCCTTGTGGAACTTCGCGCGATGCCGCGCACCAGTGCCGCGGCGATGCCGATGCCCACGGCGGCGGAGACAAAGTTGTGAAACGTCAGCCCGACCATTTGCGAGAAGTATGACATCGTCGTTTCACCCCCATAGCTCTGCCAGTTGGTGTTCGTGGTGAAGCTCACTGCGGTGTTGAACGCTAGATGATGGCTCAAGCCGGGAAGCTCCTGTGGATTGAGCGGCAGCAGATGCTGCAAGCGCAGGATCGAATAGGTGAACACCATACCCACAAAGCTGAAGGCCAGCATGGCGAAGGTGTATTGCTTCCATCCTTGCTCGCGCTGTGGATCGACGCCGAGGAGCTTGTAGGTGTTGCGTTCGAGCGGCTTGAGCACCGGATCGAGCCAGGTGCGGCCGTTGGTGTCGAGCACCTGCATGAGGTAGAGGCCCATCGGCTTCGTGATGAGCGTGAGAAGCCCCAGAAAGAGGGCGAATTGAAGCCAGTCGTTTGTGTGCATGATGGGCGATTAAAATTTTTCAGGGCGCAGCATCGCCACCAACAGGTAGGCAAACAGCGCGAGCGCAATGAGGCCGGTGAGCAGTGTTTCCATGGCGTGCTGGCGAGTTAGAGGGTTTCGCAAGCACGGGCATAAAGCGCGGTAGCGATGAAGAAGATGGCCGTGAGGCCCAGGTAGATGAGGTCGATCATAGGTGGGTGATGTTGATCCGCCGTCATGATGACCACTACTCTGACCTTGCCGAGTTAATGGCGGAGCTTTGGGCGTCAAAAAAACGTTAAAAAAAACCAGAGGCACCTGCTGGTGGTGTGCACTCCATGGTATTATGAGATGAAAGGTACGTGTCGTTTATCAATGCCGTTGTGCGGGCGTATCGAAACCGTCTGCCGGTATTTCCAGACGTGATGTTATCGCTGGCTGGTGAGGCACCAAAGCGGTAACCGAGGCCTCGACATTGGAGGATGTTTGGCACCAGAATCATCGCATTATGAGCCGAGGCATCGGAAGAGGGCGATACCATGCAGTCATGCCGTGGGGAGGCAGTGCGAATTCCTCTTGAGGGGTGAATCTCCTGCCCTGCGATCTTGAAGGCGGCGAAGAGCCACGACGCAGTAAAGCACAAGCTCCCGGTCAGTGAACTGACCGGGAGCCTTCAATGTAATTCAGATGAGAAACGCATCTCAATATCCAGGTAGATTAGAATGCGAGGCTGAGCTTCACACCGCCGAAGACTTCGTTGTGAGTAGTAAAATTCAGAGCTGTGCGAAGTTTGAAGGAATGATTCCAGGCAACATAAGGAGTGAGAGTCACGATCTTGGTGAATTTAATCGGTGCTCCGACACTAACGAGCAGGTGGGTAAAGCCATAGGATGAGGTGCCCGCGAGCGGCAGTCCGACGTTATTTGTCAGAGTAGAGCCTTTGCCCGTGTAGTAATCGATGCCGTAACCCGTCTGGATGACGGGAACGATGCTCAACCAATCCGTCACTGGAATGGTGTAATCAGCACCAGCTTGGAAATACGAACCACCAACACGGAAGTCATAGTAATAGCCCAGGTAGAGATTGAGTGCCTGAAGCGGCATCGTGAGGGTGAAACCAGTTTCCCCTGCTCCCTTGATTCCGAATTCAGGATCAGCACCGCCATTTGCCCCTCCGTTGAAGGATCCGGCATATGTGTCTGGATAGAAGTAATGGAGGTACTGCACGCTGAACTTCGCGAATCCGACGTCGTAGGTAAGTGAGGAAAGAAGATCGATTTCGGAGTAGTCAAAGCCGTTGCGCGTAGTCGGGTTGCCGAACGGGGTCTCCACAGTGGAGATGTAGGTGGCACCGAAACCCATGGCTAGGCTGCCAGCGCCACCCTCACTGGAATCGCTTGCGAGCGGCACGGTGACATTGAGGGAACCCCAGACGATGTTGTCGGCGAACCACAGGCCTCGGTAGTAGTAGCGGCTGTCGTAGCCCGCATCGAGAGTGGCTCCAATCGAGTCGAACATCGAGGCGGGTTCGGCTTCAACTGGTAGAAGGGGGGGCTTGGCGGGTACGATGTCGGTGGATGCATTCAGTCCTGTACAGGCAGTAAGAACAGCCGCCGACAAAGCAAAGAGGGATGACATACTTTTGTATTTCATAGGTAGGTCGTTTGGTTTGGATGGTATTGAATCGCAAAACCGACCAGCATCTGGTGCAGCTACTAGTCAGCTAGGCTGCACGAATATGTTCCTTCATGGCATAAGAGTGAGTTAAAGGCCGACCGTGAGCCGTCAAAAATGCGCTAAGGTGAGATACTCAAACTTCCTCCTGCTGCCCCAATTCAATCTCCCTAACTAAAGGGCCACCCTTCTCAAAAGCCCGCAAGATTCATGGCCGCTGCGTGTAACTTTTTGTTTTCGTCATACGCTTCCTTCTCGTTTTTCCTCCTCATTCCATTGCTTGCGGAATCCGCTCTCGAAAGGCATGAGGGCGAGGGCGTTCTTGTGCTCAACGACGATCTCGGGTAGTGGGGCGGTGCCTCGACGGGGATGACGCACCAGATCGACCCGCGCTACCAGGCGAAGAAGATGCTCGACCTCTCGGCGGTGCCTGAGTCGGCCTAGGCGGTGGTTCATGGTGCGTTGTTGAACGCACGGGAGCGGTGCTTGCCTATCGAGAGCGCGAGGTTCACCGCCAAGCGCATTCCTTTTCGTGGCGTGTCACGGGGATGCAGAGCGTGGACTCGATGATGCCGCCGGGCATCATCGCGCGCAGGATGCGCCACGGGCGGAGCTGGTGGGCCGGGTAGAGATCGAAGGACACATCGAGCCGCGGCTTCCAGCCGCTCTGCGGCAGCCAGCGGTCGCAGAACAACTGCCAGCGCGCGAAGAGCGCCGCGGGTGAACCGTGGAAGCGGTGCATCGCCACCAGACCTCCCGGCAGATCGCAGATGCCCACTGGGCCATCGGGCTGGAATCCTTCGGGCAGTGTGATCGCGGCGTCGTAGCGGCGCTGTGCATCGTCGGTGATGCCCTCGTCATCGTGGCTGATGCCCAGGAGCTTGGTGGACTTGTCGAGCAGGCCCCGCTGTCGCGCCCAGGAGTGCAGGCGGAGCCACACTTTTGCGGCATCGAGCTCCCGCCCGTAGTGCCGGAGAAAGGCTAGGCGCAGGGGAGGCATCTCCTCCACGTGCACGGCGAGGAATGACACAGGCGGTCCACCTTCATGTGCGGCCTTGGAACGCTTCGCGCGGAACTGAGTGGCGGTGCATCCGTGGTGGCTGGCAAAGGCACGTGCGAAAGCCGCCACGGACTCGAAGCCGCACGCGAGCGCCACCTCCACCACGGACCAGTCGAAGCGGACGAGCAGCGTGGCCGCGCGTTCGAGTCGCAGGCGACGTGTGTGTTCCCGCACACCTTCGCCCATGACACGCTCGAAGACACGCTCGAAATGCCGCGGCGAGTAGCAGGCCACGGCGGCGAGTTCCTCCACACCCACGTCACCCGCCAGATGCGCCTCCAGATGTGCCACCGCGCGCAGCACACGGCTGCTGTGTTCATCCTCGGTGCGCGGGCGCACCGGAGTGGACGCGGCTTTCTCCATGCACGCCAGTTTGCCGAAAAATGTCGGATTCGGCAAAGCAAATCCGGCCACATCGCGGTCACAGTGCGGGCAACCCACCCGCCCACCATGCGACACTTTTCCCCTCTCCTTTGTGTCCTTTGTGCCCTCACGGCTCTGCCTCGGGTGGAAGCAAACCCCAACGGCGAGGTCGTGCGACTCGGCAGCGCCACCTTTGAGCGCACAGGGAACACGCTTACCATCACGCAGAGTTCGCAGAAGGCCATCATCCATTGGCAGGACTTCTCCATCGGCGCGGGGGAGTTGACGAAGTTTGTCCAACCGGGGTCGAACGCCGCCGCGCTCAACTTCGTGGTCGGACCGCTCTCCTCGCTCATTGGAGGCACACTGGAGGCCAACGGCAGCATCTACCTCATCAACCCCAACGGCATCGTCGTCGGCCCGACGGGCGTCATCAACACCGGCAGCTTCATCGCCAGCACACGTGTCCTGGATGACGCGCAGTTCCTCAGTGGCGGGGACATGAAGTTCGTGGGAAAAAGCGCTGGGGATGTCATCAACCACGGCACCATCACTGCGAGCACGGGTGACGTGATGCTCATCGGTCGCAGTGTGCTGAACACCGGCACCATCAAGGCACCCAACGGCACCGTCGGACTCGCGGCGGGGGATGAAGTGCTGCTCAAAGCTGCGGGGGACGAGCGCCTCTTCGTGCTCGCCGGCAGCGGCGGCACCGCGGAGGGAGTGACGAACCGGGGCACTCTGGAAGGCGCACAGGCCGAGCTGAAGGCCGCAGCGGGCAACGCCTACGCGCTGGCGATCAACAACGAGGGCACCGTCAACGCCACCAAGGTGAGCAGGGAGGGCGGTCGCATTCTCCTGCGTGCGGGTGGGGCAAAAGTTCGGTCGAGTGGCACCTTGAAAGCGAAGGGCAAGAAAGGAGGCAAGATTCAGGTGCTGGGTGGCGACATCAGGCTGGCGAAGGGCAGCACCACCGACGCCAGTGGTGATCAGGGCGGCGGCAGTGTCTTCATCGGCGGTGGCCAGCAGGGCGCGCCACTCAACGGCCATCCTAATGCGACCACCACTACCGTGGAGGCGGGCGCGACGATCAAGGCGGATGCCCTGCAGAAGGGCAACGGCGGCCAGGTCATCGTGTGGGCCGACGATCACACGTCCTTCGCGGGCACCATCAGCGCGCAGGGCGGCCTGCTCGGTGGCGACGGCGGATTCATCGAGGTCAGCGGGAAGAACACGCTCGAATTCCAAGGCACCGTGCTGCGCGGCGCACCGGGCGGAGGCAGGCCTGGTGCCCTTTTGCTCGATCCACATTCAGTCGAGGTCACCTCTTTTAATCTCGATCTGGATGGCGATGGCGTTTTCAACGAGCCAGTGGCGGACAACCCCGCCGCACCTCCGGCCGGGGTCGGCATCCCGGCGGTGCTCGCTAGCCTGGCCGACCCCATGAACCTGACAGACATGAAGATATCGGGTTCCCTGCTGGATTCCCTGTTGGCCGCCGGGCCGGTGACGATCAAATCCACTTTTTTCACCTTGTCGCAGCCTGTCGCGGCAACCTCGGCGCACAATCTCACGATTGACATCGGGAGCGGCCACGCGTCTTTCAACACGGACCTCCTCATCAGCGGCGGCGGCCAGGTCGCCCTCGTGAAGACACCTCTCGGATCGGTGTCATACGCGCCGGGGGTGACGGTCACGGGACTCACAAGCAGCAGTTCATCCCCGTCTAGCAATTCGGCGCTGCACCTTTTTTTGCAGCTTCACACCAACCCATTGGAAAACTTTGGCCCGGATCCCTCTGGATTGCTCGGGCAGTTGAACACTGCGGCATGGCTCGCGCATTTGCAGCAGCTCGAGAAGGCAGGCCAAGCTTTGAACTTCATAAACCAGGCGGATCCCTCGGGACTGCTCGGGCAGTTGAACACCGCGGCAGAGCTTGCGCAGATGCAGCTCGATCAGCTCGCGAAGGCAAGCCAGGCTTGGAGCTCCATGAACCAAGCGGAACCCTCGGGACCGCACGGGCAGTTGAACACCGCGGCAGAGCTTGCGCAGATGCAGCTCGATCAGATCGAGAAAGCCAGCCAAGCTTTGAACTTCATGAACCAGGCGGAACCCTCGGGACTGCTCGGGCAGTTGAACACCGCGTCAGAGCTTGCGCAGTTGCAGCAGCTCGAGAAGGCAAGCCAAGCTTTGAGCTTCATGAACCAAGCGGATCCCTCGGGACTGCTCGGGCAGTTGAACACTGCGGCAGAGCTTGCGCAGATGCAGCTCGATCAGATCGAGAAAGCCAGCCAGGCTTTGAACTTCATGAACCAGGCGGATCCCTCGGGACTGCACGGGCAGTTGAACACCGCAGCAGAGCTTGCGCAGATGCAGCTCGATCAGATCGAGAAAGCCAGCCAGGCTTTGAACTTCATGAACCAGGCAGATCCCTCAGGATTGCACGGGCAGTTGAACACTGCGGCAGAGCTTGCGCAGATGCAGCATGCGGCGAACGCATCCACCAACTACCAGACCCCACTGGACTGGATCATGAGCGTGAACCCTGGTTTCAGAGGAGGCAGCATTCAGGGCGGGAGCAGTGGACACAGGCGTGATCCGTTGTGGGAGGCAGTCGGGGAGGCTCTAGGGTTCGGCAAGCGGGCCATCCAATGGAATGCCGGAAGCAAGCCATCCTCCGCGCTCTACTCGAACACGGCCAAGGTCAATGAGAAGCTCGACGCGCTAGAAAAACAGGCGAAGGAAAAGGGAATCCTTGATGACGCAGCCGATGATGCCAAGACCCGTGTGGCGGGCATGCCGTTGAATCAACAGCAGCAGATCAATGTTGCGGGCGGCGGCCCGGTCGTGATCCTTGATGCGGAGAATAACAAACCGATCCACTTCTCACCGGAGCAGGTCAAGCAACTGGAAAACCTGCCGCCTGAAGGGGATATCCACAAGCAGATCGCGAAGGTGATCCTCGGCGATGGAGCCACTGACGCGGAAGTGGAAAAGTGGGCCAAGGAGCACGGCGCGCGTGTCATCTCAGTAAGCGCGGCACGCCAGCTATCGCAGGTCGAAAACCAGGTCTTCCATCAGGGACAGTCCCAGGAGGAATCACGCCAGCAAATTCTGGCCAAAAACGAACTCAACCAGGGTCTGGAGGCGGCGGCCCAACTCATGATGGAGCAGCTCAACCAGTTGGCATCGAACATCACCCAGTTCTCCAACAGTGTCCACGATGCCAACAGCGCCCCCGAGAATGAGCAGACAGAACAATTGCGGAATGAAATCTACCGCGCGCGAAATGAAATCTGGGAAGCTGTTGACCAGTGCCAGTTGGGGTTGATCTCGCCCAAGGAGGCCATCGCCAAGTTGCGGAAGATTGCAGAGAAAATCCGGCAACTCATCGCCGCCCATGCTCCACGTCCGCGCCGCAGTGTGGGCACCAATGTGGGCGCTCCTCCCCTCATCAGAGTCGGCGGCAGTGGCGGTGAGAAGCCCAAGAAGCCGGCGATGCAGGTGATCAAACCATACTAGCGCTGAGCCGAAGAGATTCCCAGCCACCCCTCGGACACTTCATCCCATCCGCCACCATGCATGCATGCACCCAGCAGTCTGCCACTCTCCTCTTCATCATCGGCATACTTGCCGATACCATTTTCGCGCAACTCCCGCTGCGCTACGCGCCGAAGACACCGCCGCAGAGCCAGGGGGGCGGGCGCATCTCGCTCAGCGGCAATGACGCGCCCGCCGCACAGCGCGCCGGGGAAACGCTGCTCCCCGCGCTCAGGGGCATCGTCGTCAGCACGCCTGGTGAGAAGGTGTCTGGCGCACCCGGCGTCACCATCGCCGGACTCCCGTGGCTCGACACCACGGTGACCCGCAACAGCCTGGGCACATTCCTCGGCAAACCGCTCACGGAAGGCTCGCTCACCACGCTGCGCGCCACCGTGTGGGTCTCGTGCCGCGCGCAGGATCACCCGCTCGTCATCGTCAGCTTGCCGGAGCAGGACATCACGGAGGGCATCATCACGCTTCATGTCACCACCGCTACGCTCGGCATCGTAGAGACGCGGGGCAACAAGTGGTTCGACAGCACGCTGCTCACCTCTCAGATCCGGTTCCACCACGGCGACGAACTCACCGGCGCCACGCTGCGCGAGGACATCGAATGGCTGAACTCCAATCCCTTCCGCGAGGTGAACCTCCTCATGCGCTCCGGCTCGCGGCCCGGCACCACCGACCTGCTCCTGGATGTCACCGACCGCATCCCGTTCCGTGTTTACACCGGCTACGAGGACAGCGGCAACGATCTGCTCCATGAGGAGCGCATCCTCTTAGGCTTCAACTGGGGCAACGTCCTCGGCCTCGATCACCGCTTCGACTTCCAGTGGACCGCTGCCCCCGACTTCGAGACGGTCAACAGCTACAGTGCCAGCTACACCGTGCCGCTCCCGTGGCGGCACACGCTGCTCTTCTTCGGCGGTTACACGGAGTATGAGCCGGACCTCAAGGTCTTCCAGCAGAGCGGCGTCTCCTGGCAAATCGGCGTGCGCTACACCGTGCCGCTGCCGGAGTTCTGGCGCATCCAGCACAGCCTCAGCCTCGGCTTCGACTACAAGCACGCGGATAACTCCCTGGAGTTTGGCGGCCTGCCCGTGTTCTTCTCGGACACGAGCATCACAGCACTCTCGCTCACCTGGTCCGGAAACCGCAAGGACTCGCTGGGTGCCACCGCGCTCAGCATTTTCCTCTGCTATAACCTCGGCTTGGCTAGCAGCGATGATGCCTTCGGCAAGGCGCGCCCCGGAGCCGACCGCGAGTTTTTCTACGCACGACTGGATGCGCAGCGCCTCACGAAACTTCCCTGGGACTTCACTTGGGCGCTGCGCTTCAGCGGACAGGTCGCCAACACCCCGCTCATCGGCAGCGAGACCTTCGCACTCGGCGGCTACCGCAGCGTGCGTGGCTACGAGGAATACGAAGTGGCTGTCGATGACGGCCTCATCGTGAGCAACGAACTGCACAGTCCCCGCTTCAGCGTGCTCAAGCACATCGACCTCAGAAACGTGAAGGACGAGGCGCAGCTCCTCGCCTTCGTGGACTACGGCTATGGCACCATCCGCGGCAGTGGTCTAACGCCCGATGAGGACTTCAGCCTCACCAGCGTGGGCGTGGGTCTGCGCTGGCAGGTGGCGACAAACGTGAGCCTGCGCGCCGATTACGGCTGGCAGCTCCAAGACACCGGCCTCAACACCAAGGGCCGCAACTCCCGCGCCCACATTGGCGTCACCGTGAGCTACTGAGCCGCGCCCCTCGTTTCAGGACACGATGTGGCAATCGCGCGTGACTGGGCTGCCGCCTTTGCGGTGGCAAAGGGCGTGCTTTCAGTTGCCGATGGCGGCGAAAGGCCTGAAGACCGCCTCGTTGTCGCCACTCACATGCAGCGTTAGAAAAGCGAGCACGAAGCGACCCATGATGGTGTCAGAAACGAACAAGATCGAGGCTGTCGTGCAAGTGGCAGAAGGAAGAACTCGGTGAAACAGTGATATGCCGCGCTGCCCGCAGGATTCATGGCCGCTGCGCGTAACTTTTTGTTTTCGTCATGCGCTTCCTTCTCTTTTTTATCCTCCTCATTCCGTTGCTTGCGGAATCCGCCCTCGAAAAGCATGAGGGCGAAAATGTTCTCGTGCTCAGCGACGATCTCGGGCAGTGGGGCGGTGCCTCGACGGGGATGACGCACCAACTCGACCCGCGCTACCAGGCGAAGAAGACGCTCGACCTCTCGGCGGTGCCGGAATCGGCCTGGGCGGCGGTGAGCGAGGTGCGGCTGTCGGCGTTCTTCTGCGTGCGCGACTACTCGCCCACCTCGCTGGGCAAGGCCAACGGGTTGGACGAGGCGTTCGAAATCCTCGTCAACGGCAAGGCCCACCGTTTTCCAAACCACGGCGGCGCGCCGGTGTATCCGGAAGGCAAAGCGACCGCGATGGAGTGGTTCGATTTCGCCTTGCCCAAGGAGGAGTTCGTCCGCGGACGGAACGAGATCGTGTTCCGGAAAGCGCCGACGCCCGCGACGAAGCCGAAGCCCGATGATTATCTCTACCTCGGCATCGACAACACGGTGCCGGGCGGGAACAGCGCCGTCAGCCTGGACGGCGGGAGGACCTGGCAGGACGGCAAGCTCAACTCCCTCGGCGCGGGTGGCGAATACATGGTGCGGCTGGTGCTGCTGAGCGGCGAGCGGCGGATCGAGGGCGTCTGGAGGTCCGGTGCGCTCGCGGACCCGGCGGGTTTCGTCGCGCACGCCGGGCGGCGGCCCGGCTCGGACGAGTTCCGCATGGAGTGGCTGGCGCACAAGCTCGACGCGACCCGGCCGGTGGCCGCCGTCGTGCAGACGGAAGGCGCGGCGAAGTTCGCCTTGCGCTGGCTCGATGCCGAGGGGCAGCCGATGCCGCCGGTGCAGGGCGCCGGGCCGCGTTTTGAGACGCAACTGCCCGGCCAGCGGACCAGCGGAGTGATCGTGACGGGCGCGCCGGTGCAATCGCTGACGGTGAGCGGCACCCGGGGCTATCGCCAGGTGGAGCCTCCGATCGACCTCTGCCCGCCGATGGCGAAACCGGCCGGCGCGGTGGCGAAACGCGAACCCTCCTGCCGCATCGAGGACGGAGCCGTGGTGCTGGAGAACGCGCATCTGCGGTGCCGCTTCGAGACAGGCGGGCGGCTGAAGCTCGTCTCGATCTTCAACGAACTGGCGAACGCCGAGATCGTCCGCCAGCCCGGCAAGCTCGATCTGTTCCTCGTCGAGATCGGCGCGCAGCGCTCCTCCGGCTCGCGCGATTTCGAATGCCGCTCGGTGCGGGCCAAAGGCGGCGCGGGATTCGTCGCGGACTTGTTCCTGCCGGCGCATTCCCTCGCCGCCATGCTCGAGGGCTCGATGGATTCCGAGGGCCTGCGGCTCGGTCTCGCATTGAAGAATTCCGGCGACAAGCCGCTCGATTTCAAACTCGCCTTTCCGCATCTCGCCGGCCTGGCGGTTTCGCCGGACCCGGTCGCCGACTACTACTTCTTCCCGCGCGGCGGCGGCATCATCGCCGACCGCCCGGCCATCGTCCGCCAAGGCTACGGCGACCACCAGGCGCTTTACCAGGTGATGGACCTCTTCAGTCCGTCGCTCGGCGCGGGCTTGTCGCTGCGCGTGGACGACGCCGAGGGACGTTACAAGGTGCTGAGCTTGCGGAAGAGCCTGCCCGGCAAAGGCGAGGGCCAGGTGCTGGCACCGCTCTGCCCCGCCGCGCCGGAGGTCCAGTGGCGCGACCCTTTCGAGCGGGTCGAGGGCGCGAGCTTGGCGGTCGAGTATCTGCGCCGCACGCGCGGCCCCGGCGAGACCTTCGCGCCGGCCCCGGCGGTCGTCGCGGCGCATGCGGGCGACTGGAAGACGCCGATGAAGGACTACGCCGCCTGGGCTCACCGGGTCTGGAAATTCCGGCCGTATCCGTCGCGGCTCGGCGACGTCGCGACGATGATCGCCGCAGGCTGGGGCGGCGATCTGTTGTTCAAGGACGGCAAGTATCGCGCCGACTTCCTCAAGCCGGGCCGCGACTGCCTCGAGCTGATGTCCTGGTGGGAATGGTCGCCACTGGGGCCGTGGAGCACGCCCTTCGACCAGTTGGAGGCGAAGATCGGCGCGGCGGGCGTCGCGCGCTGGCGGCCGTATTTCGTGAAGGATCCCGTGACCGGCCGGACGATGTGGAACAACCAGCCGGGGGACTATCGTGGATACAACGCCCGCTTCGGCGGCCTCCCCACCTTCCGCAAGGCGGTGCAGGACTACAAGAGGAGCGGCGCGCTCATCACGCTCTACACCGACCCGTTCCGGCTGGACGAATCCAGTGAGACGGGCCGCGAGCACGGCAAGGAATGGGGCGTCGTCCTGCCGAGCGGCGAACCCTCGCGCAGCTACGAGGTTTGGAATCCCTGCCACGATCTGCCGGAGGTCCGCCAATGGGTGGCCGATACGATGCGCCGGGTGATGCGCGAGACGGGCGCCGACGGCATCCGCCTCGACGAATACGGCCATCGCGGCTGGGCGTGCTACCACCCGGGCCATCGTCACACCTTCGCCGAGCCGGGCTGCACGGAATGGCAGCGCGCCACCGCCGAGGCGGCGAAAGGGATCCGCGCGGCGATGGACGAGGTGGATCCCAAGTCCGTGCTGACGACGGAGCATCCAGGCTACGATTTCCTGATGCAGCACCTCGACGGCTGCATCACCTACGACCTGACGGTGCAGGCGACGCCGCTGCGGCCTCTGGAGTGCAACGTGCAGCGCTTCTATTTCCCCGAATGCAAAGCCTACGAGCTCGACCACCGCGGCGCGGACAAAGATTGCCACAAACGCCTTTGGAATCTCGTCGCGTCCTTCGGTCGCGAGTTCCCGGCGCCGATCTACGCCATCTTCAAAGACTACGCTGACGTGGTCCGCAGCCGCGACTGCGAGCCGCTCGTGCCGACGCTGAAGCCGCTCGTCTATGCGAACCGTTTCAGCTCCGGCGGCAGGACACTCTGGACGCTCTACAACGCGACCGGCCACACCTACGAGGGCCCCGTGCTGGAGGTGGACTTGGCTGAAGGCCAGCGGTTGGTGGAGTTACTCAGCGGCCGGGAACTGGCGTCCGGCGCCGGAGGCAAGCGGCGGATCGACCTCTACCTGTCCCGCAACGGCGTGGCCTGCGTGGCCCGTCTGCCGAAGGCGGAGTGACCGCACGCGAGCGCAGCGGAATGCGTCCGCATTCCGACGTTGGAACTGCGTGATGTATCCCTATTTCGCGAGCCTCGATAAGTCAGAATGCCGCGCGTGTGCTCAAAGGCATGCTTTCGCATTCTTTATCCGCCTAGGGTCGGATGATCTCGAAGGGAATCCGATCTCATCGCGCAGTCGAGCCGGTTCCATCATCGGAAGCTCGGGTTTCTTTGGCGAGCGCACGCGCTTGGTCTTTCCATGCAGCCGCATCCGCCTCGAAGCAGCGCAGGATAACGCAGGTTTCAAAGCGCTCGCCAGCGGCGACGGTCGCGTTGCGGTAGCGTTGATTGTAGAGCTTGTGATAGACCGACTTATCCCAGTAAAAGGTCTTCAAATCCTGCCCTGCGATCGGCGTCGGATACCAGACGAGTGTCGCACGCTGCGATTTGGGATCATGAATCGCTGTCCATTTCACATCTTCACGAAGGCGGTGGCCGCCTTGGCTGTCGAAGATGCCTTCCACGAAACTGCCGTCTGCTTTCTCGGCGATCCACTCCGTCGTTGTGGGCAGAAAGGGATGCATGAAGGCGTAAAGCACACCGATTTTCACTTCCTCCGTGGCCTCATAACGATGCTGCTCAATCACGCGATCTTCCAGAACGGTGTAAACGGCTTCCAGCTTGATCGTGCCCATCATGGATTGCTTCCGCAGTTCCGCATGCTGGCCACGATAGATGGCCTGATCTTTGAGTTCGCAGGTTTTGCCATCCACGGTCAGCACGGCGTGCGACACTTTTTCCACTCCACCCTCGTTGTGGCCGGTGCCGATCCATTTGCCACCGATGGGTGAAAAGACGGTGCCGTAGAATCCGGTGCGATCTGTGATGATGGCTCCCTTGTGACGAATGCGGCTGATCGTCCACGCGCGATCCCCGGCGAACTCGATGGTCATGTCGCGTGTCTCGACCGTGACGTAGGCCACGGGTCCCGGCTTCTCACCTGCGGCGTGAGCGCGAGCCGTGAGGAAACCGAGGAGGAAAACAATCAGCAGTGAACGAAGCATCGAAAACAAACGCTCACTCTCTCACAGATATTTTGTGTGAATTGGAATGTGGATTTCTCGGCCTCTGCGTTTGTGCTTTTGCAGAAGCATGATGATTGAGGCAAGGTCGGCCTTGGTCATCGGCTCATCGCTGCACGGAATGCCTTCACGTGCCGAGATGTGCGATGCTGTCGTTATCTTCGCCTCCCATGAGACTTGTCCTTTGGTCTTTCCTGAAATCGTTTCGCTTGCGCTTTGTCTGGCTCATTGCCGCATGGATCGCGCAACATGCTGCGTGTGGAGCGGATGGCAAAGCAGATGAATCAGGCGATCCTTTCCCCGGGTTTTCCTTCAGCGTTCCTGACCGGCAGGGCGCGCCAGTGGAAATCCTCTACGAGCGCGGCGAGGTGCGTTGTCGGAGGACGAAAGATGACACGCCGCGCCCTTTGACCGCTGAGTTGGCAGCTCTGGTGCCGGAGGGCAGTTCCGCCGAGGAGATCAACCGGCTCTTGCTCCAGCACCGCATCGTCTTCTTCGCTCCACGCGCGACCTACCGTTTGTCGAAGGCCATCCACATCCCCTCGCACACCGTCATCAACTTCCAACAGGCCTCGCTGGCTCTGGAGGACGGAGCGAACGCCCCGCTGCTGATGAATGAAAACCAGCGGAAGGGCGACACCGACATCATCCTGCTCAATGGCCGCCTGCTGGGCAACGGAGCGCGGCAGGTGAGAAACTACACGAAGGATTACCGCGACGGGTATTTCGGTTTCGGCACCGCCTTCACCAAGGTGGGCCAACTGGTCATGGACGGCTTCCATGTGCAGGACACCAATGCGTGGGGCATCGCGTATTTTCTGTGCGGCACGGTGCGGTTCAGTGATTTCACCTTCGATCAGCGCGTGGCGAGAGGCAGGAACGGCGATGGGATCACGGGCATCGCCCGCAATGTCTATGTGGCGCGCGTGAGCGGCTACACCAACGACGACATGGTGGCCGTGTCCACCGGCATCGGCAGCCTGCAAGGGCACGACATCGGCATCGCCAAGGAGGACACCATCGATGTGGAGCGCGTGGTGATCGAAGACATCCGCTGCACCAGCAAAGCGGGCCAGCGCACTCATGTGGGCGTCGGCCTCTATCCCACGGCGGAAAAAACCATCAAAAAGGTGAGCATCTCCGGCCTGCGCGGCGAGTTCGATCATTGCGCCTACCGCCTGCAAAACTACTGGCCGCGCATGGGCGCGGGGCACTTCGGCGAGGTGATCGTGACCGATGTGGAATCCACCTCCAATCACCTGCACGGCTCTCTGGTGGACGTGGCGGGCATGGAAAGCCTGCTGCTGAAAAGACACCGCGCACTGGAGTCGGGAACTGATTCGGACTTGCTCACCTTGAACGGCTCCGTGGTGAAGAAACTGGAGCTGGAAGACTGCACGCTGATGAACGGCGCTCCGGATCGAGACGGATGGGTGCATCTACTGCCCGGCAAACCGTCCCGCATCGATGAACTGTCCGTGCAGAAGTCGCAGCGCATCCGCAAAGAGTAGTCGGAACTCAATCGAACGAGCTCGGCAGCGCAGAAGTCGCTGTCGTGAATGATGTGGCTTGCTATTCCTCCACTGGCAGTGCTTTGCGCACCATCATCTTCGAGACGCCATAGATGAGCGTGCTGCTGCCGGGGTGCCACTGATAGCCGATGCCGAAGGGAATGACGGGCACTTCGTTGCTCCGATAGTATTCGGCGAGGTCGGGTTGGTAGTGCTGCTTGAACAGCGCGATGGGGCCGGGATACCAGCCAAAGGCACGCACGTCCCAAGTGCCGCGAGGGAAATCCCGCCACGGAATGCCGGAGTCATCTTGCGTGATGGTGTGGCAATGCTTCAGGAGGTAATCACGGATGGTGGTGAAGTTGTCCTGGTGCATGAGATACGAGGCGGATTTGGTGAAGCCGTTGAGCACGCCCAGTGTGTCGCAAAAGCGCAGAAAGGAGATGTTTTCCTTGAGCGCCCAGTTGGCGATGTCGGTGGTGAAGTAATAGAGCGTTTGTTTTTCTCCACCGGCACCGAGGAAGCGGATGCGCGCGCCGGGCGTCTTCGTCTCTTTGTCGGTGATGACTTTGCCCGCTGCGTCGAGCCACACTTTCTCGACGCTTTGAATAAAGCAGCCACAGCGGGCGAGGAAGACGTAGAGCACAGGCAGGGTGCCTGCGAGCTTGGTGGCACGCAGGTCTTTCTTCATGTCTGCGGTGATGAAGAAACTGAAGCTCAGGGAGGCATTGAGCGTGGTGTGCAGATTGCGCAGAGAAGCGGCGAGTTCCTCGTGCGAGAGGCGTGTCACATCCGGCAGTGCTCCTACCGGCTCTGCCGCAGCGAGCACATAGGTGGAGGCGTGGGGAAAGAAGGTGTAAGCGTGCAGGAAGTCAGGGCCGCTGAAAACATAGAGCAATGGATCGGTACTGCCGACGGCCTCCGGCAGTGCCAGCGGTGCCCATTCGCGGATGGGGCGGAGTTGCCGCTGCTCGGCATCCGCCCATTCGAGGTCGAGTTCCTTGGCATGGCTGCGGAAGTATTCGCTGCTGGCGAGTGCTGCCAGTGGCGAGCCTTCCTGCGGTAAACCGGCGAGGAAACGTGCCTGATCGTTCGGTGTGGGATCTGCGGCGGTGACGGATTGCGCGAAGACAAGCAGCGAGAGGAGGCGAGCTTTCATGAAGTGCGTGGAGTACGCGGCGAGAGGATGAAGACAATCAAGCCCAGCAAGAGGGTGCCGAGTCCTGCGAGAGATTCGATGGGATGGGAGCCGAGGATATGCCACATCATCCAGAGGCTCACGCTCAGGAAGATCAGCGGCGTCAGTGGATAGCCCCAGGCGCGATACGGACGCGGGAGCGCGGGCTTGGTCATGCGCAACACGATCATGCCGAGCACGGTGAGGAATGAACTGAGAGTGAGGCTGAACTGCACATAGGTCAGCACCTTCTCGAATTTGCCGCTGTGCAGCAGCGCGAGCACGATGACTGTCTGCGCCAACATCGCCACCCACGGCACACCGGAGGCGCTTTTTTTTGCCAAGGAGCGCAGCAGATGTACATCCTCGCCCATGGTCATCATCACGCGTGGGCCGACCCAAGTCATCGCGCTGATGGCCGAGACGAGACCGCCACTGATGAGCAGTGCCATGAGGCGTCCGCCCTGCGCGCCAAAGATGTGATCCGCGGCGGCGTGCCCCACATCCACCTTGCCAGCGAGCTCTGCCAGCGGCGCAGCGCGGAGGAAAACGGCGTTCAGGCCCACATAAAGTACGCTGACGATCAAGGTGCCGATGGCGACAGCCAGCGGCAGCGTGCGCGCAGGATTTTTCACCTCGCCGACGATGTAGGTCACTGCATTCCAGCCGGTGTAAGCATACATCACGAACACCAAACTCACCGCAAAGGCCGGACTGGTCACACGCCCAGCATCACCCGCGATGGGGAGGAACGAAATCGGCTGCGCATTGGGCATCCACAATCCCGCAGCGATGAAGACCACGATGAGTGCCACCTTCAACCAAGTGGCCACGTTTTGAAATTTGGCTCCCGCATTCACGCCGAGGAGATGTACCAGCATCATCGCGATCACGACGCCGTGGGAGAGCATCGCCGCATCGGCACCTGGCAGTGCTCCGGCGAAGTATTTCCCAAACGCCATCGCCGCGAGGGCAATGGGTGCCGCAAAGCCCACCGTGGCGGAGAGCCAGCCCGCGAGGAAACCGACTGCGGGAGAAAAAATCTGCGACAGATAATGATACTCGCCGCCAGAGCGCGGCATCGCTGCGGCCAGTTCACCGTAACAGACAGCACCGCAAAATGCGCACACTCCGCCGACCAGCCACAGCAGCATGATGACAAAACCAGAGGGCAGGGGGCCCACCTGAAAACCCAATGACGTGAACACGCCGGTGCCGATCATATTCGCCACCACCACCGCTGTGGCCGTGATCAGCGAGATGCCCTGCGCTTTGCCGGTGCTCATGGGCGCGATGGCTACGCGCGGCATGCTGCGGCGTCAACCCTCCTCCCACAAGCGCACGCACTTCGCATGCCGACGACTCCCTCAGCGCAGCTTTTTGCCAAAATGAATCGCAAAGTAATCGCCGAGTGATTCCGCCAACACACGCGCAAAGCGGTGCTGATTGTCCGCCGTGTCGCGCACGTTATTCCACGGGCATTCCACCTGAATGGCACTGACGGTTCCCCCACTGCGAGATCCGTGTGCAGTGACATCATAAGCTCCACTGAAGTAGCCCGCCAGCTTGCCCGGCGCTGCTTTGGAAGGTGCTGGCAGACAGCGTGCTCCAAAGCGTTCCAACAAACCGCCGAGACTCTGCGGCCCACGCAGAAGCTCTGCAAATGTCTGTGGCGACCGCTGATCCAACTCGCGAACACTTGAAGATGAGATGAGCACCGTGTCGGCATTGAGTGCCGCGTCGCTGGCTCTCAACTGCTCTCCACGCACGAGATAGCCGAGCTCGATGCGCTGATCGAGATGGCGATGGCCATGAATGTCGAGCAACAAGCCGCTGCCGTGCTGTCGCGTGACCGCAGCGCAGGCTTTGCGCGCGCTGTCGTGAAAAAGCTGCCACGCCGCCTCCGCTTTGGCATCTCCCTGTGCCGCTTCCACGATCTCGCGATTGGGATCGAGCCGCGAGCGGTGCAGTCGTGAGATGATGAGATGCGGCCTGCCGCCGTAGCGCGCCTGGAGTTCTTCGGCAATCGCTGTCGCCAGAGGGATTGTGTTGGAGTCCGCTCCCGTGACCCCGTAACGCCGCGTGAGGATGTTGTCTGGCTTCATGCCGCCGCCATGAGGCACGGTCAGGATGATGGGCAGCGTGCCTGCATGCACCTCGATGTATTTTGTGACCTCGGAAACTTGCGCGTGCAGTGTCGCCGTGAGGAAGGTAAAAAAAAGAGAGAGGCGCATGATCGCGCCTAGTGAAAGACAGTTCCCCTCATTCTGTCACGTTTTTTCCCGCCATGTCTCTCCGCCTCCTCCTCGCACCCTCGCTGCTGTTGCTCACCACCCTTTGTCACGCTGGCAACTGGCCGCAGTGGCGCGGCCCATCTGCGCAGGGACATGCGGATGCTCCCAGCTTGCCTGAGACTTGGAGTGAAACGAGCCACGTCGCATGGAAAACGCCGCTGCCCGGACGCGGCCACTCCACTCCGGTGATGTGGGGCGATCATCTTTGGCTGACGACTGCTTTCGAGAAAGCCGCCACACCGGAGGAGACTCAGCGCCGTCTCGCGACCAACACGGGCGATCAGCCCGTGGTCGTGCTCGCCTCCGTGAGTCTGCACGCTCTGTGTGTGGAGCGAAGCAGTGGCAAAGTCCTTCACGACATCGCCCTGCTGGAAGTGGCTGCGCCTCAGTGGGTGCATCAACTCAACAGCTACGCCTCACCCACTCCGATTCTGGAAGAAGGGAGGCTTTACGCGCATTTCGGATCGTTCGGCACAGTGGCACTCGACACCAAGTCGATGCAGGTGCTTTGGAAAAATCAGGAGCTGCAGGTGATGCACGAAAACGGCCCCGGCTCCACGATCGTGCTCTCGGGCAATCATTTGATCGCGCACTTCGACGGCAGCGACCGGCAGTTCATCGCCGCCTTTGACAAGAACACGGGCAAAGTGGCATGGCAGACGGCACGCAGTGGGGAAATGGATCCGCGCCCGCAGCAGCGCAAAGCCTATGGCACGCCGTTGATGGTCATGATGAATGGCCGCGCGGTCGTCGTCAGTCCCGCAGCCAACAACATCTACGGTTACGATCCGCAAAATGGCCGTGAGCTGTGGCATGTCCCCTATGGCGCGCTCGGCTTCTCCATGTCCGCCGTCCCGGTCGCAGACGAACAGCGCATCTATTTCAGCACCAGCTACGGCAAGTCACAGGTCATCGCGCTCGATTACGCCGGGCGGCAGACGCCGGAAGTCGCGTGGCGAAATCCGAAGAACGCGCCCAAAATGTGTTCGCCAGTGCTGCACGACGGACTGCTGTTCTACATCGACGACGGCGGCATCGTGAGTTGCGTGGACACCAAAACGGGTGAGGCGATTTACCGCGAGCGCCTCGGCGGGAAGTTCAGCGCGTCGCCGATTCTTGCTGGAGGCAAACTCTACTTCTGCAGCCGCGAAGGCGTCGTCAGCACCATCCCAGCGACGAAGGAATTCAAAATCCTCGCGCAGAACACGCTCGACGGTTCGATCATGGCCAGCCCCATCGCTGACGGCGGCGCGTTATTCATCCGCACGGACAAAGCGCTGTATAAGATCGGCAACGATTGAGGATCGCAGAATCGAGCGACAAAATTTGGGAGAACTCGTCAGCAGCTTGGCCGTTGCCGCGACGCGGCGTAGCGGAATGCGCCAGCATTCCGACGTTGGAATCGCGTGCTGTATCCCAATTTCGCGAGCAACGATAGAACGGCGGACGCGCGCTCCGCTCACGTGCACTGTTATTTTAACGCAGCACGCAGCACCGGCTCGAAGATATCCGCCTGACGCATGAAACCGAGATCGGTGGCATGGGAGGCATCGTTCGCGCCTTCAGCATCGGTGCCGTAGAGCGCATCGCCGCCGATGTAGTGCAGGTTGGCGACTTTTTCGGCTTTGAGTTTTTCATACGCGGCTTTCAGCGCGGCGTGATTGTCATCGTGAAACTTGGCCTTTGCCGGCGTGATCCACGAGTTCGTGAAGCGGCGATCTTCGACGAGAATGATCGGCGTTGTGGCATGCTTGGCGCGCAACTGCTTCACCAACGGCACGCACTTGGCCGTGACATCGGTTGGTTGCATGTTGGGCAGGCAGTCGATGACGATGGCGGCGGCATCGAGTTCATTGATGAGGTCTCCCACGGCAGCATCCATGCGCCCATTGCCGGAGAAACCGAGATTGATCACCGGACGATCCAATCGGCGGCCGAGGATCGCCGTATGCACCATGCCGGGGCGCGAAGCATTCGCGCCATGCGTGATCGAAGTGCCGTAAAACACGATGGGCTTCTCACGCGGGGCCAGACCTGCAAACGTCGCGCCCGCAGGCACGCCGATTTCGAGTTTTTCGATGGCGTTGTAGAGCGGCAGATAGGCGGCGAATTCATGCTCGCCGGGAGCGAGCCCGCTGATCATCACCGTCTCCACATGCTGCGCCCCCGGCTTCGGGCAGGCGACCCAGCGCCACTGGCCTTTCGCATCGCGCGCATACAAATCGAGGCCACTCACTCCCGTGGCGGGCATTCCCGCCAAGGCGAGGCTGGCCTTCAGGAGATCATAGCGGCAGTAGATTTCTTTCGCGTCTGTTTTGAAGCGCACCATCATGCCCGCACTGTCGCGGCTGAGACCCCACACCGCGCGCGTGACCGTTTTCTCTGCCTTGGCTGGCAGACGGTCAAACCAACGCAGGCGCTGTTGATCCGTCCATCCGCGTCCCTCCACGCCCCACGTCGTCACATCGTGCCACTGCGTGGTTGCCGGGATCGTCGGCCCTTTCGGTTTAGCCGGAGCCTTTGCAGTCTTTGATTGAGCAACCAGCGAAGTGCTGATGAGGCAGGTGAGGAGGAGGGCGAATTTCATGAGAGCCTTTCATTACGTGATGATGCGATGAGCATCTTGCACGTTGCGTCGAGACGAAATCAGCCTGGAGCAATCACCTGCGGCGATCGCGCGCGGAAGATCAAAACGGGATGTCGTCGTCTTCCATCCCGTCGGTGATCGGCCCTTCGCCGAAATCATCGTTTTGCTGCTGAGCTGGAGCTGAGCGCTGGGCAGGGCGCTGTTGTGCGGCGGGACGCTGCGGTGGGCGGCTGTAGCCACCACTGCCTTCTTCGCCGCTGCCGCCGCCGGTGCGCTCGCCTCCTCCCTGCGGACTGCCGAGGAACTGCATCTGATCGCCGATGACTTTGAGGCGCTGGCGTTTCTGACCGGTCTGCCGATCTTCCCAGGTGTCCATCTGGAGACGGCCTTCGATGTAAACGGGACGGCCTTTGTGAAGGTATTTGCCTGCAAGCTCTGCGGTTTTATTCCAGAGCGTGATGTCCACGAAGGTGACCTCCTCCACTTTTTCACCGTTGTCGGTGACGTAGCTGCGGTTCACCGCGAGTCCGATGTCGCAGACCGCGCTGCCTTTGGGTGTGTAGCGCACTTCTGGGTCGCGGGTGAGATTGCCGATGAGCATGACTTTGTTAAGGGAGGCCATAAACGTGATGGGTGGAGGACTGGAGGGGAGTGTAGCGGCAGACGTTGCCGGGTGGCGCGCTCTCCGGCAATGTTTTTTTGTCAGCAGGGGGGCCTGCGTGCATGCTGCGGCGTGCAGAACTCTATCGACGGCTTCATCCTCCATCTGGCTACGGAGCGCGGTCTTTCCGTGCGCTATCAGCTTTTGGTGCGGCGTTTTCTGGAGGCATTCGCTTCTTGGTTCAAGCAGCGGCACGCCTCGGAGAGCGTGGCGAGTGTCACGACCGATCATCTCACGGCTTACCTGGCCCAGCGCAAAAGAGATGGCATTGCGGCGTCTTCGGCGCGCGTCGAGTTGGTCGCGCTGAAGGTCTTTTTCCGCTGGCTGACTCAGCGGGGGCGCATCGCCAGCGATCCTGCGGATGCCATCCTGCCCCCGCGGCAAGAAAAGCATCTGCCGGACACGCTGAACGAGATCGAGGTGAAGAAGCTCGTCGAGTCCGTGACCGGAGTCGCGCCACTGGACCGCCGTGATCGTGCGATGCTGGAGTTATTTTACGCCAGCGGTCTGCGTCTGTCCGAGCTTGCCGATGCGAGATTGGAAAATCTGAGCCTCGAAGAGGGCTGGATTCGCGTCACAGGCAAGGGATCGAAGACGCGGCTCTCGCCGGTCGGTGCCGCTGCGTGCGCCGCCCTCTCAGCGTGGCTCGAGCATGGTCGGCCTTCATTGGTGAAACCAAAGACGCAGAGCCATGTGTTCATCTCCCGCCGCGGCACACGGCTGACGACGGCGCGCATCCAGCACATCGTGAAGGAACGCGCCGCTGCGTGTGGACTCGATCCAGCGCGCGTGCATCCGCATCTGCTGCGCCATAGTTTTGCCACGCATCTGCTGAATCACGGCGCCGACCTGCGGGTGATTCAGGAAATGCTGGGCCATGCGGACATTGCGACGACGCAGATCTACACGCACGTCGATCAAGCGCGGCTCAAAGACGTACACCGGCGGTTTCATCCACGGGCGTGAGGCTCAAGCGCGTACGGCTTGGCGCGGCTCACACGAGATCTGCGCGGTTGAATGCAGCGACGACGGGATAGCCTGCGCTTTCGATGGCCTCGCGGCCTCCTTCATCGCGATCGACGAGGATGAGCGCGAAGGCGATTTTGCCGCCTTCCTGTTCGATGGCTTCGATGGCCTTCAATGTGGAGCCGCCGGTGGTGATGACATCATCGACGACGACGACGAGCTGATCGGGTGCGAAATTTCCTTCGATGCGTTTGCCGCGCCCGTGGCCTTTCGGCTCTTTGCGCACGACGAAGGCCTGCACGGGCTTGGCGTCGCCTGCGATGCTGGAGCTCATCGCCACGGCGAGGGTGATGGGGTCCGCGCCCATCGTCAGACCGCCGAGTGAGCCGATGCTGAGGCCGCGCTTTGCCTCTTCTTTGCGCAGCAGATCATGCAGCACGCGTCCGACGAGCACCGCGCCGCGCGCGTCGAGCGTGGTGACGCGGCAATCGACGTAGAGGTCGCTCTCCTTGCCGGAGGCGAGCGTGAATTTGCCCGTTTTCACGGATTTCGATTTCAAAATCTGGCGCAATTCTTCGCGGTCTTGTTGGAGGGACATGGTGATGGGAGTGGGAGGCTCGGTGCGGATGACTGGATTAGGCGGCGGTGGATTCGGCAGGTTCGGATGATGCTTCGGCACTCTCCGTTGCTTCAGATGGAGATGGAGTTTCAGCCGCATTTTCCGCCTTCGGTTCTTCTGCGGGAACGACGCCATCGACGGTGAGGGTGACGCCGGCGACTTTTGCTGCCTCAGCGGCAGGACCGCCGAAAGCGAGGATGGTGGCGACTTCCTCCTGGATTTGAGCGACTTCGTCGAGCTTCAACTCGGGATCGCGCACGATGAAGATTTCACCCGTCTTTTTGTTTTCGTAGAAGAGCATCTTCGCGCCATCGACTTCCTTCTCGGCGGTCTGCACGATCTGGCGTTTGCGCTCCAGCATGAGGGCGAGGATGTAGCGCGCGTTTTCAGTCATGGGGTCACCTTCCTCGATGAAGCGCTGGAGCAGCTCCTGTGCGCTTTCCTTCGGTGCGATTTCAGGTTTGGCCTCGACTTCGACTTTTTGGTAGAGCGTTTTCCACGAAGCGATGGGTTGGCGCTCTTGTGCCTGCATTTCCTGCGCCCAAGCCTCCGCGCTGATGTCGCGGCGGACATAGCCGTTTTCCTGGGGGTCGAAATAAATCGCCGTGTGAAAAATCTCACCATCCTCGAAAGGGCGGTTGGTGAGAGCGCATTGGTGGGCGCGGCTGCGGATGGACCAGTTCTGCTGCATCAAGTGCCTATGAACTTCGGAGGTGAAGTTTCAAGCCGGAGTTTTCCCTCTCAGGTGGCAGAGGGATCGGGCATCGCGGCATCACTGCGATTGCGCGGGCGGGCGACTCGCGCCGCAGGCCCACGCGGACGCAGGCGCAATTTGGGGAGGTCGCGATTTTCCGAGCGGTAATGGAGCAGCACGAGGCCGAGGCCGCCGAAGAGAAGATGCGGCAGCCATACCGTGAGCCAGGGCGGGAGGTGGGCTCCTTTGCCGAGGTTGAGGAAGAGATTGTTGGCGAACATGAAGATGAAAAAGATGAACACGCTGCTGGCGATGCCTCCCACGGAGCCACGGCGCGAATAGGCTACTCCGAGCGGCGCGGCGACCAGCACGAGCGCGAACGCCTGCCACGGCTGGGCAAAACGCTGCCAGAGGTGAGTCCTAAACGAAGCGAGCTTTTCCCGTGTGGCCTGGGGATGGGCAGCGAGGTAGGAGACGAGCTCGGGTACACTCATATAGTCTGCCTGGAGCGCATAGCTGACGATGCTCCAGGGTGTTTCGTCGATGCCCGCCACGTCCAGATAACGTCTTCCGTCTTTTTGTTGAGGAAAGGGGGCGATGTGCGTGACGCTGCCGTTTTTGTAGATCATCTCACGCCCATCATAAAAGCGCCATCCCGCTCGGGGAGACCAACTGGCGGAGGAGGCCAGGAGGGTGCGTATGGGGGTGCCGTCCGCATTTTCCTCCCGCACCTGCACGTCGTGCATGCGCTCTCTGCCGCCGCGCAAGGAGAACGGGAAAGTGCCGACGTACCAGAGGCGGTGAGTCTGTTCATTGCGGAACATGATCTGCGAGGCCATGATGGAGTCTTTGGCATGCATGCTCATCGCACGCGTGACGGCCTTGCGATTGCCCTCGGCGCGTGGTGCCCAGTAATAATTCGCGGCCATGCTCAGCACGCAGGTCACGACCGTGATGAGGAAGATCGGACGCAGCACCTGAGAGAGGCTGCGCCCCACGCCGAGCATGGAGATGAGTTCGTTGGCGCGCGACATGCGGGTGAGCGTGTAAAGGACGGCCAGCAGCAGGGCGACGGGGATGATCTGGGTGTAAATATGGGGCAGCAGCGCGAGGTAGAAGCGCACGATGTCGGCGATGCTCGCTCCGGCGACTTGGAAGTCCTTCAAGTTATCCAGCAAATCCATGATGACCCAGAGGGAGCTGAAGGAGATAAAGCAGAAGGCGAGAGGTTGGAGGAATGCGTTGAGCGTGTAGCGCTCCAATAACAGCGTCTTCCGATAGTACTGCAATGCCACGGGCAGGCAGCACAGCGCCATGACGATGGAGAAGAGTTTGAAAGCAAATGCGATGGGGGCAGGGGGCTCCCCTGTCTCCGTCATTTGTGAATGGGCGATATAATCCACCAACTCACTCGCGACGGCCCACAGCGCGATGGAAAAAGCGGCGATGCTCACCGGGGCCATCAAACGGGTGAGATTTCCCCAGCGCCGCCACACCACGATGAGCAGCAGAGGCACGCCGATCGAAACCCACAGATTCAGATATGGCAGGATGCGGGCAAGCACGAGGATGCTGGGCGGTACAGCCATCTCCGCCTGGTGTGCCTGATGGATGGCTGCGCCTGCGTCGTCATCTGGATGTGAATGATGCCACCCCGTGGCAATCGCCACCACCAGCGCGGCCAGCGCAATGATGAACAAGCTGCGTCCGACATAGGGAAGCTCACGCCCCTTTTGCCATAAATTGATCGCTCGTTGCAGCCACTGCTTCATGTCCAGAGGGCGAGAGTCGGCCAGAGCATCAGAGGCGTCAAGCAGCACACCGGAAGATAAAAAAGCCCGGGGTGCAGCCCCGGGCTTTTTCAAGTTTCTATCACCGCAGTTCAGTTCACATCGAGGCAGACGCCTTCGACGGTGCTGCGCGCGAAGATTTTGCCGTTAGCGAGCACGGGGTAGCTCCAGACTTTGCCATCGAGCACATCTTTGCGGGCCACTTCCTTGTACTTTTCGGGATTCGCTTCGGCGACGACGATTTCACCCTTGTCGCTGGTGGCGATGATCTTATCGCCAGCGAGGATGACCTGGCCGGGGCCGAAGCCATTTTCTGCCCACTTGTCTTCGCCGGTGCGGATGTCCACGCAGGCCAGCGGGCCTTTGCCATATTCCTTGAAGCTGAACATGCCGTAGAGGTAGCCGTCTTTGACGACGGGCGTGCTCCAGTGATTGAAGCACTGGTTTTCACGACGCCAAATCTGCGTGGCTTCCAGTTTGCCACCGTTTTTGCTGAGCTTGAACGCGCCCGCACCCACCCCGTAGCCGGCGGAGCAGTACACGATGTCCTGCCACACGACGGGGGAAGCTGCGGTGCTGACCTTGTAGGGGAAATCGGCGCGCCAGAGCACCTCGCCGTTTTTCGGGTTCACGCCGACGAGGCCTTTCTGCGTAAAGAAGACGGCTTGATGCACTCCGAGGATGTCGGCGAGGATCGGTGTGGCGTGCGTCATCTTGTCGTCCTCGCCCTTCCACACCACCTTGCCGGTGTTTTTGTTGAGGCCGAGGAGTGCCTGGCCTGCGCCGCCGCCAGCGAGCATGAGGATGTCGCCGTCAATGAGCGGAGAGGCTGCGTTGTGCCACTTGATCTGCACTCCCGCATTATCTTCCATCACATCGTGCTTCCAGATTTCTTTGCCGGTGGCCGCATCAAAGCAAAACACACTGAGCATCGAATCGATGACGTACACTTTGCCGCCATCGACCACCGGTGTGCTGCGGGAGCCATCGCCGCCTTTGTTGTCCGGCGTGCCCGCATCGCCGCCGCCATCGTACTTGGCGATGACACTCAGCGGCTTGCTCCAGAGTTGCTTGCCGGTCTTTTCATCGAGGCAGGCGAGCATTTCGCCCGTGTTGCCATCGGTTTCACCCGTGACCAGCGTGTAAACTTTGCCGCCTGCTACGGCAAAGGAACTGAAGCCGAGATTCGTCGGCGATTTCCAGACTTCCTTGAGGCTCCATTTTGCACCTGCGATGGCAGGAACGATGCCGTTGCCTGCGGGGCCGCGGAATCTGGCCCAGTCGGCGGTGTCAGCGGAGAATGCGGCGGAGGCAAAGGCCAAGCCGAGCACGGTGGTGAGATGAGTGCGTGTCATAGGGTGAGAAATGAAAAACGCAGAACGCGATAAGCTCTTTCTGGAGTGCGTGATCTGAGAAGTGGAGTACTGACCGATCCTTTCGGAGCAGTCTTTTTCAAAAGAGCCCTCAAGCCACCGGCCGGCGGGAACGGGGCTCGCGCGTCACGGTGTTGCCAACACCGGCGCTGGTGACGAAGGGGCCATCCGCCATCGGCGCGATTTTGGTGAAACCCACATCGGGCATTTCGCTGGGCTTGCCTTCGAGTGGGAAATCCTTCCGCAGCGGGAAGTAAGGATAGCCTTCCCACATCAGAATGCGGCGCAGATCGGGGTGGCCACTGAACTTGATGCCCATCATGTCGTACACCTCGCGCTCATGCCAGTCGGCCGTGGGCCAGATGTCGCTGACGGTGGGCACCTCCACATCTTCCGCCACAGCGGCACGCACACGCAGGTGCTGATGATGTCCGTAGCCGTAAAGCTCGTACACCATCTCAAAGCGCGGCTCCTTGCCCATGTAATCGAGGCTGGAGACATCGACGAGGTAATCGAAGCTCAGTTCATCGCGGCAGTACTTCAGCAGCGGCTTCGCGCTTTCGAGCGTGACGATGATCGTTTGCTCACCGCGAAATTCTTTTGTTTCGAGCACGGCGGAGCCGAATTTTTGTTTCAGAGCTTCTACCATCTGAGCGGCGTTCATGGCACGGAGAAAATTACGCGGTGAGTTCTGCGATGAGCTCTTTCTTCTGCTCGACGAAAGAGTGTTCCGTTTCGATCTTGTGCTGCAGGCGCATGAGACCTTCGAGCAGCGCCTCGGGGCGCGGGGGGCAGCCGGAGACATAAACATCCACCGGGATGAGTTGGTCGATCCCCTGCAACACCGCGTAGCTGCGATACATGCCGCCGCTGCTGGCGCAGGCTCCCATGGCGATGCACCACTTCGGCGCAGGCATCTGATCCCAGATGCGCTTCACAGCGAGCGCCATTTTATAAGTCACCGTACCAGCCACGATCATCACGTCCGCCTGACGCGGGGAGAAACGCATCACTTCGGCACCGAAGCGGCTCAAATCATAGCGACTGCACGCCGCGGCCATCATTTCGATCGCGCAGCAGGCGAGGCCCATCGGCATCGGCCACATGGAGTTCTTGCGCATCCAGTTGATGGCGGCGTCGAGCTTGGTGAAAATGACGTTGCCCTCGACCTTCGAGTCGTAGGCGGCGAGGGTTTGATCTGCGGAGGCGACCATGAGCAGCGTGGGGTGGGAGGGCCAGAATTACGCCCCGTGTGAGGGAGCGGCAATCAGATTGTGAATCTTTTCACAAGGGGGAGGATCGGAAGGAACGCACGCGTCTCGCTGAAGGCCGTTCTATGATCTGCTTTGCCTGACTCGATTGCTCAATCATCCAGGGATCTGTTTTTTTGGAACTGCTTTCCGCGAGAGGCAGAAAACGGCACGCGGGACGTGTGCGCTCCCTGTCCCCAAAGTGCCACGAGCGTGCGCAATTGTGCCAAAAATTGGCACTCAGGCGGCCTTTTCGAGCCTTTGGCACTTTCAGGTCAAAACGCTGCATCCTTGATAAATCAAGGCCTCCAGCGTGCAGAACCGCACTTGGCACACCTCTAGCCAAAGAACAGGTGCCAAAACCCTCAGTTCCACCCTTTTCCCCCAACCCACCCTCTATGAGCAAAATCCTCGGCATTGACCTCGGCACCACGAACTCCTGCATGGCCGTCCTCGAAGGCGGTAAAGCAATGGTCCTCGAAAACAGCGAAGGCGCGCGCACCACGCCCTCCGTCGTCGCTTTCACCAAGAGTGGCGAGCGCATCGTCGGCCAGGCCGCAAAACGCCAGGCCGTGACCAACCCGCGCAACACCGTCTTCTCCGTGAAGCGCCTCATGGGCCGCAAGTTCGCGGAACTCACTGACGCGGACAAACGCATGCCTTACAAGATCGTCGCCGCTGCGAATGGCGACGCGCATGTGCAGGTCGAAGTCGGCGGTGAAACGAAGACTTACAGCCCGCAGGAAGTCAGCGCCATGATTCTCGGCAAGCTGAAGGCTGACGCGGAAGCCAAGCTCGGCGAAACGATCACCGAGGCCGTCATCACCGTGCCCGCCTACTTCAACGACAGCCAGCGCAACGCCACGAAGGCCGCGGGCGAGATCGCCGGCCTCAATGTGCGCCGCATCATCAATGAGCCGACCGCTGCGTCGCTCGCTTACGGCCTGGAATCGAAGTCCGACGAAAAAATCGCCGTGTATGACCTCGGCGGCGGCACTTTCGACATCAGCGTGCTCGAAATCGGCGAAGGCGTCTTCGAAGTGCTCGCCACCGATGGCGACACGCACCTCGGCGGCGACGACTGGGACAACACGCTCATCACTTGGATCGTCAACGAGTTCAAAGCCGACAGCGGCATCGACCTCACCAACCAGCCCGATGCCATCCAGCGCATCAAGGAAGAGGCGGAGAAGGCCAAGATCGCCCTCAGCTCCAGCCAGAGCTACGACATCAATCTTCCCTTCATCACCGCTGACCAGACCGGGCCAAAGCACATCATGAAGACGCTCACGCGTGCGAAGATGGAGCAGCTCTGCGACAGCTTGTTCGAGCGCACCATGAAGCCTGTGCGCGACTGCCTCGCCGCCGCGAAACTCGACGCCAGCAAGATCGACGAACTCGTGCTCGTCGGCGGCATGACCCGCATGCCAAAGGTCGTCGAGACCGCGAAGAAGCTCGCCGGCAAAGATCCGCATCAAGGCGTGAATCCGGACGAAGTCGTCGCCATCGGCGCGGCCATCCAGGGCGGCGTTTTGAAGGGCGATGTGAAGGACGTGCTCTTGCTCGACGTGACGCCGCTCACGCTCGCCATCGAGACCGCCGGTGGTGTCGCCACGCCGATGATTCCGCGCAACACGACCATCCCGAAGAAGCACTCACAAATCTTCTCCACTTACAGTGACAATCAGCCCGGCGTCGAAATCGTCGTGCTCCAGGGCGAGCGCCCGATGAGCCGAGACAACAAAACGCTCGGCACCTTCAAGCTCGACGGCATCCCGCCGATGCCGCGCGGCGTGCCGCAGATCGAGGTTACTTTTGACATCGACGCCAACGGCATCCTGCACGTCACCGCCAAGGAAAAAACCACCAACAAGGAGCAGCGCATCTCCATCCAGGGCAGCAGCGGCCTCAGCAATGAGGAGATCGAAAAAGCCAAGCGCGACGCCGAGGAGCACGCCGAGGAAGACCGCAAACGCAAGGAAGGCGTTGAAGTGAAGAACAAGGCCGACAGCCTCAGCTACGAGATCGAGAAGACACTCAAAGAGTGGGAAGGCAAAGTTCCCGCCGATCAGCTCACGCCGATCAAGGACAAGCTCGCCACCTTGAAGTCCGCCATCGAAGCCAACGACACCGACAAGATGAAGACGCAGACCGAGGAGATCGAAAAACTCTTCGCCGCCGCGTATCAAGCTGCCGCAGCAGCCGGAGCCGGTGCTCCAGGCGCAGGTGGCATGCCCGACATGAACGCTGCCGCTGGTCCCGAAACCGCATCCACCGAACCGAAAGACAAAGGCAAGGTTGTCGATGCCGATTTCGAGGTCGTGGACAAGGACAAGTAACTTAACAGCAGAATACTATATGGATTCCTTTGAGCGATTCACTGAATATGCCGTCGAGCTTGGTTGCACCGAGCTATATGAAGTCGTCAAGACGGTCGAAGTCGTTCATGATGACAATGTTTATCGCTTTGAGGTAATTCGTAATGTCTTGGAGCCTCAAAAAGGCTTCGATGTCCGCACATATCGTGGAGAAGGAGAAACATGGAATCGATTCCATTCGGCTTGGATTGAACGCGACTCGCCCGAGGGAGCTTTGATGCAGTCCTTTTCGTTCTTTTTCGGGCGAAATAGAAACCAACAGTAGTTGTAAATGGTGAATGATTTCCAGTCATTGCCATCCAGGCAACTGCATCATCGCCCCGGATCGCCGATGAACGGCGTCCTGGAAGGACGCGAGCCATTAGCCGGTGGTGAAACCACCGGTTCCTGCGGCGTTCCCAGTGTTCTTTCCCGCCGCGCTCCGGCAGGAGCGCGAGAAGCAGTCGCGAATCGCACGTTTCCGTCCTCCGCCTGCCTCTCGCGCCCCTCCAGGGCGCTCCCTTCCCCCACGATGGGCGCGCATCGTGATCCGGTGGTTGCACCACCGGCTCATTTCTTTCGTGCTTCCGGCACGACGGGATCGCGTGACCATTTTCGTGATGTCACGAAAATGCTGGCCGCGAGCGTCGCAGGTTATGGAGTGGCGACGAATCGTCGCCCTTCCGGCTGCCTGTTTGGCGACGATTCGTCGCCATTCCCAACCTCCAGCCCCGTTTCACTGCCACGATGAGTCTCGAAGCACTCAAAGAACTCTCTGCGCTCGATGCGGAAGCCAAACGGCTGCTGCATCGATACGACGAGCTGTTGCTTGAGCGTCGCCGTCGTTATCTCTCGCAGATTGTCGAGTGCTTTGCCGGTCTCACCGAAGCGGAGGGCTTCCGCATCAAGCGCGATCCCATGGGAGTCAGCGCACGATTGTCAGACACGGAGTTGGCCATCAGTGGCACGGATCCATCCCACATTCTTGTCGAGGCGCAGGCCAAGTATGTCATCACCTGCTCGCTGGCAGCGAACCGCGCCTACGGCATCCTGCTTTGCCGTCAGCCGTTGGTGGAATTCACCAATCAAAGCTCCGACACGAACGACCAGATCACCAACAAGAAGCTGGAGATTCAGTATTTGCAGTCACTCATCGAAAACCAAGGCAACGACCAGTGGTATGTCATCGGCCGCTTGGAGACCATGGGGGACAATCTCGCCATGATCGGCGCGCAGCCGCAGTTCGAATCCTTCCAAACCTTTGACCAGGCGGTGCGCACCGCCTTGCGTGAAATCTCCAACGCGGCCCTCGCGCCACGCTCTTCCATCGTATGAAAACGTCCGCCTCATCTCATGAAGTGGCGACGATGCGCCGCCAAAAACGAAACCGGAAGAGCGACGAGCCATTGCCGTTCCTCAGTGTCGCCGTGTTCATCGCTCTCGGGCTCGTTTCATGTGGCAAGAAAGCCGCAGAACCCGCGAAAGCATCCTCAGCGCCGACCTCAACGCAACGCGCGGTCGTTTCCAACACACGCATCGAATCTGAGATCACGCAGGCACTCAGTGGCACCGCACCGGCACCAGTCACCGCGCGTGATCTGCAACGCGAAGCAGAAGACATCATCGCCAAATACCCCGGCAAAACCGCCGCCGATCTGCTCAATGTCTCCGAAGTGAGCACCAAGCTGCGCAGCCTGCTCGGCAAGCTCGCGCAGGACAAAGCCTTGCAGCAGCGCATCCACGGCAGCGTCGATCTCGCCGCGCAGATCAAAGGACTCGAAGGTGCGGCAAAGCTCGATCTCGACATCGGCAACTACGATCGCGCACGCACGGTGCGTATGTTGCAGGCGGCGCTGTCGGATGATCCGCGCCAGCTCGTCGCCTTCCTCGTCGGTGAAATCGGCGAAGCCGCGCCGGATTTGAGCTTTGGCGGCATGGAGCGCGCGCCGAATGGTGTCGCCATCCTTCCCGATCCGGCTACCACTCCCACCCCCTCACCCAATTCCCCCATCCAACCAGACTGAACCCCAACCCTTTCCGCCCGGCCAGCCGCCACACCCAAACTGTGTGACCGCAGGCCGGGCAGACAACCCGAAACCAAACAGAAACCACAACCCTCAGCATAAAGCAGATCCTATATGGCTAACACCATCACCCCGCTCGGCCGTCGCGTCCTCGTGAAGCGTTCCTCCAGCGAAGAAAAAACCGCAGGCGGCATCTTCCTGCCGGACACCGCCAAAGAAAAACCCCAGGAGGCTGAAGTCCTCGCACTCGGCACCGGCAAGGATGACGAAGGCAAAGACGTGAGCACCCTCTTCACCGTGAAGAAGGGCGACAAAGTCCTCATCTCCAAATACGGCGGCACCGAAGTGAAGCTCAACGGCGACGACGTCCTCATCATCAACGAAACCGACATCCTCGGCATCATCGCTTAATCCCTCCACCCCCAACCCCTGATCCAACACACACATCATTATGGCTAAACAACTCAACTTCGACGAATCCGCTCGTCAGGCTCTCCTTCGTGGCGTCACGAAGCTCGCCAAAGCCGTGAAGGCCACGCTCGGCCCGGCGGGTCGCAACGTGATCCTCGAAAAGAAATTCGGCTCCCCCACGATCACCAAAGACGGTGTCACCGTGGCCAAGGAAATCGAACTTCCTGATCCCTATGAAAACATGGGCGCCCAGCTCATCAAGGAAGTCTCCTCCAAGACCTCCGACACCGCTGGCGACGGCACCACCACTGCCACCGTGCTCGCTGAAGCCATCTACTCCGAAGGCCTCCGCAACGTCACCGCCGGTGCGAACCCGACCTCCCTCCAGCGCGGCATCCTGAAGGCCACTGAAGCCATCGTTGCCAAGCTCAAGGAAATCTCCACTCCGGTGAAGGACAGCAAGGAAGTGGCCCAGGTCGCCACCGTGTCTGCCAACTGGGACGCCAGCATCGGCAACATCATCGCCGAAGCCATGGACAAAGTGGGCAAGGAAGGCACCATCACCGTCGAAGAAGCCAAGAGCATCGAAACGACCCTCGAAGTCGTGGAAGGCATGCAGTTCGACAAGGGCTACCTCTCTCCTTACTTCGTCACCAATCCGGAGACGATGGAGGCCAACCTCGAGAACGCCTACATCCTCATTCACGAGAAGAAGATCAGCAACCTCAAGGACATGCTACCTCTGCTTGAGAAGGTCGCCCGCTCCGGCAAGCCCCTCCTCATCATCGCTGAAGACGTGGAAGGCGAAGCCCTCGCCACGCTCGTGGTGAACAAGCTGCGCGGCACGCTCAACATCGTGGCTGTGAAGGCTCCTGGCTTCGGCGACCGCCGCAAGGCCATGCTCGAAGACATCGCCATCCTCACCGGCGGCCGCTGCATCACCGAAGACCTCGGCATCAAGCTGGAGAACATCGAGCTGTCCGACCTCGGCAAAGCCAAGCGCATCACCATCGGCAAGGAAAACACCGTCATCGTGGAAGGCGAAGGCTCCTCCGACGCCATCGCCGGGCGCGTGCAGCAGATCAAGAACCAGATCGCCGAGACCACCAGCGACTACGACCGCGAGAAGCTCCAGGAGCGCCTTGCCAAGCTCGCAGGCGGCGTGGCCGTCATCAACGTCGGTGCTGCCACCGAGACCGAGATGAAGGAGAAGAAAGCCCGCGTCGAAGACGCCCTGCACGCCACCCGTGCAGCCGTCGAAGAAGGCATCGTCCCTGGCGGCGGTGTCGCTCTCATCCGCGCTCAGGCCGCTGTTGGCGATCTGAAGCTCACCGGTGACGAGAAGACCGGCGCTGAAATCATCGCCCGTGCGATCGAAGCTCCGCTGCGTCAGCTCGCTGCCAACGCTGGCGTCGAAGGCGCGCTCATCGTGTCCGAAGTCAAGAAGGGCAAAGGCAACAACGGCTACAACGTCGCCACCGGCGAATACGTGGACCTCATCAAGGCAGGCGTCGTTGACCCCGCCAAGGTGACCCGCAGCGCTCTGCAAAACGCGGCCTCCATCTCCGGCCTCCTCCTCACCACCGAATGCCTCATCGCAGACATTCCGAAGGAAGAGAAAGCCGACGCAGGCCACGCCCACGACCACGGCGGCATGATGTAATGCCACGGCGTGTGGCACAGTCACCTGTGCCGCATGCACTCCACTTTTGCGCTCCCGTGCTTCGGCACGGAGAGCGTGAAATCAAAACCCCACCAGCGGCCCGGAAGAAATTCCGGGCCGCTCTTTTTTGCGCAGCTCGGCAAGAGGGATGTTCAGCGCCGCCGCCTCACCCAAGCGCGATCGCAAAAAAAACCTTCCGTGAAACTCGCGTTCACGGGTTGCGGTGAAGTCCCCACGCGGCACCTTGGCACATCTCATGATTGGCGACGATTATTTTGAACTGCGCTCACGCATTGGCACAGACCTCCTGGCGCTCAATGCCGCACTGCGTGAGTCCGGTGGCGACGCCGAATCTCTCGCGATCATCGACAATCTCGTCGCCAGCTTGAAGGAGCCTTTTGTCTTTGTCGTCGCCGGTGAGGTCAATGTAGGGAAATCGACTTTCCTCAACGCCCTCTTCGGACGTGACTTCTCCCAGACCGGCGTGATGCCCACGACGGATAAAATCCTCTTTTTCCGGCACGGTGACGAGCATCGCGTGGTGCCCATCACACCCACACTCGATGAAGTGCATGCCCCGGTCGATTTCCTGCGCGACTTCCACATCGTGGACACGCCGGGGACGAACTCCGTGGAGAACGAGCATCAGCTCATCACGGAGCGCTTTGTGCCCATCGCAGACTTGGTGATCTTTGTCTTCTCTGCCATGAATCCATGGGGAGCCTCCGCATGGCAATTTCTTGAAAAGGTTCATCGCGAGTGGATGCGCCATGTCATCTTTGTGCTTCAGCAGAGTGATCTGCGCAGCACGGAGGAGATTCAGGTCATCACCGACTATATGAGCCAGCTCACGCGACAGCGCTTTGGTCGCGACTTTCCGCTCTTTCCCGTCTCGGGGAAGAAAGCCATCCTCGCGCGTGACGCAGGGATCGACCATGAGCGCCTCCACCGCGAGAGCGGCTTTTATGATTTAGAAAAGTATATCTCGACGCTGGTGAGCCATCATGCCGTGCGCCTCAAGAAGCTCAGCGGCACCCTGCGCATCGCGCGGCAAATCATCGAGCAGGCGCGTTCACGAGTCGGGCAGCTCATGCAGGACGCGCAGCACCGGCGCACCGTGCTCCAAGAGCTGCAAACAGAGCGCGAACTCCAAGTGGATCGCACGCTCAAAAAGATCATGCCTGCACTCGATGCCACGGAGCGCGACTACCATGAGTCGGTGTTGCGAGTCGCAGGCCTCGCCAACGATGCCCTGGCCACGAGGCGCGCGTTTCAACGTGAGAATCAAGACGACGAAATGGCGGAGGAGAGACGGCAGAGCCTCGATCACCGCCTTTTTCAGGATTTGCAGCATCGCACCAGCGACCGCTGGCGCCAGGTGGGACTCGTGCTGGAGGAGGATGTGCATCAGTTCGAGCGCTTCCTCTTTGCCCGAGGCCGCGGCGTGATTTTCCCACCCGATGCCTCGATGCCGGTGCATGTCGATGATGAAGAGGAAAGCGATCTGCGGCGGCGCTTCAGCACGCATGTGGACTCATGCTTGAGGCGCTTCGTCATTGGGCTGCAACTCGATGCTGACATCGAGCCGGGCATCGAGCGGGCACGCCGCACCGCGCGCTGGGTGCCGCGCCTCATCCTTCCCGTGCTGCTTGCGACGGCGCTGTGTGGTTGGCTGGATGGGACGACGGCGGCCATCATCGCTGCAGGGGCTGGAGTCATGCTGATCGCCGTGGTTTATCTCATCACGCAGATCCGACTCGGCACCTCGCGCAACGCCATCTTTGACAAGCTGGAGCAATCCACACACACACTGCGCGAAATGCTCACCAAACAAGTCACGGAGGATGTGACGCGCGAATTCGTCGGCTTCCTCGAGACACTCAATCCCGCGCAGGTAGGAGCTGCTCAAGTGGAGGAAGACCAGAGTGCCCGCATTGAGCGCCTCAGCAAACTCGCGCTGTCTTTCGACACATTGGAAACACAAATCACCACGCTGCAGTCCTCCGCTGTGAGATGACTCCGCATCTGCCACTCCCATGTCTCCCGCAGAGATCAAAGCCGCTTTCGTGAGCACGGCACATGCGCTTGGTTTTGACGACTGCCGCATCGCGCCTGCGCTGCCTGCGAAGCATCGCGATCTCTACGCACAATGGATCGCCGATGGGAAACACGGCGACATGGCCTGGATGGCGCGCAACGTAGAGCGCCGCACCGATCCACGCTTGGTTTTGCCCGGAGCACGCAGCGTCATCGTACTCGCTTTGAATTACTACCAAGGCTCTCCACCGATCTCCCCAGAGCCAGCGTACCGCATCGCACGCTACGCATGGAATGATGACTACCACGATCTCGTCGAAAAAAAGCTCCGTGAGCTCGACGCCTTCCTCGCCTCCCACGGCGGCACACAGAAACCCTACGTGGATACGGGTCCCGTGCTGGAGCGCGACTTCGCCAGCGAAGCGGGCCTCGGATGGGGAGGGAAAAGCACTGTGCAAATCCATCGCCAGCTCGGCACATGGTTCTTCCTCGCCGAGATCCTCACCACACTCGAACTCCCGGCAGATGCACCCGCCAGAGATATGTGTGGAAAATGTACCCGCTGCATCGACGCCTGCCCCACTCAAGCGATCACCGCTCCGCGCAGCGTGGATGCGCGGCGCTGCATCTCCTACCTCACCATTGAGAGCAAAGGGTCCATCCCGCTCGAATTTCGTCGTGCCATTGGCGACCGCATCTACGGCTGCGATTCATGCCTCGATGCCTGTCCGTGGAACCGGCACGCGCAAATTTCTCACGCCGCCACTTTCCAGGCGCGCGAAACGGTTTTCACCCGATCCTTGCGCGATTTTCTCACACTCACGGAAGAAGAGTTTCGCGCCCTCTTTTCAAAATCACCCATCAAACGCGTGAAGCGCCATGGCTTCCTGCGCAACGTCTGCGTCGCGCTGGGGAACGTCGGCACACCGGAGGATCTCCCTGCTCTGACGACCGCCGCCGCAGACCCGCACCCACTCATCGCCGAGCACGCCACCTGGGCGATCGAGGAAATCAAGCGCCGCCACGGCGGTTGACAGTGAATGGTGCCCGCCTAATCTCTGCGCGCTCAACGAGCACGGCGAGGTAGCAAAGTGGTAATGCACTGGTCTGCAAAACCGGTATGCGCGGGTTCAATTCCCGCCCTCGCCTCCATAAGCCCTAAAGGGCTTGAAAACACGGGTATTCATTGATTTATCAGGCTGATGCAGGGCCAACTGATACATCAAAGTGATACATCACCGCCCGAACCCATGCCCGCGCTGAACCATTCTACGCGCAGGAATGGCGTCTATTATTTTCGCATGGCGATTCCCCGCGAACTCAAACGGGCGGGGGTTTCCTTTGACGTGGAGGGGAAGAAAATGGGCCATGAGATCAAGTTTTCTCTCCGCGTGTCTGACTACGGTTCGGCTAAAAGCCAAGTCGCTTTCCACGCTGCTATTTGGAGCGCAAACTTCGATAAGCGCATGAGGGAACTGACGGCAGCGAGGGAGAGGCGGGAGCTAAAGCCGTTTGCAACCGGTTTCAATTCATCGCCCGCCGCTCCGATGGTCACAGATGAGCGCATACAGGCCATTCTGATTCGTGAGTTCGTGCGGATGCAAAAAGACACTGCCGAGGCCGTGGAAGCACTCAGAAGCAGCGAGGAAGAGGTGAAAAACGAAGTGCTGGCAGATTTGGGAATGGAGATGCGCGGCTTTCAAAATGACCGCGAGGGCGAATCCGGGATTGTCGGGATCGTGAGCCGAATGCTGGCAGCGTATGGGCTGGAATCGCTGCCTATCGAGAGCAGCGCATTTCAAAGCCTCTTGTCTGGCTACCGTGCCGCATTGATTGAAGATTTGCGCCGCCGTGCTCACTGGATAGCAGACGGCACGCCAGCGGAGTTTGACCCGATGTTTAGGGGCATTCATGCGGGAAGCCCTCTGCCTGATTCTAAAGCGAAAATGACGCTTGCGAACTTGTGCGCTGTTTTTGAAAAGGCACAGACAGCAAAGGGGGTAGTCGAGAAAACGCACCGGGCCAACAAGGTTGCCTTTCTTGTTCTAGGCGAGCATTTCGGCGCTTCGATGCCGATTGAGAAAATCGACCCGCAGAGGATGACAGAGCTTTTTGATTTCCTCGATACTGTGCCGTCACACGCCGCACAACGATACAAGGGCAAGAGCTTGAAAGAAGCGGCAGCTTTGGCAGCAAAGGCCAAAGCGCCGCGCCTGATGAGCCATCGCACTAAGGCCAACTATCACGGGCGCATCGTGGCAATGTTCGAGTATGCAAAAGAACTGGAAGTTATCGAGAAGAACCCGGCCAACACAAAGACGCTTCAAGATCGTTTCCACGTCGAGAAAAAATCAGAGAGGCCGCCTTTCACCGTGGCGGAAATGAACGCGATTTTCAAAGCGCCGCTGTTCACTGGCTGCAAGGATGACGCTAGGGGATGGAGCAAGCCGGGAGCGGAACATCCACGCCGGGGCCGTTATTGGGTGCCTTTGCTGGCGCTGTTCAACGGGTTGCGATGCAATGAGGCTTGCCAGCTTGAAGTCTCCGACGTGCTCACCGTGGAAGGCGTTCCGTGTATCCGTGTGACGGATGAAACCGACGAGGAGCAGGAAGGCGGGAAAAAGCGCAAATCCGTGAAGAACAAAACGAGTAAAACCACGGTTCCGATTCATCCCCGCTTAATTCAAATGGGCTTTCTGGAGTTCGTGAAAATGCGCACGGTCGCCGGCGATGGAAGCCAGCTTTTCCCCGAACTGCCGCGCAATCGTGAAGGGCGATACTCTGATATTTTCTCGAAATGGTTCCGCCGCTTTTTGACCGCTGCGATACCGGGCCAAAAGGTGAAAGCATCCTTCCACAGCTTCCGGCACAACTTCCGCGATGCGGAACGGCTCGCCAAGATCAATCCTGATATTGCTCTACGCCTTGGCCGATGGGCCGCAGAGAACAGCGCCGCAAATGCCTACGGCGAGGGCTTCCCGATGCCGCTGCTACGCGATGAACTGGCGAAGGTGGAATATCCCGGTGTTGATCTTTCACATCTCATGCCCAAGCCGCAGCGAGTCCGAACGGCTCCACACATCAAGCCCGGCTATCCGAAAGCGTGAGGGCTTTACAAGGGCCGCAGAGTTCCTAAACTGAAACTGTTCAGCATCCACTGAACCGGGGCTTTACAACCTCGCACACATAGCGCCGTGGTGTCTCGGCGCAAAACGACACCCCAGCTCAGCAATGAGCCGGGGGCCGCAAGTTATGTCCAGCCGCCCGGCACGCCGGGAGGTAAAGGCTTGCGGGGTCGTCTATGTGCGGCTTGTAAACCTTCCGGCTCACCAGATGGCCGCGAGGCTTGAAGGCGGATGTTCAATTTTCCGCTTTCCAAGTATGCAACAACCGCCGCCGCTCCCTCCTTCGCCTAGCTCGCCCGAATCTTCCCCACGCATTAGCAAAGACGCCTTTTCGATCTTTGTTGAGGGCTTCAAGGGCTTGCCGGGGAGAATCCTCAACAGCCCGAAGCCTCAACCGCTGAAATGGAATGACCGTTTTCCCATCATTTTTGCAGCGTTGTTCTTTTGCTGGCCGATTGGCATCCTTTTTGTCTGGCTCACAAAACGATTCGAGAAAGCCGATAAGAAGCGTCTAACGGCAGTTGCCGTGCTTTGGGGCTTGATGCTGCCGGTGATATTCGACAGCAAGAGCGGCAGCACGCGGGGGGACTCCTGGAGGAGTAGCCAAGCCAGCGAAGCCAAAGGCAATCAACGCGAGCAGGTGCCCACAAAAGCACCGAATTTTAGCCGCCAGTTTGCTGCCCTAGAGAGCCTCGCACGGGATACATTCGGAACCGAAAGATTCAGGAGCATTGAAAACAAGGGGGACGTTCAAGAGGCCGTCGAGTTCTTGCAAATCCATGTTCAACCTCCCGACCTTGACGCGAAAAGCATCTGCATGGACATTTTAGAATTCTTTGTGGAGGCCCAAGAGGCCGGATTGTTGAAGGGGGTGGAGTTCGTGAACTTCCACTTTCACGCCGATATAATCCGCCAGAACGGGCGGGAAGAGAATATGGAGGTTCTACGGCTGGCTTTGGGCCGTCGAATGATCGAAAGCACGGAATGGAGCGGCTATGACAAGTATCTGCACATTGATTTGGTAAAGCGCCAGTTGCTCAGCCAAGCGGATGATTCGTTTTTCTATTCCGCCTTGGACTGGAAAGAGCACGGATGGAAAGAGTGAAGTGTATTCAAATAATCGTTTCATGAAATCGGGCCGGTTTTGCCCCTGAAAACTTGGCAGGGGAGGTGGTGAAATGTGTATTCACAAAAACAGTTGATTATTTGAATACAGTCCGCATTGTGGAACAATGCAGCACAAGCCCGCCGTTCCCGTCGCCATCCTCGTTCGTGTCTCCACCGCCAAGCAGGAGACAGCCCGCCAAGTCTCCGAACTCCGCGCCTATGCCGACTCCAAAGGCTACGCCGTGGTTGAGGTCTGCGAGGAACAGGGGATTTCAGGCCGGGCCGATGAATCAGAGCGTCACGGCTTAAAGAGGGTGGAGGAACTGGCAGAGGCGGGGAAGGTGAAAAAGGTTCTCGTGCATGAAGTGTCCCGACTGGCGAGAAAGAACAGCATCGTTCACCGCTTCGTTGAACGGCTGGAAGAACTCGGCGTTTCCCTCTATTGGCACGCTCAAGGAGTCGAAACCCTGCTGGCGAGTGGCAAGCGCAACCCTGCCGCGTCTATCATGCTGGCACTACTGGCAGAGATGGCACGGAACGAGGTTGAAACCCTCTCCACGCGCATCAAGTCAGGACTAGAGGAAGCCAAGCGCAAAGGCCGCAAGCTAGGCCGTCCAGAGGGAACCACGCTGAAACGCTCTGACTTCCTCGCCAAGCATCCCGACATCATCCGGCTACTGAAAGCAGGCCAGAGCGTGAGGAATGCCGCCAAGATCACAGGCAAAGGGAACAGCACCGTTCAGAGAGTGAAAGCAGCAATGGCCGCATAAAGGCGCTTTCTACCTGAAACATGACACAAAAAAACGCCCGAAAATCGGGCGTCATAACTTTGACGGCACACTTTGCACAGTGTCGCCATGCTCTCAGGCGATGTCAGAGGGCGAGATGGTTTCCGCTGGTCCATTCATCCAGTTGTCAAAGCGGGAGGCATCGCCGGAATAGGCACTGGTGAAGGCCGTTAGCATGTCACGGGTGAGCATCTGATTTTCAGAGCTTCCATTTTCACGGTATCCGCGCTTTCTGCCGCGTGTCTTGAGAAAGAAGATAATGGACTTCTCCGCGCCTGCTTCGATGCGCTCCAACAGCTTCCCTTCCACGAAATCAACGGCTTCCTCGTTCACGTCCTCCACAGAGCGGCGGAAATCCTCATCCGTATCAAGCCAGTTGTAAAAGGTGCGACGTGCCACGCCAGCACGAGCACAGGCCAGAGACACAATGCCGCGAGTCTCGCGCAGTGCTGCCAGCAAGGTTTGCTTTCGATTGTCCGCTTCACTCAGCCTCATAAAAAAGACACTCCCCGTTTTTCTGGAACTCGTTTCTTCCAGAATCATACTAGGCATATTACACCACAATTCGTTGATTTTCAAGGACAAAAAGCAGAAGGCCAGTTTGCAACCGGTTGCAAAATCGGGGCGGGGATTCGGAAGATTGAACCACTCTCTAAAGAGAGATACAGGTTGAGTCATAAGCCGCAAAATCAGACCGATGCCCCTTCCAGCTTTCTCCCTTTCCAGCCGTGTTTCCGCTGCTTCTGCGAGGCAAGATAAGATCGAGTTCACCTTCCCTCTGGGAGTCTTTAGAGACACTGCAACAAGGCCAGAATTAGCCATGCCGGGCATTTCTGTTCAAGAGGTAGCCGAATACCTGGGGGCACCTCCTCTTGCAGTCAGGAGTGAGGCCAATCAAGACCTTGCTGCATCGTATTCCGCATTCTTTACCCGCCCGACTGGCAGAGACTCAGAGCAGCGTCTCTTTTTGCGGCGGGAAGCGATTTCATCACTTAGACACGATGAGCGTTTTGAAACCGCGCCTTTGTGTTCTGGCATCCTTAACTTAGAAGAGCGCGGGGCCAGACCCTCGCGCTTTGTGACAGCCGTTTATTGGGCCAATCTCAACCCTACCCGCTTTGTTCGCTATCAAGACCCGAACGTCTTGCGCTCCCACCTTGCCGACGTGCTCACGCCAGACCTGTTCAGCACGCGAAACAATCAGGATGGCGATGAGTTCGCGCTAGATGGGGAAGACAACTGGATACCCGAACGAGAGGCCGCCATTTGGAAGGCGTTCACAAGTGATAGAAACTGGCCTGCCCGCCTCACGGACTACTTTTCCGCCGTTGAAATAGCGATGCGGGGGGAGATGAGCCGCAGGGCGCAACTTTCTTCCTCCGATGGAACAGGCACGCTCTATTTCACCGCATCGGATGAGCCGTGGAAGCTCCGACGGGTGGAAACATATTGGGAGTTTGCGAACGATAGCGGGCCGGAGCTGCTGGAAACGATAGACAGGGCCATGCGTTCGTTTTGCGCCCTTCCTTATGTGCGGAGGGCCTTTGAGGGCAGCGGGCTGAATCCAGACCGAACAAGGCAAAGGCTCACGCCAAACGAAATTGCGATCACAGGAACCGCCGCGCCGGGAATCCGCGTGGTAGCCTACGCCAAGACGAACCGCCGGATTCGTTTTGAAATAAGGTATGATTCTGACAAGCTCCGCCCTCGTTCTGCTTTGGGAAGACTCATGCGCCGCGTGGATGGCGTTTCCGGCATGGTGCGTGCCTTGCAACGCCTCAACGAAGATGCAGCCGAAGTGATGAACGTATTCTTAAACCATCTGCAAAGGGTGCTCACAGATGCCGTCGTTCCTTGGCAATACTCTGCCACGGATTTCCTTTTTGATGTCACCAAACGATGCGATGACGCCGCAGCCGCTCAAGTGATTGTGCGCCTGCTCGTGAGTGAGGGAGGAGTAACCCGAACGGATGCTCTGACACCTTCGATTGATGCTCTACGCCGGGCCGGAATCCTTGAACGAGCCGCAAACCGGCAAGGACAACAATCCGTCACCTTCATTCCAACGCCCGCCTATCGTGCGGCAGTGGACTACCTCGCCGAAATTGCAGATGTCCGAAGATTGACCGTAGCGACGCGGCGGAGGCCACCAGCGTAAACGAATGATCTTGCCAAACGCGGCCCGATTTGATACAAACTGGTGATACAACAACCCGAAATTAGCCCTTCGTAAGTCGTTGATTATCAGTGATTTCATTGGTGAGGCAGGATTTCCCGCCCTCGCCTCCATATGTTCTAAACTTTGGGCTAGAGCATTTTAAATAATGCTATAACCGCATGAAGCGAAATAGCCGAGGGCGTCCTTGGCGGTGATTTTCGAGAACGCTTTACTGATGGCTTCATC
>JBDHQD010000011.1:0-185174 GCA_039806835.1 Prosthecobacter sp. | reverse complement strand
ACAGAAAAGCCGGAGAGTGGTATTGTTGTAACCAATCCCGGTGAAGGCGGTATTCTCACAGAAAAGCCGGAGAGTGGCATTATTTTAACCGATCCAGGGGAAGGTGGCATTCTCACAGAAAAGCCGGAGAGTGGCATTGTTGTAACCAATCCCGGTGAAGGTGGCATCCTGACCGACCAGCAAATTGACCTCCTCATCATGAATGCGCTGCGCCTCGGGCCCATCTGCGGTGGCAATGGCAACGACAGCCTCCGCCAGATGGTGAGCGGCGGCGCAGCGGTGAGCCAGCAGCATCCGGCACCCACCCATTCGAGCACCAGCCAGGCTGCGGATGCGGTATTGGACGAAATCATCCTCGAACTCATGACCACAGGCCGGTTCACGGGAGATTCGATGGATGATGACGATCTCTGGGGTGGCGGCGGCACGGATGAAGTTGTGATAGGTAATCCATCCGGCGGCAGCATCTGACCCCACTCACTCCGCCTTCACCCAAGACAGGCCTGGTGCTCGAGGGCGCACCAGGCCTTTGGCTTTTCAAGATTCGCGTGTAGCCCGTTTCTGCCTGATCCGCCGCGTCCACACCCTGCGGGGCGGTCTTGAGTTGCCCATCAGATCATAGTCAGGGGAAATAAAGAGGGGAACAACGGTGTCCACATCTGATCTGAAAAAGCTGGGGCTGGCGGTGTGCTTGGCGGCTTGACGTCGTCTGTAGTGAGTCGGGCAGACGATGGCGCATAGCTACTTGCCGATGCCTTTTCGCGGCTCCCCAACGCTGCTTTATTTCGCTCCACGGGCCTCTTCTCACTTGCTCTTTGCAGGGCATGAGGTTTGGCTTTTTATGGCTATTATAAACCTCCCCACCTCCTCTCCTGACTCCCTGCGCGATCATCTTTTTGCTCCGGCTCTCGCGCAACTTCCTGGCTGTTCACACCTGCGTCATTGCCCGGAGCTGGCTGACTCACGCTGGGTCCAGCTCGGCGTCTCCCGCTGCCTGCTGCCGCTGACTTCGGGCCGGGGGGGCTCCAGTGGTTTGCCTCGCTCTCGCCAGAGCTTTGCCCGGATCATTCCCTCTTTTTCGCGACTCTGCACAGCAAGCGCCGCCTGGCTTTGATCGACGAACTCAATGCCCGTCTCTGCCAGCATGCACGCACCACCCTGCCTGATGTGCTCCAGGTCTTCCCCTGCCTGGATGGCTTCGATGTGTATGCCGGTGATGGCCACTTTCATGCCCACGCCACCCATGATCCGGCGGACTCAAAGGGCCGCAAGCATGCCGTCGGCCACCTCTTCACCCGCGATCTGCGCAGCGGCCTGCTGCATCACCTCTGCGTGGCTGATCAGGTGGAGCGCAAAAAGGAGCACGACATGCGCGCGCTCAAACGCATGACTCTCGCCGCCCTGCGTCAGGGAGCGCCGAAAGGACGCAAAGTGCTCTACATCTGGGACCGCGCCGGCATAGACTTCAAAGCGTGGTATGACTGGAAGCAAGGCAGCGGCATCTACATGCTCAGCCGTTGCAAAGAAAACATGGCGCTGGTCAAATGCGGTGATCTGCCCATTGAGCGCAACGATGCGATCAATGCCGGAGTGCTCAAAGACGAACTCGTCGGCCCCTCCGGCAGCGGGGCGCTGTTACGCCGGGTCACTTATCAGGATGCCCTCAGCGGTCACACCTACGAGTATTTGACCAACCTCATCGACAGCCAGGTGCCGCCCGGCGTGTTGGCGTGGCTTTACAAAAGCCGCTGGGACATCGAAAAGAGCTTTGACGAGATCAAGAACAAACTCGGCGAGCAAAAAGCGTGGGCGGGCAGCGCGACGGCGAAAGCCATGCAGGCGCAGATGATCTGCCTGACGCTGAATCTGCTGCACCTGCTGGAGCACGAACTCAAGGAAGAGGAAGGCATCGAGAATGAAGCAGAGGACAAGAGGCGCCAGAAGCGCCTGGAGCAAGCGCGGGAGGCGGTGAAAAAGGCAGGGGGAGTGTTGCCGAAAACGCTGGAGATGGTGCGTCGCAGCACCCAGCACTCCGTGAAGTTCATCCGCTGGGTAGCAATCCCGTCTCTGGCAATCCGACCCTTGGAAACTCGCCTGCGCCGCCCTGGCGACCCTCTACGCCCGATTGTGAGCGTGGTATATTGGACACCGTTGTCACCCTTCGGGAGTCAAAGGGAGTGCCGGACGCCTGCGCGCAAACATGGAGAAGGTGCTGGGTATAACCAAACCCAAGGGCATGGCCTCGCATCACATCGTGGAAAAACTCGATAACCCCGCAGCACGAGAGATATTGGAAGAAGCAGGCATCCACATTGATGAAGCTGCCAATGGAGTTTGGCTTCCTCGGCAGAAAATGATTGATGAGTATGCGGCGAGAGGGCAATCAAAATGGCTTGATGGACTCGGCCCCAGACATGAAGGCTCGCATAGGGCTTCCTACTCCGATGAAGTTTTTGAGAGGCTTCGGCCCTTGCGAGGACAGCCTCCAGATGTTATTCGAAACACACTTCAACAAATTGCGAAGGAACTCATCGAAGGGACATTCCCGTGGCCATGAAGATATTCAAAATTAAGCCAGACTACGCCAACTGGAGCTTGATGGCGGCCGACAAAAATTTTTGGAAAACTGCATTTCAAAAGTACAAAGACTTATTTGCCCTTCAAGTCATGTACCCGACGTGGGAACCGCCGGTATTATATATACGTGATCCTGCTCGGACCACCAGAGGCGCGTTTCATGGATTCAGCCCCGGCACGTTTGCCTATTCGAATGAGGTTAATGAAAGTGATCTTGGAGAGATAATCGAACGCTCGGGGGAAATACTGCCCGCGACCTTTGATCAAACAGGGGAAAAGTGCTACATCTTTAATTGTACAGCATGCTATAACTGTCTCAACAGAAGCGACTCATTGCTGGATACAACACCAGATGGCACCGTGGTCACGCAGGTTAAGAAGTATACATTTCATGCAGATCGGATAGGTGACTGCAATCTTTTCAAAGTTCCAGAAACTAAAAGTATTGAGATATATGCAGTTACTGGCCGAGACGAACCAGAAGATGAGTTCTATGCGCAGTATCACGCGCTTGGCTTCACCGGCCTGAAGTTTGAAGAAGTCTGGAGTGATGAGGTGGAGGTGAGCTGATTGCACACGGGAAACGGGAAACGGAAACGGGGTCAGTGTGCAACAGCTTGACAAAATTGCTCCCTGCATGAATAAAGTGTCTGTCCCTTTATGCTCAACAAGGTATATGGAAGCCAGATGAATGTGTTTTTTGAGGTCATGCTCACCCCGGTTGAAATCGCCTACGATCGCGTGCCTGGAGAAAACGACTTGACTGGTGGTTCTACGCCTGCGGTACCGATGCATCCACCAAGCATGGGCGTTAACAACGCATTCGATTTCTTTTACACTGGCGAACCCAGCGGCGAAGAGCTTGCTGTTTTTTCAACAGCATTCGGTCCTGGAAAGCATATCAATGTGTATTTGTTTGGAACCACCATCAATATGTTTAACCCAACGACAGGCAAACTTGATGCTACACCACTGCATGGGTTTCAAAGAACTCTGGGGGACTACGATACCGTTGCCGGATTTGAACTCTGTTATGTTGCAGCCAAGGGCATTGACATGGGAAAAGTCATGTGGACCGTTGCTCATGAAATCGGCCACACCGGCGGGTTAATACATCCGCGACATGGCTCGCGTGATAATATACTGAGCCCTGGCTTCCCGCTAGCAACACCCGAGCTTGATGAAAGGCGCACGATGTACGGCCTTCCCTTTCCTTCCATCAATAGCGCCACCGGCCGCATGCATTCGCTGTTCATCAAGGATGAATGCGTGACCTTCAGAAAGGAATGGAAATTTTAACATGAGTCCAATGACATCACTACTCATCATGATCGCTGCCTTTACAGCAGGCGGGATAGCTGTGTCTCAGACCGTGCCAAATGAGACTGATATTTTGAGAGAAGCTGCGAAGGGAAACATGGCTATACTCGAACAGGCGCGCAAGATGCCTGTGGAAGAAGCTGACAGCATGCTCCGCGAGGCGGAAAGACGATTTGATACAAGCCAGCCAGAGGTGGCGAAAGCCGCTCATCGGCTGCTGGGCGAGCTGCCAGGCATGGCAGAGTATTATGAACGAAGTCTGGCAGAGTTGCCCCTTCTGCATGAGAACACCGGCGAGAGGAGGGCTGTGCTCTCTGTGCTGGCAAGCATTCCGAAACGCTGGGCCTTGGAATTGCTGGCGAAACAGCTCGATGACAAGCGGCCTTTGACCAGCAAGTATAGTGAAACTGAACTGCAGATGGTTTTCGAGCAAACAGGAAAACGTTCAGTCACCAATGCGCTAATGGCGGCAGGAACGCTGGCCAGAAGATATGCAGACAAGATTCCTTTGCCGAACATGCCTTGGTACAAGAGTTACAAGGAGGAAGACCTCCTCAAAGTGAAACAATGGTGGGAAGCTCACAAAAACGAGCCTGATGGCTACTTCTTCGATGCCACGACGTGGGAGGGTGGTGCGGCACCTTCCATAAAAGTTCCCAATCAGCAGCCTACCCATCCGAAACAAAAGCCACCCGCTGCAAAGGCAATTTCAACAACACCGCGCGAAGAACCAGCTTCATCAACGCCGTGGAGCATCATCGTGATCTTGATCGCAGCGGCTTGTGGCCTGCTGTGGTTGCTGCTCAAGCGGCGTTCGTGAGCGTGGGGCGAGTGGCAACGCTGCTCCGGGCTGCAACGCTGCTTGCCCACCCCGGCCTTGTGCCTGAGCTGAGCATTATGCGGCTGAGCGTTGTGGCCTTCGGTGTTCACTCGCTTCGATGACGTGTTGAGGACTGCGGGAGTCCATCGTGGTCAGGCCGCATAATCCCGAATACCGAAGTTAACAAGGGAAAACGGGGTCAGTGTGCAACAGCTTGACAAAATTGCTCCCTGCGTTGAAAACGGCACATGGCACGCAGCATCCGCATTCAATCCGCCGGGGCGTATTACCACGTCATGGCCCGGGGTAATCGCAGGGAGGACATCTTCCACGATGACGACGACCGGCGCTTTTTTCTCCACACTCTGAGTCAGGCCTGTGAGATGACCGGCTGGCGCGTGCATGCCTGGGTGCTCATGAGCAATCACTATCATCTCTTTCTCCAGACGCCTGAGCCGAACCTCGTGGCAGGCATGTCTTGGCTGCAAAACACACTGACACGCCGCTACAACGTGCGGCACCGCAAGTGGGGGCGGCTCTTTGGCGACCGCTACAAGGCGGTGATCGTGGAGGGAGACGACCGTTTCCACTACCAGACGCTGATGGACTACATCCACCTCAACCCGGTGCGGGCTCGGATGATCCGCCCGAAAGCTGGGCAAAGTGTGCTGGATTACCCGTGGAGTAGCATCGTGGGCGGCTACGCCCTGCCTCCGCAGAAACGAGCGGCGTGGCTGGATGTGGCTGCGGGGTTCAAGGCGTTCCATCTGGCCGACACGGTGGCGGGACGTCGGGAGATGGTGGAGCGGCTCGATCGACGCGCGGCGAGCGAGGAACGGCAAAGCTGCGGAGTGCCGCCCCAGTCGGCTGAGGTGGATGCACGCGCGAGCCATCTGCGGCGCGGATGGTATTGGGGCACTCAGGCCTTTGGCGAGGCGATGCGCAGGCTGGGGAAAAAACTCCTGCAAAAGTCCGTGCCTGAGTCGCGTGCCTATCAGAAGCATGCGCTGATGCGCGAGCATGGCGAGCGGCAGGCGGCGGCATTGTTAGCACGGGGGCTGAAAGCAGCAGGGCTGACAAAGGACACGCTGGAAAAAGTGAAAGGATCAGATCCAAGAAAAGTGCTACTAGCCGATCTGCTATGGCGGCAGACCGTGATGTCGCAGCCGTGGCTGGCGGAGAGGCTGGCGATGAAATCGGCGGCGAATGTGAGCCAGCAAATTCGGCGTCTTGACAGGAAGAGAGCGATCAAGAAAGCACCGAAAGAACTGAAACAGTTTTTGGCTGAAGTCGATGCCACAAGCGTATGAGTACAATCATCTGTCAGCCAGTTGCAGCCTGACCCCGTTCCCCCGCTTTATTCAATCGCTCGGCGTTGGGACTATTGGGACGAAGTCCTTAAGTCATGCGTCATACAACATATGGGAGGCTTGAATCAGGCACCATGAAAAATCGAACTCTCACCTTAATTGCTACGGCAGCTAGTGCGGCACTTGTCTGCGTTGCAATTAGACAGTGTGGCTTACTCAAGCCGATTGATGCAAAGAACGCGACTGGCCAGCCCGAATCTACCCCGGCTGAGCAACAGCAAGTGTCAGTTGACGGGCAACAATCGCAGCAATCGCTACCACGCCTCCCGCGCCCTCAAACACCCGAAGACATCTTAAAGCGGCACAATGCAGGAGCGTCGGGCTTTGATAGCAAAGTGCGCTTTTGGGGAAAGGTGCTCGATCAAGACGGACATCCGATCGAGGGAGCCAGCATTCGGGCTTCAGTGACAACACTGCGGATGATCAAGACGGAGAAAGGTTACCGGGAGTTTGAGCTTCTGGACACACAATCCAAAGCAGATGGCACGTTCATGTTTGATGGAGCAGAAGGGTTTTCATTGACCATCGAGAAGCTCACCAAACCGGGTTATGTGCTGCCATCACCTTATCAGGAGGCCATGCGTTTTCCAGAGGACTTCAAACATCGCTTCACCTACAACCCAATGGGTGGTCCTGAAAAAGTATTCCGTCCCGACCCGGCTTCACCATTCGTTTTTCGGCTTTGGAAGCTACGCAAACCAGAGCCGTTGTTCATGGATGGCAGTTGGGCGGGCTTTCGAGGGCCAAAACTTCAAATCGACGAAGAGCCGCGTAAGCTCTCAATGGCTTTTGAGCCTGGGGGCACCAAGCATGCCCCTGACATTTCCATTGCAGTTACCTCTGTCGGAACGGAGCAGTCACCGTTGTGGGAAATCACTGTGGCCGCTGTCGAAGCTGACGGAGGCATCGCCAAAGCCGATCCCAGCGACGCGTTCATGTTTGAAGCTCCTGAGGGAGGTTATGAGAGAGTCCAGAAGTTCCGATACGGCCCAGACGAAACGAAGAATTACGGTGAAGGGGCACCTGTCCGCTTTTTCGTTCAGAGTAAGCACGGCCGGTGGTATTCTGCTGCTGATTTGATCTTCTTCGCGCCAGACGAAAGTGGTAAGATCGTCACCAAATGGCGCAATTGGTTAAACCCTAACGGCAGTCGCAACCTCGAGCATGATTCGGCCAATCCGATTCTCGTCCAAGGCTTGTGAGGGCGGGTGCAACGTCTCTGCGGCCTGCAACGCTCACCAACCCACCCCGGCCCGTGCCTGAGCTTGGCATTATGCGGCTGAGTGTGACAACGGTGTCCACGTTTGATCTGAATAAGCTGGGGTTGACGGGGTGCTTGGTGGCTTGACATCGTCTGTAGTGAGTCGGGCAGACGATGGCGCATAGCTACTTGCCGATGCCTTTTCGCGGCTCCCCAACGCTGCTTTATTTCCCTCATGGACATCTTTTTGCTCCGGCTCTCGCGCAGCTTCCTGGCTGTTCACACCTGCGTCATTGCCCGGAGCTGGCTGACTCACGCTGGGTTCAGCTCGGCGTCTCCCGCTGCCTGCTGCCGCTGACTTCGGGCCGGGGATTCCTCCAGTGGTTTGCTTCGCTCTCGCCAGAGCTTTGCCCGGAGCATTCCCTCTTTTTCGCGACTCTGCACAGCAAGCGCCGCCTGGCTTTGATCGACGAACTCAAAGAAGATGAAGGCATCATCAACCAAGCAGAGGACAAGAGGCGGGAGAAGCGCCTGGAGCAAGCACGGGAGGCGGTGAAAAAGGCAGGGGGAGTGTTGCCGAAAACGCTGGAGATGGTGCGTCGCAGCACCCAGCATTCCGTGAAGTTCATCCGCTGGGTAGCCTCCCGTCTCTGGCAATCCGACCCTTGGAAACTCGCCTGCGCCGCCCTGGCGACCCTCTACGCCCGATTATGAGCGTGGTATATTGGACACCGTTGGCGGAAACAACGCCCAGTAGGAGGACGTTGATAGTGGTGAACCACCCTCAATCAGCCATGAAAACGATCCTTGGTTTGTGTGTTTGCGGGGTGCTCGCGTTCACGGTCTGTCCTGCGCGCGCCTCTTCGGATTTCCTCAACCTGGAAGTCGAAATCAAAACGGAAAATCACGATGCGCCTCCCAATGAAGATCGGTCGAAGTGGCTGATCGTGCGTGTCACCAACGAATCTGCTGCGGCGCTCGAAGGCGCGACGCTGAGATGGAAGCTCTTTCGCGAGACCTTGGAGGCTGGGCCGAATCGCATCGCACTGGAAAAGAGCGGCGAGGAGAGACTGTCGGTGCAGGGAGGCGGGCAGTTTGTGGACATCACCACGGCCAAAGTGGAGTTTAAGTGGACGTTGCCGCATTCCATCCGCACCGGGCGGAGATATTTCCGCCGGATTCCCGAGTCAGGCTCGCGTTACTACGGGTATCTCGTCGAGGTCGTGAAGGATGGGAAGGTGATCGCCGAGGCCATGAGCAATGGCTCCCTGCGAGCGTGGGAAAAGTCGGGCGGGAGCAGCACCTCCAGCACCACTCGGCCGTGAGGGGAAAGGGGTGAAATGCGCGTGCTCGGTGGCGCGTTACGGGGCTGCCATGATCTTTCGCTTTTGCCTTTTCCTTTGTGTGTTCGGGGTGCTGCCGCTTTCTGCCGCCACCCGCCCCAATGTGGTGGTGTTTCTGGCGGATGACTCGGGGTGGGGCGACTATTCGTTCAGTGGCAACAAGAACTTGAGCACGCCGAACATCGACTCGCTGGCGAAGGCGGGCACGAGGATCGATCGCTTTTTTGTCTGCGCTTTGTGCGCGCCGACCCGGGCTGAGTTTCTGACAGGGCGCTATCATTCACGCGGTGGCGTACTCGGTGTCTCCACGGGACAGGAGCGACTCAACACGGATGTGAAGACTCTGGCAGACCACTTCCGTAGCGCGGGCTATGCCACGGGTGCTTTTGGCAAATGGCACAATGGCAGCCAGTGGCCCTATCATCCCAATGCACGCGGCTTTCAGGAGTATGTGGGCTACACCAGCGGGCACTGGGGGGAGTACTTTGATCCGCCGCTGGAGCGCAATGGGAAAATGTTTCGGGCCAAAGGCTTCATCGTGGATGTCTTGGTGGGAGAGGCCATGGACTTCATCGAGTCGCACAAAGACCAGCCTTTCTTCTGCTACATTCCGCTGACGACTCCGCATTCTCCCTTCAGCGTGCCGGAGGCGCATTGGGCCAAATTCAAAGAGTCACCTGTGGCGATGCGTGGAGAGGCCGGTGAGAAGGAGGATCTGCCCGTTACGCGCACTGTTTTGGCCATGATGGACAACATCGATCTCAATGTGGGGCGTGTGTTGGCAAAGCTCGCAGCCTTGAAGTTGGAGAAAGACACCATCGTGGTGTATTTCAGTGACAACGGCCCCAACAGCAGCCGATGGAACGGCGGCATGAAAGGGCGCAAAGGCATGACGGATGAAGGCGGCGTGCGCAGCGTCTGCTTCTTCCGCTGGCCGGGAAAAATCGCTCCGGGTGGCGTGGTGACGCAGATTGCTGGGGCCATCGACATGTTGCCGACACTCACCGCGCTGGCGGGAGTGTCGCATGCAGATGCCAAGCCGCTGGATGGGCGGGATTTGTCGCCGCTGCTGCTCGGCGGTCATTGGGAACAAGGCCCGCGCGTGTTGATGAACTACAATGGCGGCAGGCTCAGTGTGCGCTCGCAGACACATCGCCTGGATGCATCGGGGGCGTTGTTTGATATGAACGCTGATCCCGCGCAGACGACAAACATCGCCGCCGAGCAGCCGCAGATTGCCAAAGAGTTGGCGGAAGCAGCCACGCGCTGGCACCAGGAAGTGTTCGGCAAGCCTTATGTCCCGCAGTCTGCCAAAGGGAAAGGCCGCAAAGGTGCCCATCAATTCCCGGATGACCGCCCTTATCCCGTCGGCTACTCCGAGTTTCCCGTCACCATGCTTCCTGCGCGCGATGGCGTGCCTCATGGCGAAGTGAAGCGCAGCTCGGCGGCCCCGAATTGCTCCTACTTCGTGAATTGGAAGACCAAGCAGGATTCGATGACATGGGACATCGACGTGCATACGGCAGGCGAATACGAGGTGAGCATCGACTACGCCTGCCCGGAAGCAGATGCGGGTGCTCGGGTGGAGTTGAGCTTTGCCGATGCGAAAGCCACCGGCATCGTGACCCCCGGCTGGTTCCCGCCGCTGCATGACGATCAAGATCACGCTTCGCGCAAGAGTGAGAGCTTCATGCGCGACTTCCGCCCGCTCAACCTCGGCACGCTCAAGCTGAAAGCCGGGCGCGGCCTGCTCACCCTGCGTGCTTTGGAGATTCCGGGGCAGTCGGTCATGGAGGTGCGGCGTGTGACGCTGACACTGAAAACGAAGTGAGGCGATCCAAAAGCACGAGCGAGCGCGTGCGCAGCTGCTCACATCCGGCGTGGCCACACCCTGCGGATTTGTTTTTTCGCAGTCCCATGAAGGATGCGGCAGACACCGTCGTTGAGCGGGTTTCAGTCATGAAACTGCTGCTTCCTTTCTTTCTCTTCGCTGTCTCCCTAGCCACAGCGGCACCACGCCCGCATGTGGTCTTCTTTCTCATTGACGACCTCGGCTATGCGGATTGCGGTTTCAACGGCGGCAAGGACATCCTCACGCCGAACATCGACAAACTCGCCGCTGAAGGAGCTATCCTCGAGAATCACTACGTCCAGCCGGTGTGCTCTCCCACGCGCTCATGCCTCATGACTGGGCGCTACGTCGCACACACGGGCGTGTACACCGTCATCCGACCGCATGCCAAATGGGGACTGCCGCTGGCGGAGCGCACGCTGGCCAGTGCGCTCAAAGACGCAGGCTACACCACTGCCATCACTGGCAAATGGCATCTCGGTGAATTTGAAAAGGCCTACACTCCGACCGAGCGCGGCTTTGACCATCAGCATGGTCACTACTTTGGCGCGCTCGACTACTTCACGCACATGCGCGATGGCTCGCACGACTGGTACCACGACGGCAAAGAACTCCACGAAGAAGGCTACAGCACGCAGCTCATCACTCAGGAGGCCGTGCGGCTCATTCATGAGCAGCCGCAGGATCGGCCACTCTTTCTCTACATGCCTTACAACGGCATTCACAGTCCGCACCAAGTGCCTGAGAAGTATCTGGAACCCTACGGCGCTCTTTCAGGAGCACGTCAGAAGCTCGCGGGCATGCTCTCCGCAGTGGACGAAGGGATCGGGCAAGTCGTGGCCGCGTTGGAGAAAAAAGGCATGCGCGAAAACACGCTCATCCTCTTCTCGGCTGACAATGGTGGCCCACCGCCCGGATTGAACACGCCACTGCGCGGCTTCAAAGGCAGTGTTTTTGAGGGGGGCGTGCGCGGCGCAGCCTTTGCCAACTGGCCTGGCAAAATTCCCGCTGGTCAGCACATCCAGGCTCTGCTGCACATCATCGACTGGTATCCCACGCTCGTGAAACTCGCAGGAGGCAGTCTGGAACAGCAACTCCCGCTCGATGGTCGTGACATCTGGCCGGTGCTCACGCAAAAAGCAGCCTCTCCACATCAGGCCATCCTCAGCTCACAGTCGCCGGGCACAGCGGCCATCCGCGTGGGCGACTGGAAGCTCATCGTCAGCAATGACCCCGTGGAAGCGCCGAAGAAAAAGGCGAGGTCGAAAAAAAAGAAAGCCCAAGGGAAAGCGGCTGTCCGCAAATACGAACCGGTGATGCTTTTTAACCTCGCTGCCGATCCATCAGAGCAAACCAACCTCGCGGCACAGGAGCCGGAACGCGTTGCCACGCTGAAGGCGCAGCTTGCAGAAATGCTCAAAGACGCCGTCCCCACGGGCATGAGGCCGTGACTCCGTCAGGAGGCAGGGCAGAGGTAGGGAAAACTGGGCAATGGGCGTAAAGAGTTTGTCTGAAGGCGAGTTTTCGTTGCACAGAAGTTTATAAAAACTATAATTCTGACCGTGAACAGCCGCTTCATCTTCTGGTCTGTGACCGCCGCCGTCTTATTGGCGGGCGGTGTCGCCGCTGTGAAGGAGGGGTGGCTCAATGGCTGGAAGATGCGCTTGGGGGAATTGGTGGCCAGCCCCGCAGGGCGTTACTCGGTGGCGCGTTTTCGCGTGGACTTGATGGATCAGTTTAACTACGCGCGAATCGCCGCCAAATACCAACCCCTGCGGATGGATCCAGAGATGGATGTCTGGCTGGAGCGTGAGTTTGCCAAAATCGACACCTCGAACCTCAACAAGGTGACGGAGCAAGTGCAGGAGGGGATGCCACGGTATTACCGCGTCTCCGTGTGCTCTGCCAGCAGCCCGAGCCTGCGGGAGCTGTTGCAGCGTTTTCACGAATATGTTCACCGCATGCAGCCCGAAATGACGCACATGGCGGTGGCTGTGCGCTCACGTGCGGGCGGGCTGATGCACGAGGCTCTCCTCGTCATGGGGCAGCGCTTGCGCGATTTCACTCCTGAAGCCCTGACGGAATCCTCCGACGAGCCGTTTTTCAGCACCTGTGTGCATTGCGGGCAGCCGCACTTTATGAAGCTGTCTAAGGCCCAGCGGAGTATGGCACTCGAATGTCCGAAGTGCCGTCGAAAGTATGCCGTGATCGCAGCGGACAGCCGCGGCAGGTTCCGCTATGTGAATGAGTTCCTCACCGGCTATGCGCCGCCGGCGGTGTTCGCCAAAAATCAGTCGCGAGTGCAGCAGTTGTTTACGATCTGGTCGGCCGTGCATGAGAACTGCCGCTACGCGAACGATCCGGGGGCAAAGCCTGGCACCAGCTACGCCGACAAAAACCAAACCGACTGCTGGCAGTTTGCCGATGAGACGCAGCGTCTTCAACGTGGTGACTGCGAGGACTCCTCGATCTGCTTGGCTGATTGGCTGATGTCGCGCAATTTCCAGGTGCGGGTCGCTCTGGGACGCTATGGCGATCTCGGCGGACATGCCTGGTGTGTGGTGAAAATCGATGACAAGGAATACCTCATCGAGTCCACCGGCAATCGTCCCGATCCAACGGATCCGCCGCTGGCGAGCCGCGTGGGCAGCCGCTATGTGCCGGAAGTGCTCTTTGACCGTTACGCGATCTATGTGCCGCGCAGTGTCAACCGCGCATGGAAGGGGGACTACTGGTCCGCAGATGCTTGGACAAGCATCGACCCCCGCGCATCTCTGGGCGGCGATCCCCTCCTTGCCCGCTCACCGGCAGATAGCCTGAATGGCAAAGCCAACTCAGCACTCAAACTCACAGCTCCAGCCGCTGCCACGCGGCTGGCTCGCACTCAGACGGCCATCCCTTCTGCGCCGACGTTTCTGAATCTAGCAGACATCCCAGTGGGGGCGAGTGACTGGCGGCAATCCATGCTGCCGAAACACTGAGATCCGCTCAGATGCTCGCATGTGGAGTCTGTTACTCCTGCCGCGTCGCAGGATGAGCGGTTGACGTACTCTGTCGGGGCATTCAGCATACGCGCATGCTCGCCAGCATCGCCATTCTCACGCTGTTCGGCCTCCTGTTGCTCATGCTGGAGACTTTTCTGCCGGGTTGGGTGGCAGGGATTCTTGGCGTGATTTCCATCGGTGTGGCGGTGTGCCTTTCTTTGACTGCCGATGAGCTAGCGGCTTGGCCTTCGTGGCTGCGACTGCTGCTGGCACTCGGTATTGTGGCTGTGTCTGCTGCCGTGATGCTCGCGTGGCTGCGCTGGTTTGCCGTGAAGTTCCTGCGCCGGTCGCTGACGCTCACGACGAGCATCGACGCGCGGCTGACGGCAGAAACCGTCGATCCCGGAACGCGCGGAACGGCAGTCACGGCTTTGCGTCCTCTCGGTCGCGCAGAATTTGGTGGCAGGCGTTACGAAGTCCGCTGCCAAAGTGGAATTGCCGATGCCGGCTCCCCGGTGGAGGTTGTCGCCTCCGAGCCGGGAAATCTGCTCGTGAAACTCATCTGAAACCATCAACCTCTCTCTACACCATGTCCCCGCTGGAAATCTTCATCGTCGGCGTCGTCATCATCCTCGGGCTCGTCCTGTTCTTGATCGTTGCGAAGTTTTTCAATCTCTGGCTGCGCGCCCGCATCGCCAACGCCCCGGTGAGCTTCACCACCCTGCTCGCCATGTGGCTGCGCGGTGTGCCGAACGCGCTCATCGTCGATACGCGCATCACGGCTGCCAAGGCGGGCATCCCCATCAATACCGATCAACTCGAGGCACATTTCCTCGCTGGTGGCGAAGTCTCTCACGTCGTGCTTTCGCTGATTGCGGCGGAAAAAGCGGGCATCCCGCTCGTCTTTGACCGCGCCTGCGCCATCGACCTCGCCTGCAAAGGTACGAGCAAGACCGTGCTCGAAGCCGTGCGCACGAGCATCAATCCCAGGGTCATCGACTGCCCTCAAGCCGACATGGGGCGCGGTGGGAAGATCGACGCCGTTGCCAAAGACGGCATCTCACTGCGTGTCCGCGCGCGTGTCACCGTGCGCACCAATCTCGACCGCTTTGTCGGAGGTGCTACGGAGGAAACGGTCATCGCCCGTGTCGGGGAGGGCATCGTCACCTGCATCGGCTCCTCGTCCACCTACAAAGACGTGCTCGAAAATCCCGACAGCATCTCGAAACTCGTGCTGCACAAAGGCGTCGATGCCGGCACCGCGTTTGAAATCCTCTCCATCGACATCGCCGACATCGACGTCGGCGAAAACGTCGGTGCCAAGCTCCAGGCGGAGCAGGCAGAGACAGACAAAAAGATCGCTCAAGCCAACGCCGAAGTGCGCCGCGCTGCCGCTGTCGCGCTGGAGCAGGAAATGGCGGCAAAGACTCAGGAAATGCGCGCCCGCGTTGTCGAGGCAGAATCTCAGGTGCCGCTCGCCATTGCCGAAGCCTTCCGCAATGGCCAGCTCGGCGTCATGGACTTCGCGCGTTACAAGAACGTCGTCGCAGACACCGACATGCGCACCAAGATCGCCGGAGACACACCGCCGGCGAAGTGAGGTGATCCTTTTTCCTGCCTTCCAAGGCCATCCCTCCACACGTCATGCAACCGTTGCTCATGAGCGCCAATTTCGACCCCTTCCAGGTCGCGATTGTCGTCATCTTCGTCATCGCGAGCTTCATAAAATGGCTTTGGGAAAACAGAGCGCGCAACTCCACGGATGCGTCCACGCTGCCAGCACCCGACGCGGTGGAAAAACGCCTGCGCGACGAGGCATGGCAGCGCCAGACTGGCCGCCGCCAGCCTCCACCGTTGCCGCCGCCCGCAGCAGCACCTCTCTCGCCTTGGGAGGAATTGCGGAAAGCATGGGGAGAGGCCAAAGAAGCCGCCCGCCAAGCTTCGTCGCAGCCGCAGGCAAAACCACACGCCGCACCACCACGCCGTGCTGCTGCGCGCATCCCGCAGGCCACGGCGGCAGTTCAAAGCACTCTTCCAACTCCCACCGCAGGCGAGGTGGCATCGGCCTCGCCCACGCAGGTGGCTGCAGCACCATCACCACCCGTGATGGCTGTCGGCATCAATCCTTCTGAATCAAGGCATGCCCATCGTGATTTCCGTCTCGATGCCACCCTCTTGCGCCAGGCGGTGGTGTGGAAGGAAATTCTCGGCCCGCCAAAAGCCTTGCAAAGCCCTGCCGACCCCGCTATCTAACCGCCGCTCTGCGAGGCACACGCCGGTGTGGTGAAATTGGTAGACGCGCTAGACTCAAAATCTTGTGGGCATCCCCCGTGTCGGTTCGAGTCCGACCACCGGCACTCCTCGCGCAGCGCAGCCTCTTTTCCCTGCCATGAAGTTCCTACGGATCGCGCAGTTTGGCCTGGCGGTGCTCGTGCTTGCCGCCTGCTATTTGTGGGCGGCTGACGGAGTAGTCACGAGCGGCACCCCGACCAACTTCGGAGTGCGCGATGGCAGCCTGCCTGAAGATCCGAGGGATATCCGGCGTGGCGGGCGCGAGAGCGACTATCCCACTTGGCAGGTTAGCAAAGCCCTCCCCAACGACATCTTCACCTTTGCCCGCATCCGTTACCAATCCGGCGGACACGGGCGCTGGGGGCGCGCGAGCCGCAAATGGGCCACGGATTATCCAGACTCCGACATGAACATGTCCTACCGCCTGCAGCAGCTCACCTCGCTGCAAGTGAACCCCAACGGAGCGGTCGTGGACATCGATCCCGAACAAGTGCGCCACTATCCCTTCTTGTACATGATCGAGGTCGGAGACATCAACCTCACCGATGAAGAAGCCAAAACGCTGCGCGACTACATGCTCAACGGCGGCTTCATCATGGTCGATGATTTCTGGGGCACGCGGGAGTGGAATAACTTTGAAGCTGCGCTCAAACAAATCTGGCCTGATCGCCACTTCGAGGAAATCCCTCTGGAGCACGAGATATTCCACATGGTCTTCCCCTTGAAAGTGAAGCCGCAGATTCCGCACATCCGCTTTGCCGAATATGTCATCAACCAAGGCATCACCTACGAGTTCGACAAACCGGGATCAGAGCATGTCCATTATCGCGGGTACTTCGATGACAAGCACCGTCTCGTGATGCTCATTTGCTGGAACACCGACACCGGCGAAGGCTGGGAACAGGAAGGCACAGACCCATGGTACTTCCGAGAGTTTTCAGAGAAATACGCCTACCCGTTGGGCATCAACGTCATCTTTTACGCCCTTACGCATTGAGACCCTTTTGGGCGTGCTGAGGAGACGCAGGTGTTTTCCGTTACTCGCTATGCGAGTTGCTCTATTCCCCGTGCCACGAAATGGTGCGCAGTACAGGGTTCGAACCTGTGACCCCCACCATGTCAAGGTGATGCTCTACCACTGAGCTAACTGCGCGGGATCGGGGGCGCAGTGTATAAGCGTCAGAACCCATTGGAGCAAACGGTTTTTGCCCGCTGCTTTAGCCATTGTCCACCTGCCGCCGCACGGTGGCACCCTGGAGGAGCAGGTCGTCACGTTCCAAGCCGGTCAGGCGGGTGATAGAGCGCAGCAGCCAGAGCAACAATGCCAAGGTGACGCCCATGAGCGGGATGCCGATGACGAGAAAGCCGCTCCAGTTGAGTCGGCCGATGGCATTGGCGTATTCCTGGCTGCCGGGGATCTTGCCACTGAGCAGAAAGAGCGCGAGGGCGAAGTTCATGATGGAGGAGAGCAGCATGGTGCCGGCCATGCCCCAGGAGGCGCGCCGGAGAAGCGCTGCGAAAGCGTGATGCTTCTCTGGCGTGTCCAATGATTGATGCAGTGCGGGCTGGTTGATGACCTGCGGATTGAGCAGCATCTCGTTGATGAGTGGGCGCCCCCAGCGATGACTCAGAGGAAAGGCGATGCCGAGGAAAACCGGGAAGAGTGCCTCCTTCATCGCAAACCAGATCGCGTTTAGGTTCAGCAAGCCGAGTCCGCCGGTGATGATGACGGCGATCAAGCCGAGGATGGAGAAGAAATTCAGCCCGCGTTTGTTGATCCAGCACCAGACGCCAAAGCCCAGCGGCAACAGCAACGCGACGACCAATGCCCACAAAGGCCCGAGACGCTCGGGCGCGCTGAGCTTTTCCAGCGCGATGGACGGAAGGATGACGGTGAGTGCGAGATCGAGCAGGGGGTGAGGTTGTGTGCGGGTCACGCGCAACTTTGGAATGATGCATCGCAAATGTCGAATGCCGAATCCGCAGAGATCGCCCTCTTGTTGCGTTCTGGTGTGCGCTCTTTAATGCTATCGCATGGCTGCTGCCCCCAATCTGACTGACGAGATTCTGCGCTTAAAGAAGGAGCGCAACGCCGTGATCTTGGCGCACAATTACCAACCGCGTGAGATTCAGCTCCTAGCGGATTTCGTGGGGGATTCTCTGGGTCTGTCTTTCAAGGCAAAGGAGACGGACGCCGATGTGATCGCTTTCTGTGGAGTGCATTTCATGGCGGAGACGGCCAAGATCGTGAACCCAGGCAAAACGGTGGTGCTGCCGGATTTGGAAGCAGGTTGCTCACTGGAGCAGAGCTGTCCTGGGCCACAGCTTGAAGCCTTTTTAAAAGCAAATGCGGCGAAGAACTATTACGTCGTCGCCTACATCAACTGCAGCGGGCATGTGAAAGCGCTGAGCGACTGCATCTGCACCAGCGGCAATGCCGATAAGATTGTCAATGCGGCACCGGCAGACCGCCCCATTCTCTTTGTGCCGGATCAGAATCTCGGCTCCTGGGTGATGGAGCGCACGGGACGGAAGATGGACCTGTGGAAGGGCGCGTGCTATGTGCATGTCGAGTTCACTCGCGACAGCATTCAGAAAATCAAAGACGAATACCCGGATGCCAAAGTCGTGGCGCACCCGGAATGCACCTACGCTGTGCGTGTGTTGGCGGATGAGGTGTGCAGCACGGAGAAAATGGTGGCCTACTGCCGCGACAGCGCAGCGAGCTCGTTCATCATCGTTACAGAGAGTGGCATGCTGCATCGCCTGGAGCGTGAAGTGCCTGGCAAGAGATTCATTCCTGGCCCCACCGGCCACTGCGCCTGTGCCGACTGCCGCTACATGAAAATGAATTCGCTGCAAAAGCTGCACGATTGCCTGCGCGATCTCTCGCCTCGCGTCGAGTTGCCTGAGGAGCTGCGCAAGCGCGCAGAGAAGCCGATCCTGCGCATGCTGGAACTCAGCCGCTAGCCCGCGCAGGTGTGTGCGCTTCATCATGCTGTGGCGGCGAGTATCTCGCGCACGAGGGCTGGGCCGCGATAGACGAGGCCGCTGTAAATCTGCACGAGTGACGCACCGAGCTTCATTTTCTCCGTGGCGTCAGAACCCTTCACGATGCCGCCAACTCCGATGAGCGGAATCTGCTCCCGCAGCAGCATGCGAAATGCTTGAAGGATGAGGTTGGAGGGTTCGCGCACCGGGGCACCGCTCAATCCACCCGCTTCCGCAGCGTGGCGATGTTCAGCGACGGATTCACGGCGGATGGTGGTGTTGGTGGCGATGACGCCATCGACGCCCAATTCATTAAAGACGCGCGCGAGTGCCTCGACCTGCATATCGTTGAGGTCGGGTGCGATCTTGACGAGCAGAGGCGTTTTTTTGCCATGCGTTTTTGCCAACTGGGTCTGCTCTTTTTTTAACGCACTGAGCAGGTGACGCATTGCTTCCTCAGCCTGTAGATCGCGCAGCCCTTTGGTGTTGGGTGAGGAGATGTTCACCGCGATGTAGTCGGCGGTGACATACGCGGCTTGGAGGCAGGCGAGGTAATCATCCACCGCTTTCTCATTCGGTGTGTCGAAATTTTTGCCGATGTTGACGCCAACGATCGCGCGAGTGCGGCGGCGTTTCAGTTTGGCGACGGCAGCATGAATGCCGGGATTGTTGAAGCCCATGCGATTGATCAGCGCTTCATGCTCTGGCAGACGAAACAGGCGCGGCTTCGGATTCCCCGGCTGGGGGCGCGGGGTGAGAGTGCCGACTTCAACAAAGCCAAAACCGAGTGCGCCCCAGGCATCGACGGCACTGGCGGACTTGTCCATACCTGCGCCGAGGCCGAGCACATTGGGGAATGAGAGGCCCATCACGGTGCGCGGTGTGCATGGCCCATCGGCGACGGAGGACAACATGCCAAGGCGATGCGCCACGTTCATGAGCTTCACCGTGAGGGTGTGGGCCTTCTCTGCGTCGAGGCGGAAAAGCCACGGCTTCATCACGGGATAAAATTTTTCGATCAGGGTCATGCGTCAGAGGAAAGGATGGATTTCACCGCAGTGGCCACCGCTTTGCCGAGTGTGGCATGCGCTGCAGCGTCGAGATGAATGCCGTCGCTGCCGGCGGTGATGAGCGGTTGCGTGTTGAGGAAATGGCAGGGGAGCGAAGCGGCAAGTGCTTCATAATGGCGAGGCAGCTCGCGGCTGTCCCGCGCAGCGTTGGGAAATTTTGCGACGACATCGGGCAGGTGATTTCGCAGTTCGATCGCGGGTGGGCATAGGATGAGCAGTCGCGGTGCTTGGTTTTTAGCACCTGCATTGCTGCTCAAGATCATCTGTGCGAGCACTTTCACTCCCGCTGCGATTTCACCCGGCGAGACACCGAAGACCGCCTTCAGATCGTTCGTGCCGAGCATCATCACCACGAGATCGAGCGGTTTGTGGCTTTCGAGGAGCGCGGGCAGCACGGTTTTGCCATTGCGCGCCGTGGCGAAAGGGTCGTCATGCACGGTGGTGCGTCCATTTTGGCCTTCTTCGATGATGTGGAATCCTTGGCCGAGTTCGTGCGCCAGCACTCCGGTCCAGCGAACGTCATGAGGATGGCGTTCAGGGTAGGGAGCGGTGAGACTTTCCGGGATGAAGCCCCAGGTATTCGAATCACCAAAGCAGAGAACAGTTTTCATGTGGGCAAACATGATGCCGGGCGCGGGCGTGGCGGCAACTTCTCTCCGTGCAGACTCAGCACGGTGGAAATCCCGGTGCAAAACGGCAAAAATCCAGCTTGCGCGGGGGTTCGGCTGTGTTAGACATCCCGCCCCCCGCTCCAAGGCGGGGTTTTGAGTTACCCCAGACTCACCCTTTTTCTCATCCTAGTATGCGCGTCCGTACCTCCGTCAAACCTCTCTGCGAACTTTGCCGCGTCATCCGCCGCAAAGGCGTCGTCCGTGTCGTCTGTAAAAACCCGCGTCACAAACAGCGCCAGGGCTGATTCTTTTTTCTCACCTCACCTCATCGTATTATATGGCCCGCCTGCTTGGAGTCGAAATCCCGAACGAAAAGAAGATCGAATATTCGTTGCCTTACATCTATGGCATCGGTCTCCCCCTCAGCCGCAAGGTGCTCGCGGCCACCAACATCGACCCGAACATCCGCGCGGGTGAGTTGACCGACGAACAGATTTCCATCATCACGCAGGCCATTCAGGCGCTGAAGATTCCGATTGAGGGTGACCTCCGTCGTGAAATTCAGATTCACATGAAGCGCATTCTGGGCATCAACTGCTATCGCGCTCACCGTCATCGCCGTGGCCTGCCTGTGCGCGGCCAGCGCACTCACACCAACGCCCGCACCCGTAAAGGCCCGCGCAAGACGGTCGGTGCACAGAAAGCTGCCAAGTAATCATTCACGCAAAGACACGCCCCACGCATCATGGCTGACGAAACGACCCCCGACGCACCTGCCGCCACGCCTGCACCCGCAGCGCAGGCTCCTGCTCCCGCCGCACCTGCCGCTGAACAGCGCCCCTCCACCAGTGGTGACAAGCAGGTTTCTCAGAGTATCTGGCTCGAAATCGGTGGTGAATCTGCCGAAGGTCCGAAGATCACGAGAGCCAAGGGTGCAAAGAACGTCACCTCCGGCATCGTCCACGTTTACGCCACGTTCAACAATACCATCGTCACTATCACTGATCGCAATGGCGGCGTGATTGGCTGGTCCACCGCTGGTAAAATGGGTTTCCGTGGCTCCCGCAAAGGCACCGCCTATGCCGCTCAGGTCGTCGCGCAGGATGCCTGCCGTCAGGCCATGGGTCACGGTCTCCGCGAGGCTGAGGTTCGCCTTCGTGGCCCAGGTTCCGGTCGTGAATCTGCTGTACGTGCCGTCCAGGCACTCGGTGTCGAAGTCACCACCATCAAAGACGTGACGCCGATCCCGCACAATGGCTGCCGCCCGCCGAAAGCGCGCCGCGTTTAATCCTCCACTCGCACCTTTTTTCCTACCTCACTATGGCTCGCTACACTGGCCCTCGCGAAAAGATCAACCGCCGTTTCGGCATTGCCATCTTTGGCCCCTCCAAAGCCCTCGAAACTCGCAATTTCCCACCGGGACAGCACGGTGCCCGCAACACTCGCCGCAAAACTTCCGAGTACGGCACTGCCCTCGCTGAAAAGCAGAAGCTGCGCTTCCAGTACGGTCTCATGGAGAAGCAGTTCCGCCGCTTCTTCGCCGAAGCCCAGCGCCGCAAAGGTGTGACTGGTGAAAACCTCCTGCAAATGCTCGAACTGCGTCTCGACAACGTCGTGTTCCGCATGGGCTTTGCCAACACCCGCTTTGCCTCCCGCCAGCTCGTCAGCCATCGCCACATCACCGTGAATGGCAAGGTCGTGAACATCGCCAGCTATCAGTGCAAGCCGGGCGACGTCGTCGCTGCCCGCAGCAGCAGCCAGCGCAGCCAGCAGCTCGTCGGTCGTTTCTTGGAAATGACCCAAGGCACCCCGGCCGCTGACTGGATGACCGTTGATCGCGACAAGATGAGCGGCACCGTGAACCGCGTTCCGGTTCGCGAAGAAATCGCTCCCATCGCCAACGAGCAGCTCGTCGTTGAACTCTACTCCCGCTAATCTGACAGGAGCATTCAGAATCACTTCAAAAGGGACGCTTTCGAGCGTCCCTTTTGCTTTGCGAAGCGAACTGAATATCACAGAACTGAAACTCGGAACTCGCCACCATGCGTCCCACACGCCTCGAACTCATTGGAACCGAAGTCGCGCTCGTTTGGAGCGATGGAGTCGAGCAGTTCATCCCGATGGAAAAACTGCGCGCCGCATCACCGAGCGCTGAAAACACCGGAGAGCGCGACCTCGTCGGCAACAAAATTGGCGGAACCACGCAGAAGGAGTTCCCGGGGGTCACTGTGAAGGACTGGCGCATGGTCGGTGGCTACGCCATACAGTTTGACTTCAGTGACGGCCACAACACCGGCCTCTACACGTTTGATTATCTGCGGGCGCTCACTTGATGCTGGGCAGATCAATCTCTGTAAGTGCGTGATCCGCGCTGCGCTGGCTTTGCTGGTACCGGGGTCAGCTCATTTTTCAAGGTGTTGAGTGCAGGCAGCAACGGCAGATTCTTCAGCGTATCGGTGACGATGGAGGTCACGGGCTCGTCTTCGACAGGATGTGCCTCGGCATTCCACGCCGTCTTGCCGAACTGGCTCACTGCCCAGTAGATTTTGCGCAGGTGTCCTGGCGATCTTTTGGTGCTGAATTCTCCAGGGGCCTCCATCTGGCTTTTGATGATCTCTGCCATGATCCAATCTGCCTGTTGTTTGGTGTAATAGAGAGCTTGCCCCGAGGCATCGATGCCACCGGGCACCTTGCGGCGATGCGCCTCATACAGCCAGTCGTGTACGAGGTAGGCGGGCGCATACGTCCAGGGAGAGAAATCCTTTTGCCCCCAGAGAACTCTCGGAATGCTGCCGCCATCGGTCTCGATGTTGCCTGGGCGGATGAGTTCGCCATTGGAGCGTCGGAAGGAAAAATCCGGATTCTTGCTGCGCACGTACACAAATTTGTCTGGCTGCCGCCACTCCACACACGGACGTCCCGTGATGACGCCAGAGCCATCCACATTTTCATAAAACCGCTCGGAAGCGCATGAGCAGAGGCCGAGTAGAGAGATCAGAAGGAATGCTGGGAAGAGTCGATGGGGAGGCATGCAGTGGATCGTGAGTTCGGTTCAGGAATCGCCAGTCACCGCGACTGCAATGCGTCTGGTGTGCGGTGCGCGGCGGTGCTCAAAGAGAAAAATGCCCTGCCAGGTTCCCAGCGCGAGTCGGCCATTCATCACGGGGATCACTTCAGAAGTGCGTGTCAGTGCCATGCGCAGATGGCTCGGCATGTCGTCTGCGCCTTCGTAGGTGTGAACGAAATACGGTGTGTCTTCCGGCACGAGGTGGTCGAAGAAACTGTGCAAATCTGTGCGTGCGGACGGATCAGCATTCTCAAAGATCACCAAGCTCGCGCTGGTGTGCTGCACGAAGATCGTCGCGGTGCCGGTGCAGATGCCGCTGGCTTTCACGATCTGCTGGCAGCGCTCCGTGATCTCGTAAGTGCCTTTGCCTCGTGTGGGGATGGAGAATTGATCGGCGTGGGCAGCCATGTGCGGCTAAGTGAGATTAGTTTTTGAACGCGAATGCGGCGGAATGTCCGCGAATCGTTGCGAATGGCAGCCATCCGATCCTTCGTGCTAATTCGTGAACATTCGTGGTCATTCGCGTTGAAATGGATTCGATCTTTAGAAGCAGCCTTCCTTCAAATCAAGCAACGCGCCGCCGAGGTGTGCGGCCACATCACGCGCGCAGAGCGCTTCGGTGGCCATTTGCTCACGAATGACGGCGATCTCCGCTGCGCGTCCGCACAACCAGGCAGCGAGTCCTGCCGCATGGTGCAGCGGCACGGCCTGCGCAGCAAAGGCGGCGCATACGCCAGTCAAAACATCGCCCATGCCACCGCTGGCCATGCCGGGGTGTCCGGTGGTGTTGAACAATGTCGGCTGCCCGCGTGTGGCGATCACGGTTCGCGTGCCTTTGAGCAGCAACGTGCGCCCATTTGCAGGTTCGGTCAGTGCCTCGGCCACGCTGCGACGGCTCATGCCATGCCAGCCAGGGTAATTGCGCAAAAGGCGATCCAGCTCGCCAGGATGGGGAGTCAGCAGGCGCGGCAGCTTGCCGGTCTTGTCCAAGACTTGCGGGTTCTCTGCCAGCATCGTCAGCGCGTCGGCATCCACGATCACCGGCAGCTTCGACTGTTCGAGAACTCCGAGCACTTCTTTTTCGTCATCAAAGCCGAGACCCGGCCCAATCGCCAGTGCGTTAAACTTCATCTCCAGTACATCGCGGTAGTCGTCGATGGGCTGCACCATCACCTCTGCGGGCACTCGCGGCGCGATGAGCGGATACACGTCTTCTTTCACCAGCAGGGTGACGAGTCCGGCACCCGCGTGGATAGCTCCACGGCACACCAGTTCGGCAGCTCCGAGAAAACCGCGCGATCCGGCGATGATGCCGATGCGCCCAGCGTTGCCTTTGTGCATGTCATTCGCGCGGCGCGGCAGCCAGGGGCGCAAAAGCGGCGCGGTGAGAGCTTGTGCCGTGGCATCCCCCTTGCATGCGGCCAATTCGGGCAGTGGGATGAGCGCGATGCGTCCCACATGATGATCTGCGCCGTCCTCGAATAGTCCGGTTTTGATGTGTGCGACCACGGCAGTCACGTCGGCGACGACGGCGTCTTCACAGGCATCGCCGTGATCGCCATCGAGGCCGGAGGGAATGTCCATCGCGACCGTCAGCGCATGCTTCTGCGTGCGCAGTGTGTTCATCTCACACGCCAAGGCCTGGAGTTCGGGTTTCATCGGCCCCGTCGCGCCAATGCCGAGCAAGCCATCGAGACTCACGATCGGGCCTGCTGAGAAACCAAACGTCGTCGCATCTTCGAGCACTCGCAGATCATCATGCAAAGCGGAGAAGTGCTGTCGCGGCAGATCCTTCATGGACTCCGGTGCCGTGCTCAGGCGTGCGTAGAGTTTCCAACCGTCAGCGCGTAGTTCGCGCGCGGCGACGAGTGCATCGCCCGCGTTGTTTCCTTTCCCCAGAAACAGCACCAGTGACCCTGCGCGGGGATAAAATTGCCGCACTACGGCGGCGATGCCTTTGCCCGCCTCCTCCATCAAGGCAGCGGCGTTTACCCCGCGTGCGAAGGCGGCGTCTTCGCATTCGCGCATTTGCTGGCAGGTTGCGATCATGGCCGTCCCGCTGCCTGTAGCAGTTGTGTTTTGAGTTCCTGAGCGGATCTCAGCGCTTCCTGCGGTGTGGCGCAGGCCGTTCGCGAGACGACACGCGTGCCTTGGGGGGTGGTTTCAAGAGAGGCTTGCACGCGTTGCTGCACGACATCGGGGATTCCGCCCAAGATAAAAAGATGCATCAGACGTTCGTTATAGCGCCTCAGCAGATCCCGCACTTGCTGGAGTGCTTCGACCTTATTTGGAATCACGGCAAAGCGTAAGGTGCTTACGACAGACTCTCCCGTGATTTCGTGAGCCACGCTCAGCATTTCCGAAATGGCCAAAGCGGTGTTCTGGCGCTGGGCTGTATCATCGTCATAGAGCACCAGGGCCATGATGACCTCACGCGGTCGCGTTTTGCCCGTGAGTTCGGCGTCGATGTTTGACCATCTTCCGTCGGTGCTGCGCGTTCTGCGAACGGAGTAACCCATGTTCTCTGCGCCCATGGTCGATTCCAGATAACCCGGAATGCTCAGTAACCAATCCGTCTTGGAGAGGCTCTCGCGAATGATCTCTGCGTGGCGCTGCAAGGCTTCGACGGTGGCTGTCTTCCGCAAAGCCAGCGCGTACTTAAATGAGCGATCTGCGGCGCGGTCTTTTTTCCATTGCCAGATGCCGAAGCTGGCGATGCCGAGCAGGATGGTGCCGGCGGGGAAGATTACCAAAGCAGCGCGAATCCAGCGGCCTTGATCAGTAGAGGGAGCGTCTGACATGACGGTGTTCTTCATAGCCAGAATCCACGCTTTGCCACGCGGAATCCCTTGCGAAGAGTGTGTTCGGCCATTCATCGAACGCGTATCTGCGGTATGCACTGCCTCTGGCACTCAAGGATTTGAGAAACCCTTTGAGTGCGATGATCAGGGGCGAGAAGGGACATGTTGGCGGCGGATTGTGGTGGGGTGTCCATGCACTTTGCGGGCGTGTGCCAAGACGAGCGGGGGCTGATCGCGATACTTTGTGAGAGAATACTTGCCATGAAGGCGAGTCGGAGTCGTAATCAATCGTTTCCTGCCATGATTCTGCGCTTTGCCTTATTTTCATTTGTTTTGATGGGGGCCGCCCTCGCTTCACAGCCTGCCACGTTGGCGGAGTTGCCAGATGCGAACCCGGAGGCGGAGCTGAAGGCCTTTGTGATTCCAGAAGGAATGGAGGTGAACCTTTTCGCCGCAGAACCGATGGTGCAGAAGCCGGTGCAGATGAACTGGGACGCGCAGGGCAGACTGTGGGTGGTGTGCAGCACGACCTATCCGCACATCAAACCTGGGGAGGCGGCAAAGGATCAAGTGATGGTGCTGGAGGATACCAATGGCGATGGCAGAGCGGACAAATCCACGTCCTTTGCCGATGGGCTGCACATTCCCACAGCACTCGCGCCGGGAGATGGAGGTCTGTATGTGGCGAATTCGACCGAAGTGCTTTTTCTGAAGGACAAGGACGGCGACCTGAAGGCCGATGAGCGCAAGATTTTGCTCAGTGGTTTCGGGACGGAGGACACGCACCACCTGCTGCACACTTTCCGCTGGGGGCCGGAAGGGATGCTGTATTTTTTACAGTCGATCTACATCCACACGCACATGGAGACGCCGTATGGCGTGCGCAGACTGATGGGCGGTGGGGTGTGGGAGTTCCGCCCAGAGACGCGGCGGGCGGAGATTTTGAGCAAAGGGCTGATCAATCCATGGGGCTTTGAGTTTGATCGCTGGGGGCAGAGTTTTGCGTGCGACGGGGCGGGCGGTGAAGGGATCAATTTCATTTTCCCCGGCAGTGTGTTTGCCACATCGCCAGGGGCGAAGCGGGTGTTGCGTGGATTGAGCCCTGGCCAGCCCAAGCAGTGCGGGCTGGAGATCATCGAGGACGCGCATTTCCCAGCAGACTGGCAGGGGACATTCGTGCTCAACGATTTCCGTGGCAATCGGGTGAATCGCTTTGCGTTGGCACGGAGTGGTAGCAGCTACACGGCGAAGCAATTGCCCGACGTGCTGGCAAGTACGCATCGCGCATTCCGCCCGATCGATGTGAAAGTGGGACCGGATGGCGCGCTCTACATCGCAGACTGGTACAATCCGATCATCCAGCACGGCGAAGTCGATTTCCGCGATCCGCGGCGTGACCATGCCCATGGGCGCATTTGGCGGGTGACGATGAAGGGGCGCGCGCTGAGTCCGAGATTAAAAATCGCTGGTGCGGGTGTGCCGGAGCTGTTGGAGATGCTCAAGAGCGATCGCAAATATGTTCGCGCTTTTGCGAAGCGTGAGTTGCGTGATCAGGGGGCTGCGAAAGTGGTGCCCGCGCTGGACGCATGGGCGTCGAAGTTGGACGTGACGCAGTCTGTGGATGCGCATGCGCTGCTGGAGGCGGCATGGGCGCGCGAAGGCGTGAATGCGTTTTCGCCGACACTGTGGCGTCGTCTGTGGGAAAGCCGCGACGCGCGCATTCGCGCTGCTGCGCTGCGGATTTTGACTCACCGCTGGCGTGAGCTGCCCGGGGTGATGAAGGTGCTGGAGCAGGCGGTGGCAGATGAGGATGCGCAAGTGCGCCTTTGGGCGGTGGCTGTGTTGGCGGATATGCGCAAGCCGGGCGCGGTGATGCTGGCACTCCGTGTGCTGGATAAATCCATGGATGAGTCGTTGGATTTTCTGCTTGAGCAAACGTGTCGCGAACAGGCAGACGTGTGGTTGCCTTTGGTCAAAAGTGGTCAGTTGAAGCTCGGCGAGAACGCGCAGCGGCTGGTGTATGCGATGAAGAGCACGGGGCGCAGTGAAGCGCTGCCGCCGCTGTTTGTGGCACTGAAAGAAGGCAAGCTGAGCGGAGAGGAAACGGCGACGGTGCTGGCTATGGCGGGCGATGCGGCCAATGCGGCGCAGGCGCGTGAGATCGCAGCCATGGTCAATGATGCCGCTCTGGCCCGCTACTTCGCGGGCATGATGGATGCGCTGATCAAAGCAGCTACGGATCGGAAGATCATTCCCGAAGGAGCGGCGGAACTGGTGATGGGGTGGTTTGCCCGGCCTGAGCCAGAGGTGGTGCAGCATGCCGCCGTCTTGGCGGGATTGTGGAAGGTGGATGCTGCGCGGGAGAAGCTCGTCGCCCTGCTGACAGATGCCAAGACGACCCCGACGTTGCTCCGAGGAGCGATGCAGGGCTTGGTGTCTTTGGGCAGAGAAGAGGTGCGGGAGTTGTTCGACAAGCAATTCCGCGAGTCTCCCGATGCGGGACGCCGAGCACTGATGATCGAGGGATTGACCGCCCTAGGTCCGAATTTGGCCGCGAAACGAGCGGTGGAGTTTTTGGAGAAAGCGGATGTGGATGGCGCGAAGCCCGTGCTGGCTGCTTTTTTGCGCAATAAACAGCTTCCAGGGCTGCTCGCCAAAGCGTTGACGGGCAAGACGATTCCTGACCTCGTAGCCGTTGAGGGCATCCGTATGGCGAGCAGTCGCGGAGTGCAGGGGGGCTTGGTGGATGCGCTCAAGACGGCGGGGCATTTGCGGCAGATGGACAAGCCGCTCACGCCGGAGGAGATGGCGGCCTTGGTCGCAAGAGTGCAGGAGCGCGGAGACCCTGCGCGCGGAGAGGCTATTTACCGCCGCCAGCAGATGCTCTGCATGACGTGTCACGCGATCGGTGAAGCAGGGGGAGTGCTAGGTCCGAATTTGGTCAGTATCGGTGCTTCCGCTCCCGTGGATTATCTCATCGAAAGCCTGCTGGAGCCGAGCAAGAAGATCAAAGAGGGCTATCACATGATCGTCGTCACGAAGAAGGACGGCGGCGTGGTGTCTGGAGGGCTGGTGAACGATGGTGCCGATGAGTTGACGATTCGTGACCCGTCCAACCACTTGATCAAGGTGGCAAAGTCCGCAGTGGCCAGCCGTCAAATGAGTGCAGTGAGCATGATGCCACCTGGATTGACGGCCAGTCTGCGGGAAGATGAGTTTGAGGACCTTGTGCGCTTTCTCAGTGAATTGGGACGGGAAGGGGCATACAAGACGGCTCCGAATCGCTTCGTCCGCACTTGGAGGGTGATGGGCAAGATGCAGCAAAGCGACATCGACCATGTGCGCCATGTCGGCAGCTTCGCCTTGAACGACGAAAAGCATCCCTACCCGTGGCAGGTGGTTTTGAGCAAGGTGAATGGCGAGGTGCCGCTGGCCGAGTTGCCGCCTCCTCAGAAAATCCACCCTTGGTTCCCGAGAATTTTGCAGTTTGGACTCAAACTGGGCAGTCGTGGCAAAGTCACCCTAGGCTTGAGTGCGGTGAAGGGAGTCATCGTCGCGGTGGATGAAGCCGAGTTGAAAGGACTGCAGCCACGGCAAGAACTGGAGCTGGGAGTGGGAATGCACCGAGTCAGCGTATTGCTGACACGAGACTCTGGGGATTTGCCTAGTTTTCGAGTGGAAATCCTAGATGGAGCCGCTGAAGTCGTGCCCTAAAGCTTCGCAAAGTCGGATTTTCGTATGGTCGATGTATTTGCATTGACTCGACTGCCGCCGCGTTGCTATTCTGTGAACGTAATGCCCGGAAACCTTGTCTCAGCAGCAAGTTGTTCTCTGTCTGAATAAATCCTTTGCCATAACATGCAAGAATACGCCAAACACCATGTGAGAAACGACGTCCGAGTCGCTTCGATTTGCTGTGGGCGTTGGGTACGTTGCAGGACTGCATCGCAGACTCGGATTCAAGCACTGGCGAAGCTGCAGCGATCGCGCTGAAAACACCCTGCCAAAAAAGGCCCCTTTTTCTCCCGCTCTTCACGACTCCTTTTAATGAAAACACTACGCAAAAACCGCATCTTGCTAGGCTGGATCATGACTTGCCTTGTGGCGATCCTTCAGGTTGCAACACCGCTGCGTGCTGCCACGATTTACTGGGGGGAGCCGGGTGATATGGGCAATCCCGCCTACGATGGTGATTGGAATACAACCGACTCCACTTGGTACCCTACCGCGAGTGTGGATTCCGGGGCTACCACGTGGAATAACTCGAATAATGACATCGCTTCGTTTGGAGATCCGTTTTTGGGTGGTCCCAGTCTTGTGACGCTCACGGAGAATATCACCGCTGGTGGTCTGCGGTTTGCTGCTACCGGAGTCAATCTGGCCTCACAAGACTCTTCGAAGAGCCTCACGCTGGCTGGGGGGGCTCCGACGATTGTTTTGGCTGGAGATTCCAGTAGCGATGACGTGATTGCCACGATTAAAGCGCGACTGGAGGGGAACCAAGGGGTGACGGTGCAGTTTCAGGAGCTAGGGACGCCTGGCTCCTATGGCGGTAGGCTCGTGCTTGGGGCCACAGGCTCGTATGCGAATAACCTGACCGGAGGCATTACGGTAAAGGATCAGGTGACGATCCAGGCGGAGATTGCCTCCGGGAATCCCAATCCACTAGGAACGAACCAGGTCACTTTGGAAACGGGAGCAGCTCTGGATTTGCTTGGATCAGGAAATGCGAATTCGGGTTTTTCTGGACGTGTGTTTACCACGACCGGGACGGGGGATTCGGGTCGGGTGGATTTCACTCAGACAGCGACAGGCTACACCACTCCGCTGCCCTATCCCACGACGCCATTCAATTCGTTGCCGATAGATCCGACGCATAGCATTGCGGTACTCGATGGTGGGCAGGACACTTCCATCAACTATACCGATGCTGGTGCCAATAATGCTGTGGTGCGGGCGACGAATTATGCGGTGCAGTGGCTTGGCCAGGTCAATATCAACCTAGCGGGAGACTATAGTTTCTTTGCCAACACGGATGATGGCGCACGCATCTTTATTGATGGCGTGCTTGTGCTGAATAAAGACGGGGCCACGGGGGATCTTTCGAGTGCTCCCATCAGCCTCGCTGCTGGTCGGCATGAAATTCGGATCGACTATGTCCAGGGCAGCGGTGGAGCATCTGCAAACATTGCCTATTCAGGTCCAGACACCTATGGGACGACTAACTTTATCGATTATTACAATCTGCGTCAGGTGATCGGCAATGTGTACCAAGCTGAGACGAACACTGCTGCCTTGGGAAGCAATGCGATCAACCTCGGAAATGACATTCATTTGACTGGCAACGCGAAGATCAACCTCATCGGACAAGAGTTCACTGCGGCAAAGTTGGGGGCATTGAAGATTGATACAGGTAAGACACTGACCGTACAATCCCGTGACCTGCCTGGCGTTTCCGGCAGCGAAGTGACGGGGAATGCCGATGGATTCGGGCAGACGCTCCGTTTCGGAGGAACGCTGGCTACACCGACTTTGTTGGGAGACACTGTCAATGGTGCGGGGACTGTGACCATTGCATCCAATACAAACATCGCCTTTGACGGGGTCGTTTCTGATGGAGGGCGGAATATGACGCTGGTTAAAACCGGTGTCGGTCGTCTTTATTTTGGTGGCACGGACAATGCCAACTCCCTGCAAAGTGGAACTACCATCGAGATGCAGGGAGGGAATCTCGTTTTGGTGGGGAGTTCGACATCGAGTCATAATCCCATCGGCTCGGCAAGTATTTTGCTCAATGGAGGAGGTCTAGTGCTGGATTCCAAAGGGGCTACGGTGACGGGAGGTGGGCCGAGCTATGCCAACGATGTCTCTGTACAACAAGATGCGAAGATTCAGAGCCTCGTGACTGCGGGAACTGCGACTTTGGGGGGGGCTGGCAAGACTTTGGCGATTGGCTCCGGCCTGACATTGACTCTGGATGCGGTATCTGCTGGGAGATCCGCCTCAGACCAGAGGACAATTCTTTCGGTGGCTTCCGATATTACGGGAGATGCCACGACGAATCTCTTGGTGCGCTCCACAGTGATGAATGCCGGCAGTATGTTTGGTGTCCTTGGGGCCAGTCAAAACGGCACCCTCCCCAGTGCGTCGATTTCCAATGGCAGCCAGACAGTGACCGTGAGCAGCACGGAAGGGCTGGCGGTGGGAGTGTCCGTCAGTGGCAGTGGCATCCCTGCGGGTACCACAATCCAATCAATTAACAGCCCCACTCAATTGACTCTGTCCAATGCTGCCACGGCTACGGGAACGGTAAACCTGAGCTTGACCTTGCCGCTGCCATTGAGCTCTTTTGCGACATCGGCCCGTGGTATTGTGGCGCTGACGGGAGATAACTCCGGTTTCTCAGGTGACGTGGACGTTGCTGGCGGAGCCACGCTGAGAGTGGAAGGGCCGCAGGCACTCAATGGGAACAATGTCAATCTGGGACTAGGCGGCACGCTCTCACTCAACACGGATGGGGACGGTACAGGGGGGCAGCAGAATTTTAACTATAATCTGCATGTGACCGTGCAGGGGAATGGCACCCTTTCTGTCGGGAGATTGGGAACGACGTATGCGCCGTATTTTGCGCAAGCAGCGAATAAGAATTCTCAAATTGCATCGCTCAACATGGCGGAAGGCACTTTGACTATCGCCAATGGCAATGGTTATGGCCTGGAGGTGACGGGTGCTACGACTCTGTCCAGTGCTCCAGTATTCTCGGTGAGCACTGCGACGACTTCGAATTTGCTTCAGGGGCTGACCCTTAGCGGGCAGGTGACGGGAGCTTACACCTTTCAAAAGACAGGCAGTGGTACACTCGTGCTGGCAAACGCAGGTAATAATTTTGGCGGGACATACAGCATCTCCGCCTCTGGTTCGTCGGGAAGCAATATCCTGACCACGACGAGCACTGCAGCACTCGTGGTTGGCTCTCCTGTGAGTGGTTCCGGCATTCCGGCAAATGCCGTGATTTCAACGATCATCGACGGAACAACCTTTGCGATCAGTCAGAATCTCACGGATTCTGCAGGTACGGTGTATGTGACGCCCAACATTGAGGTGACGGGAGGTGTACTTGCTGTGGCCAATGATGGGGCCCTGGGGGACGCTGCTAACCAAGTGAGGTTGAATGTCTCTGCCACGTCCAATGCCGGACTGCGCGCCATCGGTTCTTTCGCGACCTCCCGCACCATCGTCCTCAACGCCACGAACAACGCGGTTGATGTGACGAATGGAAATACGCTGACGATGAACTCGGCGTTCTCAATCCCAGTCAACACCAACAACTTGCAGAAAAATGATCAAGGTGCGCTGGTATTGACCCAGGCTCAATCTGGCTGGAATGGCAATCTCACGGTTGGGCAGGGCGTGGTACGCATCACCAATGCAGGAGCATTGGGGCTCGCTGGAAGTTTCAATCCAGGGACCAATGTCACCACTGGTGGCACTCTCATCGCCAATGTTGCTGCCGCGCTCGAGCTCAGCGGCGGCATCACGGTCGCAGAGCAGTTGGTGTTTACTCCTGGCAACAACGTTACCTCCACCGGTATTAATGGTGGTGGAGCCTTGCGTAGTGTCTCTGGTGCAAACACGTGGTCGGGTGGAATCACATTTTCCGGTGCGAGCGGCACAGATGCCCAAATGCGCGCTGCGCTCATCGGCGTGGATGCTTCCTCGACTCTCAATATTACCGGGGTGATCACCGGGCGTGTTGGCACATCCGGCAGTGGGCGTGGTTCATGGATCGGCCTGACGGGTGCTGGGACAGGGACGATCAGTACGGCGATGCAGTACAATGGCAATCTTGCCAATGGTACATTCTCTCTGGACAAAGTGGGCACCGGTACTTGGAAACTGACCGCGGCGAACGCATTCCCTGGGCAAAGCGTGTATGTGAATGAAGGGATACTCTCACTTGAGGGAGCGGGTACGCTCGGCATTCCCGGTACGGGAGGGGGAGTGGGCACGGTGTATGTCACTCAAGGCGGGACATTGCAGATCGACAACACAGGCACGAATACCCCGAATCGGTTGAGCAATCGGGCGTTGAGTCTTTATGGCGGTACGGTGAATCTTCTCGGCAGTTCCGCCGGTACTTCATCTGAGGTTACTACGGGAGGTCTGGCCTTCTCTGCAGGACAGAATGTCATTACCCTCACTGCAGGGAGTGGGCAGCAGGTGGAGTTCATCACAGGAGCGGTCACACGTTCGTCAGGGAGTACGGTCTTGTTCCGCGGTAGCAACTTGGGAAATGCGCCTGCGGCGGATACGGCTACCATTCATGCTACCGGAACGGGATATGTTTTTACGGGTCAGGCGGGTGCAGTGGGCACTGCAAACAAAGGGATCCTTCCTTATGCGATCATTGATACTACCGTGGGTGGCTTGGGAGACTCCTTCGCCACAGCGGATACAGCAACAGGATTGCTGCGCCCCTTGGCAAACTCGGAGTATGTGACTACGCTGACCAACAACCTCGGCGGGGTGGCCACGCCGTTGAATGTCGTTTTGACTTCAATGGGGAACATCAATGCTTCTTTGTCAGGAAACTCGATGACAGTCAATTCGCTGACTTTGCAGGGCGGCGGTGGTGGTGTCTCATTGAGCACAGGGCAGACGCTCGTGTTGGATAGCGGCGGGCTGCTCGCTTTCTCGGGGAATGCAGGGGTGAGTGGAGGGCGGATTTCAACGAGTGCCAACCGCGAGATGATCGTCTTTGCCTTGGGTAATTTGACCGTTTCTAGTGCCGTGACATCATTTTCTGGCGGATTTACCAAGGCAGGAGCTGGAGAGCTGTCTCTTAACTCACAAAGTTTCTTCAATGGCACCATGCGTGTGAATGAGGGCACGCTCAAACTCGCAGGCGGGGACAATACGCTCTTTTATAACAATAGCCTTGTGTTAGAGGGAGGGAATCTGGATTTGAATGGCACAGCGCAGACCTTGATTAATCTGCGCACTGATACGGCTACAGCACAGTATGCCAACATGATCCCAGGGACTGGAGGGGCTGTCATCAATACCTCAGGTAGCATGGCCACTCTGGGATTGGTAACTGCCGGCGTGAGTTTTTCTGGCTCCATCGGCAATTCTGTTCCGTCTGAAAGTGATATTTCTGTCGTACGCTCCACAAGTGCCGGCGGCTTCACGGACTGGAATCTCTATTCGGCCAACACCTACACCGGTAGCACTCTTCTCAATGGTGGTCGCACACAGCTCCTAGGTACCGCAACACTGGAAAACACGAGTTCCATCGAGATCAGTCAGGCCACCTTGTTGCTCAGCAACAATAACAGCACGAGTATTCTCGATCAGAACCTCAATGACCGCATCAATGACAGTGCCTCAGTGCTGATGCGCGGCGGTATGTTGCAGTATCGAGCACGCTTTGGTGCAGATGGGTATGAAAACTTTGGCGCGCTGACTCTGGCTGAAGGCAATAGCATTATCGACGTCGCTGAGCCTGGTACAGGAATCAATAGCTCTACGGTAACCTTTGCCAGCTTGGGCGTACAGGCTGGCGCACATGCCACACTGAGATTTCTCAATGTGGATGGAGTGCTCGATAATAGCCGAGCTCGCGTGTTCTTTACCAGTGCTCCGACGCTCACCAACAACCTCATCGGAGGATGGGCGGTGTTTGAGCGCGACTTTGCCAGTTATAGTTCAGGAACAGGGGTGGGTGCTCTCAATGGAGTGGGCTATGCGGGATACTCACCGAACGATATCAATGCAGGTGGAGCTACGGATAATATCAGGATGACCTATCCTGGCGTGGCTTCCAAAGGCCTTATTGGAAGCAATACACTGACCGTCGCGAGCACCAGTAACCTGCGAGTGGGAGATGCGGTGCTGGGTAGTGGCATCCCTGCCGGGGCAACGGTAGCCTCCATACTCAACGGTACCCAGTTTACTATTACTCAACCGTTGGGAGCAGCGAATCCAACGCTGACGCTCCCACAGACGGTCAGCTTGACGGCAGACCGCAATGTGAACAGTCTGGCAATGGTGGTGAGCGGCAACAGCACTCTCGACCTCGGGGGGCACACGCTGAATCTCACCAGTGGTGGCTTGATTGCTTCGCAAGGTTTTGATCTCAGCTCGCCCACTGTTCAGGTGGTGAACAGCTCCACCAGTAGTCAAACTGTGGTGTTGGGATCACTGCCATCGACGCTCGTGGTGGGCTCTTCATTGCTAGGCTCTGTGGTTACGGCAATCAACGGAACAACCATAACTCTAGCACAGAATGCCAATGCCAACATTTCATCGGCTTCAAATCAGACGTTCTACAGTGCTCTCTACATGCCGATCACCCTTGGCAACGGCAATCTCACCGCTGGGGGAACGCCGGACACAGTGGCGGATACTCTTTACCTGCACGCCTTGGGTTATGTGAACGGTGTGGGCACAGTGTACAACCGGGATGTGATCGTGGATGCCACCATTGTGAATAATGGCTCGGATCCTCTGGCTCTTGTGATCAATGGGACGGAGGGGCGGGTATCGACTACCTACGGTACCAATGCGATCGGCACCAACGAGGTCATCCTCACTGGCAACAACACCTACACGGGAGGCACTTATGTGAACGCGGGTTATGTGGTGCTCAATGCTGCGAGCGGCTTGGCACTGGGTACGGGAGATTTGACCATCACCGGCGGTGCAAGTACCAACGGCACCTCCTATCAAGAGCGTTCCTCCACCGTGTTGCTACGTAGAGGAAACCAGATCAACAGCACAGCTACAGTGCATTTGCTGGGTGGTTCCACGCTGGATTTGAACGGCCTGAATCAGACGCTCGCCGCACTGGATTTCAACAACACCGGGGGCAATACGCCCACACTCAATGTCGGCACAGGCACATTGACACTGAATGGTGACATCACGGCGACATCAGACAATCTCGGGAGCACGTCCACGATCACTACGGGAACTCTGACATCCAACGTGATTGTTGGCAGTTCAGTGGTGATGGTGGGTTCCACGGCTGGGATATCAGTCGGTACTGTGGTGACTGGCACCGGTATCCCATCAGGAACGACGGTAGCGGAGATTTTGGATTCTAGGCATCTGGCCTTGTCTGCCGCAGTCACTGGCTCGGGTACGATTATGACGACGGGACGTGAGGCGATCACTTCAGCCACCGTCAGCGGTAGTGCGACGGTGACTGTTGGCTCCACGGCGCGCTTGGTCGTGGGGGCATCCGTGAGTGGAGCTGGCATTCCCGATGGTGCCACCATTGCCAGCATCGTGGACGACACTCACTTTACGCTATCGAGCAATGCCACGGCCACTTCCCCTGCTGCCACGCTGACATACTCGATTCCAGGGAGTTACTCGACGCTGAACTTTGCTGGAGCAGGCCAAGTTAATCTTAGTGCCGGAGCGCATAACTTCAATGTCTCGGCAGTGAAGGCCAATGGGGTGAGTCTGGCACCGCTGCTGCCAACATTGAACATCAGTGGCATCATGACGGGGAGCGGGGCTTCCATCAATAAGAATGGAGACGGACTGCTGCAATTGGGTGGAGCCAACACCTTTACTGGCGGGGTCAACCTTCAGTCTGGAGGCATCTTGGTGGCTGCGAGCAGTGTCTTTAATGGAGGCTCTCCTGGCGTAGTTACTGCGGGCCCCTTGGGCACTGGCGCGCTGAATCTGTCTGCGGGCACCTCATTGGTCACCAACGGCAATCACACAATTGGCAATGCGGTGAATGCAGCCGGGAACTTCACCTTCGATAGCACCGTCGTGAGTGGCAGCACGCTCAGCACCCTCACCTTGAGTGGCTTGGTGACTCTGCCTGGGGCAGTCACCATCGACGTAGTCAATCCAGGTATGACTGCGGCACTGGGTACGGTGACGCGGCAGAGTTCACCCGGAGCCATCACCATCACCAAGACGGGCCTCGGCACATTGGCACTGGGGAATCTCGTCTCAGGCAATACCGTCACGGTGAATCTGAATGATGGAAATCTTTCCCTTCTGCATGATGGCGATGGCACAGGCTCACGACAGATCATCAACCCCGGCATTACCCTGGTGCCGACAGGGCCGGTGAATTTGACGTTGGGCAGACTGGGCACGACATATGCGCCATTGTTTGCGACTGCTTCCAACAAGACGCTGCAGATGGCGGCTTTTGCGCTCAATGGCCCCTTGATGGTGACTAATAATAACGGCTATGGCTTGGAGTTAACGGGGGCTGCCACGCTCGGAGCGAATCAGTTAATCAGCGTCGCGAATGCGACTGGGTCGAACGCAGTACCGGGTCTGTTAATGAGTGGGCCAATATCAGGTGCTTCGGGTATCGTCAAGATTGGCAACGGTACTCTGGCACTCACGGGGGCTAATACTTTCACGGGGCTGCTGGATATTCGGGGAGGAGTACTCGCGGTTTCGAGTGATGCCGCGCTCGGCAATGCGGCCAACCAGATTAAGCTGGATGTCGGTACGGCGACCAATTCAGGGCTGCGTGCTACAGGTACGTTTGCCACGAGCCGTACGATCATCCTCGGCAAGGCGAGCAATGCCATTGAGGTAACGGCTGGCAACACGCTCACGCTCGACAGTGCGTTCAGCTTGGGGGCGGCCGCCAACGCTTTGCAGAAGAATGACAACGGGGGGCTGGTGCTTAATGCGGCCAACTCATCTTGGAATGGAGTGCTCACCATTGCCGCAGGGACGGTCAAGGTTTCAAATGCCTCTGCTCTAGGAACTACGAGTGGCAACACGGTGGTTACCGGAACTGGTGCAGCGTTGCAGCTTAGTGGCGGCATCACCACTGCCGAAGCACTCACATTGAATGGCACGGGTATTAATACTGGCGGTGCACTGCAAGCACTGGCCGGCGCGGCGAGTACCGTCTCTGGTGCGATCACCCTCAATGGCACAACCGCCATTGGCGCAGACGCATCTGCCACACTGAATTTGACCGGAGCCATCTCGGGCGCGCAGGCACTCATCTTTGCTGGGGCTGGGAACATCAACAAAACTGGAAGTGCGATCGGCGCGGTCAGCTCTCTCACCAAGATGGGAAGCGGCACCTTTAACCTTGGGGTGAGCAGTGGCTCGTTTACCGGGGGATTGACCATCAACGAGGGGACGTTCAGCATGGCTTCAGGCGTGTCGATCGGCGGCACTGGTACTATCACGGTGCAGGGGCCATCGGGCATCTTGGACCTCCAAGGAGGGCTGGCTCATATGTCGGGAGCGCGCGCACTGACGTTGACTGGCGGTACGGTGTCGATTTCAGGCGGTTCGGGATCGAGTCAAACTCTGGGTACATTGACGGTGAATCGCGGCGCTCCGGGCACCATTCAGTTTAATCCTGGGGGGAGCAGTAATGTGCTGACTTTCTCCGCGCTGACCATCAACACTGGTGCAACGGTCAATTTTACGGGTACGCTTAACACATCTCAGAGGATCGCCTTCAGCACCACGCCTGGGATGACTGGTGGCATCATTCAGCGTGCTTTGGTGAATGGCGTGGATTTCGCCACCTACAATGGCAGCGGCGGTAGCGGTAACATCCAGGCAGTTACTTACACGGCCTCCAACAACATCGACACCGCTTCGAGTACTGCAAACTTGCTTGTCACAGCGACTCCGACCTTCGCGGGTACAACGAACCGGACGCTCAATTCTCTTAAATTGAGTGGTAGTGGCATCAATGTCGGTTCTGGAATTGTGACGCAGGGAGCGACATTAACTTTGAGTTCCGGTGCCCTCCTCAGCATTGGTGGAAACAACATCATCAGTGTACCGCGCCTGCAGTTTAATGCACAGGGGTTTGTCTCTGTGGACGCAGGCCATACTTTGACAGTGACCGGGTTGCTTAATGGCACTGGCGGATTTGTCAAAAACCTGCCAGGCACACTCGTGCTCAATACGCCGAACAACATGGCAGGGGTGGCTAATATCAGTGGGCAAACACTGACGGGAGATTTTGTGATCGATGCCGGTACGGTAAAGCTCAACGGCGGAAACAACACCCTCACGCCAAATCAATTCCTCATCATCGCTCCTGGGGCGACGCTGGATCTTAATGGCACCTCGCAACTCGCCTATGGTACGCGCGGCGATGGCGCGGCTCTTTCGGGCAACGCTGGCACCATCACCAACAGCAACGCTGCCGCAGCGGCCATCATTTTCGGTGCGGATAGCGGCGGTTTTAACTGGGGTGGCGTGATTAAAGAAGAGACGGGCGCTGGTAACATGAGCTTTTTCAAGAGCAGTCCTCAGACCTACAATCTTCTCAATGAAAGCACTTACCATGGAGCTACAGTCTTTGCCGGGGGAGTCAACGGTCTTGTTGATGGTGGTAAGTTGACCAACACTTCTTCCATCACCATCAACTACGCAGCATTGCGCCTAGATGATAATGTCAACTATGCACTGGCCAATCGTGTGAATCTCAGTGCGCCGATCTCCATGCGTGGCGGCTCGCTGATTTATCAGGGCAGGGCACAGACGGAAACCTCGCAAGCCGTAGGCAGTGTGACATTGCTTGAGGGCTTCAACATGATCCAGGCCGCCGCTGGAGGAACGGGCATCAATTCGGCGACACTGACCCTAAGCTCCCTCTCACGCTCGGTGGGATCTACGGCCACATTGCGCTTCCCGGACAATAGTTTGGGTCTGATCGGTAATAACGGACGCATCCTGATTAACAGCCTCAATGGAGTTGATACCACGACGAACATTGTTGGGGCGGGGCTGACCAACAATTTGATCGGCCCTTGGGCCGTGGTGGACCGTGAGTTTGCCAGCTACATTCCCGGGCTTGGCGTTGGCCGCTTGGGGCAGACCGGCTTTGCTGGATATTCAGTCAACACGCTTACCGGTACACCGCTCGCTACGGATAACATTCGCGCTACGGCAAGCGTCGGCCCTCTTGTCGCCGACACGACGGTCAATACCTTCTCCCTCATCAACCCAACCGCTGCGGCGACAGTTGTTAATCTTGGAGGTAGGAAGCTCACTCTTCAGGGAGGTGGCCTGCTATTGGCTATCGGGACTAATAACGTGAATATTTCCATCAATAATGGCACGATTACGAGCGGTACGTTGAATACGCCGAGCGATCTTTACATTCATACCCTGCCTTACAGCTACAACACAGGTCGTACTTTCACCATGAATGCTGCCATTGCTGACAATGGTACGGGCGCAGTAAGATTGATCCTGTCTTCTGGAGATTCATCAGGAAACCTCACACTCAACGCGACAAATACCTATACGGGCGGCACAGTGGTCAATGCGGGAGCTCTCGTGGTGGGTAGTACGGGGACACTTCCGGGTGGTGGCATCACCATCAATGGCGGCTATAACTCTGGCAGTGCTATTCTTGCCCAGGAGGCCGGAGGGGTGATCGACGCTAGTAACATTGTGACCATCAATGGCATGGGGCTTTTGGTACTGGCAGGTGAGCAGACTCTTCAAGGGCTAGTTTTCAACGGTTCGGGGGGTGGCACCACTGCGCCGACGGTGAGCAGTGGCGAGGGGTTGTTGACCATTGGTTCGGCCGGTATCGTGTCCAATCCGTTCAATCCAGCGGCTGCGCCTCTGGTGGTCGGGCGCATCGACTTGGGCACTTCGCCTTCCACGGTCACGGTCAACACTTATGATTTTAATTCATTCACAGATTTTGCTCCTACGACGCCTGGGCTGATTCTCGGCGGATTGGTGGGCTCTTCAGGAGGTTTTACCAAAAACGGCAATGGTGTACTTCAGATCAATCAGTCCACCTTTACCGGGCCGGTCAATGTGACTGCGGGTAACATCCAGTCCGGAGCATTCAACAGCGGCTCGCGCTTCTCAACGCTCACGCTTAACTCAGGATCCTCTCTGAATCTCAACGGCAACACCACCGTTTGGGGAGCACTGTCAGGAAGTGGGTCTGTGTTTAACAGCGTTGCCAACACGGTTTCTCTGTCGGTTGGATTCAACAATGCCAGCACGACTTTCTCTGGCCAGATCAATCGGTTCAACGATGCCGTGCCCAATTCAGTCTTTCTGACCAAAGTAGGCACGGGCACACTTTCTATCACGGGCACGCAAAACAACCTCAGCGGATCAAGCGGCACGGTGACCATTTCTCAAGGGACGCTGGCATACAGTGGTACTGGCAAAGCTCTGATGCCCACCCATACGATCCAGAGAGGTGGTACGCTGTTGCTCGATAACAGCACAACCAACACCAACAATCGTTTGGCTTCTCCCCTCACCGCGTTGCCTGCTTCCACACTCAATGTCAGCGGAGGCACGTTGACCGTACTCGGTAATAGCGGTGCAAACACCACAGAGACGCTTACCACCCTCACCGTGGCAAATGGGGGAGGTTTGATTAACCTCGACGCCGATCCGGCACGCAATGTGACGGTGAATGTGACCACGCTCTCCGGACTCAGCACGGGAGGCACACTGCTTCTCCGCGGGGACATGAATGCCGCTGGTGTGGCTGGAGTGCAGAACGGTTTTGCCAACCTTGCGGTGGGCAATTTTCAAAATATCGCTGGGCAGGCCACCTCAGGCAATGGCAACGGCACATACAAGATGATCGTCAGGCCGGACATCATCGCGGATTATTCGTTGACTGGGGAGGGGACTGCTTTTGCAGTCAAAGATTCCGTTTCTGGTTATGTACGTCCTCTTGCTGCCAATGAAATGCGTACGGTGTTGTTGAGTGCTTCGCAGGACAATTTCTCCCTGAGCACCAACCAATCGATCTCAAATGGTTACAGTGCGGCAGTCAATAGTCTGCGATTGCTGTCTGGTGGTGGAATCGGGTACACCTCGTCTTCAGGATATTCGGCAGACGCATTCGGACTCCAGACGCGTTGGGGTGGAAACCTAGTAAACGCTGGGGGTGGCATGCTCACGGAGTTTGTGCGCACGGGGGGCATCCTTGCCTTTGAAGGAAACACTGGGATTACGCTTCCCGGCCTGAGTACCTACAGTGGCTGGCTCTACTTCCACACCATCGGTGCCAATACGAATTTGAACATTACGGGCACAGTTTGGGGTGCCACTGGAGGCATCGTGAAGGCGGGAGCAGGCACGCTCACGCTCAGCGAGCGTAGCTATTACTATGGCAACACCATCGTGAATGATGGTGTGCTCATGCTGGATGGTTCGGACAATGCTTTGGGCGTAGTCAGGCAAGATCTCAGTACCAGCACGAGCGTGGCTGCCTACACGAGCCTCTACATGAATGGCGGTAAACTCGATCTCAATGGCGGCGATCAGATGATCGGTACTCTGGGGACTGCAAATGCGCTGCCGGTGGGAGGGGAGATTACCAATAGCTCAGGCACTGCCGTGATGCTGACGACGACGACAGGCAGCACCACCTTTGGAGGGACTCTGACCGGCAACTTGGGACTGACCAAGAGCGGCAACAGCACGCTCGTTTTGAGCAATGCCAACAGCTACACTGGAGCTACCCTCATTCGTGGCAACACCCTCAGTCTTCAAGATAGTGGTGCGCTTTCAGGAACATCTTCGATTTCCGTCAACTATTCTCAGTTACTGTGGGATAACCGTGGACTCAATCCACTCGACAATTCCAATCCCGTACGCGTGGCAGCAGCGGTGCCGCTTGATCTGATGGGAGGTACCTTCACCATTCAGGGAGGTGGCTCCTTCGACACAACGGTTGCGTTTAACAATGTGACCATCCAGCGCGGAGGCAGCACCATTAATCTATTCCCAGCAGTGAATGCTGGTAGCGCGGTGCAACTCTCAATCGGTAATTTGGATCGGGCTGCATCCGATCATGGCATGGTGAATTTTGTGACCAATGTTGGCATGGGGGGCACTGGGAATAATAACAATGCGCGCACCCTGATCTCGAACATCAATGGAGCTGCTTTCTCTCAGTCGCAGCTCAGCAATCGCATCATTGGGGGCTGGGCAGTCGTTAATGGGGACAGCTTTGCCACCTATCTGGATGGCGTGGGCGTAGGTGCATTGGGAAGCATTGTGGGTGGAAACGTGTTTGCTGGGGGCAATGTGTTCGCTGCGTATGATGGAGGAGATCTCACGGCATCGAATACTCAGGCGACATGGAACATCAACGATAGCTCCAACCGCACACTCACGGTGTCCAAAACGCTTAATTCTCTGAGGAGAGGCGGGGGCACCCTTACCCTCGGAAACTCGACCTCTCTGGGTACGACACTCACTCTCACCACGGGATTGCTCACGAACGTAGCCAATGGTGGCAGCACTGTGATCAACTCCTACGATGCCTCCTCTGCGCTGACATCGAATAGCCCTGAATTCTTCATCTTCATCAATCAAGGCACTACGTCACTCAACACAAAACTCATTGGCACTTATGATCTCATCAAAAGTGGTGGAGGCACGTTGGTGCTGGGTTCCGCAGGAGGCAGTGGCTCGAACACCTACACGGGCACCGTTTATGTCAATCAGGGCACGCTGAACCTTAACAAGAACGCTGGGGAGATCGCCATCACGGGAGACCTTGTCGTCAACAATGCGTCTATTACGATGGGGACCAACAAGTTTGACGCCACCACAGGGCAGATCGCAGCCACCAGTCATGTGACGCTCAATGGTGGCGCGAGCCTCACCTTTGCCAACTATGGATCGGCTACGACAACCACACTGGCTGGTATTTCCTTCAATAATGAAGGGGGGACTGCGCAGCCAGCGGTTCGTTTCAATGCACCTTCTGGCCTGCACACGTTGAATCTGACGGATGCCAATGCCATCACGGTGGTGAATAATAATACGGGATCGACGCCAGTGATCGCGGCTGCCACCAACAGTGCGAGCAACTCTCTTGTGAATTTCGCCAATGCTGCGCCGGTAATTAACGTCTCAGGTCTCTCTCCTGTCGGTTTGATCATCACTTCACGAATCGCCAGTTCTGGCGCCGCGATTTCGAAGGAGGGGAGTGGTGCCCTCGCCTTGTTCGGAGCGAGCACATATAGCAGTGGATTTAATCTGCGCGATGGCACGCTCATCTTTGGCATCAATACCACTGGGCCGGCTGGTGCACCCACCAGCGGTGCTGTTGGCACTGGCACACTTACGATCGGTGGAGGTGGGCCTGGAACCCATGCAACGATTCAAGCGGCTAATCGCCTTGCGGTTGCCACCACGACCACCAACAATAATCTCAATGTGACGCTCAATGATGCTAGCACCATCTCCGGCCTTGGTTTGCAGGTTGGGCAGGCTCTGGTGGGGAGTGGGATCAGGACGGGCACTTTCATTACCGCGCTCGATCCAGGGGATAAGATCTTTACGATGAGCCATAAGGCGTTCTCGACGAATTCTCTCAACACGCTGCGCTTCACCACGGTGGTTGGGAATGCGATTACACTGGCGGGTGACTTTACGTTTGGTGGTGACACCTCGAATTGGTACACCAGCTACGATTTGTCGCTCACAGGCGGCATGAACCTCGGCGGAGCCTCACGCACCATCACCGTCGATAGCCCATGGACCACAGGATATATCAGCGGTCAGATCACCAACGGGGTGGGCTTTACCAAGGATGGGCGTGGTATTCTCGTCCTCACGAATAGCAACAACTCCTGGAGTGGTGCCACAAACATCAATGATGGCGTTTTAGTTCTCGGCAGCTATGCCGCAGGCACCAATGACGGAGTGCTTCCTGATGGCACAGCACTCAGCATCGCGGCTGGAGCGATGCTCGACATGGCGGGACGCAGTGAGACCGTCGGCTCGCTGGCTGGGGCTGGTGTGGTCACGAACTCCCATGACTCTCGTACAGGTTTCCCCAATCTGGTCTCCACGCTGACCGTGGGTGGCGACAATACGAGCACCACGTTCTCAGGGGTTCTCACCTCAGCTTCTTCCAACCTTTTCTCTCTCATCAAGCAGGGTTCGGGCACGCTCACACTCAGTGGTGCGTTTAGCAACTACACCGGCATCACGACCATCAACGGTGGCGTTATCAGCATCAGCACGCTCGGCAATGGCGGTGCGGTCAGCGGCATCGGCGCGGCTAGCAGCAGTGCCTCCAACATTGTGCTCAATAATGGCACGTTGCGTTACACGGGTGTCGCAACTTCGACGAATCGCGCTTTCACCATCGCTGCGGGTGGAGCTACCATTGATGCTTCTGGTGTCGGTGCACTGGCATTCACCTCGGGTTCGCTTGGTTATAGCACGGCCAATCAGAGCCGGAGCCTGACTCTGAGCGGCACCTCAGATGCCGCCATCGTCAATGTCTTCGGTATGACCGTGGCTAACAATGGCTCAGGGGCTACCTCGTTGACGAAATCAGGATCAAACACGTGGGCTCTGACGGCGGCAAACACCTACACGGGAGCGACCAACATCAACGCCGGAACTCTTGCGGTGACGGCAGGATCACTTGCCAACACCGCCATCACCGTGGCCAATGGTGCCACATTCTCCGTGCAGACGGCTGGCAGTTATGTCGCTGGCAGTACCGGAGTGTCTGCGCAGGGAGCGAAACTCGTACTTAATGCGGGAGCCAACTTCAGCATGGCCAACAACAACTCCGGCGGCTTGCTCGATCTGAGACAGCACAGCAGCTTTGCAGGACCGGGCTTGGTCATCGGCTCCACCAATGATGCCGACCCGACGGTGCGCATGTCCTTTGATATTGGCAGCGGTGCCAATAGCACAGACACGATCTCCGTGTCGCGCGGAGTGACCATCAATCAGAGCGGTGCCACCATCGCCATCCTGCCGCAGACCGGCATCAGCAGCTTGACGGTGGGCCAGCACGACCTTGTCACCTTCCTCTCTGGTGGGTTGACGGTCACCTCGGGTAATTTTGCCAACGATTTCACGCTGCTCAACAACGCCATCATCCTCGGTGCCAATGGCTATTCTCTGAGTCTTCAGCAGTTGACGGATAAGATTGTGTTGAACGTGGCAGCCGCCAGCTTCCAGGACGCTTATTGGAAGGGAGTGAGCAATGCTTCATGGGATACGGCTGCAAACTGGTTTACGTCGGCTTCAGGTGCCACGCCCTTGGGCACCACCCCCGGTTCGTTCTCCAATGTTTTCTTTACCACGGATACGGGAGCCACAAATTTTGCCACTACGCTGCTCACAGATCGCTCGATCGCCAGCCTCACCTTCCGCGCAGGAGCCACTAGCAGCATCAGCATCTCCAATAACACGCTGACCATCATTGGTGCGGGTATCACGACTGAGGCAGGGTCGGGAGCCCACACCATCAACAGCAATGTGCGCCTCGGCGCGAATCAAACATGGACGATCAACTCATCCAATGCACTGACGGTGAACGGAGCTGTGAGCGACAATCTCTTTGGTTTTGGACTGACCAAGGCTGGAACAGGCACGTTGGTGCTCAACAGTGCTAGCAGCAGTTACACTGGTGCCACTGTGATCAATGGTGGGACACTCAGTGTCACCGCTCTTGCCAATGGTGGCACGGCCAGCAGCATTGGCTCTGCCACGAGTGATGCCGCTAATTTGGTGATCAATGGAGGCACGCTGAGCTATGTCGGCACAGGCAGCAGCACAGATCGACTCTTCTCCGTGGGTTCCAGTGGAGGCACCATTGACTCATCTGGCACCGGAGCGCTCAGTTTTACCGGCGTTGGGGCCATGCGATTTAACAACCAGAGCGGAGCGCGCACACTCACCCTCACGGGTAGCAATCTGGGCACCAACACGATGAATCTGGCTTTGGGCGACTTCGATACGTCGAACAAAACCTCGCTTACCAAAACCGGTGCGGGGACTTGGGTGATTGCGCCGAACAATGGTGTCAGTGGCCAACCTGGTGTGATGGATGGAACAGCAGTCATCCAAGCCAATGCAGCGGGCCTTATCGTGAACCAAGTGATCACCGGTGCAGGGATCAAACCAGGTTCCTACATTGTGGCCATTGACCCAGGTGGTCTCAGCTTCACGCTCAATCAAACCACGGAAGCTCTGGCACCCGCAGAAGACATCAACCTCAACATTCCTGGGAACACCCTCAGCGTTGGTGACACAACAGATGCCAATGGCAACCCCGATCCGAGCGGTGATTACACCGTAACAGTGGACAGCGGCGACGATGTCACGATCCACAAAGACGCAGAAACCAGCCGCGCGATCTCCTTCAATGCCGCACCAGGCAATGGCTATACAGGAGTCACCACCATCACGGGTGGAGTTTTGAGCGTGGCCGATATTCAGAACGGCGGACTGGCTAGTGCGATCGGCGCATCCAGTAATGCTGCTGCGAATTTGGTTATCAATGGCGGCACACTGCGCTACACAGGCTCCGGTACGAGCACAGATCGTCTCTTTACACTCGGTACCGGAGTGAGTGCAGGAACACTGGATGCCTCGGGCACTGGTGCGTTGGTATTCACAAATGCATCGGCCATGGCCTTCACAGCACCGGGTACGCGCACGCTGACACTGACGGGCACGAGCGACGCCTCACTGACCAATGTTCTCTCCGTGCTCATTGGTGACAATGGCGGGGCAACATCCTTGACTAAAACAGGCAGCAATACCTGGAAACTCTCAGGGGCGAACACCTACACGGGGGCTACCACGATTGCAGAAGGTACGCTGGTTGCCACAGACATCACTGGCGCTGGTAGCAATCTCGGCAGTGCATCTTCGGCAGTGGTGTTGGGAGACGCTGGCCATCAGGGTACGCTGTCCTATGCGGGCAACACAGATACTTACACCCGTGGTTTCACGGTGGCTGCTGGGGGTGGGCGTGTCAATGTGCTCACCAGTGGGCAGGTGCTCACAGTTGCCACTGGAGGGGTGAACACCACCGGTGCGGTCACTTTTGGCGGTGCGGGAGACACCTACATCACCAGCGCAATCACTGGTTCAGGCGGATTCGTGAAGGAGGACGCAGGCACAGTGCGGCTCGCAAGCAATTCCAATGCTTATGCAGGAACGACGGTGGTCAATGGAGGCAACCTGCAAGTAGGTCAGGGAGGCGTAGGTAAGACGGGTACTGGGGCTACGACGGTGAATGCAGGCGCAATTCTATCTGGCACAGGCATGGTCAATGGTACCGCTGGTACGCTGGTCAATGATTTCTTGGATGGCACGAATCATGCCTTCAACGCTGGGGCCACTCTCCGCCCAGGGGACAATGGTGGCGCGTCTATTGGCACGCTGACGATCAATGGCAATCTAACGCTCAATGATGGCTCCCTGGCAGACTTCCAACTGAATAGCCACACGCTTTTTGATGCGGGCATTAATTCCGCTCTGCTCTCGGGCGAGTACGATTCCATTGGCGGTTATCGAGATACGCAAGTGGCTCTGAGTGGGCCGACTTCGTGGAATGGCAAAGCTATCCCTGTTGGAGCCCATGACTCGATCGTGATCAATGGTAATCTTGTCCTCAACCACACACAGTTCACCATCGTTGATGGTGGCTTCGTCGCTGCGGCGGCGAGTGGTCAGGTCTTCGATCTGGGAGACTGGGTGGCGCTTTCGGGTCTGTCATCTTTCAATGTTGGCACCAATTACAGAAACGGAGGCGCTGGTGGAGGCGACCTCATTTTGCCCACACTCGCAAACGGGTTGGTCTATGATGTCAGTCAGTTCGCTGCCTATGGCATCATCACCATCATCACTCAGCCGACTGCGATTCCGATTTTGCTTAACAGCTACAATCTCGCTGGTAGTGGCTCTTGGAACACGGCCACGAACTGGAGACCGGCATCGACTCCAAACTCCATCGGCGGTGTTGTTAGCCTCACTTCCAATGTCAGCACCAATGCCGTAGTCACACTGGATGGCATCAAGAAGCTCGGCATCCTGGCGATCGGTGATCAGAATAACACCCACCATTTTGAACTTCGTCCAGGCACAGGCGGAGTGCTCAACTTTAACAACGGCGAGTACGGCAAAGCCCTGCTGAGCAAAGTGCAGTCCAACTCCACTTCTGTGGGCATTGATGTCATCAATGCCCCAGTGCTGCTTTCCAGCAATCTGAACATCAATGTGAACTCTGGCGGCAATGCTGCGCGTCTTGACATCAGCGGAGTGATTTCTCAGGATGGCGGAGCCCGTGATATCACCATCATGGGGGCAGGTCGTGTTACCTACAGTGGCTTGGCCGCGAACGCTTATACTGGAACCACGCGAGTGTTCAGCCGTGGTTCTACGGATGCCACCAATCCGCAGCTTGTGCTGGCGAAGTCTGCCTCACCTCTTCAAACGGCGAACCTCAGCACCACCTCTGGAAGCACGACAGTCACTCTCACCACGGGAGACACTTCCAACCTCTTCGTCGGCATGAGAATCAGTGGCAATGCCAACATTCCAGCCAACGCTACGATCTCCAGCATCACTGGCAGCAAGACTTTTGTGATCTCTGTCGCTGCTTCAGCCACAGGTTCAGGAGTGAGTACAAAGTTTGGATCCTATTCTGCGACAACCACTGCCGGATCCAATGCGGTGACCCTGACAGGGGGAACGGCGGCTGGCTTCTATGTGGGGATGCCGATCACTGGCAATCCTAACATTCCCAATGGGGCTACCGTGGCATCCATTACCAATGGTAGCAGCTTCACCATCTCCACCAATGCCACCGGATCAGGTACAGGTCTGGTAACAAGTTTCGGAACGGATGTCGCCAACGGTGCTATCCTAGGCAACCTCGTGATTGGCAATCGTAGCATGGGCGGCATTGGTTCTACGGTTGTACAGCTTGCCGGGAATGAGCAGATCGCAGACACCTCAATCATCAGCTTCGATGGTGGCTCGGGTGGTTATTCCACCAGCAACGGTGGCAACAACCCATACTTCAAACTGATGGGCTATAATGAAACGGTGGGGGGCATCTCCAACTACGATGCGAGCGGCGTAATCGAGAATACCGAAGGTGAAAACTTCATGGCAGACAGCACGCTCACGTTGAACACCAGTGGCGTGAGCTATTTCAACGGATACCTGCGCGACCGCGCTAACAATACAGGTTCTGGCACACTGAATCTCACGGTTGGCGGTACTGGCACCCAGGTGCTCGCTCTCGGAAATATCTCCTACAGTGGTAGGACCACGATCAATTCGGGTGCGACGCTGGTGCTGGAAAATGCGCCTAACTTTGGCAACGGCAATTCCGGTGCTTCCGCTGCGCAAGTTGGGCCGAGGACCATTTCCACTCAAGGGACGTTTGTCATTCGCAATACCAATGGCTCCACCTGGAATTTCTCACGTCAAGCGGCGGGCTTCGGTACCTTTATCCGCGAAGGCGGCACAGGTACGGTCAATCTCAATTTCGGCTCCACGGCACTGAACTCGACATACACAAACGGAAGCACGACCGTTACGGTGACCAGTACAGAAGGGCTGGTGGCAGGCATGGCCGTTTCCGGTGCGGGTATTACGAGCGGCACAGTCATTCAGAGCATCCTCAGTGCCACCACTTACCAACTCTCATCTGCAGCGACGGCCAATGGCACCAATGCGAGCCTTACCTACCGCAGCGGCAATTTTGCCGCAGGCATTTCGGTGCTTGATGGCGGCGTGACGAATTTCAATTCAACGACGAGCACCAATGGAACCTTCCTTGTTTCCGGCAAGAGCATCTTGAATACGGTAAATTGGAATTCAGGGGTTAGCGCACTCAATGGCCTCACTGTGCTGGGCACTGGAGAAAACTTGGCAACGGGGGGCGCGGTGCTCAATGTGACCTCATCGAGCACGGTGGGCGGAATCGTCAACTTGCGCGGTGGTGATCTGAACATCTCAGGTTCCAATGGCTCTCTGGGTGCCACAACGACTGCCATTAATGTTTATGGTACGGGCATTACCACGACGACAAATAACCTTGTGGGGCTGGACCTTGTGAACAGCAACACGGCTAATAACACCAACCGCATCAGTGACTCCGCTGCCATCAATCTCCACTCAGGCCGATTCACCTTTACCGGCAACGGCAGTGGTAGCGAGAATTTCTCTGAGACGGTGGGAGCCTTGAGCCTGCTCGGAGGCTCAAGCTATATCAGCAGCGTGCGCAGTAACGCCTCGAGCAATGTATTGACCTTCTCCAGTTTTGGCACTCGCGCGGCGGGAGCCACCGTGACATTCGATGCGGTCAATCCGTCACTACTGACGGCAGATTCAGGAGGTGAAGTAGCCTTTACCTCTGCGCCCGCGATGACCAACGGCATCATTGGTGGCTGGGCCATCCGCTCTACCAGCAACCTTGGCAATACGGTGCAGTTGCGGGAATGGGCGACCATTTCCAGTGGCCAGGTGGAGGCCCTCTCCAGTTACCAGACGCTCGGCACTGCTTTCTGGGGGGCGACGGACAATGTGAAGATGAGTTCGACACAAACGGTCACCGGCAACACCACCATCCACTCTCTGAATATTCAAGATACGACTGCGCGCACCTTGGCCATCAATCCTGGACTCGCGTTGACCATCAACAGCGGCGGCATTCTCTCCACTCGTGCCAATCATGTGATCAGCGGAGGCCGTCTGATTGCGGGTACCTATGGTGGTTCCCTTTCCCCGAATGAATTGATCTTCCAGCTCCCGACCAATACGCTAACCGTGTCCTCAACGATCGCGGACACCACGACCAGACTCAATGGTAATGCGTCTGGGGGGAGTGGGGTGATCACCGGACTTTCGAGCACCAGCGGCTTGTCTGCTGGCATGAGAGTGACCTCGACTGGATTTGACGGAGTCGCCACGATCATCTCAGTGGATTCCGGAAATCAAGTGACTCTGGACCGCACTGTGAATGCGGCTACCAACATGGTGCTGGACTTCATCCAGGCCCCAACAAGTCTTGTTAAGTCAGGAAATAGCACGCTGGTGTTGAACCCCAGCATTGTCCGTGCGGCATCAATCACAGGCAGTGTGGCGACCGTGACCGTGACCGGTTCAGGTGGCGTGGCAGATTTCCAGGTGGGAGCACTGGTCACGGGACCGAACATCCCCGCCGGGACCACCATCGTGAGCATCAACACCGTGAGCAATACCATCACGCTCTCCAATGAACCTACAGCCAGTGCTTCAGGAAACATCACAGTTACCCAAGGCAATACCTACTCAGGCAAGACCTTCATCAATGAAGGCACGGTGCAGATTGGCTCTCAGAATGATTTGGGGATCGCAGCTGCGAGCTACATGGCAGATCAACTCACCTTCAACGGTGGCAGGCTGCTGGCTACTGGAGACTTTGCATTGGACGAAGCGAATCGCGGCATCACAATTAATCCTGGGGATGCGTTGATGAGTGTGAGCAGCAATCGAACGCTTACCATTGGCGAGGATGTCTTTATTAATGGTGCTGCGGGCAGGCTGATCTTCTCTGCTAGCACCGGGGCGACGGGCGTCCTTGTTGTGGCAGGGAACAATGATCTGTCAGGCGGGCTGGAGACTGCAGGTGCGAATGTTTCTACGACAGGAGTGCTATCCTCTACCTTCACCAACGGCAGCACTACCGTGACCGTGGCTTCGACGGCCGGGCTCGAAGTGGGGGCTGTCGTTACTGGCAATGATTTGGACTTTGACGGAAATCCTGATGATGTGCCAGCAGGAACCACCATCGTCAGCATTATCGACGACACTCACTTCGTGATGTCCAATGCAGCCATTTCTGACGCTACGCGAAACCTGACTTACAGTGGGTTTAACGCGCTCAAGCTGACAGGGGACAACACGATTGGTTACATTCGTGTGCTGGGTTCGGCTCTCACGCTGACAGGCAACAACACGCTGACAGACGACATCTTCTTGAGCACGGGCATCCTGAGCATTGGTGGCAACAACACTTTTGCCGGGAAACTGATCATGCAGGGGGGCACGTTCAAGCTCCTGAGCGATACGGCCCTGAGCAAGGCAGGGGGGTACGATCTCGTGCTCACTGCGGGCTCGCTGAACCTCAATGATCACACCACCACCGTTTCCAGCCTCACAGGAGCCGGGCAGATCACCAATCAAGGTGTAGGCGGAGCCACATTGGTGGTCAACCAGGCTGTCTCCACCGTGTTTACAGGTTCCATTGGTGATGGCAACAACGGTGGCACAACCTCTCTGGTTAAAAGTGGTAATGGCACTCTGACGCTTTCGTCCAGCAACAACGATTACAGCGGCTCCACGGTGATCAATGGAGGGGTTATCAACGTGTCCGAACTCGATATTGGCGGATTCAGCAGCAGCTTGGGTTCCGCTAGCAATGCGGCATCCAATTTGGTACTCAATGGCGGTGGCTTGCGATTCAACGGTAACGTCACTGCGGTGACAGACCGCTCATTTACATTGGGAACGGGGGACAATGCCGGCCTTCTCGTGGCTGATGGAGGGCGTATCAATGCACGGTTGCTGATGGGGATCAATGGGCTCTCTCCAGCGATCGGATTCACCGGAAGTGGTCCACGGACGCTGACGCTTGGGGGAGCCAATCGTGGGGACAATACGCTCAACCTCGTGCTCGGAGACGGTGCTGATGGAGCAACTTCGTTGACGAAGATCGGTAATGGCACCTGGGTTCTCAGCAAGACCAACGGCTATACGGGAGAAACACTCGTGCTCGCTGGCATTCTTGCTGCGACGGCTAATGGTGCGTTTGGCGAGCAGGGCGGAGCCGGTGTGGTGATCGGTGGTGGCACCAATGGCAGCAATGCGTTGGGCAATACCAATGCCACCGTGGACTTGCGCAATGTTAATTACACCACCGTGGATCAGATGATCATCGCAGGTGGAACACTGGCAGCCACCACGGGCGTCAGTTCGTGGGCAGGCTCCGTATTTATCACAGCAAACTCAGTGCTCAATGTCGGCGCTGGTGCCAGCCTGGAGCTAAAGAATACCATCGGTGGCGCAGGAAGCATCACCCAGTTGGGCGCAGGTACATTAATCCTGAGTGGCCATGTGGATGAGACCACGCGGAATGCCGTGACGGCGGCGGTGACTCCCGCTTCTTACACGGTGCAAGCGGGCACGCTGCGCCTTGATTACACGGCAAATAATCTCGGTAAACTTTCCGATGTGGGCGTGTTGACTTTGGGAGGCAGCCGGCTGGGCGGTGCCTTGGAATTGGCTGGTGATGGTGTCGGCGGCATCCCCTCTGCCGAGCATGTGGAAATCGTCGGCAGTGTGACGTTGGCAGCCGGGGCAAATAACATCAGCCGCATCAGTGGTAATGCGATCCTGCGCATGAATGCACTCAATCCACAAGCTGGGGCAACCATTAACTTTAGCGCAGACGACATCGCTAGCACTGATCGTAACAATGTGAATGGCATCCTCGGTGGATGGGCGACGGTAGGTGGCAACTCATGGGCCACCAAGAGCAACACCAACGACACCGGTGGCGCGGTGGTTGGAGGTCAGGATGGTCTGATCCGTGCGCTGACCAACACCAGCTATACCAACAGTGGCGCATTCCCTGGGCCGACGAGCAACGACTGGGTCACGAATGCGAATATGGACATTGTGGGCAACAGCACACAAACCTCGCGAACCACCAACACTCTGCGTTTCAACAATACGCCCAACGCTTCTGGCAATACTCCCTACAACATCACGCTCAATGGCAGCAACGTGATTCAGTCCGGGGGCATTCTCATGACCTCAAATATGGGTTCCCACAGTGGCTTCATTGGCGGCAGCGGCACGATTGCGACGGGTGCTGGCGCAGGACAGAACCTGACGGTCATCCAAAACAACACCGGGGCAGGTTTGCTGAACATCTCTGCAGTGATCGCCAATGGTACAGGTGGCAACAACGGGTTGGACAAGTTGGGCGACGGTACGCTGGTGCTTTCGGGACTGAATACCTACACTGGCACCACGACCATCAATGCGGGCACGCTGAACATTGGCCAACTCGCTGTCGAAGGATATGCGGCCAACACCGTGCTGACCTCAGTGAACGTCTCGCTTGGTCGCACCGTTTCTGTGGCCAATACCGAAGGCTTGACCATCGGCCAGACCGTGAGTGGGCCAGGCTTCCTTTCGCCTGTGACAATCGTCTCGATCAATGGCCCTCAGGCGGCAACGAATCAGAATACTTTTACCGTTTCCAATGGTGCAGTGATCTCTGCCACCAACGATTTGACCTTCGGAGTTGCGACAGCTCAGAGTGGGAACATCAATTCGACCACCACGAATGGCAGTGCCACGATCACGGTCGCCAACACCGCAGGCCTTTCCCCTGGCCAGACGGTGAGCGGGACCGGTATCACGGCCGGTTCGGTCATCGCTTCGATTGTCAATGGTACTACCATTACCATCAACCAACCTGCGACAGCCTCAGGCACGGTGGCACTGACTTACGGTTCACCTAACCTTGTGTCTGGCACGATGAGCTCCACCACACAGAGTGGTGCGCTCGTGCGTTTGGGGAGCACTCTGGGGCTGGTTGTGGGGCAGACGATCTCGGGCGACGGCATTGTTTCTGGCTCCACCATCGTCCGCATTCTCGACGACCATTTGATCGAGATTTCCAATCCGGTGACCAACACCAACCAAAACAATCGTACCTTTGGAGCCACGAGCATCGGTGCTTCTGTCAGTGGAGCCACCACGACTTCTGGCAGCACTACGGTGGCAGTGTCTTCCACAGCGGGAATCAGTGTGGGGCAGGTGGTGACGGGCGTTGGCATTCCTGAAGGGGCGACGGTTGCCTCGGTGGATGGATCGACCAACACAATCACCCTGTCGGTGCCTGCCATTCTTTCAGGTAGCAGCACGCTCGTGTTTGCAGACAATCGCAGCAATGTCGGAGCTTCGACGAATGCGGCGGCGAATCTGGTGTTCAACGGTGGTGTGCTTCAATACAACGGACTTTCCGGCAGGACGGATCGTGGCTTTACCATCAATCAGGATGCTGTTTGGGATGTGGGCAATGCTTACACGAAGCTGACAGTGGGGGGCACCTACACCACACCGTCTGCCGAAGACCACTACGTGTTGCGTAAGCTGGGAGCTGGCGTTCTTGAGTTTTTGGGTACGCTCACACCGAACTCCGGCAGCTATGGCCTTGAGGAACTTCAGGTCAATGACGGCACCTTGCGGCTGAGCCCAGGCTTTAATGATCAATTCGTGCGCAATGACACCGGCTCACTGACGCTTTCCGGTGGTAAGTTGGAGCTGGTTGGCTCTGAATCGGCAAGCCTCACACAAAACATGCCGGGACAGCTCGTACTCAATGAGGGTGCATCAGAGATTCGCGTCTCTGCTTCGGGTACTCGAAATTCCACCCTGAACCTGCAAGACATCAATAACCCGCAGGCGGTCTTGTTTAATAAAGGGAGTACGATCCTCTTTGCTGAGGATCATGGTACCAGCGGCAGTGCCATCATCACGCTGGCAGGGCAGTTCGGTGTGGATCAGCAGGTGATCATCTCCCGCGCTGTTTATCAGACATCCATCGACTACTCGCACCCTGGGGTGAACTACTTCGCCTTTGTCGATTTCAATCAGACGGCCTACAACGTGATTGCTTCGGATAACATCGCTATCGGGGGCACTGCGGCTCATACCATCCAGCCAGACCCCAGCACATGGACAGCCACACAGCATGTGATGGACGGCACGCTCAGTGTGGATGCTTTCAATGGTACCACGGCAGATATTGCCTCAGTCAACACCATTCGCTTCTACAACAACAGTGCCGCCACCACAGGCGACACCGTAGCGGCCAGCAATGTGATTACCAATATTGATGTCACTCGCCTTGAGGTCGGTCAGGTCATCCGTGGTAGCACGATTCCTGAAGGCACGACGATCACTGCCGTGGATGATGTGCTAGGTACCATCACCTTGAGCAATCCGGTCTCCACGACCGCGACGGGTGCCACTTTCTATGTGGATGCCTTGGCGGCCAGCACAGTCACAGTAGGAGGCATCCTCACGATCAATCAAGGGGCCATCCTTCAGACGACACATGCTGGCAATCATCAGAATTCAATCATCGGTGGCCTGCTCACGAGTGGATTGGTGAACACTGACGGTACCAGTGCAGACCTAATCATTCACAACTGGAATCCATTGCGCGCCTTCAGCATTGGCTCTGCCATCAGCGACAACACAGCGGCGGGGCGCATTGTAAATCTTGTGCAGTCAGGTGACGGCACGACGGCGATTGCGGGAGTCAACACTTACACCGGTACCACTTATGTGCAGGGGGGCGTATTGCGGCTCGACTCCGCCACGGCATTGCCAACCGCCAGCCACCTCCGCCTCGACGGCGGTGTGCTGGGGCTCAATGCGGGTGATTTTACACGCGGCTTGGGCACGAGTGGTGGACAGGTGGACTGGACGAGCAGCGGTGGCTTCGCCGCCTACAGCGCAGATCGTGTGGCCAATATTGGTGGCAGCGGCGCGATGCTCACTTGGGGAGAGAATGGCTTTGTACCTGACAATGACTCTCTGTTGCTGGGAGCGCAGGATGCAGACAAGACGATCACCTTTGTCAATGGCATCGAGCTTGGCGGCATGTCACGCATGGTGGAAGTCACCAGTGGTCGTGGCAGCACTGCGGTGGACGCTGTGATGAGCGGAGTACTTCAAGGAGTTGGAGGCAGCTTGATCAAAGCCGGACGCGGTGTGCTTTCGCTCACTGGGGCGAACACTTACACAGGGGGCACCGTCTTGGCAGAGGGAACGCTGGCGGGCACTTCCAGCACGGCCTTCGGGACAGGCACGGTCGAAGTGGGTACGACGACAGACACACGCTCACAGCAGGAGGCTCTCGTATTGCAGGCTGGCGGCAGTTCTCTCGCGAACAACGTTGTTTTTGGGTCGGTGAATCGTGAGGGCATTTCAGTGTTCCAGGCTGGCTCTGCGCTGACGGCAGTTACGGGCACGGTGGCTTTGAATCGTGCTGTGGATCGCAATGTATTTTTTGCCACAGCGTCTCCGACTTCGACTGCCTATAGCCAGGTCACTGGCATTGGAGGATTCACAGTCATCGGAGGAGGTACGGTGAGCCTCATCAACGCGAATTCCTATGGCACATCTACCGGCACAGCAGGCGCTGCGGTGAATGGAGCGACCGTGATTCGCGATGGCACCGTGATGGTGGGAAATAACGCAGCACTCGGTGGCAGCACGATTGAGCTTGGAGATACCACGAGGGTGCTCACTAACGTCGCCTATGCCACCACCGGTGCATCAGTACTTGGTTTTGAGCACACCTATGACTTCTCCACGGATAATCGCAGTGCTCATGGTGGTGTCTTCTTGGAAAATGGAGACGGCATCCTCACATCGGGGAACCCTGGCTCTGGCCCGGGCGCATTCTTTAACGTCAATGCCACACTGGCAGGTCATACCTTTACCTCGGCAGACATCGGCGTTCGTATCTTGGTGAAGGATGAAGTGGATAACCCTGAGCGAAACGGCATCTACCAAGTTTCGCAGATCAATGCTGATGGAACGATGAACCTCGTGCGCGCGACGGACTTCGATACCGCTGCTGAAATGAGCTACGGCAGCCAGGTTACGGTTACTGGCGGAGGCACCTACTTCATGGCTTCGCCGAATATCACCAACGTCAATGGCACTGGCAGCGATCCTGTTCATTGGCTCGCGGACACTTCCAATCCGAATGTCACGCTCCAAGTCGCCAACGGTACGGTCACAACCGTGTCCCAGGCCATTGATGTGAATGCAAATGGCACGGGCACGACCTCCATCGTATCCGCAACCCCCGTTACCTTCAGCGGTGCTGTGACGCTTCAGGATTTGAAGTCTGGCGTCCAAGAATCCAAGACACTCACGTTGAATTCCACCGCCACCTCGGGTTCAGGCATGGAGTTCACGGGTGTGATCAGCGAGGCAGCCAACGGTGGTGGTCCCACAGATGATGTGCTCGCCTTGCTCAAGACAGGCACCGGCATCGCGACGCTGACACAGAACAACACCTACCACGGCGGCACCACGGTCAGCGGTGGCACGCTCTTGGTTACCAATACCACAGGCTCGGGTACTGGCAGTGGCGACGTGGTTGTCCAGTCAGGCGGAGCCCTGGGGGGCACGGGCATCATCGCACCTGCGGTGGGCAGTGACATCACAGTGAACAGCGGAGCCGACCTCTTGGTGGGTACTCCCGGCGGCACTTCTCCGCAGACGCTCACGATCGCCCTGCAATCCACGGGAGTGACAGCACCGACGCAGAGTGTGTTTACCCTCGCGGGTACCCTGAAGTTGGATTTGTTCCAGAATCAGGCTGCCACCCCCGTGACCGAGTCGGATCGCCTCGTGTTTACCAACACAGGATCTTCTGTGATCTCGCTTTCACCAGGTGCGGTTTTGAACGTGGGCATTGGTGCCGGAAGCCCTCTGGATCCTTCCACATTCAATGTGGGAGACACTTGGAAGCTCATTGATTGGGCGGGTCTCACCCCCAGCGGAACCTTTACGTTCAGCAACCTCAACGGCAATTACACCTCGGATTTTGTTAATCTGCCAGACCTTAGCAGTAGTGGTTACTTCTGGGACATCAGCCAGCTTTACACCGCAGGTACCATCATCGTGGCCGTGCCTGAGCCAGGCCGCTTGGCTCTCCTGATCCTCGGCGTGCTGGCCTTGGGTTGGAGAAGACGACGCGGCTGCTGGTAAGGGTAGGCGTGGACAGCAGATCAGTACTCGAGGTCAAAAACGCTGTCATTACAAAATAAATACCTTGATCGACGAATGGGAAATTTATATCATGGCATTAATTCGTGAAATTGACTCAACGAAACCTTTATGAAGACAGGCAATATTGTTAAATCACACTCAAGGCGGCGTCAGGCCATGGCACTGATCATGGTCATTACCGCAGTGGCTTTGATCACCATCCTGATGGTGGCGATTTTCTCTCTCACACAGACGGAGTACAAATCCACACAGAGCTATGTCGCTGGTCGTGCGGCTAAACAATTGGCGGACGGTGCCGTGGCCATCGTTGAAGCCCAGATCCAGAATGGCCAGTTCGATCCCACCACCAACAAAGGTCAGTCCGCTTCCAATCGCACCTTCCACGTCACTCAGCCGGGCATGGTGCGAGTTTACAATGCCAACGGCATCTTCAAAGAAGCGTATAAACTTTATTCTAGTTCACAAATGAAGGTTGTGGGTAGCTCTGAGGCGATGCTGTTTACTGCCGCGCATCAAGTGCCTTCTGACTGGAAGGGGCAGGCAGCCCGTTATGTGGACCTCAATGAGCCAGTCGTTCGTCCGGGGCTCCAAGCGGGCAATATGGCGATTTTCTTTCCCATCATCGACCCTCGGGCGGCATGGAATTATTTAGGGTCTCAGACGCCCTCCACGGATCAGCCAACCACTCAGGTGGAAGGCTTTAGCTATAGCAAAACGACTCCTTCCGGAGCTGGCAGCCCGGTGAGCTACAATGAGGTGATGACACCCTCAGATGTGTCGGACCCCTCCAAGCTCCGCTTACCTATGCCGGTAGAGTGGCTCTACATTCTCCAAGACGGCACCACAGGGACGCTGAACGCTTCCAATCAATTTGAGAGCTCGGGATCCAGCTCTCCTTCGCCGGACAATCCGATTGTCGGCCGTGTGGCCTTCTGGACCGATGATGAATCCTGCAAGGTCAACGTCAACACCGCCGCAGAGCCCACATTCATGGCTCCTCCTTATTACTACAGCGATCGGGATCGCAAGTGGGCGCACTACCCAGCCTCCAGTGGTGAATATCAGCGCTATCCTGGGCATCCTGCCACGGTAGCACTCAGCTCTGTGCTGGCTCCCGGTTATCGCATGGATCCGTATTTCCCTTCAGCCGGGCTGTCACGCAGTCAGATCCTCTCGGTCAAGGACTACATCTACGACATGGTGCCAAAAATCGCTGCGGGTGGTTCTGAGTCTGGCACCCGGCCCTTCGCCACAGACGACTTTACCTCCAGTGAGACGGTGGCGCAGATTCTCAACACCTCCAGTGCCATGGCGGAGCGGCTTTACGCCAGTGTGGATGAGATGCTCTTCCAAGACGCAACCTTCAACGCCACCACGGGCAGGCAGCCCGCTCGTTATCAGATTCCGGGGACTGGCCAGACTTTGTTTGATCACGACGTCCTGGAGCGCTCTCGCTTTTTCCTCACCGCGCACAGCCGCGCCCCGGAATTCACCATGTTCGGTCTTCCCAGAGTCTGCATGTGGCCGGTGGATGCGGATGACACTTCCAGCAATGGCAAGCGCACCAACTTGGACAACATGATCGCTCTCTGCGCCACGCTGCGCGGCACTGCCCAGAGCACCAGCAATACCACTTCCAAGAGTTATATCTTCCGCCGCTCCGCCGCGCACAATGCGTACTATGACGTTACCGGATCCGCTGCCGGTTACGGTAGTTCTGCAGGCTTGCAGAGAAACTCCAACTTGCTCAATTACTTGACCGAGCAGATGGCCAATCTGACATGGCCTCGGACAGACAGTAGCCTCGGCAGCAGCACCAACTACTCTGCCAAATACGGCTCAGACAATGTGAATCAGATGGCGGTGCAGTTCTTTGACTACATCCGCAGCACCAATCTCTATGATGGCGTACTGGCCCGTGGCAACAACGGCATGGCTGGCAACGGCCAGAGTGGCTCTGCACGCTATACCGTGCGCGACAATCTCCGTCCCAATGCCAAGACCTACACAGATCAGCGCATCTCGCCTCCGGCCACCTCCCTCGGTGCCGTGGACCGTACCAAGAGTGATGACGCTGGCGTCATGCCTGGCCATGGTCAGGTGACTCCAGCCATTTGGAGTAAATCGGGCAAAAACTACCGCGGCTTTGGGCGCATGTTTACGCTCTCGGAAGTCGGTCTCCAGATTATTGCTACCGCGGATGGGCAGACCGATGGATACGCAGTGAATTTCGGTGGCCAGCTCAGTGGTGGTGCCACGGCCATCCGAGTGGATCCCACAGTGGATGCAGAAGTCGATTCAAGTGTTCTGCCTTGGACCTCGGCATATAATGGATTCACCGCGCCGACGGGTGCCCCGACCACTGAGGCACGCTGGTACTCGAACTTCCCTCCCATCACCAATCCCATCCACTTTACACAGGGTGGCCTCCTTTATGGCTGCCGCATCGACCCCGCTCATCCAGAGCTGCATCCCTCACGGCACGTCGGCTACAATCCCGAGAATTGGAACCTGACCCTGGCTCCCAACACACCGCTGCTGCCGAACCAGACACGCATTCAGGCGGTGATCATGTTAGAAGCTTTCTGTCCGAGCTTGGGTTGGACGAAGTTCTTCCCTGAGTACACCATCGTACTCGACGGCAATTACATCAATCAGATCCAGATTGGCGGCCAGCGCATCTTTGATACAGCAGGGGATATTCCCGTCAAATCGGACGGCAATCTCTATGAGGTGACTAGTATGCACTCGACGGGTGGCCATGCAGGCCCTACGGCGATTGCAGGCCAGCGTGGGGGGCGTCCCGTCAGCGGCGGGGGGGTCATGCTGCCCTCGGATCGTAACTACATCACCAACAACACCACAGGGCACAACGCACTGACAAACTATGGCCTGACGAGCAACTTCATCACCGTGGATAAGACAAAGCCGCTGAACATCAGCTTCCCTTCTGGGGAGTTTGTCATCAAAATCTACGACACTCACATGTGGGATCAGGGGAATGCGCAACCCGTGCAGATTCACCGTATCCGATTCTCACAGGCAGGGACGACACAAGTCCCCGTGCCTATACTGGTGGGTTCTGTGCCCGGATCTGGGCGTGTGGAGCCTAAGTACAAATCCACGACAGACTCGCAGGGCCGCAAAATTTATACGCGCTCTCTCCAGGGACCACATTTCTGGTGCTATAACTATGAAGGCTGCATCAACCTGATGTCAGGCCGCGTGAACCCACAGTTTGGCTTTGACCCCCAAGCTACGTTCTGGCTTACCAACCCCACCCTTGTGGGAATCGCGGCAGGCGACTCACGTGAACGACAGGCTACACGCGGACGCTTGGATACCGCGACGGGAGCCTTTGCTCCGGGGCCGGGGACTGCGCAGGCCGTTCCGCTGGTGCCAGACTCCGTCAGCGACGTTATTCGCACCTTTGTGCCGACCATGGGCGACTACCGCATCGTCGCTGCCATGGCCGATGTGCCCAGCACCTACTGGCAGCCACATCCTAGCTGGAATAGCAGCACCAGCAACGTGCGGAGCATCCACAGCTTTACCAACTTCTATGGGGACTCCGTGGCAGGGGCACGTTTGGCCAATGATAAGAACAACACGGCGATCACACCTCCGGCCATGGACGCCTATCAGATGGTCAACGGGGCCAAGTACAACACCACAGGTAATAATACTCTGATCAATGTGGGGCAAGGGGGCTATAATCAGCGCCAACCCGACCTTCCAGGAGATCCCCTTTATGCGGCTGCGGCGCAGAGTTTCGGCGACTTTGACACCGGTATCGGCCCTTCGCGTGAAGGCCCTTATATCAACAAACCTGACGAGGGTAACTTTTACTCGGGCAACGAGACACGCTGGGGCACCACGCACTATTACCGCTCGGCCTATTTCTATGACTCGTGGAAAAATGCAGACGACTGGCGCAGCGGCATCTACATGACGCCCAATCGCATGGTGAACTCGCCTGTGATGTTTGGTTCTCTTCCCACGCAGGTTTGGTCTGGCGGCAGCAGCTTTGGCTCGAACACACCGGCAAGCACTCCCTACAAACCGTGGCAGACGCTGCTTTTCCGTCCGCATTCTCAATATGCTGGAACCGCGAACAGCAAAGCGAACCACCCTGGCGAATACAATCCCAAGGACCATTTCCTCCTCGACATGTTCTTTATGCCGGTGGTGGAACCCTACGCCATCAGTGAACCGCTCTCAGTGGCGGGCAGGATCAATATGAATTATCAGATCATGCCCTTCACCAACATCACTCGTGCTACGAGCATGCACGCCGTGCTCAAAGGGGAATTCATGACAGCCATTCCCAATGAGCATGCTTGGAAAGCCAAGTCATTCAGGCGCAGTGCCGCAGGCAATTGGGACGAATACTGGGATGAAACTACTAACCGGATTTTCTGGCATCGCCCCATCGATGTGAAGGAAACACTCCGTCAGTTTGAAGAGAGGTTTAACAACAACGGCTCACTCAATACTCTGACCCGCGGCCTGTTCCGTTCAGCCAGTCAAATTTGTGAGATTTACATGATCCCAGAAACTCGCAATGGCGTGGGCATCTACAACGTCACCAAACCGCTGACGAACCCCAACACGCGCGCTACCCAGATGGATACGTTCTGGAAAAACAATCGCGTGACGGGAGATAATATCCGTGAGCGTCCCTATGCAAACCTCTACAGCCGCCTGACTACGCGCAGCAATACCTTCCGCGTTCACATGCGTGCGCAGTTGGTAAAAAAAGCGCGTTCTTCCCCTCCTAACACGTTCGACCCAAACAAAGATGCCATCATGGGTGAGTATCGTGGATCGACGCTGATCGAACGTTACATCGACCCCAATGACTCGACGGACATTCCGGACTACGCGCTCGGCAGCAATCCGCTGGGGCAGACCCCGTTGGAGTCCTTCTACCGCTTCCGTGTGCTGGAGAGCAAGCGATTCAGCCCTTGAGCATTGAACTAAAAATTGACCACAAATTTGCAGCATGAAACCGCAGCACACCCCTTCATTTCGTGCGGGCTTCTCACTGGTGGAAGTGACGCTCGCCGTAGCCATCGCCGCCCTCGCGCTCATCACCTTTTTAGGTCTTCTGCCGCAAGGTCTGGAAATCTCGCGCAAGACCGCGCTCATGACGACCAACAGCAATGTGCTGGAGCAGATCGTGCGCGATCTCGAGAACGCCCGTTGGGACGTGCTCCCCGGCGGATCCGGAGGCTCGGGCGGAGGTGCGAGTACGCAGTTGCGCTACTTTGATGACCAAGGCGTCGAGGTTGCCTCCACTTCGAAGAATATTTCGATCATTGCCCAGCTCAATTTTTCCAATCCTGCCTCTCTTCCCAGCAAGGAAGCGACGCAATACTTCATGCGACGCGTGGTGGTGAAAATCGCCAACACCAGCAACCCCAGTTTCGATTTCAGCGCGGGGAGAAGCTTCGCTTACTCCACTTACAATCATTTGGTGGCTAAAACTCGCACCACATCCCCTCAATGAACACTTCATGTCCTTCATCAATTCGGAGTCGCTGTGGCTTCACTCTCGTTGAGCTGCTGGTCTCCATGACTTTTGTTGTCATCCTCATGCTGGTGGTCACGCAGGTGATCGGCATTGTCCAGCGCTCGTGGGTGCGCGCCAATTCCCGCGTCTCCCAGTTCCGCGAGGCACGCATGGCCTTTGATGTCATGACGCGGAATTTGAGCCAGGCTACCTTGAATACTTATTGGGAGAACCAATTCGATCCCCTTGGTTTTGACGCCGCCCAGCAGGAACTCAAAAAGGCAAAAAATTATGTTCGCCGTTCGGAGTTGCAGTTCATTTGTGGCCCTACAACATCATTGCTGACTCAGGCAGCCTCCAGTGCGCAGAATTATCCTGCTCATGCGGTCTTTTTCCAGGCTCCACTGGGCATCACGAACCTCACGGTATCCAATAGTAGCAGCCAGGCCAACACAGAGAACATGGTCAATCTCATGTGTGGGCGCGGATACTTTGTGGAATGGGGAAGTGACGCCTCATTCCGCCCGCCCTTCCTCGCTTCTCTGAGCTCTGTGCCAGTGCGCAATCGCATGCGCCTCATGGAGTACAGCCCCACCGCGGAGATGAATAAAATCTATGACTCCAGCCTGCGCCCCTTGGTGGATAATCAGACCGGTACGAATAATGGGAAGAAATGGTTCAATGTTGGGAACTACTCGGCACTTTCAAGCATCGTGACATCCAATGAGCAGGTGGCCACGCGTGCCTTCACGCGCCCTGTGGCAGAGAATATCCTGGCATTGATCATTTCGCCACAGCAGGAGGTCATTGGTAACGGCTCCACCCAGCCTTATGCCATCGCTCCAAATTATGCCTGGGACTCCACGCTGACCACACAGCCGGGAGCGAGCTCGAATTCCAACAATCCCCAAGGCACACAGCACCTCTTGCCTCCGCTGCTCAAAGTCACCATGGTCGCGCTGGATCAAGCCAGCGGAGATTTGCTCTCTTCAGATGAGCAGTTGCGCAAAGATGTGCTGGGGCAAATCAGCAGCATGTTCAAGACGGCAAGTAAGTTTTCTCAAGAGATCGAGGGGACGGATGACAATCCCAGCGATCTGCAGAAAGTTCTCGTGGCGAAAAAACTCAACTACCGTGTGTTCACCACCACGATTGCCATGAAGCAAGCTCGTTGGAGCCTCTGATTGAATAACCGTGCGGGTGCATCCTTTTCACACCATGAACTTCAAACCAAAGCCACTCCGCGCAGTCGCTCTTGCAGCACGCGGTTTTTCCCTGATCGAAATGCTCGTGGTGATCACCATCATCGTTTTGTTGATGGCTTTCACTACTCCCGCACTGATGCGCACCATGCAGTCCAGTCGCCTGGCCTCTGCGGGAGATAATCTATTGGGGGCTATTTCGGAGGCGCAGCAACTCGCCTTTGCACAAAACGTACCTGTTGAGATGCGTTTTTTCCAACATCCTGACGCAGAAGGGCTGGACACCACGGCGAATTTCCGCTCCTACCAACTTTTCAAGGTCACGCTCAACACGGCCACCAATGGTACCGTGACGGAGAACTTGGTGCCGGTGAATAACCTGACGCGACTGGCAGATGGCATCATCATCGCCACGGATCCTGCTCTTTCTCCGCTGCTCTCCGGTCAAGGACTCCCTGATACGAAGACGGGGGGGGCGACCACGGGTTATTCCGGGGTCTCGGGTGCGACGTATAATGCCATCCGCTTCATGCCTGATGGCTCATGCCGAAAAGTCGGTGTTTCTAACGCAGGCTTTGCCACCCTGACCTATCAGATGTTGCCGACCAGCTTTGTCACTCTGGCGGCGGATGAAGGATTCACCATCTCGGCGAACAAACTGCCGGCGAATTTCTACACCATTCAGATCGATCCATTCACCGGCAAGGCGCGCACCTACCGCCCCGGCTTCTGAGTGCCTCGGTCAGTTGGTGTTTGTTGCAAATTTCTGCATGACAGCCGCATGATCGCCGCTTACCTGCGACATGGGTGATCTACCTTCTCTCGCTTTAAGCTTCGACGACGTCCTTCTTTTGCCGGCGCACAGCGCTGTGCTTCCTGGAGATGTCAATGTCTCCACCAAACTGGCCTCCATCAGCCTGAATGTTCCTGTCTTGTCATCCGCGATGGACACGGTGACGGAATCCGAGCTTGCCATTGCTCTCGCTCGTGAGGGTGGCCTCGGAGTCATCCATCGCAACATGCCCATCGACCAGCAGGCCGATCAGGTCGCTCGGGTGAAGCGATCAGAGAACACCGTCATTCAGAATCCGCATACGGTCACGCCGGAGACGCGCCTCGGCGATCTTCACCGCCTCATGTTCGAGAAAGGGGTCAGCGGTTTTCCTGTCGTTGATAAAGACGGCAAGCTCGTCGGCATGGTCACCAGCCGTGACCTTTGGTACATCGAGGATGAAAGCACGCCCGTTTCTGCCGTCATGACGCCCGGCCCTCGCCTTGCCACCGGCACACCGCAGACCAGTTTCGAGGACGCGCTAAAAATCATCTACACGCATCGCATCGAAAAACTCCCGCTCATCGACGCCAACGGCAAACTCGCGGGACTCATCACCAAGCAGGACATCATCAAACGCCAGACTTTCAAAAACGCCGCCAAGGCACCCAACGGCCAGTTGCGTGTCGGCGCTGCCGTCGGAGTGGGCGAAGACTGCATTGATCGTGGCAAGGCGCTGCTCGCCGCAGGCGCGGATGCCATCTTCATCGACGCCGCTACCGGACACACCAGCCGCGTCATGAATGTCATCGCCAGGTTGCGTGAAAACCTTGGCTCCGACGTGCCCATCGTCGCTGGCAACGTCGTCACTGCTGACGGCGCGCGCGATTTGATGAAATCCGGCGTCTCCGCTATCAAAGTCGGCGTCGGTCCCGGCTCCATCTGCACCACGCGCATCATCTCCGGCGTCGGCATGGCCCAGTTCAGTGCCGTGCAGGAAGTCGCGGAGGTTTGCAGGCCCGCTGGCGTTACCGTCATTGCCGACGGCGGTATTCGTTACTCTGGCGACATCGTCAAAGCACTCGCCGGTGGTGCGGATCTCGTCATGCTCGGCTCCTTGCTCGCGGGCACCAGTGAAAGCCCGGGCAACATGGTCAAATGGCAGGGCCGCACCTTCAAAGAATACCGCGGCATGGGCAGCCTCAAAGCCATGCGCAAAGGGGCAGGGGATCGCTACGGGCAAAACAGCTCCGGCAAGCTCGTCCCCGAAGGCGTCGAGGCCCGCGTGCCCTACAAAGGCCCGCTCGCCGACGTCGTTTTCCAACTCATCGGCGGCCTGCGCAGTGGCATGGGTTATGTCGGTGCCAACAACCTCGACGAACTCCGCGCCAAGGCCCGCTTCGTTCGCATCACCGCAGGCGGCCTCAAAGAAAGCCATCCGCACGATGTCGTCATCACCGAAGAACCGGTGAACTACGAGCCTCATTGATTTAACACGACATGACAGCCCAAGAAGTCGCCGTACTCGACTACGGCTCCCAATATAGTCAGCTCATCGTCCGCCGCGTGCGCGAGCTCGGCTTTGTCTCACACCTCTACCCGCCTGCGGAACTGGCGAATTTGAAGAGCCCCGGTGCGATCATTCTCTCGGGTGGTCCGCGCAGCACTTCGGAAAAGGACGCGCCGGATGTCGATTATGAAAAACTCATGTCCTTCGGCGTGCCCGTGCTCGGCGTGTGCTACGGCATGCAGCTTCTCAACATCAAACACGGCGGCACCGTGAAGCCCGGCGTCACTCGCGAGTATGGCCCCGCCAAACTCGTCGTCACCGATCACGAAGACCTCTTTGACGGCATCTCGCACGAGTCGCAGGTCTGGATGAGCCACAGCGACACATGCGCGAATCTTTCCAGCACCGCGAAAGTCATCGCGACGAATGAAGACGCTGTTCCCGTCGCACTGAAATGGTCGGATCGCTGCTGGGGCATCCAGTTCCATCCCGAGGTTACACATTCGCACGAAGGCACGGCCATCCTGCGGAACTTCCTCACCAAAAGCGGCGCGCAGCTCGCCAAGTTCGACATCAACGCATTCAAGGCTCAGATGCTCGATCGCATCAAGGCGGAGGTCGGCACGCGCGAGGTCATCTGCGGCGTCTCCGGCGGTGTGGACAGTACCGTGCTCGCTGTTTTGCTCGCCAAGGCCGGCGTGAAGGTGCGCTGCATCTTCATCGACACGGGCATGATGCGCCTCAATGAGGCTGCCGAAGTCAAAGCGCTCTTCGATGAAGTCGGTGTGCCCATTGAGCAGATCGACGCCAGTGCCATTTTCCTCGGCGCGCTCAAAGGCGTCACCGATCCCGAGCAGAAGCGCCGCGTCATCGGCACGCTCTTCGTCGAAGAGTTTTGGAAGGTCGCAGACAACGTCGAACTGCTCGCACAGGGCACGCTTTACCCCGACGTGATCGAGAGTGCCACCAGCGGCAGCATTGCCAGCAAGATCAAAACGCATCACAACCGCGTCGATCGCATCATGGAGCTCAAGGAGCAGGGCAAGGTGCTCGAACCGCTCGCTGAACTCTTCAAAGACGAAGTCCGCGCCCTCGGTGCCAGCCTCGGCATTCCGCATCGCGCGCTGTGGCGCCATCCATTCCCCGGCCCTGGTCTCGCTGTGCGCATTCCGGGAGAGATCACTGCCGAGCGCGTCGCCATCACGCAGCAGGCGGATGCCATCTTCATCGGCGAGCTGCGCCGCAGCGGTTGGTATGAGCAGACTTGGCAGGCCTATGCCGCTTTGCTTCCGGTGAAAACGGTCGGCGTCAAAGGCGACGAACGCAGCTACGAGCAGGCCATCAGCCTGCGCGCCGTCATCAGCGAAGACGCCATGACCGCCGATTGGGTTGAGCTGCCCTACAGTGTGCTGCGGAATGCCTCCAACAAGATCCTCAACAGCGTCAAAGGTGTGAACCGTGTCCTCTACGACATCAGCACCAAGCCGCCCGCGAGCATCGAGTGGGAGTGAGATTCTGTTCGCGCGTTTCAATCTGGCTTGGTTGACGAACCCGTAGGGTAAGCCGCCAATAGGCTCGTTGCGTCGAGTTTGTGATTCGAGGCACTGAAGTACACTGAGGCGAAATCCTCTTGCTCAGGGCGCGGGGTTGTTGATGGATGCGCGCGTGATGGAACGTGAAAATTTACCCTTGGATCGTCGGCTGAGGCAGGAGACACTTTTTGCACGCGAGCGGGTGTATCGTTTCGGGCAGGCGACGCCAATGGAACGGCTGATTTTGCCTGGCGGGGACAACGGGCCGGAAATCTGGGTGAAGCGGGAGGATTTGTCGCCCGTGAAAAGTTACAAATGGCGCGGTGCGTGCAATGCGATGACCCAGCTTACACCGGAGCAGCGTTCACGCGGAGTGGTCACGGCGTCTGCTGGCAATCACGCGCAGGGCGTTGCGCTGGCGGCGCGGGCTCTCGGCATTCAGGCGACCATTTGCATGCCACGCTCCACGCCGAAGGTGAAACAGCACGCGGTGCTGCACCACGGAGGCGACTGTGTCCGCATTCTGCTTTCTGGCGACAGCTACGACGAGGCAGTGATGGCTGCGCGTGAGCATGAGAAAACTCAGGGCATGACTTATGTGCATGCTTATGACGATCTCGGAGTTATGGCAGGTCAGGGAACTCTAGCGGATGAAGTGGTGCTCTCAGGGCATGGGCCATTTGATGCGGCTTTCTTGCAAATCGGCGGAGGTGGGATGGCTGCGGGCGTGTCGTGTTGGTTGAAGACATATTGGCCGGGCATTGAAGTGATCGGCGTTGAAGGCGTGGATCAAGCCTCGATGAAAGCAGCACTGAAAGCCGCAGCGCCAGTGGAGTTGCACGACCTGGACATCTTCTGCGATGGAACGGCGGTGCGCAAAGCCGGTGCGCTGCCTTTTGAAATCTGCCGACAGACACTCGACCGCATCGAAACCGTAACGAATGCGGAAGTCAGTGCGGCGATTCGCATTTTGTGGGAGTCGCTGCGCTGCATCTCAGAGCCATCGGGAGCGATGGGGCTGGCTGCCGTGGTCAAAAATCGTGCATCACTCGCGGGCAAGAAAGTCCTCATTGTCATTTCCGGGGCGAACATCGATTTCCTTCAGCTTGGTCTCATCGCTCAGTCGCAGGGAGAGCTTGGCATGAGCGTGCGCACGCTGCGCATCAACATTCCAGAGCGCCCTGGTGCCATGCTTGCGTTGCTTGATTCGTGTTTTGAGGGGCTGAACATTGCCGACTTCCAATACGGCCTGCATCATGCTGATGAGGCGTGGCCAGTGTTTACGATGACATCGGAAAACCCCGAGAATTTGGCCCGCCTGCCTGCGCGGCTCACTGAGCGCGGATATCGTTGGGAAGACCTCGGTGGCGCGGTGGATGTGGGATTTCGCGCGATTCCGCTGCGGGGTGATTTGCTGTCGCATCCGGCCTTTCTGCGCCTTGATTTCTACGAACGCCCAGGTGCCTTGCACGATTTCCTCTCCCGCCTTATCCGCGATCGAGCGAGCCTGTGCTATTTCAACTATCGCCAGTCTGGAGAACGCGTCGGGCGCGCCTTGATCGGTCTCGATTTCGTTACTGCCGCAGCACGAGAAGATTTTCTCGGATCATTGTCTGAACAGGGCGAAGGCTACCGCTCCTGCAAACCGGTGGACGCAGCTACGCTGGCACGGTTGATCGCATGAAAAGGCGATGCTGGCTGCGAATACAAGTGCGGTGTGTGCGAGTGGCATTGTCGGCGGCAACTCCTGTTGGACATCGGCGCGCGCATCGACTACTCGGAGCCCATGAAAAGATTCATCCTTGGGAGCCTGCTTGCCTTCGGTTTAGCCCAGGCCGATGAATTGATTTGTGCGGGGGGAGACGAAGTTTTCATCCTCGATGCTGCGGCGGCAGAGATGGGCAATCTTGAGAAGCTGTGGAGATGGAATGCACAGGAGGCGGCAGACATTCCCGAGGAAGCGCGGCGTGACTTTCACCACATGGATGAGTGCAAGCCGATCAAGAATGGAGCGCAGATTTTGGTGTGTGCCTCGAATGGCGGCTGCGCTTTGATCGATCGTGCGACGAAGCGTGTGCTCTGGCGTGCTCGTGCTCGCAATGCGCATTCTTTGGCGATGCTCCCGCACGAGCGCGTGGTGGTGGCGAGCTCGCTGAGTGGCGACCATCTTGAAGTTTTCGATCTCAAAGGAGGAGCCGCACCGATTTTCAAAACACCACTGCACTCTGCGCATGGCGTGGTGTGGGACGAGCAGCGCCAGTGCCTGTGGGCCCTAGGTTTCGATGAATTGCGTGCTTACACACTCGCCGCAGCAGGAAATGAGGCGCTGACTCTACAACTCAAAACCAGCCACAAGCTGCCGGACGCCGACGGACATGATTTGCGTGCCGTCCCGGGTGGTCAGGATTTGATCCTGACAACAGCACACGGAGTTTATCTTTTTGGTCGAGAGCGTGCGACTTTCAGACGCCATCCGTTGCTGGGAGCAGAGTTGAATGTGAAATCGGTGGATATTCACCCTGACTCCGGACGCATCATGCTGGGGCAGTGGGCAACTTCACTGCGTCTGTTTCAACCCACAGGCCGCGTGGATTTTCGAGGGACGGCACGCCCATACAAGGCGCGGTGGATGCCCTGAGCCGTGATTGGCAAGACGAGTGCAAGCGGGAGGTAAGTAGTTTGTAAACCCGCATCCGGGGCATTGCTTCCCGTTTTTGCAACTCTACTGTGACAGAGTTCGCAAAACTGAAGCCTCCAGCCCATGTCATTTTCCCATCGCTTCTGCTTCTTTCGGCTGCTGCTGGCACCGTGCTTTCTTTTGCTGACGGGATGGGTGCATGCGGCGGACCTCGGCCCTGCGGAGACGCTTTTTGTCGATCTGTCACAGCAGCCGGATCAGCGCTCGCTCGCCGCATTTGATCTTTGCGTCCTCCACCCCCATGCCGTGGCAGACATGGAACCCGGGCACGCGCGGGGAGCACGCTATCTCGCACTGCTGGATGTCGCTCAGGTGCGCCTCGGTACGCGCGAAGCCGTTTTAGCCGCTGCTCGTTCAGTGCCATCCATCCCGCATGTGATGAATGGGCAGATGCGGCAAGTGGATTGCAATGCTCCGAACTGGATTGCCTGGATGGTGGAAGCGCAGATTGATCCTGCTGCGCGTCGAGGATTCGACGGCTTCGTGCTTCGGTTGGGCGACATGAAAGCAGACGCGGGATATCGTCGCGCGCTGCTGACACTCGCAGCCACCGTGCGTCAGCGGTATCCCGACAAAGCGTTGCTGCTCGACTTCAGCGCAGGGCTCGATGCTTCCGCTTCGCATGTGGCCGATGGATTTCTGGCACTCGGTGTGTTTACGCATGCAGGCCGGGCAGGAAGCGTCGAATGGACGCCCGTTGTCGAAACGCAGAAGATCGCTCGGCGCATCCGCGCGGTGCAGATGCAGGGGATGCGAGTATTTGCGGTGGACTATGCGATGCAGGGAGATCGCGCGGCAGCTCGTGAGGCCGCACAACGTCTCGCTGTCATTGGCGCACGTCCGTTTATCACCACACCTGGTTTGAAGGGAGTGAATCTCGGCCCTTTGGTGGAAATCAGCCGTCGTGTGCTGGTGCTCCACGGTTGGGATGAAAGGCGTGCAGGACGTGCAGCACCAGAGGCTGACGTCACAGCCACGGCGCGCATTTTGCAGGAACCGCTGGAGTGGCTTGGACGCGATCTCGACTTTCGTCTCGCACGCGGGCTGCGTTTTTTGCCAGAGGATCATGATTTCTCTGCGGTGATTCTCGATCCGAGCTTGTGCCTTGATGCGGAACAACAACGCGTGCTCGCGGCCTGGCTGCCTTCTCTTGCAGCGCGGGGCATTCCACTTTTGCTCACGGGGATGCCATTCACGGACGAAGCGGCACGTCACCTCGCCTTGAGGCAGTTTGAGATCGGCGGCAGCGCGGAGATCGTTCCGCGCCTCGCAAAAGCAGACATTGCCTCTCTGGATCGGCAGTTCCTCACGTCGAAGATGCCTCTTGTGGCGCGTGCGCTTGGGTTCCTAGACCTCGCTGCTCCTCCCGCAGCACGAATCGTGCTCGCCTTGCGTGGAGCGGATTCTCTCGGGCACGAGCATCGCTTTGATCAAGTATTCCTCACTCACTGGGGGGCGGCATGTTTGGGTAGCTTCGAGCTGACTGCCGCGCAGATCGATCTACCGACCTTCCTCGCATCATGGCTCGGTGAATCTGCGATGCCGGTGCCAGACACCACGACGCGTGAGGGGCGGCGTGTTTTTTACAGTCATGTCAGCAGCGTCGGTTTTTCCTCAGCTTCGACGCTGCCAGGTTTTCCATTGTGCGCCGAAGTCATGCGCGATCGCATTCTCAATCGCTATCTGTTGCCTGTCACTGTTTCGGTGTGTGAGGCCGATTTGCGCGGTTGGTTGCCCGGACAGCAGGCGGGAAATGAAACACTGCTGGAGCATGTCGCGCGCAGTATCTTCGAGCTGCCGCAGGTGCAGGCCGCATCAAATTCCTTTTCCCGTCCGAAACACTGGGGGGCTGGCTCTGAGATCACTTCACGTCTCAATGAGCGTGCGCAATCTGCCCGCCGTGACATGGAACGGGAAATTGCGGGATCCATGGCCTATATCCATCGCCGACTCCTGCCAGTAGGCAAAGAGGTGAACCTCATGCTGTGGCCAGGAGATGCTAAGCCGAGCACAGAGGCGCTGCGTTTTTGCGAGACGCTCCAGATTGCCCAGCTTTCTGACGGCACGCACACTGCGGTAGGTGATTGCACAGTGAGTTCACTCTCGGATGACTCCACACGCACGCGCCCAGTTGCCTTGCGTTGTTCATTTGAAGATGCGCATGACTCCCGTGGCATTGCCGCTCTTGAAAAAGCATTCGATGTCTGTGCGGGGCTGCCTTTGCATGCCATGACTGCGGCTGCCTATGCGGCCAGCGTGAATGATGCTCGCGCCACGCGCATCCTTCGTGTTTCAGATCAGCACTGGATCATCATCAATCGCGGAGACTGCCGTACCCTGCGCCTCCCGATCTCGGCGGGTGTGCCAGACATGGCGAAGTGCGAGGGAGTGTCTGGCTACACCACACACTCAGGGCAGCTTTACATTCACACCTTGGGCCGAGAGCGCACGGAGATCGTTCTGACTTCATCGCAACAGCCCAGCCGCCTCCATCTCGTGGAAAGCAGCGCGCAGGTGGAGTTTATGGAGATCACCTCCCGGCGAGCGATCTTCCAAGTGCGCAGTCTGCGTCCGGTGGAGATGGTCTTCGGTGGATTTGAGCCCCATGGGCAATGCTCCTATCTCGAAAATGGCCGCCCTTATACGGCGACTGCCAATGCAGAAGGACGAGTGCATTTGGACATCGCATGCAGTGCCACCGTCTCACTTCAAATGCAGCCGCCTGCACTGCGAGCCGCAATGCGCTGATAGTTTCAAACCGGATCATAACTTCTCATGCCTTGCTTCCGCCAATTTGCTCTCGTCGCCACCTCTTACACAGCACTCGCTGTGGCTATCGGCTGGCGTTTGCATGCAAACGACGCGCCGCAAGCAAAGGAGGCGGATCATGGATTGAGCGAAATCGCTGCGTGCATCCATGATGTGCCCGCAGAGGTCAGACCCGAGGCGATGTGCCAGCTCGCCTTGCTGACAAACGCCGAGGTGCGTGCATTGCAGGGATGGCTGAAGGCTGACTCTGAACAACGGCTGCGCCGACTTACAGTGCTCAGCGGTCCCATTCATGCGCCGAGTGCGTTGAATACGGCACTGCTCTTCTCCGAAATCGATCGGGCCGATGCCGTGCCAGCCGATGAAGCCTGGCTGTTTGTTTCCGCTGCGGGAGAGCGCTTGGAAGAGGCGCACAAGATCGCGGCATTGGAGCGAATCGCCGCGCGCGCAGCAGGTGAGGGGAGGCTCGACCTAGCTCTGGAGATTCACCAGCGTGTCTGCGAGTTTCCGACGGCGGGATGGGAGAAAGTATTGGCACTGGTGGACGCATCACACGCCGCGCGCCGTCCGGCGGCTGCGCTGCGCGTTGTTCAGAAGCGTCTGGCTGCCGCACCGGTGAATCCTGTGCCCGCGTGGCATGAGGAGGCGATGGATTTGCAGATCACACTCCTGCTTGAAGGAGGGCGCTACGCAGAGGCGGCTCGATTTGCTCTCGATGATCTGCGTTCTCTCAAGCCTGGTGATGCTGTGCCAATGCGTCTTCTCCAGCGCGCCGTGCTCGCCACTCGTGCCTCGGGGGCGTCTGCGGAAATGCTGCCTTGGATCGAGCGTCATCTGCGCTCCTATCCAGAGCATCAACTCGCCCTCACAGACATCGCTGGTGGCAAGCCTCTCTCTGCCACCTACCGGCACTGGCTCCGCGAGTCTGCAAGCATCGCGGATCGCAATCATCAGGGCAGCATCGCCTGCGACGGTTATCTGCGCCTTGCTGCGGCGGGAGAAACGCATGTCCTAGCCCGCTTGCAGGTGTTGGCCGCGCAGACGGGGCGTAGCTCGGAGTTGCAGCAGATCGTTGCTTCGCTGAAACAAAAGCTTTCCGTTCTCGAAATCAGTCAGGCACTCGCTGCGGGCGGTGCGACTGCTCAAGCTCGCGAAATGCTGGCGGCCAGCCTCGCCAATGAGCCTGATCATCGGGCAGGATGGCGATTGCTGACTAAGTTCGATGTGACGCTGCGTGGTGACGCCTCTGCGGGCGTGCTGTGGATGGAATTTCTCAAACGATTTCCGGACGACGTGCCTGCGTTGATCGAGCTGGCGCGATTGCAGTCGGCGGACGCACAGCCCATGCAGGCATTGCGCACGCTGAGTCGCATCCCCGATGCAGAGTTTGACGAGGGCACGCTTCGCCAGATGTTCGCTTTGGCTGAAAAGGTCGGAGACTTCTCCGCAGCCCATCGAGCCTTGCGCCTTCTGGTGCAAGGACAGGCATCACCTTCATTTGCGGACATCATGGCACTTTCTGCATTGAACATGCAGCAAGCAGATGACGCTTCTGCAAAAGTGCTCACCGAGGTGCTTGCGAAGTTGCCTGCTGGCAGTGCCATGAGAAAGATGGCGGCGTTGCCGCCCATCGCCGTGGAGGCGGCAGTCTTCAGCACGGCAGTGGAGGCGAAATAACTGCGAGAGTGGTGGGCAGAATTTTTTCGCTCCTGCGCCGTGACTTGGGTCTATGCTTCCGCATGAGATTTTGTTTTCTCTTCCTTCTAGCGTTCATCTTCTCCGGGTGTGGTACGCTGCCTCAGGATGAATCGGCGCGATTTCACATCTACCAGCAGCGCTTGAGTGCGCTCGAATTTCCTGTGTCGCGCGCGCGGCTTTATCGGACGCTGCGGCCAGCCTCTCCGGCGCAGCCTACTGGTGCCTCGGGTGCGGGGCTTCTCAGTGGCAGCGAATTTTACCGTTTGGATGATGTCTTCATCATCGAGATGTCGGTGGTCTATAAAGCCGTGGCTGGATTTGAAGATTACTTTGATCCAGCACCGAGCTTTAGAAGCCAAGTGCATGGCATTCTCGACGCAGCACAGAGCATCGACAATTTTGTGAATCGCGGCACGCCGGAGCATCCTGCGGACATCATTCGCAAGGCCCGTATTGTCAAAAGACCGGCATGGAGGACGGCGGACGCGCGTGGGAATTTCCCGCAGAGTTGATTTGCTTTTTGCGGCACGGTGTCATCCGCCCTCACATGCCCGCGTGTCCCGCCATCTCCGTTCTCATGCCTGTGCGCGATGCGCAGGAGTCCGTGGTTGCTGCGGTGGAGAGTGTGTTGGTTCAGAGTTGCGAGGATTGGGAGTTGGTGATCGTGGATGACGGATCGCGTGATGCCACTTGGCCGCTGTTGGAGAGCTTGGCGGCGGAGGATAAGCGCGTGGTTTTGCTGCGGCAGGAGGCGCGGGGCATCGTGGCTGCACTGCAACGAGGATGTGCGTCATGCCGTGGCGAATTCATCGCGCGCATGGATGCCGATGACGTGATGGATGCTCATCGGCTCGCAAAGCAGCGAGCTTTTCTAGTGGAGGAGCCTCACTGCGGGCTGGTTTCCTGTCGAGTGCGTTTTGGCGGCAACGCCGTGGGCTACGCAGAGCATGTGCGATGGGTGAATTCACTCATGACGCACGAAGCCGTGAGCCTGCGTCGATTTGTGGAGTCTCCCGTGGCGCATCCGAGTGTGATGTTTCGTCGAGAGTTGTTGGCGAGGCACGGCGGCTATCGCGAGGGCGATTTCCCGGAGGATTATGAACTCTGGTTGCGTTGGCTGGAGGCCGGAGTGCGCTTTGGGAAGGTGGAGGCCGAGCTTTTGACGTGGAATGATCCTCCGCAGCGGCTCTCACGCACGGATGCACGCTACTCGATCGAGGCTTTCCACACGATGAAATGCGCTTATGTGCGCCGCTGGTTAGAGCAGCATGTGCAGGGGCGTGACCTTTGGCTGTGGGGGGCGGGGCGTGTCACGCGGCGACGCTTTGCCGCGTTGGCGGATCAAATTCGAGGTTACATCGACGTGGATGAGTCCAAGCGAGGGCTGCGATATGCCGGACGCGCGGTGCGGATGGCAGATGAGCTGCCGCAGCGTGAGGAGAGTTTCATCCTTGCAGGCGTGAGTGCGCGTGGTGCGCGGGAGAAAATTCACGCGCATCTGACCCAACGCGGATGGATAGAGGGGCGCGACTTTTTGCTCGCCGCTTGAAACCTTTTCAAGGCGTGTTTGGCTTCATCGAAACCAAGCGCGTGGTGACCTGCTGACGCACAGGCATGGGCTTGCCTTCCACATTGAGGTGGAGCGTGGCGGAGAAGACGGCCAGCGAGATGGTGCGGCGTTCGAGGTCGAAGAAAACATGTCCATTGACCTTGGAGTCGTCGCCCAAGGTCACCGGGCGCGTCGGAGCGGTGTTGGCACTGTCCTTGTCATGCTTGGACTTCATGGTGCCCTCGAAGGAGATGCGAGCTTGACGCCGTCCTTCACGATCGACAATGCCATCAAACCGCGCATTGAGGCGCACTTCGACAGTGCCGGTCTGTGGGAAAGGAACCAATTCCTCGGAGACCCATTTGTCTCCTGGGCGCACGGGGATTTTCGGCAACCCCATCTCCAGCGAGCGGCGATAAAGCGCAGCGAGTTGGCGTGCGTTGGCGATGGAGACGAGATCGGGTTCCACACCGCCGGTGACCATGGAGCCGGTGTCTTTGGCGTCGATGAATTGGTCTTTTTCATCATAGACGAGGGTGAAGCCGCGTCCGGCAGAACCGCCGAAGCTCTTTTGCAGCAGGGGATGTGATGAGGCTGGATTCTGCGAGTCAAAGACGTGATGTTTGCCTTCGTATTCCATTTCACCGAGCAAGCGGTCGATGAGCACTTCGGCCTCGGTCTGGCCGTTGGCGTTTTTGCGCGTTTTGATGCTGGTGTTTTGGTGCAGGCGCAGTTTTTGATCGCTCGTCTTTCCCAGAGCCGTCAGGAAGTTCGTGGTGTCAGTGTCGGATTCTTGCTGGTAAATCATGCCCGGCTCCCAGTGCAGCCGCAACTCCACCGCAGGCGCGTCTTGCGAAGAGGCGGAGGTCAGGAGGGAAACGAGCGATACCAGAAGGGCGGCGATGCGAAACATGAGCCGAGGAGTAAGCCGGGCCTCGCGTAAATGCAACGCGCGGCTCTGCCGTCGTGTGGCATTGGCTTACTTCGCGAGTTCAGCTTCGACCATTTCTTCCAAGCGTCCGCGCACGTTGGTGCTGACGAGTTTGCCGTCTTTGCCCACCAGCCACATCGCGGGGATGGAATGGATGCCAAAGCGCTCGGCGATCTTGTTGTCCCAGCCTTTGCCGTCGAAGTATTGCGGCCAGGTCATGTGGTGCTCTTTGATGAAATTCTTCAAACGAGATTCATCGCTGTCGAGCGAGATACCGACGATTTCAAAACCCTTCTCGTGCAGTTTTTTGTAGGCGGCGAGAACATTGGGAATCTCCGCCACACACGGGCCACACCAGGTGGCCCAGAAGTCGATGAGCACCACCTTTCCCTTCATCGCGGCGAGGTCCACATTCGCGCCTTTCACGGGATGAAATTTCAACTCCACGGGCTCGCCGACTGCGGGAGGGCTGGGCTTGGCGGCGAAAGCGGCGGTTACGGCGAGTCCGATCAGACCAACGACGGCGAGGAGGCGTGGGATGTGCTTCATGAGTGAAGGCTACTCAAAGAGCACATGATTTAGCAAGAGCGAAGTTTGCTGCGCTGTCCGTCAGTCTTCGCAGGAGAGGAAGCGTCCCCTCATCTCTTGGCAAAGAAGTCGGCGAGCTTTTGCAGGTCTCTGCCTTCGGCGGGCTTCATGGCGCTGTTGATGGCCTCATCCTGGATGGCGATGAGTTCCTTGATGCCTTTGCGGCCGAATTCGAGCATGGAATGAAGCTGCGCCTCGGTGAAGGTAGCTTCTTCGCCGCTGCCCTGGATTTCGACAAACTCGCCGTGTTCTGTGAGGACAATGTTGCTGTCCACATCAGCGGCGGCGTCTTCGGTGTAGCAGAGGTCGAGCAGCGTTTCGCCTTTGAGGATGCCGACACTGACGGCGGCGATCTTTTTCTTGAGCGGCTGACGGGTGATCTTGCCCTTTTCCAGCAGGCGGTTGAAGGCGATGGCGGTGGCGATGCACGCGCCGGTGATGGCAGCGGTGCGAGTGCCGCCATCGGCCTGGAGCACGTCGCAATCGACGCAAAGGGTGCGGGCGCCGAGGAGTTCGAGATCGACGACGGCGCGGAGGCTGCGGCCGATGAGACGCTGGATTTCGGTGCTGCGGCCATCGGGCTTGCCGCGTGAGCTTTCGCGGTCTTTGCGTTCGAGTGTGGAATACGGCAGCATCGAGTATTCAGCCGTGAGCCAGCCGCCTTTGACGCCCTGCACCTTCATCCAGCGCGGCACTTCCTCATTGATGCACGCGGCGCAGATGACGCGGGTGTTGCCAAAGGCGATGAGGACGGAACCCGCAGCGTGCGGGGCGACGTCGAGGACGTAGTCGATCTTGCGGAGCTGGTCTGGGGCGCGGCCGTCGGTTCTGGTCATGGGCGTGCTTAGCACGGAGGCGGGCGGGGCCAAGGAGTTTCTGCGCCGGGAGTGCCATCTCGCGCGGTGGAATTGAACGACGACGCGGCTGCTTGTTCAAAATAGACAAACCAAGCTGGCATTTGATATGCTCATCACAGATGACAGCAAAAGCTTGATCGCCATGACGCGCTTCCCACGCCCTGGATGTTGGTTCCGTTTTACGCCGACGGACTGGAGTTTCATCCGCGACACACTCACCCTCGATGAACGTGGACGAGAGGGGTTCGATGCCATGCTGGACGATCCAGAGGCCGTGCCGCTCATTTTGGATAATGATCGACTGTTTGATGCCGCGCTCATTTCGCGAAAAGCAGCACTGCTCTCGCCGGAGCTCTTTTTCTTCATCGTGGTGAGGCACTCGCTGAAGGAGTTCGGCATCCGCGAACTCGCCGTGGCAGACTACATGGCGGTGGTGTGCGCTGATTTTGGCTGTGCGCCATCGAAGGGGCCGGAACAGATCAACCACAGCGTGGATAGCCTCTACAGTGTCGATTATCTGGAGGCGATCGCCAGCGCGAGTCGGCATCATCAGTTCTTCCTCCATGTGCAGTGCGCGAACCAATTTCTGGTGCTGACGTGTCTGTATCCAGACTACCTGCATCGCCGTGCGCAGCGGCGCGGTGCGCCCGACGTGGATTATTACGAACGCGTGGTGGTGAGTCATCTGGAGGTTGCGCAAAAGCATGTGCTGGCAGAGGAGTTCGCGCTTCAGGACACGTTCGAGAAAGTGGCCGGGTGCTTTCCCCCGGCACGACGCGCGATGAACCACACGGTGCGGGAGTACTTGAGCCTCGGGCAATGAGCTGGTGTGCAGACTGGGAGTGCCTCTGCATTTGCAAAGCGCCCGCTTTCCCCCATCTTCGCGGCCCCCATGCCCGAACTCGACAAAACCTACACGCCAGCCGAGGTCGAAGCCCGCTGGTATCAGCGCTGGCTCGATGACAAGTGCTTTGAAGCCGATCCCGCCCGCGTCAGCGAGAAGCGCCCGGCTTATTCCATCGTCATCCCGCCGCCGAACGTCACGGGCATCCTCACGCTCGGCCATGTGCTGAACAACACCATCCAGGACATCCTCGCCCGCCGCGCCCGCATGCTGGGGAAGGAAGTGCTCTGGCTGCCCGGCACCGACCACGCCGGCATCGCCACGCAAAACGTCGTCGAGAAGACGCTGAAAAAGCAGGGCGTCATCAAGCACCGCGACGATCTCGGCCGCGAGGGCCTCGTGGCGAAGATCTGGGAGTGGAAGGAGAAGCACGGCGGCATCATCATCGAGCAGCTCAAGAAACTCGGCGCCTCCTGCGACTGGAGCCGCGAACGCTTCACCTTTGACGACGACTACAACGCCTGCGTCATGCGCGTGTTCGTCGATCTCTACAAAAAGGGCCTCATCTACCGTGGCAAGCGCATGGTGAACTGGTGCCCGTCCTCCCTCACCGCGCTCAGCGATGAGGAGGTCGTCATGAAGGCACAAAACGCCATCATGTATCACTTCAAAGTCGAGGTCGTCGAAGAACCCGGCACCTGGCTCACCATCGCCACCACACGTCCGGAGGTTATCCCGGGCGATACAGCGATTGCGGTGAATCCGAAGGACGAGCGCTATGCCCATCTCATCGGCAAACACGTCCGCCGTCCGCTGCCGATCGAAAACCAAGCGCTGCTGCCGATCATCGCCGACGAACACGTCGATTTCACCTTCGGCACTGGCGTGCTGAAAGTGACGCCCGCACACGACAAAGCGGACTTTGAGATTTGGGCCAGACTCAGGATTCTTGGCATCAAGACACAAAACTCTGAGCTGAAGTCTATGGTGCCCATTGATGTCATGCACCCTAACGGCACGCTCAACGAGCTCGCGGGCAAAGACCTCGCCGGCATGGAGCGATTCGCCGCCCGCAAACGCGCCGCCGAGCTGCTCGCGGAAATTGGCAGTCTCGTCAAAGAGGAGCCGTATCAGAACAACCTCGGCTACTCCGAGCGTGCTGACGTGCCCATTGAGAGCCGCTTGAGCGAGCAGTGGTTCCTCAAATACCCCAGTGTGAAGGAAAGCCAGGCCGTTGTGGCCAATGGCGAGATGAAATTCCACCCCGACCGCTGGGCGAAGGTCTATGACCACTGGATGACCGGCCTGCAGGATTGGTGCATCAGCCGCCAAGTGTGGTGGGGGCATCGGATTCCGGTGTGGTATCGCAGAAATCCTGCTGGAACTCCACCAGGGAAGCATCCTTCAAACATGGATGATGCATACACAGTGGAGATTCATTGTGACGTTAATCCTCCGGAAGGAGAAGACTGGGAACAAGACCCAGACGTCCTCGACACCTGGTTCAGCTCCTGGCTGTGGCCCTTCGCGACGATGGGATGGCCGGAGAAGACTTCCACGTTGAAGGCCTTCTACCCGACGACCGATCTCGTCACGGGGCCGGACATCATCTTCTTCTGGGTCGCCCGCATGATCATGGCGGGCTTCGAGTGGATGGGCGAGCTGCCGTTCAAGAACGTCTATTTCACCGGCATCATCCGCGACAAGCAGGGCCGCAAGATGTCCAAATCGCTCGGCAATTCGCCCGATCCGTTGGAGCTCATCGCGAGCTACAGCGCCGATGCATTGCGCTTCGGCATCATGCGCAGTGCGCCGCTCGGCCAGGACATCTGCTTCGACGAAAAGAACGTCGAGCTCGGCCGCAACTTCTGCACCAAGCTCTGGAACGCCGCGCGGTTCAGGCAGATGCAAAGTAGCACGGGTTTTCAACCCGTGGGTTCGGATGAACGAGTTGAAAACTCGTTCTACGGCACAGAAGCCGAAATCAACCCCGCGCTGCTCAGCAGCGACGACAAATGGATCCTCCTGCGCCTCAACACCGCCATCGCCGAGGTCAGCACCGCGCTCGAAGAATACCGCTTCAGCGACGCCACCGCCACGCTCTACCGCTTCTTCTGGAGCGAGTACTGCGACTGGTACATCGAGGCCAGCAAAGCCGTGCTGCAAGGCAGCGACGAGAAGCGCAAAGCCAACACCCTCGCCGTCATCGACTTCGTGCTCGGCCACACGCTGCGTCTCTTCCATCCCTTCATGCCCTTCATCACCGAAGAGCTGTGGCACGGCATGGGCTTCAACGCTGACCTTCCTGAAAACCAAGGCGGCAAGAGCATCATGTTCGCCCCGTGGCCGAAACCGCTCGACGCGGACGAACTCGCCCACTTCGGCATCCTTCCCGAGGATGAAAAAACGGCGAACGACAAATACGAAGCCGTCAATTTGGGCCGTGGGCTCAAGAGCACCTTCAACATCAACAAGCGCGTCCGTTTCGTGCTCAAACCGAGCCAGGAACTGCCCGACCACGAGATCGAAGTCCTGCGCATCCTGCTGAATGCCGAGCCGCTCGATGTCGATGCGAACTACGTCCCGACGAAGGGCACCCCAAGCGCCCTGACTCCGCTGGGCACCATCTTCCTGCCGCTCGATGGCCTCATCGACGTGGAAGCCGAGCGCGCCCGCGTCAGCAAGGAGATCGCCAAAGTCGAAACCGAGCTGGAGAAAGTCACCGCCAAACTCGCCGACACGAATTTCACCTCCAAAGTCCCGCAAAAGGTGCTCGACGAGCATCAGCAGCGAAAGACCGACTGGCAGGAGAAGCTGGCGAAGCTCCAGGAGATGATGGCGGCGCTGGGTTGAGGAGTGGGGCCATCCTGGCCCCACGGTGGGAGCTGGAAGCTCCCACTCCTTGGATTTTAGGCTTGTCGGCGGGGCCGGGGCGTGACCATGCTTCGGGAAATCCCCGCTTAATCCGAACCCAACACACTCATGCTCAAGCTCCTGAAACTATCCTTCCTGCCGAAGTCCCCCGATTACGGCCTGCTCATCCTGCGCGTTGCCCTCGGCTTTTCCATGCTGCTGCTCCACGGCCGCGGCAAGATGCTCGGCTTTGCCGCCACGGCGGAGAAGATGAACGGCCTGCTCGGCCTGCCAGGGAATGTGAACGCCGGCCTCGCGGTGTTCGCCGAGGTCGTCTGCTCCGCGCTGCTGATCGCCGGCCTGTTCACTCGCTTCGCCGCCCTGATGCTGGCGATCACGATGGGCACCGCCTTCTTCATCGTCCACAAGTCCGCCCTGGTCGGCCCGAGTTCCGGTGAGCTGGCGATGGTGTATCTCATCGCCTATGTGACGCTGCTCTTCACGGGTGCAGGCAAGATCTCGGTGGACCGCGAGTGAGCCGCTTTTGAATCCTCCATGCCCGGTGGCGAGAGCTGCCGGGCTTTTTTGCGTTGGAACCTGAAGTCTTGACCCAAAGGAACCCGCGTGGCAGTCTTCCTTCGCAATGACCATCTCCCTGCCAGCCGAACAGGAAAGTTTTCTGGGCCGCCTCGTGGCGCTGGGGCGCTTCCCATCGCGAGAAGCCGCCGTGGTGGAGGCCGTGGAACTCCTGAAAACGGAAGAATCACGAAGCTGGCTGCATCCGCAGCCGCTGAGTGATGCGGAGGCCGAGCAGGTCTATGCCGCCGATCCCGAGTGGGAAAAAACGGAAACCTCCCTCGCCGGTCTGGCAGTTCCTGAGGCATGAACCAGTGGGAAATCCGCACTTATGCTTTCCCCTGCGCGGGTGAGCACCCTGCGGTGATCGTTTCCCATCCGCTGCGTGCTGAGCGCAAAGACACAGTCGAAGTGCTCCTCTGCACCACGCTGAGGCCCGGGCATCAACCGGCTCCGCATGAGGTGGTCTTGAATGGCGCGGACGGCTTGAACTGGAGCACGCTTTGCCGCTGTGATTTGGTCTATTCGGTGCCACGCGGCCATCTCACCGAACTGCGAGGACGCGTTTCCATCGAGCGCCGTCGCGACATCATTCGCAAGATCATTTCCAGCCACGGCTGGGTGTGAGATGCGCGAGACGTTTCTTGCATTCCCCGCCACGCGCTCAACACTCCGCGCCCTATGTCGAAGGTCACCCTCGGTCTGGTGCAAAGCCGGGCCTTTTCCAGCAAAGACGAAAGCCTGCGCGAGCATGTGCGCCTCATCCGCGAGGCGGCGTCTCGCGGCGCTCAGATCGTGTGCCTGCAGGAGCTTTTTAACACGCCGTATTTCTGCATCACGCAGGACACGGAGCTGTTCAACCTTGCCGAGGCTGTTCCTGGCCCGACGACAGAGGCGCTGGCCCCGCTGGCGAAGGAACTGGGCGTGGTGATCATCGTGCCGCTGTTTGAGAAGCGTGGACCGGGGCTGTACCACAACACTGCGGCGGTGATCGACGCGGATGGCACGGTTCTGGGCAAGTACCGCAAGATGCACATCCCGCAGGACCCAGGGTTCGAGGAGAAGTTTTATTTCACGCCGGGAGACCTCGGCTATCGCGTGTGGGACACGAAATTTGGCCGCATCGGCGTGCTGATCTGCTGGGACCAATGGTACCCGGAAGCCGCACGGCTCACGGCGCTCATGGGCGCGGAGATCTTGTTCTACCCGACGGCGATTGGCTGGTTGCCGAGCGAAAAAGCCGCCCTCGGCAAGGCACAGCACTGCGCCTGGGAGACCGTGCAGCGGGGCCATGCCGTGGCGAACGGCTGTTTCGTCGCTGCCGTGAATCGCGTGGGCACGGAGCAGCAGAGCGAGTTCTGGGGCCAGAGTTTCGTGGCAAATCCGTATGGAGAAGTCGTTGCAAAGGCTTCCGTGAGCGCTGAAGAGATTTTGATCGTGCCGTGTGATCTTTCAGCGGTGGAGGATTTCCGCCGCATCTGGCCGTTTTTCCGTGATCGTCGCATTGACACCTACGCTCCCCTGACCAAACGCTACCTTGATGAGTAAAGCCTCCTATCCCCAGAACTACCGACTTCCCGCCGAATTTGAGCCGCAGGAGGCGATCTGGCTTTCCTGGCCCTCGAACAAGGAAAGCTGCCCCAAGACCTTCCACAAGCTGCAGGACAAGTTCGGTGAGATCGCCAGCGTCATCTCCCGCTACGAGCGCGTGCGCATCAATGCCCCGATGCTCAGCCACATGAACATCCGCCTGAGCATCGCCGACAACGAGGGCGATCTCAGCCAGGTGGACATCTACGAGAACAACACCAACGACGTGTGGTGCCGCGACCACGGTCCGATTTTCATCAAGCACAACGAGACCGGCAAGGTGGCGATCACCGACTGGGAGTTCAACGCCTGGGGCGGCAAGTTTCCGCCATGGGATCTCGACAACGCCATTCCTGAGAAGGCGGCGGCGGCGCTCAAAATGGAGCGCTTTACCTCGAAGATGATCCTTGAGGGCGGGGCCATCGAAACCAACGGCAAAGGCACGCTGCTGACCACCGAGTCCGTTTTGCTCAATCCCAACCGCCACGGCGGCAAGGCTGGCAACAAGGCCGAGGTCGAGAAGGAACTGAAGGCCATGCTGGGCGTGAAAGACATCGTCTGGTTCAAGAAAGGCATCGAAGGCGATGACACCGACGGCCACATCGACGACATCGTGCGTTTCATCCGCGAAGACGCCGTCATCTGCATGGTCGAGCCACGTGATTCTGACCCGAACCACAAGGTACTGAAGGAAATCCGCGAGCGCCTGGACGACGTGAAAGCTCCTGACGGCGGCAAGCTGGAGATCATCGAGATCGAAATGCCGCAGGCGATCGAAATGAAGGACTGGCGCCTTAGCCGTCTGCCCGCCAGCTATGCGAACTTCCTCATCCTCAACAACGCCGTGCTCGTGCCTCTCTTCGGCAACAAGAAGAAGGACGCCGCTGCCGAGGACAAGATCGCTGAGTGCTTCCCTGGCCGCGAAATCATCTCCATGATGGCCAAAGATCTCGTCACCGAAGGCGGCGCGCTACACTGCATCGCGATGCACCAGCCGAAGTGATGCGAGGGCTGCGTTGGCTTGATAATTTGGAACTCCGCAAGAGAGAGGTGGAATTTCCACAGCTTTCAGAGTGATCTGCAAATAAAGCGTTCGCAGGCAGAAAAGCAGGCTTGGAGTGCGGAGGGGAGTTGATAGCATCCCTCCGCTATGATGAGGCAGAAAAATCATGCTTTCTCCAATCAGTCTCGCGCTTTTGCGGCCTTGCTCGGCTGTTGCTGGCTGACGGCATGTGCTTTGCCGGACGAGGCTGCGCTCAACTACACACGAGGGCGCAGCATGGCAGCATGGGGCAGCGTGCTCGACGCACTCGGAGGCAGTGTGCGCCGCGCGGAAGGCGTGGGCAGGGGGCCGCTCTACAATGGCGCAAGCTCAATGAATGTGCCCACGCGGGCGTCGTCTCTCAATGACATCGCACGGCTCTTCGCAGGCATGGACGGTGGGGGATTTGGCAATGTGCGAGGCTCTGCCGCTTGGGCGAAGCATCGGCAGCGCATGGATAGCCTATGGGCGACCCACCAGACGCTGCATCGTTCTCCCTTACAAAGTTGGGCAGCCGCTGAGATCGGAGACGTTCAGCGCGCCAACGCCTTGTTTTATCCGTTTAGCGGGCCGGATTTTCTTTTTGCCAGTGTGATCTGCCCGTCTGCAGAAACCTATGTGTTGTGTGGATTGGAGCCGGCGGAGCCGCTGCCTCAGCTCGGAGCATTATCAGGAGCCGAGATCGAGGAGGGGCTTGCGGGCTTGCAGCAATCTGTCTCCACCATCATGACGAGCAGCTATTTCATCACCACGGAGATGCGCAGCACTTTGCAAGCGACGCGCTTTCGTGGGGTGTTGCCGGTGATCTTGGCTTTCATGGCGCGCACGGAGCATGTGGTGGACTCTGTGGACACCGTCCGCCTCGATGGGAGCGGCAATGTCACCCTAGCTGGATCTTCTGGAAACACCGGGTTGATGATTCGTTTCCACGGAGGTCTCAGCGGGCAGAAGCGTCTGTTTTATTTCCGGCAGGATCTCGCAAACGGCGGAGGCGGGGGGGCTCTGCTCAGTTATGTGTCTCGGTTGGGACGCGTCCCGACCTTTCTCAAAAGCGCATCCTACCTGCTGCATGAAAATGGATTCAGCCACGTCCGCGATTTCATCTTGCGACAGAGCAATGTCATTGTGCAGGACCCCTCGGGGGTGCCTTACCGCGAGTTCGGGCGTCATGGTTGGGATCTGTGGCTCTACGGCAATTACCGCAGCACACTGGCGATCTTCTCAGGCTGTCAGCAGCCGGATTTGGCGGCGGCTTACTCATTGGGGCGTCATCCGGTGAAACCGCTGAACTTTGGCATTGGCTACCTCATGAATCCTGCGACGACGAGTCTCATGGTGGGCCGGGCGCGGCGAGGTTAAGGAAAGGCGGACTTTTGGTTGACGCTTCGGAGTCCTCGGCTAGTTTCGCGCCCCTTTCCCCCGAACCCCCTCTTTCTCTTATGGCAAAAGTTTGTGATATTACCGGCGTAGGCGTCACCCGCGGTCACCGCATTCATCGTAGCGGTAAAGCTAAGAAAGAAGGCGGTATCGGTCGCCACATCACCAAGCGTGTGAAGCGCGTGATTCTCCCCAATCTTCGCTCCAAGCGCATCTTTGTGCCGGAACTGGGCAAATATGTCGAAGTGAAGCTCACCGCGCGTGCGCTCAAGACACTCGACAAAAATGGTGCCTACGCCACGCTGAAAAAGGCTGGCTTGATCTGATCGCAACACAGCGATTCCTGAACACGGGAGCGCTGAACCGATTCCTGACTCTGACAAATCACCCTCGATAAGAGGGTGATTTGTTGCGTTTTGAGATCAATGGTGAGCCGCTGGCATGGCAGAACTGCCATGAATCGCCACACCGGGGACAACGCCCGAGTGTTGTCCACCGAAGAAGCCCGGAGCGGTGTTGTTGATGAATGAGTTCGTGTAGCCCAAGGTGGGGCTGTATTGGATGCCGGGAATGCCAGTGAACACAAAACCATTGCCCTGCGGTACGTAAACGCCGCCCGTTCCTGCACCGACGGGGAGGATGCCTACATTGCTCCAACCACGAGCGCGGGAGGCATGGTGTCCATGACCGCCGTGACCATAATAGTAGGGTGTGCCGATCTGTCCGAGGCCCAGCACGGGTGCGAGGCTGGTGAAACCTCCATAGGGCTGTTGCATGATCACGAGAGGGCGCTGTGCTCTCCACTGGGCCTGCGCTTCGGCCACCGCTTTAGCGAGCCGCTCCGCTTGTTCTTGGCGTGCTTTGGCCGCAGCTTTACGGGCATCGGATTTCTCCTTTTCGAATGTGGCCGCCTTGACTGGATCGTAGCCAAGTGCGGAACGCAGAGGCTCTGCCAAATCAGCGTAGAGAACCTTTGCCATGCCTCGGCTATGGGAGAAGGAAACACCGTCAGGCTCTCGTTTTAAGATGCGGCATTGCTGATAAGTTTTTCCATAGAGAGTCTCAATCGTTGTCGTGTCTGCCGATTGAGCGCAGGTGAGGCCGCAAGAGATTGCGAAGAGTGAGAAAAGGATCGTTCTCATGACGCTCTAATTAGAACGTCCTCGCATGGAAATCGCTAGTTTTTATTGTTTCGCAAATGCGAAGCAATGACTCAGGGAAACACGCGCAGCACGCTGCTAAAAGGGCTGACTCCCACCCCTACTCGGAAGCCGCCACCGACGTTCCAAGAGCGGAAGAACGTCGGACTGATCTGGATGCCCGTGGAGGGGAATCCGAATCCCGAACCACATCCGTACCCGCCAAAAGGGTAGTATCCGTAGCCGCCAGAATAATAGGAGGGGTAGTAGCCCCCGCCGTAATAGGGGAAGTAGCCGCTCCCATAGTATGGGTAATAGCCTCCATACCCCCCCATCGACAGAGGGTATCCGCTGTAGAGACGGCGGCTGTATGCACTGCCACCCATCGGCGTCCCCGTGATCGGCGAGCCTACCCATGACGGGGTCGTAAACACCTGCGTCGTCATGCCACTCGACGAGTCTGGGGAAAGGGGAACAGGAGCGCGAGTGGCGGCGGCGAGATAACTTGCCTCCGCCATTTTTGCCTCCGCGAGTTGTTCTTCCATCATGATTTCGTGCAGGCGGGCGCGTTTCTGTTCTTCTTGGCGCTTGGCTGCCTGCTCTTTGGCATACGCAGCCTCTTTGGCGGGATCGTAGCGGTATTCCTTCTTCAGATTGTCGGGCAGATCTTTGAAAGCGATCCTGATCACACCGTCTCGATGGGTGAAGCCGACACCGTCAGGATAAACTCGAGTTACCGTACAGTTGAAAAATGTCCGCCCTGACTTGGTGGTGATGGTGAGCGGCTTCGGGTCTGCATGCGCCGCGGCGACCAGTAGCAGTGAGAGGGCGAAGGTGAGAGCAGTGTGTTGCATAGGGGGCCTCCGGTAGATGACTGATACGACAACGATGGACGGGCCACCGTTGCATCGAATTCATTCAAAAAAACCGGTCAGTCACCGCTGGCTATGCAGACGGGCAGCTCAACCAAAAGGTCGTGGTATTGTTTTCAGAGGCCACGCCGAGCTGCAGGCTCATTTGGTGACTGAGCATCGCTGCGATGGTCAGCCCAAGGCCCAGGTGGTTCCCACTTTTGGAACCGTGAAAAGGGCGGAAGACTTCCTGCATTTTGTCCGGAGCGATTTGGGAACCTGTGTTGCTCACCAGAATGTCCACGCGGCGTTGCTCAGCGGGGGTGACGACTCCAGGGCCACAAATTTTCAGCGCACAGCGTCCACCACCCTTGGCAGCGGCTTCGGCGGCATTTTTGAGCAGCTCAATCAGGATGTCTTTGAACTTGGTGGGATCGACCAAGATCGCTGGCAGATTGGGTTGTACGTCGGCTTCGAGTTGCACGCCCTCTTTTTGGAAAGGTTCCATCACGGCACCTTCGATGACGGAAAGGTATTCGTTCAGGTTCAGCGCCTGCGGGCTAAGTTTTGCGCACCCGCCTGCTGCGCGAATGCGCTCACTCAGATTGGCCACGCCTACGGATGCCTCGCGAATGTGTTGGGTGTTCTCATTCACGCTCGGGTCGAGATCTTCCGACATCAAAATGAGGCTGCTGAATCCCTGAATGACCGCTAGCTGGTTGTTCAACTTGTGAGTCAGTCCGCGGAGCAACTCCTGATGGAATCCTTCGCTGTGTTCGTGGCCGAGGCTCAGAGACGTTGGGAATTGAAACTGCATGGCGTGTTGGCGGAGTCATGCAGAGGGCCGCTTGAAGGGCAAATGCGTTTTCATGACAAAAAACCATGAGCGGTCATCGCATGCTCTCGTGGATGAGGAGGCGACGCCTTGGCTTTTCGCGCTCGGAAGCGACGGAGACGGAATCCTTCATCGAAGCGGAGAGGGGAGTTAAAAATATCGTTTGCCAATTTATTGGATTGTTGTCCAATATACCGTCAATCCATGAAAGCACTCGTCAAAGCAAAGTCTGAACGCGGTCTCTGGCTCCAGGATGTCCCGGAGCCGCAGGTCGGCATCAACGATGTCCTCATCAAGGTTCGCAAGACCGGCATCTGCGGCACGGACCTGCACATTTACAAATGGGACGCCTGGGCGCAGAAGACCATCCCCGTGCCGATGGTCGTCGGGCATGAGTTCGTGGGCGAGGTCGTCGCTGTCGGCAGCAATGTGAACGACTTTCACCCCGGCGAGATCGTCAGCGCCGAGGGGCACGTTGTCTGTGGTCGCTGTCGCAACTGCCTCGCGGGGCGTCGTCATCTTTGCAAAGACACCGTCGGCATCGGCGTGAACCGCACGGGCGCCTTCGCCGAATACATCAGCGTGCCGATGACCAACGTCTGGCATCACCGCGAGGGCGTGGACGAGGAGGTGGCGAGCATCTTCGATCCCTTCGGCAACGCTGTTCACACCGCGCTGGCCTTTGAATGCCTCGGAGAGGATGTGCTCATCACCGGCGCGGGCCCCATTGGCATCATGGCCATCCCAGTCGTGAAACACGCCGGCGCGCGCCACGTCGTCATCACCGATGTGAATGAATACCGGCTCGATCTCGCCCGCAAGATGGGCGCGACACGTGCAGTGAACGTGAAGCATGAAAAAATCGCCGACGTTCAGAAACAGCTCGGCATGAAGGAAGGCTTCGACGTGGGCCTGGAGATGAGTGGCAACGCCACCGCCTTCCGCGACATGATCGACAACATGTGCCACGGCGGCAAGATCGCCATGCTCGGCATTCCCTCGGAGCAGATCGCCATCGACTGGAACAAGGTCATCTTCAACATGCTCACCATCCACGGCATCTACGGACGCGAGATGTATGAAACGTGGTATCAGATGAGCGTGATGCTGGAGTGTGGTGTGAACATCAAGCCGATCATCACGCATCGCTATCACTACACGGAATTTGAAAAAGGATTCGCGGCGATGGAAAGCGGCGACTGTGGCAAGGTCGTGCTTGATTGGAGTAAATAAGAAGCCTTCGTCTGACCATGAAACACACGCCACTTCACGGCCTCGTCGCCGCCACTCACACGCCGTTTCTCTCGGACGGCGCCGTCAATCTCTCCATCGTGGAGAAACAGGCGGAGTTCCTCCTGCGCCAGGAAGTGAACACCGTTTTCATCAATGGCAGCACGGCGGAAAGCAGTTCGCTGACTGTGGCGGAGCGTTTAGACCTCGCCGCGCGTTGGATGGAGGTGAGCCGTGGCACGCCGATGCGTGTCGTGGTGCATGTGGGGGCCAACTGTGTCGAGGACAGCAAGGTGCTCGCCGCCCAGGCGGAAAAGCTGGGCGCGGCGGCGATCAGCGCGCTCTCGCCTTCCTACTACAAACCGCGCACTCCCGGCCTGCTCATCGACTGCCTGGCGCAGATCACCGCCGCAGCACCGCAGACGCCGTTTTACTACTACGATATTCCCGCGCTCACCGGAGTGAGCTTTTCCATGCCGGATTTTCTCGACCTCGCCGTAGAACGTCTGCCCACGATGGTCGGCATCAAATTCACAAACCCCGATCTGATGGCCTACCAGTGCTGCCTTCGTCGGCATGAAGGCCGCTGGGATTTGCCATGGGGTGTGGACGAGCACATGCTCGGCGCGCTGGCCGTGGGTGCCAAGGGCGGCGTGGGCAGCGGCTTTAATTTTGCCGCGCCGATCTACCACCGCCTCATCGCCGCTTTTGAGAAGGGAGACATGCCCGCCGCGCGTGAGGAGCAGTTCCGCGGCGTTCGCCTTATCCAGCTCTTTGTCAGTTTCGGCTACGTCGGCGCAGCCAAGGCCACGATGGGCATGCTCGGCGTGGAGGTCGGCCCGCCACGGCTGCCAAACGCGGGCCTCAGCGCCGCACAAATCGCGGACCTGCGGAAGCGCCTCGAAGAAATGGGCTTCTTTGACTGGGTTCGCTGAGCAATGTCGCGCCGCCAACAGCCCGTAAATGATGCTTCCGTTATGAAAACCTCCTTGCTTGCTCTTTTCACCACCGCCGCGTTGCACGCTGCGTCGCCGGAGATCTATGATGCCTTTGTCCCTGCGCGGGACGGCTATCCCGCCATCCGCATCCCCTCCGCCGTTGTCACCAAGAAAGGCACCGCGCTCATTTTTGCTGAGGGTCGCAAATCTCTCGGCGACCAAAGCGAGAACGACATCATCACCAAGCGCAGCACCGATGGCGGCGCGACGTGGAGCAAGCTCAAGATCATTCACAACGACGGCGCAAACTCACTGAACAATCCCACCGCCGTCGTCGAGCAGCAGAGCGGGCGCGTTTTTGTCATGTATCAGCGCATCCCCGCGCATCTGAAAGAGCACAGCAAGGGAACGGCCACTGGCATCGAAGGAGACAACATCTACCGCAACTTGCTCGTTTGGTCGGACGATGACGGCCTCACCTGGAGCAAGCCGCAGGACATCACTGCCACCACCAAACGCCCCGACCGCGCCACCACCATCTGCAGTGGTCCGGGAGCAGCCATTCAGCTCACCCGCGGGCCGCACAAAGGCCGCATCATCTTCCCCTTCAACGAAGGCCCGTTCTGGCTGTGGCAAAACTTCTCCGTCTTCAGCGACGACGCCGGCAAGACCTGGCGCATGGGCGTCGATGTCCCTGGCGCGATGGTGCCCGATGCAAAGAAAGGCCAGCGCAGCCAGCTCAACGAAGTGCAGATGGTCGAACTCAGCGACGGCGGCGTGCGGCTCGACAGCCGCCAGTTCGCAGGCGCGCGTGTGCGCAAGACCGCCCTCAGCTCCGACGGCGGCCTCACTTGGTCCACCGCTACGGACATGAAAGACATCCGCGACCCGAGCTGCATGGCCGGCGTGTTGCGCTACTCTTTTGACGATGCCAAAGGCAAGGGCCGCATCATTCACACCGGGCCGGACAGTGACAAGCGCGACCACGGCACCGTCTATCTCAGTCTCGACGACGGTGCCACCTTCCCGATCAAACGTCTGCTCTACGAAGGCAGCTTCGCCTACAGCCAGCCCGTCCGACTGCAAGACGGACGCGTCGGTGTGATCTTCGAGGCCGACAACCACCGACGCATCGCCTTCGCGCGCTTCCCCATCACCTGGCTGGAGAACAAAGAATGACTTCTCTGATCTCACGCTCCTTCATCATCAACAAATCTCATCCATCATCATGAACCGCCGTTCCTTCCTTCACGCCGCCAGCCTCGCCGTCGCCGCCAGCAAAGCATCCGCGCAAACCGCTGTCGCTCCTGCTGAAGCACCAAAGCCCGCCTACACCGGCCCCGTCTTCAAGATCGGCAACATCGGCTGCGGCGGCCGCGGCACCTTCGTCTCCGGCATCATCGCCGAAAACCCCGGATTCAACCTCCACGCGGCCTGCGACTATTTTGAAGATCGCGTGAAAGCTTACGGCGAAAAATTCAAAGTCGCCCCGGAGCGCCAGTTCACCGGACTCGACGGCTACAAGAAGATGCTGGAGCACGTCGATGCCGTCGCCATTCACAGCCCGCCCGGATTCCATGTGCAGCAGGCCATTGATGCCGTCGCCGCAGGCAAGCATGTGCTCATCGCAAAGCCGGTGGCCATTGATGTGCAGGGCTGCGAAGTGATCCGCCAGCTCGCGAAAGACGCGGCGGCGAAAGGCATCGTCGTGCTCGCCGATGTGCAGTGCCGTGGCGATGAATTTTTCCAGGAAGGCATCAAACGCATTCACGACGGCGCGATCGGCGATCTCCTCTTCGGCGAATGCCATTACGAGGCTGATCTGATCCCGCTGAAAAGCCAGGAGGACACACCCGAGGCACGCTTGAAAAACTGGATCCGCTATCGCGACCTCGCGGGCGACATCATCACCGAGCAAAACATCCACGCGCTGGACATCGTGAGCTGGGCCTTTGGCCGCCCCACCCGCATCAGCGGCACCTGTGGCCGCGGCGGGCGTCCGGACAATGTCGGCGATGTGTCCGACCACTTCGCGTTGCTCTTTGAGTTCAAAAAAGGCGCGGTCACCTTTGTCTCGCGCCAATACACCGCCTGGGGCAGCCCCTTCCTCTGCGAAAACCGCTTCGTCGGCAGCAAGGGCGCGTTTCAGGGCAAGTTCGGCGGTCGTGTCATGATCCGTGGCGGCAAGGAAAACTTCTGGGGCGGTGGCGAATCCAAGAACCTCTACCGCAGCGGCAGCGTGAACAACGTCGAAACCTTCCGCGCCGCCATCGCCGACAAAAATCCGAATGGCAATCCCACCATCGAAGGCGCTGTCGAAACCACGCTGCTCACTCTCTTCGGCGAACACGCCGCCAAGGCCGGTCACGCCGTGACCTGGGATGAATTTATTGCCAACGCGAAGCCGGTGAAGCTGAATCTCGACGGGCTGAAAGCATGAACCCCGCCTTCCAAACTCACCTCACCTCGCAGCTCGACGCCATCCGCGCGGCGGGCACTTACAAATGCGAGCGCGTCATCACCACGCCGCAAGGCACGCTCGTGCGCGCGAACGGCGGCGCGGCGGTGCTGAATTTGTGCGCGAACAATTATCTCGGTCTCGCGCAGCATCCGAAGGTGCGGCAGGCCGCGCATGAGGCGCTGGAGCACTGGGGCTACGGCCTCGCCAGCGTGCGCTTCATCTGCGGCACGCAGGGGGTTCACAAGAAACTGGAGGCATCGCTGACGGACTTCCTCGGCACGGAGGACACGATCCTCTATGGATCGTGCTTCGATGCGAATGGCGGTCTGTTTGAGACGATCCTCGGCCCGGAGGACGCGATCATTAGCGATGAACTCAACCACGCCTCGATCATCGACGGCGTGCGTCTGTGCAAAGCGCAGCGCTTCCGTTACAAGAACTGCGACATGGCTGATCTGGAGACGCAGCTCATCGCCGCCGATGCCAAAGGCGCGCGCTTCAAGCTCATCGCCACGGATGGCGTGTTCTCGATGGACGGATTCATCGCGCCACTGAAGGCGATCTGTGATCTCGCGGACAAATACCACGCGCTGGTGATGGTCGATGACTCCCACGCCGTCGGTTTCATGGGTGCGCATGGTCGCGGCACGCATGAGCATTGCGATGTGATGGGCCGCATTGACATCTTGACCGGCACACTCGGTAAGGCCCTCGGCGGTGCCAGCGGTGGCTACACCAGCGGGCGCAAAGAGATCATCGAGCTGCTGCGCCAGCGTTCGCGCCCCTATTTGTTCAGCAACACGCTCTGCCCCAGCATCGCCGGTGGTTCCATCGCCGCGCTGAATCTTTTGAAGCACTCCACCAAGCTGCGCGACACGCTGGAGGCGAACACACACTTCTTCCGCGCTGCGATGACGGAGGCTGGTTTCCAAATCGCCCCCGGCGAGCATCCCATCGTGCCCGTCATGCTCGGCGATGCTGCGCTGGCCGCGAAATTCGCCGACGCGATGCTCCAGCGCGGCGTTTACGTCATCGGCTTTAGCTTCCCCGTCGTGCCGCAGGGCAAGGCGCGCATCCGCACGCAGATCAGCGCCGCGCACACGCGCGGAGATTTGGAGAAAGCCGTGCAGGCCTTTATCGAAGTGAAGCAGCAGCTTGGAGTTTGAAAAACCGCTCCTGCCATGAGCCTCTCCGTCCTCGATCTTTACACCATCGGCGTCGGGCCGAGCAGCTCGCACACCGTCGGGCCGATGCGCGCGGGGAATCGTTTTGTCGCACGGTTGGTGGAAGCAGGGTTGTTGGAGAAAACGGCTCGCGTGGAGGCGCATCTCTACGGCTCGCTCGCCCTCACGGGCAAGGGCCACGGCACGGACAAGGCCACGCTGCTGGGACTCGAAGGCGAAACGCCGGAAGCCGTCGATGTGGATGCGGTGCCGGCGAAAATCGAGACGATCCGCACGCAACAGCGTCTGCGGCTCGGCGGCACGCGCGAGGTGCCCTTTCATGAGAAGAACGACCTGCTCTTTCATCGCCTCGAATCGCTGCCAGCGCATCCGAACGGCATGCGCTTCATCGCACGAGGCGTGGATGGCGCGGAACTGCTGAACCGCGTGTATTACTCCATCGGCGGCGGTTTTGTGGTGAACGAGGACACGGCGAAACGAGATGCGCTCAATGCCGACGAAGCCCCGCTGCCGCATCCGTTTCGCAGCGGCGATGATCTGCTGCGTCTCGCCCGCGAAACCGGCCTGAGCGTGAGCGAGCTGACCCTGCGCAATGAATCCGCGTGGCGGCCCGAGTCGGAAACCCGCGCCGCCCTGCTGCGCGTGAGTCAGGCCATGCAGCGCTGCGTGGAGCGCGGGTGCCGCAGCGAAGGCACGCTGCCCGGCGGCCTGAAAGTTCAGCGTCGCGCGCCGGGATTGTTTCGTGATTTGTCATCACGACCCGAAGCCGCGCTGCTCGATCCGCTCTGCGCGCTCGATTGGGTGAGCCTCTGGGCGATGGCCGTGAACGAGGAAAATGCCGCCGGTGGCCGTGTCGTCACCGCGCCCACCAATGGCGCGGCGGGCATCCTGCCCGCCGTGCTGCATTACCTCATGCGCATCCAGCGTGTGACGGACGAGGACAAGCAGGTGCGCTTTCTCCTCACCGCCGGGGCCATTGGCATCCTCTACAAGCTCAATGCCTCCATCTCCGGCGCGGAAGTCGGTTGCCAGGGCGAGGTCGGCGTCGCGTGCTCGATGGCCGCAGGCGCGCTGTGCGAGGCGCTCGGCGGCACGGTGCCGCAGGTGGAAAACGCCGCGGAGATCGCGATGGAGCACAATCTCGGCCTCACCTGCGATCCCATCGGCGGCCTCGTGCAGGTGCCGTGCATCGAGCGCAACGCGATGGGCTCTGTGAAAGCCATCCACGCCGCACGTCTCGCCCTGCGTGGCGACGGCACGCATCGCGTCTCGCTCGACAAGGTCATCAAAACCATGCGCCAGACCGGTGCGGACATGAGCACGAAATACAAGGAGACCTCCCGCGGCGGATTGGCCGTGAATGTGACCGAGTGCTGATCTGAGTGGGGCAGGGCGAGCGGGCATTGACAACGATCGCCGATCCTACGCGCCTTTGCGATGGGGGCTGTGATTTGACTGCTTCATAGTCACGTCCTCTCGATGTAGCGGGAGGTGAAGAGGCCCCAGGAGCCAAGGTGGCACGCAACGGGGAGGGGATAGAATTTTAACTTGGCTTAATAAAGCCTTGCTGAATTGGTTTAATTCAGTAAAATGAGTATAATTACAATAAAATGTCAAGCTTCCCCTCTCACCCCCTCAGGCGGCTGCGCTTCGCGGTGCTCTTGGTGCTTCTTTTGCTCGGCGTGCGCCAAGCGGCGAAGGCGCAGCAACCCACCCTCACCCCCACTGTGCCGGTTCCGGCTGGGCAGTCGCAGGCAGGAACCTATGTGCCTGTCGGTGAGGGAGCCACGATCAAGGTGAATTTCCCCAGCGCGCCCATCCAGGCGATCATTCCGTTCTACACACAACTCACGGGTAAAAAACTCATCCTGGACTCCGCGCTTCAGGGAGAGCAACTCCACATCATCTCGCCACAGTTGCTGACGAAGAAGGAAGCAGTCGCTTTCATTGAGGCCACCCTTTTGCTCAACGGCTACGCGATCATCGACATCGACGCGACTACGGCCAAGCTCATCAACCATGCTGGTGGCAAAAGCCCCACGGCGGATGGGCTGCGCGTTTATAACAGCTTGCGCGATCTGCCGCAGAATGAGGCCATCTGTCACTACATCCTCCCGCTGCAGCACATTTCTGCTGAGCAAGCCTCGAAGGCATTCCAGCAGGTAATCAAGCTGCATCCCTATGGAGCGATGACACCGATTTCAAATGACTCGGCACTCATCATCACCGAGAACAGTGCTTCGATTCGCAGCATTTGTGAAATCGCCCAGATCGTCGATGTGCCACCGGCGGAGATTGCCAACGAGATGATCAAACTGGAGCGCTCGGACGTGGAACTCGTGGCGGAAATTGTCAGCAGCATCTTTGAGCAGGAAGAAAAGGCGCATGCCACGGCTGCCCCTGTGGCTGCCGCACCGCCAGCGCGACCAGGGGTTCCGCCAGTCGCTGCGGTTCCCGCAGTCAGTGGAGGAACTGCAGCTACGAACCCCGCTGCCTCCCGCGTGAAAATCTTTCCCTATCGCCGCACGAATGAATTGCTCGTGATCGGCCGTCCTGTGGACATCACCTACATTCGCGGACTCGTCGAGAAACTCGATAAGCAGGACGACGGAACTAACTTCTTGAAGCGTCGCTTGAAGTACCTCGATGTACTCGATTTCCTCCCGGTGGCCTACAACGCCCTTGCGCGCGATACCGACATTCAGGGACACGACGAGGGTGCTGCCTCGGGTGGCGGGCGCAGTGCTGGGCGACGCAAGCAGGGGGCGACGACACGTTCATCGGCAACGGCCGCTTCTGGCGTTGACGCGGGTGGTGCAGATGGCTTCAACAGTGCCTATGGCTACAACAACAGTGGCTTCGGCAGTTCTCTAGGAATGAGTACAGGCTCAAATGCAGCGCGCAGTGTGCTTGATGAGCCGGAGGAGGTGGGAGCACCGGAGTCGATGATCGTTGGGAAAACGCAGCTTATCGCCGATCCTCAGTCAAACAGTCTCGTGGTTTCGGGATCGCCTGAGCACATCGCGCGCATCGATCAACTCCTCAAGGAAATGGATGTACGTCCGCAGCAGATCTACATCTCCGCAGTCATTGGTCAGCTTAACTTGGGCAAAAATTACAATTACGGCTTCGACTTCTTGAGGTTGATGGATGATTTCAATGTAAACCGCACGGGGGCTGGTACCACCACGACCACGACGAGCACAGCAGGCGGGGCGCTTTCGAGCAGCATTCAGTTCCCAGCCAACTTTAAGAAGTTCGCCTTCAACCAACTCAATTTTTACGGGCAGATTGGTTCACTGAGCAATTACCTCAAGCTCGTGGATGGCAATAGCGATTTTAAGGTGCTCGCCACACCGAGTGTGTACGCAAAAAACTCTGCGAAGTCGGTCATTTCATCCGGTCAACGCATCGCAGTGCCGGCCCAGATTTTGTCCAATGGCGGCTTCGCTGCGGGTATCGCCAGCACGAGTACTAGTGTGACTTATCGTGACGTGCTCTTGAAGCTGGAGGTGGTGCCTCTCATCAACTCCGATGACGAAGTCACGCTGAAAATTGCGCAGATCAATGACAACATCGTCGGCTCTCAGACCATCTCAGGCAATACGGTGCCTACCATCGGTACGCAGGAGTTGGTGACAGAGGTCGCCGTCAAAAACGGTGCAACGGTCGTGCTTGGCGGCCTGATTACAGAAACGGTGAATGATAGCGAGCGCGGCGTCATCTTCCTGCGCCGCATTCCGCTGATCAAAAATCTATTCACCAACACAAATCGGGAATCAAAGAGACAGGAGTTGCTCATTTTCATCCAGCCGCACATTATCAAATCGCAAGATCGCCTCGATAGCCCAAATGAGATCGAAGCCCGTCGCACCGATTTGTTTCATGAGTCGATGGGCTTCGCCAATCCACCGCTAGAGGATATACCACGTGCCATCCCTCTGCGGGAATGAAAGTGCAGTAGAGGGAGTCGCGAAGAGAAGGAGACTTCTACTTCTTGGCCTCTTCTGCGCGGTTTTGCACATACGCGCTGCGGGCAGAGAGATATGGGTCGATGGCGTCCTTGGTGGCTGCGTCGTATTTTGAAAACTGGTCGGGCATGGAACGCAGTGTGTTTGATGAGGGTGGTGCCATGGTCCAGTCATGCTCCCAATCACCGCCGCCGTGCCAATACAGCATCGGCCAGTTCACCGGGTTGCCTGCATAGTCGCAAGCAAGGCCTACAGTATCTCGCAGACTGCTGGGGCCGAGGAGAGGCAGCACGATGTAAGGCCCGTGTCCGATGCCCCAAGTGGCAAAGGTTTGTGCAGTGTCTTCAGCGGGGACATGAGCCAGCGCTGGGATTTTCTCCGCAGGCTGGAAGATGCCTCCTACGCCGCCGACGGTGTTGACGAGGAATTTGCCAGTCTCTTGACCCGCACGCTTGAATTTGCCCTGCAAGGCACAGTTCACAACGCGCACGGGGTATTTCACGTTTTCAAAGGCATTGTCGATCCCTTTGCGCACCGGTTTGGGAAACACAAACTCGTACGTTTTTGAAATCGGTCTGAAGATGAAGGTGTAAAGTTTGTCGTTGCACCAAAACATGCCGCGATTGATCGGCTCCAGAGGGTCAGCGATATGTGCGTCGGACTCTGCATAGTCGTCGTGCTCATCAGTGGCTGGCGCAGTGTGTTTGGTTGCTTGATTCTTTTTGTCAGTAACTGCTTGTCCGGCGGCGGCATCCTGAATGGGTTTGCTGCCAGTCGATGCACAACTGGTCAAAAAAGACGCTACAGAAAGCAGTAGCAGTGCGCGGAGGGAGGAATCAGAGGGATTCATGGTGTGCGTGACAGAGATTGGTTAAGAGAGCTAATGACGGCACTTGCGCCACCTTTTTTAAATTGTGCGTCCAATTGACTCCGGTAGTTGGCGATCATGCTCACACCTTCAATGACCACGTCAGTAATCTGCCAGCCCAGTGCGCGCTCCAGTCGGTAGGTCACATTGTAGTGACTCCCTTGATAGACCATCCTGGTGGGGACATCGACGCGACCGGATGCTGGAGAGGAAGCATTGAGGTAGGTGATTGCGGGGTGCTCTCCAGGCGTGAATTTGGCGCTGTAGCTGCGGATGATGAGTGTGGAAAAAAGCTGCGTGGCCTGCTGCTGCTGCTGTGGGGTGAATTGCCGCCAGCCTGGGCCGACGGCGCGGCGGGTCATAGTCTCGAAATTCACATGCTTGGTGAGCACTGAGCGCACTCTATTTGGCAATACGCTCTTATTCGGAGCGCGGTCAGCCACGGCGAGCACTTCAGCGACAGCGGTTTTGAGCCGTTGCTGCGCTTCGGCCACTTGGCCGAGAGAGAGCGTGGTGAGCAGACACAGTGTCAGCAGCGTAGGCAGCAGTCGTCGGATCATGGGGTAGGGGCTTTGGGATTATCTTTCTCAACACTACCGAAAGCCATCTTGCCAATCAAGGATTCAAGATCGACGGAGGATTCGGTATCCGTGATTCTTGAGCCAGGTGTCAGGGTTGACTCCTCTGCTCCAGGGGCGAGCAGGATGTATTTGTCGCCGATCAGACCCGTTGTTTTGATGGAGGCGATTGTGTCCGTTGGCAGTTTCAGGCCGGAGATGACGCGAAGATCGGCGATGGCGCTGAAATCGGCGGGATCGACGCGCACACTTTCCACACGCCCGACCGGAACGCCGGCCACCACGACGCTGCTTCCGGGATTCAATCCGCCGGCATTCGTGAATCGGGCTTCGATGCGGTAGGTGTCCCCACCGAGCATGCTGCCTTTCCCGAGGTGGAGAGTGAGGTATGCCACGGCAGCGAGGCCTAGTACGACAAAGGCACCGACGAGGAGTTCCAGCTTGGGTGAGTTGTTCATGAGTCTTCAGTGAGAGGGGCTTCGCCGCTGCGGATGGCGGTGAGAGTGCTGTCGAGTGCTGCCGTACTATCACGGAAATCACGCACCACGCCATCCTTCGACGCGGAAAATTCTGCGGGCGTGCCAGCAAAGCACATGCGGCCGTTGTCCAGCAGTGCCACATGATCGGCTGCTACGAGGGCTTCCGGTACATCGTGCGTTACCACCACTGCGGTGAAGCCAAATTGACGTTGATACCTGGCGATCATTGCAAACACGGCATTGCGCCGCAGCGGATCGAGGCCGGCGGTGGGTTCATCAAACAGCACCAACTCAGGTCGCGTCACCACCGCGCGAGCGAGAGCCAACCGTTTTTGCATGCCGCCGGAGAGTTGACTGGGATAGTGTGCGGCGTGAGCCTCCAGTCCCATCTGGCGCAGTGCCTCGCGTCCACGCGCGATTATCTCCGTGTCCGGGAGGCGCGTCGTCTGCTCCAGTGGCAGTGCGACGTTTTCCAGTGCCGTGAGGGAGTCAAAGAGGGCGTTGCTTTGAAACAAAAAACTGCAGCGGCGGCGGAATTCGGCCTGCGTTTGGGTGTCAGTGGGTTCCAGCAGTTTACCATCAAAATGAATGCGCCCAGCATCTGGTTTCAGGATACCCGCGAGGCATTTCAGAAAGACGGATTTGCCTGTGCCGCTGCGTCCCAGCACGGCTACGAGTGAGCCGCGCCGGACTTCGAGTGCCGCCCCTGAAAGCACGGCATGCCCATCGAATGCCTTGTGCAGGTTTTCGACGCGTAGCAGAAGATTGGAGTGTTCACCCGTCATGATCACACATGGAAAGAGGTGATGACGTAGTCCGCCGCCAGTACGGTGATGCAGGACTGCACCACAGCGCGCGTGGTGCTGGCACTCACGGCACGCGCGCCCGTCGCCGAGCGGCAGCGGTGCGCGTTAAAGCCATGGTAGGAGCACAGGGCGATCGTCAAAAGGCCGAACACTGCCGCCTTTGTGAAGCATTCGCGCACATCACCTGCCTCGACGGCACGCTCTACTGCGGACCAATACACGCCAGATTCCAGTCCCAGCAGCACAGAGCCTGACAACGCTCCACCCACGAGTCCGATGGTGACGAACAGTGCCGTTTGCATCGGAAAGACGACGAGCGCTGCCAACAGGCGCGGTGTCACGAGGTAGGCGCGGCTGCTCACTCCCATTGTTTCCAAGGCAGCGATTTGCTCCGAGTTGCGCTGGATTCCGAGTTCCGCCGCCAGTGCCGAGCCTGCCTGCCCCACGAGCATCAGTGCCGCGAGCACGGGTCCCATCTCGCGCACGAGACTGAGTGAAACCAGCGTCCCCAATAATCCTTCGGAACCGAATTTATTAAGCACGTGATATCCCTGCAACCCGAGCACGAGACCGGTGAAGGTTCCGACGATCAAAATCACCGGCAGGCAGCGAGTGCCCTGCTCAAAGCCCGCGCGGATGACGCGCCGCCAAAGTTTGCGGGCACCAAGGGTGGCACGGAGAGAATCGCCAGTGAACAAGGCGAAGTCTCCCAGCGACTGGACGGCGTTCAGTGTGTGTTTCCCGACAAAGCGCAGCATGCAGATGGCCGATAACCTCATGCAAGCCTTCGTGGCTTGCAATGGTACAACGATTCCTTGTGCAAAAAGATGCGGACACTCAGTCCGATCAGCTTTCGCGAATTTTGCTGGCTAGGTTGTCCAGCGTGCGCCGGAATTCACTGGAGCCGTTGATGAGATTGTTCACCACCTTGCAGGCGTGAATGACCGTGCCGTGGTCTCGTCCGCCAAACTCATCGCCGATCTGAATGAGAGGCAATTTGGTGAGGGTGCGGGTGAGGTACATGGCTACCTGGCGTGCCTCGGCGATATTTTTTGGGCGGCGCGGGCCGGTGAGATCGCCTACGCGCAGGTCGTAATGCGTCGCCACGATGCGTTGCACGCGATCCACAGTGACCGTCTTGGAGGGGTCTTCGTCGATGACATCATGCAAGAGTGTGGCGAGTGCTGACTCCGTTTCCACCGCACCTTCGAGGGAGACGTGGGCCGCCACGCGCATGAGAGCTCCTTCGAGTTTGCGCACATTGGTGCGGATGCGCTGTGCCATGAATTCGAGGATCCAAGGCTCCAAGGAGACATTGAAGTCATTCTGTTTCCTGCGCAGGATCGCGATGCGCGTTTCGAAATCCGGCACCTGTACCTGGGTGGCCAGCCCCCATTCGAAACGGGATACCAGTCTGCTTTCGAGGTTTTTGATTTCGCTCGGCGGGCGGTCGCTGGCTAGGACGATCTGCCGTGCGTTGTTGAAAAGCTCATTGAAGGTGTGGAAAAATTCTTCCTGAGTACTGTCTTTGCCTTCAAAGAAATGCACATCGTCGATGAGCAGCACGTCCACCTTGCGATATTTCTGCCGGAACTGCGTGAAGGTCTGTCGTTTGATCGACTCGACGAATTCGTTCGTGAATTGCTCTGAGGTGACGTAGCGCACGATGGCCCGCGGCTTGCGTGCCAGTACTTCTTGGCCGATGGCTTGCAAGAGGTGCGTTTTACCCAATCCGGTCGAGCCGTGGAAGAAGAGAGGATTGTAAATGCGCCCGGGCTTTTCAGCGACTGCCTTGGCCACCGCTAGCGAGTAGCTGCTGTTTGGGCCGGCGACGAAACTGTCGAAGTTGAACTTGGCGTTCAGGCCCGCTTCACTGAAGAAGCGAATAGGGGCTGGCTCCAGCGTGTTGGCTCGCGCTGCTTTGATTTCTGGTGCTGGTGCAAAAACAGGCACAGCAGCAGGGGGCGGTTCACTGGCGACATGGAATTCCGTGACGGCAGGCTTGCCGGTGACTTCGGCCACAGCATCAGCTACAGCGGCAGCGTGATTGCTTTCGATCCACACTTGGTGAATCGGATTGGGTACGGTGATGACGAAGCGCCCATCATCGGCCAGCCGTCCGCCAGCTCCACGGAAGCAGCGTTGAAAGTTATCGTCGCCAAGTCGGCGCAGAAGCACGGCGCAGACTTGATCCCACACCGTGGGAGTCAGCGTGAGAAGATCCGCATGTGCTGGGGGCTTTGATCCATTCGTGGTCGGGTGATTCGTGCTTTCATCAGTGCGCGCCATGTTGAGAGTCTCCGGGAGATGAGTCGAAAAAGATGTGGGAAAAGAGAGTGAAGAGGCGTCGAGTGACGCTGAAATTTTTTCAAAAAACGTGAGCGCTTTTTATGACGAAAGCACACGCCGTCACAAGTCATTCTTCGATTTATTTTTCAAAAATTGATCTCGTTGCGATGAAATTTTTTATATTAATCGCACGCTCTCTAGGCGGATGCTAAAATTCGCAACGAACAAGAGATTGCGTCTCATGTTTTCGAGAGCGAAAACGATGAGTACTCTCTTCAATCTTTGATTCGCAGAGGGGATCGAATGCGCATTAGCCCATCTTCTGCGTCGGATTAACAAGGTTCCGTCCGTCTGTGCAGAAAACCTTGTTCGTCGCAGTTCACTCCGTCGAGATCGATCCTGCGTCCATCGTCTGGCGTCAGGCCGCGTATGCGGACTCCGTGCTCCGTAGTTTCGAGGATGAGGCCGGGCATGAGCCGGCCGAGTGTGCCTGCCTTGCGTCCGAGTTGCCCGCCTTGCTCGTTCGCGGGCATGATGGGATCTGGCACTTCGATGCTGATGAGGATGCGCGTGATGGGATCGATGTAGCCGTGCAGTGCCGTTGTGTCCTGGGGGGTTGCTGCGAGATCACTTTCGAGGCAGAAGGCGAGTCGCTCGTGCCCGGTGAGTTGAGAGAGACTCTGGCGTGTACCGAACGCGACGATGTGTGAGGTGGGGGCATCATCGAGGCGCGTGATGAATTTGGAGCCCGGTATCAGAGATGTGAGTGCCTTGACGGTGTGAGAGATGATGTTGTCCTCTGCTTCGAGGCTGTGGAAGACATCGCCTGGGCGATGCCATTCGGTTTCACTGAGTCGGAATGCGTTGGCAAAAGCGGCGAGGTCAGCATGAGCCTCCCGCCAAGCATGACGGTTGAGGAAGGCCGCGTTGCCGAGGTGAAGCATGGCATTGCGTACGCTGCCGCAGTCCGCCTCTGCTGCCTCAAGAGGTGTGCCGAACCACACGCTGGCTGAGTAGCGAAGGTGCTTGGGGCGTTTGAAGAAAAATTTCCCCCCTTGGAAGGAAAAGATGCTGCCGTAGAGACCATCAAGGTAAGCGGGAACGACCTGCGCATTTGCCTGACGTGCCATGATCTCGAAGCCTTTGCGCAGATCATTGAGCATGCCATGGCGTGTGATCTGTCCCTCGGGGAAAAGGCAGACGATTTCTCCTTCGTGTAGAGCACCAGCAACGGCACGGATGGCATCCTTGGCACGGGTGGGTGAGATAGGCACCGTGCCGACGAGGCGGAGAAAGCCATTCATCCACCAAATTTTGTACAGCGCGTCCCACATGACGAAGCGTACGGGTCTGCGGCATGCGGCTGCCACAATGAGCGCATCCACATAGCTGACGTGATTGCAGAGTAAAAGCACTCCGCCTTCGGCTGGCACACGGTCCGCGTGGAAAGGCCGTACTTTATAGATCATGCGCACGAGGGTCAGCGCGAGGAAGCGCACGAGGTCCTGCGGCAACAAACGCATGGTGTACACAGCCGCACCGAGAGTGGGGATCGCCAGCAGTAGGAACTGCGTGGAGGCACTGAGATGCAGCGACTTCATGAGGGCGACCACGGCGACGGCGACGAGTGTGCCGAGGCAGTCCATGAGATTCATGCCTGCGTGGACACGCGCTTTCTCCTGCTTGTCCGCCTTATCCTGCGCGAAGGCGTAAAGCGGTACCATGAAGCACCCACCCGCTGCGCCGGTGAAGATGATGCCGGCATACATCCACGCGCTCCCCAGTGGCGCGAGGCCAGACCACAGGAGACCGACGACGAGGCCAAAGCCGCCGACTGGGATCATGCCAAGCTCGATGCGGTTTTTGCTGACATGCGAGGCTATGAAGCTACCGCTGATGACGCCGATGCCGAGAATGCCTGCGACTTTCGCGAGTTCCATGGGGCCGTCGCCGCCGCCGGTGGTCGGGTGCAGTTCCTTGGTGAGCGTCACGAGGATGAAGCTCAGCGCGTTGGAGATAAACCAGAAGTAAGTGACACCGAGCGCGGCGAGGCGCACCGAGCGACGGCGAAAGACGATTTTGAGGCTCTCAAAGTGCTCAAGCGCCATGCCTGCCCGCCAATGCACTTCGGGGTGCGCCGGGGTGCGTTGCACGCAGAGCGCAGCGATCAATTCTCCCACACCGAGGATGCTGATGATGATGAGAGGGATGAGTGCCGAGGCCCAGGCATCGCCTGTTTTTTCGTACTCGGCTCCGTACCACACGCCGCCTGCCCACATGCCTCCCAGAATGCCTGCGAGCATGGTGACCTGAAGCCAGCCGGAAACAAAACCCAGGCGTCGGGAGCCGGCGAGTTCCTTCATCACGCCCATCTTGGCCGGGCTGAGCACCGCTGCCTGAACGGCGAGTACGAAGAAGCCCGCGAGAGAAAGCTCCAACGAGCCAGGCACGCGCCTCATCCACAAGGCCAGCGCCAGCCAGGAGAAGCATAGGATTTGCATGAACTGCATGCAGATGATGACATTGCGCTTGGAGAAGCGGTCTGACCAATATCCTGCCAGTGGAGCCATGAGCATGTAGGGCAGGGAGAAAATAGCTCCGAGCCAGAGTTCCATGTTTCGTCCGACCCAAGAATCGCGCGCGATAGTGATCGAGAGCGCGATAAGCAGCATCTTCACAAAATTGTCGCTGAACATGTTCAGCGCCTGCACCACGAGCACCAGCACGATGGAAAGCCAATTCCGTGACGGTAGCTGCGGCAGTTGGTCGAGATCGTGGGAATCGGGCATGCGTAGTCAGTCCACAAAGCGACGCGCCAGCGTGAGGTCTGCTGGGAACGTGATTTTTGGGTTGGGCTCACGATTTTCGACGACGAAGACGGACGTGCCAAGGTGTTGCACGGCAGAAACTTCATCCGTTACCAAGGTATCATCGCGGATCACGGCTTCGTAGGCACGGGTCAGCAGTTCGCGTTCAAATGCCTGCGGTGTTTCCATGACCCAAACCCCCTCGCGCGAGATGGACTCAATGACGCGACCATCGGGCGCGCAGCGCTTGAGGGTTTCTGTCATCGGGCGTGCGCTGGCTGCGGCGCGTTGTGTCTTCGCTGCCTCGATGCAGCGGGTGATTTGTTCAGTCGAGATCAGCGGGCGGGCGCCATCATGCACGGCGACGATCTCACAGTTTGCATGCACTGCTTTCAGTCCTGCGGCGACAGAGAAATGCCGCTGTGCTCCTCCGGGGATGATGTGAGTGATTTTGTCGATTCCCTGCGCGCGCCAAGTGTCCACCTGTTCATGCAGGGCATCGCTAGCAACGACGATGATTTCATCCACAGCGGCACATTTCTGGAAGGCTCCGAGTGTGCGACGCAGCACAGGCTCGCCCGCCAGAGGGGCTAGGAGCTTGTCGAAGCCCATGCGCCTGCTGCTGCCTGCGGCGACGATGATGGCGGAGGTCATGAGGTCTGTTCTGCGGTTCTTTGCCAAGCTCCTTCAGATTGAGGCGTCGGGTCAGTCACGAACACTCAGGCGAGCCGCTTGGCCACTTCGGCAGAGAGCGCCCTGCCATCAGCGCGGCCGGCGGTGCGTTCCTGGAGCAGCTTCATGACGGCACCCATGTCTTTTTTGGTCGTAGCTCCGAGCTCTGCAATGACGGCGGTGACGAGTCCGGCAAGCTCCTCCTGGCTCATGGCGGCGGGGAGGTATTTTTCGAGCACGGCGATCTCTGCCTTGGCGGCTTCTACGGCATCTTGGCGCCCGGCTTTCCCGGCACCATCCGCAGCATCTTGGAGTTTTTTGATTTCCTTGCGCACCACGGCCAGTGCGTCTGTGTCATTGAGCACGCCTTCAGCACCGAGTTTCTCGATGGCGGCATACTTGAGTGCGGACTTGAGGTTGCGCACGACGTTGAGTGCCAGTGTGTCCTTTGCCTTCATGGCATTCTTCAGGTCTTCAGAGAGTCGGTCAGCAAAGCTCATGAGATGGATGGGGTTGGAATGGGAGGGAGGCGATCATGGCGTGGCAGCGGGTTTTGTCCAACTGTGTGTCAGAGTCGTGCAGGATTGCTCTTTGCACTGGCAGGACTGCTGTGCATGATCGCCCAACTGTGCAATTCCAACACCCCAAACACGACCTCTACATTCCCGACCAGACAGAGCCATGGACCGCATTGCGGCGCGTGACGCATCTCGGCATCGTCTCTCATCAAGACGACCTCGAAATCGCCGCCTATCACGGCATCACCGAGTGTTTTCACAGCAAAGATCACTGGTTTGGCGGTGTGGTGGTCACGGATGGTGCCGGCAGCCCGCGCAAAGGCCCCTACGAGTCCTACACTGACGAGGAAATGCAAAAAGTGCGCTTGGTGGAGCAGCGGAAGGCCGCCTATGTGGGTGAGTACAGCATCATGATCCAGCTCGGCTATCCGAGTGATGACATCAAAAAGCCCCAGCATGCCCCTGCGCTGACGGATTTGAAGTTCATCTTGGAAAACACACGGCCGGAGGTGCTTTATCTGCATAACCCATGCGACCGCCACGACACCCACGTGGCTACCTTCCTGCGCTGCCTAGAGGCGCTGCGCCAATTGCCCAAGGAGTCGCGCCCGAAAAAAATCTATGGCTGTGAGGTGTGGCGCAAACTCGACTGGCTGCTCCGCGAAGACAAGGTCATGCTCCGCGTGGACAAAAGCCCCCACATGCTGCGGCCACTCCTCGGAGTTTTTGACTCCCAGATCGCAGGTGGGAAACGCTACGACCTCGCCGAGGAAGGGCTGCGCCATGCAAACGCGACGTATTTTGACTCCCACACGACGGACAAGACGAGCCTGCTCACCTTCGCGATGGACCTCACCCCATTGATCGAGGATGATTCGCTCTGCCCGGTGGAGTATGCCGTGGGCTACGTGAAGCGATTAGAAGACGATGTGCGAGGGCGCATGAAAAAATTCCTGTAACTTCAGGCCGGCTCATAGAGTAGTTGGATTTGCTCTGTCGCAGCGTATGAATGTCGGATGCGATTTCTCCACGTATCCCTCATTCCCATGCTGGTCGCCGCAACAGCCTCTGCGCAGCCTTTAGTCATCGCTCATCGAGGCTCTAGCGGCTATGTGCCGGAGCACACGCGTGAGGCCAAAGTCATGGCGCATGCGCAGGGGGCTGACTATATCGAGCAGGATGTCGTTTTGAGTAAGGATGATGTGCCGGTCGTGCTGCACGACATCCATCTCGACACCACAAGTGATGTGGCGACGCGTTTCCCCAAGCGCAAACGAGCCGACGGGCGCTACTACGCGCTCGACTTTACGCTTGCTGAGCTGCGTCAGTTGTCATTTCACGAGCGTGTGGATCTCAAAAAAGGCAGGGCTGCTTTCCCGAAACGATTTCCGGTCACCACGGGCGGATTCCGCATCGTGACGTTTGACGAGGAACTGGAGCTCATCGCCGGGTTGAATAAAAGCACGCGGCGTGTGGCTGGCATTTATCCAGAGATCAAGCGGCCAGAGTGGCATCGCAACGAAGGGCATGACATCAGCCCCATCGTATTGCGAGTGCTGGCAAAGCATGGTTACACATCCAAGGAGCATGCCTGCTACCTGCAATGCTTCGAGTATGATGAGGTGAAGCGCCTGCGTCGTGAGTTGGGCTGGAAAGGCAGGCTCATCATGCTCATGGGAGGCGGGAAAACCGGATTTGGGGGGAGCAATTTTGAATTCATGCGCACGGACGCGGGCCTCGCGGAATTGGCCGAGATCGTGGATGGCATTGGCCCACCCATCAGCGGCGTCATTTTCCCAGCCAAAATGCAGAGTGGGCTCGCAGCGCGCGCGCATGCGCATGGCTTGGAGGTGCATCCCTACACACTGCGTGTGGATGAACTGCCCAAGGGGGTCGCATCATCCATTGATCTCATGCGACTGCTTTTTGATGAAGCAAAGGTGGACGCGCTTTTCACAGATTTTCCCGATGTAGTGCTGCACTGGCTGAAGGAGCGCAGTGGAAAGTGACGTTGCTCTTGTCATGGAAACACATCAGCCATCGGGCCGTCGTCAATTTCTCAGAACTGCCTTCTCAGGTGCCTTGGTTGCTCCGACCACTCTGAAGGCGGCCGGAGTGGAAAAAGCCGCTGCGGGCCGATTCCACGAGGAGGCGCGCGATTTGCCACTGGTGGAGGATGCGGACGTCATCGTGTGTGGCGCAGGGCCGGCGGGTATCGCGGCAGCGATCACAGCAGCACGTGCAGGTGCAAAGGTCCGTGTGTTTGAGTGGCGCGGTTGCCTTGGCGGTGTGTGGACGGCGGGTTTGCTGGGCTACCTGCTCGACTTTGACAAGCCGGGTTTTAATCAGGAGCTGCTGAAACGCCTCGATGAGCGAGACATGCGCCGTGGTACGAGCATGAGGAGCATCTGCTACGAGCCAGAGGGCATGAAGCTGCTGCTGGAAGAGATGTTTGTGGAGGCAGGTGTGAAATTTCAACTCCACACTCGTGTAAGTGCCGCCTATCGCGAGGGGCGGAGGCTCACGACGATCGTGACCGAATCCAAAAGCGGACGTGAGGCTTGGCGCGCTCCTGTTTTCATCGACACCACGGGCGATGGCGACCTCGGTGCGCTCGCTGAATGCCGTTTTGAGTATGGTGAGGCGCAGGCATGCCCTTGTCAGCCGATGTCTCTGAATGCGTTGCTCGTATGCAAAGATGCGGAGGCGCTCGCGGCCTTTATTCATAAGTCAGATCCATCGAAAGCCGACGGAATCGCCAAAGATGCCTTCAAGGCGGAGATTGAGCGTGCCGGGCATTTCCCTTCGTATGCCAAGCCGACCTTATGGCAGGTGCGGGATAATCTCCTGCTCGTGATGATGAATCATCAGTATGGCGTTCCCTGTTTTGACGCCGCAAAGATCACCGAGGCAACTGTGCAGGCCCGCGCGGAATTGCACAAGATCGTTAACAGCCTCCGCCAACTCGGGGGTGTGTGGCAGGGACTGCAAATCGCCGCCACGGCGGAGCAGATCGGGGTGCGTGACGGGCGGCGCATCGTGGGACGTTACCGAGTGGACAAGAACGATCTCGTGACCGGAGTGCGCTATGATGATGCCGTGGTTCGTCCTACCTTCCCGGTGGACATTCATGCACTGAGTAAAGAAGCCAATAGAAAGGCGGCCTACAGCAATGCCGGTGTGAAAGTGCGTCCGTATGACGTGCCTCTGCGAGCTCTCATCGCTCAGGATGTGGACGGCCTCATGATGGCGGGCCGAAACATCAGTGGCGACTTTATTGCCCATGCGAGCTATCGCGTCACTGGCAACTCGGTGGCGATGGGAGAGGCTGCTGGCGTGACTGCGGCTTTGGCCGCGTTGTCAAAACGGCTGCCGCATGAGGTCGGCTGGACGGAATGTGAGGCGAAACTGCAGGCACTGAGAAGGCGCTCGGCTTGAGCATCGCCGGAATTTCTTTTTGCGGAACGGTTAGCTATGGCAGCGCCCGTTCTCTGCGGCGTTACTGTCTGCCGCCACGTCCACCCGGATTCGGATCAACATCGAGATCGAAGTTCAGTTTGGGGAAGTCCTTGAGGGTGAAAGTTAGCAGGAGGCCGATTTCAGATGAGCCATTGCGGTTGTCGCGCGCCATGATGCCGAAGGAGGCAATCCAACTGCTGAGGTCGCGGGAAAGGCTGTAACTTTGGAACTGTAGCGTCCCATCATCTCCTTCAAAGATGTGGTTCATGCTGAAGCCATAGTTGTCGTTCAGGCGTGTGTAGAAGCGCGTATAGACCAAGCTGCTATCCTGGAAGTACGGATGATTGGAAACCAGCGAATGCCCCAGTTCGAGCGAGGAGTACCGATTCGGCATCCAGATGATGCTGTTGTTGAGTTCGGTGAAGCTGCCCACGCCGCTGGAGATGGGGAGCTGCATATCCGAGCGCAGGCTGAGCCACGGGACGGGATACCAATAGAGTTCGTTGTAGAGATTTGAGAGGCTGCGGTTGTATTCGGGATCTTTGGAGAAGATGTCCACATAGGTGTTCATGCCTGCCAAAGTGTAGGTCTGAGTGTCGCCACCGTTGGTGACTTCTTGGTAATTGCCGTAGCCACTGCTGGTGACGTAATCGCGCCGGGTCTGGAGAAGATTGCGGAAGCCGACGCGTGCGACGTTCCATGAGCGGAGGCTGTCCACGGCGGTGAAAAGAGGCACGTCGAGGGAGCGGGGACGTGTGGTGGGAGACCAGCGATCAACCGCCGGAACGCCCTGGCTTTGTGTGGCGTCGAGGTAGGAGTAGTTGAGGTAGGGCTGAAACACATGACGCAGCCCATCGAGCCCGAAGGCATGAGATTGTACATCGCTCCATGTTTTGGTGAGTTTAAAGGAGACATCCAAGCCCAGGTGGAAGATGCCTCGTGTGAAACTCGTCTGACCAGTGACGCTGCCGTCGATGCTTCCATAGCTGGTCACACCGGCACCGATGCGCGGTGTCACATTCAGCCAACCAAAATAGGTCTTTGGGTACAAGAGCTCGTGATAGGTATTGAAGCGTACGAAGCCCGGCTCTTGAAGCCTGCTGGTGATGGCCCCCAAGCCTTGAGCCACACCTGCGGCAGTCAACACCGATCCTCTCGGTGCACCAATGAGACTGAGGTAAGAGGCTGCGGCAGTTCCCATCGGGTCAGCGAGCACCCCAGGCAAACCCCCGGCTCCCAGTCCCTGCAAGCGCAGCAATTCAGCCTCCTCTTGCTTGCCAAGCACTTCGTTATAGATGCCGGCAGAGATGGTTCCCTGATGGAAAATCCCCGTATTCCAAAGCGGCCTGCGGGTAAAGTCCACCGACAGCTCCGGCAGACGCGTGGTCGTCCGGTAGAAGTCATTCATTTTGAACTTTGCCATCAGCGTGGCGACGTAGGCATCATTCGTTTTGATCAGAGAGACCAAGTTGTCAGGTTCACGATTGGTGCGGAAGTCGTAGAAGAAGAAGTCTTCGTAGAAATGCACGTCGCTGATCTTATTGAGATCAAAGTCGAGGTACCACGTGCTCACATCCGGCCCAGGCAGATAAATGCGGTGTTGGAAGTTCAGACGGTAGCGTGCATCGTTCACAGGATAACGCGTGCTGCCGGTGACGTTGGTGTTGGCTGCATTGTCATGGACTGCGTAAAACTTCAGTCCACTGAAGTTCTGAATGTTGTTGCGATGGCGCAGCGAAATGAAATCAACGCCGCCGCCAACGCCGCGTTTGCTCCGCAGATCGAAGCGGTAGCGTGCATAGGTGTGGTCGCCGATGACGGTCGCATACTGTTGCAGCAGGAACACCCCCCAGCGGCTCTGATAGCCTGGGCTGAATCGGTAACCCGAGTCGTTGCTCAAGGACTTGGTGACTTTGGGGAACCAAAAAAACGGAGTGTTTCCCGCGTAAACTTTGAGGTTCCGCAGCTCCAGCTTATCCCCCGGATACACGGTCAGTTCGTTGGCTCCGAGGCGGAAGTTCGGATTCTGTACATCGTGCGAAGTGAACGACACGTTGGTGGCCTCCAGCCGGTTTTCCAACTTTCCTTCGGAATGGAAATCCTCGGCTCGGAAAAACACCATCCCCGAGGATTTCGGGTTAGAGCCTTTGATGATGCTCGATCCGCCCGACATGCCTGGCATCCCCGGCGCTCCTGCCGCCATCCCGCTGATGATGTTGTGCCCTGACATCGCGCCAGTGATCGAATTGTAGGTGATCGTGTCCCCGTGATAGATCGTACCCGCGCGCCAGACCATCACACCGTCTTTAGCCACCACTTCTCCTGTCGTCTGATTGTATTGGGCGCTGCCACAGCGCATCTCCATGTCACCGTACTGAATATGCACGTCACCAGTCACCGTGGCGATACCCGTCTCTGGGTCCAGTGTGGTGGTCATGCCTTTGATATTCAGATCCGTCGTCAGGCTGTCGATCAAACCTTGTCCCGCAGCCATTCCAGCAGCCGCTAGAGAGCAGACCAAGGCTGTCACACAGGTTCGGAGATAATTCATAGCACGAAATGGGATAGGCACCTCACGAGTGGGGAGGTGAAACCCGCTTTCATAGGCTACCGCCGTCTCGGTGACAAGAAAAAGCCGGAGTTTTTTCACGGGTTGAACCCTCAGTCATCCTCGCGCCCTGGCCGCACCGGACAGACGCCCTTTTTGCTCGGAGCGCGCACGAAATCCAGAAGTCGCTGCGCCTTTTCTGGCCATTCACACTGCGTTGCTTGCGTTACCGCTTGTGTGAGGTTCATCCCCTCACAAAAGAGCAGTTGAAAGAGCTTCTTGATCGCGCCCCGATCCTCGGCCGTGAAGCCCTGCCGCCGCAGTCCGATCACATTCAGTCCGGTGACGCGGTTCACACGCTGGGCGGCGCAGTAATGGGGGATGTCCTTGCTGAAGCTGCCATTCCCTTGCACCACGCAGAAATCACCAATGCGCAAGAACTGGTGAAACACGGCACCTCCGCCGATGAAGGTGTGATTGCCGACATGAATGTGGCCGGCGAGCAGCGCGCCATTTGCAAGGATGTTCTGGTTCCCCAAAATCACGTCGTGTGCGAGGTGGGCTCCCGCCATGATGAAATTGCGATCGCCGATGCGTGTTACCGACCCGTTCTTGCTGCCTCGGTGGATGGTGACGTGTTCACGCAGGGTGTTGTGTTCGCCGAGGACGACACTGCTGTCTGTTGTTGGGTCAAAGCCGAGATCCTGCGGCTCGCCACCGATGACGGCGGCGCGTCCAATGGTGGTGCCAGCACCCACGACCACGTTTCCCACGAGCTGTGCATGCGCCATGACCTTCACGCCTGCTGCGAGTACGACTGGGCCGTCGATGATGGCATAGGGGCCGATCTCGGCGGTGGGGGCGATTTGAGCCCGTGAGTCAATGATGGCAGTGGTGTGGATCATGCGCGGAAATGATGCCGAGTATGTCGCCGCGGGCAAACTTCCTCTTTGCATCGTGCGCGTGTTGGCTACTTTGGCCACATACGGGCCGCGAAAGCGGCGCACGCACAAGGAGAGATGGCAGAGTGGTTTAACGCGTCGGTCTTGAAAACCGAAGTTGTCGAAAGGCAACCGTGGGTTCGAATCCCACTCTCTCCGCCATGCAAACCGCGATGAGCTCTGTGTGTGAGCCGCCGATGGTTGATGTGCTCGCTCAAGGGCGGTGTGTTGTTGAGAAAAATGATCTGGCACGCGCGCTGATCTCATTCATGCTGCGAAGAGAGATGATCCCCCCAGCCACTCACCCATCCGCCTGCCTCTGGCGCAGTTTGAGCGGCATGCTACGCACAGGACGGGAGATTAGCCTGTCCGATCTTGCTTTATGAGCGCGTCTGTCGTCGCGCTGCAGCATCGGCCACGCCGCGGCGCGGTGTGGATGTTGGTTTCATTGACCTGCTTTACGGGCAATGCCCTGCTGCTCAAGGTGCTCGCTTCCGCGCGGCATGCGGATCCGTGGATGGCACTCACTTTTCGGGCGGGGCTGGGGCTGTTGATCACCATGGCGCTCTTTGCTCCTTCGGGTGCTTTGAAGCTGCGCAGCTCGTTTCAGAATTGGCTGCTGGCATCACGCGGTGTTCTCGGCGCGCTCGGTACGGCGGCTTACTACATCACCATCGGCCCTTTGGGCGCCGGCAAGGCCACGCTTATCGGGAATACTTGGTGTGTCTTCGCTGCCATCCTGGCCGCGTTTGTGTTGCATGAAAAACTCGGTGCCATGAAGCTCTGCGGCATCGTGTTGGCGCTCGGTGGCTTGGCATTGCTGACAGGGATGACGCCGGGATCGCTAGCCGAGTTTGGCAGGCATGAAATGATCGCGCTCACGGGTGCATTGCTTGCGGCGACTGTTGTGGTGGTGATCCGTCAGCTCACGCGCACCGAGAGCAGCGCGACCATTTTTGCATCGCAGTGCGTGTATGGCATTCTGCTTGGGGTTCCGGTTGCATTCAGCCACTTCACACCACTGGGTTGGACGGATGTCGGCCTCCTGACCGCAGCGGCGGTGTGCGCCACATTTGGCCAGCTTGCGATGACGGAAGGTTTTCGTTTTCTCTCCGTTGCCGCAGGTGGCGCATTTCAGAATCTCGTGCCGGTCAGCATCACGTTGGGCAGCATCAGTCTTTTTGCAGAGCCTTTTAGCACCGCGCAGGCACTCGGCGCTGTGCTGGTGCTTTGGGGCAGCTTCCAGACAGTGCTCGGCGGCAGAAGATCAGAGCATTCGTGAGTGAGATCACTTGGTCAGTTCATCAGCCGTCCAAAAGCTGGTGCGTCCGTTGGTACTGGCGCGTACGGCTTTTACTTGTGCAGGTTGGATGCCGCCAGCCTGGTTACCAAAGTTTGCACGCACATAGCTGAGCACGTCGGCCAGTTGCTGATCATCGAGTCCCATCGGCGGCATCGGCAGAGGTGCGACCTGCTTAAACTCTTCTCCATTGACATAAATCGCGCCATTGAGGCCATGCAGCAGTATTTTGATCAAGCGCTGCGGGTCGCCGTTTACCCAGTCACTGCGGATGAGTGAAGGATAGATGCCCGGCAATCCTTTGCCCTCTGGCTGATGGCAGTTCAGGCAGAGAGTGTCATACACGAGCTTACCCGGATGTTCGACAGCCGTCGCTGCGTTAGCGATCTGTTTCACGTACTGCGCATGCTTGGCGTTGCCACCGAAGGTGAGTTTTGCCAGTACGGGCGTGAATTGCGGTTTCAGGCTCCTCACCACTTGCTTCAGCGCGTAGTCGATGAACTTGTCCGTCGGCTGGTCGAGCACTTGCACGGCAACTTCGACTGCCTCCGCCTTCAAAACGTGGGCGCAGGCCACCACGGCTTCCAGTCGCACGCGCGGATGCTCGTCGCGCACTGCCTTGGCGAGCAGTTCGAGTGCATTCGGCAGTTTTCCAGCCGCGCGCGCGCCATAGGCGCGAATGCGCGCGTCTTTCGCTGCCAGGAGACGCTTCACGAGGTTTTCGTTCGTCGCTTCATGGGACTCATACACGCCGCACACTTCCATCAGCACACGCTCATCGTCATTCTTGGCGATGAAGGCATCTGCTGCTTGCAGAACCTCATCCGCAGGCAGGTCAAAGAGCAGTCGCTTTGCCTGCGCGCGTGTCCAGCGTTCAGGAGACTTGAGTTGTTCGAGCAACTCCGCCGCTTTCATCTCTGCCAGCGCGGGTTGTTTGACGAGAGGGCGGCCTTTGGCCGTGATGCGCCAGATGCGTCCGTGAGTGCGGTCGCGGCGTGGGTCGGCGTAGCTGGCCTGATAGTGGCCGATGACAGGATTAAACCAATCGCAGAGATACATCGCGCCATCGGGGCCGATGCTCACGTCCACAGGGCGGAAGGAGGGATCGCTCGATCTCACCAGCTTCGGCAGTTGAGTGCTCTTGAAGCCGGAGCCGTCATTGTCGAGACGGTGCAACTCGACCACATTGCCGAAGTAACCTCCGATCAGAGCGCAGCCCTGAATGTTCTCTGGCAGTGCGCGTGTGCCGATGAATTCGAGGCTGTTGGTTTTCGGATTGGTGTCAAAGAGCGCGCCGATGGGATGATATTCATCGGGATCGCGCAAGGCGACGAGGCCGGGCACGCTGTAGTAGCCCACCGGGCGGTCGCCGCTTTTGTGAAACACCTGGAAGTCATCGTCAAAAGCCACGCCCCAGCAGTTGTGGCCTGCCTTGCCGCCGTTGAAATACCCTTCCAACTTTTGCGTGCGCGGATCCAGTCGCCACAGTCCCGCTTTATCCAGGCGCACGAGACCATGAGCCGTCTCCACGCGTGAAAACGCATGCAGCCCCTGCGAGAACCACAGCGCGCCGTCCGGCCCGTGGCAGATCGAGTTGGCGAGTTGATGCGTGTCGCCAATCCCGAAGCCAGAGAACAGCACTGTTTTTGTATCGGCTTTGCCGTCGCCATTCGTGTCCTTGAGATGCACGATTTGATCGAAGTCACAGACATACACGCCACCCGCGCCGGGTTCGACGCCTTGCACCATCGTCAGGCCTTCGGCAAAACGCGTGGACTTGTCCGCTCTGCCGTCGCCGTCGGTGTCTGCGAGAACGAGGATGTAGTCCGCAGGCTGGATGCCTGGCATTGTTTGAGGATACGTCGGTGAGCAGGCCACATAGAGACGGCCACGCTCATCCCATGAGAACTGGGTGGGCTTTGCCACGCCTTCTTTCTCTGAGGCGAACAAGTTGATCTCATAGCCATCCGTGACAGTGAAGGTGCCCATTTGCTGTTCCGGCGTGAGCATGGATTCCGTCTGCGCAAGCGGCTGCGGTTTGGGTTCGTCTTTGGCAGGCTCTCCCTTTGCCAAGGCATGAATGCGCGCGTCGAGCGTAGCGATCATGGGTTTCCGCGCTTCAAAACTCTCTTGAAGGGAGGGGGAGCCCTGTGCCGGTTTGCCAAACATTTGCGTGATGCGGTCGCCATACACAAAAGACCAGTTTGCAGGCCGCCAGCAGTCGAACCACAACCGATTTTTGGCGACCACTGCCTGCCTCAGTGTGCTCAAATCATCCGCTTCACTCCACGACGCGCCGAGCTGTCTTGCGATCTCTCGCGCAATGACGCGCAGGCCTTCAGCATTCAAATGCAATCCATCGTCCGTGAGGCGGTTGCTGCGTGTCGCGGACAGAGGAGTGAAGAGATCAACAAAGAGTGCGCCGCGCTGGCGGGCCACTTCGCGCACGGCTTCGGCATAGGCTTTCACGTCGGCGTTGCGCGCGCGCAGATCAGGGGCGTGTGAGGCCGTCGGTTTTTCAAACGGCATCGGAGACACCAACACCAGTCGTGGTGTGCGCGCCAAAAATTGGTCGATCAGTCGATGGTAGGCCGACTTAAACTCCGCGAGCCGTTTCACGCCGTCGAACGCCTCCACTTGCCCGAATTGGGCGATGATGATTCCCGCGTCCACAGCGTCGAGTTGCGCACGCCAGTCGCCGAAGTTCAGGTCGCGCCACTGTTCGTACACAGTGTCGCCTTCCCAGGCCATGGAACGAAAACGTGGCTGATGCTTGACAAAGGCGACGCCAAGCACCGATTCGATTTCACCGGCCTTCTGGTCGCGCACGAAGTTCTCCTGGCCGGTCAGTACGACGACTTCGTTATCATTGAGAGAAAACTTGCCGTTTGGAAAAACACCGGGGCGTTTCGTGTCATGGTCTGCATTGCCAAAGCGCTGCATCACCTCGTGATCGACGGGGGAGAGATCATCGGGCAGTTTTTCGAGCGTGATGTTGCGAAAAGAAATACGCGCCTTATTCCCGCCATGGATTTGTAGGGCGATGAGACCATCTGCAGCGATGCCAGCCTCGCGTTCGGTGTAATCCACCGTCTTTGTGCCATTCACCACCAGCCGAATGCGCGGTCCCTCAGCGCGGATGATGTAGCGATTCCAGTCGCCCGGCTTCTCTGCTTTCGCGATCAATTCCTTGGCGGGCTGCTCCAGCATTTTTTTGCGGCGGGATTCATCGTAGAGGCAGCCGGAGTAGCCTGCGCCGATGTCTGCCTGAAAGCCGCTCATTTCATTCGGGGGTTGTGCCACGCGCACACTGCGAAACTGCACGCCGCCGTTTACGAAGCCCTCTGTTCCTTCGAGTTTGTACTCCAGGCTCAGGACGAAATTGCGATAAGGCTTTCTGGTCGCGAGGAATTCGTTGCGTGGATTGCCTTGCAGAGAGCCGCCGACGATCGCGCCATTCTCGACCCGCCACACACGCGCATCACCTTCCCAACCGTCGAGTGTTTTTCCATCGAACAACGCCACAGGCGCAGCGTACGCAGCAGGCAGGGTAAGGAGAGAGATGAGAGTGATTGCTTTCATGATGAGACAGCTTCGATGAAGGTGAGGCAGCAACGTACGCGCTCTGGCGGAGATTTTCAGCAGCACACCTCAGAACGCGAAGCCGACCGTCACTTGCAGCATGCCGCTTTGTTCGCGCGGACGCTTATCCGGGTTGTGGCCGTAGTCGATGCGGATGGGCCCGAAGGGCAGGAGATAGCGGACGCCAGCACCGACCGCGTAACGGAAATCAGTCGAAAAATCCCACGGCGATGAGTTTTTGCCGCGCCCTAGGCTGCCGGCGTCTGTGAACACGGCGAATTCGAGGTTGGTGATGATTTCATAGGAGAACTCGGCACTGGCGAAGAGCGCGGAGGTGCCGCCGAGCGGAGTGCCGCCTGGTGTCACCGGGCCGAGGCGGCGCTGGCCAAAGGAGCGCACGCTGTTGGGGCCACCGTTGAATACGCGCGAGTCGATGGGGATGTCTTTCTCGTCCGCGCCGAGGATGTTTGCCAGATCGACACAAGCTGCGAAACGGAACTTGCGTGTGATTGGTTGATACCACGCGCCGCGGATGTCGGTGCGGGTGAAGTTGACATTGCCTCCCAGCAGACTCGTGGCCTGCTCCAGTCGTGTGGAGAGAAACCATCCTTTCTTTGGCAACACGGGGTTGTCGCGATGATCGAGGATCAGATTCGCGCCGATGCTCTCCAGCGAATAGTTGCGCGGCCCTGTTTCTTGGAGGGTGAGCGTTTTCGCCGTGACTGTGTTGGCGGATGAAGTGAAGAAGAAGCCGTAGCTCAGTGGCCCACTCACTCGCCGCACGAGATCAAATCCGATCGTGGTGCCGATGCGCGTGTACTCGAAACGATTGAACTGCTCCAACGCCAATCGGGAAGTCAGTGCGTAGGATGAGCCAAGCAGTGCCGGATTGGTGTGGCTCACGAAGCCAACAGGCCCAGCCATGCTGTAGCTTAACTCCGCAGCCAGCGTGTTTCCCGAGCCGCGCCAGTTGGTGTTTTTGTACGTCACGCCAGCCTGCGCGCCGAGAAAGGTGTCGTAGCCGACCTCAAAGCCGACGGTGACGGGCTTGGTCTCCTCGCCGGTGATGTACAGTTCTCCGAGAGCGGGATTGCCGTTTGCCGACTGCACGCGCGTGTCCAGCAGGGCAAACATTCCAGTGTCGAGCGCGCGCTTGAAATAGAAATCCACTTCGTCCGCTTCGTAAATGCGTCCACGCAGCGGCTTGAACTTCGCCAGCAGCACACGCGAGGCTCCGCGTGTGAAACCTGGATGCGCTGTGACGTGGGTGATGCGCACGCGTTCTCCGGGAGTGAGGTTGAAGACCACATCCACCGTGCCGCCGACTTTCCCCAAATCGTATTTTGATTCCGCCGTTGCATGCAGCCAGCCGTGATCCACACAGAGAGAGCGCAGGCGTTGCTCGATCTGCTGCACGCGCGCTTCGTTGAAGGGAGTCCCTGAATGCTCCGTCAAGAGCTGGCGCATCTGCGCATCCAGTTCAGGCGGCGCTCCGCGCAGGGACGTGTTTCCAAAGATGAACTTTGGCCCCGGTTTGATTTCGAGCGTGAGATCGCGGCGCAAGTCTGTGCCGGTTTGGGGAGCAGGCAGCAGCGTGGTGGCGGCATTCAGATAGCCCTCTGCGCGCAGACGGCGTTGCACGAGGCCAGCCCCTTGTTGGAGATCGGTCTCGACCCACTGAGGCAGTTTGGCATCCACTCCCTCGCGTTCGAGGGTTGGCTTCATGAGATACTTCTTCAGCTCATCATCGGGCAGCACATCGTTGCCGGTCATCTTCACATTGCCAACGCGGATGCACTGCCCGGGCTTCACATCGAGTGTGATGATCTTTCCAGCCAGCTTCCACCCGACTTCTGCGTCAGGCCAGCCGTCGCGGATGAATTGCTGACGCGTGAAGAAGGAGAGGTCGTCTGCCAGAGGTTCAGTGGCCGCAGCATCACCACTGAGTGTCAGTTGATCCTTCAGCATGCCTTCAAGGGACTTCCACTGTGTGTCCGTCACACCATTCACGCGCACCGTGGTTCCTGCATGATTCACTTCGTGTGCCTGCAAAAGCCCGCATAACAGGAAACCCATGGCGAGCAGGAATCTCAGCGAGTGATTCTTCATCGTTGTGCCTCCTCCACGGCTCGCGCGGCCTTTCCAAATCGCAGCACATATCCCAGCAGTGCTTTCATCCGGCCGCTTTGAGTGAAGCGTCCGGTGAAGCGCACACTGGGGGTCACTTCATACATGGCTTGCATCGAGTCGTTAGCGCGGTCGCCGCCACTGGGATTGAAGGACATGTGGAGCTTGGGCGGCTCGTCGCTGACTTTCTTTGTCTTGTTAAACATCTTCCTCCATGCCTCGGAGATCACGAGAAAGGCGGCGCGTGACATGGCTTCGCTCGCCATTTGCGCATTATCTCCGCCGAGCGTCATGCCGGTGCCGATGAGCGTGACGATGTCGGCCTCTGACATCGGCGGCGTGCTGGTGAAGCGCGTTTTCGGATTCGTGGCGTCACCATAGACATAAAGAGTGATGTCGTTGCTGCCGATGCGAGACTCGCCTCGCACGTCGAGCTTGGGCGCAAAGGGATTGTTGGGATCCATCGTCACCACGCCTTTGGTGATCTTCAGGAGGCTGAAGGGCAGTTTGAGAAGCAGTCGATCCACGTTGGCAAAGCCGGTGAGCCGTGGACGTGCGCCCGTGCCGCCCAAGGCGATGTCAGCGGAGATGGCTCCATTCACCAAGTTGCCTGCCAGCAACACAGGATCGCGCGTGCGCACTTTCAGGTCGAAAGTCCAGTCTTTGAGCAGCGGTGGGAGTTCCACCTTCTGACTGGTTTTCGTGGTCGAAGGCGGCGGCGGTGGCAGCGGTTCGCTTTGCTTGACCACGCTCATCACGTTCGGCAGAAGATTGACCTCCTGGAAAATGCGTCCACGCACGGCTTCGACGACTCCACTCACACGCGCAGCTTTCAAGCTGCCCACACAGGCGATGTCCGCATTGGCGCGCAGGCTTGAGGTGGGATTGCGAAACACGAGCGCTTCACGCGCGGTGACTTTGAGATCGAAATGTGGATTGTCCGTTTGCGTTGCGTTGATGCTGCCGCCGAGCCGCACACGTCCGCCCGCCAGCAGAGTGGAGATGTCTTCCAGCAAAAGGGTGCGATCATGTGTGCGCACACGCACTTTCACATCACGCACGCTCGGCATATCCGCGCTGGTGAAGAGAACCTCGGGCGCGTTGAGATCCAAAGCAGAATCAATCAACGGCTTGGTCAGTGTGCCATCCACTTTGGCGTTAAGTTTTAACTTTGCCGGAATCGCTTTGATCAACTTCGGCGCGAAGTCGCGCACGAAACTCAAATCGCTCTCAGCCAGATTCAGAGTGGCCTTCAGCGGCAGATTTTTAGCGATGTCGGGCTTTTTCATCAACTCGGCCACGACGACGGGAGTCTGCGCGTGAAGTACGAGCGGTTGGAGCGGCTTTTGTTCCACCTTGGCATCCACGGTCAGGTTGCCTCCATGCAAAACGGTCGAGACATCGACTTGTGCTGGGGGCAATGACTTTGGCACGCCAGGGGCTTTCACGTCTTTGAGATTGAGCACGACGCGCGCGTCTTCGAGGCTGCGGATGGCAATCTCGGAGTTAAACAACGCCTGCGGCACGTTTTTGACGCCTGCGGCAGCGGCCACTTCGTGGATGGGAAGTTCTTTCGCGGTGAGCAGCACATCGAGCGAACTCAGATCATACGCCGCACGCGCGTGTCCGTCCATGAGTCGGCGTTCCTTCTGCCAAAAACTTAGGTCGCTCAAATCGGCGCGCTTGTCCGTTACGGTGCCCGTTGCCAGCAGTCTCCACGGCCCCAAAGTGGCATGCAGTTCCTGGAGCGTGGCGGTGGTTCCTGCAAAGGTGGTCTGCAGATTCACATCCGCAGCATCGGGCATGCTGCTGACTTTCACTTTGGCTGCCTGCATGGAGATCGAGCCACTGCCGCGCCAGGGGCTGGCGTCTCCTTTCACATCGAGCAGCGTCTGGAGGCTGCCGCTCTCGATTGCGGGTGCTTTGAAGGCCGCCAGCAGGGGATTCAATGATTTTAGCTCGGGCAGTTGCACCGTGCCATTGACCGCAAAGCTCCACGGAGCCTGCAAGTTGCCTTTTCCTTTGAGATCGAGGTGGTTCTTTTCATCGACGATCACGCGGCACGATTTCAGAGTGGCCGATCCTTTCGTCATTTCGGCCTGCACTTCCACGGAGGGCAGCGGTGCATCGCCGAGTCGGCCTTCCTTCACCACGAGTTGCAGCGTGGCATTCGCATTCATCGGGTCGTTTGCCTTCAGGGTGGCCTGACCGCTCGTGCTGAGTTTTGCGGTGAGGGGTTGTGTCAGTGGCGGCAGGTTCACTGTTTTGATCAAGGCAGCCGGGTCGTCGATCTGAATGCGCCAGTTTGCCGTGATGGGCATCGTGTCTTCCATCGTCATCGCCGCATTCACATCCATCTGATTGCCTGTGCCGAGCATCAATGCGGGCACGTTCACTTTTGCCTCTTTGCCGTCGAGGGAGACATCCACCGCTAGCTCGGGCAGTTGATAGCGTGTGTAGGCGAGTTTCTTGCCGCGCAAGTGTGCCACGGCCTTGGTCGGAGTCGCGCCGATGCCTTGTGCGTCGGCATTCAATTCGATGACGCCTTGTGCGGGCGGTGGATGATCGAGCAACTGTGTGATGTCGGAAATTTTTGCCGTCAACTTTGCTGTCCATGTTGAGCGCATCACCTCGTCGGCTAGCTTGGCATCTGCCGTCAGGGTGATTTCGTTGGTGCCGCGTGTGATCTTGGCCTCGCTGATTTTCGCGATCCCATTTTTGGACTCAAACGCCAGCGACACGGCATCGAGTGTCGCCCCGGCGGCTTTGATGTTCGGGAGATTGATGTTGCCATCGACCGTGAGGTGGACGGGCTTGAGTGGATCGCCTGCGGCATGCACTGCCACACTCACAGGGCCGAAGGCGATGTCTTTGGGCAGTGGCAGGGCCTGCAAGTCTTCGGAAGCGAGGCCGCTGACTTTCACATCGGCCTGCAACTGCATCAGCCCAGCAAAAATACCTTGTGCAAGGGCGGTGATGCTGACGGCTCCCTTTCCCATGCCTGCGTAGAGCGCGACGTTGACGGAGTCGTCCGCCCATTTGCGCAAGTCGATCTGTAAATCCTTCAAACGAGCACCGTAGGGGAGGGCGAGATCGGAGATGGCCAACATGCGGTCGCCCCAGCGCACCTTGGCACTCACATCGGCGAGCTGTAATCCGCCCGGCGTCATGCTGAACTCCTGGCAGCGAAAAATTCCCGGCATGCCTTCGCCAATGCGGAGCGTGATCCCGCGCAGGATGATCGTCCTGCCGTCGGCGAGGATGAGGCGCGCGTTGAGATTTTCAAGGTCGATCACTGCGGGCCACACCAACGGCGGCGGTTTGCCGCTGGAGGGGGCGGGCGGTTTGGGTACCTCGGTGCTTTTGGGCAACTTGCGCAGATCGACCGAGGCCTCGACGTTTTTCAAAGCGATGCGCTTGAGGATGTCGATGTCGCCCGTTTGGACTGCGCGCATCGTGTCATACGTGGCAGAGAATTCGCCAATCGTGGCTCGGTCAATCATCAAGCCACTGGCTTCAATCTTGGAGAGTCGTAGATCTCCGGTGACGCTGCCATCGACCTGCCACTGGAGTTTGATCCCGGCGAGCGACGCGCCATGGGGGCCGCCGTAGCGCAGCAGAGCGCGCAGCAGAGCCTGATGAAACACGGCGGCCAGTGCCACGAGGGCACAGCCCACCAGGAGTAGGCGTTTGAGCCATCTCCACCAGCGGCGTGGGGGGCGTTTTTCGGGTGCGGAATGCACGCTCCTCAGATGCCGTGAATCGGCGTTAGTTCAATGTGAAGCGAGGCATATTTTTCGCAGGCGAGCGGCTGCCTGGTGCGTATAAGCTATACCCCCCATGCGTACGCTCATTCTTGCTCTCATTTCCTCTTCTGTGTTTGCCCAATCCGAGGCGGACTTCATCACCAACGCTCGGCAACTCACCTTTGAAGGCAAGCGCTCAGGCGAAGGCTACTTCAATGCGGATGGAACGAAGATGATTTTCCAGTCGGAACGCGAGGAGGGGAATCCCTTTTATCAAATCTACCTGATGGACCTCGAAACGGGCGATCAGGAACGGATTTCTCCCGGCATGGGCAAGACGACTTGCGCGTGGATTCACCCTGATGGCAAACGCGTGTTGTTTGCAAGCACCCACTCGGATCCGGATTCAAAGAAACTGCAGGAGGCGGAGTATGCAGAGCGCCGCAGTGCGCGTACGCGCCGCTATTCATGGGATTACGATGAGCACTTCGACATTTTCGAGTACTCACTGACGGAGAAGACGCTCAAGAATCTCACCCAGACGCGCGGCTATGATGCCGAGGGGGACTACTCTCCCGATGGCAAAAAAATCGTCTTTGCCTCCAATCGACAGGCTTACGAAACGAAGCTGAGCAAGGAGGACGAGGAGCGGCTGAAGATCGACAAACAATACTTCATGGAAATCTACATCGCCGATGCCGATGGCTCGAATGCGAAGCGGCTCACCGAAGCTCCCGGTTATGATGGCGGGCCGTTTTTCAGTGCCGATGGCAAGCGCATTTGCTGGCGGCGTTTCACGCCGAAGGGCGATGTGGCCGAGGTGTGGACGATGAACGCGGACGGCAGCGATCAACGCGCCATCACGCGACTCGGAGCGATGAGTTGGGCACCGTATTTCCATCCCAGCGGCGACTATTTGATCTTCACGACAAACTTGAACGGCTTCGCAAACTTCGAACTCTACATCGTCGATGCCGCAGGAAAGCATGCGCCGGTGCGCGTGACGACGACGGATGGCTTCGATGGGCTGCCGGTCTTTTCACCGGATGGTAAGCGCCTCGCCTGGACCTGTGGCCGCACGGACGGCGGCAAATCGCAGATTTTCATCGCGGATTGGAATCACGAGCATGCGCTGGCGGTGCTGGGGCTGGACAAGAAGGCCGCACCTGAAGCAGCAGCGGCAGTCGCCGCGCCGCCGTTGCCGGATTTCGCTGCCACGAGCGCAGATATCCGCGCGGAAGATATGAAGAGCCAGGTCACCTATCTGGCGAGCGATGCTCTGGGCGGTCGGCTCACGGGCACGGAGGGGGAGAAGCTCGCCACGAGTTATGTGGCGGATGTGTTTCAAAAGATCGGACTCATGCCCGCAGGAGATGATGACAGCTACTTTGACAGTTTCGATTTCACCGCAGGAGTCGCGTTGGGCGAAGGGAATCGCTTGCAGCTTGGAGACCGCACATGGAAGACCGATGTGGATTGGCGTCCGCTGTCGTTTTCGCAAAACGGTGAAGTGGCTGCCGCAGGCGTCGTGTTCGCTGGCTACGGCATCGAGACGCCGGAGGGAGTGACCAACAGTGAAGGGAAAAAGATCGAGCCGTATTCCAGCTATGCTCATCTCGACGTGAAGGATAAGTGGGTGCTGGTGCTGCGCTACATGCCTGAAGGTGTGAGCCAGCAACGGCACAACGAACTCGGCAGCTATGCCAGCCTGAGGCACAAGGCACTCACCGCGCGGCAAAAAGGCGCGCGTGGCCTCATCGTCGCCAGCGGCCCGAGTTCCAAGGTCGTGCAGCAGCTCGTGCCGATGGCTTTTGATGCTTCGATGGCTTCCAGCGGCATTCCCGCCGTCAGCGTGACGGATGCTGTGGCAGATCAATTGCTCGCAGGCACGGGCAAAACACTGAAGGAATTGCAGGATAAGCTCGACACGGGCGACCTGATGGGCGGTATCGAATGTAAAGGCAAGGTGGCCGCCAACATCGCCATCCAGCAGGAAAAAAAGAAGGGGCGCAACGTCCTCGGGGTGCTGCCGTATGGCGAGAAGCCAGATCCACACGTCGCGCCACTCATCGTGTGCGCGCATGTGGACCACCTCGGGAGCGGCGGTGGCTCGAACTCGCGCGCAAAGGGAGACGAGGTGAACAAAATCCACCATGGTGCCGATGATAATGCGTCAGGCACTTCGGGGATGCTCGAAATCGCCCAGTGGTTGGCGTCATTGAAGAAGCAGGGCAAAATCACGCTGAAACGAGACGTTCTCTTTGCCGCGTGGAGTGGTGAGGAACTCGGCCTGCTCGGCAGCAATCATTTCGTGGAGGCCTACGCCAAGATGATCAAAGGAGATCCGAATGCGAAGCTCACGGGCATGTTCGCGGCGTGTTTGAACATGGACATGATTGGCCGTTTTCAAAAAGCGCTTGTGTTGCAGGGCGTCGGCAGCAGTCCGCTGTGGGCCAAGGAGATCGAAAAGCGCAACGTGCCGATTGGTCTGCCGATCACGACGCAGAACGATGCGCACCTGCCGACCGACAGCACCGCGTTTTATTTGAAAGGCATTCCCACGCTGAATGCTTTCACGGGCTCGCATTCGGACTATCACATGCCGAGCGATACGGCGGACAAGATCGACTATGAGCATGCGGCCAAGATCGCGAAGTTGATGGGACTCATCGCTCGCAGCGTCGCCACCGCTGCCGATGCTCCGCCCTACGTCGCGATGGAGGCACCGAAGAGTCAGGGAGCGCGCAGCGGCATGCGTGCCTATCTTGGCACCATTCCCGACTACGCTCAGGGAGACGTGAAGGGGGTGAAGCTGAGCGGCGTTTCACCCATCGGCCCGGCAGCCAAAGCGGGCGTCAAAGCGGGCGACATCATCATCAAGCTGGCAGGGAAGGAGATCACCAACATCTACGACTACACCTATGTCATGGGAGATTTGAAGATCGGCAAGCCGACGGCCATCACCGTGCAGCGGGATGGCAAAGAAGTGGAGTTGGAGATCACACCAGGCTCGCGGGATTGAGTCTGCGTGCTGCGCGCGGAATGCTGCTTGCCCGCAGCCGGGCCTGCGGCATCATCGCGCCATGACACGGACGATCTTGGCCATCGGTGCGCATTACGACGACTGCCCTTTCGGTATCCCCGGCACGCTGTTGCGAGCGGTGCGCAAGCATCAGCGTGTGGTCATTCTCAGTCTCATCGGTGACTACACCAACTGGCCGCCGGTCAAAGGACGCGAGCAGGGATTGCTCGATCTCTCCAAAGAACTCGCTGCCGCGCACGGGATTGAGACACGCTTTCTGTCCTATAAGAGCATGGGCTTCGATCCCTCGCTGGAAACGAAGCGTGCTGTGGCCGAGGTCGTGGCCGAGGTGAAACCGGACACCGCTTTCATGTTGTGGCCTAGAGATCGTCATCCTGACCACGAGGCAGCATCCGCGATCTGCCATGCGGCCTTGTATCAACCTGCGCGTCTCCTCGGACGCGATGATGCACGATCTCCCTCGCGAGTGTTCTGGTTTGATAACGGTCCTGGGCACACCATCGGTTTCGAGCCTGACACCTTTGTGGATGTGACTGATGAATGGGCCGCTGCGCGTGAATGGCTGGGCCGCCTGATGGCCTACGTGAAAAACAAAAAATATGATCCGGCAGAAAGCGATGCCGCTGTGGAAACCAAGACCGTGCTAGCACGCTATCGCGGACTCGCCTGCGGTGCGAAGTATGCTGAGGCGTTTCGCAGTGTGAAGCCTGTGCTCAACAACGAACTCTGATTTCGCCGCTGCTCACTGCGCGCAGAGGAAGGCCAGCAGATCGCGCAATTCCGCGTCGGTGAGCGTCAGCGCGAGTCCGGGTGGCATCAGGGAGGTGTGCAGCTCGGTGCGTTTGATGATGTCGGTTTCGGGGAAGGATTTTTCCTTGCCGGTGAGATCGCGGAAGACATCCACACTCGAGGAGCGCAGCAGGATGCCGGTGAAGGTGGTGCCGTCTTTGAGCAGCATGGCTCCGGATTATGGGAGTTCCCCAGCTTCCCGAAGCAATGCCTCTTGAGTGTGAGCTTTAAGCCGATAACTGCCTAGTTCATCAAGCAGGTCGAGTGCTTCCCTGAGCGATGCAATCAAGCTCTGGCGCTTCGCTTCGAGGAGAATGGCTGGCAGCGCGAGACATGACAGACCGCGGGATTCCGCCTCGCGTTTGCCTTTGCGGTCATCGAGAAGGATCGCATCGGCTTTCAAGTCCAACGCAAGGCAGATGGCCTCGGCCTCACCTGCATCAATGTTCAATGAAACGACAGGGAGCAGCGGATGCTGGTGGATGTGGTGAACCTCGCACCAGACTGGAATGTCCGTGTGAAACTGCCGCAGCTCGATGGCTACCATCTCTGGAATCGCCACCTTGCCAAACAGCCGTTTCAGCACGGAATCCAACCCAGCCTTCATCAGCGTCGTGAGCGCGGTGGTGTCACTGACGACGATCACGGTTCAGGCGGACATCGCGGGTTGTTTGGGGAAGAGCTTGTCGAGTGTCTTCAAATCGCTCTCGAGGTCGTCCACGTCATAAGGCATCGGAATGCCACGCTGGCCGAGCAACTGCATGAACTCGGGCTTGGATATCCCGAGAGCATTTCCCGCCTGCCCGAGCGTGAGGCGGCCGTCCATGAACAGACCCACCGCAAGCCCGAACAGCAGTTCCTGCGGGCCGCATCCGGCCTGCTGGGCGAGTGAATCTGGAATCTGGAGAGTCATGGGTGGAGATTATCTTTCGTCGGGTATGCAATCAAGCACCTCATTCGGCAGTGGAGCAGGCTGCCGCAATCCATGTCAGGTGCCGGTCAAAAACGCCAGCAGATCGCGCAATTCGGCGTCGGTGAGTGTCAGCGCGAGTCCGGGTGGCATCAGGGAGGTGTGCAGCTCGGTGCGTTTGATGATGTCGGTTTCGGGGAAGGATTTTTCCTTGCCGGTGAGATCGCGGAAGACATCCACACTCGAGGAGCGCAGCAGGATGCCGGTGAAGGTGGTGCCATCTTTGAGTTCGACAATGGAAGGATAGAACTGCGGCGCGACTTCGCGCTGCGGCTCCAGGATGGAGCGGAGGATGGCGGCGCGGTCGCCCTGCTGTGCGATGAGGGAGAGGTCGGGGCCGACGACATTGCCGCGGCCGCTGTGGCGGTGGCAGGTGGAGCAGATCGCCACCTTGCTGTTGAAGAAAATGCGGCGGCCAGTTTCAGGATCGGCCTTGCCGGGAAGCGCGTCGATGCGCTTCAGCCATGCGGCGGTGTCGTCGAATGCAGGGCGCGGCGATGTGAGTGAGCGTGGCAGCGCGCGCTTTGCCTCGTCACGGAGGATGGCGTTGTCACTTTGCGCGAGTTTTTGCAGCAGCGCGGTGTCTTCGGTGCCGAGAATGGCCTCGGCGCGGATCTGCGGGCTGCGTTTTTCATCGGCGGCGATGTCGGCGCTGGCGCGGCGGGCGGCGAGGGTGCGCACGGCTTCGAGCTGGAGCACTGCGTCGTCGCTGTTCGCGAACTGGCGCAGCAGTTCGAGCGTGAGCGCTTTGTGCGTCGGCGGCGTGAGGCGCAGGGCGTAGCCTTTGATGCGCGCGGGTGTTTTCGGATCGGTGATGCGCTCGACGAGCACGGCAGGATTGGTGACACCGGCGGCGGGATCGCCACGCAGCGTGTTCCAGGTGGCGAGCACGGCCTCGAAGGTGCGGAAGTCGAGTTTTGAATCGCTGAGCATCGCTTCGACCTGCGGCTGGAATTCTTTGAGCACGGCGTCGGCGATCCAGCGCAGGCACTCGAAGCGCATTTCGGCATCGGGATCGTCGAGGAAGGCACGCACCCACTTGGAATCGTTCAAATCGGCGCGCCGCATGGCGACGAAGGCCCAAACGCGATCTTGCGGCGCGAGGGCTTTGACTTGCTCGATGGCCAAACCGGAGCGCGAAAGCGCGGTGAGCGCGGCATCGGCGAGCTCTTTGTCGGTTCCACGCGCTTTTTGCAGCAGGTCGGCGGTTGTGAGCTTCGCCTTGCCAGCGCGGATGTTGTTGGCGAGCGCGGCTTCGGGCGTTTCAGGCTGCGGTTGGGCAATCCATGGCGATGATTCGATTTCGAGTTTCCAAAGCCGGCCGCGTTTGTGGATCGGATACGATGAGAAAACCCAGTCGTTGAGATAAAACACGCCGTTGCCAGCGGCGACCATGCAGGTGGGGCGGAAGAACTCGCTGCCTTGCACGAGCGGGATGCGCGCGGACGTGTAGCCCGCGCCTTTTCGCGTGAGCGGATAGTAGTCGATGCTGTGATCGCTCCATGAAGGAATCAAAACACCGCCGCCGAGCTCGACGACGGCGCAGGGGCCTTCGCCGCAGGGATGGATCATGCCGAGCGTGCCGCGCAGCTCGCCATTCCACGCGATGAAAGGATGTACCGGCGCGCTGCCATACACCCATTGAAAACCGTAGTCCGCGCCTTCGACGATGTGAAGCAGGCGACACGGCGGGCGGCTGCCGGGATCGTTCTCAGCGGCGAAGATTTCGCCATCCTTGCGCACGAGAAGACCAAAAGGATTCCAGAAGCCACGAGCGATGCGGCGCAGGCCCTTGCCATCGGCGGTGCAGCGGAAGACACCGCCCTCGCCGCGACCGCTGACCTTTGCGCCATCGGTGCCGGTGAGCGTCCAGTCCTTGCCGAAATTTTCGCCGAGTGAGGAAACGAGGCCGCCATCGGGATGCCAGGCCATGCCGCTGAGGCCGTTGTGCGGATAATCGGTGATCGTGTCGAGCGTGGCGAGGTTTTCCTCGGTGTCGCCGGTGCCGTCGCCATCGCTGTCCTTCACACGCAAGATGCGGTCGCGCTCGGCGAGGTAAATCCAGCCATCGGGGCCGCATTCGACGTGCATCGTGGCATCGGTCTTGTTGTAGAAGACGCGGCGGTTTTTGCCGTCGGCATCGAAAACAAGAATCTCATCGTGAACGGGGCCGTCGTAGCCTTCGGGACGGTGATGCGTGTGGCTGGCCGCGAGCCAGATGCGTCCTTTTTCATCGACATCAATGCCGGTGGGCGTGACGAGCGCGGGATGCTCGGCGAGCAGCGTCAGCTTCACGCCGGGCTTCAGCGTTTTGATCTGCGGATCGAGATTGACGGGAACGACGGGCGCCTTTGGCAGCGGGCCTGATTGGGCGAGAGCCGCGAGCGGCAGGAAGGCGAGGAGAAGGGAGCGGTGCATGGAGAATGAAAATACGAACACACACCGCCCGCTTTGCGTCGGCGGCCTGCTTTGCGCTGGCGCGCTGAATCTCAGTAGGTGGCGCGGCCGCCGGAGAGATCGAAGACAGCGCCGGTGGTGAAGGAGCAATCCTCGGAGCAGAGCCAGGCCACGAGCGCGGCGGCTTCCTCCTTTTTGCCAAAGCGGCCCATGGGAATCTTCGAGAGCATGTAGTCGATGTGCGACTGCTGCATCTGCGCGAGGATGTCCGTGGCGATCACGGCGGGCGTGACGGCGTTGACGGTGATGTTGGAGGTCGCGAGTTCTTTACCGAGCGATTTGGTGAGCGCGATGACGGCGGCCTTCGACGCGCTGTAGTGCGCGGCGTTGGGATTGCCCTCCTTGCCTGCGATGCTGGCGATGTTCACGATGCGACCGTGGCCGTTCTTGATGAGATGCGGCACGACGCTGCGGCAGCAGTAGAAGGGGCCGTTGAGATTGATGTCCATCACGCGCCGCCAGTCAGCGGGATCAATCTCCCAGGTCTTCGCGTTGCCGCCGGTGATGCCGGCGTTGTTCACGAGGATGTCGAGCTTGCCGAATGCCTTCACCGTGGCCTCGGTGGCAGCCTGCACGGAGGCGAGATCGGCGAGATCGACGGTGGCTGTGTGCACGGTGCCCTGCGCACTCATCTCGGATGAAGCCTGCGCGAGCGCCGCCGCGTCCACATCCCAGAGCGAGACACTGGCACCGGAGGCGAGCAGACGTTCGGCGATGGCGCGGCCAATGCCACGCGCACCGCCGGTGATGATGGCATTGCGGTTGTTGAGGTCGATTTGATTCATGAGGAAAGAGCGGTGCGGAGGTTAGAGGCGGCCGAGTTGCTGTGTGGTGAGGCCACCGTCGATGACGATGATTTCGCCGGTGATGTATTCCGCAGCGGGAGAGCAGAGGAAGGTGACGGCGCCGGCGCAGTCCTCCGCCTTGCCGACACGACCGAGCAGGATTTTTTTCTCGTAGTGCTTGAGCAGGTCGTGCGCGCGCGACTCCATCCACACCGAGGTCAGCGGCGTCTTGATGAGTCCGGGCGCGATGCCATTGACGCGAATGCCGTAGGGCGCGAGCGAGACGGCGAGCGAGCGCGTCATCATCACCAGGCCGCCCTTGCTCGTGTCGTAGGCGACGCTGTCATTCTCCGCCTGGAAGCCGTTGGTGCTGGACATGATGACGATGCTGCCGGGCCGCTTCTGCGCGGTGAGATGGCGGGCAAAGGCCTGGGCCGTGAAGAACATCGTGCTGAGGTTCAGTTGCAGCGTGCGCTCCCAAAGCTCCGGCGTCATGTCGAGGAAGGCCGTGTCAAAGAAGCTGCCCGCGTTGCACACGAGGGTGTCGAGGCCGGGCTGTGCCTGGATGGCTTCCGCGACCAGGCGCGCGGGTCCGCCGGGCTCGCACAAATCGCAGGCGATGTAGTCGCAGGCTGCGGGCAGCTCCGCCGGGCGCGCGCGGCGTCCGTGCGCGACGACACGCGCTCCTGCGTCGTGCAGTCCTTGGGCGATGGCGAGTCCGATGCCTTGAGAGGAGCCCGTGACCAGGGCGGCGTGTCCATCAAGAGAGAAGGCTTTCATGAGTGAGTTTGAGGTATTCGAGGGTGTTGGTGCCGGAGATGCGGGAGACGACGGAGGCGGGATTGGCCTTCAGCGCGGCCACTTCGCGCTCGTAGGTGCTGATGAGGCGGACGACCTGGCCGTTGATCTCCGCAGCGTAGCTGTAATACGGCGAATCACTGCCCCACATGAACTTGCGCGGATAAGCGGCGGCGAGATCGGCGATGACACGCGCAGGATCGCTGTAGTCCGTGTCAAAGCGGCGCGCGCGCGGCGCGATGTAGGGCAGATCCTGCACCGCACCCTCGCAGTGGATGCAGTGCGCGGAGCAGTCGAACCAAGTATTGGGCAGTTCGTTGACGCGGTCGAGGCACTCTTTGTCATAGCGGCAGGAATGCGCCAGACAGAAGCGCACGCGCGGGTTTTCCTCGGCGATGTCGAGAATGTCCGACGCCTGGGCCCAGGGATCGCTTTCCGCCACGCTGGAGTGAATGAGGAAGGGGAGATCACACTCCTCGGCAAGCTCCACAAACACGCGCCCGCGGTCGCGCAGATGCTTGATGTCCGCCTGCAGGATGGTGGTCTGTATTTTGATGCCATAGATGCGGTGCTCTTGGCGGAGCTTGCGCAACTCGGCGGCCTGCGCGGCGGTGTTGCGCATGGGATCCACCATGACGAATGGCAGCATGCGCTTGCCCTCCTCGGGGAAGAGCGTGTTGATCTCCCGCAGCAGGCGGCGGTTTTCAAACGCATAGGGCACGTCGTGCAGGCGGCCCGGCCCCTCGCGTATTTCACCGGTGGTCATGAAGGTGCTGAGGTCCAGCGCCGCGTGCATGACAAAGGGAAAGACGATCCAGCGGTCGATGCCCAGCGCGCGGCCCTGATCGTGCATGGCCACGAGGTGCTGCGCGTAGGGGAAATCGCCGTGGAGGTAGAAGAGCAGATCGGCGCCGACGTGGTTGTGGCAGTCGATCAGAGGCGGAGGAGGGGATGTCTCGGACATGGAATGAGGATGGCTTTGGCTCAAAGCTCCGTCCATGCGCCGGGAGTGGGCACGGGGTAGCGGCCTTGGGCGTCGCTTTTGATGGGAGGTTCGCTTTCGTAGGTGAGCTGGTCGATGCCGGGGAACCACTGGAAGTTCGACGCCATCGCCTCGTCCCAGGTCACGGTGCGGCCCATGTGCATGGCGGCGCGGCCCATGATGGCGGCGAGGTTCGACTGCGCGGCGCGCTTGCCTTCGTTGAAGGGCTTGTTCGTGCGGATGGCTTCGAGGAAATCATTCCACTGGTTCTGCCAGACGGAGTGTTTCTCCTTCGGCGCGCGCCATTCGACGTTCTGCCGGGTGGTGTTTTGATCTTTGTAGATCATCACATCCGCCGCGTGCGTGTTGCCGGAGAACTGCGCGGCCTTTTTGCAGCCATGCACATAGGTGGCGAAGTGGCTCTCCGTCTTCGCGCTGTAGCGCACGGTGTGCGTGGCGCGTTTGCCGTCGGGGAAAGTCCATTCCACGCTGAAGGCATCGTGATTCTGGCTGCAATCCGTGCTGTTGGGAATGCGCCCGCACACGCCCTGCGCGGAGACGGGCAGCGCATCGTGCAGCCAGCACAGTTCGTCGATCTGGTGGATGTCCATCTCCGCCCACAGGCCGCCGCAGACCCAGAGGAACTTGGTGAAGTTGCGCAACTGCCACTCCAGCTCGCTCTTGTCCGCGGGTTTTGGCCCAAGCGGCCCCACAGGGCCCATGCGATAGGCGCGGGTGTATTGCAGATCACCCAACTCGCCCGCGCGCAGGCGGCGGATGAGTTCCTCGCGATTCGGCGAATGGCGGCACATGAGGCCGGCGGCGATCTTCACGCCTTTTTTCTCCGCCGCTTCAGACGCGGCGATCACACGGCGCACGCCGACGGGATCGGTGGCGAAGGATTTTTCCATGAACACGTTCACGCCGCGCTCCACGGCATACTCAAGCTGCGCCGGGCGGAAACCCGCGTAGCCAGTGAGCAGCACGATGTCGCCGGAGCCGGGGCGCAGCGAGTCGATGGCTTTTTTGTAGGAGTCGAAGCCGATGAACTGGCGCTCCGAGGGCACGTCGATGCGCTGCTCAAACTTGTCGTAGAGCGCGGTGTGAGAGCGTTGCAGGCGATCCTCATAGAGATCGGCCATGGCGACGAGCTTGGTGGTGCTGCCAGTGGCCTCCATGGCGTTGGCGATGGCGCCGCTGCCGCGTCCGCCGCTGCCGACGATGGCGAGCTGGATGGTGTCGCTGCCTGCGGCATGGACATGAGGAAGCGCCACGCCTGCGAGCGCGGAAACAGCGGCGGCCTTGCCGCCCTGGCTGAGGAAATCACGACGGCTGAGTGAGGATGGAGGATTCATGGGATCGTGTGGGTGTTGGGTTGGATTCTGCAAAAAAATCAGTCTTTGAGAACTTCGCTGAGCGGCACTTCGCGTCCGAGTTTGAGGGAGCGTTGCGCGGCTTCGAGCGCGGCGATGAGTTCGACTTCTTCCTCGACGGGCACGCTCTCCTTGCCGTGCAGGACGAGATCGAGGAAGGCTTCCAGCAGGTAGGCGTAGAGGTTGGCGAGGTCGGGTGTGATGCTGCGCCAGCCTTTGGTGCCGTAGAGATTGATCTGGTAGCCGGCGCGCATGGCTTCCTTGTCGGCGACGATCAGCATCACGTCGCGCTGATCGCCGTAGCGGATGCGCGCGATGTTCGCGCCTGGTTTGCCGACGTTGATGGCACTGGTCGCGCCTTTGCCGAGCACGGCGTAGGCCATGGAGAGCGCGTGGATGCCGTAATAGACGAGATCGTTGCCGCAGACGACGCTGGCGAGATGCACGTCGCCGAGCTGCGGGAGTTCGGCGCGCAGTTTGACGATGTCCGGCACGAAGCGCAGGCTGCTGGCGGACATGAAGGGCGTCTTGGTCTCGCGGGCCAGCTTCGCGATGGCGGCGGCCTCGCGCGCGGTCATGGCGAGCGGTTTGTCGCAGAAGGTGGGCACGCCTTTGCGCAGTGCGTGCTCCGCGTATTTCCACTGCGCGCCGCTGCCGTCATCGACGATGAGCACGGCATCGACGCCCTCGCAGCATTGCTCCGGCGTGTCGGTGACGGTTTCGATGCCGCAGACATCGGCCAGCGCGGTCGCGGCGGCGCGATCCGGATCCCACAGCTTCACCACGCGCCCGCCTTCGAGCCTGCGGCCGGATTTGACGAAGGTGCCTTTGAGCTGCTTCGCCTTTTCCTCATCCCAGCCGTTGAAGGTGGTGGAGAAAGCGGTGCCGTGATGAGAGCCGGGCGTGCGCGGCACCTTCGCGCCAGTGTAGGTGGGCGCATAAGTGGCGCCGGAGATGATGCCGAGTTTCAATGGCGTGGTTTTGGCACTGGCGAATGCAGGCACGCCAGCGGCCAAGGCGGCGGCGGAGCGTGCGACGAAGGAGCGGCGGCTGAGAGGCGAGGACATGGGCGGGGAGTTTTATTTGGTGATGGGATGCGAGATGCGCAGGTAGGCGAAGAAGTCGCGGATTTGCTGCTCGTTCATGCCTTCGAGCAATCCCTCCGGCATGAGGCTGCGGCCCATGGGCGTGACGCTGCTGATGTTCTTCGCTTCGAGCGTGACATCCTGGCCGTCGAGTCCGCGCAGGACGGTGACCTGGTTGTCGCGATCCACCTGGAAGCCGCTGATGCTGCGTCCGTCCTTGGTCGCGATGGTGATGAACTGGAAGCCCTCGCGGATTTCCACGTTCGGATTGACGATGCTGATGAGCATGGTGCCGAGGTTGTCGCGCTGATAGCTGGTGAGGTCGGGGCCGATGCTGCCGCCTTTGAAGAAGAGCTTGTGGCAGCTCGCGCAGCGCTGCATGAACATGACCTCGCCGAGATAAGGATTGCCGGTGCCGTGTTGCAGTGCGGTTTCCACCTCGGTGATTTTCTTTTTGAAGTCGTAGCCGGTGGTGTTTTTCGGGAAGAGCTTTTCGGCGGCGGCGCTGATGGTCTTGTCAGCGTTGAGGCGCAGATTTTCCGCCACATCATTCGGCACGAGCGAGAGGCTGAGCCCGCCGGATTGCAACGCGGCGATGAGCGCCTGCGTCCAGCGGGCACGGCTGGAAAGCAGCGCAAAAGCCGCCGGGCGGACGCCTTCTGGCAGCGCGGGCAACGCGGCGAGCGCGCCGGTGGCGATGTCGTCACGATCGTAGGCAGCGAGTGAGGCGAGCGCGGCCTTGCGCAGCTCGTCGCTGCCGTTTGCGGCGACGACTTTGAGCAGCACGGGCACGGCTTCAGCATGGAGCACTTCGCCAAAGCTGCGCGTGTAGAGCAGGCGATCCTCCGGCGCGGCCTTGGGATTGCCGATGATGGCGAGCGCCTCGCTCACCGCCGCCGCGTCTCCCTGACGCAGACGGATGGAAAGCGACGCGCCGCCGGAATCTGCCATCGCTTTGATCAACTCGTCCGGCAGCCCGATCATCGTGCGACCGCGATACGCTTCCTCGAAGCCTTTGAGCAAAAGCGCGGCCTGCTCCTTGCCCGGCGCGAGCTTGAGCAGGCGAGCGATGAGCAGCAAGTCCTGGCGCTTGCCTTCGACGGCGAAGCGGCGCACCAGACGCGGCAGCACCTGCTGCATCACCACAGGCTCCTGCCAGAGCGCGGGAGTTTGGAAGAAGTCCAGCACCTCGTTGGTGGCGGAGGGAATGCGCGCTTCAAAGACCCACCAGCACAGCAGCGGGATGTAGGGATCATTCACATCCTCATCATGACTCATCACGGCGGCGATGAGCGGCAGCGCCTGCACATCGGCGAGCCTGCGCGCGGTGCAGGCATACTGCGAGCGCGTTTCGGCGTCCTTCTCCGCCGTCGCCTGCGCAACGAGCGCGTCGAACACATTGGTCGGCAGCAGTTGCGCGGTTTTGCGCTCCAGCGGTGGCAGGCCGAGGTTGCGATTGCTGCCGTAGTCGTCGCCGAGCAGCCGCGCCGTCCACGCGCGCACGGCGGGACTGGCGTGATGCAGGGCGAGCACCGCCGTGGCGTCGTCGAGTCCGGCGGACTGATGCAGCGCCCACAACGCATTGAGCGCGGCGAGGCCGTTGTCCGAGGCGATGAGTTTCTTCAAAGCGGGCACGCCTTGCGCGTCCTTGCGCTCGCCGAGCAGGCGCACGGCGGTGTGGCGGTGCCATTTGTTCGGATGGCCGAGCAGCGCGATGAGCTGCTCCGTGCTCTTCGCGGCGAGGTTGATGTCCGTTTCCCGTTTGGCGTCCTTGCCGACGATGCGGTAGATGCGGCCCGTCGTCGGGTCGATCTGGTTTTGGTAATGCTGCCCGTGCGCGATGTAGAACTCATACATGTCCGAGACGTAGATGGAACCGTCGGGCGCGTTGGCGATGTAAACCGGGCGGAAGGCCGGGTCCGCGCTCTTCACCACGACGCCGTGGTCTTTCGTGTCAAAGGTGGAGCCGTGCGGGATGCGGCGGCTGGCGATGACTTCATTGTGCAGCGGATCAATGGCGAACAGCATGCCCGCGAGCGCCGGTGGCAGGGCACTGCCTTCCGCGAACGCGCCGAAGTGCGTGAAGCGCACCACGGGATCTTCGGTGGCCATCATCGGCAGATCGCCAAAGGCATAGGGATTGCGCGGCGGGCCGAACTTGCCCGGCGTGACGCCCTGCATGAGGTAGAAACCGCCCTGCACATAGTGCCAGCCGCGCGTGTCGCCGCCGTTGTGGCCGGAGTAGGCGCGACCCTGCGCGTCCATCTCCACGCCGAAGGTGTTGCCGCCGCCTTCGGAGAAAATTTCAAACGCCCGCGTGTCGGGATGATAGCGCCACACCATGCAGCCCTCGAAGTGCGCGCCGGGTGAGTCCGGCGCGTCGATGCCCGGCCTGCGCACGCGGCAGGTGGTGCCGCTGCCCTGGCAGCCGTAGAGCCAGCCGTCGAGTCCCCACACGAGTCCATTGGCCTGTGCGTGCGTGTCTTCAAAACCAAAGCCGGAGAGATGCGTCACCGGCGGGCCGTCGGGCACATCGTCGCCATCTTTGTCCGGATAGAAGAGCAGGAAGGGCACATGCATCACCCACACGCCGCCATGACCGCGCACAGCGGCATTGGCCATGTTCAGGCCGTCCACAAAGACTTTGCTCTTGTCATAAACGCCGTCGCCATCGCTGTCCTCGTGGATGGAGATGATGTCCGCGCCGGGCACATGATTCGGCGGCGCCACGGGTTCCTTGTCATAGACCGCGCGGTAGTATTTGTCGCGGCTGAGCATCTTCAATCCTGCTGGATAAGGATACTGCCGCGTCTGCGCCACCCAGAGGCGACCGCGTTCGTCGAAGCTGAAATGAAACGGCTGCGCGATGAGCGGCTCGCTCAGTAACAACTCGGTTTTCAATCCATCGTTGGCCGTCATCTTCGCGGCGGATTCTTTCGGCGGCAGGCTGGGACCATGCACCTGCTCGGTGCGCCCGAGCACGCGCTGCGACTCGTGAAAGCTGTCGAACGCGGCCTGCGCGGGCTTCTGCGCCAGCGCGCCGCCCGGCTTGTAGTTGGCATCGGTGAGCAGCTCCCACTCGCCTTCAAAGATGCACTCCTGCTCGTAGTTCATGATGAACGGCGCTTCGGCGAGGAAACCGCCGGGAGCCTTCGGCACGGACATGCGGATGGCGATCTCGTTCCACTCGCCTTTGCGCAGCGTGCCCACGGGCACCTTGTGCCGGAAGAGCGTGTCGCCCGCGTCGGCATACTTCGGCGGGAAAGAGCCGCCGGTGCCGATGTTCTTGCCATTCACCCAGACCTCGTGCGCGCCGGCGAGCTTGCGGATGTTCACGCCGACGGATTCCTCCCACAGATTGCGCTCGTGCTTGGCAAAGAAGCTGTCATGCACCTTCACCCACGCGCGCAGCCAGGCGGTGCCGGTGAAGTCGATCTTGCCCGGCACATGGACGGGCTGCCAGGTGGCCGCAGGCGCGGCAGCGGCGAGGGACAGTAGGAGGAGACAGTGGCGCAGGGTTTTCATGATCCTTGAGTTCACGGGGTTCAGTCTGGCAGACTTACAAGACGCCCCAGGCAGACGCGGAAGCCGTCGCGGGAGTCGGAATACGTCACGTTGGCAATGCCCAGCCGCACGGCGCAGCGCGCGTTGCCGGGCACATCGAAATAGTTTCCACCGCGGCAGACAGGGCGCGACACGGTGCGCTTCGCAGCGTCTTCAAAGTGAATCTCCTCATGGCCGCCTTTGGGATCGAAGTGGTCGATGACAAATTCCCACACGCCGCCGCAAGTGTCCGCGAGGCCGAAACCGTTGCGGCCCTTCGCGCCGTAATGATCCACCGGCGAGACAAAGGGGAAGCCATCGCTCCAAGGAGCTTTTGCCAGCGGCCATGTTTTGGTGCGGCCCGGCAGGAGGTCGATGGCGGAGGTGTTCAGGCGGCCTTCGCCCTGCTCGAAGTCATTGCCCCACCAGAATGCGAGGCTCTCTTTGCTGCCGCCACGGCAGCCGTATTCCCATTCCGCCTCGGTCGGCAGGCGGTATTCCATGCCTTCGGGCACCCGGCCTGCCTTGCGCTCACTCTGCGTCAGCCAGCGGCAGAATGCCTTCATGTCATTGTAGCTCACGCACACAACGGGGAAGTCGTCGCGGTTGGCAAAGCCCCAGTTGGGATCGCGCCAGCTTTTGCCGGACATGGACTTCCACGGATGCACCACCTGCGTGCGGAGATGATAACCGTCCCAGGCGGGATCAAAAACCTGCGTCTTGCCACCGGGCTTCTCCGCATCGGTCACATAGTGCGTCTCTTCCACGAAGCGTCGGAACTGCGCCACGCTGACCTCTGTGCGACCGAGCCAGAAGCCATCCTTCACGCGTGTAAGCCGCGGCTTCTCGCCTTCAAAGGATTCGCGCGTCGTGCCTGGCGTTGCGCCGCCTTCGATGCCAGTGGCCCAGGCTTTCTCCTCCGGCGTGCTGCCCATCAGAAACTCTCCTGGCGGGATGAAGACAACCTCCAGTTTCACACCGCCGCCGAGATCGGCCCGCCGCGAATCTCCCTGCGCAGGATCAGCGGCCCAGGAAAGGCCGCCGATGCTGGCAAGGGTGAGCAACAGATGAGGAAGATGCTGAGTAGTGTTCATGATCGTGGTTGCGTGAGAGGTGAGTTCTTAAATCGTGACGACTTTTCCGGTGCGGGCGGATTCCTCTGCGGCAAGGCAGGCGCGCACGGCCTCGCGCGATTCCTCCGGCGTGATGACAGACGGTTTCTCACCAGTGGCGACGCAGTTGATGAAGTAGGCGAGTTCTTCGCGCAGCGCGCCGCGCAGTTGGCCGTGGATGGTGGGCCAGTAGGTCGTGTCCGGGCTGCGCGAGCCTTTGCTGTCCACGATCATGAGGTTCGGATGCGTGTCGTGGATGGAGATGGCTCCCTCCGTGCCGACGATTTCGAGGCGCTCGTCGATTTGGAACGGCGTGGTGTCCGGCAGGCACCACACGGACTCCAGAATGCACGACGCGCCGCTCTCCAGGCGATACATCACCTGGCCGAGATCAGGATTGGCGTGTTGGCGGAACTGGACCGTCTGCGCGTAGGCGGTGACGGCGCGCGAGCCGCTGAACCAGAACATGAGATCGGTGTCATGCACGCCGTCGCCGATGATCGGGCCGATTTTGTCGAGCACCGTGGCGCCGACCCACGCGGGCAGATTCCGCCGCGCATACATGGAAATGATCTTGCCGATTTTTCCGGCGGCGATCTCCTGCTTCGCCGCCGCGTAGCGCGGATTGAAGCGGCAGATGTGTCCGGTCATGAAAAAGCCCTTCGCGGCGTTGGCCGCGTTCACGATGGCGTCGCAGTCCGCCACGGTGGAGGCCATTGGTTTTTCGAGGAAGACATGCTTGCCCGCCTTCAGCGCGGCCACGGCGGGCGCGGCGTGCTGATCCCACATCGTGGTGATGCTCACGGACTCCACCTCCGGGTCGGCGAGCATCGCCTCGTAACTGGTGAAGGTCTTTTTCACGCCGAACTTCTTCGCCACCTCGGCGAGACGTTCGGAGTTGCGGGTGCAGATGGCGTGGATTTCCACATTCGGGATGGCGGCGAGCGCTTCGCAGTGCTTTTCACCGAACCAGCCGAGACCGAGGACGCTGTGTTTGATTTTGTTCATGGTGTGATGGGTGAGTGACTTCGTTGATAGATTGAATAGACCGCAGAGGGCTTAGCTCAGAATTTCAATCTCTGTGCTCTTCGTGCTTCTGCGGTTAAAGCCTTACCACGGCGGCAGCGCCATCGTGCCGCCGTCGAGCACGATGGAGGTGGCGTTGATGTAGCCTGCTTCATCGCTGAGCAGGAAGGCGGCGGTCTGCGCGATGTCGATGGGCTGGCCGAGTCTGCGCACCGGGATGCGGCGGGCCACGTCGGCGTATAGCTCGGCCACGGGCTTGTCCCAGCCTTCGCAGGTGGCGGCAAGCATCGGCGTGTCGATGGTGCCTGGGCAGATGCCGACGACGCGCACTTTGCCCGCGTGATCGGTGGCCAGGCAGCGGATGAGCGACTCCAGCGCGCCCTTGGAGGCGCAGTAAAGCGCGTGCGCCGGGAAGCCGATGAAGGCGGCCACGGATGTCGTGACGAGAAAGACGCCCTTGCCGTGCTGCTCCATCGCCGGGATGGCGTGCTTGGCCGTCCAGAAGACGCTTTTCACGTTCACGCCCATCAGCTTGTCCCACGCGGCATCGTCGAAGTCGGTGACCTTGCCTTTGCCCCACACACCCGCGTTGCAATGCACGCCGTCGATGCGGCCGTAGTGATCGAGCGCGCCGCGCACCATGGCCTGCACGCTGTCCTCGCGCGACACATCGGTGAAGACAAAGCGCGCCTCCTGTCCGGCGGCGCGCAGTTCTTTTTCGAGCACTTCACCGCGCTCCTGTTGATTGGAGGCGATGAGCACACGCGCGCCCAGCGAGGCGAAATGGCGGCTGCATGCCTCGCCGATGCCCGAGGTGCCGCCGGTGACGATGATGACTTTGTCTTTGATGCTCATGATGTTCACCTCCAGGGGAGATCGCTCTCGTTTTCAAACTGCATGTATTCGATCACCGCGCCGTCCTTCAGCGTGAAGGCCACGGTGAAGTTTGGCGACGGCTGGAAGGGCTCCAGGATCACGTTCTCGCCCTTGATCGCCTCATGGATGTCATCCACGCGGTAGGCGACGTGCGGCAGGTCGCGCACCGGACCTTTCACCGGGCTGTCCGGCTCAAAGCGCAGATACTCCACTTTATAAGGATGCTTGCGCGGGTCGGTGACCCAGACCTTGGTGTCTTCGACATAGTATTCGCCGGGATGGGATTCATCCGTGGGCAGGCCGATGTGATGGAATGTTTTCATGGGATGGTTGCTCGTTAAACCACAGCGGCACGAGGGACGCAGCGGTGTTGACGAGATTTGTCATTCTCTGCGCTCATCGTGCCTCTGTGGTTAAAGATTTCGCGTGCGCCGCGCCTCGATCGCGCGATCAGCCATGCGGAAGAAGTCATTCTCCGGCGCGTAGCCGAGCACGGTGCGCGCGCGGGTGATGTTGATTTCAAAGGAATGATACTGCGGACTCGGAATCTCCACCGTGGGCACGCCGAGCTGCTTCGACAAATAGTCCGCCGCCACGCGGTAATCGAAGGCTGAAGGGCCCGCGATGTTGAACGTCTGCCCGATGGCCGAGGGATTGCCCAACATGCGGTCAAAGGACTGCATCACATCATCCACATGCACGATGTGCCGACGCAGCGGCGCGCCGTCCGCGCCCGTCAGCACGGGGATGTGCTCCTTGCCTGCGCGCACCAGCGCCAGCACCTCGTCGCTCACCTTGCCGAAACCGTGGCCAGGCTCCGCCGGATTCACATTCTTCAGCAGCGAGAAGTGATTGAGCAGATCGTCCTGCTCAAACACCCACGACGAGCGCAGCACCGTGACCGGCACGCCGTATTGCACGGCGTATTGCTGCGCCATCGTTTCCTCCATCACCTTCGAGAAGGCGTAATAGCCCGGATAGGCCATGAGCGGATGATTTTCGTCGATGGGGATGGGCTGCGGATAAAACCAGATGCCCAGCGCCGCATCGCCGCCAAGGAGGATGAACTGTTTCACACCCTGACGGCGGCAGGCTTCGAGGATGTTGAAGGTGCCGCGCACGCTGACATCGAAAAACGTGTCCGCGTCCTCCTTCGTCGTGGCGAGCTGCACCACGATGTCCGCGCCGCGCACCGTCTCCTCCACCGCCGCCGCGTCCGTGATGCTGCCGGAAATGGAGGTGACGTTTTCATGCTGGACCGGCGTGCGATGCACCAGCGCCCGCGCATTCATGCCGCGTCTGTCCAGTACACCCAACAGATGTCGTCCCAACTTCCCGCCGGCTCCAAAGATGGCTGCTGTCTGTTTCATAGGCGCGAGTATAACGCGACAAGGGCGGACAAAGCATTGGCCCGCAGCGTCATCCTTTGGTATTTTCCGGCCATGAACGAGCAACGCCGCGCGCTGCGCTTCCAGCAGACTTTCTTCAAACGCATGGGCGGCGGCCTTCAGCTCGCCGGGCTGTTTGATGCGCTGCCGATGATCGCCTTCCTGGCCAAGGACAAGCAGAGCCGCTTTGTCCGCGCCAACGCCCGCACGCTGCGCATTTTCAATCTGGAGCATGAGTGGCAGATGCTGGGAAAGATGGACCGCGATTTTTTTCCGCGTGAGCTGGCCGCCAGTTTTGTCGATGAAGACCGCCGCGTCATGCGCACCGGCAAGACGCACACCTACTACTCGCAGATGGTGCCCGACATTCGCGGCCCGCTGAACTGGTATGTCGTCTCCGTCTCACCGCTGCGCGACACCGCCGGAGAGATCGGCGGCGTGGCGCTCGTGCTCTATGACATGCACGAGGTCGGCGGCGTGGCGCAGCCCTTCCGCCAGCTCGAGCCTGCGCTGCGCCACCTGCACACACGCTTCCGCGAACCGATCGAGACCAAACAACTCGCCGCGCTCGCGCATCTCTCCGAGCGGCAGTTCACCCGCCTCTTTCACAAGCTCCTCGGCGAGCCGCCCATGCGCTACCTCATCCGCCAGCGCGTGCGCGCCGCCTGCCAGGATCTCATCGCCACCGACCACACCGCTGGCGCCATCGCCCTCGAATGCGGATTCTACGATCAAAGCGCCTTCACCCGCGCCTTCCGCGCTCAACTGGGCCAAACTCCCGCCGCCTATCGACAGCGCCATTTGGAGGAGCTGATCACCCACGGAAAATAGCGGGTGGTTTTGTGTGTGTTGACTCTTTTATCTCACGAGCGACGCACGGCGACGGCCTCGACTTCGTATTTGAGCGAGGGGGGCAGGCAATTCGTGATGGTGGTGCGTGCAGGCGCGGGCTGCGGGAAATATTCGCGGTAGAGCTGGTTGTAGAGCGGCAGATCTTCGGCATCGCGCACATAGTTTCGCGTTTGCACGATATGCGCGAGATCACTGCCAGCGGCCTCGAGCACCTTGCGCACGTTTTCGATGCTGCGGCGGAATTCGCCTTCAAACGTGTCGCTGATGATGTTGCCCTGAGCATCGACAGAGGCCTGGCCGGAGACGAAAATCAAATCTCCCACGACCACACAAGGGCTGAAGGGGAGATGCGAAGTCGGTGTGTCGGGCAACTGCGGATAGGAGACGTGTGGATGGGTCATCTTCGTCTTATGCGATCAGTTCCGGGATAGCGCGACCGTTTTCCACGATGTGTACGGGGCGTCCGTTGAGATCGTCGATGGTGACCTTGGTGTAGTCGATGCCGAGGTGATGGTAGATCGTCGCGAGGAAGTCGCTGGCATTGCAGGGACGCTCGATCACGTCTTCGCCGCGTTTGTCGCTGGCACCGATGACGCCACCGGTCTGGATGCCACCACCGGCCCACACATTGGTGAACGCACGCGGCCAGTGGTCGCGCCCTGGTTGCAAAGTGCCGGTGGGGCCGCTGGCATCGCCCGCGCCGGTGCTGCGGTCGAAGCTGATCTTTGGCGTGCGGCCAAATTCGCCGGTGACGACGACGAGCACTTTTTTGTCGAGACCGCGGGCGTAGATGTCTTCGATCAACGCGGACACACAGCGGTCATAGGTCGGCATGCGGAAGCGCAGCGCCTCAAACTGATGCTGATTGACGGCGTGGTCGTCCCAGTTGTTGACGCGGCCACAGAGCGGGCCACTGAGACTGCTAGTGACGATTTCCACTCCAGCCTCGACGAGACGGCGCGCGAGCAGCAACTGCTGGCCCCAGCGGTTGCGGCCATAGCGGTCGCGTGTGGCGGGATCTTCTTTGCTGAGATCAAAGGCATCGCGCGTGCGTGCGCTGGTGAGCAGTGAAGCGGCTTGAGCTTCGAATTCATCCAGCGCGCCGAGTTCGCCTTCGCGGTCGAAAGCGCGCTCCATCTTATCGAGGCTGCGGCGCAGTGCGAGGCGGTCACTGAGGCGGCGATTTTCGGCTTCATCACCGAGGCCAATGTTCGGCACCTGAAAGTTCGGACGATTGGGATCATCGCTCACCGCGAAGGGCGCGTAAGCATCGCCGAGGTAGGCGGGACTCGAATATTCCGGGGAGGCAGCGGGGACGCCGATGTAGTTGGGTAGCGGATTCACGCGCCCGCCTTGTTTGGTGCGCAGATAGTGTGCGACGGACATCCAGTCGGGCAGGCGCGGTTTGGGTTTGTCGCGCGTGTCGGGATCGCCGGAGAACATCTGCATGGTGCCTGCGGGGTGGCCGCCTGCGGTTTGATTCATCGAACGGACGATGGTGAATTTGTCCGCGATGCGCGCATTCATCGGCAACAGTTCGGTGAAACGGGTGCCTGGAATCTTGGTGCTGATCGTTTTGAACGGGCCACGGTATTCACTGCTCGCGTCTGGCTTCGGATCGTAGGTGTCGATGTGCGACTGACCGCCCGGCAGCCAGACCATAATGATGGATTTGCGCTCGCTCTGCGGCAGCATGGCATTTGCCGCGCGCAGCTTCAGCAGACCGGGCCAACTGAGCGTGGCCATGCCCGTGAGGCCGAACTGCATGAAACTCCGGCGCGAAACGGGACCTGCGCAACGCACGAGAGATGGAGGCTGGATGATGGATGACATGTGATGAAACCTACGGATGCGGGAGAGGTGGTTTATCGCCAAGTGAAAATGCGATGCGGCAAAGGCGATGCGCGGGCCAAGCAGCGCGTGGCAGGAAACGCCCAGGCCTCAGCGCGACAAACTCCCCCACACCGCTGGGAGACGCTCGCGCACGAGTTTCAGGCTCGCCTTTGGCAATCGCGCGGGAGTGAGTGGGATGTTCTTGGTGTCCTCAAAGTCGAGGTGCCCCGGTGAACGCGCATACTTGTAATCCTTGTCCAAGCTGCCGTCAGCAGCGAGAAGGATACCCGCCTCCTCCGTGCGCGGGACGGAGAGGTAGAATTGACTGTGATCGAGCATGCAGTGCTCATCGCTCTGCAAGCGCAGTTTGGCTTTCGCCAGCTCGCGGAAGAGAGCACGTGCGGTGGCTTCGGCGGGATTGACGAAAACGCGTCGCTCCGCAATCAAGCCGCGAAACGCAGTGTCTTTGCGCAGCTCGTCGAAAGCGGTGTCGATCTCGCGTTGGGCGAGCGGAAAGTGTGTGCAGCCGAGGACGATGGTTTGCAGTGGTTGAGTGGGCTTTGATTCGCGATAAGCGATGGCAAGCGCACGAGCCTCCTTCAATGCGTAAGCGGAAACGGAATCAGGAAAGGCGCTGTCGCCCTCGATGGCTCCGGCGAGCGTGGCACTGCCTTGCTGGGCGATGATGGGCACGCTTTTGCCAGCGAGGCCGAGCGTTTGCGAGATCGTGCGTGGATACACGCCACTCGCGCAGGTGCCGACGGTCGCCAGCACGCCGATGCCGCCAGCGTTGTTTGTTTCGAGCAAGGCGCGCGCTCCAGCTTCGACCACACCGACGACGATCACGGGAATTTCCCACGCGGCGACGGCTTTGCGGATGTCATCGAGGCCGTAGGCAGTCGCCGTGTTGCAGGCGATGACGATGGCTTTGACCGGCGGTTTGCTGAACTGCGGTTCCTTGCCCTCCGCAGGCCAGAAGCGACGACCGAGAAGAAAGATGGCGTCCTTTACGATGAGTTCGCGCAGGTAGTCGGTGCGATTGACGGCGGAGTAGTTGCCGTAGGGCATGTTGGCCTGATCACCGAAGTAAATGAAACGCTCCTGTGCGAAATCCGGCGTGCCATCAGCACCGGGTTGCAGCGTGTCGTTGTGAAACGCGTCGAGGGTCAGCAGCGCCTCCAGCACCGTGAGGCCGCCGATGCCGGAGTCGAACACGCCGATGGGCAGCCTGCGCATCTCGTCTGCGCTTTGCCAAGCGGTGGCATCGAAGCTGAACGCCGCCTTGCCATCGGGGTGCGATCTCGCATGCTCGATGAGATCAGCGGAGAATGCTGAAGCCGCGAGCAGGAGAAACGAGATGAGCGTTTTCATGAAAAGGCGAAGAGCAAACGCCCGAAGAACACGGCGGCCACCATACCGAAAAAGTCAGCGGTGAGGCCAGCGACCAGCGCGTGGCGGAAGCGGCGGATGCCGACGCTGCCGAAATAGACGGTGAGCACGTAGAAGGTCGTTTCGGTGGAGCCGTAGAGGATGGCGGCGGTGAATTTGACCATCTCGCTCAAATCAGGGCGGGTGAGGATTTCATTGAGGATGCCCTGCGCGCCGGAGCCGCTGAGCGGGCGCATCAATGCGAGCGAGAGCAACTCCACGGGGAAACCGAGGAAGTGCAGCACGGGTGCGAGCGCGTATTCGAGAAGCTGAAACGCGCCGGATTCACGCAGCACAGCGAGCACGGCGAGCATGGCGACGAGGTAGGGCATGATGCGTGTGGCGACGGCGAAGCCTTCCTTGGCTCCATCGACGAATTCTTCATACACCTTCACGCCGCGCGCCCAGGCCACGCCGACGGCGAGGATGAGGATCGCGGGAATCGCGAGGCCGGAGGCACCATCCATGATGCGTCGCCATGCTGGTGGCGCGGAGGGTGCGTGAGTGGCCGCGACGGCTTTGGCTTCTGCTTTTTTTTGAGCCAGCACTTTTTGGGATTCCGCTTTGCGACGCGCGGCGGTTTCGATCACAGCCCCGAGGCCGGATTTTTCCAATACGGCCTGTCGCCAGGAGGGTGGGCCGAGTTCGAGTGCCGAGACACCGATGAAGAGGGTGACCAGCAGTGTAAGCCAGCGTTTCGCTCTGGGAGTGATGCCGGAGGGTTTGGCTGGTTCGGTGCTCGGTGTGTCGGTGGTGATGGCTTCATCTGGCTGCGCGGCAAAGGCGGGCACGCGTTGAAAACTCTTGGCCGCGATCACGGCGGCGCAGGAGGCGCAGGCGGTGGCGAGGATGGTCGGCACGATGACGCGGAAGCTGTGGCTCACACCGGCGGCGTTGAGGAAATTCATCGCCGTCATGGGAATGAGTGTGAAGGCACCGGTGTTCAACGCGAGGAAGGTGACCATGGCGTTGCTGGCACTCTGTTTGTGTGGATTGAGTTCTTGCAGGTGGCCCATCGCTTTCAGCCCCAGCGGCGTGGCGTTGTTGGAGAGGCCGAGCATGTTGGCGGAGAGATTCATCACCATGGAGCTCATGGCAGGGTGGCCGGTGGGCACATCGGGGAAGAGGCGGCGCAGCAGAGGGGAGAGCAGGCGCACCACGGCCTCCAGCACACCGGCCCGCTCCAACAGACGCAATACACCGAGCCAGAACATCATCATGCCTGCCAGCGGCAGGGCGATGTTCATGACGGCTTTTTCTGCGCCGTTCATGGCGGCGTCGATCACGCTGGCCTCGCCCGTGACGCGCCCGACGAGCACGGCAACAAGGAGGCCGATGAAAAGGAGGGTGGCCCAGATGTGATTGAGCATGAGATGAAAAAGGGTGACAACGTGGTAGCCAGATGCGGCGGCAATGCGTAATCGTTCCCTTGCCAGCCTCAAGCGGCAACTGCCGACTCCGTTTTACGCTGCCTCAGCCATGCCCATCCCCATCCAGCGCGCCAGTCAAGCCAGTGGTGTCAGCCCCCATGTGATCCGCATTTGGGAGCGGCGCTACAACGCGCTCAATCCCAGCCGCACCTGCACGAACCGCCGCATGTATTGCGACGAAGCGGTGCTGCGCCTGAAACTGCTGCGCGCGCTGACAGAGAACGGCCATCGCATCGGACGAGTGGCGGGGCTTTGCACCTCGGAGCTGGAGGAGTTGGTGAGCAAGCTGCCCTCCGAAGCGCGCGTTCTGCCGTCGCCATGTCTGGAGAAGCCGGAGCATTTCATCGAGGCGGCACTCGCGGCTGCGAAGCAATACGATCCGGACGGCTTGCGCTGCGTGTTGCTCGGAGCGCGGCGTTTGTTTGGACTGTCGCGCATGCTGCCGCAGGTGGTCTGCCCGCTGATCATTCAGATGCGGGTGGAATGGCAGCAGGGGAGCTTGCGCCCTGGGCATGAGCGCATCGCCACGATCGCGCTGCGAGAGGTGCTGCTCACTCCTTCGCAGGAAAGTGGCAGCACTCCTGTTTTTAAGGATGCGGAAATCGTGGTGGCTGCACCTATCGGCGAGCTGCATGAGCCGGGCGCGCTGGTCATGGTGGCTTCCGCACGCGAGCAGGGCTGGCGTGTGACTTATCTGGGGCCAAACCTGCCGGTGGAGGAGATCGCCGCGTGCGCCATCGCGCGGAATGTGCGCGCGGTGGCTCTCAGCGTGGCCTTCCCGGAGAAATGCCCGGTCATTGAATCCAAACTGCGTCGCCTGCGTGAAATGCTCCCCGCCGCGATGCATCTACTCGTGGGCGGCTGCGCGGCGGAGAGTTACAGCACATGCCTGACGGATCCGGGTATCCAGTGGGCGGGCTGCCTTGATGGACTGACGGAGAGGCTGCGCAAAATTCAGGCGTGAGGTTGGTTGCGGGGACGGCGCGGCACTCCTAGTCTGCGGGCTGCATGCTCCTCTATCGCACCACTCAAGGCATCTTCATTCAAACCGCTGCGTCGTGGCATCCCGTGACCGGTCAGGACTGGGACACGCTGTTTAATCGGCCAGACCTCGCCGCACATCTTGCGCAAGTCGCTGCGGCATCGCCAGCGGTGAGCGCTCCGGCAGCGGAGTCGATTCTCGCGCCGATCGGTGCGCAGGAAGTGTGGGCCGCAGGAGTCACCTACTTCCGCAGTCGCACGGCGCGCATGGAGGAATCAAAGGACGCAGGCGGCGGCAGCTTTTACGACCGTGTGTATGCGGCAGAGCGCCCGGAGATTTTCTTCAAAGCCACACCTCAGCGTGTCGCGAATCCAAATCAAGCCATGCATCTGCGTGGTGATTCGAAGTGGATGGTGCCGGAACCGGAACTCACGCTCGCGATCAATTCACGCGGCGAAATCATCGGCTGCACCGTCGGCAACGACCTCTCCTGCCGCGACATCGAGGGTGAGAATCCGCTCTACCTGCCGCAGGCGAAGTGCTTCAAGCTCTGCGCCGCGCTCGGCCCGGCGATCCTGGTGCAGAGCGAAGCACCCGCACCGACGACGCGCATTCATCTGCAGATCGACCGCACGGGAGCCGTCGCCTTCGAAGGCGAAACGACGCTCTCGCAGTTGAAACGCACACCGCAGGAACTCGCGGGCTTTCTCTTTCGCGACAACACCTTCCCGACAGGAACTTTCCTCATGACCGGCACCGGCATCGTGCCCGGTGATGAATTCACGCTGAAGAGCGGTGATGTCGTCAAGATCACCATCGACGGCATCGGCACGCTCGTGAATCCGATGGCATAGACGCTCAACACTCACTTCATCCAACCATGACACTCACAGGACATCACCTCATCGCGGGTCGCGAGGCTGCGCCTCACGGACATTCGTTTCATGCCTTCAATCCAGCCACCAGTGCGCAACTCGAACCGGCCTACGGTGATGCCACACATGCGGAGGCGGACGAGGCGATGCAGGCAGCGGAGGCGGCATTTGATGCGCTGCGCCTCGCCACGCCGGAGACGCGCGCTGCTTTGCTGGAGGCGATTGCCGATGAAATCATGGCGCTGGGCGACGCGCTGCTCGAACGCGCTCACGCGGAGTGTGCGCTACCGATGGCGCGCCTCACTGCGGAGCGCGGTCGCGCTGTGGGACAGTGCAAACTGTTCGCGGCACTGATCCGTGAAGGTTCCTGGGCCGAGGCGCGCGTGGATCATGCGCTGCCGGACCGTCAGCCGCTGCCCAAGCCGGATGTGCGCCGCGTGATGATGCCCATTGGCCCCGTGGTGGTGTTTGGCGCGAGCAATTTTCCCTTCGCCATCGGCGTCGTGGGCACGGACACGGTGTGTGCGCTCGCAGCAGGTTGCCCGGTGGTGGTGAAAGGCCATCCAGCGCACCCAGGCACCTGTGAAATGCTCGGCCGTGCCGTTTTGAATGCGCTGCACAAGATCGGCCTGCCTGCGGGCTGTTTCTCGCTGTTGCATGGCAAGGGCAACGACATCGGCGTCACGCTGGTGAAGCATCCGCTCACGCAGGCGGTCGGCTTCACCGGCTCGCTGCGCGGCGGACGTGCTCTGATGGATGTGGCTGCGGCGCGGGCGCATCCCATTCCCGTGTATGCGGAGATGGGATCGGTGAATCCCGTGTTTGTGCTGCCTCAGGCACTCAAGGAGCGTGCGTCAAAAGTCGCGGAAGCCTACATCGGCTCAGTGACGATGGGCGTGGGTCAGTTCTGCACGAATCCAGCCGTCGTGCTCGGTTTGAAGAGTGACGGTCTGCGGCAATTCATCAGCAACGCGGCGGCACTGGCGACGAAGGTGGCACCGCAGACGATGCTGCACCGTGGCATTTGCGAGGCCTACGATGCGGGCACCGCTGTCTGGCAGACGATCAAAGGACTCGAACTGGCAGGCCAATCTGAAACAGCACCGAGTGAGACGGCGAGCCAGGCTGCCTGCCGCATTTTCACCGCCAACGTCGATGTCCTGGAAAATAATCCCGAACTGCGGCGCGAAGTCTTCGGCCCGTGCTCGATCATCACGCAGTGCGAGACGCTGGATGACATGCTGCGTTATGCGAACAGCCTCGAAGGCCAGCTCACCGCGACGATCCACGGCACGGTGGAGGATTTGCGCGAGTTCGCGCCGCTGGTGCGCCTGCTGGAGAAAAAAGTCGGACGCATCATCTTTAACGGTTTCCCTACAGGCATCGAAGTCTGCCCCTCCATGCACCATGGCGGCCCGTATCCCGCCGCCAGCCACAGCTTCTTCACCAGCATCGGCACGGCGAGCTTCTACCGCTTTGTGCGCCCGGTCTGCTATCAAGGTTTCCCGGACGAAGCGCTGCCCGAATTGCTCAAGGATGCCAATCCGCGAGGCGCGATGCGCATTGTCGATGGCGAGATGAAGCGGTGAGTCAGTGGGACAGTGGACAGTGGACAGTGGGTCGGCAGATGGAAGCCATGCTGTCCTACGGAACCACCGCACCGCAGGATCACCGTTCCTTCTTCGAGTTCGACGGCGCGTTGAGGAACTTGCGCATGTCGTTGAAGATGCTGTCCGGGCCGTCCTGCTGCTGAGCGTGCGTGTGCATGCCCTCGAACCACGTTTGCGTCGTCGGCGTGTGCGCTTTGGCCACGGCGAGGAGCAGATCGAGTGTGATGGGCACCGGATGACCGGAGTGAATGGCGGCGGAAAGCGCGAGCTCGGCAGCGCGATCGAAGACCCACTTCAAATCGGCTCCAGAGAAGCCGTTCGTGGCTTCAATCAACGCGGCGGCGTCGAAGTCGGCGATGGGTTTGTCTTTGGCGAGCAGCTCGATGATTTGTGCGCGTGCTGGTGAATCCGGCGGTGGAACGAAAATCGCCTGATCGAAACGTCCTGGACGACGGAAGGCGGGATCGAGTGCCCACGGTTGGTTCGTGGCACCGATGACGAGGATGCGCTGGTTGTCGCTGCGGATGCCGTCCATCTCGTGCAGGAATTGATTCACGAGATTGCGCATCTGGCTCTCACGAATCTGACGGCGATCTTGCGCGAGGGAATCGAGATCGTCGAACACGAGCACGCAGGGCGCGTTGGCACGCGCGGTTTCAAAGATCTGATGCAGATTGCGCTCCGTGCTGCCGAAGTAGAGATCGAAAACCTCATGCAGGCCGACAGCAAGGTAGTTGCACGGCACTTCACCGGCGACAGCGCGCAGGATGAGGGTCTTGCCACAGCCGGGCGGGCCGTAAATCAGGATGCCACCGCCGGTTCTGCGTCCGTAGGCTTTGTACAAATCGGGGAACTGCAGCGGGTAGGTGATCTTGAGGCGAATTTCCTCTTTCAGCTCCTCCATGCCACCGACATCGGCAAAGGTGACGCGGTTGCGCTCAGGATCGCCTGGCGCGTAAAACGTCTCTGGCCGCCAGTCGTAGGGCGGCTCATCGAAAGGATCGTCGGAGAACTCATCCGGCTCGCCACCGGCGGATTGCGATTCTTGATTGACCGGCTCTGGGGCGGGGGAAGCGGGCGCGGTTTTGCGCGCATCGCGCGCGGTGCGGCCGAGCTCGCGTTCGAGCGCGGGATCGCTCATTGTGCCGTCGATCTGCGCAGCGCGGTCGAAGTGCTCGACGGCGCGTGCGCGATCACCTTCGCTCAAATACACACGGCTGAGCAGCAGGTGGGCCTGCGCGTTGTTGGGTTCGAGGAAAATGACGCGCTCCGCACGCACGGCGGCACCGGAGGTGTTTCCCTCCATGAAGAGCACGCGGGCGGTGCCGAGCATGGCGTCGGCGTGGTCGGGATCGATCTCCAAAGCTCGTGCAAAAATCTCCCGCGCCTCGTCGAGGCGCAATTCCTCAAGGCAGGCGCGTCCGTAGAGCAGCAGCAGAGAGAGGTTATTGGGCGACTGAGTGAGTGCGTCGCGCAGGGCAGAGGATTTGGACATGACAGTGTAGGCTGTGACAACCCAACGGCGATCACGCTGAGATTTAAGAGCGCGCGGAGAGAGCTGCCAATGATTTCTTGGCCGCCGTGAAAGTGCCGGATATGAAGGGCACTCAGTTCAGCCAAGGTCACTTCTCGCAGGTAAATCGGCACATCTTGGGCTTTTCCAGCCGCCGCGCTGCGAGGTGCTGCTTCGTAGTGCTAGCTGCTGCGAGAAAGGCCCCCGCTCATTTTTTGAAGATTCCTTTCACTGACACCAGAAAAAATGCCCGAGAACACTACTTAACGGAGTGTCATTCGGGGCAGACCTTTGTGCGCTTGATATGCCCGAGGATCGAACCACGGAGGCAACGAAGGGCGCAGAGATCGGAGAACAGAGAATCAGTTCTCTGTGTTCTCCGTGACCTCTGTGGTGAAAGGAGCGGAGATCAAGAGGAGCAGCGCTGAGAGTGAAACCACAAATGGGCACGAATTGGCACGAAGGATCAGGCAATATTCGTGAGCCTACGTGATCATTCGTGGTTAAAACGGAATCCCTCTCACTCTCACTGTGCCTCACGCTTTGATTTCAGGTGTCGCGCAGAGACGCGAAGACGCAGAGGTTGGAAAACAGGGAGTCAGTTCTCTGTGTTCTCCGTGACCTCTGTGGTGAGTGTGAGTCATCCGTTTCCAACGACGGCTCATGCCTAGCATCCTTTCGTTTCTCAGCTTCATTTCTTCGTTCGTCAGTAATGCAATTATCAAGCAGTTGCAGTCTGCGTCGTTTCCTCGCTGCCACGGTGCCAGGCGTTGGACACGGCAAAATGACGACGAGAGACGAGGACGTCCTTCATGACAGGGCGTGTACGCGGCGGCGCAGCCTCTGCAGGCCGTGACGAAGTTGCGCCTTGCCCATCCAGCCTTCCCGCCTAGCGACTGGACACGCGCGTATGAAAAAGCTCCTCAAAATCCTTGGCTGGTTGTTCGTCCTCCTCGTTCTCGGTGTCAGCGGCCTGCTGGTGTATGTGACGCAATTCCTGCCCAGCATTCCTGTGGATGCCGGCCTGCGCGTGGAGATCACGCCTGAGCGCGTGAAGCGCGGCGAGTATCTGGCGCATCATGTGGCCGTGTGCATGGACTGCCACAGCACGCGCGACTGGACGCTCTTCTCCGGCCCGCTGAAGCCGGGCACGCTCGGCGTGGGCGGCGAGCGCTTTGACCAGAGCATGAATTTCCCCGGCACCTTCATCGCACCGAACATCACGCCCCACGTGCTGAAGGACTGGAGCGATGGCGAAATCTACCGCGCCATCACCAGCGGCGTGAGCAAGGACGGCCATCCGCTCTTCCCCATCATGCCCTATCCGTCCTATGGCAAAATGGCCGCGGAAGACATCCACAGCATCATCGCCTACCTGCGCAGCCTGCCTGCGGCGGCCAGCAACCCCGCCGCGTCGAAGGCCGATCCGCCGATGAACATCATCCTGCATCTCATGCCGCAGCCCGCGCAACCGTCCGCCGTTCCTGCGAAAACGGACACGGTGGCCTATGGCCGCTACCTGGCCAACGCGGCCGGCTGCACCGAATGCCACACGAAGATGGTCAAAGGCAAGGTGGCAGGCCAGCCCTACGCCGGCGGGTTTGAGTTCGCGATGCCCGGCGGCATGCTGCGCTCACCGAACATCACACCGCATGAGACGACCGGCATCGGCGCGTGGACCAAGCAGGTGTTTCTCGAACGCTTCAAAGCCTACGGCACTGACCGCTTCAAGCCCGTGCCCGTGGACACGACCAAGGGCGAGATGCAGACCGTGATGCCCTGGTCCATGTATGCCGGCATGACCGAGGAGGACCTGGGTGCGATCTTCGATTTCCTCAAGACCCTGAAACCGGTCGAAAGCCAGGTCGAGCGCTGGACGGTGACTCAGAAGTGATGCGCGCGCCCCAGCGCGGCTCCTCCAGCCTCAAGGCAGCCCCGGCAAATCATCCGTCTGTTCCAATCACGAATGAGCACGAACATTTCTTTATAAAGGGACAGACTCGAATGGCACTCACTTCAATGCGCAATCGCTCAAAAGCACGGAGCGCAAAGGCGGCTGCGATGGTTTGAAAGTGGACGCACGCGGGAATGTTTGGACCTCTGGGCCTGGGGGTGTCTTGGTTCTCGACAAAAACGGCAAGCACCTCGGCACGATTCTCACGGGGCAGGCGACGGCGAATTGCGCTTTTGGCGGTGCAGATCGTCAGACGCTCTACATCACCGCGCATGCCTTGCTCCTGCGAGTGAGGACGCTGGTAAAAGGGCTTTGATCTCAGCACTCACCGTATTCAGAAGTCAGTCAGCCTTCCTTTTCATCGAGAGGCAGGCACCTCTTCCGACCGCCAACACGGGCTGCCATCGCCTCTAGGCATGTATGGCCACGCCCCCCTTTTTACCGCAGAGGCACGAAGCGCGCAGAGATCGGAAAACAGGGAGTCAGCCTCTGTGCCCCCTGTGTCCTTCGTGGCCTCTGTGGTGAATGAGTCGGAGATCCAGAGGACAGCACTGAGGAGTGTGCGTCATCCCTTCCAGGATACTCCGCTCCCCACCCAAGGTTGGCGCGGCATCCCGGCATGGAATGCCCGCCACCCCAGCCAGGATAGAGCACCAACCGACCCCGGATTCCCTCACATCCTACCCCGGTGTGCCCGCCACCCCAGCCCGGATAGAGCACTACCCGACCCCGGGATTCCTCACATCCTACCCCGGTGTGCCCGATACCCCAGCCCGGATAGAGCACTACCCGACCCCGGATTTCGCACATCCTACCCCGGTGTACCCACCACCCCAGCCCGGATAAGGCACCAACCGACCCCGGAAATGCCAAATCCGACCTCGGAATCATGAATTCCGACCTCGGAAACACCAAAACCGCTCCCCGGATCATCCCGCTCCGCGCAAACGCCATGCGCGGCGGAGCCGCAAGGAAAGGAGCGCGGACCTCCGAGCCCGCAGCAGGCTTTTCCCGCGATGAGCCAACGAATCAGCCACGACGAGAGTCGCAATCACGGTGATCCCCGATGAATCGGAGTCTGGCGACATGCAGCGCACCTTTTGCGAGCGACATGCTGCGGCTTCGGAGAGCCGCGCTCCCGCAGAAAACGCATAAAGGGATAGACACGAATGGCACTCAAAGAAATCCTCCACCGCGAAGGATACCGCGCCGTCGCTTAACTGAGTGCCATTCGGGACAGACACTTTGTTCCGGGCTCGCAGGCCGATCACTTGCGGTTCTTGAGCAGCAACCACATCAGGCCACATCCCACCCCGATCAAGACACTCGCCGCTGTTACAATCATGATGATGTTCCATTCTTGGGATGCTCGCATGTTTTCCGTCCCATTGCCTGCGGTGCGCTGGACAATCTTGGAATTCTTGGCGACTTCTGGTTGAATCGTCGGCTGCCCCCTTGCCCGGCACTTGACACCCGTTTGGTCAGTTCCATCAGGGACATTTTGATGTCGTTCAACCAAAGGGTTGCTGATCCATCGTTCTGAGTTTTGGCGTACCGTTCATAGGCGTCCGCGTACTTTTGCATCGCCGGCAACGCACGACTGGTGCCAGCCCGACCCAGCACCCTATGTGCATGGCCTTTAGTCCCGAAATGCAGCAAGGCAATCAATAGGTCTTCGTTTTCAAGCGAAAGATGAGCGGCCAGTACGTCGGCGATTCCGCTGAGATCTCTTGCTCGAAGCCATCTTTAATGTCTTTGGCCGTTTTGCCTTCGATGATGCGCTTTGTTAATTCGATGTAGCGGGCGGTGGCTTCTGGTGGAACATCTGTTCGCATCGACATCGCATCCAAGACATCACCAACCTCTGGCGACTTCTGTTCAATCATCTCGTCCGCAATCTTCGCCAGGTACTTCCCCAGTTCTGGATAGGTCTGGATCATCTCCAGCCGCTTCTTCAGATGGCTATCTTCGAGCATTCCTTCGTCGCCCCATCTCCTCAGCCTTGATTGTATCTGCCCCAGCTTGGTCGCCTCGGCCTCAGCCGCCATCTGCGCTGGAGGAAGAGGCGGACTTGAAAATGGATCGCGAGCGCTACTAGACTGCGATTGAAGACTTGATGCCACGCTTATCAGCGCAGCCGTCACAAAGCTGGCGGTAAACCGCCGCGGAAACGGGGTCATGTGCAACTGGCTGACAAAGTGTTGGCGTTCATGTATGTGTGGCATCGACATTTTTAGATTCAGTTGCCAATCTTCCGGTACCTTCTTGATCATCGCCTTCGCGTTAAGGTATTGGCGGTGCTGACTCACCTTCGCTTTTGGCCGTCGCCATGCTCTCCTCGTCAGTGCATGCTATTGATGGAGTGGCGAGTTGGTGGCGTGTGTCGGAGAAGAAACCACGAATGGATCGGACAATATTCGTGAGTCTTCGTGATCATTCGTGGTTAAAACGGAACCCCTCTCACTCTCACTGTGCCTCATGCTTTGGTTTCAGTGTGTCGCGCAGAGACGCGAAGATCGCAGAGGTTGGAAAACAGGGAGTCAGTTCTCTGTGCTCTCCGTGACCTCTGTGGTGAGTGTGAGTCATCCGTTTCCAACGACAGGCTCATGCCTAGCATCCTTTCGTTTCTCAACTTCATTTCTTCGTTCGTCAGTAACGCAATTATCAAGCCGGTGCAGTCTGCGTCGTTTCCTCGACGATCATCCCCCTGCAACTTGGCAGAAATGGCCGATAACCCTGCTTATCGAGGCTCGCCGAGGCTCGCGAAGTAGGGATACATCACGCGATCCCAACGTCGGAATGCTGATGCATTCCGCTACGCCTCGTTGCGGCAACTGCCAAGCTTCTGACGAGTTCCTCCAGATCGTGTCTCTCGATTCTGCGATTCTCAATAATGGAGTGCCTTTCGTGAGGGACTCTACATTTCGAGGAAATTTTTCAGTAGCCTTTTGCCATCCTGTGTGAGGATGGACTCGGGATGAAACTGCACACCGTGAATGGGCAGTTCTTTGTGGCGCAGGCCCATGATTTCGGAGTCGTCGTCACTGGAGGTGGCTGTGATTTCGAGGCAGTCCGGCAGAGTGGCACGTTTGACGAGGAGTGAGTGATAGCGGGTGGCCTCGAAGGGGATGGGCATGCCTTTGAACACCGAGCGGCCGTCGTGGCGAATCAGCGAGGCTTTGCCGTGCATGAGCCGACCTGCGCGGATGACTTCGCCTCCAAAGACGTGGCCGATGGCTTGATGGCCGAGGCAGACGCCGAGCAGAGGCGTGGATTTGCCAAAGCGCTCGATCACCGCGCAACTGATCCCGGCTTCTTTGGGCGTGCAGGGGCCGGGAGAAATGCAGATGTGATCGGGGCGGAGTTTTTCGATCTCATCGAGGGTGATCTGGTCGTTGCGGCGAATCTCCATGACGGCTCCCATCTCGCCGAAGTATTGCACGAGGTTGTAGGTGAAGGAGTCGTAGTTGTCGATGATCAGAAGCACGGAGTCCGAGTTTTGAGTGAGAGGTTTTGGTTCAGAAGCCGCGCACGCTGAGGAGGGTGTCGAGCTCGCGCTGGAAGGCGGGGATGTCGGCAGCGGGCGGTTGGTAGCCTGGTGTGGGGCCGCGCATGCCGAAGCGCCCCATCTGATCCATGAACCACTGGATGGTGTTGCCATCGCTGAAGGTGGCTTTGCCGCTGACGAGTGCGCCCGGCGGCGGGATTTCATCGACGGTGACTTTCAATTCGCCTGCTGGTGCGGCCTCTCCTTCGTTTTTGCTTTCGGAAGGGGGGGCATTTTCAGTCGCAGCAGGTGCGGGATCCGGCTGCTTCTCTTCCGGTGGCTGTTCGCGCGGCTTGTCCTGGATTTTGACGCCGAGCTCCATGATGAGCAGGCGAGTTTCCATGTAAGTGAGGGTGACTGAGCATTCGTTGCGGAGGCGATCCTGAATTTGATTGAGGTTCGCGCCTTCGGCTGCCCATTCTTCGACGAGTCGGCGTTGTTGCGGAGAGAGAGTGGCCATGAGTGCGGGGGCTGGGTGGATGACGACCTCAGCCGTTCATTTTGTCAGTGATAAGATGGGCGAGCGTGGATGCCTTTTGAGCGAGGTTTTTCACTTCTTCCAGTGAGAGCGATTTGCCTTCGGGCGCATCGACGAGGGGCATGAGGTCTTGCAGCCCTTTGCGCAGATCGACGAGCACTGGGTTCTTCATGATGGAAGGGTGCAGACTGTCGAGACTCATGAGGTAGTACTCGGCAATGTCGCGCCTGGTGAGCTGGCGGGTTTTTTCTTCGGTGTAGTTGTCGCTGATGCTCTTGGTGGAGATTTCCAGTGCGCGCAGCCAGCCGCCGAGGCTGATGAGGTGGGCGATGTCCACATCGCGGAGCTGTACCATCTCGGCTTCGACATCGGCTTGAGTTTTTGCCAGTTCAGTGCGCAGATCCTGCCAGTTCCCTTTCAGGCTGTATTCAAAGAGGCTGCCAGTGTGCTTGTTCATGCGGGTGCCTGCGCCGAGCGCTTTGCCATATTTGATCATGGCGCGCCCGACAGGCTCCATTTCTTCCACTTTCTCACACTGCACGATGAGGAAACCGTCGGCGATGAGGGTGCCGAGGCCGAGCGAGACGAGCACGCGATCCGCTGGCGTCTTGTCCGTGAAGGTGCGTTTGAGGCTGTCGTAGCTGAGCTTGCCGACGTGATTGAGCATGTCGAAGAGCTTGCGGATCGAAGGCGTGGTGAACTGATTCACGCCGAACTCCTCGCGCACATGCTCATCGCCGACGACGTCTTCGGGAATGGGAGGGCGAGCGGGGGCTGGCGGTGTAGGGGTCTCCTGAGCGTGGAGCATGGCGATCCCGGCAGCTCCGAGGAGTGGGAGCAGGAGATGAGCATGAGAACGGAAAGTCATGGTGGCGATGATACGGAGCGGTTCTGGGAATTCCAGCGTGAGGTCTGGAAAAGTCTTTTCATGGCGAGAAGGGCGGCCTAGCCTTGCTGCGTCTTCGCTTTCTCCATCTGCAAGCCATGCGCCCTCTGATCGCCTTTTTCTTCACTAGTGCCTTGGCATTGACGGCGCAGGAGTCGCCTCCGCAGACGGAGTATCTGGGCCGGGTGATCGCGCAGACGATGCACTGGAAGGGGGCGGAGTGGCTGATGCGCCGCATGCGGGAAAGTGAGGAGGCCGGGACGCGCATGCGCGACGAACTCCATCTCAAGCCTGGCATGACTGTGTGTGACATGGGCTGCGGCAATGGCTACCACACGATCCCTCTCGCGGAGATGGTGGGCGAGCAGGGGAAGGTGTATGCCGTCGATTTGCAGCCCGAGATGATCGAGATGCTGAAGGCAAACCTTGATCGCAAAGGGATCAAAAATGTGGTGCCGATTCAGGGGCGCGTCGATGATCCGCAACTGCCACCGGGATCGTGCGATCTGATTCTGCTGGTGGATGTGTATCATGAGTTTTCCCATCCGGTCGCGATGCTGACTGCCATGCGGGCCGCGCTCAAGCCAGGTGGGAGGCTTGCGCTGGTCGAATTCCGCTCCGAGGACGCCAGCGTGCCGATCAAACCGGAGCACAAGATGAGCAAAGCACAGATTAACCGCGAGATGACAGCCAATGGGCTGGTGTTGGTGCGGGAGTATGATGGGCTGCCCTGGCAGCACCTGATGTTTTTCGGGAAAGCGGACGAGGGCGGTGAGCGCAAGCCGTGATTCCTCCGTGCATTATTTTGTCCAAAGAGGAGGGTGACGCGCCTCTGCTCAATGGAAGATTCTCGTCATGCCTGAAAACGACCGCACCCAGGAGTTCCTAGAGTTGCTCACGCACCACGATCGTGTGCTGAGTGTACACGTGCATAGCCTTGTGCAGGATCCGCATGACGCGGACGACATTCTGCAGCAGACAAAGATGATCCTGTGGCGCTGCTTTGATCAGTTTGAGCCGGGGACGAATTTTCTCGCCTGGGCGCGGAAGACGGCCTTCCATCAGGTGCTGGCCCATCGTCGCCAGAAGAAGCGCGCGGCGGTGCCGCTGGGAGATGACATTCTCGAGATGTTGCATGATGAGGTGGCCAAGCTCAGTGACGGCACCGAGCAGCGGCGTGATGCACTGCGCGCATGCGTGGCCAAGCTGCCCGCAGCACATCGTCAGCTCGTGAAGCTGCGCTATTATGAGGAAATGGAAGTCGATGGCGTGGCGGAGCGCATTCGCAGCACGGCTGGAGCGGTGTACCGCGCGCTGAGCCGGGTGCGCATGAATTTGCTCGCCTGCATGGAGAAGGAACTCAAACAAGGAGAGGTTGGACTATGAAAGCCGCTGACCAATTTCGCTTACAAGAACTGTGTGAGCGATACGCCGATCAAAAACTAACGCCTGAGGAAATGAGCGCGCTGGAAGCCGAGCTGCGCGACTCAGCCGAATCACGCGCCTATTTCGCGAGCACGCTGCATCTGCGTGCGGAGCTGCGGCTTGACGATGCATGGCAGGCACCGGCGGCGGATTCCACCACGGTGGTGAAGCCAGTGTGGTGGCGTCATGTGGTCACGGCTGCCGCGGCGGCTTGTGTCACTGCGGCGGCGGTATGGATGTTTGGCGGACGTGATCACAGCGTCGCGACCTTGGTGCGCGCTCGGCATTGCCAGTGGGCAGGGAGCAGTCTTCCCACCGTGGAGGGAGCCCGCCTGCGCCCAGGAATGCTCGATTTGATTGAAGGGCTGGCCGTGCTGCGGTTCGACAGCGGAGCAGAACTCGTCCTCGAAGCTCCCACAACCTTGGAGGTGATCGATGCGATGAATTGCAAACTGCGGCGTGGCACACTCGTCGCCGAAGTGCCGCCGCAGGCAAAGGGCTTCAGCGTAGGCACGCAGGAAGCCAAGGTCATCGACTGGGGCACGAAGTTTGGTGTCAGCGCGGATGATTCCGGCAGGTACATGGTGCGTGTGCTGGAGGGACTGGTGGAGGTCGATGACAAGAGCAAGCCACAAACGCAGAAGCTGCAAAAAGGGCAGGGGGTGGATCATGGGTGGTCCCAGAGCCAACTTCATCCGAGTCCTGGTGGAGAGGCGTCGGAGCCCAGCCGCTGGCAGCCGCTGACCATGACAGACGATGGGAGCGGATGGCTGGGAGTCACAACCGCCTTTGGCCGCGGCAGAGACAGCTACATCCAGAGTAAACCGGGAGACACGGCGGCATTTGGCACGCACCCGTTTCTACGCGTGAAGCGCAGCGACGGGAAGGCGGAGCTCAATCGCAAAGGCTATCTTGCGTTTGATTTGAGCAAGTTCGCTGCGCGGCGCATAGAGGATGCAGAGTTGGTGCTGACCATCCAACCCAGTGAGCTTGGCTTTGCCAGTTTTGTGCCGGACAGTACCTTTGCGGTGTATGGAGTGACCGATGAGACTGCGGACGATTGGAAAGAAGAGGACTTGAACTGGCAGCACGCTCCCGCGCACAATCCTGCGCAGCAAGAGCGCTACCTGCCCGATCTCACCAAGGCACGCTTGCTCGGGCGGTTTGAGGTCGCCCAAGGAGTGAGTCGTGGCGCACGCAGGGTGCGCAGCAGGGAGCTGCTGGATTTTCTCAACGAAGACACCAATCGCGTCGTCACCCTCATCATCTGCCGTGAGACGAATGAGACGGCGGACAGTGGCCTCGTCCACGCATTTGCGACCAAGGAAAACGATGCGCGCTCTGCGCCCATGCTGCGGGTGAAGCTGGCAGGGGAGTGAGAGGCGCTGCTCGTCAGGCGATTTCGATTGGCTTAGCGAGAGCAAAGCGTTTCTGAATCCAGACGAGGATAAAGAAAACACGCAACCGCCACCAAGTGGCAAAGGTCAAATCTGTGCGGCCTGCGAGCACACAGTTGATGGCGCAGACCATGCGGAACCGATTGCTGGGCTGGAAAAAGAGCTGCGCGAAATGCCGGGTGTAAAACTTCTCGATGAACGACCAAAAACGCCCCACATGCCGACGCATGGACCATTCATAGCGCTTCATCGCAAAGGTCATCGCCTTGCCTGCGTCAAGCGCACCGACGACCGCGAGTGCTCCCTGGCGCGCGCTGTGCATCGCGAGCATGACGCCGCTGGAGAAGATGGGGTCGATGAACCCCGAAGCATCTCCTACCCGCACAAGGCGCTCGGAGACAAAGCGTCGATTCGTGTAGGAAAAATCGCTGACCACATGGGTTGTCGTGAGTGATTGTGCCTCGCGCATGCGTTCCTGCACGGCCTTGGTTGCCGCAACGGCCTCGTCGAAAACGCGCTGGGGTTCCCGTTCCATCGCCTTGAATTCATCGAGGTCGAGGACGAGACCGACGCTGACTTTATCTTCTTCGAGCGGGATCAACCAAAACCATGAACTCTTGCTGCGCACGATGAGGATGTCTCCCGTCTCATCGCCATCAGGCATTTTCACACCGCAGTAGTGGCCAAAAATGGCGATTTTTTTATGACCGGGGTAGTACTCTCGCAGCTTCTCACGATTGGCGGTGAAGTTGGTCAAGCCGCTGGCGTCGATGAGGAACGAGGCATGCACTTCATGCTTGGTGCCATCAGCCGCTTGGTAGCTCACGCTGACTTTGTCTTCAGCGATTTGATAAGCACTCACCAGCGATTGCTCGCGCACTTCCGCACCCAGCTCTTCCGCATGCCGCAGTAAAATTTCATCGAATCGCGCGCGCTCCACATGAATGGATTCCGGGAACTCGGTGAATGATCCGCGCGCGAAATTCAAGCGGGTGTGCCGTGATCCGTCACCCATCCAGAACTGCGCGCCGCGTTTCGGCATGAAGCCAGCAGCCTGGATTTTCGGCCAGACGCCGAGGGCATCGAAGATCGGGCGATTGTAGGGCAGTAGAGACTCGCCAATGTGAAAGCGCGGGAATTTTTCCTTCTCCAGCACCAACACAGATCGCCCAGACTGACGCAGCGTGGCCGCTGCCGTAGAGCCAGCTGGCCCGCCTCCGATGATGACGGCATCCCAGAAATGATTCATAGGTTTCAGCAGTGCCACTTGAGACACTTCACCGCAAGTAGGAGGCCATGAATTTGAAAGAAGTTCGCCTTCTTTTCGCAGCGACAGCAGGCGAGCGTTGGCGCATCACAAAAAACGCATGCCTCTTTTCAGAAGGCCAAAATCAAAGTGGTGGAGGCGAGGGGAGTTGAACCCCTGTCCGAATGGCCATCATCCGTAGCGTCTCCATGCTCAGTCTCATCTTTGGTCTCGGTGGGAGGCGGCTTGAGACGGCCTACTCTTCACCCAGCGTCCTGTTTGATCTCGACTGTGACCCGGTCGCCCGGCCGTCAGCCCAGCCTGGTGGTGTCGTCGCGCAGGCTACCAGACATCGCCTGCGAGACGTCGCGGGGCTTAAGCCGCGAGAGCGAGCTCGTTAGAGTTCACATTTATGTTTTTGATCCGGTGATTAACGAGGCCAACGAATCATCCTCGGCATGCAGCTCCGAACTAAGGCTACCCGTCGAAACCAGTACGCCCCCGTTTTGGAGAGGGTTGAAAATACTCCCCGGACGACAAAGGGCAAGTCCGGCCTCATTCCGCATTCGACTTTCGGCATTCGTCATTCAATTTCCCGGCCCCCATGCCCCTCAAGCTCCACGATACCCTGACCCGCACTGACCGAGAGGTGACGCCGCTCGACGGCAAGACGCTGCGTTTCTATTGCTGCGGCCCCACGGTGTATGGGCCGGCACACATCGGAAATTTCCGCACGTTCGTGGCGCAGGATGTCATGCGTCGTGTCGTGGAAGCAGGTGGCACAGCGACTCTGCATGTGCGCAACATCACCGATGTGGATGATAAAACGATCCGCGATTCACAGAAAGCAGGGCAGAGCCTGTCTGAATTCACCCGCGGTTGGACGGAGAAATTTCACGCTGATTGTGCCGCGCTGAATCTGCTGCCGCCCCATGTGGAGCCAAGTGCTGTGGCGCACATTCCGCATCAGATTGCGATGATCGAAAAGCTCGTTGCCAACGGGCATGCGTATGCCGCAGCCGATGGCAGTGTGTATTTCCGCGTCTCATCGTTCAAGGACTACGGTAAGCTCAGTCATCTGGAGGATCGAGAGTTGCGTCTCGGTGCCAGTGAAGCTGCCAGTGCAACGGACAGCGACGAGTACACGAAGGATTCGCTGACCGATTTCGCGCTCTGGAAGGCGCGAAAGGCTGAAGACGGTGCGAACTACTGGCCCAGTCCGTGGGGAGAGGGTCGCCCGGGATGGCATCTGGAGTGCAGTGCGATGATTCTCGAATATCTCGGTGAGGACTTCGATTTGCATAGCGGCGGCGTCGATTTGATTTTTCCACACCACGAAAACGAGATCGCTCAGAGCTGCTGCAGTACGCACGGAAAGTTCGCGCATCACTGGATGCACGTCGCGCATCTCATGGTTGATGGCGGCAAGATGAGCAAGAGCCTCGGCAATCTCTACACGCTCGAAGACCTCGCGAAGCGCGGCTACACTGCGGACGAGGTGCGTTATGTGCTCATCTCCGGCCATTACAGTGCGCCGCTGAACTTCACCATGCACAGCCTTGATTCGGCGCGGCAGGCTTTGCAGAAGCTCGCAAAGGCGGACAAGGCTCTGATGGAGCGCGGGTCTCCGAATCCGCAGCACTCCGCACTCTCAGGCAGCTCCGCGCCAAAGCAGCAAGGCGACTTTGCGCTTCGTTCATCTGCTGTGGACGACTCGGAGGCCAGCACTCCAGGTCCTTTCTCCGAAGCTTGGGACACGCTGTTGCACGACCTGAATGTCCCAGGTGCTCTTGGCGGGATTTTTGGTGTGCTGAACAAGATTAAACCGGCGGCACTTTCGCAAGAGGAAGCGATGGCTGTTCGCAGTGGACTGCACTTCATGCTGAAGGCTCTGGGCATTCTCCTGCCGCCTGTTCAGGAAGACGCCACGGTCGAGGTGCCCGCAGATATCCAAGCCCTGGCTCAACAGCGTTGGGATGCCAAGCAGGCCAAGGACTGGGCCGCTGCCGATACGCTACGCAAAGACCTCGAAACCCGTGGTTGGCTGGTCAAAGATAGCAAAGAAGGATTTACCATTGTGCCGAAATGATGGCGTGTGGCCCATCGACATGCGTTTGATCTTCATCCATGATCTTTCCCATGAATCTGCCCATTCGCCCTCGCCGCAATCGCCAGTCGCCTGCCATTCGTGATCTTGTGCGGGAGACAGAGTTGACGCCAGGGCATCTCATCTACCCGATGTTTATTCAGGAAGGGAAAGACAACACGCCGATCTCGTCGATGCCCGGCTGTACACGTTGGTGTCTGGACGGACTCGTGCAGGAGGCTGGAGAGGTGCATGCGCTGGGGGTTCCGGCGGTGGTGCTCTTTCCTCGCATTCCAGATGAATTGAAGTCGCGTGATGCAAAGGCATGCCATGCCGATGACGGACTGGTTCCGAGGGCGATTCGCGCTTTGAAGGCCGCGCATCCCACGCTGACAGTCATCACCGATGTGGCGCTCGATCCTTACAACAGCGACGGCCACGATGGACTCGTTTCGGAGGACGGGCGCATCCTGAATGATGAAACCGTGGCCGTGCTGTGCCAGCAGGCACTCTGCCATGCGCGTGCGGGTGCAGACATCGTCGCTCCCAGTGACATGATGGATGGCCGCGTGGCTGCGATCCGTTCTGCGCTGGATGCGGCAGGATTTCAGGCTGTTTCCATCATGAGTTACACGGCCAAGTATGCCAGTGCCTACTATGGGCCGTTTCGTGGAGCGTTGGATTCTGCGCCGAAGGCGGGAGATAAGAAAACCTATCAAATGGACCCTGCGAATGCCCGTGAAGCATTGCGGGAAGCCGCACTCGATGAAGCTGAAGGCGCAGACATTCTGATGGTGAAACCTGCGGGGCCGTATCTCGACATCATCGCAAAAATTCGCAACGTTACGCCTCTGCCTATCGCCGCCTACCAAGTCAGTGGCGAATACCTCATGATCAAATCCGCTGCTGCTGCCGGGTGGCTCGACGAAGCAAAGATTGTACACGAATCACTCATCGGCATCCGCCGTGCCGGTGCAGACATGATTCTCACCTACTTTGCCAAGCAGTGGGCGAAGGCATCTCTGAGTTGATCGGATCGGCGGCGGAAGAGCGCTTTGCCACACATTCGCAAGGAGCATGAGGCGGGAGATCCTCAGCCACCTGCGGGTTTTGAAATGCGCGTGATGATGAGCGAGCGACGAAGGTGAATTCGTCAGGAAGCCTTTCTTTTGAGCAGGTAGTACTCAATGCCATCCACGAGTGCTCGCCAACTCGCGTCGATGATGTTGCAGCTCACTCCCACAGTGCTCCAGTCGCCCTCACCATCGCTGCTGGTGATGAGTACACGGGTTTTGGCAGCGGTGCCAGTGCCGCTGTCGATGATGCGCACCTTGTAGTCAGCCAGTTGCATGTGTTGCAGGGATGGGAAGTTCGGCAGCAGTGCTTTGCGCAGGGCGTTGTCGAGTGCATTCACGGGGCCATCACCTTCAGCGACGGTGTACACGCGTTCCCCTCCGACCTCGATTTTCACGGTGGCTTCGCAGGTTTCAAAGCCGTGTTCGCCGCCGTGGAAGCGATGCGTGGAGTGATATTCGATGAGATTAAAGACGGGCGCGTACAGGCCGAGTTGCTTGCGAATGAGCATTTCGAATGAAGCCTCGGCGGCTTCGAATTCACAGCCTTCGCTTTCGAGTCGCTTCACCTCAGCGAGGATTTTCTGCACCTCGGGCGCTCCTTTGGCGAAGGCGAAGCCCATGGCTTCTGCTTTCACCAAGACGTTGGACTGGCCGGACATGTCAGAGATGGTGATGATGCGCTCATTGCCTACCAGAGTCGGATCGACATGTTCGTAGGTGCGAGCGAGTTTCTGTACGGCATGGACGTGCAGACCGCCTTTGTGGGTGAATGCGGCCTGGCCGACATAAGGCGCGCGGATGTCATGGGTCACGTTGGCGAGTTCATCCACAAAGTGCGCCAACTCGCGCAGACGAGTGAGGTCGATGCCGAGATCGATTCCCATCTTGAGCTGGAGATTGGGCATGACCGTGGTGAGATTGCAATTTCCGACACGTTCACCGTAGCCGTTGATGGTGCCTTGAACCTGACATGCGCCAGCGCGCACAGCGGCAAGAGCATTGGCGACGCCGACGCCGCCGTCATTGTGAGAATGAATGCCTACGGGCCTGCCAAGATGAGCCACTGCCTTGCGGGTGACTTCCTCGACAAATTCAGGGAGTGCGCCGCCGTTGGTCTCGCAGAGCACGACGAGGTCTGCTCCGGCATCGGCAGCAGTCTTGATTGTTTTGAGAGAGTATTCAGGGTCTTCTCTGAAGCTGTCGAAGAAATGCTCGGCATCGTAGAGCACCTCCCGCCCGTGTTTTTTGAGATAGGCCACCGTGTCTGCGATCATGGCGAGGTTTTCTTCCAGAGAGACCTGAAAAACTTCCGTGACATGCAGCGGCCAGGTTTTCCCGACGATGGTGACGGCGGGCGTCTTCGCATCGAGGAGCATTTTGACCTGCGGATCGTCTTCGACCTTCATCTTGCCGCGTCGAGTCATGCCAAAGGCGGTGATTTTGGCCTTTTTCCATGTGCGCTTGGAGGCTTCTTCAAAAAAGGCGGCGTCTTTGGGATTTGAGCCAGGCCAGCCGCCCTCAATGTAGTGGACGCCGAAGTCGTCGAGCTTTTCTGCGACGCGGATTTTGTCGAGCGTGCTGAAGGAGATGCCAGTGCCCTGAGTGCCGTCGCGCAGGGTGGTGTCATAGATCGTTACAGGAGTCATGGAAAAGAAACAAAAGGAACAGGTGAAGCAGACGAGCCATGGGGAGGAGGCGACGCGCGGAGCGTGCCGGTCGTCCAAGAGCACGCTGCCAGATCAAAATCAAACGGACTGCCTCGGTCGCGTCACGCGCTGAGGAGTCCGTTGATAATTCGGATGATCTGGAGGCTGTAGGAGAGCAATCCCATGAACAGTGCCGACCCTAGGCTCTGCTCAGATGAATGGCAATGGGAAGTTTACGATCGCAGTGTTGAGGCGATCACATCACTGCTCCTACTTGGGCGCACTTTCCTTCTGCGCAGGCGTGCCATTGGGCAGTTGCTTGAAGCCCTTGGCACTGGTGGGCAGCGGGGAGACGCCGCTTTCGAGCGCAGGTTTCATTTCCAGATGTTTGCGGATGAGGGCGTCTTCCAGCTTGGCATTGCCACGCTCAGCCATGTTGGCCATTGGCAGATCACTGAGATCGAGTTTGGGAGTGAACGGCTTTTCCGGCACGACGGGGGAAGCAGGAGGGGGGGGTGCATCGGCCATCGAGGGATTGGACGAGCTGTTACCGATGAAAAGCCACATGCCTGCCACGCATGCAGCAGCGGCGGTTGCCAAGCTCCACTTGGGAATCATCAAGTGCTCCCACCAAGTGGAAACGCGCTCCATAAACAACTCCACGGAGGATTTTCGCAACATTTCGGCGCGCTGCCTTTGGTGGAATTCTTGCAGGAATGTTTCTGTGAAGTCTTCCCCTGGTTGCTCAAAACGCTTCAACCGAATCAACTGCCGTACTTTTTCAAACTCGCTCATGGCTTGCGGTGGTATGCTTGTTTCTTTGCTTGTGAGCAGCTCGGGATTACTTCACAAAATCTTCGAGATAAGTCTGGAGGAGGCGGTGAGCATAGAACAAACGAGATCTGACCGTCCCCTCGGAGACACCCAGAATCTTGCTGATCTCGGCATGCTGGAGTCCCTGAACATCGTACAAGGTCACCACCGTGCGGTGATCTTCGGACAGCTTCATCATGGCTGCGTTCAACCTTTTTTGCAGCTCGTGGATGTTCACTTCGCGTGCCACACCTGAATTGGCAGTGGTGATGCGAATGAACTCGGGATCGTTCTCAATTCCCGTATCTACATCGTCAAGACTGACCTTGTGTTGCCTCCCTCGTTTCTTGAGGAAATTCAAAGTCATGTTCACCGCGATGGAGTAGATCCATGTGTAAAAGGAGGATCTGCCCATGAAGCGCTTGATGGAGCGGTAGGCTTTCGCAAAGACATCCTGCAGAAGATCAGCGGTGTCCTCACGATTGGAGGTCATGTTATAAATGAGACCGTAGAGCTTGGGCGTGTACTTTCGCACAAGATCATCGAAAGCATGCGTGTCACCCGCCTGTGCCTTTTCCACCAGGATGCGATCCTCTGCCGCGCTGCTATTGGGTGCCGACTCGCCCAGCGAAGCGAGTGGGGCCACCGAGGCGCTGAGGGTGGGTTCATGCATCGGGCTGAAAAAACACTCGTTGAGCGAACAGACAAGTTTTTCTTCAGTACGAGATCAACTCAACCCAGCCTCGGCCAATCGAGCTTTCAGGTCGCTGGCGAGAAGAGCCTGCAACATTTCGCTGATACGGCCTTCGACAAATTGATCGAGGTTATACAGCGTCATTTCAATGCGGTGGTCGGTCACACGGTTCTGTGGATAGTTGTAGGTGCGTATTTTTTCCTCACGCCCACCACCGCCGATGAGGTTGCGGCGATTCGCTGAGTACTTTGCGGCTTCTTCCTGCTGTTTTTTCTCGAGCAAGCGCGAGCGCAGGATGTTGAGTGCTTTCTCCTTGTTCTTGATCTGACTGCGGCCGTCTTGGCAACGCACGATGGTGCCAGTGGGGATGTGCATGACTTGGACGGCAGAGTCTGTGGTGTTCACCCCCTGACCACCCGCTCCGGACGAGCGGCAGACTTCGATGCGCACTTCGTCAGGCTTGATCTCGAGATCGACCTCCTCCGCTTCCGGCAACACGGCGACCGTGGCCGCTGAGGTGTGGATGCGTCCCTGTGCCTCAGTGGCAGGGACGCGCTGCACACGGTGGACGCCGCTTTCGTATTTCATGACTCGGTACACGTCCTCACCGCTGATTTTCGCGATGACTTCCTTGAAGCCGCCGACGTCGGAGGGGCTGGCATCGAGTTGTTCGATTTTCCAGCCGCAGCTTTCGGCATAGCGCGTGTACATGCGCAAAAGATCAGCAGCAAAGAGAGAAGCCTCGTCGCCACCGGTGCCTGCGCGGATTTCGAGGATGATGTCGCGGCCTTCCAGCGGATCGGGCGGCAGGATGGATTCCTGCACGGCCTTTTCGAGATCGATGAGGCGTTGTTCAAGCGCTGGAATTTCTGCCGCAGCCATTTCGGCGAGTTCTTTATCCTCCTGCGACTTCGCCATGAGGCGATTTTCAGCGAGTTCGGCGAGTGTTTTCTCATACGCTGTCCAGTCGTTGATGAGTTTTTGCAGCGTGCGGTGTTCGCGCAGCATCTCGCCGGCGCGTTTGGCGTCGTCGTAGAAGTTTGGGCGTCCGATGATGTCTTCGAGGTCGGCAAAACGGGTGCGCTTCCCGGCGATGACGGCGGAGTAGTCCATAAAGACAAAAAGTGGGGGGCTGAGAGAGAGGGGGCCAGAACGAGGCAAAACAAAACGGTGCCCGGCATGGAAGCGCGGGCACCGTTTTGGCTAAAAGGAGGAAACTGGGTGCTAGGCGTTGGCGGCCGAGGGCTTCGGCGCTGTGCGGCGTGCACGGGTCGAGCCGTAGCGTTGTGCGAACTTGTCCACGCGGCCTGCGGTGTCGATGAAGCGCTGCTCACCAGTGAAGTAAGGGTGGCAGGCGGAGCAGATACCGATGCGCAGATTCTGCACGGTGGAGATGGTGTTATAGACGGCACCGCAGGTGCAGGTGATCGTCGTTTCGTGGGTTTTAGGATGGCCTTCGGCTTTCATGGAGTGGAGTTCACGTTACCAGGCGGGGCGCGGAATGCTGCTGCCGCCGGGGCGTGGGGCGCGGATGTTAGATGATTTCAGGGGGTGGTCAAGGGCGAGTTCGGCCCCCCCAGTCTCTCGTGCGGCGACGAGACATGGAACGATCTCAGCCGGCCTGCCGTGCCACGACGGTGCGCGGTTTTTGCTCGGTGAGGACGTGAGAGACAGAAACCTCTACCGCGCTCTCACGACCGAGGAATTCCAACAGCACACGGACACGCTCAGCGCCTGTGAGCATGGCATTGACGATGCCTTTTAAGCCGCGCATGGGCCCTTCGGTGAGCTCCACGAGGTCGCCGATTTTCACATCGGTATGCACTTCACGCACTTCCTGCTCCTGCATTTCTTTTTGCAACTCCGCGATGACGGCATCAGGCACGGGGGTGAGGCTGCCGCCAAAATCGACCACCTTGATGACGCTCTGCGAGTGCTTCACTGCACGCAGTGATTCTGCGGGAATGAAGCGCGCGAAGAAATAGCTCGGGAACAGTGCCTCGATGAACCACACCTTGCCACGTCTCGTGCTTTTCTGGAAACGAATGCGGGGGCAATAGACTTCCACATTCGCCAGTCCCCCCATGAGCGCGGCGGCGATGTGTTCGCATTTCGGGCGCGTGTGAACGACGTACCAGGCTGGCGTGGAGTCTCGATTCTTCATCAGAGGATGGTGTGGCAAACTGCCGTCTGCTTTCACTGTGGCAACATGCAAATCGCAGGAGGAACATCGCGTTTGCGCTTTGCGGGCACCTGCGCCACCAGTGCGCCCTTTCCCGCTCCGAAGCATGTTTGCAGATTTCTACGACTACCTCTACCACCAAAGCCAAGATGGCGGCATTCCGCTGAAAGGTACGGGGATCGTCGTGGCACTGGGATTGCTCGCCACGCATTTGTGGGCGTTAAAAAATGCTCCGAAAGCGCAGGCTTTTCTCAAGTCCTTCCCGCGTGCTTTTCATTGGGGCGTCATCTTGCTCACCATCGACTTGATCTGGAGTGTCTTTGCGCTGGCGAACATGGACATGGGCGAATTTTTCAACATGCGCCGCACTTTCATCATGATCACCATCGGCGGATATGTGGCGGTGTTGGCGTGTGTGCGGGAATTTCTCGCCGTGCGCGCTTTGGGTGCGCTGCTGTTGCTGATCGCAGGGCCGGTACTCTGCGCGGCATTTCTTCAACCGCAGGCCAGTCGCTTGCTGCTGCCGGTGCTTGCTTATGTTTGGATCATTGTCGGCATGTATTTTGTCGGGATGCCATTCTTGATGCGTGATTGGGTGGGCTGGCTGCTGGCGAAGCCTCAACGCTGGAATCTGGCGGTGTACGGCGGCATCGTTTATGGCGCGGCGCTGCTTCTCGCAGCGGTGTTGTTTTACTGATGAAAATGTCGCCTCGCGTCTTGGTCCTGCGTGGTGGCGCGATCGGAGATTTCATTCTCACCCTGCCCGTGTTGCGCATGCTGCGCGAGGCCATCCCCGGTTGCCATCTTGAGGTCGCGGGCTATCCCGCCATCGCGGCACTCGCGCAGGCGGCGGGCTTGGCCGACGCGGTGCGCAGTCTGGACCACCGCACCATGGCTCCTCTGTTCGCGAAAAACGCGCCCATCGACGAGGAGCTCGCAACGCATCTGCGCAGTTTCAATCTCGTCGTCAGTTTTCTTTATGATCCCGATGGTCTGCTTCGGGCCAGCCTCGACCGCATCGCCGTCAAGACTGTCATAGAATGCTCTCCGCGGGTGCAAAATGACGGTGAGCATGCTTCCCGGCAGCTTGCGCGCGGGCTGGAGAGGATCGCCATGTTTCTCGATGATGCGCATTTGCTGCGCGCACACTTTGAACGTGCTGAGGACACGTCCAAACGCATCGCCATTCACCTCGGCAGTGGCTCAGAGAAGAAAAACTGGCCGGTGGAGTGCTGGCTGCGGCTGGCAGAGACTTTCCCCAAGCATGAGGTGGTTTTCATCACAGGAGAGGCAGAGGAGGCGCGTGGTCTTTGCGTCAAAGGGGGTGAGCGTTGGCATGCGCTGCCGCTCACAGAGTTGGCGATGAGGCTTTGCGGCTGCGCGGCGTTTTTCGGCCACGACAGTGGCATTTCCCACCTTGCCGCAGCCTGCGGAGTGCCGTCGCTACTGTTATTTGGTCCGACCAACCCTGCAGTGTGGGCACCGCCGCAACCTTGGGTCGAGGTGTTGCAGGAGGAGGGGGGAGACCTTGGCGCACTCGATTTCGAGCGTGTGAAAATGGCTGCCGCGCAAGTTGTCGCGAAAATGTAACGTGCTAGTCTGCTCGACTCCACACCATGTCCGACTCACTCAAAAACACACGTTTTCGCACCTTCCTCATCCTAGGCGCTCCCGGCAGCGGCAAAGGCACGCAGGGGAAGGTTCTCGGCTCCATCCCGCGCTTTCATCATCTGGCCTGCGGTGATGTGTTCCGCTCTCTGGACACGCGTACACCCTTGGGACAGAAATTTGTCGAGTACTCGAGCCGTGGTGAGTTGGTGCCGGACGATGTGACCGTGGCTCTCTGGCGTGCAAACATCAAACAGCATGTGGAGGCGCATAACTTCAAACCGGAGATCGACTTCCTCGTGCTCGATGGCATCCCACGCAATGTGGAGCAGGCTCGCCACATGGAACAGGACATCGAAGTGCTCAAAGTCTTTCACCTCTCCTGCCCAGATCGTACGGAACTGGCGCGTCGCTTGCGCAAGCGTGCTCTCAAAGACAACCGCTTTGACGATGCTAGCGATGCGGTGATCCAAAATCGCTTCGCCACTTACGAGGCCGAGACAAAGCCGATCCTCGATTACTATGCCGGTGATCGCATCGTCAACATCGACGCCAGCCAGCCTCCTGCAAAAGTGCTCTATGACATCCTCGCCGGTGTGATGACGCTCGATGCTTGGAAGGAACTGGAGAAAATGAAAATCTAGGGTGGAGAGGGAGGCGCTGGGGTTGCTTCAATCCGTGTTGAAGGACTCCTCGCCCATGATTCGTGCTTTCTGCGCATGCGCGTTTTATTCATCGGCACTGGCGACATCGGCCTCCCTTCTCTGGAGTGGCTGCTCGGTTCCTCCGAGCATGATGTCGTGGGCGTCGTCACCCAACCGGACAAGCCGGTGGGGCGTAAGCAGGTGCTCATGCCTTCTCAAATCAAGGTGCGTGCGCAGGCTGCGGATGTGCAGGTCATCCAACCGCAAAAAATTCGGCACGCCGTTGCTGAGTTGCAGGCGTTTGAGGCTGATGTCGCCGTCGTCGTGGCCTACGGGCAGATTTTGTCACGGGCGGTGCTGGATGTTCCGAAGTTCGGCTGTTTGAACATTCACGCTTCGCTGTTGCCGCGCCATCGCGGTGCTGCCCCCATCCAAGCAGCCATTCGCGACGGCGACTCCGAAACGGGGGTGACCCTCATGTTCATGGATGAGGGGCTCGATACGGGCGACATCCTTTTGATGAAGCGTCTTCCGATTGGCAGCGATGACACTGGGGGAAGCCTGCATGATAAACTCGCCCAGATGGCACCGGCTGCGTTGGCGGAGGCACTTGCTTTGCTCGCCGCAGGCAACGCACCGCGTGTGAGGCAGGATGAGGCACAGGCCACGCATGTGCGCAAACTCTCGCGCCAAGATGGGCGCATCGAGTGGAGCCGCTCCGCACTCGAACTGGATCGCCTCATTCGCGCCTACACCCCTTGGCCGGGTACGGCCTGCGTGTTTCGCGGAATGCAGATGAAGGTTCATCGTGCGGAGCCCATCGCAGATGCAAACGTCAGTCCCACTCCTGGAACAGTCGTTGGTGCCGGGGCGGAGGGAATTCTCGTCAGTTGTGGGAATGGTCTGCTGCGGCTGCTGGAAGTGCAGATGGAGGGTGGCAGACGCCTGGCGGCGGCCGATTTCCTGCGTGGGCATGCTTTGCAGGTGGGCGATGTCTTGGGCTGAGTCTGAAAAAGAGAGGTGTGCCTTCAGCGGAAGGCGCCCGTGCCGTTTTGCTTGAAGTAGGCATCGCGCATGCGGCGCAGTTCTTCGAGGCGCGATGAGATGGCGGAGTGCTCGCGTTCTTTATCGACTTTTTGTTGGCGGACAAAATGATTGTTGCTGCCGAAGCTGCGCCAAGGGCCGGCGGGAACCTCGCTCACATCGACAAAACGCCAGTCGCAGCGGGACATGCTCTTGAGGCCGAGATAGTCGCGGATGGCCGGGGAGATGTCGATGCCCGCGCCGTTGTTGCTGGTGTTTTTTGGGCGGGAGTTGCCGAAAACATACTCGTGGTCATCCGTGAGGAAGGGGCCGCAGTCTTCCCATTGAGCGTAGCAGACGCGGTTGCCATGCCGAATGGCTACCCACTGACTTTTGAGCACTGTTTTGCCGGAGCGTGTGTAGCGCTGCTTGAACCAGGGGATGACCCGTGATGCCTCTGGCTTGTGTGAGTTGTAGTCGATGCAGTCGTTGTAAGGCAGTGCGACGTAGAATGGATTCTGTTTTGGCACAAAGCCCACGGGCGTGAATGCGCTCGTGCGTTTTGTTGGATCGGGGTCGTCATATCCACCAAAGTTCTCCATCCACTTGGTGTCCCAGGAGCTTTTGTCATTGGGCGTGGGATTGTTTTCAGTGGGTTCTTCGCCAACCCAAAAGACGGTGGAAACAATATCCAAATGCCAGGGATAGCGCGCATAGCCGAGGTGCGGCATCGGCTGCGAACTGAAAGTGGGCAGTCGCGCTGCGATGCTCTGCGCGCTGGCTTCTTGCTTGGCGGGTGTGGAGGTTTGTCCTTTGGACTCGCTTTTGTGCGCAGTAGAGCGTTCTCCTTTTTTCAAAGCTGCCACCGCTCCCGCCGCCGAGACGGAGGATGCGCCCTGTCCCACGGCGGAGAATGCGGTGGCAAGGGACACTGCGGCGGCGAAAAAAAGCTGACGTCTGGCAGGCATGAGGCTGGGCAGAATTGAGGCTAACTTAGCAGTTTCAGAGGGCTGACTGCAATGAGTAATTCGGTGTTCCTTGTCCACATCAGGGCTTGCTATGGGGAGGACAAGGAACAAGACAAAGATGAAGGAGGCGGTGATGATGCCTCTTACAAGACTAGTGATCACCGCCGCAGCGCGTTGATCAGCTCATCCACCTTGTTCATCAAATCCTGCATCTGCCATTGTTGGTAGCTGAAGTCCGCACTCTGGCTCAGGGTGCCGACCGTGTTGCTGTTGTTGCTCGTGCCCGCGATGGCGTTGTTGAGATCGGTGAAAGACGCGCGCGCCTGGATGTCCGCGTTGAGCGAGGTGAGTTGGCTGCGCATCTCCGCGCTGGAGAGCGGGGCGTTGTTCACGGGTTTGGTGGGATCGAAGGGCATCGTTTTAGAAGAGGTTGAGGTTCACCACAGAGATCACCGAGGAACACCGAGAGATGAGTTTGAGACTCTGTGCCTCTCGGTGTCCTCTGTGGTTGGAAAGGACATCGCGGGCTTGGTGGGATCGAAGGGCATCGTTTTAGAAGAGGTTGAGGTTCACCACAGAGATCACCGAGGAACACCG